>CAYOJJ010000013.1:0-109223 GCA_964404255.1 uncultured Alphaproteobacteria bacterium | reverse complement strand
ATAAGTAACTCGTAGGCTCATTAAGCAAAAGGCACGCAGTCACTCCCCGGGGTAAACCCCGGCTCGCTCCTACCGTTTGTAAGCATACGGTTTCAGGTACTATTTCACTCCCTTCTGAAGGGTTCTTTTCGCCTTTCCCTCACGGTACTAGTTCACTATCGGTCGCTGGAGAGTATTTAGCCTTACCAGATGGTTCTGGCAGTTTCCGACGGACTTTCACTTACTCCGTCGTACTCAGGATACTCGCTAGGTAGCACTACTATTTCGCTTACGGGACGATCGCCCTCTATGGTCTGCCGTTCCAGGCAGTTCAGCTATAGTAATACAGTCCATGTCGCAAGTCCTACAACCCCGCCGGTCTATGACCGAACGGTTTGGGCTATACCCGTTTCGCTCGCCACTACTCAGGGTATCACGATTGTTTTCTCTTCCTCCGCCTACTTAGATGTTTCAGTTCAGCGGGTTTGCTTCCTACACCTATGTATTCAGTGCAGGATACTACGGTATTACCCGTAGTGGGTTGTCCCATTCGGAGATCTCCGGATCAAAGGCTGCTTCCGCCTACCCGAAGCTTATCGCAGGTAACCACGTCCTTCTTCGCCTTCCAGCGCCAAGGCATCCCCCGTACGCTCTTTGTAACTTCACCAAAAACGTTCACAATACAGATAGCAGCAGCAGTTCTTAACGAACCCTTACTACTAATGTGCATCACTACAGTGTTCGGTACCGAAGTCGCTTTCGTTATCTCTTTCGATCTAAAGTCAGCTTCTTCGTTACTCGCTTGGGGCTCCACTGATATTGCTACCAGTGTAACCTTTTGTGCTCGATACTTGCGGTAGCATTGGTACTCTTATTTCTAAGAATATCAACGCTCCCATTACTTATACTTTTGTCGTCATTTCGCGGATCCACTCGATTAGTTTGGGCTCTCGCTTACTTCATAATCAGTGGCATTTTACACGCCGCGTCGCTTGTCAAAGAACTTCCCTTTCGTCAAGGGAGCGGTATAACGCCTCTGTACTCCCGCGAAGTTCCGAATGAGTTTTATTTTTCTTAAAATTACCTGAGAATTCTCATGTTACGACACTATTTCCTGCTCTGAAAATACCCCTGGAAGCCTTGTCTTGCAAGGGGTTCGCGATACGCGAAGTATTTCTCGAAAATTTCTTTAAAAAAAATTCAAAAAAGTGGAAAACAGGAAATTCAAGGGCTTTTATCTGTTTTTAGTCGTAACGCAGTGCCTCTATCGGATTGAGTTTAGCGGCTTTACGGGCAGGATAGAACCCAAAAAAGAGGCCAACGGACGTCGCGGCGGCAAAGGAAAGCAGCACCGATGACGGAGAAATAATCAGGCGCCAGCCATTGGAATTTGAGATTGCGTAACTACCTGCAAATCCTACAATTACGCCAAGTGCGCCACCCACGATACTGATCGTAAAAGCTTCGATAAGAAACTGCATTAGAATAAATCTTGGCTTAGCACCAATCGATTTCCGAATGCCAATTTCCCGGGTGCGCTCGGTAACACTTACCAGCATAATGTTCATAATTCCAATTCCCCCCACTAATAGGGCAATGATCGCTGCCCAGAGCAAGAGCTGGGTCAAGGTATCACTGCTTGCTTCGGCAGCCTTGGCAATTTCTACCTGGGAGCGAATTCTAAAGTCATCTCCCTTGCCGGTGAGTTTATGCTGTTGACGCAGGACGTCAGTAATATCGGCAATAGCGGCATTGGTATAATCGCTCGAAGGGGTGGTAACGAAAATATCTTCAAGCCACGTCGTACCCATGATACGTTTTTGAATAGTGGAGAGCGGCCCAATGATAATATCATCCTGATCGAAGCCATTGGCGCTAAATCCTTTCGAAACGAGCACTCCTAACACAGTCAAAGGAACCGCCCCAATACGAACCTCTTTACCCAAAGCATTACTTGCATCACCAAAAAGCTGCCGCGCCACCGTACTGCCGAGTACACACACTTTTTTTGCGGCAATGACATCGTAATCGGTAAATGCAGTGCCCTGATCGATTACATAATTTCTTATCTCTAAACATTTCGGGGTCGTACCGAGAATGCGGGTATTCCAATTGGTATTTGCGCCAACGACCTGCACTCTGGAATCGACCGAAGGCTCTACGGCCGATAGTACCGGTGAATGCTTCAATACTTCTACATCATGTTCGGTAAGGTTAACGGCCGTCCCCACCATTACTCCGCGCAATGAACTAGGGCCCGGATCGATCTGCAACAAATTCGTGCCCATCGTAGCAATGCGCTTTTCAATATCGGCAGAAGCTCCATGACCAATAGCGGTAAGAGTAATAACCGAAGCAACACCAATGATAATACCAAGCATTGTCAGAAGCGCTCTGGTTCGATTGGCGAAGAGCGCTGCGAAAGCCATTTCCACACTACTTATTATCTGAACCGTCATGTCTGTCTTTGCAACAGCAGAAAACCCGCAGATAGTTAATAAATTATTATTACTTTTTACGCACGATTAATATATTGGATACCATAAAAATAACAAAGGGCAGCTAATAAGCCGCCCTTTGTTGCAATAATCTCTTATTTACTATTCAATAACGGTCTTTGTCAGTACCTGAGTATCGTTCGTACGGAGTCTGATAAAATAAGTACCGGAAGCAATTCCGCTTCGATTGAAATTCAATCGTGAAGTGCCCGCATCAAAATGCCCCGAAGCGATCGTTTGAACGGTTACACCATAGATATTTACCAAGTCGATAGTGGCAGCAGCCGCTTCTTTCAAATCAAACGATATCGAAGCAGTGGAATAAATAGTGCTTGGCATTGCAGTAATGCTTATCCCGCTTTGCTCGTGCGTATTAACTCCGTTTTCCTGCCCGCCAACCAGCCCCCAATAGGGCATCGCCAATGCAAAGCCTAAATTTGCATACGATTGGAATACCAGCAATGTGCTGGCAATATCATAGTACAAAAGTGAAGCATTGGATATACTCGAGAAGCAAAGTTGCTTATCGTCCGGCGAATAAGTCGGCCGGTTAGCATCGAGAATGGCATTACCATTGATCGTCCTTGTATAGGTAGAAAGATCGACGATAGAATTTTGATCGAAATTGGCTACCAATACATCTTCAACATTATTACTTAAGGCATTAAAAGCAAAAACATCGGGGTTTGTATTACCATAACTGATATTACCAATATCTATCGTCTTATCGGCCGCCGGAATTAGGCTGTAGGTTCTCGAAGAATTAACAGCATTGGTATCGATTACCGATTCATAGATCGACCAATACCCTACTTGCGTACCCCCATAAGTATCGAGATTAAAGGCATCGAAGCCAATACGGAAATCCTTTGTACTTGGGCTCCAGGAAATGACATCCGGATAATCGATAGAAGAAACCGCACCGCCATCGTTGGACTGAGGGGTAAGTGGGAATCGTACGATGCTATTTCCATCGTAAAAATAAATATTCGGATCATTTTCGTAGGCTGACGTCATAGCTACGAATTTTCCATCAGGCGAAATGGAGGCATTCCAAATGTCACCATCTTGCTGAATATGCAATGTCAGCGGAACGACAGAGCCATCGGACATAAACACAAAAGATAGACGATTTGCCTGATCGACAAAACAAATAGCAACACCGTCACGCGGCATTGTCAGAATTGCCGGGCTCTCCGTTTGAGAACCGAGGCGGGCAAAGGCTAAATTATTATTGAAAAAGAATGCACTATCCGTCCGCTTATCGACAAAACCGATTCTTCCATTGATGGAGGAATTTGTAGATACACCAGAGAAAGCAATAATAGGAATCCCCCCGGTGCGCGAGGGAATATTATCGTTACCTCCACCGGAAGTATTATCGAAAATCTCTACCTGATCAAATGCATTGCCGACGGCCGTTGCTTCGGCACTGGAAGTACCGAAGAGATCGTTGGCAGCAGCAATAACCGCGCGGCGGCAATCGATGAACTGTGCTTCACGGGTAAGATACTTGGTCAGTGCCCGGTAATACATTTTCTGTACTTTATCTCTGCCAAGCGCTTGAACGAGAATCCCCGCCGCATGATTGGGGATGCCGCTATTGACATGTACTCCGCCATTATCCTGCTCGAGCGTGAGCTGTTGGAATTCGCTCATCTTAGCCGGCTGATCGGAAAGCGCTTCCGGATTATGAGGATTAGACATATCTCTGAGGCAGGTCTTTCCAGCTACTTGTATTACCTGCTCTCCGATCAGTAAATTGCTTGGGTCGATCATAATGCCGAACACATCGGACATCGACTCATTAAGAGCTCCCGATTGATTCTGATAGACCAGGTTTGCAGAGTTTTCCGTAACACCATGCGTCATTTCATGTCCGGCCACATCGAGTCCTCCGGCAAGCGGCTTGAATTCCTGAAACCCATCGCCATAGACCATTACTTTTCCGCCGCCATTCCAAAAGGCATTATCCATTCCACCCCCATTATCAGTCACATGGATGATAGAATTGATCACCCCATTTTTATCATCTATAGCGTTGCGGCTGAAAGTATTTTTGTAATAGTTATACGCTACACTGGCATTTTTATGTGCCGATACTGCAGCCGGATCGATCCAGATATTATTACTCGTAGTATTATGAAAGATCGTCGATCCCTGAGCATAATCGTGACTCTTGAGCGTCAGCGTTAACGCTCCGCCACTTGGTTGATCGGGTAATTGAGAAGCTCCGGCATTAAAACTTGGTAAGTCCCAAATGAGATAATAATTACCATCGGTATGCTGGTAACTTCTGATGTTCTGTATAACTCCGTTAAGATCACCTGCCTGCGCATCGACAAAGCCAGCTTGTACCTGAGCCGGTGTATTCTCAGCGAAAGAGGATACCGGAGATTTATCTATTTCCACGCTTTCTACCGTTCCATGAAAGGGTTGCAGGCTGCAATAATGATTGGTACGCTGAATGATCTCTCCTGTTGTAGCATCGATAATATAATAGTACGATTGCAGAATATTCGCATTTATTTCCACCTGATAGGCCAACTTCGGCTCTTTACCCTCGACTGGGAAGAGCACCAATGTTGCAACCGGTTCATTGGAAAAAGAAATGCCGGCGGTATTACCGACTTTCACCGGTGCCCATTCGTTTCGTGCCATCAGATCGTGAATAGCAAGAACCGTTACGGCTGAAGAGTTTAATGCCGGAGTAACAGAAATAGTGTTAGGGGTTGGTTGATACGTGCCATTAATAATATAAGGCTCAGCATTAATATTAAAATGCACATAGAGATCGCTATTCCATACCGGCACGCCTTGGTAATACTGGGCATAGCGCTGATGTTCGCAGCCGAGATCGTCGCGTTCATCGCTCATCAACCGCAGCTCGCTTTTGGGGTCCTTGAGCAAAAGATAGTTCTTTAATCCGCTGAGAACTGCCAAACCATCGTTCTTTTTAAGCGACTGCGTATGTGGGGTTTCGGCACCGATATTCATCGCCCACATCCAGTTTATCGTACCGTTAGCCGATTTTACTACTTTCCAATAAGGTGTAGAGGAGGAGGCTCGTGCAGGATCGAGTTTGATCGTTTGAGAAGCCGAAGGAGCAAATCCGAATGTTCCCTCACCGTTTTTAGTGAGATGCATTTTCTCAAAGATCGTCGGTTGATTCTTGTGGTCGTTAATATATTGCTTCACCGAACCGATCACCGGTATCTTCGAAGCATCGAGCCCTTTAAGCGGCCTGGAGTTCTGCTTCTGCTGGGCAAGAAGCGCGGCCGGCAGTACTATCGAAAGCGCTAATAGTTTGATCACCGATCTCATCGTCGTTCCTTTCTGATACTTATTTGGTGGCAGGTGCAGTCCAGTGGCTTGCTGCCTGTGAAAGCAGTTTATGAAATACTACAACCTCTCTCGGCGCCGATGGATCGGAATTCCCCCAATAGACGGAATGAGATGCTCCCGAAGTTCGCCGCTCGACCTTGTAGTTCATGTTCCCGTTGGATGAATAATCGATCGATGCAAAATCGATCTTATTTAAAAATTCAAAGTAAAAAGCGAGTGAATCGCAAGGAATATGTTTTTCTGCGAAGACAGTATCGCCGAGCGTGCCGCTGCGATGTTGCCAGGAGCGAACAACTCCGGTAGAGGTGATCGAATAATAATTATAAAAACCGCTGAAGCCTCCGCCGCTTGAAACAATGATCGTATCGGGCTTTTGGCAGTAGCTGCAGCTACCGGATGATTTGGACGACGAACATCCGCCTGTAACAGCCGCCAATACCAGTATCGAAAAAACGATCTTAAAAAATGTTCTCACCGTGTGCATATTTTGATTGTAAAGATACGAAGAAAGTAAAATAAAAGTATCGATCAATTGGAAGTATTAAAGAAAATTTAATAAAATGTGGGGGAAAGTGGAATTTTTAAGAGATTATTTGGTTTTTTATTGAAACAATACTGTTTCGCCAAAGATCGGGGCGCTGTATCTGTGAATAAAAACTCATTTTCAAGGTCTGTTACTCTATCTTTCGCGAGACGTATGGCTTGATATTCATTTTCCACTTCTACCTTCGAAATGAAGAAAATCCTGCGTGCTTTTTCTGTCGTATTGGTGATAATACTTGCGTTGGCGGCATTCTCTCCGACAGCCGATGCGCAAACCGGAGCAATGGAATCGTCTCCGGAAATCACGTATCCCCACCGTCTGACTATCGGTCTCGGAGCCGGTATTAATATGAACTTCGCTTCGGGTACGTATATCGATAGTCTTAATAGCTACAATAGCGGCTTCGGAGCAGCTCCGACGTTCTTTGCCCTTCTTGAAATTCCGCTTGCTGAAAAGTGGATGCTCGTCCCCCGAATTCATTATAATGATTTTAGCGGTTCTTTTAGCGATGGTACCCCATCAAATGGAGCACCTCAGGTAAAGAATTTTGCTTACAATGCACAGACGGTTGGAATCGACGTATTAGCCAAGTATGCGCTCTGGGGAAATTTTCATATTCTTGCAGGCCCATCGATCGCTACGCTTATTAAAAAGACGTATGCTCATGGTACTTCCAGCGATGCCAGCTCTTCAAGCAAAGACCTGCCAGGCGTCGGAAGCGTCTATGCTTCTATTGGCGCCGGTGTTGGCTATGATATTCCGATCAATGCCAAGCACAGCGTGTGGCTCACGCCGGAAGCTTTCTACAGCTTTCCGTTTACCAATCTTGGCGGAGATAATGGCGATTTGAAAGTCTCGACGCTTCGTCTGGCACTTTCAGTGAAGTTCGACATCGGTAAAGATGAAAAACCACCGGAGCCGCCGCCGGCCGCACCGAATATTTCGGTCACTGCTAAAGGCGTTCTACCGAATGGCGATCCGACACAGGACCCGATCGTGGCCGAGCAGGTAACTCGCTCCCGCTCGTCGATGCCGCTGCTTCCTTATATTTTCTTCGATTACGATAATGCCGAGATCCCTTCCCGCTACTATCGTAATGGCGCTACCGGCTTTAATACTTCGATGCTCGATGGCAAAGATCCGTTGGAAGTAAATCACTCCTTGCCGGATATTATCGGATCGAGAATGCGTCAATATCCCGATGCTGTGATCACTATTACAGGTACGAATTCCAATAGCGGTAAAGAGCGTAACAACGTCGAGCTTTCGCGTTCGCGCGCACTTGCGCTTCGCGATTACCTCGTGAAAACCTGGAATATCGATAGCAAGCGCTTAATCGTCGATCAGCGCAATCTGCCAGAGCTTCCTACCAACCCGGTAACGAAAGCCGGTATGGAAGAAAACCGCCGTATCGAAATTGCTTCGACCGATCCGCGCATCACCGAACCGATCAAGATCGAGAATAAGCAATCGCAGGCCATCGGCGAAACACTTGTTCGCTTCGAGACCTCGGTCAATGCCGATCCGCGCATTTCGATCGTTCGCTGGGAGCTTAACGCCGATCAGAACGGCACACCGATCAATGTTTCCGATAGCGGCCGCGGTACCCCGCCGAAAGTTCTGACACTCAAGATACCGAACGCCCAGAACTATGTCAATCAGCCGGTTCATTATCAGCTCGATCTCTACGATGCTGATGGGCACAAGTACACTGCCGATGGCATGACCCGAGTTACGAGCAAGACGGTCGATAATGCAAAGCTTGAAAAGTATGCAATGCTTTCGTTCGATTTCGATCGTTCGGAAGTCAATGCCCGCGCTTCCCAGATGATCAACCTCATCGGCGAAAGCGTCTCGAAAGATGCTACCGGCCTTGGCGTCACCGGCTATTGCGATAATACCGGCGCCGATGATTATAACCAGGCACTTTCTGAAGCTCGTGCCGATAAAGCTCGAGAGGCATTACAGAAAGTAACGAAGCTTCCGGTTAACACCAATGTCGTCGGTCAAGGCAAGCGCAATCCGAAATTCTCGAACGATATTCCGGAAGGCCGTATGCTCAATCGCCGCGTGGAAGTAGATATTCAAAAATCCTCGCGCTAAAGACTAAGAGTTCGTTTCATTCATGGGTGAAGGGGTTGGGTCCGCAAATTGCGGGTCCGACCCCTTCTTTTTTTGGCAACCCGTATATTTGCCGAATGAAGCAGCGCTTAGTTTTAAGCTTCGTTATTCTTTGTTCTCTTTGGAAGATGGCACTTGCACAATCGCCCGAACTGGTGAATTTCGATAAGCTTTGGGATTACAATAATCCCGCAGAAACCAGAAAGAAATTTCAGGAAATACTGCCACAAGCCAAAGCATCGAACGATCGCTCGTACTACCTGCAATTACTCACCCAGATCGCCCGGACCTACTCGCTCGAAGATAATTTCACCGAAGCGCATACACTTCTCGACACGGTCGAGAAACAGTTAACCCCTCAGCTTAGCCTTGCCGAGGTTCGCTATCTGCTTGAGCGAGGACGGACCTTTAATTCATCCGATCATAAGAAAGAAGCAGTGCCGCTGTTCGCTCAGGCTTACGAAATAGCATCGCAGATGGGAGCCATGAGGTTTGCGATCGATGCCGTGCACATGGTAGCTATTGCCAAAGACGATCCGCACGAACAGATTCAATGGAATCTTAAAGGTATTACGCTCGTCGAGAACGATAGCAGCCAACAGGGCTGGCTCTGGGCGCTATATAATAATATCGGCGAGAGCTACTTAAAAATAAACGATTACGAAAATGCCTATAAGTATTTTCATCTCCTAAGTGAATATCAGCTTAAGCAGTACGGCGAGCCGGATATTTTTACCTTAAAAGATGAGTCGAAAGCGTTACGCCTTGGCGGTAAGGCTACAGTGGCATTCACCATTATAGAGCCAGTATATAAAAAACTCGAGAGTACTCAGAAGGAGGATGGTTGGATCAGCGCCGAATATGCCGAAGTTCTTTATGCCCTTGGGAAAAAAGAAGAAGCAGCCGCTCCCTTTAAGAAAGCATACCAACTACTTTCGGCCGACGATTATTGCAAGAAATATGAGCCGCAAACACTTGCTCGCTTAAAAGCCATGGCCGAATAAGTATCCCATGAAAAAACTGTTCGTCTATGGCTGTATTGCCGCCGTTATAATACTTATTCTGCTTTTTGGGATCTTGCTCTGGAAGAATCCTGCCAAGAAGGTTGGAGAAGTAATTGTCGTAGTTCCGAAAGGCTCTTCCATCTCGGCCGTTGCCGATTCGCTTGCCGCTAAAGATCTCATTCGGTCTAAATTGTTTTTTAAACTGGCCGCAAAGATAGAAGGGGTGAGCGCTTCGCTTCAGCCGGGCAGCTACCGTATTAGCTACGGATTATCTAATATCGATATTCTCTCAAGGCTTACCGGCACCGAATTTGCTATCATCTTCGAGATCACTATTCCCGAAGGAAGCACTATCAGGAGAATAGCATCCATTGCCAAAGAGAAGCTCGGGCTTGATTCGGCGATGATCTATAAACTTGCTCACGATACTTCTTTTATCCATCCGGCAGGTGTGCCGGTAGCCGCAAAAACAGCCGAGGGGTATCTCTTCCCCGATACCTACCGATTTTATTTGATGATGACTCCTCAGGAGCTGCTCAAGCGAATGATCGGCCGCTTCAAAGAAGTCGTTACCGATTCCCTGTTAGCCGAAAGTTCTAAGACCGGATTAACAAGAACGGGACTCATTACTATGGCTTCCATTGTTGAAGCGGAAGCTCATCGAGCCGATGAGCGGGATACGATAGCGGGTGTGTACTACAACCGCTTAAAGATCGGGATGAAGCTCGATGCGGATCCGAGTGTACAATATGGGTTAGGCCTTAGCCGTCCTATAACTCATGACGATCTGCTCAAGGACAACCCCTATAATTCTTATATGTATAGCGGCCTGCCACCTGGGCCGATCAATAACCCGGGCAAAGCGGCCATTCTCGCCGCTCTTCACCCAGCCCACCATGATAAACTATTTTTTGTGGCCCGGCGAGATGGCTCCGGCGGTCATTTCTTTTCGAAAACAATAGCAGAACAGCAAAAAATGATAGCTATTTCAAATCGGAACGAAAATAATCGTTAAGGAAAAACCATTGTAGCCGCGACTTCGTTTAAGCACGTCTGATTTTCGGAGGATTTTGTACGATGGATCTTTCTTTTCTCTTGCATAGCTGGTGGGGCGCAACTATTGTCGTAGTGATTGCCGGTCACTTGACGATCATGTGTACGTCGCTGTATCTCCACCGCTCTCTTACCCACCAAGCCCTTATTTTTCATCCACTTGCTGCATTCCCTATGAGAATGTGGCTCTGGCTTTTTACCGGAATGTCCGCTAAAGAATGGGTAGCCGTTCATCGCAAACACCACGCCCATTGCGAAACCGAGCATGACCCCCATTCACCGGTTATCCATGGCTGGGCACAGATTCTCTTCCTCGGCGTAAAATATTACCGTCGCGCCTATCAGGATCCCGCCACTATCGAAAAATATGGCAAAGGCCTACCGAATGATTTCCTCGAGCGTAACTTCTTTGAGAAAACAAAATATGTCGGCCCGGTTGTATTGCTCGGCCTCTGCCTGTTGCTCTTTGGTTATTGGGGACTTCTTGTCTGGACGGGCTTGGTACTTTGGGTACCGTTTTGGGCAGCCGGAGTTGTAAACGGTCTTGGCCATACAGTTGGTTATCGCAATTTCGTCGTTGACGATGAAAGTCGCAACCTCAGCCCTATTGGTATTTTACTCTCGGGCGAAGAACTTCATAATAATCATCATAAGCATCCTTCGAGCCCCAAGTTTTCCGAGAAATGGTTCGAGTTCGATATGGGGTGGATGTATATCTCGATCCTGAGATTCCTGGGGCTGGCAAAGCTCCGCATGGGCACCGATCAGTAAAACAGCTCTTCTCCTGTTTTTTGCGTAATTGGAGCACCTAAACAGTCTGAAACTGTTATAGGGTACGCAATGACACTTCCCAATCAATTGACGGCGTTACGAATACTTTTAGCGCCGGTCTTTTATGTTCTCTTTGCAGTCATAGACCCGCCGGTCTATGGATGGGCAGTGCTTGTCTTTGCAGTGGCAGCCATTACTGATTGGTACGATGGCTATTTTGCCCGCCGTCTCGGCAAACTTTCCTCCTTCGGCGCTTTTTTCGATCCCCTGGCTGATAAAGTACTCACCTCTTTCGCTTTTATTGCTTTTGCGAGTAAAGGGATGGTACCAACCTGGTGTGTCATCCTTATTATCACCCGCGATGCCTACCTAACAATTTTCAGAATGATCGGCGATTCTCTGCGCCAGCCGATCATTACCAGTAACTTTGCCAAGTATAAAACGTTCTTTCAGATGACGTTCATCTGTTATGTGCTTGTAGCGTTAATGCTGCAAAAAGGATACCTCGGCGCTGGGATAGCAACCGTTGGCGATACACTCCTTAATGAGAGCTTGCTATGGTGGCTTGCCATGATAGTGACCGCCTTAACAGTGATCAGTGCGATTTCTTATACTGCTTCTAATTACTCCGTTTTAAAGATTGCTACATACCGGTATCTGCTGAAACGGTCTCCGCAAAATCTTTCTTAGACCTTTCGTATGCCCCAAGAAGTAACTGCCTTAACCAAAGCCAAAAGCAGGCTTTGGAAACCGATGACACCGAAAATGAAAGAGGTACCTATGGGTGCGCTCCTCGTCGGCTCGTTTGGTTTTGCAGGCTTATCTCCGGTTTCCAGCGGTACGGTTGGCAGCGCCGTGGCAGCAATTCTCTATTATTATATCGGATACTTGCAGCATCTGCCGATCCTGGCTTCAGCCTGTATTGTCATATTTGTTGCAGGCACTATTGCCACCGATATTATCGAGCTCAAACTCGGAGAGCATGATCCATCGGTAGTGGTGATCGATGAAGTCCTCGGCCAATGGATTGCACTATTTACCTGGACCTATACCGGCGATCCGATCTATGTGATCCTTGCCTTTATTGCCTTTCGGGTTTTCGATATTTTCAAAGTCTATCCGGCCTCCTTTTTTGAAAAACGGCAGGGCGGGTCTTCAGTCATGCTTGACGATGCCGTGGCAGGTGTCTATGCAAATATTGCCGCCCATCTTGGGATGATGCTACTTTCTTACCTGCACCTTCGCTAAAGCTTCGATGTTTGCAGTAACCTATGCTTACTGCAGAACTGATCTCTATCGGCGATGAACTGCTCATCGGCCAGGTCATAAATACCAACGTTGCCTTTATTTCCACCCAGCTCAATGCGCTCGGGATCGATGTTGCGCGCATCACGACGATCGGCGATAGCGAAGAAGGAATTCGCGAAACGATCGATAGAGCCTGGAAAGAACATGATATTGTTATAGCAACCGGTGGTCTTGGTCCCACTCACGATGACATTTCAAAAAAAGTAGTAGCGAAGTATTTTAAGAAGCCGATCTATCTGCATACATCAACGCTTGCCCGGGTAAAAGCGCGTTTTAAAAAATTCGGTTATAAGACCATGCCGGTCTCGAATTATACTCAGGCAGAAGTCCCAAAAGATTTTCTCGTACTACCGAACGATAAAGGCACGGCTCCGGGACTTGCCTTCTATCATAAGAAAAAAACCTTTGTAATCTTACCGGGCGTGCCACAGGAAATGAAATTTCTCATTGAGAAAAAAGTTATCCCTCTGTTAAAACAGCAATACAAAAGAAAACTCGGCGAGGCCATTATGCATCAGACATTGCTCACCAGTGGTATCGGTGAGTCATTGCTTGCCGAAAAGATCGGGCCAATGGAGCCTATACTGGAAGCCGGGGCAACACTGGCATTTCTGCCAAGAATGGGTGGAGTACGGCTTCGTATTTCTGTTCGGGCAAACAATACTGCTGCTGCTAAACGAACGATCGCACAAGTAGAAAAAAAGATCAGGACAAAGGTTGGCTCTTATATCTACGGAGTAAATGAGGAAAGCCTGGAAGAGATAATCAACACGCTTCTTACCCAACGCAGAGAAACGGTTTCGGCGGCCGAAAGCTGTACGGGTGGTAAACTATCGATGAAAATAACTTCCATCCCCGGCTCGTCCGCTGTTTTTCCCGGTAGTGTCATAAGTTATTCGAATGACATCAAAACAGAAGAACTTGGTATATCACCGACGATTTTAAAGAACTATAGCGCGGTAAGTGAAGAGTGTGCGATAGCAATGGCGGAAGGCATTCGTAAGAAATTTGGCACCACGTATTCATTATCGATTACCGGCATTGCAGGGCCTGATGGAGGCAGCCCGGCTAAACCGGTTGGCACGGTCTGGATCGCCCTTGCAACGGCCCATCATACTATTGCCAAGCTGTTCCGTTTCGGCGGGGAGCGCGAAGACATTCGTGAGCGCAGTGCCGATGCAGCGCTTGAACTATTGCGAAGGTATCTGGTCGGGCTTGTGGAATGACATCTGCCCCCTCCGCGTTTGCGTACAACTGTTTATTCGATAGATTTACATTCCAAAACAATAATTATCTCAAGCAATGAGCTCTGTTAAGCGTTACGACCTTAAAGATTTTTTTCGCACACCCGAATTTTCAGGCTATCAAATCTCTCCCGATGGCAACTGGATCTCCTTTCTTGCTCCCTATGAACGCCGCCGCAATATTTTTGTCCGTCCGAGAGCAGGAGGCGACGCAAAACGCCTGACCTCGGAAACCGCCCGCGACATGGCCGGATATTTCTGGAAAGGCAACGACCATATTATCTATGTGAAGGATTTTGGCGGCGATGAAAATTTTCACTTGCTGAGCGTCAATGTCACAAGCGGCGAACTAACCGACCTCACACCATTCGATCAGGTAACGGTCGATATTATCGACGATCTCGAAGAGCATCCGACCGAGATGATCATTTCGATGAATAAGCGCAATAAAGAAGTCTTCGACGTTTACCGGATCGATGTAACAACCGGTGCTATGGAGATGATCGCCGAAAACCCTGGCAACATCACCCGCTGGCTTACCGATCACGATGGTAAACTGCGCATTGCAAAAGCAACTGATGGTGTAAACGCCACCCTACTTTTTCGTGAAACCGAAGATAAAGAATTTCGCCCGATCGTCACGACAAATTTTCGCGAATCGATCTCCCCGCTCTTTTTCATGTTCGATAATTCGAATCTGTATTGTTCGAGCAACATCGGCCGTGATAAAGACGCCATTGTGCTGATCGATCCGGCAACAGCAACCGAGAAGAAAGTTATCTTCGAGCATCCTGAGGTCGATGTCGAGCGGTTACATTTTTCCAAGAAGCGAAAAGTAATTACCTACGCCAGCTTTACAACCTGGAAGAATCAGCGCCATTTCTTCGATCATGAAATGGAAAAGTTATACACTCGTTTATATGAATTGCTTCCGAGCTATGAAGTAGGAATCGCCAGTTATACGAAAGATGAGCTCACGTTCGTTGTTCGTACCTATAGCGACCGTTCTTTAGGTGCTTTCTATTTATACGAGAAAGAAACCGATCGCCTCGAAAAACTTGCCGACGTAAGCCCCTGGCTCGATGAGAACGATCTGTGTGAAATGAAGCCCGTCACCTATACTTCGCGTGACGGACTTACGATCCATGGATATCTCACCATCCCCCACGGTAGCGAAGAAAAACAATTACCGGTGATCGTAAATCCGCATGGCGGACCCTGGCACCGGGATGTCTGGGGATATAATCCCGAAGTACAATTTTTTGCTAATCGTGGTTATGCTGTCTTCCAGATGAATTTCCGGGGCTCCACAGGGTACGGGCGCGCTTTTTGGGAAGCGTCGTTCAAACAATGGGGTAAGAAGATGCAGGATGATGTCAGCGATGGTGTACAGTGGCTTATCGATCAGAACATTGCCGATCCGAAGCGGGTCGCTATTTATGGTGGGAGTTACGGCGGCTACTGTACTCTTGCAGGTATGACATTTACTCCCGATCTTTATGCCTGTGGGATCGACTATGTCGGTGTATCGAATCTCTTTACCTTCATGACGACTATTCCTCCGTATTGGAAACCGCTGCTCGATATGATGTATGAGATGGTCGGCGATCCGGAAAAAGATAAAGAGTTATTGCACGATGCTTCTCCGGTATTCCATGTCGATCAGATCAAATCGCCGCTTTTTGTTATTCAGGGAGCAAAAGACCCGCGCGTAAATATTAATGAATCCAATCAGATCGTCGAAGCATTACGCGGACGCGGTATCGATGTCCCATATCTGGTAAAGGAGAATGAGGGCCATGGCTTCCATAATGAGGAAAACCGCTTCGAAGTCTATGAAGCAATGGAAGAGTTCTTGAAAAAGAATTTATAACATATTTCTCACCTTAAGCCATTCTCAAATATTGCTTAAGTAGCAAGTATTGCATCGTTGTTCATGAAAAAAAGGTCATGAACGGAAACAATCCTTTTATGAATGCGAATACCCCCCTCGAATTCATCTTGAAAGGATAGACCACATGAAAACGCTTCTTCGCCTGTCGTTACTGGCAGCCTTGTTGCAGGCAGGCACTTCGGTTGCTGCGGTAACTAAAATTCCTCTTCGTGATTTCTTTAAGAATCCAGAAAAAACGGCTTATCGAATCTCTGAAGATGGCAACTGGATCTCTTACCTTGCCCCTTACGAACATCGCCTGAATGTCTTTGTCATGCCGCGTAGCGGCGGCGAAGCCGTTCGGGTAACGTCGGAAACATCTCGTGATATCGGAGGATATTTCTGGAAATCAAGCGATCGCATTGTCTATTTGAGAGATAAAGGCGGCGATGAGAATTTTCATTTGTACTCGGTCGATCGTCAGGGAAATAACTTAAAAGACCTTACACCATTCGATAGTGTGACCGCTCAGATCGTCGATGGCCTTGAAGATATGCCGGATCAGTTACTGATCGGGCTGAATAAGCGGAATAAACAGATATTCGATGTCTATCGCCTTAATATTGTGACTGGCGAACTTACGATGGCCGCGGAAAATCCTGGTAATATTACGGGCTGGGTTACCGATCATACCGGTAAGATTCGAATTGCCCAGACAACCGATGGTGTAAATACCACCCTTTTGTACCGCGAGACTGAGGATGCTCCTTTCAAAGAAGTACTGACAACGAATTTCAAAGAATCGCTTTCGCCATTATTCTTTACCTTCGATAATAAATATATTTATGCTGCGAGCAATATCGGCCGAGATAAAACGGCGATCGTGAAATATGATATTGCCAATGCAAAGGAGATAGAAGAACTGTATTCTAATCCGGAAGTCGATGTTTCCGAATTGCATTATTCGCATAAGCGTAAGGTACTGACTTCGATCGGGTACGATACCTGGAAGCATGAGCGAAAATATCTTGATAAACAGGTAGAGAATACGATGAAGGATCTGGAAGCAAAACTACCGAATCTTGAAATTTACCTGACCGGCGCTAATAAGAACGAAGATATCTATATGGTCCGCACTTCAAGCGATCGTTCGCTCGGAAGCTGTTACATGTACGAGACGGCAACTAAGAAGCTGACAAAGCTTGCCGATGTCAGCCCGTGGATCAATGAAAAGGATATGGCGGCGATGAAGCCCATCACCTATAAAACCCGCGACGGACTTACCATTCATGGATACCTGACCTTGCCCGTGGGTAGTAGCGGGAAGAATCTTCCGGTCATTATTAATCCCCATGGCGGCCCCTGGTTCCGGGACGAATGGGGATATAACCCGGAAGTACAGTTATTCGCTAATCGCGGATATGCCGTATTACAAATTAATTTTCGAGGTTCGACGGGATACGGGCGCAAATTCTGGGAAGCATCATTCAAGGAATGGGGAAAAACCATGCAGAATGATGTCTCCGATGGGGTAAAATGGCTCATCGATAAAGGCATTGCCAATCCGAAAAAGATCGCTATCTACGGAGCAAGTTATGGCGGCTATTGCACCCTTGCCGGCCTTACATTAACTCCGAATCTCTATGCCTGCGGTATTGATTATGTCGGCGTTTCGAATCTCTTTACCTTCCTTCATACTATCCCCCCATACTGGAAGCCCTATCTCGATATGTTCCATGAGATGATTGGCGATCCGGTAAAGGATTCTTCAATGCTGGTTGCTGCTTCCCCGATCTATCATGTGGATAATATCAAAGCTCCCCTACTCGTAATCCAGGGAGCAAAAGACCCGCGCGTGAATATCAATGAATCCAACCAGATAGTTGAAGCGCTCAAGAAACGGGGCATCGATGTTCCTTACTTAGTTAAAGATAACGAAGGCCATGGCTTCCATAATGAAGAAAACCGTTTCGATGCCTATGAGGCGATGGAGAAGTTTTTAGAAAAGCATCTGAATTAGTGAGTATTTTTGTAATAATTCAGAGATTTTACTAACAACTTTTAACCCATGTCGAACGATTTCATTTCACGTTTAGACGCTGTTATAGCCGAATATGCGGTGCTCAGCCACCCATTCTACCAGGCATGGAATGCCGGAACGCTGACCAATGCCCAGCTTCAGGAATATTCGAAGCAGTACTACCAGTTCGAGCGCAATTTCCCGCGCTACGTTTCGGCCGTCCATAGCGGCGCTGAAGATGCATTGGTACGTAAGCAATTGCTCGAGAACCTTCTTGAAGAAGAATGGGGCGAAGAGAATCATCCGGAATTATGGCTTCGCTTTGCCGAATCGCTCGGCTGTGACCGCGCTGAAACTCGCTCGGCAGCAGCCTATAGCGAGACCGCATCGCTCGATAGCACGATGATGGATCTTTGCCGCAATAGCTCCACGCTCGAAGGTGTTGCAGCGCTCTATGCCTATGAATCGCAGATCCCCGAGGTTTCGAGGACGAAAATCGAAGGATTAACGAAATTCTATGGCGTCGAGACGGATTACGGCTTGTCATTCTTCAAAGTCCATGAAGAAGCCGATGTCGTTCACCGCCAGGCAGAACGCGATATGCTCACTTCGCTTATTACTTCGAAAGAAGATGAAGACCGCGCTATCGAAGCAGCTCGCAAGAGCGCTTCAGCATATTACAATATGCTCAGCGGTGTGGTTCGTGAGAATAATATCGTCTGCCCGGTAATGTAATCGTTGATATAATTACATATCAAAAAAGCCCTCGCCTTGGCGGGGGCTTTTTCATTTGTAACCTTCGACTTAGGAGCACTGTTTAGATAAGTCTATGTACGAGCATCTGCTATCTCCCCTGCAAATCAGGACCATGACCTTGCCGAACCGTTTAGTGGTTCCGGCTATGGTAACCCGTCTTTCCGGTGAGGATGGTTTAGTGAACGAAGCCATTACCGATCGTTATGTGCGTTTTGCAAAAGGCGAGGTAGGCCTTATTGTTGTGGAAGCAATGTCAGTTCACGGAGCAAAATCTGGCCCTCTGCTTCGCATTAATAGCGATGAGTTCAAACCCGGACTCACGGAATTAACTAAAAAAGTACACGGAGAAAGTGCATCGAAGGTCGTTCCACAGATCATTCATTTTTTGAAGATCGCCCGTTCGGGCTGGCGCCAAAAAGTGGAAGATCTTTCCCGTGACGATATAAAACTTATCATTCGGCAATACGGCGAAGCTGCTGCACGCGCCAGAGAATGCGGCTTTGACGGAGTAGAGCTTCACATGGCTCATGCCTATACGATGAGCTCTTTCCTATCGAGAAAGAATAAGCGCCCGGATGAATTCGGTGGTAAATCGCTGGAAAACCGTTTGCGTGTTCCGTTGCAGGTTCTGCATCAGGTTCGCAAAATGGTTGGCGACGATTTCCCGATAGGAGTTCGTTTTCTAGGCGAAGAATGTATTAAAGGCGGATATACAACCGAAGAATCTTCCGAGATTGCCGTACGCATGGCCCAGGAAGCTGCAGATTATATCTCCCTATCTGCAGGTGGGAAATTTGAAGATGCCATTCATAAAGATGGCGAAGTGCTTTACCCTTATACCGGTTACTCGGGCGATAGATGTATGCCTCCGGCCGAATATCCCGATGGCTACAACCTTCATATGCCGGAAGCGGCACGCCGAAAACTTCGCAAGCATGGCCTGCAAACTCCGGTGATCGCAACCGGCAAAATTTCTACTCCCGATCTTGCCGAAGAAGTACTCAAGAATGACCGGGCCGATATGATCGGCATGGCTCGCGGCTTGCTTGCCGATCCGGATGTGATTAGAAAAATAAAAGAAGGCCGTTCGGAGGCAATCGTAAAATGTATCTATTGGAACGTCTGTAAAGCGCTCGATGAAACCTTCCATGAAGTGGTCTGCGGCCTTTGGCCAAAAGGATTTAAACACGCACCGGATAGCACCGATACCGTTGCCCCTGAATGGAAATCGGCAGAGCCATTGAAAGCTCTGGTAAGAACCAATCAAATCCGCCTTAACTGGGAAGCCGCAACCGATAACGAGCAGGTCGCCGGTTACGAAATATGGCGCTCGGAAGATAACGGAGTAAGTTTCTCTCATCTGTATTCGGTGACGGTTTCAATGTACACCGATAATCTCGCCCAAAGCGGCAGGAAATATCAATACTATATCCGGGCTTATGATCTGGCCGGTAATAAAAGTGTACCATCCAATAAAATAGCGGTAGAAATTCCTATAAAGATAGCCCTGCTTGATGAGGTAGGTCAGCCTGCATAGGCCTTATCGGAAACCCTTACGTAGGGAATTGGATTAGTTATACTGCTGGTGTCGCCATCGGGATCTCCGATGATGGGAGGTGTTCGTTACCGCGTGTTCAAGCGCTTCATTTCGCACATACTGTTCGTGCCCTTGTGTCTTGCCCTCCTCTGGACTTCGGGCTTGGGGTCTTGGCATTTTGTTACTACCGATATTTTTACCGCTTTCGATATGTACTCGGCCCGGCTTGGGCTTGCCGCGATGGATAATAGTATCGTTCGCACGCTGGTAAAATATAAAGACGGGCATCTTACCGGTTTCTTTTCTCCCGATAATAGGATCAATTCTATCATGATCCGCGATTCGAATATTGCCTTTTTTACCGTTGAGAACGACGGTGTTTATATGGCAAGCGGCTTATGGGGTAATGTCGAAAAGATCCTCCAAACCGAGGAGAGTCATTTGCTCAGTGTCAAAGGGACGTCGTTGCTGCTTTATTCAGGAAACAAGGTCTATTTCTCAGCTAATGGAGTTAATTATACTCCAACCACAGGTTTTATGCCTGGCGATTCTATTTATGCCATCGAATCCTATAATCAGCAGGTATATTTCGCCGCTGCTGATCGATATGTCTATCGTTCGAACGATGGTGGCAAGAGCTGGTTTAGGATCATCGATTCAGCCATAAGTTGTAAGTCCATTTATATAGATCATAGTAATAATTTTATTTATGTCGGTGGCCTAAAGGTCATGCGTTCTTCCGATGCCGGCAATCATTGGGAAACGCTTAGCAGCATCTTTTTCCCCGGTATATTGAATGGTCAGCTTGTCGGCACTCCCGATTGCTCAGGCGCTTTTTATCTCGCCCCGAATGCATACCATGGTAATCTCTATCGAAGCGTAAGTCATGGAAAGTTTTTCCAGGATGTCGGTCCGTCAAATTCCTCATCCATCAGGATGCTTAAAGGTGCGGTCTTTGACCGGGGCTCTACCTTTTACTGGCTGGATGAAGGCGGATTATGGAGTGTTTCGAACGATGGGGTCGATAGTACTCTCTCCGATAGTATCGGCAGCGCCATCGACATCGGCACTCCGCCGTTGATGCACTCCTCTCTGTGTGATAATAACCCTACCGATTATGATAGTCTCACGATCGGCTTCGATGCCTGCACGGGTGTGTACCTCGATTCTCTTCGGGCAATAGTGCCAAACCAGGCGTTTACCATTTCATTTTCCAGGGCTTATATTGCCGCTTCGCAGAAAAGACTTCCTGTCTCATTCAAAGCGAGAAAGACGGGGCTTGATAGTGTCGTCTATAAGTTATCGATCCATTCTGGGGAAACCAATATTTCCGAAGCAATCTACATTACGCTCTATGGCATGGGTGATGCGACTGCCCCGATCTTCGGTACTTCAGAAAGTGAGTTGGATTTCGGTCCACACCGCCTGGATTCCATAATATCAAAATCAATTTCTATTATTAATAACGGATGTGACACGCTCGATCTGCTGAACATTTCTTCATCCAACGACAGTCTCTTCCATTTAAAGCCGGTAGTCATACCGGCTCACCTAATCGGAGGACAAAAACTGCCACTTACGATTTTCTTTGCCCCGAAAAGTGAAGGGCTGTATCTTGAAACGATTATCTTGAGCACGAATCTCGGTAACCGGTTTATTACAATGACTGGTACCGGCGTAAAAAAACCAGTCGCCGGCAACGACGTTGTAGCACCCGATGTACCCTCGAATGAAATAGCACTGTACCCTAACCCAGTACATTCTCTATTAACGATCACTGCAATAGCACCTACGGCTACGATAGCGATCGTCGATGCGGTCGGAAGAAGCGTATCGGTTACTTCTCTCGCTGGAACCAGTACGAATTCTCTTCTGATCGATATGACACCGTTTCCATCCGGTATCTATCACCTTTCTATAAACGGTAGCATTCTCGAGCATGGAATGATAGTTAAATATTGAAACAATTCTTCCCCATACTACTTATACTTGCGATCATCCTGCTGTGCCGCCCTGCTTCGGCGCAGCATTGGAGCAAGATATTCGACCTCTCACCGACGATGGGGAGCGCCGCCTTTTTTTTCAATCCTTCGGAAGGGCTCATCGGTACCGGCAACGATTATCCGAAAGGAAATCTCGCCCAGATATTTTACACTCTTGACGGAGGAGTAACTTGGAAGCGAGCGCAACTGCCGAACATGCAGTTAATCGGGCAGGTAACCGATATCTATTTCACCGATCGCCAGCATGGATGGGCGACGATCAAAGAGGCCATTCAGCATGGATGGAGCGGCGTCTATAGAAGCACCGATGGAGGTGTAAACTGGCAGCTTGCTTTTCAGGCAGAAGCTCCGGGCGCCATTCGCGAAGTTGCATCCAGTATTATTTTTACCGATAGAAGACTTGGGATCAGGCGCTCGGTCGATGGAGGAAAGACGTTCATTACCATTGCTCAAACCGCCCGCTGTCTCGGATTGGACTTTTATGATGATCTCCACGGAATCGTTTCCTCGGAAGGTTCTTCTATTCCCTTTTTTATAACGAGCGATGGCGGAGTGAGCTGGCAGCCATTCCAGAATACTCCGGAAGCCTGGAGCACTTACGGCGATCCGATAAACAAACGATTATTCTTCGGAGCCGAAGGAGATCCATTCTCTCATATTACTTCCTCGATCGGGTACCGTACTGTCGCCAATATCACTACAACCGAAACATTTTCCGGTGAGCCGCAGGAATTAACCGGCGGGATAGCCGGCAGTAAGGATTGCCATTCTGCCATCTATGTTCAAAAAACGAAGTCGGATAACAATGACGGTTTTTTGCGCTCAACCGATGCGGGGCAAACCTGGCAACCCATAGACGGGCCGATCCAATTAACCGATAAACGCTTTGCTGTTACCGGCCATGGTGCCGTCGTGTATGCATTCGATGCGCTCGGCGGCGTCTGGAAAACAAGCGATGGCGGCGATGGAACATTGGCTTCAACTTATATTTCTTCCATCAAAATAACCCCCTCGGTTGTACCACCTACGGTTCAAACTTCTCTTTGCGATAGCAGTTCGTTGCTGCTGACCTTCCGTAATCCTGATTGCGATTCAGCTACGATCATCAACCTCACCTTTTTAGATGATTCCCTGCAAGAGCTTTCCGGCTTCGCCCATGGTACCCCCTTCTCGGGTACCACCCTTGATTCGATACGGATCAAATTCAAACCGGCCTTTATCGGCTCGCATACTCAACATATTAAGATCACCTTCCGCGAGTCCAACGGCTTTTTGAAAGATAGCATCATCGCTATTACCACCCAAGGCAGACCGGCACAGGATAAATTATTCATTGCCGAAGCCATTACTAATAAGATCGACTTCGGCTCCCCCAGCATTTGTAATGGTGATTCTACCCGTATCATCACCGTTGCAAACTCCGGGTGTGCCCCGATGACGCTCAATAGTATTACCGTAAGCGGTGCACCATTTCTGTTGGCATCTTCTTTCTCGCCGATAACGATCGATCCGGGCATTTCAAGAAAATATTTATTACGGTTCAAACCGTCTTTAGTAGGACCGGCAACCGGCTATCTGATCGTTGAAACCGGCAACGACCGGGATTCTATCGTGCTCTCTGGTCTTGGGAAAGTTGGCGATCGCGGCTATTCTCTGCAGCAAACCGGTTTTGTTACCACCGTCTGCGATTCGACCGAAGGAGATATTTTTATCAGAAATACTTCCTGTAATACCGTCGTCGTAGATTCAATCACTATCGATAATCCATTTACGCTCGATGGATTTTCGTATCCGGCTCAATTAGGACCGGATTCTATGCTTCGTATCCATGCAAGACTAAAATTTTCAGTCCCCGGCACCTACACCGAAGGAGTCCATATTCATTCTGCGATCGTAAATGATATTTTCGATACGACCATTTCCATTACCGGTACTATCGGTGAAGGAGCAGTAAATTATGAGTACTCACCATCCCTACTCTCCTTCGATACAGTAACATTCTGTATGTGGAAAGAGCTGGAAGTAACAATAAAAAGCACCGGATGCGATACCTTAGAAATTCCGCTCGATAGTCTCGTACTCGATACGACGCAATTACAGATCGTTTCCGATGCTTCGAAACGCCGCCTGCTCGCCGGAGATAGCATAACGGTGCGCTTGCGTTATCATCCTTCTGTCTTTGGGCCATACTCAAATACATTTCGGATTAAAACGAATGTCGGCTTCATCGATATTCCCATCACGGCTTTCGGATCTAATGATCCCGGTGTGCTGACTATCTCTACTGCAACTCTTGGATCTATCCTGACCTGCAACGATACGACATTCTCACTAACACTGACAAATACCACCTGCGATCTATTGGCCTTGGATTCTATTGTCTTTTCAGGAGCAGCTACCGATTACAGTATACTTTCACCAACCTCCGGGCCGTTGCCGACGCTCGCCAGTGTAGTAACTTCCATTAAGTTTTCACCACAGGTAAATGGCCAGCGCCCATTATCGATTACTTATTATCTTCACAAAGTGGATGGGAGTATCGTAGTGCGTTCAACCTCGGTGCAGGGCGTTGGTATTCAGCCTCCCCCGATCGGCATATCATTACCTTCCACTGCTTTTTCAGCAACAGCCGGACAAGACATTCACATACCGGTATTACTCCTCGATAGCAGCTATGTCAATGTCAAAACCATTGAGCTTACTCTCGGACTACGAACCGACCTCTTAAGTCCCGTAAGTATCGATCTATCCAAAGGAGTATTTGCAGATGCTTCGGTACAGCAATTTATGGTGAGTGCCGACAGTCTGAATATCGGGCTACAGTTGTCTGCTTCTCGTCATTTATCGCCCGGTACGATCGGCGATATCCTTTGCCAGACGTATGTGACCGATACTACTGCTACCGAAGTACAGCTTATCCGATTCGATGTTGCCGATAGCCTGAGTTCGGCTTCCTGCTTACCACTTTCACAGCCGACCGGTGTTTCCATTCCCTTTACGCTGCTACCGGAATGTGGTACCATGATCCTTACCGATTTTTTACATGATGGTACTACTGCATTACGACTGCTGAATGTGATGCCAAATCCGGCTCATTCCGAGTTGACTGTAACAGTACAGGTAAATCCGACTTCTGACCAAGTTCTCTCCATCGAAGTACTGAATGACGTAGGAGTAGTACTTCAGCAGGAACAGATTCCCGTCACTACGCCTGCGACTATCACAAAAACACTATCGCTTAACGGCCCAAGCGGGGGTAGAACGCTCCGCTTAAGAAATGGCTCGAATGAGATCGATAAACGCTTCGTTATCCGGTAATTACAAACCGCGGATATCGTTGAAAACGATAAAAGCCATTAATAGTAATAAGAACGTAACGCCAATACGTTGAAAGCCGAGTTTGAATTTCTGCGATAATTCCCGCTGAAGAACCGCTTCGGTAATGATAATTACCAGATGACCCCCATCCAGGGCAGGGATCGGAAGAATATTCAGGAAGGCCAGCGATAAAGAAAGAATGGCCATAAAAGTAAAATAGGAGCCGGCTCCGCCTTGCGCACTTTGTTTTGCATATTGAGCGATCTTGATCGGACCGCCAAGATTTTTGGAGAGTTCTACCTTACCCGTCACCATTAAGAAAATGCCCTTGACATAATTCGCGGTCTGTGCAAAAAGCTCATTGATACCGGTGGTGATCGCTTCTGTGACTCCATAATTGATCTTCGTAGTCTTACCCATAAATGGGGCAGAACTGATCTGCACACCAATGCGACCTTCGCTATTCGGTGTCACCCGTGCGCTCATCTCTTTATTGTCACGCATCCAGACGATCGTCACCTCTTTATTAGCATAGGGCTTAATAAGATCGATCATCGCAGCATCGCTTATCACGGGAATATCATCGATCTTAATAACGCGGTCTCCATTTTTGATACCGATCTTTTCTGCCGGATACTCTTTGGTTACGTCATTAACATACGCTCCGCCGGCACCTTCAGGATACAACCCAAGATTACGATCTATTTGTGGAGGATCGGTACTAAGATCATTAGATTTATACGTAACTGTATAAGGCTGGCCGGCACGCTCAAGCGTCATGGTATAATCATGGCTCAAATGCTGGAAGATGGCCTCATCTTCCAACTCCTGCCAATTCGTTACTTTCTTACCATCGATAGCCACGATCTTATCGCCGGTCTGCACGCCAAGTTTGGCAGAGACCGATGTTTTGCTGACATATCCGATCGTAGTGGTATCCCAATAGACTTTACCCTCGGAATATTTTATACCAACAAAGATAGCACCGGCTAAAAGGAAATTTAAAATAACTCCGGCAGAAATAACGATAGATTTCTTCCACCAACTCTTCGAGCGGAATTCCCATGGCTGCGGCGGACCGGAGATTTCTTCCATTTGAGTCTCATCGATCATGCCGGCAATACGAGCATAGCCTCCGATGGGCAGCATCGAAAGGCGATAGTCGGTATTAGCACCGAGCTTCGCTTCCATTGCCTCGCTCAGCGGACCAAAGGTAAATCCATTTAACTTATTCCATCCGAAGAGGCGACGCCCCATGCCGATAGAATAAACCGGTACATACATTCCAAAAATTCTTGCTGCGATAAAATGACCAAACTCGTGGATGGAAACGAGGGCAAAGATCGTCAGAATAAAATAAAAAACCGTTTCTAAGAATGCCATATCTTCTAAATGCTTATTTACGAAAGAGGGTTCGGTTCGTTACGATTGGTATTTATCAAGCCACTGCTTGGAGGCAGCACGAGCCTGTTCATCGGCATCGAAAATTCTCTCTAACCCATTATAAATCATATCTTCCGAAGATGCCGAGAATGGCTCTTCGCTCGAAGCCGGGGCCTCATTAAGTACTGTTTCCAATAGCTCGGAGATCCCGATGAAGGAAAGCCGCTCATTCAAAAAAGCCTCAACTGCGATCTCATTGGCCGCATTCAAAATAGCAGGATAGACTCCGCCACGGTTGGAAGATTCTCTTGCCAAGCGCAATGCCGGGAAGCGATCGAGATCGGGTGATTCAAAATCAAAGCGATTGCTCTTGAGCAGATCAAGCAGATCATATTCTACGGCAAAGCGTTTCGGATAGCCAAGCGCATACTGGATCGGCAGGCGCATGTCCGGAGCTCCGAGTTGGGCCTTTACACTTCCATCGACGAACTCCACCATCGAATGAACGATCGATTGCGGATGCACAATCACATCGATTTTTTCGAGTGGTACATCGAAGAGCCATCTTGCCTCGATGACCTCCAATCCTTTATTCATCAGTGTCGCCGAATCGATCGTAATCTTGCGGCCCATTATCCAGTTCGGATGTTTTAAAGCATCGGAAACCGTAATGGAAGAAAATTTCTCGGCAGGCCAACTACGAAACGGGCCACCGCTTGCCGTTAAGATGATGCGCTTTATCGAATCATGTTCTTCACCGACAAGGCATTGTGCGATTGCCGAATGCTCGGAATCGATAGGGACAATGGTTGCTCCGGTTTGCCTGGCGAGCAAGGTCATGAGTTCACCCGCTACTACCAACGTTTCTTTATTTGCCAGAGCTATCTTTTTGCCATGCCTGATCGCCGCAAGAGTCGGTTTCAAGCCAGCAAAGCCTACCATAGCTGCAACGACGGTATCGACAGCCGTCGAAGCGGCAACCTGCTCGAGAGCATCGATACCAAAAAACACATCGACCCCTTTCGGAGCGGCATCGCGTACTTCGGCAAATGCTTTTTCCGAGGTCATCACTACCATCTTCGGATGAAATTCTTCGATCTGACGAAGGATCGTTTGCGAAGAGGAATGGGCCGTCAGGGCTTCGATAGAAAAACGCCCCGGGTTATTGCGGACGACATCGAGTGTGTTTACCCCGATACTGCCCGTCGAACCGAAGAGCGCAATACGCTGCGGATTAGTAGAATTCAAAAGCTCAGGTCAAATTTCTTTAAGTGCAACAATTTCAAAATTCTGGCGTTAGTTGCAACTCATAAACACTACTGGCGCTGAAACAGTACCGACTAATAGTACTTTCCGCTTTCCTGCGTTGTTTTATACGCCGGACGGGTATCTTGGGCATATTTTTTTGCCTTATTGCCCTTTGCCATCCTCAGACAGCCTCCGCTCAGATAGTCGATTCGCTTTCGCATGCTCCTTCGGCAGGCAGCCAGGCAAAAAGTTTTATTGATTCCGTTCACACGGATTCACTGCCCCATCCCACAACTCCGGCAAAGCAGCCGCTGATTGTAACTCCATTTAAACGCCCGCTTGCCATTCAAAGCGGCCCATCAGTTAGTTATAGCAATTCGGCGGTAAGATATTACAGCTCTCCTCTCTCGGTGCCGGCATTACTCGACGAATCGCAAACTGCCTACTCGCTACTGCTCGGAGATCAGGGCTATGGCCGGGAGACCTTCCTGCGAACTTCACGGTATAATGAGCCATTCATTTCGACCTTTCTCAATGGCGTCCTTCCAATGAACGACCCTATCACCGGTGCCTCACTGCTCAATTATTATCCGGTAGAGCTGGCTTCGGAAATAAGCCTTGTTTCCGGTGGAGATCTTAGCACGGCCGATCATGCATCAAGCGACGTAGTAAATTTCAGGCTTGAGCAATTTCGTGCTCCTATTTCTTACTCGAGAATTCATTACACTCAGGAGCTTGGCCATGGCTTAAATAACTTCGAAGGGCTTTTTAGCATTAACCCTTCCGATCCGTTGAATCTGACCTTTGCAGCCTATCGGCGCTCCTCCGGAAGTTCAACCGTTTCTACCACTTCTTCACTCAACCCCCGTACCGATATGTGGTGGGTCCGAGCGCAGGGACATTATCAAACGAAGAAGACAGAAGCGGGCTTATTCATACTCTATAACTCCGCCTTTACCGGTTCCGATGGTGGAATACAACCCAGAGATTCGATTACCGATATCTTCGATGAGAACCTTGCTCCGGTTAAATACCAGACAGCTATCATGCATCGCACGAGGCTTGATCTCCTTGGCCAATTGGGGTTCGGCTTGCTTTCCGAAAGCGATCCCACGCAGTTATCCGGCTACCTCACTCTTTCTTCGCGCCGGTTCTTTTACCGGGATTCAACGTTTCCTCCTTATGTGCGGGAGCTAAGCAAAGGAAATCGTTTTGGCGTAACGTTTCTTCAGCCGGCGAGCCTTTCGCTGGGGACATTCTCCACTCGCGCACAAGTCCGTGGCGATCTGCAAATTCTCGATCGCACCCGTACCGATACGATTGCCGGCCTGTTGCTTGAAAAACGTTACTCCGTTATGGGTAGTGATTCCATTGCAATAGGTGGTGCATTCGGT
This sequence comes from uncultured Alphaproteobacteria bacterium, assembly GCA_964404255.1. Lineage (GTDB taxonomy): Bacteria > Bacteroidota > Ignavibacteria > Palsa-1295 > Palsa-1295 > JAFDZW01. The sequence continues at coordinate 79,824 of CAYOJJ010000013.1, read as the reverse complement.
ATCAGTGCGAATGGATATATACGGACTACGATCTCTCAATTAACGGTTGGTGGCGACGCCAAACCGAATCTCGCCTTGGCAGCCTATGGCCTTGAAGCTTCGGCACGAATAAGCAAGGCCTTCACTATCACCGCTCAGCAATCGTATTCGCGAGATCGTTCGACACTTACGCCGGATCCACTGGCAACATACGAATTACAAAATATCGGTATCTTCGGCACCTTCTCGCTTTCACTCGGAAAATCCGATAGTCTTTCCCTTACCCTTGGGTATCTCAACCGCACGGAACCGGAAGGTATTGTCCTTTCTCCTATTGGCGCGCTCGATACTCTTAGCCGTGCGTATGATACCGTCTATAGTCCGGTTTTTTCCTCGACCCCGATTCATAGCAGCGGCATTAATGGTTCGTTCAATCTATGGGTAGATAAATTCAGGTTATCGATGCAAACGGAAATTCTCCCAGCCATTTCTCCGGTCTCCTCTTATACCGTCGTCCCGGCGCTTCGAGCCGATCTAAGCAGCCGGATTACCGCTTCTGCAGGCATTTTCTATGAAAGTGAAATTGCCGAAGGTAATCTCAGGATTTCGCTTGGTTCCAGAGTACGATACTATAATCATATCACTCCGGCACTAACGTACGATCCGGCTTCGGAATATTATGTCTATCAGGGGCTTGTAAAGCTTAATAATAATCCCTATACCGATTCGAGGCTGACTTCGCCGGTATTCCTGATCGATATACTTGCCTCAGCATTGATCGATCAGCGGGCGTACGTCAATTTCTCGTTTCTGAACATTCTCTCAAAACCGTACTTTAATACCCAGCTCTATCCTCGGGATGGATTTGTCTTTCGTATCGACGTAAGTTGGGCATTCTTAGACTGATACCCGCTAAGGTATGAGCGATGTTTTTCTGGCCGTTTTTGTTTGTGCCCATTGACTATGGGTATTTTTTCACGAAATAAGCAGGCATTACAACCAAACTGGGGGTATAAAGCAGCACCGGGCAGCATTATCTGGCGGCTGCTTATCAGCCCTAATGGTTTGTTAATCGGCGAAGAACGTAACCCCGAAACCAAGACTTCCTCTCTTTTTGCGATCGACGTACCGACTGGAAAGACCTTATGGAAGGGCGTTACCATCGACGAGGCCTGGTGGTTCACCACTGCAAGAGCGACTGTTGAAAATATCTATATTCACCGCTTTCGTAAACCGGATATGCCGGAACCGCTCGGTATTATTGCCCTTGATATTATAAGCGGCGCCGAACGGTGGGAGCAGCCCGATGTTTCGATGCTCTTCGAACTTAACGGTAAAGTTTATGCCCAGCGCGAAGCAATGGGGCGTACCGAGTTCTTTGCCCTCGATGCTATGAGCGGCGAAGTGCTGGAAGCTTTCGGCAGTGAGCGTGCGGAAATATTATCGCTGCAACCGCTTTCGGCGGCTACCGATGAGCAATCGATTTATTCGTATCCAATCAACCAAAGCGACGAACTTTTTTCCCAGATCACTACTATTTTGGCCGATGTGCTCGATGCCAATGAACTTCGCGGTTCGATAGATTTTTCGGAATTTGCCGGTCACCTTATTTTTAGTTACCATGAGCGCAAGACCGACGACCCTGCTGCTGCCCTGAATAATTTGCTCGTCAATCGCTTAGCGATCGTCTCGAAAGAAAGCGGAGACCTGCTGTATCGAGATACGCTGGCCAGCAGCACCCCCTACCCTGTACCCGATAATTTCTTCATACACCAAGGCATCCTGATCTATGTCAAAGAAACCACAGATCTCATCGGCATCCCGCTCTAAGAGCCTGATCGCCCTTCTTTTTCTTTGTTCTTTTATCCCGGTACTGGCGGGCTGCGATCGCGGCGCCAGCGAACAGGTGCAGGCCGCCGAAAAATTTGCCGATTATATCGTGCGCAATAATGTGCCCGGCCGTGATTCCATGATCGCTACAAATCTTTTCAAAGCTCATTTTAAGAACGATTATGTCAATAGCGATTTCATGGAATGGATGAATACCATCTATGATATGAAGACGCATAAATTTGCCGTCAGTGCCCGTGCCGATGTCGATCGCGATCTTAAGCCCTACTTCAAAGGTGGAGCCCTGATCGATCCGGCAGAAGTGGAAGAGACCGGCATGGTACGTGCTAAATCCAGTGTGGCCGATGCACCGGCCGCCTATTTCTGGATGGTTAAACAGAAAGGAAAGCACTGGGCTGTGGCAATGGTTACCAAAGGCGAACTCGAAGTAGATTTTAATGCTCATCCCTAATTTGTATTCATGCTGAAAGCTGGCGATAAAGCTCCTGATTTTTCCGGCATCGACGATACCGGCAAGCCGATATCTTTAAGTGATTTTAAAGGTAAGCGTTTCGTCCTCTATTTTTATCCGAAGGATAATACCGAGGGATGCACCGCGGAAGCTTGCGATTTTCGGGATTCCTATGCTTCGTTCAAGCGTAAAGGAGTACCCGTTATCGGCGTCAGTCCGGATAGCAGCCGAAAGCATACCAACTTCAAAAAGAAATACGAGCTGCCATTCCCTCTTATTGCCGATACCGACCACTCGATCTGCGAGGCGTATGGTGTCTGGCAGGAAAAATCTATGTTTGGTCATAAGTATATGGGTGTCGTGCGCTCGACGTTTGTGATCGGCGCCGATGGGAAGATCGAGTCGGTATTTTTCAAAGTAAGCATTTCCGGACACGTTAAAGAAGTGCTTGAATCGGTTTCCTGATGAAGATCCATACTATCGAAAGCAAGGTTAGTATTGCCGCTCCTATCGAGGCGGTCTATGGCTTTCACCTTGAGACAAAAAATCTTCCGCTCATCTCCCCTCCTTCGATGAAGGCGGAGCTGATAAAAGAAAGCGGTGAAGCCCTTGGGAAAGAGATCGAACTTAAGATCACCCAATTTGGTGCTTTTTCAAGTATTTGGGTGGTCCGTATCGAAGAATATGAACCGCCATTTAAGCTTACCGATCTGGCGTTGCAAAGTCCTTTCCCTTATTTTAAGCATACCCGGCACTTCTCCCAACCATGCGCCGCGGTGACGGAATTACGAGATGTTATTGAATATGCCTTGCCATTTGGAGCCGTTGGTGAACTGGCAAATAAACTCTCCATCGAAAAGATGATCAGGGAAATGTTCGAATACCGCGAACAGCGAACTAAGGAAATCCTCGAAGAAAAATTTTATATCAAAGAAGTACCGGTTTCATAATGTCATTGGAAGCCTTTATTCCTGCCTATCCGATACCGAAACGGATCGAGACGAAACGGCTTGTCCTTCGGGCTTTCGATCTGAAAGATGCCGAAGAATATTACGACCTCGAACAGGAAGGACTGAACCTGCACATGGCCCAGTTTCTTCCCGGCACTCCAAATCTTGGCTTGCGAGGTGAAGGTATCCATGAAATGCGTGAAAAGATCCGCACCACGAACGACCGATGGGAAGACGATCTCGAGTACCGGTTTCTTATTCGTGAGCGCGGTAAGGAAACCATCATCGGGCAGATCGGTATAACCAGTATTATTCGTAATGTCGCTCAATCGGCATTTATCGGATATTGGATAGGCCATCAATGGCTTGGCCAGGGCTATGCCACCGAAGCGACTGCCGCTTTGCTTGGCTTCGCATTTGAACAAGTGAAATTGCATCGTATTTCGATCTGGATAGCACCGGAGAATACAGCCAGCCTTCGAGTCGTCGAAAAACTCGACCTGCGCTTTGAAGGCACTGCCCTTCGGGCGCTCTACCAGGGTGGCCAGTGGACCGATACGCATATTTTCGCTATCACGAGTGAAGAATGGCAGGAACATAAGAAAGATGAACTTCAAAAATTTTATTTATAGTCTGATTGCCTTGTGCTTTATGGCACCGGCAATCTCACAGGCACAAACTGCGGCCGAACTGACCGCCGATCTTGAACAGGTTTATAAAAATGCTGCTGCCGTAGAGCTTTCTTTTTCCTTTTCCGGTCAAAAATGCTCGATGACCATCGGGCCGAAAAGTGGATCGTATAAGATCGTTACCACCGATGAACAATTTATAGGTGATGGCCATACTGCCTGGCATGTACTCTCTACTAAGCATCAGGTGCTTGTTGATAATATCTCCAAGAATAATCAATCCGTAACGGCAACGGCTCTTCTCGATTTTTCGGCGAACTACGATGCAACAACATCGGCAACTACTAATGGGAATATTCTTACCCTTACGCCGCGGTCTGCTATTGCACCAATCTTCAAAGAGGCCGGCGATATTCATAGCCTGAGCTTTCTGTTAAAGGGCAAAGGGAAAAGCATGCACATCGTTTCCATTACTGCTACTTCGAACGATGGCGATAAGAAACTTGGAAATCTGAAAATAAAGACCTTAAAATCTGCTCCTTCTTCGCTTTTTACTTATACTGCTCCTAAAGGATACACCGTAACCGATCTAAGAGACTAATGCCGAAATTTGATCATCATATTTTTATTTGCGAAAATTTCCGCGATCCTTCCGATCCTCGGGGATGCTGCGGAGCCAAAGGCAGTGAAGAGATACGAGCAACATTTAAAGAAGAGATAAAGAAAAGCGGCTTAAAGGGAAAAGTCCGTGCTAATAAGGCGGGCTGTTTAGATCAATGCGCACAAGGGCCCGTCGTAGTAGTGTATCCCGAAGGAATTTGGTATGGCCACGTAAAACCGGAGGACGTGGATGAGATCATGAAATCACATATAAAAAACGGTGAACCGGTAAAGCGGTTACTGCTCTGATCTTTAGGAGAGAATTTTATTTACCATTGAAGTGGTAGATCGACCTTCGACGAAAGGTATAGTTTTGACCACTCCCCCTGCTCCTTCCACTACATCACGACCCACAATATCTTCGATCTTATAATCGCCGCCTTTGACAAGAATATCAGGTACGACGAGCTTAATAAGTTCGTACGGAGTATCTTCATCGAAGATCGCAACAGCATCGCAAGCCCTGAGCGTGGAAAGAATAAAAGCCCGGTCTTCTTCATTTTGAATAGGGCGGCTATCACCCTTTAATCGCTTTACCGAAGTATCGGCATTAACGCCGATCAAGAGACCTTCCCCGAGATTCCTTGCCTGGAGAAGATAGGTTACATGCCCCCTATGTAATAGATCGAAAACTCCATTGGTAAAGACTAAGCCATGATTATTGGCTTTCCATTCGGCCCGCCAGGCTGCAAGGGCTTCGCGGTCACCGGGATCTCGGAATCGGAATATCGGGGCTGAGCCTACAAGGGATGGCATTACAACGAATCGTTTTCTGTTCTTAAAAATACGTGAGTGATACTCGAAAAATATCTTCGCTTTTTGGCCGCTCGCAAGCCGAATTGCTATTGGATCTGCGAGAACTTGATCCGACAATTGCGGCCTATAGAAGCAAGCAGTTATATAACGCTCTCTATGGGAAACGCATTCGCTCCTATCAGGAAGTAACGGAATTTCCTGTTGCCCTGCGTACGGCATTATCCGAGCGCTATAGTATCGAACGTCCCAGAGCCATTCGCGAGTCACGCAGTATCGATGGTACGATAAAATTTTTATTCGAGCTATCCGATGGCCGCACTATCGAATCCGTCCTGATCCCAAGCGAAATGAAGAACGAGGAAGGCAAAGCAAAACGTAAGACGCTTTGTCTTTCCACTCAGGTGGGCTGCCCGCTCGATTGCAAGTTTTGTGCGACTGCCACCTTAAAATTAAAGCGTAATCTCACGGTTGGCGAAATCATTGGTCAGTTCTTCGAAGTAGAACGGATCACCGGCGAGAAGATCACGAACATCGTCTATATGGGCATGGGCGAACCGATGCTTAATTATGATAATGTGATCGCTTCACTACGCCTCTTTACCGATCCCGAGCTTGAGATTGTCGGGCCAAAACGTATTACGGTATCGACGAGCGGCTTTCCTGATGAGATCAGACGATTTGCTTCGGAAGGACTTGGTGTAAAGCTTGCCCTTTCGCTGCACTCGACGAGCAATAGCATTCGTACCGAACTCATGCCGATCAATAAACGCTATCCGATTGAAGAGCTTATCGATGCCATGGAAGACTATTACCGGCTGACAAAGATCCCGGTCACCTATGAGTATATTTTATTCGAAGGGATAAACGATACCGATGCCGATGCAAAACGCCTGTCGAAAATCACCCGCCGGATGCCAAGCAAGGTCAATGTGATTCCTTTTCATCCGATCGACTTTACCCATCCTACCGGCATTTCACTCACCCTGCATCCCAGCTCCGAGCAAAGTTTTCAGCACTTTATTAAGAAGCTGCAATCGCTTGAGGTGCAGGTAATGGTGCGCTCTTCGGCCGGAGTCGATATCGAAGCCGCCTGTGGCCAACTGGCGCTTTCGAATGAGCCACACCAATACCAGATCGCCGTCCCATAAGCTATGATAATTGCTCCGCGATCGATCTCAGAATTAGCCGAATTGCTTCGCCAGCAAAGCACACCAGTTCATATTTCCGATCATCCTTCGGCGAAGACCGGCGACATCCTTTCCACCGAGCATTTAAATTCGGTTTTGTTCTATGAACCGGAAGAAATGGTGATCGCCGTCGAAAGCGGAATGAGTATTAAAGCAGTAGATGAACTCCTTGCTTCTAAAGGACAATGGATACCTACACTCGTCGCAGATGAGAATACAGACAGAAGTATCGGTGCTGCTATTGCAAGAGACATCTATCACCCTCGCGCGTTTTCATCGGGAGCGTTACGTACGTCCATTCTTGGTGGCACCTTCGTTACTACCGATGGAGAAATATTTCGAAGCGGATCGCGCGTTGTAAAATCGGTTGCCGGTTATGATATTCACCGTTCCTTCTGCGGATCGCAAGGTCGTTTCGGTGTAATTGCTTCGGTAATATTAAAAGTGCAGCCGCGGCCGGAAGCGTTTTTTCGTTTTAGTACTTCATCAACAACAGGCCTCGATCTGCTATCTCCTACTATTTGCGAACTACTTGATAATCGTTACCTTGTCGAATGTGCCGGCAATATAGAAGACATTGAGCAGGATAAAGCAGCGCTCCGCTCCTCTGAGATTGCCGGGCTTAATCACCTTGAATGGGCGGATAGTATAAAACAAATTCGTGCTGAAAAACAAAGAAAAATGGCTGACTATGCCGTGGAGCAAGTGCTTGCCGATGTGCGAAAAGTCTTCGATCCAAAACAACTGTTAGTGTGATATGGCAGGCGAAGCACCACTCTTAAGCGACCTCAAAGATAAACTGCAGACCTGCATCCACTGCGGCTTGTGTCTCGAACATTGCCCGACCTATGTAGTGACCGAAGAGGAAATGTCGAGCCCGCGCGGACGTATTCATCTGATGAAAGGTGTTGCCGAAGGCTCGATCGCTATTACCGATCCTGCACTTCATGAGCATGAGTTTTCCTGTGTTGTTTGCCGCTCTTGCGAAACTGCGTGCCCGTCGGGAGTTCAGTTTTCAGTATTGATGGAGCATACCCGCGATGAAATAGTACGTCATGAGAAGCCAAATATTCTCCGAACATTTATTTATACATCGCTTCTTGGCTCTCCGAGATTAACAAACATAGCACAATGGCTGCTTGCCCTTGGTTCAAAAATCGGCATTCTGGGCGTCGTAAAACGACTTGCCGTCAAAGAGAAAGGCTTTCTCTTTTCAACACGGCTACTTCCCGATACCATACATTTTCCGAAGCAACGGCGAGAGGTATATCCCACCTCGGTAAAAAAGATCGGAACGGTGGGCTTGCTCATCGGATGCATCAGCGATGTCTTTACCGAACAGGTAAACGATGCTACGATCACCGTCTTGAATAAACTTGGTTATGATGTACGAATCTTGCCTTCGGTCACCTGCTGCGGAGCGCTCGCTGCTCATGCCGGCTATCTCGATCGTGCGAGATCGTTAGCACGGACTACGCACTCTGCCATTCAAACTTCCGGAATCGACTTTTTTATCTCCTCTATTGCGGGCTGTGGCGCCATGCTCAAAGATTATCCTTCTCTGCTGGGAGAGCAAATAGATATTTCTAGGATCAAGGATATTTCCGAATTTTTATATGAGTACCACTACGATGATATTGCCAATTGGGGATTGCATTTTAAGAATCTAAAAAAGATTTCTTATCAGGCGCCTTGCCATTTATATCACGGGCAAAAGATCATCGATACACCGATACATCTTCTCTCATTGATCGGTAATGCCGAGGTAACTGCCTTGCCCGAAAATGAACTTTGCTGCGGCAGCGCCGGTACCTATAACCTCGAACGACCGGAAATGGCGGAAGCTCTCCTAAAGCGAAAATTGGCGCTTATTGACAAAGAAAATCCAAAACTCGTGGCAACAGCCAATGCCGGCTGCCTGATGCAAGTACAAAGCGGGCTCCAGCGCGGGAAGGCTCCTCAGCAAGTTTATCATTTTATTGAAATTATAGCCTCGTTGATTTAAGAAGATTTTTTTATCTCATCTGTAACTCGGCTCTCGAGATGGTGTTTTAAAAATATTGAATGCAAGCGCTTACAAGCATACCGTCCCACTCTGTAGAAAAAGAGCAGAAAACACGGGAAGGAGTTGCCGCTCGCGCCTCACGAAAGGCGCGGACATCGTGGCGCAAACCTGGTCCGCAAGAAGAGGTGAAAACCGATCTTGAACTTATAGAAGCATTTCGCGCAGGTAACGAGCGGGCTTTTGCCGAGCTCTATTCCCGCTATAAGGAAGAGATCTATACCTACTGCCTGCGAATGCTCGGCGGCGATAGCGCCGAAGCCGGGGATGCATACCAGGAGACATTCATAAAAGTGTATGAGAAGCTCCATACGTTTCGCTACGGGGACAATGTAAAAGGGTGGATCTACATGATCGCCCGAAATATAGCTTTAAATATTTATCGTTCGAAGCGTCCGGAAGAAACGATCGAAAAGCACCCCTACCTGCCGAGTGCCGAACGATACTTATCCCCCGATTTTGCCGGAGAGCAGCAATCGCTCCGCGCAGCCCTCGAAGAAGCCATAGCACAACTGCCGCTCGAATTTCGCGAACCGTTTATTCTTCGCGAGTTCGATGGATTGTCCTACCCCGAGATTGCCGAGATCGTTGGGGCAACCATTGCGCTGACGAAGGTCCGTATTCACCGAGCAAAACAGCGGCTGCGTAAACTTTTAGCACCCATCATGACCGACGAAGCCTATCGGGCTACCGGCGGTAATTTTCATGCTGAGGAGGAATCAGAATGACATCGGAAGAACGAATCTTAGCTTATCTTGACGGTAACCTTACCGAAGCGGAAAGTGCAGAATTGCTGCATCAGCTTTCGGTCAGCCCCGAGAACCGCATTATCCTTGAGCAGCATCTGAAGCTCAACGAAATGACGCGGCTTGCACAAAAGCCCTTTGCCGTTCCGGAAGAACTCGAAGCTTCGCTTTCCAAGCGTCTGCCGATCATTATGACAGGTTCCCAGGCAACGGGCACTTCCGCACCGACGATCACAAAGTCCGGCTCGCTGCTGAGTTTACTGCGCCAGTACCCGCTTCGCTTTGCACTGGGTGGCTTATTACTTCTATTCTGCGGTGGCGCTGCCTATCATTTCCTTTCGCCGCAGGAAATTGCTGTTCCCGAAGCCCGGAATAGTATTTCGCCATCAAGCCCGGTGACAAATCCATCCGGCGATATTACTACACCTACTCCCGCAACTACCAATTCATCCAACACGCAGAATAGCTCTGCAGCCGGTTCTTCCTTCACTACAACCGATCGTTCTGCTTCAATGACAACAAGCTCCGCTGCTTCTTCTCATACGATTGCGGATGCTGCCCATCGCCAAAGCCCCGCTCATTCCTCTTCGTCAACGAGGAATGTTGAGCATCGTAATTCGATCGATCGTTCTGTGGCAAAAAATACTTCGGGTTCGTCTACCGCGATCCACTCGAATGCACCGAAGGGCAGCTCTTCAACGCATAGCGTGGCGGTTAATGAGAATGGTGGTATAACGACGAATAACTCTTCTTCAAAGAACGCTGGTATTCCATCGGCACAAACAACTATCGGTACTGCCGATGCAGCAGTAGCTATGGTACCCCAGACGTCGGTGCTTGCCGAGGCAAATGCTTCATCGCTTCCGATACAGCCTGTTGCGGATGCAAAGAACCGTAGATCATTTAATACGCTCGAAACCTTGCGTAACCCGGAGCGCAGTAATTTTTCGGCTCGGGTTGGCGGCACAGTAATGGACGCATTTATTAATGTCCCAAGTGGAAATAATTCTTATACAGCCCGACATGATTTTGGCTTCTCTCTGGGAGTTGATTATCATTTCATGCCTGAATTTGCCGTTGGTGCCGAATTCGGTCAGAGCTCGATTTTAGTCGTAAGCCCGCAAACAACAATAGAAACATCGGTAGGTGATCAGCTTAATCATATTGTAGCTCATACGTACACGAATACTCTTTCTGCTTTATATGGACGGTTAGCTGCACGTTATGTGTTCGCACCTTTTAATCAAATTCATTATGAAGTTTCATTTGAAGGAGGTGCTCTTTTTACACAATCATTATCGCCGATGGTAGGTCTTCAGGGACTTTTGTGCCATACACTTAGCGATGCTTTTGAATTCCAAGGAGGCCTTTCTTTTACAGGAGTCTGGAGCGCTAATACAGCGAGCCCGATCACAACACCTGTTATAAATGGACCGACTATTTATAAAACAGTGAGTATTCCGGCGAATAAGATATTTAGCCCAACTGTTACTATAAAAGCGGGCGTGCAATATAGATTCTAATGCATAGAAAGATACAGATCATAGCGCTGCTGCTTGCTTGCACGTTGTGCATCGGTAGCTGCACGCATAATATTGTGGATATTAATCCGCCGACCGGCTCGTCTTCCGGCTCCTATGGCTGGAATACTGCCGCAGGGCAATTGGTATATTTCGACTCAACCGCCCTCACTGGAACGACAATTCATCGTACCCTGACTTTTACTGCTGTTGACACCAATAACAATTTCACTGTCACTCAAACGTCTAATAATACCACAGAATATTTCACCCTGGTTTCTACTGCCGACTCACAATCGGTTTCAGGCCTATCGGCAAGTACTGTTATTCCAATTCCGGATGGTTTTACCCTCTCTCATAATGATACCGTAAAAAAAGCAGCGTCGCCGATCCTCCATGCAACAGCAATCTATAATTATGGGTATGTTGTGACAACCGGTACCGACATCTATTATAAATTATACAAAGATGAGTGGAAAAAAACGACCGGGCTTTCATTGCTTAATGGAGAAGAGATTACCCGTTTAAGCGCCAATGGCGGGCCACTGGTGTTTGCCGCTACTTCTACGGGTGCTATTCTTATTTCGGCCGATACCGGTAAAAGCTGGAACATTAGAAAAACATTGGGCTCAAACACTTCTATCGATGCTATGATGAGTGTGCCCTTCGGCGCTACCTATGTAGTCGCCGGCAACGGGAATACCGAACAGCTATGGCAGTTTATCAGTACAACTCCCACGATGCTATATGATCAGTTGCCTATGACAAATGTAACCTCGGTTGCTCCAATTACGGTCGATTCCTTATTCAAGGGACAGCCACAGCCTATTATTCTTATCGGCAGCAGCAGGTCAGGGTTATACTATGCAAATGTAGGAAGCTCGCAGTGGAATAGATTTAAGGATACTGCCGGTCAGGAGTTTTTGAACGATGTTCCTATCCGATTTATCGGTATCGACCATTCTCAGCTTGGCTTCGTAGTTCAAGCCTCGAACTTATTTATTCATGCTGAGCGATTTTATAATAACGCGGATACCAGTCCTGCCACCGCTTACCACTGGTCAGTAGCTTCAAAGAACTACGATCAGGCGATTCCCTATACTCAACCGAGCAATTATATTTGCAGGGCCGGTAATTCTCTTGAAGAATATTCTTTTCAAAGTTACAAAACACTACCTCTGCCGGATTTAACCGGCAAGAATATTTCTGAAATTGCCGTCAAAGGAGACGAGGTACTTGCCGTTACCGATTCGGGTCTCTACCATCTGACCGGACTTAATGGTAGTACCTGGGCTCAGGAGCCTCTGCCAACTTACACTAACAGTATTATTACTCCGGTACCGGATAAATTATTGCTGCTTTCTTCCGGCACCTCGGGATTAGTGGTCGGCGCTTCCTGGGATGCGGGGGTGCTCCGTTCCTCTACTACGGCTATCCCTTACGATATAACGGCTACGGTTTCCGACCATTTCGATAGTCTGCAATTAAGCAAGAATGTGTCTTATAGCGATATTTATAAAATCGTCTATACCCTCAAAGATGGCATTAATGCCAATCAACTCGATCGCCCATCCTGGACGATCTACTTTGCCAAGGATCAGGGGCCGGTTCTTATCGATCTGAGTATTAACGGCGTCTTGCGGCGGCGCATTTACCGCACAAATTAAGGCAATCCTCTTTATCCCGTTTTGGTGTTACAACTATAATAGTTGACGGGATTATCATGCTAACATTTTTACAAACGATCACCCCCCACGCGACAAGAGCAACGGCGTTAGTTTTAATTCACGCTTTTCCGCTATCGAGCGAAATGTATCGCAAAGCGACCTTGAATATTACTAAAGCACTACCCGATCTGCCGGTTATTACTATCGATATGCCCGGCTTTGGGAATGCCCCACTTGCCGATTCCTGGACAATGGATAGTGCTATGCAAGACGCTCACAAGCAACTTCAGGATCAGGCAATATCCTCGATAGTCCTCGGTGGCACTTCTATGGGCGGCTATGCCGTTTTTTCTTTCTATCATCAATTTCCTGAAATGGTCAGGGGGCTGATCTTCAGTAACACAAAAGCCGAAGCAGATACCCCGGAAGCCAAAGCCGACCGTGAGGTATTCGCAAAGGATGTCGAAAAACGAGGGCACGAAGCGGTATATGAACGGATGCTCGATAAGCTTACCTCGGCTTCCGCCCCGCCTGAATTAAAAGATTTTATCAAACGCAGTATAGCTACACAGCCAACAGAAGCGATTGCAGCCGCTTTGAGGGCAATGGCCCTTCGTAGTGACTCCTCCGATCTCCTGCCAAAAATACAATCCCCGGTGCTGGTAGTAGCTTCTGAAAAAGATCAACTGATAAAAGAGGAATCCCTGCAAACGATTGCCAAAAAAACCGCTGATTCTACCTATCGACGTTTCCCGGGTATTGGCCATTTAGCCCCATTAGAAGGCCATGAGGAATGGGCTGGAGCCGTTGTGACCTTCCTGAAAAACAAGGAGCTTATTTGATCCCGAAATACCGGGCTTCGGGATGGTGGCAAATCAATGCCGTTGTCGATTGCTCCGGTTCTAAGTGATATTCTTCGGTGAGAGTAATATCGATCCGCTCAGGTCGGATGAGATCGAACAACTTGGTTTGATCTTCAAGATTCGGGCAGGCAGGATAGCCGAACGAATAACGCGAACCGCGATACCCCTGACTGAATAACCGCTCGATGGTTGCAGCATCTTCGCCGGCAATGCCAAGCTCCATACGAACGATCTTGTGCAGATATTCGGCAAGGGCTTCGGCCGTCTCTACCGAAAGGCCATGCAGGAAAAGATAATCAGCATACTGATTGGATTCAAAAAGCTTCGCCGTGTATTCGCTTGCTTTGCGGCCAATCGTTACAGCCGTAAGCGAGATCACATCGGGTTTGCCAAGATGCTCTGCTTCTGTTCTTGTTAAAAAGAAATCGGAAATACAAAGCTGCTTCCCGCTGGGTTGGCGTGGGAAGGTGAACCGCTTATACTCTTCAAGGTTAGTAAGCCCGGTAGGGTGCCAGTCCCATTTATGAAGCAATTCTTCGGCAGTAATGGAAGCAGGCTTTAAGATCACGACATCGTCACCCTCGCTAATGCAGGGGAAATATCCATAGACAGCCTTCGGCTGTAAGATATGTTGCTGCTTGCACAGCAGTTTTAATTCATTCAACTTCGGACGGGCAATTTCCTCAAGCAGCTTTCGGTGTTCTTCGGTTGTCTTCTTTCCTTTTTTAAATTGCCATTGTCCACGGAACAGAGCAACTTCATTCAAGTACTCCCATACTTTATCGAGTATCCAAAGCTCACGAAGTTCTACTCCCCAGAACGGCGGAGTTGGTACATCCGATAGGCGCTGTACCCGTTCGATTGCAGCCTTTGGTCTGGTAAGCGGCTGAATGCTGGCGCCGCTTAACCATGGCAGGTCGCGTTGGGCAAGGATCATTTTCGATTCTTCACCAGTCGCATTATCAAGTTCTTCATCGCGAAGCTCCACCCAATTGCGTATCTTTTGCAAATGCTCCAGCTCATGGGCATAGGAAAAATGCGGCAGCCATTGCTTCATCGCTACCATTGCTTCGCTCGAACGCAGAAATTCTTCCTCGGTGATCGCTTCGAGAGCAGCGGTTAATGATGCGCGTATTTCTGAAAGCTCGCCTAATAATGCTGCCTTCGTGCGAGATATATTTCTGGCAACAAAAGCATCGTTAAGACCATCTACCTCCGATGAATCGATCGCTTGTGGCAGCAATCCTTGTCGTAGTATAGCCGAGCGTTCGATGGCAAGCTTTTCCCATTCAATGATGTGAGCGATAACATCGCGAAGACTCCACTTGCCGAATGCTTCAGGAATATGATAATCCGATTCTTCTAAAACAGAAAGGACTTCGAGTAACTGCGCTCTCGATGCTTCCATTGCCGCAAGCATTTCCCGGAGGGTTTCATGCTCTATAGCGGCGGCAAGAGCTTCATCGGCAACATCCCCGAATTTCAGCTTTTCCATGAAGTGCAGGCCATCGAAGGCATCCTGGGCATAGGCAAGCGTACCACCATACAATGCTCGAAGATCCTGCTCGACAAATTTTCTTGTAAGTGCTGCTCCGCCGAGGATCACCGGCACTTCGATCCCACGACCGGCCATCACTTCAAGATTTTCTTTCATGATAGCCGTCGATTTTACCAGCAGGCCGGACATCCCAATCGCATCGGCCTTGCGATGCTCGAACTCTTCGAGCATTTGCTCGAGAGACACTTTGATACCAAGATTATAGACCGTGTACCCGTTATTGGTAAGGATAATATCGACAAGATTTTTTCCGATATCATGCACATCACCTTTTACCGTAGCGAGTACCATCCTCCCTTTGGAAATATCGCCACCCGTTTTTTCCATGTACGGTTCGAGATACCCGACAGCGGCTTTCATCGTTTCTGCCGATTGCAGGACGAACGGCAATTGCATTTCTCCGGCGCCAAATAGCTCGCCGACGACCTTCATACCACCAAGCAGAATATCATTGATAATATTGAGCGGTTCGTAATCCTTACGGGCAAGTTCGAGGTCTTTATCGAGGCCGATCTTATCGCCATCGATAATACGCTGTTTCAGGCGCTCTTCGACCGAGAGCGATTCATAGCCGGACGACTCCTTCTTCGCGGACTTCGCATCGGCATAATGTGCCATGAATTCCACCAGAGGGTCATAGATCAATTTACGTTCCTGAGAGTCCGACATACGATACGGTATCCTGAAATAAAAAATCCCTGCGCCGAGTTGCGTCAGGGATCTGAAATAATCCTGCTCGACGCTTTAGCTTTTGTTTATCGTGGCAGCAAGCTATCGGTCAAAGCACCACGCAGTCCTAAAACGATGGCATTCTATAGAGAGTTCGTAAACATTAGAAGACGGCATACGTCAACCCGAGTGCCAGTGCTTCCTTGATCTGGGTACGCGGCGAAACTACCCTATCGTTAATGAATTGCAAATTAAAATTAACATTAATATATTTACTGATCTTTACGGTAAGGGTATTATCCGAGTGCACGACGATCTGATCCATGGTCTTGAAAGGGGCAAAGAGCTCTAATTTTGCCTTAAAGAGTACGATGCTATCGATCGGGATCTCAAGCTCCGAAACGGATTCCAGGCCGCCTTCGACCTTCGTTTTTTCCGTATCGATCGTTGCCGGATCGTCGGCATATTGCGGGTAATTTTTTGTGAAGGTTTCGCGCAAGCCAACACCAAGACGAGTCTTGAATTCCGGTACTGGCTGATACCCCAGACCTACGGCCTGAGTGGAATAAGCCGGATCGAGAAAATTTGAGACGGCTGTTCTTGAGGTATCGGTATATTTATACCCAGTAGTAAATTGCGATTTAAAGGTTACGCTGACAAAGGGGTTGATATAGACTCCCATTTTATAAGTGAGCACCGAAGCAAGATCAATCTTATCATCGGTTTTGCGTATTCCTTTATCCCCAAGCTTTGTCTGGCCATACGCGAAATTATATTCGGTTGACCAGTTGGTCACAGGTTTATTAAGTTCGGACTTCCCTTGCAATAGCGCCACATAGGCAAGCGCATTATCGCCGCCTTGTGCCCAATCGGTATAAGAAACCTGAGTAAGGTTAAGGCCGGCAATAAGGCTGTGCGTCCAGCCAAAGACTGTATCCGGCTTTTGAGCAACGGCCGATGAGTAGCAAAGAAGAAATACGATAGCAGAGAATAATAATTTAGTTTTCATAATAGGATCGTTCTTACACTTTGATGCTTTGCGCGTGGGTAAACCGGTTATCCGGATCGTAAGTTTTCTTTAGAGCCTGAAGGCGGGCAAGATTATTGCCATAATATAATTGCTGAGCATTGCGCCAGCCAAGATCGGGATAGTTGGCATACTGGGCGGTAATGCCTTTACTCGTGAATAATTGCTGGACGAGCTCAAAGCGCTCGGTGAGCCGCTGCTCGCGCGCCGACTCTTCCCAATAGGTTTGCAGCTCGGACAAATAGTTTTTACTACGATACGGGAAACAGGAGCCTGCTTCAAACTTAGTATTCGCAATAGCTCCGCCAAGCGTATTGACCTGATAGATCATACCCGGGGTTGTGACAACGATATCAAGCACTTCCTCGATAAAAGAACTTATTTCGTTATAGCCGGAATACAGCCCTGCTGAAGCATTCTTAAAATACATCGGCTGTTTTCTGCCGTAATAATTCTTTAGGGCAGAGGCAAGATGGATAGGTTTACCGATTGAACTTTTGGTTGTATGTGCAGCAAGTCCGTCAAGTACCGGCTTCAGCTCCGTTGTGTGATCTTCAAAATCAGTAAGTAATATATTTAAGGTGCTGCCATTAAGTACAAAGGCAGAAAAGCAGGATTCGGGTAAAGAAGCGGTAAGTGAGAACCAGTGTTCAAGGATTTGCTTCGCCGAGGCAGCAGTTAGATGGCGGGCTTTAAAACGATGACTGCGAAACGAAGCGGGCGCTGCATGAGTGGTAAATACCAATTCCGTCACTACGCCGAGGTTTCCATTATTACCGCCACGGCAGGCCCAAAGCAATTCCTTATCGTCTTTCGTTGAACGGACTTTCCCTGCCCCATCGACCATCGTTGCTTCGATAAGGCTATCGCAGGTCAACCCATATTTGCGCGAGAAAAACCCGTACCCTCCGCCGAGCGTCAATCCACCGACGCCAACACCGCCACAAGAGCCTGCCGGAATGATCCGGCCTTTGGGTAAAATAGCATTATATAATTCGGAAAGGGTGCAGGCCGGGCCTACGCGAATGGTGGTTTTATCTATCCATTCGACGGAGCGAAGTTTTGAAAGGTTAACAACCAATCCACCATTATTACACGAGAATCCTTCGAAGGAGTGCCCACCGCTTTTGATCGCGACCGGGAACCGGTAATCTCGTGCATACCGCACTGCTTCAGCAACTTCTGCTGTTGAAGAACAAAGGGCGATCGCGGCAGGAAATAAATTGTAGCGTTTATTGAACCCCTGTCGTAATTCATTGTAACGGGAATCTCCTTTTGAAAGCAGTGGCACGGCATATCCCTGCTGCGGTGGGGCATCGAGCAGTTCTGAGCCGGGTTCGGCAGTTACTGCGAAGCCGCGATTAGCAAGGAGGGCGCCGGAAAGAGCGGCGGCAGAAAGCCGCAGAAATTCCTTCCTGCTATAGCGCTTATTCATTAGGTGCCAAAAATGAATTACTTAGCTCGAAGAATATCTCTGATCTCGGTAAGTAGTACTTCTTCTTTCGTTGGTCCGGGCGGCGGGGCGGCTTCCTGTTTTTTACGCATGGAATTGATCGCTTTAACCACCATAAAAATACAAAAGGCAACAATTATAAAATTAATGATCGTATTGATAAAGGCTCCATATTTAATAAGCACGGCAGGCTTATCTCCCACCGCTTCTTTCAATGTGATCGAAAGGTTGGAAAAATCGATACCACTGAGCATGAGCCCGATCGGAGGCATGATCACATCTTCGACGAGCGAGGAAACGATCTTCCCAAACGCCGCACCGATGATCACACCAACGGCCAGATCCATGACGTTGCCTTTACTGGCAAATTCCTTGAATTCTTTCATCATACCCATAGCTGTATCCTCCGTTTTAATACTATACACAAACTATGCAAATATATGAAACTTTGGCGCTATTACTTACCGTGTTCCAACTTGTCATCTTTCGGATCGAGAGGGTTCGTCCCTCGCCGGACTTCCACTCCATCTGATACCCCCCCTCGGTCGGTGTCAGAAAGGGTCGGGTTGGTGTGGTAGGTCAGCACTTCCCCGCCATCGGTAAGCCCATCACCATCGGTATCGGAATTACGGGGATCGGTGTGATAGATCTTTATTTCATCGCCGTCTTTAAGTCCATCTCCATCGGTATCCGAAGAATTCGGATCGGTATGGTATTGGAATATCTCTGCCCAATCGTTTAACCCATCCCCATCGGAATCAAGCGAGGTGGGGTTCGTATGATATTTTTTTATTTCGTCTCCATCCTTCAGATTATCGCCATCGGAATCGGCGTTGAGCGGGCTGGTCTTATAGGTTAGGACTTCTTCTCCGTCGCTTAAGCCATCGTTATCAGTATCCGGATTATGAGGATCGGTACCAAGCAGCCGCTCCTGGGCATCGGTTAGCCCGTCGCCATCAGCATCATCGTAAGACTTAGCGAATTGATAGATAACACCAAGACTTGCCGTCCACCAGGCATCGTTTAGATCGTCATGGGCATCGTTGAGATCATCGGTAAAAGCAGTATGACCAGTGACTGAAACTTCTATAGCCCAGTTAGTACTGAGCTTATGATAAATACCCGCACTGATCGGGATATACGGTGCAACCCCTGAGTTCTTACCATCCGGGGCCTTATTAAATGGCTCGACACTCGATGACCAACTTACCATTCCCACGCCAACGGAAAGGTACGGCAGCCACTCTCCCGAGCGAAAAGGGGAAAAGCGCAACCGGGCATCGAACGGGATCATCGAAGTAGAATAATTAGAGTAGCCGATCGGAGGGTTCGTCCCTGAGTTCTGCACCAGACCAAGGGTAAATTCAGGGCTAATAAAATCGCCGATTCCATGAAGTAATACGGCATATACCCGGACTGCAGGGCCAAGCGATTGGTTATGCGATTCATTGACACCAATAGAAGCTCCACCGGAAAGACCGATCGACCAAAGGGGGTGCTCTGCCTGCTGTGCCGTTACCCGGGCAACACAACCAACCGAAACCAGCAGAATAAAGACTAACCGATTAATACTGATACGTTGTAGGGATAGAACATGCATCGGACACAAATATACTACTCAAAATAAAAAAGCATAGCCTTCGGGGGCTATGCTTTTTATAACGAACGGTCTTGCTTAGCGCTTACGACCCGGATCGACCTCGTCGAGCCAAGCCACTTTGGCTTCGAGCTGCTCTTTCGGTTCGACCCAGTTCGGATCGGGCACGCAGCAATCTACCGGACAAACGGCAGCGCATTGCGGCTCATCATGGAAGCCGACGCACTCGGTGCACTTATCCGGAACAATATAAAAATAATCGGATGAGAAGAAGCCGACTGCACCGCTCGGGGTTGCATCGGTCGGGCCATAGCTCTGACCGGCAAGGTTCCAATTGGAGCCGCCTTCATAGATAGCCGTATTCGGACATTCCGGCTCGCAGGCGCCGCAATTGATACACTCGGTCGTGATCATGATTGCCATATCGCGTAATCCTTATATAAAATGATGTAAAAAATCTGAGTCACTAACACCGGGTTGCCGGGGCTTAGTTCTGTTTTATTTTTTCCGAACTTCGACTTCCACCACCAGGAGCCCATCCATAGACTTCCCTTTCCCATCAATAGCGGGTTTATAGGTATATTTTACCACTTCTTTTTTGATAGCCTCGAATACTTCCGGGCTTTGATCCGGCTTTAAGTACATCCCCACTGCCTGGCCTTTGTCGTTAATATTCATCACCACATCCACGTGGTGAGTTATCGTATCGGTAATTGCCGGTGATCGTAGTTTAATAGGCGTAGGATATCCTTTCGGGATCGCAGCATAGCTTATCGGATGGTGAGCGGTATCGTACAACTGAAAGGTAACCGGCTGGGTGATCCAAAGCTCCGCTTTTTTATATTCTTTTGTACCTGGGGTAAACAGCGCCTTCTTCATCGCTTCAAGCGCTGCCGTATCGAGACAACCATACCCGCTTGGTTCATACACTTCGACTGCTTTGACTCCGCCATTGAGACCGACAAGGCCGCTGACCATAACCTTTCCTTCGATGTTCGCTTTGAGCGCGGCCATCGGATATTCTACTAACTTCGAAATATCGACAACGGGCTCCGGATCCTTAAAGCCGGGATCGGGGTCGTTAGGTAGAATGGTATTCGTTGTCTGCGCTGCAACACTTTGCACGACGACAAAAAAACTTACCAGTATCAGTAGAAAAAACTTAGATGGTTTCATTTCCAATCGTCCTTAGCAGCGGAAAATATTCACCCGCTACTTCATAGCTTGCTCCCGAAGCGAGCATCATTTCTGCTCCGAGTAAGCATCGCCTGATCTCATCCCGAAATGTTTTCATTTCGAGATTACAATAATCGTCGCCGAATTGATCGAGCTTTGCGAGCGATTTAGTGTACTGGCTGATCGCGCCGGTAGTATTCCCGTTCGATAAATGGTATGAACCGACAGCCGCCTGGATCAGACCCTGTAGGAACAGCTTCAATTCTCCCCGCTCTTCCTGCCATAATTCTTCAAACACATCGTGGCAGTCGAAGAATTCTTTGGTGTTAAAGAGTTCTACGCCACGGGCAAATTGAGTTTCAAAATGGGCCGTTTCCTGCTCGGTCATTAGTTATATAACGATGGGGTCGGGGGTCGGGGTTCAGGGTTGGGGTTCCGAGTTCATGATCTGCACTAAGCCTGTCATTCCGAACGTAGTGAGGAATCCCCTGACCTCCTAACGAATGTTTCTATAATAATCATTAGAGCCAAAGGCAACATATCATAAAAAACGAGCTCGCTCTTCCGGCGTCGGTACCCGGCAGGCTTCGCGGACACCAAACCACTTATAGCGGTTGCGGGCAATAAAGCGATATACAATATCCCGAATAAACCGCGGTACGATAAGAAAGACTAATAACAGCGGCCAGGCTCCCCCCAGATGTCGTGCAATACGAAGCGCGCCGGTAGAGTGGGTATAGACCTTCCCCTCTTCGATAACGATCAATGTATCGATCTCTTCGGCGGTAATGTCATACTGTGCAAGTACTGCGCGGCCGGCCTCAGATTGATTGGCAGCAAACTTATAATACTGTTTTCGATCCCGATCCATAACAAAGTTGATCCTGCTGTTGCAGAAATTACAAATGCCATCGAAGAGAATAATGCCGGGCATCTATTAGTAAGATATTATTACTATCTAGATAATTTAAAAAAGAAAGTGCCGGGGCATATTACTTGCGGGGATGTTGTAAATTTACCTTGAAAAAAATGATCCTGAGGCAAAAGCTTTTGCTCTTTATAACATTTGCCTGCTAAAAAGAATGTGTCAAGAGTTATATTTCTGACAACTTTCAAAAAAACTGAATCTCCTTTAATAGTACCTGTAACATTCCCTTTACTAAACCAAGCTCGCTCAGAAAATCGCAGACCAAATGTTCCTGATATTATTCCATTTTTCACGGTATCAGACATATAAAACTCGGCACTTTCATTTCGCTGGTCTATATAATATCCTTCCCATTTACCCGAAGAAAATTCGGTAGGGGCAAAATGATTATAATCTTGGGCCTTTGCCGCGTAATAACTGTCAAGTAACAACTGTTTGCTCACGGAGTCTTTTTCATAACCAAAGGTTGGCCCCTCATTGGAGGGATATGATGACGCATCCATTCTATTAGTACGGTAAATTGGCGTACATGCTATTATCCATATTGCAGATATTAAAATCAGTTTAGTCACTTACTTTTTAATAATAATACCCGTAACTAAAAATCATTTAATAACTCTTTGGCCAAATGCCAGTGAGCTTCCACTGATCATTCTCTTTAGTGAGGTAAATATGAAGTGAATCCTTTTTAAGGTTTGCTTTCCCACTAAGCTTCATAGAGAATTGTGCATCGTAAATAGAAGCATTCTTCAATACCGGATCTTTGGAGATCGTAAAGTTCGAATAACTTATCGTTACTCCTTTCATCTCGCGTAGCAGATCGCTAAATTGGCCACTATTAGCCTGTAAATCCCGTTGAGCGGAAGTAGTAAGCTGAGCCACTATGGCGGCAGAGTCGCCAGCATTGTATGCGGCAAATAATTTTTTTACAGGCTCTTCGGCGGATGCCGTTTCATCTTTGGAGCAACCGACGGGTACCAATAACAATAAAAAAAGAAGAGAGTATATCAGGACAGGAATACTTTTCATAGCATTTTTAATAGTATCTTGTACCCAAATAAGCGTTTTTGCACTCAATGGTTCCTATCGTATAGCTAAATACTTTTTCCTTCGTTTTGTTGTATAAGCTAGTAAATAACTTATTACTGCCATGAACACCATCCGAATTCACTATCTCGAACATGCGATCCACGAGACGCCAGGTCTTATTGCTGAATGGGCGCATGAGCGTGGGCATCGGGTCAGCGGCTCACGGCTATATGCCGAAGATCCCTTCCCGACTCACGAATATTTCGATATGCTGGTCATTCTTGGAGGCCCAATGAGTGTTCATAATCATGAACAATACCCCTGGCTGCGGGAAGAAAAACATTTTATTGAAAAAGCGATCGAGGCTAATATGCCGATCCTTGGAATCTGCCTCGGAGGGCAATTACTGGCCGATGTACTCGGCGCCGATGTCTATCCGATGCTGCATAAGGAGATCGGTTTCTATCCGGTCATGATGACGACCGAAGGCGCGGCCCATCCTATTACTTCCGCACTCCCGCATCATTTTACTGCCTTCCACTGGCATGGTGAAACCTTCTCGATACCGGAGGGCGCTCATATGATCGCACGTTCGAATGCCTGCCTGCATCAGGGCTTTATTCTCGGAGATCATATCATTGCCCTGCAATTTCATCCGGAAATTACCCCTACGCTCGCGGAGCAATTCGTAGTCGCCGGTGAATCGGAGCTTGAACCCGGAATACATATTCAGGAGGCCGCGACTATTTTAGAGCACGCAGAGACAGAATCGCTGCATGGGCCGCTATTCGAACTACTCGACCGGATGGCTTCGAGAGTAGTGCGATAATTATTCGAATTCCTCGAGCTCTTCGGTATCGTCGCTATCGAACCCACCGCTAAAGATCGAACCGATCATATCGCCATAAGTTATCTCCGGATCGCCCGGATCTTCGGTCTTTGCGATCTTCGAATGCTGGTGCAATCCTTCCAGCACAAACTCCATAGCGCTGGAAAGTGAGAACCGGTCGGCTTCCGGTATTTGGATATGGCGGGCGGCAACTTCTTTTAGCCTTGGCACTCGTGAGAGTTCTTCGACATACGCATCGAAGCTCATCGTATCGGAAAGCGCGAGAGCATTACCTTTTGCAAACCAGGCCAGGATCTCATCATATTCGCTCGGTTGCGCTTCCGATTTTTTCCTGGGTTTTGCCAGCGGATCGGGGAAATATTTTTTGAAGATCGTTTTTACCGCCCGGCCGATAAGTGCTTTCGCAACTGTAGAAATACCTTCTTCTTCTCCTTCAAATACTAATTCTACTTTTCCGGTAATGCCGGTAATTACAGCACCGAGATCGGTAATTCGCGGGGCAATGATGGAATCGCCGCAAAGGATAGCACGGCGTTCGGCATTGGAGATAAGCGTTTCCATTGCACTGGTGCTCAACCGCGCGGATACTCCCGACTTCTGGTCTACCCAATCGGAAGCTCGCGCTTCGACAGCGATCTGCTCGATGATCTCCTTGAAATAATAAGGGAGTACTACTCCTTCTTCTTCCGAGCGCTTGAGCCAGGCTTCCTGCTCGGTAATAGCGATCGCGTGATCAAGTTCGTAAGGATAGTGGGTAATGATCTGAGCAGCAATGCGATCTTTAAGCGGTGTGATAATATTTCCGCGGTTGGTATAATCTTCCGGGTTAGCCGTAAAGATCATAAGCACATCGAGCGGAATTCTGATCTTAAAGCCCCGGATCTGGATATCCCGTTCTTCGAGAATATTAAATAAACCAACCTGTATGCGAGGTTGAAGGTCGGGCAATTCATTGATAGTAAAGATGCCGCGGTTCGTACGAGGCACAATGCCGAAATGCACGGCGCCTTCATGGGAGTAGTGCAGGCGTTCGGCTGCCGCTTTGAGCGGGTCGATATCGCCGATGAGATCGGCGATCGTTACATCCGGCGTCGCGAGTTTTTCGCCGTAGCGTTCGCTGCGATGGATCCACTCGACCGGGGTCTCATCGCCTTTTTCGGCAATGCGCATACGCCCGTAGTAGGAGATCGGCTGGAAGGGATTATCCATCGTTTCGCTACCGGCAATGATCGGTGTCCACTCATCGAGCAGATTCACCAACCCGCGAGCAAGCCGCGTCTTAGCCTGTCCACGAAGACCAAGCAAGATGATATCGTGCTTTGCCAGCAGGGCATTGACGACCTGCGGAATGACCGTTTCATCATATCCTAAAATACCGGGAAACAGATCTTCTTTTGCCCGTAATTTCGCAATAAGATTTTTACGCACTTCATCTTTGATCGGAAGTACCTTATAACCGGAAGCCTTGAGTTCACCGAGCGTTTGTGGCCTGTTCATTGTTCGTATTTTGTATCACAAAGTAATGCGAAAGTAGTAAACAACCCGGCATTTGAAATAATGCAACCGCGCATTCTGGTTATCCGGCTTAGCTCTCTCGGTGATATTATACTCACCGGCGCTCTGCTGCGCGCTATTGCGAAAAGACATCCGGACACCCAGATCGATCTGCTGGTAAAAAAGGAATTTGCCGCTATTGCCCGCCTGCTGCCCGGAGTTACATCGGTATTAGCCTTCGATAGCCGGACCAATAATCTTAAAGAATTACATACGTCCCTCTGCGCTTCGGGCTATAGCCATGTGCTTGATCTGCATGATTCTTTGCGCTCTAAGCGACTTCGAAATATACCTGGCGCAGCTACAACCGTAATTAATAAGCGCAGCTTCAAGCGATGGCTGCTCGTTAAATTCAAAGTTAATAGGTTAAGGCAGGAGCCGGATGTGATCGGCCGCTATTTTGAAACTGCCGCCTCGCTCGGAGTGGCCGACGATGGTTCGGCGCCTTCTTTCGAGCTGCCGGTATTGTATCATACCGAAAGAGTGGCTATCCTTTGTCCGGGAGCAAAACACCGCAACAAGCAATGGCTGCCGGAATATTACAGAGAAGTAGCGCTGGGGTTAATTGACAAAGGATATACTATTGAATTTCATGGTGCAGCTTCCGAGCGGGATCTTTGCGAACTCATTGCCCAGGGAATCCCGGAAGGTTCGTTTCGTAATAGATGCGGCGAATTAACGCTCGATGAGTTACCGATAACCTTTGCTAAGGCAGCGCTTGCTATTACGAATGATTCGGGGCTTATGCACATGGCTGTAGCCTCCGGGACACAAACGATCTCCATCTTTGGACCGACGGTGCGCGAGTTCGGATTTATGCCCCGTGGCAAGAAAGCAGTAATAATCGAGAATACCGAACTGGTCTGCCGCCCGTGTACCACCATCGGGCTCAATTATTGTCCGCGAGGACACTTCAGATGTATGCGCGATGTCCGGCCTGAACGAATATTAGCTTCCGCACTGCATTAAAATTTGTCATTTCTAACATCGCCATACGCAGCGGCGGTTTTGCTTCCGGCTGAAGTTGTAATAAATATTCTATAGGTACCGGCAGGTACGGAGGCAAAAGAAAGCTCAATTTCATGGGTGCCGGCCGGAGCAGCATCGACTGAATCGCGCCATACAACATCAGATGCCGTTCGGTTGATCGAGTAAACGATCTTGCCTGCTTCGGCGATCTCCATCTGCAGAGTCGTCGAACCAGAACACGGATTTGGGTATACCGGAGAAGCTTTTAGTAAATCACCATTACTTTGCCAATCTCCATCATCCGGACCATCGAACAGACCCTGTGGATCAGAACTCTGTTCCGTAGTATAGATAATTCCATGATAACGATTATCGATAGTACTGCCATCGAAAAGGCCTTCGAAGGAAGTCGAATCTCCGCTTTGAATATCTTTGATCGTTAGCCGGTATCCGTAAGGAATGCTCCAATCATTATTGCGACGGCCCAGGCCAATTGTTTTTACTATTGTAAGCGTGCCGGTGCTTTTATTATAGATCGGCGTAACTACAGTACCGGCAAAAACACTGTCCGGATCGAAGGCAATGGTACCACCACCATTCTGAAAATGTCCGTCTTTGAAGAGACCGACCTCTAATCGATAGGAGAAGCTATGATCGGTCGTACTGGTATTCTTTACCGAATAGGAAAATGCGGCATCATACCAAACACCGGTATCTTTTTGACCGAAAAAACGGCCGCCGCCGGTAAGCGAAGGAGTTGCAGTTCGTGAAAAGGAAAGGTCGGTATCGAAGACACCCCCACCGGGTGTAATAGTATCGGATGAGCATCCGTGATATAGTACAACGATTAATACTAACAGAAGACAGCGACGAGCCATGATGAATTAATAATTATATACTACCGAATTATACAATAACTGCACGATTATAATTCGATGACAACTTATTTCTCAGAAAGCTTTTGCCTGAGCAATTCATGAATGCCGCCGAAACCTCCGTTGGACATTACTATGACTATATCATCCGGCCTTGCAACTTCTGCTACCCTGGTACTTATCGCTTCGGCATCCGCCAGATAATAAGCCTCTTTGCCCTTCGAGCGAATATCGCTCATGACCTGCTCGGGGTCTAATCGTTCGGATTCCGAGAGTAAATGCAATCGTGCTATCTGCGACATAAATACTATATCCGCATCGGCAAAGCACTCGGCCAGTTCTTTCTGGAAAATATTTCTTCGCGTCGTGTTCGAGCGCGGTTCGAAGACAGCTATTATTCTTCTATCGGAATATTTCGTTCGAAGGGCATGGAGTGTGCCTTTGATCGCTGTCGGGTGATGAGCGAAATCATCATAGACGGTTACGTCATTATAAGTGCCTTTCAATTCAAGGCGGCGCTTCACATTTCTGAAGCTCATCATCGCTTCGGCGATCGAGGAGAACCCAAGCTCATGATGTAGACCGGCAGCAAGGACAGCCAGAGCATTACGCACATTGAATTCTCCGAGTAATGCGACTACGATCTTGCCAAGGGCCTTGCCTTCGTATAGTACCTCAAAAGTTGTAGTACTTTCACCATAAACGATATTCGTTGCGCGAAGGGTATTCCCTTCGCCAAGCCCTATAGTAATAACCGGAGCAACAGGTTGCGCAAGTATTTTTCGTACCCGCTCATCATCACCATTAGCAATAATAACTCCGTTTGCCGGGACCTGCAATGTGCAGCGCATGAAGGCTAATTCTATCTCTTCGATGGAGGAAAAAATATCGGCATGATCGAATTCGATATTATTGATGATAAGCGTTGTCGGCAGGTAATGGAAGAATTTCGACCGCTTATCGAAGAAGGCAGTATCGTATTCATCGCCTTCGAGGATCACATACTTACTATCGCGATTAGCCTGATACCCGCGATGAAAATTTTCGGGCACGCCGCCGATAAGGAACGTCGGCTTTTTATGGGCATAATCGAATACCCAGGCCATCAGCGAAGAGGTGGTCGTTTTTCCATGAGTACCGGTAACAACGATCGATTCCTTCCCCTGAATAACATATCGCTTCAGTAACTCTGCAAGCGATATATATTCCTTCCTGGCATTGAGCGTATGCTCTACTTCAGCATTGCCACGGCTCATTGCATTACCAATCACAACCAGATCGGGCGCTGCCGCGACTATATTTTCAGCAGAAAATCCCGAATAGATGGTAATACCACTTTCATGCAGCAGGTCGGACATCGGCGGATAAATATTCTCATCCGATCCGGCAACCTCATAGCCAAGCTCGCGCATCAGCAGGGCGCCGTTGCCCATTGCCGTCCCGCAAATGCCAATAAAATAGATCTTCATACGAGCGTTTCTAACACGCTCGTAGGAAAAGGTAGTTCGGTTGTAGAATATTCAGGATGAGGATCACTTATTGAGGACGATGCGCTCGGCGAATTGCTCACCGCTCGCTAATTTGGAGACTACATAATAGACTCCGCGTCCGATCTTACGGCTGCCAAGGGTGAAGGTATTCTTTCCTTCTTTGATTTCACCCTTGTGTATAAGGCAGATATCGGTGCCGATGCTGTTCTGAAGTTTAACTTCTCCGCGATCGGTCTTAGGAGAGATCACTTCGAAAACAGTCTTCGAACCATTTTTAATGCAATTGACCGTATAGCCCGAATGAGCCGTTACGGCAGATTTGCTTGCCGGTGGTTCGGAATTGGAAAAAGCAATAGGTTTGGAGCTAACCTCTGTCTTCTCAACGGGTTGAGAAGAAAGCCGTCCGGCTATCAAAACTAAAAACGCTATGAAAATTCTTTTGTACATCCCTTTTGCCATAATAACCCCTTTCACGCCCAACTGTTTCAGCCTGGAGTCAATTTTTACAAAAAATTCATATTACGATAATGTGTCCGGGTCGCGAGGTAGTCATTTCCCTATACGACTCCTTTTCCCCCTTTGGGTTTAAACGAAACAGTTTTATAATCTATGACAAAACGACAGGCAAAATACTCATTAAAATAAAAAAGGGATTGGATAACTGCTCCAATCCCTTTGAGTGGCTTTCTATAGATAATTGTAGTGTAATTAATGGGCAATTATTATGAGCTCCCCATCGCAATAATAACTACCGGCAGCAATAGCTGATACATCCATTTCAGCTTCTGTAGTCTGCTTTACGGTTCTGCCAAGCAGATCGGTCAGTATGTGAGTCCCAGTCTTCGTAAAATGAAGCTTTGAATGGGCAGGATTCGGATATAATAGCACTTCCTCCTTAGAACGGGGATCCGTTACCTCGTTAGTTATTAAACTAAGAGAAGCAATAAATACGCCGCTATTACCGGTAGAGACAATTGGCATAGCATCAAAAGAAACCGAGCCGGTGAACTGGCCGATCACCTCGAATTCTCCATCGCTTGTTTTTACAAATCCATTGCCGGTACTCGTACCCGAGCCTCCGACCGTTTTAACCCAGGTAAATTTCCCGGATTCGTCTAACTGCGCGACGAATGCCGTTTTACCCGCACCAAGCGAGAAAGTTGTATCGCCGAATGAAGTAGTCTTAGATATTGACCCAATGATATAACAACGGTTGTTTTTATCGACACTAATTCCATAGGCCCCCGCGGCTTGATTGGGTCCGTCCGTTTTTGTAGCCCAAATAATTTTCCCATTCGGATCGAATTTCATTACCAGTGCTGCATATTGGGCACTGCTGTTATTCGTGTATTGGAATGAACCGAAATCGATGGTGGCTCTGAAATACCCGGCAACATAGGGATTATTATCGGTATCGAACGCAATATCTTCTGCAAATCCATAATACCCTCCCGTGCCTATCTTTTCGGACCATTTCAACGAACCATCGGCTCCATACTTGCATAAAAACATTTTTTGCTCGGCATCGATAGCATGAAGGGTATCGCTGCCAAAGGTTACATTCCCAAAAAATACTCCGCTGAGGTAGGCATTTCCTTCATGATCGGTTGCAACAGCAAGGCCGGTATGCTGCCCGAAATCGCCACCACCGCCTCGGGCCCATAGAGCATTGCCCTCACTATCGTATTTAGCAATATATACTTCATGGGGCTGGGGCGATGAGATCGTAATAGTATCGAAGGTCGCGCTATCATTGAAGGTACCCGTAATATAACAGTTCTCTGCGTTATCGACGCAAATTGCATAGGCTGCATTCTGATTAAACGTACCATTACCATGTTGGCCGCAGGTTTTAAGCCACTTCCAGGATCCATCGGCTGAGAACTTGGCCAGATAGATCTCCGTTGGAGCAACTGAAGTATGGTTGCTCCCGCCGAGCACTACGGTACCAATATAATTTCCGGCAATATAGACTGAGCCCGAAGGGCCGATCGCTAAGCCATAGACATCTACTAAATTACCAGCGCCACCCAGTACCGTTGCATAGACCTGTGCCCAGACAACCCTATGAAAGCGATTGTACTTTGCAACATAAACATTTTCCTGATCGCCGCCATGAAGGGTAATGCTATCGAGCATTATACTTTTTGAAAAGCGGCCTATCACATAAGTATTCCCAGTCGCATCCGCTGTGATCTTATATCCATCGACAGCGGTTTCTCCCGTGATCGTAGCAACCGAGCTCCAGTGTTGAGCCAACGCTGAACCAACCAATAGTAAGAATATTACCAGTATCTTCATTATTATAATACCCCTTTAATTATGACATCCGTGAAACACGGGCCATTGGAGGCAGTTACTGATAAGGGTAAGAAGGGTTTTAAATTGGGGGACAAATAAGAAAAGTTATTGCCATCCGGCGCCAAACCAGGGGAAGGATAGCCCAAGAGAGTGTTCATCCGAAAGCTTTCGTAAGACCATACTTATTTGAGCAGTATGGTGCTGTACATGTCGGATAGTATACAAATGCAGTTCCGTGCGCGAAAGCGGGCGCCGTTTGAAAATGGAAGGAAAGCCCGAACTTCCTTCAAGCGTTTCCGGAGTTTCCTTTTCGATAGCATCGATAATCTTATTATGGCAGAAATCAATATATGCAAGGGTGCCTTTTTTCGATAACCCTTCGCTGATAACCGGTCGGCGTTCATCTCCCCCGCGTTCTACAAAATCGCTGACTCTAAAAGTATCTTCATGAGAACTGAGGTAGTAATCGAGGTAGAATAGGACATGGTAGCTATCCTGGCGGATCGTACTCTGGCCGACCTTCTCATTCCAGTAATTATCCGGGCAGACCTCGATTCGCTGGCGGAGCATCGAAAGCGCTGCTTCATATTGGCCGATAAGGGCATCCTTTAAATGATGTGCCACAATTTTACAGGTGCTTGTTAACTGTGAGTGTAATATACCATATTTAAAAATATATGAAATAAATTGGAATTTTACTAAACATCGTTCAGTTATTTACCGTCGTTATGGGAATTCAAGATAGAAAAGAACGCGAACGCGAGTCGATGAGGACATTGATCCTCGATGCAGCAATGGCCTTATATCAGGAAAAAGGCCTGGAGCATGTCTCGATCCGAAGCATTGCCGAGCGAATCGAGTTCAGTCCTGCTACCATCTACCTCTATTTCCGGGATAAAGAAGATATTTTTTATGGCCTATATAATCTTGCTTTCGGCAAATTTATAGCAGCGTTTCAGGCGAGAATATACCCGGAAGACCCTTGGGAAGCATTGTATACCGGCTGCAGATTCTATATCGATTGGGCACTCAAAAACCCAAAGCTCTATGACCTCATGTTCATCCTCGAAATGCCGATGAATGTTATCATTGAGCAGGATTGCCGGGATATCGGAAAAGAAGCTTTTGCCCTACTGGTCAGTGCTGTTCAGAAGGCTGTCGAGCATGGTGCATTAAAAATAAAAGATGTGCAGGTCGCTTCCTTCATGATCTGGAATATGCTGCATGGTATCGTATCACTGATCATAAAACGCCGGGTGCTCGTACCCCCAGAGGAAGAGGAAGTAATGGTCTCTACCATCTTCGATTCTTTCTTTCTACTGGTAAAGAAATAATAATTTTTTTGCGCACTACTAAACAATGTTAATTATTTATTCATCGTTAATATGAAGCAGTTATATTTTCTCCTTTTATATATCATCCTTCTCTTGGCAGCACCGGCTACCTATGCACAGGATGCTATCCCCACCCAGACCGTTAAAGGCATCATTACGGAAGAAAGCACCGATCAGCCCGTAACCGGAGCCTCGGTCTTTATCGTTGGTACAAAACTTGGTTCAAAAACCAAAGCCGATGGCGAATTCAGAATTGAGAATGTACCGGTTGGCCGGCATGAACTACGCGTGATCTGTGGCGGATACGAAACGATCACGCAAGATATTCTCGTAACCAGTGGCAAGCAGGTAGTCGTGACAATCCCCATGAAAGCGAAGGTCTTTCAGGGTGA
This sequence comes from uncultured Alphaproteobacteria bacterium, assembly GCA_964404255.1. Taxonomy (GTDB): domain Bacteria; phylum Bacteroidota; class Ignavibacteria; order Palsa-1295; family Palsa-1295; genus JAFDZW01. Next base: position 47,301 of record CAYOJJ010000013.1, on the reverse strand, counting down.
GCAGGTCGTCGTGCAGGCAACCGATGATTTCAAGCCGATCAATGAAGCGGCGCTATCGAGTGCTACTACCTTTACAGTCGATGAAGCGAAACGATTTGCCGGAAGCCGTGAAGACCCAGCGCGCATGGCCCAGACGTTTGCCGGAGTGGTCGGGGTGGACGATCAGCGTAACGACATTATCATTCGCGGAGGATCACCGATAGAATTGCTGTGGAGGCTCGATGGTATCGATATTCCAAATCCAAATCATTTTGCAACACAAGGCGCGACCGGCGGCCCGGTGAATGCCATCAACATGAATTTACTCAGTAACAGCGATTTCCTTACTGGTGCTTTTCCTGCCGAATATGGCGATAAAATATCGGGTGTCTTCGATCTTCGCACCAGAAAAGGAAATACCGAGCGATTCGAATTTGTCGGGCAGTTAGGATTTGCGGGAGTGGAGGCAATGGCCGAGGGTCCCCTTTTTGGTAATAATAGCTCTTTTATTATCAGCTACAGAAAATCGACCATCCAGATCTTCGATGCGCTTGGCATCGACTTCGGCTTTGCCGGTATACCTAAATACGAAGACCTTACAGCTAAAGCCGATATTCCACTTGGCTCGAACGATGCCTTAAGCCTTATAGCACTTGGAGGTACCGGCACTATCGATCTTTTCGATAGCAAGAAAGATACGGTTTATACTGGCGATTTCGATATCACCAGCGGCTCCGATCTCGGTGTCGTCGGCGCGACCTGGAAACATACCTTTAATTCTAAACTTGTCGGCGATCTTAGCATAAGCGATGTGTACCAAAAATATAATACTACCGTCGATTCCTTAACGACCGATAATGACAACCATGTATTAAATAAAGATCTGTTCTATATTAGCAATTCGACCGAAGGATTTTATTCGGCAAAATATAAGCTTAATTATGGGCTTGATGTCTCGAACTTCTTCAGCGCCGGTCTTGAAACCCGCCTACCTTATTACAATATCGACGAGCACCGCACTACCGTTCGCGACGAGCGAAGTGGCGTACCCTACAGTATTAAAGCCGATGGCAATTCCTTTCATGCCTTAAGCTACCTCAACTGGCAATGGCGCCCAAGCGATGCTGTTACCTTCAATACAGGAGTGCATGCTCAATACCTGGAGATCAGTAAAAAAACTTCTATCGAACCCCGCTTCGGAGCTAAGTGGGATTTCGCTCAAGGGCAAGACCTTTCGCTCGGTTTCGGGGTTCACCGCCAGACACAACCGCTCGTCGTGTACTTCGGCAATACGGCAAATGCTTCGCTCGATTATACGCAGAGCTTACACTATATACTTGGATATTCGAACCGTTTAGCAAGCGATCTGCTCTTCAAAGCAGAAACCTATTATAAAGATATTTCTCACGCTCCCGTCGATCGCGATTCCCTTTCATCGGAAAGCTTGCTTAATGCCGGAAGTTCTTTTGGCAATGTCGGTACCAATCATGCACTCGTTAGCAACGGTAAAGGCCAAACCTATGGTGTGGAATTAACACTGATGAAGCATTTTGAAGATGGCTACTACTTTACGGCAACCACTTCTCTTTTTCGCCAGCGCTTTAGTGGCTCCGATGGGGTCTGGCGCGATGGGGCCTTCGATAATCGTTACATCGTAAATCTGCTTGCAGGCTACGAATGGAAACTCAGCCCAACGTTCTCGATCGAATTCTCCGGCAAACTTACTCTGGCCGGGGGAGCTCCATATACACCAATTGACACCGTTCAGGCTCGTCAGTTCAATGCCTCGGGTGAGTTCGGCCCGCAATACTACGATGAGAGCCGTGCTTTTGGAGTACGCTATCCGGATTATAAACGGCTCGATCTGAAAGTCGAATTCCGGCAGAACCTTGGCTCAGTTTCAATGATCTGGTTTGCAACGGCAGAGAATGCACTCAATACCAAAAATATTCTTACCTATGCCTGGGACGCGAGAAAAAATCAGATCGTAGCGATCAACCAACTCGGTATCTTTCCCTACGGAGGATTTCGAATAGAATTCTAAGAATATACCCTATAGCCTTCTATAAGCGGTTCGAATATTCATTATTCGAGCCGCTTTTATTTTTACGTAACAGGACACTACCGATCAGCGGTTGTAAGGATTCGATCGTTTCCAACCGTCATAGAGGTAGAAACATGAGCAAATTCAAGATACCATTTTTCATTACGCTTGTACTTGGCCTTCTGGCTGCAGGATATTATGGTAAACGAAAATGGTATGATCCCGCAGAGCAGATATCGAAGGCAAAAGCAGCAGTGCGATCGTTAATAGACAGGGATCTTATCCATGACGGCGACCTCATTTTTCAAACATCGCTTTCCCCGCAAAGCAAGGCTATCCAGCTTGCAACCCACTCCGAACTAAGCCATTGCGGCATCATCTTCAAAAGCGATAGCGGCTATTATGTACTCGAAGCCGTACAACCGGTAAAATATACACCGCTTGAGCGGTGGATCGCCCGCGGTAAAGATATGTACTATACCATAAAGCGATTAAAAAATGCCTCAACCATACTTACTGATTCAGTCATTGAAAGCATGAAAACGGAAGGAAAGAATTTTCTTGGCAAAAATTACGATATCTATTTCGGGTGGAGCGATGAGAAAATCTATTGTAGTGAATTAATCTGGAAGATATATAACCAGGCGACCGGCCTTTGTCTTGGCCGCCTGCAGCAATTGAAAGACTTCGATCTCACCGATACGGCTGTAAAAGAGCTGCTGCAAAAACGCTACGGCAACGCTATCCCATATGAAGATACCGTTATCTCTCCGGTAAGTATTTACCAAAGCGATCTATTACTTATGATACAGTAAGTATCGTTTCAGATCAGTTTAGTTTTGAAATTCAAAACTATAGGCAGGTTTCCCTTCCCAGGTAGCTATAAAATGATAGCTATTCATAAGTTTTGAAATCTTGAACACACCGGGATAATTATCGAAGGTGCATACCGCTTCCCAGGCAAAGCCTTCGGTATTGGTGACACCGAAACTCTGATGGTTACCGTTTAACATCGTGATAACGCCCTTAAAGAGACCATCAGGTACTTTCCCTTTCTTATCGGCAGGAAGATCGCGGGCCTTCAGACGGCCAAAAAGACTATCGGCTTCGATCTTGGCCAGATCCATCTGATAATGGATAGCACTATCGGCTTTTGCCGATTGGGGTTTTACTAAATGAGCGGTGCCGAGAAAATTACGATTGTAATTCTTTACAGAGGCAATAGCGACTACAGGAGCTATAAGAAGGGATAACAGGAATAATTTTTTCATGAGCATACCCAATAATTAACAATAATGCATACAATGGAGAATCGAATGATCTGCCTGAAGCATATCATTCAATAGGGTACGTAAAACTGCAAAGCAGTAATTCCCGCTTTCAGTTCGATGAAAGTAAAACGATACTCGGTGTCTAAAGATACAAACCCCGACTCATAATAAGACGGTAAAATAAAAAAGCGAAAGCAGGGCTTTCGCTTTTACTTTGTAGCGGGGGAGGGATTTGAACCCCCGACCTACGGATTATGATTCCGACGCTCTAACCGGCTGAGCTACCCCGCCACTTTCGCTCAACGAATGCCCAAAGAGCATTGTTGAGAGCGCTCTCAACGAACCTAACCATTGCTCAAGTTCCACAAATGGCAACTTCCGATCTGGTATTACCTTACCTCGAACGCCTGCCGAAAACGGGCGATCCGGCCACTGCCCCCTTACTTATCCTCCTGCATGGCCGTGCCGCAAGGGCTGAGACCATCTTTTCTATCGAGGGAATGCTCGATCCGAGCCTGCATATTCTGGCCATTCGCGGCACTTATGAAAGCCCCAGGGACGATTTCGAGTGGTTTCTGCCCTACGATTACGACCACCCGCTCGAATCCTTTTCCGAGAAGCATTTCCAGGAATCGGAGGCTATCCTGACCCGCCAGATCCAAGCGCATCTCGCAGCGATCCCGGGCTCAGAAGACCGGCTGTTTCTTGGCGGGTTCAGCCAGGGAGCTGCTATGTGTCATATTCTTTCGTTAAGAGGTGCGTTCAAACCGAAAGGCATCCTTCCAATGAGCGGCTTCTTTCCGAGACCGATCCTGAACTGGCCATTGCCCGCCTATCATTCCTCCTATCTTATAACCCACGGTAATAACGACACTATTCTACCGGCCAGTGAATCGATCTATGCGTATGAATTTTACAGGCAGCATAATATCCCGGCAGAATATTATGAATACAATGGCCGCCATAAAATGACGATCCCGCTTATTCAAAAGATCAATTCCTGGATCGCTTCTTTTTCTTCGGCTTTGCCTTAACCGGTGAATACAGAGCTATAGGCATCTTGGAGCCATCCCCCGCCAATAAGACCCCCTGAGTTTTTCCAATCGGCCATCTGATCAGAGGTGAGTTAATATGCCAGCCATCGCACAAATCTGTTGAGTACACACTGCTGCCCGAGAACATGGCCGGATCGTAATCGCTGTGCACTACTTTTTTATTGCTTCGTACCGAAAGCCAGTACGTTGTTTTTCCTTTCGATAAGGTAAGCCGCAGCCGGTACCCGCCAAGTTCTTTGCTTATGGAAAAATCGGTGGCGCTTGAAAGCGAAACGATGACGCTATCGTAGTTAACAACGAACCGATTCCAAACCGTCGAATCGCAATCGGTGATCTTTCCCCAATCGGGAAAGAAAAGATCCACATGATGATACGGAGCGGATGCAGGAATATCATAACTGCATTTGAGCTGATTCCTCCGTTGCCAGATCGTCTCATACGGAGAATACCCTTCCCATTTTTCTTCGCTGGTATATCCATGCTTCACACCCTCTATCTTTTCCAGCATAAAGGAGGGCTCTTCGGGAAAGAATGTTGCAAGCTCTGCGGCAGAATAATGCGGATGTAATCCCGTAATACAACTATAAGCACTATCGCTTCGAAGCAGGAGCGACCATGATTGCTGTTGAATAGGCTGCACTAACCGTCCCTGAATGGAGCCCAAGGCATAATCCCGCGTCATGTAAGTATATTTTTTGACTGGAATCGTTGCCGGGGCTTCATTTCGTAACCGTTTGCGGGTACGTACCGTCTGCACTACCTCGTAGGGTTCTTCTTTACTGAGGATATTTTTTTTAATAATATCCGAAAGTTCATACGGCGAAGCTGCGGCAAAGGCCACATCCGGAATTCTATGGATCAGGGTATCGGTAAAGAAATAATCCCAATAGGCAAGGCATTCGGCGTTATAGGGTTGCAATGCCGCATCGCTCGATTGCCGTGAATGTGCGCCGGCATAGGCGCCATCCAACGATAATGAAGAATATTCCGCTACCAGCAGATCGATCATAACCGAACAGTCATGCCGAATGACACTATCGGTGGAATACGCAGATAGTAGTATCAGCGGAGTTAAGTAATAATAGAGGTACCGGGGGGAATCGAATTCGTTTTGCCCGGACTGCACGGTCTCGTGAAGCCAATGCTCGATCCATTCCTTTGCTTCTTTTCGGATCTCTGCAGAGGAGCGGCCTAAAAACCACTCGCTCGCCGGAAGCGAATCCCATTCTTCGGCAAAGAGCAGCAAGGAGCCATAATACATCAGGAAATGATTGTCGGTATCACCGCGATACGAAGTTTGATGCTTCCAACACCATCGGATTCGCTGCTTATAGGATTCGGGCAATATATCCTTGCAGGAAAAATATAGCCCCGCACATCCATACATCCAAAACATATCGCCATATCCGGTCTTGAGTAAATAATCAAGATCGGCATAGGCTTTAGCAGTATCTATTCCGGTGAGAAGTCTGGCAGTACTTACCGAAAATGACGGGGGGAAATGCGTTTGGGCAGCGAGTTTGAGGGTGCGCAGACGCTGTTCTTTCGATTGAGCAAAAGCTTCTACGCTCGACAAAGAAAGTGCCAGCAGAGCGATGAGTACTATAAAACTATTTTTTTTCACCGCTACTCTATCTCTTTGCTATGGATAGACCACACCTGTAAGGTTTCCAGGCCCGATCGGGCAAAATCTGGTTCTTGCTGGGAAGCAACCGTAGTCCAGATACCACTGGTGAGCGAAGCAAGAAATATCCTCGTGCCAATCGTGACCATGGAATGAATATTCTTTGGAGCATTACTCATTCTCAATAAATGATAGGCGGTATCGCATTCATACAAGCCGCGTTCTCCGCCAATAAACAGCCGTTGCCCGGCCGATACCAGCGACCACAGCCCTCCTCGTTTCGATACAGCCCTGACGATCTGCTTGCCGTTCAAGGCGATCGCTCCCGCATCGTTTATACTATAAGTAAAAGAATCGCTTAGATGAAATACTCTTGGGCCGCCAACGATCTGTTTCGTCACAGCATCGTAATGCAACTGCGAGCAATAGGTTCTTGGCCCCACTTCTACCCAATGTTCTCCGGCATCCATACTCTTCCATAATCCCGTGGCTGTCGTTATAATAATCGTGTTACGATGAGCTTTATCGATCAGAACATCCATCACTTCGGTGATACGCCAATCGGTAAGCATGCGCCAATGTTCTCCGGCGTCGCTCGAACGCAGTAACCCATTTCCACAAGCAAGATAGAGTAGTTGCCCATTGGAAGAATCATCGATGGCAATCGAATAACATTTTACATGCTTCCAACCGATCTGCTTCCAGGTACTGGCACTATCGTCACTTACCCAGAGGCCGGCGCCGAGTGAACTACCTGCCATAAAGGCAGCGGGATCATCATTCGCAAGCGTACAGGCATACAACCGCAAATGCTTTGCCGAGCAAACAGATGCAAGACAAAGAAAAACAATGCAACCGATAGCTTGCAGATTCAATCGCATTCGATTCTTCTTTCTCGAAACCGGATAGTTGCTGTTATCCCCGGTACGGCCGGAGTAAAAGTAAGCTGCCCATTCTTTACCTTAGCGCCCAGCATATCCCGCACGATCAATGTCTGATATTCAGCCCACGACCAGACGAGAATACCTACTGGCGGCAGTGGCGGTGTCGGTCGTTCTCCATAAAACTCGAACCAGGCACCGCCCGCTCCTGCTTTATGATGCAGCCATTCTAATGCTTCGTTGGCTTCCTTCAGATAACCGCATTTTACTGCGGCCTGTGCATAAAAGATCGTTGCAAGTGACCACGGACCTGGCGAATCGGGCTCGCCGGAAATATCGTAGCGCCCGCAACCTCCCTCTTCCCATGCCTGCGACCATAAGGATTTCATAAATTCAAAGGTAGCTTTTGCCTCCGCGCGCTGAGGATCGATAAGGCCAGATAAGATCGGAAATAATGAAGCGACATCGGGCTCAAGCAAATGCTCGGTGTTAGCAGCCAGCGGCATCGAGTCCGGTGTAAAAGAAGCAAAGAAATCTTCCCGCTCTTTTTTCTTATTGAGAGTCAGTTGGTTCTGAATGCTTCCATCTATCAACCGTCGTTTAATAAAACGTCCTTCCTCAAGCATGGAGTGTGTGGGATGGCGGAGAAATGCTTCTTCTATCGCCAGCCCCGCTTCTTCATACTTAATACTTTTTTCTGTTTCCCCAAGATAATTTGCCAGCGAAGCTATTGCACGAAGGCCGGTAATAGCAAACGTCTGATGGGCTATATCGTAGCCGGGTTCGATACCCATTGCTTCCATACGCTCCCATATATCACGCGCGGCAACCAGCAACCCAGGAGGGCCGAAGAACTCAGAGCGCAGGAGATAATCGGCAATGGCCGTGATCTTAGTCCATTGCTCTTTTATAAGACTCTCATCGCCAGTCCATTCGAAATAAGTGTGCAGACCCGTAAGCAGCAGGCCGTTGGAATCTAATTCGGAATGTTTTCCGCCACGGAAGCGACTTGCTTCGGCAACCATCCCCTCTTCATTGCAGAGGGCGCTAAGTGCATGATGCAATACAGCCCGGGCAAGTTCGAACTGGCCGCCATATACTAACCCTTCAGCAACTTTGGCTGCATCGCGTCCCCATTGCATCCCATATTGCCAAATACTTGCATCGAATTTTCCGTTCGAGGCGATCACCGAACGAAGGCCGAGATTACTTTTTCTGAATTGTGCCTCGATCTGCGGCAAGGTGCTCGAACGGACCGACGATGCCTTTGCCCAATAGGCACATTCCTGCTCGAACATCTCATCGATCTTCACCTCATGCACATTTCCTTCGGCATAGACGAGATGTACTTCCTTATCGGTTGCAAGAAATGGCTCGGCAGTAATGGTTATGAAGCGCTCGCTGATCACGCTCGGCTGTCTTGTCGCCAGATAGATCACAGAATATCCTGCTGCATACAAGAAAGAGTCCCGCGAACCGAATGAGGAAAATAAATTAGGATTTGCATAGAGTGAGGTTTCTACCTCGACGTGTTTATTCGCAGCATTACGAACCCGTACCCATCTGATAAGCGCCGAAGAACCTGGCGAAATCCAAAAGCTTTCCGTTACTTCATGCTCACCTGCCATCCAGATCGCATAGATATTCGGTACCCCCTCGTGCTCGGTATGATGAACCTGAAGCGTAGAAACAGTCGGTTTGTAACGGACACCATCAATAATAACCGTCACCATTGTCCGTTCAAGACCAAGTTCAGGATGAAAGAGGTGGCTTCCCCATTTTCTGACAAATTGGTCCGGTCTTGAAATAATAAGACCGAGCGGTGTCGAACCCGGATGGCGGCTCCATTGAAGAGCCACCTGAAGCGTACCCGAACCGATAAAGAAATAGTCGGTTTCGGGAAGTTGGGTTTGACTATCGGGGTGAAGGCGTTGTTCGTTCACGCAGTGATGGTAATGCTATGAGCCAATGCTCATGATCCAGATATATAATGCAACGATCGCAGCGACACCGACCCAGCAAAGCACAAATCCGATAATATCTTTTCGGGTCGGCTTCCAAAATTCCCAGTTCGTATTCGGAAATAATTTATCCTGCTCTACCAGTTCGGGCTTTTCTATCCGGCGTTGGACTTCGGCCATATCGGCAACGGGATCGGCAAGCGTCGGGGTGTGAATGCGTCCGTAAAATTCGCGCAGAATATGTTCGCTGTTCGGTTTCGTAAGCAAACTTACGATAAAGAGAACGATGAACGGCATAATAACATCGAAGGCAAAGGAGGCCGTATCAAGTTCCGCCTTAGTATAATTGGTAAAATCAAAGCCTATGAGTGAAAGCAGCCACAACTCCGCTTTAAAATTTCCTTTACCTACCGCGCCGGTATTAAGATGCTCTACGTTCTCAAAAAAAATCGCATTCGGTTCGATCGTTATATGCTTGGTGATCGGCGCTCCGATTGATGCGGCAAGCCCGGCCTTTACATCGTTTTCTTTAGCCGTGGTTTGTACGATCTCCGTTCGCTCGTGCGTCTCTTGTACCAGAGCGGCATTGGTGCGCATACCGCCAACTAACGGTACAATATTGGGCAGTGCTACAGTCACTAAGAGCGAGCAACACATCTGCACAATTACAGCCTTTGTATTGAGCCGCCGCCAGAAGTACACAAGCCATAACGAAGGGCCGATCACCGTACCGATGGCAAGGACATATTTAAAGACGACAAAAATATCGTCAGTTATATAGGCGAATCCTATTCCACCTATGAGCACACAAAAAATGACAATTCTGCCGACGAGCAACTGCACTCGCTCGGAAGTTTCCGGCCGCAATGGCAACAGAATATTCTTGGTAAAGGCAGCCGACCATTCCAAACTTGAACCGGCCTTCGAAGCCATATTTGCCGCCAGCACACTGGCGATCATCAACCCCACAAACCCTACTCCAAGCAGGTCGTTCGTCATCGTGCCCCAGATAAACGTCGCATCGCTAAGCGAACCGCCATACAGTGCAAGAGCAATCATACCTGTCAGCGCCCATCCAATGATCAGCAACCGCTTTGCAAAGGCACCTCCGACCATACCAATACGCGCAGAAGCATCGTCTTTGGCCGAGCCGCCGACCGTAAAATTTCTCGGAGCCAGGCCGATCAAATTCACGATCACCATGGTCATCACAAAGTACCAGGTATAATTACTTCCGGCGCCGCTGCCGAAAAGATCGAACATCGAATCCGATACTTTTGCATGAAGTCCTGAAAATCCCCCGAGCAAATGCAACCCCACCGGTATGAGAGCCGTCGAGAGAAAGAAGATCATGATGCCCTGCAATACATCGGTAAACGCAGCGGCAAAGAGACCACCCATGATAATATAGGCAGCCGTCACCGAACCGTAAATAAGATAGAACGTCAGTAAGTTGAGATAAGAGATGCTCGAAACGATCTCACCTCGCTTTTCAAGTTCGTGCAGCGCTGTTAAGCGCTGCTGCTGGCTTTGAGTGAATTCTGCCGCAGTCGAACGGACTTCCAACTGCTGCATTTCTTTGTAAAGATCGACCTTCCGATGCTCCTCTACCGTGAGCTCGCTTTCCGGTTTTATCATCACGGCCTGCATGGTCTTACCGGTAATGAGATAGCCTATCGAAGAGCCGTAGATCGCCGAAAGCAACAGATATACCGCAAAGAGACCCGAAAGAAATTTCGATTCGAAGCGGTGCTCGTAAATATCCCCCGGGCCAATATATCGCGCCCTTCGCTGCAGGATAGCACTAAACCAATAGAACGGAGTGATAAAGAGCACCAGGTTTTGAAACCAGACACCGGAAAGGCCCTGCCGGTAAATTTCCCGGGTAACACCGGCAGCCTGATCGGCGCTTACCATATTCCCAAAATTTAAAAATCCGGTGAGGATCTTGCCGAAGCTTCTGCCGCCCTGGAAAAAATCACCCGTGGAGCGGACTTTGCGGCGAGTATAACGCCCTATAAGTACCAATATCGCAAGATAGATGGCGATAATGGACCAATCGAGGATATGAAGTCCGAAAAATTTCAAGGCGTTGTTTCGAGCCGGCTGGTGTTTACCTATTTGCAATCCCCGAGTGGGGGAGAAAGTTTCTCGCAGCCACCTCTGTGAGTCTAAAGAGGAAGATTATGAATTACGAAGAGGTTAACGATACGATGTGGTCCGGCTCTCGCGACCTGCTCGGCAGTAGTATAAAACTTACCACCTACGATTTTCCACCCGACCCGCGCGAGATCGGTGGCGCCTATACCGTAGAAGAGAATGCGAAGCTCTTACTGCGTTATTTTTATTTTGAGCGGTTGCTGCTTCGTGCTCATGCCGGTTGGCTAATGGGTACCCCTGAGTTCGAAGTGAAAGTGGAGTATGGCCGCCATATCTACTACCACTCCGAAGCGGCAATGGCCTTTTACCGCCGCTTAACAGAGCTTCGGATAAGCGCCGAAACAGCCGATGCGTTTTCCGATGCAGATATCGATCTGTTCTTTTCAGAAGTGATCCATGCCGAAAGCCCGGCACACTTTCTTGCCGCCGTCTATGGGGTGCTCGTACCTCATTTAATTGGTGCCTATCAAACGCATCTTACTTCTACCGATCAGGTAGCCGATGCCCCAACTGTCCGCTTGCTCAAGCAAATCCTTGGAGATTACACCGAGATGTATCTTTGGGGCAAAGAGGCGTTGCAGGCCTATATTACTGGTGGATACGATGGTTCGAACGTAGTTTTTTCACAAATGCATATCGAGCAGGTCCTTGCTTCGATCGGAGGTATCACCGGCAAGGAAGAAAAAGCCCCGGTCCCTCCTGAACTTCGTTCTGCGGGCAAAGGCGCCTTCGAACGCTCGTTTGTAGCCACGCGCGATCCGCGCTTTACAACGTTCGAGCATACCTACGATTACCGCAAAGCCGATGAAGGAAAGATAGAATACGAATCGGATTACGAAGAAACACAACTCGATCTTATCCGCTCGCAGCGCGACGAACTCGATGCCATCGAGACCTTCTGCAATGTGCTCTATGAAATTCGTAGCGTACCTTTCGGCTTTGATTACGACCTGGCCCGTATCATTTATGATGAAACGCGCCATACCGAACTTGGCCACAAAGCACTTGTTCAGAAAGGCTTCGATCCGTTCGATCTTGCCAATCGATTACTCGGTATTAAAGTCCGCACAAAGATGTCCCCGGAAATTTCGCTGGCCGAGATCAATCTCTTTGGGGAAGCTAATATTGTACAGGAAGTTGCCAAACAATCAAAAGCCGGATACAAGAAGAAAGATATTACCGGCATGCTCTTCGATTATGTGAATGCCGATGAGCGTACCCATCTGCAAAAAGGCTCTCATTGGTTAAAATTCCTTTTCAAGACCGATTCCATTCCGGAGATTGAAGCCATCACTAAAGAAAAAGCGATTGAGCGTTTGATCGAACTTGGCATCATCGATCACGAAGTAGCCTTAACGATCTCGCACAAAGAACTGGCTAAGATCATCGGGGAGTAACTTCTCTCTCAAAATTTTGTATGATCTATACCGAATTAACAGCCGCCGATCTTGATGGCACATTGCCGCTTGCTTATGGTCTCTGGCCGAACGAAGACCCGGAGCTGCTACGGCATCATTTTCATAATATTCTGCATCATGACCGCTGGCATACGATTCTTTGTAAAGGAGATGATGGTAATCCAATCGGCTTTATCAATCTTTCTATCAGGCAGGATTATGTCGAAGGCAGCGATTCCAGCCCGGTGGGGTATATCGAAGGGATTTATGTAGCGCCCGAATATCGCCATCAAGGCATTGCCCGAAAATTTGTAGAACTGGGAGAAGAATGGTCACGTAGGAATGGGTGTCGGGAGTATGCTTCCGATACCGAATTACACAATACCGATAGCCAGGCTTTTCACAATAAAGTAGGTTTCGATACCACCGAGATGATCGTGCATTTCATCAAAAAGATTGTCTAAATATTCTTGAAAATACTCCAATAAAAAAGGCGGTCAATGACCGCCTTTTTTTAAGATTAATGGCTCTTACCGTTAGAGCTCGCCCCCCAGCCTGGCGGCGGCATATTCTGTGGATAGTAATCCATACCTTCGGGGCAATCCGGTGCGCTGTATTCATACGGTCCACGGAAGACGCGCGGCTGCTCGGCGAAGTTGCCGTGCGGGATCGGGTTAGCGACCGTCCATTCGAGCGTCGTAGCATTCCAGGGATTGATCGGTGCTTTCTTACCTCTAAAGATACTCCAGATGAGATTAAAGAGGAAAATCAGAACCGATAAGCCAAGAAGGAAGGCGCAAACCGACATAAAAGCGTTCAACGGCTGTAAGTGGGCCAAGTGCGAGTACTGCGTGTAATCGTAGATACGACGCATCATACCATTAATACCGAGAATGTGCATCGGGAAGAACACTCCGTTGAACGAGAGGAACAGCAGCCAGAAATGTACCTTGCCAAGCTTCTCATTCATCATTCTGCCAAACATCTTTGGAAACCAGTAGTACACACCTCCGAAGATAGCCATGATCGAACCACCGAAGAGCACATAGTGGATATGGCCAACGATGAAGTAGGTATCGTGGATGAAGATATCGACCGGCGAAGAAGCCATGAAGATACCCGATAGACCACCGATAGCGAACATCGCAACAAAGCCAACCGCAAATAAAAAGGCCGTATCGAACTTGAAGTTACCACCCCAAAGCGTACCCATCCAGTTGAAGGTCTTGATGGCTGAGGGCACCGCAATCATCATCGTCGAGATCATGAATGTCGTACCAAGCAGCGGATTCATACCGGATTGGAACATGTGATGGCCCCAGACGATAAAGCCAAGGAAAGCAATACCGCAGATCGACATCACCATGGCCTTATATCCAAAGATCGGCTTTCGGGCGAAGACGGAGAGAATTTCCGAGGTCAGGCCCATCGCCGGCAAAATCATGATATATACTTCGGGGTGACCGAAGAACCAGAACAAGTGCTGCCAGAGCAGAACCTGTCCGCCACCGGTATGCCCACTCAGCGGTGAACCGGCTACAAGGACTCCGTTTGGAATAAAGAAGCTCGTGCCGATCGTCCGATCAAATAATAAAAGAACGAGAGCCGCAGCAAGAACCGGAACGGCAAGAAGAAGAAGGATAGCCGTAACGAACATTGCCCAGATCGGAAGCGGCAGGCGCATCCAGGACATACCCGGCGCGCGCATATTAACGATCGTCGTGATATAGTTGATCGCGCCCATAAGCGAAGCACAACCGGAAAGCAAGAGGCTGATAAGCCACATATTCTGCCCCCAGGTTACACCGGAAAGCTCCGGTACGGCTGAAAGTGTCGGGTAGCTCGTCCAACCACCACCGGCAGCACCTCCAGGCACAATGAAGGCTCCCATCATAATAATACCCGCAAGCGCCGACAGCCAAAACGAAGCCATGTTCAGCTTCGGGAATGCCATATCCCCGGCACCGATCTGAAGCGGAATCAGGAAGTTTGCGAACGTACCCATCAGGAAGGGCATGACCGCAAAGAAGATCATAAAGGTGGCATGCATCGTAAACGAGGCATTATAGAACTCCGGAAGAATAATACCTCCGGCGATCATTTTTTGCCCGAAGATCAGGCTAAAAAATTTCGACATCGCCACATAGAACCAGCCCTGGTGATCCGGCCAGCCAAGCTGCAATCTTACTACGAGCGCCAGCAGACCGCCGACAAGCAGGAAGAAGCAACTGGTAAAGAGAAACTGTATTCCGATGACCTTGTGGTCGAGTGAGAATACATATTTTCTCCAGAAGCTCAGTTCGTGATGACCGTGATCAGCATGAGCGCCGGTCCCGGTCTTTATCTCTTTTGGTAATACGATCGTTGACATACGATTTCTATTCGGCTGAGGTCGTTCTGAAAATTATTTGGCGGCTTTCTTTGCAGTGTCGGCTTTTGCCGTGGTATCGGCAGCCGGAGCAGGTGTGGGAGCCGGGGTTGGCGGCGGTGCAGCCTGCGAAGCGAGCCAGCGGTCGAGAGAATCGCGCGTTACTACGTGCACAAAACCTTTCATACGATAATGGCCAAGGCCGCATAATTCGGCACAGGCGATCTCGTAATTGCCGGCGCGGGTGGGTTTGATCCAACAACCGGTCTGCATACCAGGCACGGCATCCTGTTTGATACGGAATTCAGGTACGAAGAAGCTGTGAATAACGTCCTGCCCCTGAAGCTTGATCTGTACCGGCTCATCGACAGCAAGATAGAGCTGATTGATGGTCTGGATATCGTCCGGCGTATCGAACTTTCCATCCGGACCGGGATAGGTAATATCCCATTCGAACTGGCGCGGGCGAATAGAAATGACCGGAGCGCCCTTTGGATATTTTTCCGGGCTCTTGATCTCGGACCACAAATTATTGCTAAATACAGCGAGGAAGACGAGGATCAATGCCGGGATAGCCGTCCAGATGATCTCCAGCTTATTATTACCATGGTAATAGGTCGCCTTACGGCCGGGTTTATACCGATATTTGATCAGGAAGAATACCAAGCCGACCTCGACGAGCACGAAGGTGATCATCGTGATCCAAAGAATGATATTGAACATTCCATCGATCTTGGGGGCATAGGTGCTGGCTTCAGCCGGCAGCCAATAATGCCCGGGATAAGTAGGCTTTACGTCCTGAGCAAGGAGCATGGCCGGCAAGCCTGCGACCATCAACAACCCATTTCTGAAGGCACGTAACCCGCGGTTAATACCCGAATTCATTCGCAGTATAGACAAGTGAATAGAAACACAACAACAAAAATACACCAAAAGCCGGGACGAGCCCGGCTTTTGGATTAGTACTATTTTTTACTGGGGTTTGAGAGTAAAATCGACTGTCTTGCTATCTTTAGCTGCAACAGTGACTTTCTGATCGACGGATTCGCCCTTACCGTCGAGCGTTTCATGCCAGCAGGAAACGGTGAGGTCACCAGCCGGAAGGCCTTTGATCTCAAATTTACCATCTTTACCGGTTACAGCAAAGAAGGGATGGTTAAGGACACCGGCATAGCAATTCATCCAGCCATGGACGTCGCACTTGATCGGCACCATTACTTCCGGCTTATCCATAACCTTTTCCTTATCCGGTGAACCGGCAGGCTGTCCTTCGTTGAACTGTTCGTTCTTCTCGCCATGAGCATGGACATTATGAAGGGTCTTATCCGAATTCTTGATAATAACCTTCTGGCCAACAGTTACACCAAAGACGTGAGGAGTATATTGGCAGCCATTCTGATCGAGCGTGATCGGAGCATCAGAACCTTTATAGGCAACACCACCAAGACCATCTTTAATATAGACGAAAGCGTTTGCCACTACACCACCATCGCCAACGATCCAATGATCTTCCATGACCGGAGCGGAATGGGCATTTTTACAAACCGGGTCGGCATCCATAGCAATTACTTTATTTGCCGGAGCAGCACCGTCGAGTTTCACTGTACCGGTGATCGTTGCGCCATTCGCCATATCCGGGGCTTTAGCTGCGCCGCCTCCACCTTCAGTGGTTTCTCCAGTCTTTCCACCTTCATCTTCATCTTCGTCATGCTTCTTACCGCCGCAGCTGACGAGCGCTACGACTAAAATTAATGATAATACATAGGAGAGTTTTCTCACAATAGAAGTATTCATCTCTGTTCTTCGTAAATAATAGTGAAACACATACGTGCTCTGATACTTAGATTACAAAAATACGGAGATTTTCGGGGACCGGGTCAGGTTTTGGGATTTGGAGAAATCACCAGATCAATGTTATGGCTGGTAACTACTTAGAGATCGCTACTATACGGTCGATATAGCTGTGAAGCCGTTTCAATTCCGAGCGGCCACGGTTGTTCTTTCCGAGGGTACAAATCGTTACAACGACCATATCGAGATCCGGAATGAGGCAAATAAGCTGCCCGCCATAACCGCTGGCATAATACATCTGATGCCCGTTCGAGATCCGGCGCCACCAATAATACCCGTACCCGTTTACATGCGGAGCGACATCCCAATGAGCCAGTTCGGCCTGCTTCGATAGCGATTCTTTTATCCACTCAGCCGATATAACCTGCTCCCCATTTACCATACCATTATGCAGATACACTTCTCCCAGATGAAGCATATCCGTGGCTCTGCAAAACAGCTCCGAACCACCGAGCCGCCTGCCCTCGGGATCGGTGGCCCAACGCTTAACGGTAATTCCTGCCGGTACGAAGAGCGCGGTATCGGCAAAGGTGAGCAAATCGGTTTTAACACTCGATGCTACTGCCGCGCCAAACATCACTGCAGCGCCGGTACAATAAGAGAAGGTATCGCCCGGTGGATATTCGAATGGTAAGTCGATCATAAACCGAACCGGGTCGCTTGCCCAACAGAGCTCGCCAGAGGTCTCCCCGAAATCATTGTATCGAAAGCCGGGCTGCATGGTGAGTAAATTCCGCAGGGTAAGGATAGAACGAAGAGAATCATCTTCGAGGAAATCGGCATAATCTTTATCGCCCGATTCTGCGAACCAGATATGCGGTCCGTTCCGATTTTGGGAGATTATACTCGGGCATTACTTTTAAAAATGGTGTATTGAGATCGGGTAATCGTCCCCGGAGTTTAGCCGCTCCCGCAATGGCAGAGACAAATGATTTGGTTACCGATTTTACATCAAACTCGGTCGAAGCAGTAGCACCATTGAAATATTCTTCGCATATTTTTTCACCCCGGTGCTCGATAATAACTGCCGCAAGCGATGGAATAGCCTTCGCGGCTTCCCTGATAATCTTCAAAGGAGCTGCTACAGGTTTGTCTTTTGGTGTTGCCAAACAAGAAGAAACTATAAAGACGGTAGCCAATGAAACCAATAAGCATGAAATCCAACGGAAGCTCATTGTGCAAAAAATATTAAAGTAGGGTTGACAACCTCAAACTCTTAAATTTTGTTATATAATTTGTTATATGCCAGCGATTTCCCTCGATAGCGCTTATGAAGAATGCCGTCAGATAGCCCGGCATTATGAGAATTTCCCGGTCGGTTCGCTGCTGGTACCGAAGAAATTGCGCAAGCATTTTTTTGCGCTCTATGCCTTCATGCGCACGGCCGATGACATTGCTGACTTGCCTCACCGTCCGAGCGAAGAACGACTGGTACTGCTCGAAGAGTGGCGAAGCCATTTACAGGAAGTCATTGCCGGCAAAGAACCCGTACAACCGGTGTTTATAGCGTTAGCCGATACGATAAAAGCCTGTTCGCTTCCTACTACCCCGCTCGAACGGCTTCTGGAAGCCTTCGAATTCGATGCCAAAGGCGATGTCCGGTTCGAGACTTTTACCGATCTGCGGTGGTACACTGCCCGTTCTGCCGATCCCGTCGGTGAGCTGGTGCTGGGGTTGTTCGGTTATCACTCCGAAGCGATGATCCGACGATCGGATGATATTTGTAGCGGCCTGCAACTGCTTAATTTTATTCAGGATATCCGGGAGGACCTCATCGAAGAACGCTATTATTATCCCGACGAGGATTGGCAGCTTTTCGGTCTTGAACCTTCAGATGAGCCCGATAAAGAGCGGCTTGCCCTGCTCTCGCTCTTCGAGCTCGAACGCGTTGAAGCCCTGCTCGAAAAAGGCGCCCCGCTTGCCGAAGAAGTAGAAGGCCGGCTGAAATATGAACTGCGGGCTATAATCCATTCTGCCAGAAAACTTGTTAAAAAAGTTAAGAACCTTGACGGCAATACCTTTTCGAAACGCCCGAGCTTAAAGTCCTGGGAACGAATAGTGGTGCTTTTGCAGTCTTTGGTAGTACGAGTATCCTAAATGAACGAGGCACGTACCCATAATGCCGAATCGCTCTTTTTAGAAGAGCCATTGCCGGAGGTTTCCGCCGACGGCAAAAGTAATTTTTTCTATTCGTTCTCGCTGCTTCCGCGCGATGAACGCGCAGCGCTGCGTTCTGTTTATGAGTTCTGCCGCTATACCGATGACCTCGTCGATGAAGACCTGCCGCTTGAGCTCCCGGGCATCGATATCAAGAAAGAGCTTGCGCTCGAGAAAAAGCGCGTTCGTCTGGATTGGTGGCGCTCGGAAGTAGAAAAATGCTACGACGGTTCTTCAAAGCATCCGATCCTGCGTAATCTCTATAAAGTAATCCTTCGCTTTAAAATACCGAAGCAGTATTTCCTGACGCTTATCGATGGCGTGGAGATGGATCTGGTTCGCGATCGGTATAATAATTTCGAAGAGTTGAAAGAATATTGCTATGCGGTTGCGAGTATCGTGGGTCTAATTACGATAGAAATTTTTGGATACAAATTCGAGCGCACCAAAGAATATGCGATCGATCTCGGCATCGCACTTCAGCTAACCAATATCCTGCGCGATATAAAGAAAGATGCCTCTATGGGCCGCATCTACCTTCCGAAAGAAGATCTCGATCGCTTCGGTGTAAAAGAAGAAGATATTTTAAATGGCAATTACTCGCTGGCTTTCATTAATCTGATGAAGTTCGAAGTGGCGCGTGCCCGTGAATATTACGCTGCTGCCCGCGTCAAGCTTGGCAAGGGCGAGCGCTTCACGCTTTTCGCCGCGCAGATCATGGATGCGATCTACTTCCGCTTACTTCGTAAGATTGAACTTGCGGAATACAATGTCTTCAAGCATCGTATCACCGTCAGCACACCCCACAAGTTATTAATTGCTTTCCGGTTCTGGTTCTCGAGTGTGATCTTCCGCGAGCGCGGCTCATAGCCTTTAACGGCAATGAAATTCCTTATCCTACTATCGGTCATCCTTTGTAGCTGTTCGGCAGTAACTACCTCCTCAACCAATGAGCATTCCACGGCTGCTGCCGCAAATGAGCGAATTGTTTTTTTAACATTCAAGATCGCCAAAGGGGATTCTCTTCATGCCACTCGCCTGACGTTAGTCAAGACTTCTACTACCACCGGCACTTTTAAACAGCGGCTTGCAACGCAGGTGCATTCTGCCAATACCCTGAAATTTGAAGTGTACCAGTACGAGCAGCTCGGTTCGAGCACTATCATAGAGCATCCATTATACAAGGATATCGAATACCCCGATAGTACGAATGTTCTTTCCATGAAGCATATCGAACTTCCCGAGGCGGAGTTTTTTGTCAGGCTGCAACTCAAGGGCCCCAAAAATAAAATTCGGATTATTGAATCGTTACAAGATCATCACGACACCGAACTAACTACCATCGACCTATGAAAACACTTTTCCTTTCTATCATAGCAGTAATGGCCGTTTTTAGCTATGCTGCAGCCCAGTCGTATAAAGTAGATACGTTGGTTATGAACGGCAATCCGGCCTCGCTCATCAATATTGTTATTCTTGGGGATGGTTATACTACCTCGGAACAGGATAGCTTCCGTAACGATGCTATTCATTTAAGCTCCTATATTTTCACCCAATCGCCGTGGTCGAATTATAAGCAGTACTTTAATATTTTTGCGATAGAAGTCCCTTCGGCTCAGTCCGGCACTTCGCATCCGAATACCGCACCCGATTGCGCCGGTACTAATGTGCCGGTGATCTCGGTCTCAACCTATTTCGGCTGCACCTTCGATGCCTATAATATCCATCGGTTAGTCGTACCAATGAATGCCGATAATATCGCCGAAGTGCTTTCCAAAACGTTTCCGAATTACGATCAGGTGATGATGATTGCTCATAGCCCGTATTACGGTGGTTCCGGTGGACCAAATGCTACCGGCACCGTCAATACCTATAGCGAAGAGATCATTGCCCACGAGATCGGGCATTCCTTTGCCGGCTTAGCCGACGAATACTGGGCAGGGCCGCAATATGCCGTTGAAAAACCGAATCTGACTCAGCAATCGAATCCGAATCTTATTAAATGGAGTAAGTGGCTTAACCCAGCCTCCGATATCGGTATCTATGCGTTTGACGAAGACCCAAGCTGGTATAAGCCAAGCCAGGATTGTAAAATGATGGCGCTCGGGAATAGTTATTGTAGTGTCTGCAAAGAGCAGATCATTGAGACGATCCATGACCTGGCGCACCCTATCATTCATGTATTACCTGAAGATGAAGCACAAACTACTTCTTCACCCATTACTTTTATAATCGACACCCTCTTAGTACCTGAACCAAATACATTGCAAATTACCTGGAGGGTTGATGGAGCAGTAATAGCTTCGAATACACCATCGTTTATATTCGATCCTTCTGCGTTTCCTCCCGGTACCCATCCTGTTACGCTCAGGCTTGTCGATACCAGTGCCCTGCTACGCAGAAGCAGTCACTTCACAACCCATAATTATTTAATAAACTGGACCGTTAATTCGTCCGCACCTTCAGTAGTATTCCCACAAGAAGTTGCTTTCGGCAACGTGCCCATTTCTACCGGTAAGGATACTACTATCTGGTTTCATAATAATAGTTCGACGGCAGTCACCATTACCGGATTTTCACTCTCGCAAAGCAATCTCGATTTTCAGTTAACCGACACCATTTCCCATTCTATCAAAGCTCATGATAGCAGCAAAGTATCATTGCGCGCAAAACCGACAACTGTTGCTGGTGTAAGCGGTACTCTTACGATTCATACCAATGAAGGCGGCGTCGCACTTCATACTATTGCGCTTTCTGCGACAGGAATCGATTCAAAACTAATTGCCGATCCTGCCATTTTGGACTTTGGCTCTATAGATAGTGGGACCATAACTTCACGCTATTTCAGAATCAGTAATACCGGCAGCGTAAACGGTTCTATACTCTCGGTATCGCAGCCAGATACAATCTCCTTTACAGTTGGAGATGTTTTACTAACTATACCTCCGGGAAAAACCGATTCTGTACAAGTTGCCTTTCATCCAAAAGCAGCAGGCACGTTTAGCCAGAATATTACCTTAACGAGTTCAGAAGCTTCTCCTATTCATATAAGCCTTCAAGGTATCGGACTTTCAGTGAAAGATACGACCAGCTCCGCTGTAAAAAAAGCCCGGATTAATGCCATTACTGCGTCAATCTATCCTAATCCCGCTACAACAGCGATCACTATTTCTCTACAAAGCCGTCAACCCCAACCAATGATTATAAAAATTATTTCGGCCGATGGGAAAGTAGTACGTGAATTTAGTGAGCCGAGAGCCACAGATCGGTTAGATCATACGTTCGATATTGCCGATCTTTCTTCAGGAGCCTATTTGGTAACGTATGTCATTGGCAAAGAATCGTTTGAAGAACGGTTTGTAAAATATTAGCAGTGTATGCAATCAGATAGTTGTCAGGCCTCTAAGAAAAAGAAGTATGCTTCAAAAGCAGAAGCTGATGCTGCTATTGATCATGTGAGCCGTGCAAATAATCAACGGGCCATTCTTTATAGTTATGAATGTCCCTATTGTAACTATTGGCACATGACAAGTAAAGCGGCTGAAGAGCCAGGTTCAAGAGAATGGAAATTCTTAAAACATCCGAAAAGCAGGAAGCAGCGATAGACTATTATTTATTTTCCAGCAGCACTTTGAAATTATCGTACCATTTGCCGGCTTGTTTCTTAAACATCCCCGACAGAAGTGTCATCATAAGTTTAGGCAGGAATTTATAAAAAACGAAATAATCGACCGTTGTCGTCAGTCTCGTTTTTCCATCCCGTTCGGAAGAAAATTCTGTATGCTGAATATTCGACATGTGTTCAGGATCATAGACTGCTTCGAATACCGCAGGGAAATCATTTACCTTTACAGTCTCTTTGAGCACCATAGGGCGGCCACGAAATTCAAAATTCAGTAATGCTACCGATCCCACTTCATCCTGATTTCCTGTTTGCTGTTCGACACTCTTAAACCCCTCCTGCCACTTAGCAAATAAGCTGCGATCTCTGAATGCCGCAGCAACAGTTTCTATTGGGGCAGCGATGACAACACTATAGCTGAATTTCATAGCCAGCAAGAAGATTGATGAAATTCGGCAAACTTCCCTATTCCGGCAATGGTTCGGGGAGGAACATTACTAAACTATTTTCAATTTTTAGTTAGTGCTTCATATAATTTCTATAGGCAACAAAATATGAAATCGGTCTTTGGCATACTACTAAGCCTATTTGCTTCTTTTGCTTATGCGCAGGTAACGATCAATGGCGAAGTCTTCGATGCGAATGGTAAAGCCCCGAAGCTTGCGCACATTAATTTGCATGAGTATAGCAGCATAGAAAAAGCTTCGGCTAAGATCGAAGAAGTTATCAACGGTCATTTTTCCCTTAATGCAAACGCGAAGGGATTATATTTACTTGATATAAGTGCTGTCGATCATGAATCATTAACCATCCCGATTCTTGTTGATTCAGGCACAGCCCCTCACATTACAATTTCGGCGAATCTTAAGCCTCTTATCCTCGAGTCGCACCCGACAAGATTACTGGCTGTAGGCGATTGGAATGACTTTGGTTTTGATAATACCGTATCCTTAAAACTTCATTACCGTGAAAACGGCAGTATTTATTATAGTGGTAAAGTCTATGCCGCCAATGACACGCTTAGTTATCAGATACTCGGTATAATCACGGGTTCTCATAGCGTCAATGGAACACAGGCAGATTATTATATCTATGATGGCGGCGGCGATTACCAATCTGTGATACACATTAAAAAAGGCGATAGCATTACTATTACTTACGATCCGGGCCTTCTTGCTTATCGTGCGAATGCAGCCTTACCGACGGTTTCGATTAGTGACCCATTGACCCAGTCACTTTATTCCGTAAGAACAGCCGCACAGGCAATGCATGAGCGGACGATCACGGCACTCGCTTCCAAGCAGACAGCAGCCATGGGACATTACCATAATCTCGAACTTGATTCATTGGAGATACTGCTCCAGGGAGCGACAGCGCATCATGACCGCTATCTCGAACAATTTATTGCCATTCAATTATCAATGGCATTGCAACCTCGTATCGATCCATTGGATTCGTTATTAAGGATCGTCTATAGCCATCTTCCTGCTTCATCGATTCAGTGGTCGGCAAGCCCAGCGCAATTAGTAAGTTTTATTGCCTCGGTAAAAGATACCTCGATAAAGAACCATCTGTATGCCGGTCTTAAGAACAATCCTTCTCCATCGGTGCGAGCTTCTGTTTTCGGCAGAGCAGTTCGCGAAGCAAAATATAAAAAAGATACAGCAGTATGGTATTCGCTCTATGACCAATTCAAGCGGGAATACGACGATCTTGAAGTATCGAAATGGTTATTAATAGAGTGCAACCCAAATCGGGGCTTAAAAGAAGGGAGTGCCATTCCTGCATTTAGTTTTCATCTGCTCGATAGCAATGCGACTATCTCGAATACTTCCATGCTCGGGAAATATTACCTGATAGATTTTTGGGCAACCTGGTGCGCTCCGTGCGTTGCGGAAATACCGAATATGAGTCTCGCATACAGCCATTTCAAAGGAAAGAAAGGGTTCGAAATACTTTCGGTCTCTCTTGATGCTGCACAAAGCCAAATTGCACCATTTCGCAAAAAACAATGGCCAATGCCCTGGCTCCATACCTATGCCGCCGGTATTTTTGATTCAGAAGTCGCACGTCGCTTTGAAGTGACAGGCATTCCCCAACCCATATTAGTGGGCCCGGATGGAAAGGTTGTCGCAATGGATGTAGCCTTGCGTGGAGATAACCTCGAAAAGACATTGGCAAAATACTTGGGGACAAATTAAGGTCTCCTCATACAATATCGTCTGTCATAATACGTCTGTCCCCCTGCTTTTAATTGTATATTAATTCTTTGAGTTAGAGGAACCTCATGAGGAAGCCTTTGTTTTCCACCCTATACTATGAATATTGAAAAAGACCCCATTATCGTCAGGGGGCTAAAAAAGTCGTTTAAGGAGCTGACGGTGCTCGATGGTATCGATCTGGTAGCTTCACGCGGCACCATCCTTGGCTTACTCGGCCCGAACGGTGCCGGCAAAACGACGACGATCCGCATATTGAGCACGCTCATCCCTGCCGATGGTGGTGAAGCCTATATCAATGGCGTCGATGTACGCCGCAATCCGAAGGATGTGCGAAAAGTGATTGGCCTTACCGGCCAGTACGCCGCTGTTGATGAATATCTGACCGGACGTGAGAATCTGGAAATGATGGGCAAGCTCTATCATCTGAGTACAGCCGATAGCAAACGCCGAGCTTCCGAATTGCTGGAAGAATTCGATCTTACCGAAGCCTCATCACGAATTGCTAAAACGTATTCCGGTGGTATGCGTCGCAGGCTCGATCTTGCACTGAGCCTTGTCGCTACACCACCAATCCTTTTTCTCGATGAACCGACGACCGGTCTCGATCCGCGTAGCCGCCTGGCCATTTGGGATCGTGTGGCTCAATTAGCAAAAGAAGGCACAACAATCCTACTTACCACCCAATACCTCGAAGAAGCCGATAAGCTCGCCAATCGTATAGCCGTGATAGACCACGGTAAGGTGATCGCTGAGGGGACTTCCAACGAATTAAAAAGCAACGTCGGTAACGAGCGGCTTGAGTTGATAATGGCGGCAGAGTCCGACGTCGATAAAGCTCTTACCCTTCTTTCCGGCGAGAAGGCTCGCAAAGAGAAAGAGCGCACGATCTCGGTGGCTGTTAATGGCAGCGTTGCCCATGTCCGCAAGATTCTCGATGTTCTCGATACCTCTGAGTGTGTTATAGAAACCTTCCTCCTACATAAGCCGACACTCGATGATGTGTTTTTACAACTGACCGGCCATCAGGCAAGCGAAGAAACCACCCAGGAATAATTATATCTCATGACCACCTCTACTACTATCTCATCACCCGCGAAACCACTCGAACGCTCGGCGTTCTATTGGGTCATTCGCGATACTTCGGTGCTTATCGTTCGAAGTCTGCGCCATATCTTTAAGAACCTCGATCAGTTGATGTCGCTCATGATCCAGCCGATCATGTTTATGCTGTTATTCCGCTATGTGTTTGGAGGAGCGATCAATACCGGACAAACGACCTATGTCAATTATCTTGTCGCCGGTATTCTTATCCAGATGGCAGCTTTCGGTGCAACAACCACGTCGATGAATGTGGCTGCCGATATGCAGCGCGGCATACTCGACCGGTTAAAATCGCTACCGATCGTAAGCTCGGCTGTACTGACGGGTCACGTCGTTGCCGATCTGGTTCGCAACGTCGTCTCTTCCATTATTCTTATCGGTGTGAGTTTGCTTGTCGGGTTTTCTCCGTCGGCTTCGTTTGTCGATTGGCTGGAGATTGTTGGCATTCTGCTGCTCTTTACATTCTCGTTCTCCTGGCTCTCTGCCATTATCGGGCTACTTGCTAAGACTGTTGAGGCAGTGCAGTGGTTTGGGTTTATTCTTGTTTTTCCGCTTACGTTTGCAAGTAGCGCCTTCGTACCGACTGCTGGGATGCCGGCCGTGCTTCGTGTCTTTGCCGAGAATCAGCCGATCACTCATATAATAGAAGCGATCAGGGCATTGATGGTTGGCACACCGATCGGCGATCATGCTTTGCTTTCGGTGATCTGGTCAGTGGGACTAACTGTTGTTTGTATTCCGATTGCTTCGGTACTTTTTAGAAAGTATCAAGGCAAGTAAGTAATCAAGCTGTTTTTTACCGAGGCCGCGTATTCCATGCGGCCTTTGTTATATGGTAGATAACGTGCAGCCTGGGCGCGCCGGGATCGTTAGGATAATATTCACCAACCTTCACCGCTCCAAGTTTTTCCATGGCTTTTTGTGAGCGCATATTAGTAGCCCCGACATGAAAGATCACGGTATCATAAACCGTAAAAGCATGAACGAGCAATAGCGTTTTAATACTACGATTATATTGAGTACCCCAATAGGCCCTATCAATAAAGCTATACCCAATCGCTATAGTACCGGGGACTGCATCGATATCATAATACCGGGTACCACCCATTACGGTGCCGGTCTTTTTATCGATTACCTTAAAGGCGCCTTTCGATTCCATAGCAGCACGGAAGAACTCTTCAAAGACTTCGCACTTATAGCGATCATAACTCGGGTGCTGCTCCCAAAGCAACGGGTCGCTCGCAAAAGCGTACTGAGCATCGAAATCCGTTTCTTCTAATGGTACGATCCTTACCAGATCGTTCTCTAACGTTGGTTGTATATCAAGTGGCATTGTTACTTTCCATCTTTCCAGGTTCTACCCATGAAGCGTTCTTCTGGGCCCGAGAGAACAGTAATTACTTTGGCAATATTCCGCTCAAGCGCTTCCGGAGATTTTAGATGGGAGAGATATCGCAATACTTCTTTCTGTCGGCTTGGGGTAAGCACATCCCAGTTCTTTTTTACAATCGGTTGTTCCTTAAATGCTTTTTTAAGCTGGGCGGGGATTGGATGCTGCGGGCCATTACGATACGAACTATCAAACCAGACCTCTGCTTCTATTGTATCGCCAACTTTTGTCTTTGATGCTTTTCGTACTTCCCCGTGCAGGTAAAGATAAAAACTTCCTTTCCCCGTCGGCATCATATTGATCTTCCAGGGAGTCTTAGGCGTCCCGTTGATCCGCATCAATACCGGCATAGGCTTGCGCCAACCCGCTTTTATCTGCTTTGCGCGTGTAGCACTCACGAGCAGATAGGGATTAACGCCGATGATCTTTATCTTACCGGTAAACCGAAGTATCGCCATGCGAAGCTACAGACATATTTTATCCTGCGAGCGTTCGCATGGCGAATGAAGATCAATCCTGGCGCACCGGAATCATATTTCGCAGTTTCCAATCTCGTAAATACAACCCGCCCCAAATAAGCAGACCGACATAGATCGGAAAGAGCGCAGTGCTGAACAATGGAGCACCGATTCGCAACTGGGTCGAGATCGCTCCGCCGAGGTAACCGGTGAGCAATACGGCTCCGGTAAAGGAAGTCTTCGGTATTGCATAGAGGATCACGCAAAGGAGTTCGATGTAACCCAATGATTGAATAGTATCGACCGGATATCCCAGCTCACCCGATGATTTGATCACCGGCTCGATAGCCATAATATGGATAATACTATCGAAGAGTAAGAACGCAATGGCAATACCACTTAGGATATAAGCCGTGCGGCGCGTAGCGTTGGAAATCGTAATCGGTGCTTCCATAATGCTTCTTTTATTTTTGTTGGTTCTTATCGTAGTTAAGCATCCAGCGGGTACCAAACTTATCGGTGAAAACACCGAAGATGGCGCCCCAGAATTGCTCTTTAAGCGGATCGATGATCGTACCGCCTGTCGAGAGCTTATTAAAGAAGGTATTGATCTCTTCTTCGCTGCTGCAATTGATCGAAAGAGCGATCGAATTACCTTTGGTGATTCCTTCCGAGCTGCTCATATCCGAAGCCATTATTACTAATGGGCCTTTTACAAGCGATGAATGGAGTATCTGATCTTTCATTGCCGCCGGGCAATAGGGCTCAGCCGGTGAACCGCCGACGGTTTGCATGGTAAGCTCGCCGCCAAGGCAATCATTATAGAAAGTCATTGCTTCACGGGTGTTGCCTTCGAAGTTTAAATACGGATTAATGGTGGTCATGGTTTTATATAGAGTAGTTGTGAATTAAAATTATTACGCAAAGGTGACCGCAGTGCTCTTGGTGAAACGCTTATGGGATAGAATATACGAAGCCGTGCCAAGAGCGATCGGCGCGATCATAAAACTGAGATCGGCTGCACCGGCGCCAATCGAAGCCATCGAATATGTTGCGCCGATCAGATCGAAGCCGAGGCCCGCATAAGCCCATTCTTTCAGACGGTAGAACCGGGGCATAACGACGGTGATCGAGCCCAGCAGTTTTGCAACACCGATAAAAGGGATAAAAAACAATGGATAGCCCAAGCCTTCATGCATTCCTTTGACCGCAATATCCATGCTTAGAATATCCGGTATTGCCGATGCCGTCATGAAAAGTGCAAAGAGTATCGTTGTAACCCAATACAAGGTTGTGATCTTTGAAGTGCGGTTGGTTTTCATATTAATCTTTCCTTTAGAGTAAATTTTTAAGTGATGAATTACGTGTAGTTTTAGCAAGCCCCCCATCCCCTGCTTTCGCAGGGGTTCACAATAGATGAAATTGGAAAATTAGGGTAGGTGGTGCAGCTGTTATTGGCCGTCGAAGGCTTTCTGAAGCGTAGCGATATCGAGCTTCTTCATTTTCAGCATGGCCTGCATAGCGCGGCCGGCCTTGCCGCCGTCTTTATCGCTTAGCAGTTTGCCAAGGATATCCGGTACGATCTGCCAGGAAAGACCGAATTTATCTTTAAGCCAACCGCACTGCGATTCCTGCCCGCCATCGGCCGTAAGCTTATTCCAATAGTAATCGACTTCTTTCTGGTCTTTGCAACTGACGAAGAACGATACTGCCTCATTAAATTTGAAATGCGGCCCGCCATTGAGCACCATAAACTCCTGCCCGGCAAGGGTGATCGTTCCGGTGATGACAGTGCCCGGCGAGGGGCTACCTTCCGGCAAGCGGCTCATGGCACCGACTTTCGAATCCGGAAAGATGGAAGTGTAAAAAGTAACGGCCTCTTCGGCGTTATTATCAAACCATAAGAACGGGGTGATCTTTTGCATAGTAGTTAGAGTGAAATAGTGTTAAAAAATTATTGTGCCTCCGAGAGTTCTTTGAGCTTAGCAAGCCCAAGGGGGAAGGTCTCGTTGAAATAATCGGCGAAGGAATCGACCGATTGCAAGCGAACGTTCAAATGAGTCTTACCGGCCGCTTCGCTTAAGTAATATTCTTCATGCGCGCCGTTCCAATCCTGCAAAGGATCGGCGAATGGTGCTTCCTTGCCGTCCTTAAGCTCACCAAGGTGACGAAAGATAATAGCATCGGGCTCCTGGCTTTTAATAATATCGCTATACATTCCATCTCCGGTTGCCCCTAAGAAATGCACGCGGGTGCCTTCGTTCCAATTCGGTGCAACAGCATGCGATCCTTCGGCAAATGCCGCAGCCCACTGGCGGTACGTATCATCGCTCCATAACGTATCCCATACTTTTTGCTTGGGAGCAGCGATTTCGATATTGAATTCCAATTGCTTCATGGTTGTATCCTTCCAATTATTTTTTCGATTCGTATTTTAATGCTACGATACCGCAATCGAAGGCGATCGAGCGTTTAAGATCGAGCGAGAGGTTGTTATCGAGTGCAGAAAAGATCGCTCCTCCTTTACCGATGGCCGTCGGATTAATAAACAAGTTATATTCGTCGATCAGATTTTCTTTAATCAGATTCGAGACGAACTCGGTACCACCATAGACAATAATATCGTTGCCCGGAAGTTCTTTGAGCTTTTTTACTTCCGCCGTTAAGTCACCGGTAGCAAGATCGGTATTTCTCCAGGGTGAAGAAGTCATAGTTTTAGTAAATACTACCTTCGGTGTCTCCATCATCTTCATTCCAAATCCATAGGCCGGATCTTCAGGGTTAGCGGCAACGCTTTCCCAATGTTGGATAAAACCATCGGTCATCTTGCGGCCAAGCAAAATGCAATCGACCGGCGCGTGCAGATCGTTGACATACTGTTTAAGCTTATCATCCCAATTCCAGGTCATCCAATCAAGGGCGCCATCGGGTCGGGAATTGTAGCCATCTACCGATAGCTGAACTTGTAGTTTGAGTTTTCTCATATCTGTGATCTTCTTTTTTTATAATTATTTTTCAGCTAACCAATTAGTATATAATGGGTTGCTGTGTTATATTTTGTCTCACAATCTTTCGGTTTTTCCGACTGCGTTGTGATTACGATACAAAAATACTCAGCCTGAGAAATATCTGTGAGGTGTAAAAACGGCAACTTAAGGGGTTGATTGCGACATTGATACTTGGTATATTTGTACCATGAAGCATATTTCAGTCTTAGTCCCGCGCGGTGCTGCAGCCTTAGGCTGTATTGAAGGATCGTTTATCGGTTTTTCACGCGCTAATGAGGTTTTAGTGGGTATGGGTAAGCAGCCCCTGTTCAAAATAGAACTCGTTGGCATTACCGATGAGCCTATCACTTACGATAAACTCTTTACCGTTAAGCCAGATACCACAATCGACCGTCTTGAGAAGACCGATCTTATTATTATTCCCGCAGTCAATGGGAATATGGAAGAAGTTATCGATATCAATAAAGAATTTTTCCCATGGATCAATTTTCAGTATCGTAACGGTGCTGAAGTTGCAAGCCTTTGTGTCGGCACCTTTCTTCTTGCCGCAACCGGATTATTGGAAGGAAAAAAATGCTCGACTCATTGGTTGGCGCAAAACGATTTTCGTAAGATGTTTCCGGATATCGATCTTGTCAGTGAGCGCATCATCACCGATATGCAAGGCGTTTATACAAGCGGCGGAGCGAATTCCTTTTGGAATCTTATCTTATATCTGATTGAAAAATATGCGGGCCGTGGTGTCTCCAATATGTGCGCAAAGATCTATGAGATAGAGATAGAGCGCGAAAGCCAATCGCCGTTCTTTATTTTTGCCGGTGAGAAGCATCATGACGATGAGCCGATCAAAGATGCACAGAACTTCATCGAGAATAATTATCAGAAAAAGCTGACGGTTGATGAACTGGCTATTCAATCGGCTATGGCACGGCGAACCTTCGAGCGCCGCTTTAAGAAAGCCACCTCTTATTCGGTCGTCGAATATATGCAGCGAGTGAAGATAGAAGCAGCAAAAAAAAGCCTTGAAGTGAGCAATAAGCAGATCACGGAGATCATGTATGATATCGGCTATACCGATACAAAGGCATTTAGAACGATCTTTAAAAAAATAACAGGCTTATCGCCGCTTGATTATCGGAACAAGTATAATTGATAATGGGGGTTGGGGTCGCGGATTCGGGCTTCGAATCGCGTGTATTCAATATTACATTGAGTTCTGAAGTTACGGCAACAATATCATCCAGTATTTCAATGGCGGTCGCGTAAGTGGATTCACAAGGACGTCAGGGATTCCTCGTCCGCCGTGGCGCGACGGTTCAGACAATAAAAAAAGGCTACCATAGGCAGCCTTTTTTATTCAAAAATATTACCATTTATTTCTTTCGCATCGCATCAATACTCCACGGTCCTGCGCCGGCGGCCGAGAAATAAAGAAAGATGAAGCAAAAGAGCATCGCATCGCCGCCATGATTAACGATCGTCCAAAATCCATGTGGCGCATGGGCCTGGAAATATGCTACAGCCATCTCGCCGGAAAGGATAAATGCTACCGGCCGGGTACATAATCCGAGCAGGATGGCTGCTCCACCGAATACTTCCAATGCTCCGGCGAACCAGATTTGTGACGGGAATTCGGCGGTTATGCCATTCGGCATTGCTATTGGAAAGCCGAAGAGCTTCATGGCCCCGGATTGCATAAAGATAAACGCCGCAACGATCCTGAGCAAACTATGAAAGTACGGTGCGTACGATTTCCATTTCTGAGCAATAGTATTTTCCATCGTTCCATCTCCTTATCGATAATTCAATTCATCCGAAGCGTGCAATAGCACGAGCACGTGCCTTTGCGGCTTCTTCTTCGCGGTTGCGTGGCTCGGCATTAGTTACTAACGAATCGATCAATCGGCGCGCAATCTTAGCAGTTTCTTCAACGGCAAGGTCAAAAGCGACTTCGTTTGCCTGCGAAGGCTTGGTAAAGCCGGAAAGCTTTCTTACGAATTGCAGTGAAGCATCATGGATCTCCTCGTCGGTTGCCGGCGGGTCGAAATTAAAAAGCGTTTTGATATTTCGGCACATTGTTATGCTTTCTGTTCTTCGGCAAGATAGGCTTCAAGTTGTTCGAACGTACCGTTCCAGCCGCCATTCATGCTGGGGAAGTTATTTAGGAAAGTAGCGATCTCTTCTTCGGAAGCATTATAAGGCTCCCATTGTATGGTAAGTTCGGTTTTGCCATCGCGTTCTTCCAGCGTGGTAGTCGAGAGCGTTTCGATCGGCCACTTATCTATAAATGGCGCTGGGATGCTATTGCCTTGCTCATCGGCAAAGGAATTAACCAGTACCAGTTTTTTCGGAGGATCGACTTCCTGAAATACCCACTTGCCCCATCCTTTATTACCATCCGGGCCTTGCATGCAATAATGAAAATATCCTCCCGGTCGCAAATCGAGTTTGCATTCAGGCATGGTTACACCTTTGGGGCCAAACCATTTTTTTAAGCGTTCTGGTTCTGTCCAGGCTTTCCACACTAATTCGCGCGGAGCATTGAGTGTGCGTTTGATAATAAACAGTTGGACTTTCGTTGTAGTCATAAAAAGGGTTATATAATGGTGGAAGTGACTACCCTGCCGCTAACATATACGCTACGGCAGAGCAATAAGGTTTGAATACCGGCATTCCTGCTTTACAATAAGCAAGAATGCCGATATTCGAGAAAGAATTATTGCTGCATGTTCTTATCGTGGCTAACCATCCACTGAACACCATATTTGTCTTTAAGCATACCAAAATAGGCGCCCCAGAAGGTATCCATCAGCGGCATTACTACAGTACCGCCAACAGCAAGGCTATTAAAGTATTTATCGGCTTCCTCTTTCGAATCGGCTGATACAGCAAGATGGAAGCTGTTGCCATTATCTATTTTCTGACCCATCGATTCGAGGGCATCGGTTGCCATCAGCATTGTACCTTTGATCGGGTACGAAACGTGCATGATCTTTTCGCCTTCTTCGGCAGAAAGCTTAGAAGCTTCCGGCGTATCTTTAAAGCGCATCAGGTTTGCGAAATCGCCACCGAAGACAGATTTGTAAAAATTGAATGCTTCCTCGGTGGTACCGGGATAGTTTAAGTATGGGTTTAATCCTGCCATGATTGATTGTAATGTTAGTGAAAAAATTCGAGTACGTTATGAGCGTTTTATTGCATATCGTAAGTGAGTTACTTCAGGTGTACCAATCGCTTCGATAAGCTCCAAGGTATTTTTGCTACCATCGAGTCCATTGAGCAGACGAGTACCACCACCGAGAAACACGGGTGAGATATGCACCAGCAATTCATCGACGAGACCGGCATTGATATATTGCTGTATGACCGAGCCACCACCGCTGATGCGAACATCCTTGTTGCCGGCAACAGCTTTTGCTTTTTCAAGTACGGCTTCAAGCGATTCGTTGGTGAAGTAGAACGTCGTACCACCGGGACGAACCCAAGGCTCGCGTTTCTCGTGGGTCAGCACAAATACCGGACAGCCAAATGGCGCTTTCTCCGGCCAGGCGGCCTCTCCTTCCTTGAACATCTTATTGCCCATGATATTCGCACCGATGCGATTGAAGGTCTCTTCGGTGATCTGATTATTCTTTCCGGTATCCCCGCCATCATCGATACCAAGATGCTGGCGAAAGGAACGCTGCTTGAACAACCAACTACTGATCTTCGAAGCGTTATCGCCCATCGGGTTGGCTGGGCTATTATTCGGGCCTGCCATAAAGCCATCCAGCGTTATAGCAGCAGCGACAAATACGTTACTCATAGTTATAGCAAAAAATATTAAGCAATACTTCCGGGGATTTTATCGAACGATTCATTCCAGCCCTGAGCCGTCATTTCGGTCATCTCACCTTCCGGCAGGCCGGTATGGATAAGTGTCATTTTTGTTTTTCCATTCTCCTCTTCGAAGAGCAGAGTAACGACTAACTCGTTCTCAAAGTTAGGCATTCTATAATGGGATGCCTCAACTATATTTCCCTTCTCATCGGCAAAATTATCAGTATAGACGAGCTTTTTCTTAGGGTCGATTTCAAGATAGGTGCCCGTTATCCAAAAATCGCCTTCCGGACCTCTCATGCAGGTAAGGTATTTCCCACCGACGCGCAGATCGATCTCGCAGAACGGACAGGTAAACGTTTTAGGCCCCCACCATTTCATGAATGTTTGTGGATCGGTCCAGGCTTTCCAGACCAATGAAACCGGCGCATCGAAATAGCGCACGATAATCAGATCTTTACTCATACCAGTAAGTACAATTAGTGCTTCGTTAAAAAATCGGTTACAACTTGCGCAGTAAATTGCGGTAGATGTCCGGTCGGGTCTGGGTTTTCAGCGACACCTATATACTCACCATGGGCGCCGGGTAAGATCATAAGCCGTGAGTTTTTGATCAGTCGCGACATGGCTACCGCATGTTCATTCGAAACGACATCGTGATCACCATTAATGATAAGCGTCGGCATCGCAATCGAAGCCATATCGGCATCGGACCAATCTTTGAAGTGAAGCATACGCTCGCGATCTTTATTGAAGGTTGCGAGTAACTTCGTGCTATCGTTATTGATTTTCAAAAATGCATCTTTTAATGCCTTCGGTATTACTTCTACTGTTAGCTGCTTCATGCCATCGAAAAATCCCGGGGAAAAACCTTCGCGCTTGTAGAAGGTCGAAGCAAGCACCAGTTTATTCACCACGTTCGGATGTCGAAGCGCGATCTGTATTGCCGTGTTGCCACCATTGCTGAAACCGAAGAACGATGCTTTCTCGATATGCAAATTTGCCAACAACGCCGCTACATCATCCGCATCCTGCTCGAAGGTCTCAGGGACTTCACGACTTTCTGTATGACCATGGTTTTGCAGTTCGACGGCTACTACTTTATGATCTTTTGCCAGAAGCGGAAGCACTGTAGCGAACGAGGTAGTAATCGTCGAGCCACCGCCATGAATAAGTACCAGATACTCACCGTTATCTCCGTGTAATTCATAGTACATCTTTATGCCATTGACCTGGCTGTAGCCGGTCTTGACCGAAGTACTATCATGGGTTATAGCATGCATTGTTGTTTCTTTTTTGTCCGACGAACAGGAAGCCAGCAGTAATCCTGCAAGTACTGTGATGATAGGTAGTTTCATTGTTTTTTTTACTGTTCATTGGTGAGAAGCGCTTCGAGTTTGGTTAGACTCATATCCCAGCCCAGAGTCATGCCGTTGTTTGCAAAGCCATCGCGTACCATATTGGATTCAAAGTTCGAAATAATAGTCAGTACAGTCTTGCCGTTAACGGGTTCGAATGTTATCGTTACCACTCCTTTCAAAAAGTTTGCGTCGGGATCGCCCATGTGCTTTGCCATTTCTTGTTTCCATGATTCCGGATGCCCGGACATATCCGCCGTATAAACGATCTTCGAAGGACGGTCGAACTCGAGAAATTCGCCTTTTAATGGAAACGGCCCCTGCACTTCTGCCGGTGCATCGGCAGGGCCATAGAGTGTGAGTGAAAATTTGCCACCGAGGTGTGGCTCGATCTCTGCGGTTGCGCTATACATATCCGGGCCGAACCACCTGACGATCTGCTCGGCATTAGTAAAGGCTTCGAATACCAGTTCTCGCGGGGCATTGATCGTTCGCGTGATCACGACGGCGCAATCGGCAAGTGCTACTTGCGATACTAACTCTTGTGTCATCATACTAGTATACTATTATTATTTCGATGATTCGAGATATTTTGGTAGTGATGTTTCGATGATATACGTCCATCCTGCGGTGAAGCTCGTGCGGGCAAAGTTTGGATCGTCCTTCGGGAAGCTTTCGGTGCCGCTATGGGTAACAGTCACTCTCGTTTTTCCATCTTCAGGCTTGAGCTCGAAGCTGACGAGTGAATCACCTTGATAGCCCTCGTACCTCCAGCTATAGGAAAGCTTTTGTTCGGGTATGACTTCGACAATCTTACACCGATGTAAGTATTGCCTCTCTTCGGTACCTCCGTAAAACTCAAACTCAAAACCGACTTCCGGTTTGAATTCTTTGAGATCGAAATACCACTGCTTCATTCGTTCTTTTTCGGTGAGTGCTTTCCATATCTGCTCTTTCGGAGCATCGAAAAGTTTTGAGATAATGATCGAATCGGTTGCCATAATTGGAACTACTTATTATTTCAAACCCTGTACGTATTCGTCCAAACGACCGAGGTGCTGCTTGCCACCTTCGATTGCGTGATAGACTTTCACGACATGATCGCGTTCTTTTGCCGTTCTAAAGACCGATTTCATTGTCACTCTCGTCTTATCACCTTCATCTTCAAAAGTAACAGTAGCAACGAACTGGGCATCATCAATACCATCCTCACCGCTATCATGAACATAGACCAGCTTTTCGGGCGGTACGATTTCTTCGAAAATAATGCGGTTCGGGTAATCGGTGCCATCCGGGCCATGCATTATATGACGCCAGGTGCCTCCGACTTTCAATTCAAATTCAGTCGTCGTATTGGTAAAGCCGGTTGGTCCCCACCAGTTGACGAGATGCTTGATATCGGTCCAGGCTAACCAAACCAACTCGCGCGGTGCATTCAGTACCCGGGTAATTATGATCTCGCGATCGGCAGTTGAAGATGACATATACGTGTATAGTAATATTAAAAATCAGTTTTTTTCATCAAGTGCAATCCAGGCATTGACTACTTTCTCAAGCGTTGCCTGCTTTGCCTTTACATCCTTCATACTGGTGAAATAGACCATTCGTCTATCTTTATAATCTCCTTCGAGCAAGCCACCACCATCGGCAACGATACCATTAGGAAATACCAGCACCAAATGCAAGCGAGAAGTATCTCGAAGATGGAATGCCCCAAAATCCGAATGATAAAAGAAACTCGGCGAATTCCATTTGATGCGCTCCTGCATTTTCGGGTTTGCTTTTAGAATGATCTTCCTTACAGCTTCCAGTTCTTTTTTGAAAGGATGCTCAAGCCTAGCTATATATTCATCCACCAGCTCCTTACCGGTTTTCCTGATTGGTTTTGCTTTAGCTGTCTTTGCCATCCCCTACTCCTTCGGAGTTTGCACCATTAGCTTGCAATTCCTGCAAGTACTCTTCTAAGGCATCGAGTCTCGATTCCCAGAAGCGGCGGTACTGCTCGACCCAGTCCGATACTTCCCCGAGCTTTTCGAGCTTCGCCTCGCAGTAGCGTTCGCGGCCACGCTGCTCTACTTTCACGAGTCCGCACTCGGAAAGGATCTTCACATGCTTCGAAACCGCCGGACGGCTAACCTTGAAGTGCTCGGCAATCCCGTTGAGCGTCAGGGTCTGCAAGGCCAGCAGTTGCAGAATGGCCCGGCGCTTCGGATCGGCTATGGCTTGAAATACGTCTCGTCTCATAAAATTGCGTAACTGATTAGTTACGCATTGTAAATGCGAACCCGTAACCATTCGGTTCCGCGTTTTTATAAAAATATTTCCAGCACTACTTCGACTATTATTCTGCCTTGCACGAAAAGGGATCAGATGGCGTTTTAAAATTTAATGAAGATTTTGTTTTCAGTTATCCTGCTTGTCGGGGCGTTTTACTTTATCTGGTGGGGATATAAGAACTTACTACGTCGCGAACGCGATACTGCAGAAGGGTCCGTAGAGGGCGTCGGCTGCCACCTCTGCGGTGAAGGCTATGCCCGGGAAGAAGTAGTAACGGTCGAAAAGAAAGCCGGCTTTGAAAATTATTTCTGCGGAAATTGCATCGCCAAGCTCGCCGCCGCCTATAATGAACTGGTCGTCGAAGGCACTGCCAAGCCTATTTTCGAGCACCATGTACTCAATGGCGATAATGGCCGGACGGTCAATTATAATTAAGCGATGCAGCGGCAGGGATAGAAAGCCTTCCTAAATCTGTTTGACTCCTCAGACCCTTTATGGCAAAAATCGGCACGATAGATCTTGGCGCACGGCCGGTGCTTCTGGCACCGATGGAGGACGTTACCGACGTTTCCTTCCGCATTATTGCACGCCGCATGGGCGCCGATGCCGTTTATACCGAATTTATTTCCAGCGAAGCTATCATTCGTGCTATTGCCAAGCAAATGAAAAAAATGGCAATGCTGGAGGAAGAACGGCCACTTGCCATACAGATCTATGGCGGCGATCCAAGTGCAATGGGTGAAGCCGCTCAGGTATCCGAAGCGGCCGGGCCGGATTTTCTCGATATTAACTGCGGCTGCTGGGTAAAAAATGTTGCAGGTAAGGGCGCCGGTGCCGGGCTCTTGAAAGATCCTCCGCGCATGGAGCAGATGGTAAAATCTGTCGTCGACGCCGTAAAGCTTCCTGTTACAGTCAAGACTCGCCTTGGTTGGGACATGGAGAATATCAATATCCTTGATATTGCACCGATGCTCGAACAGGCCGGAGCTGCAGCACTGACAATCCATTGCCGGACCCGTTCTCAGGGACATAGCGGCAATGCCGATTGGAGCTGGATATCAAAAATAAAACAACGTGTCTCTATTCCGGTATTCCTGAATGGAGATGTTAATTCTCCTGAAGCTGCCGATAAAGCCTTTCGCGAAACCGGCTGCGATGCCGTAATGGTGGCAAGAGCAGCGATTAGCAACCCTTTTATCTTCCGCGAAATCAAAGAGTACTTTGCAACGGGTTCTTACACTCCGGCTTCTTTGGAAGAACGGATCAAACTTTGCCTCGATCATTTACAGCATTCGATCGCATTAAGAACCGAGTATCGAGGAATTCCTAATTTTAGGAAATATTACCTTGGCTACTTTAAAGGTATCTACGGTGCTGCAAAACTTCGCTCCGAGCTTATGACAATCGATACCTATGCTGAAGTAGAAGAGGTACTGTGGCGATTTGCAGAAAATGCTAAGCAGCGTCAGCATTCAGAATTTGAAGCAATCCCCGCTTAAACTGTGCTGAAGCTCTCCGATTACGATTACAATCTTCCTGAAGAATTAATAGCAAAGTATCCGCTTGCGAATCGGAGTGATTCTCGGTTGCTGGTTGTACACCGATCCACCGGACTTTTAGAAGATAAACTATTTATCGATCTCCCACAGTATTTACATCAAGGTGATCTACTCGTTCTCAACGAGACAAAAGTTATTCCCGCAAGATTGTTCGCGACAAGAATTGGTACCGGCGCTATCGTTGAAATATTTTTAGAATCGCGACAGGCCGATACAACCAATACATGGAGAGTACTGGCAGCACCCGCCAAGAAAGTAAAGCAAGGTGAAGAGTATGGCATCAATGATATACTTAGCTGTATAGTCCTCGAAGAATTGCCCGAAGGCCAGCGTATCGTACGTTTTAGCGTTACCAGTGGCACAGTAGAAGATGCGCTTGATGCGGCGGGTTCTATGCCGATCCCTCCCTATCTGCACCGCGATGCCGAAGAGCTTGATAAAAGCAGATATCAAACAGTGTATGCCAAAACACCCGGTGCAGTCGCGGCGCCAACCGCAGGGTTACATTTTACGCCGGAAGTCTTTGTGGCACTTGAAGAACGCGGAGTGAAAAAAACGACGGTTACTCTGCACGTTGGCCTCGGAACGTTCAAGCCTGTCGAGCAGGAAGACATCGCTGCCCATACAATGCATAGCGAACGCTATGAAGTCAGTGAAAGCGCCGCTATGGCAATTAATACTCATAAGGCAACCGGAGGAAGAATAGTAGCCGTCGGCACCACTGCCGCAAGAACACTCGAGACGGTTGCTGCCAGTAACGGCATAGTAGAGGCATCAAGTGGTGACACATCGATCTTCATTTATCCTCCCTATACATTCAAAGCAGTAGATGTACTTTTGACCAATTTCCATCAGCCAAAATCGACGTTGCTGATGATGATAAGCGCTTTGGCCGGTTATGATCTCATCAGGAAAGCCTATGCCCATGCTATCAACGAACGTTACCGCTTTTTGAGCTACGGCGATGCGATGCTAATTCTATAAAAATCAATACTTAAAGGTTTTTTATTCCTGCCCTTCTTAGTTTTTGCTTATCTTTGTAGCTTCATTTCAAACCATCTTGTACCAGAGTTATGAAACAGTTGACACTTACTGCTGTTGTGGCAGGCTTGGCGCTTAGTGTTGCGCTGACCAGTTGCAACAAAAAAACAGAGACCCCGGCAACCGGCGGCGGCGATAGCACCAAAGCCGGTGCTTCTACTGCTGCAATGTCGCCGGTAGAACGCGGCAAATATCTTGTGACCATCGGTGGTTGCAACGATTGCCATACTCCATTGAAAATGGGCGCAAAAGGCCCGGAACCCGATATGAGCAGAATGCTTTCAGGTCATCCGGAAGCTATGCATATGCCACCGATGCCAATGCTTCCACCACCGTGGGGTATTGCCGGAGCCCAAACTCTCACCGCATGGAACGGGCCCTGGGGCACCTCCTATACTGCTAAC
Source organism: uncultured Alphaproteobacteria bacterium (assembly GCA_964404255.1). GTDB lineage: Bacteria > Bacteroidota > Ignavibacteria > Palsa-1295 > Palsa-1295 > JAFDZW01. The sequence goes on along the minus strand of CAYOJJ010000013.1, from coordinate 6,294 downwards.
CTTACCCCGGATATGGAAACCGGCATAGGTAAATTCTCGGAAGCAGATTTTATCAAGTGCTTACGTAATGGACTGATGATGGGCTCTAACCGCCCTATCATGCCGCCGATGCCCTGGCAGGGAATTGCACAAATGACCGATGACGATCTGAAGGCTGTTTATGCATTCTTAAAATCGATTCCGCCGATCAAGAATAAAGTCCCTGAGTATCAGCCATCTATGGCCCCGGGTGGTCCGGGTATGCCACCAGGCGGACCGGGTATGCCTCCGGCCCCTCCTGCACCAAAGAAATAATCAACGATTGTTTCGAACTGAAAACGCCCATCGATCAAAAGGGAGATCGATGGGCGTTTTGCTTTCAGATCACAGGCCGCGACGGAGACAACACAAAACGGCCCGTAACACTTATTGCATATAAAAACATTTGCCGATACCTATATCGACTACACTATCTTTTTTCGTAGTGCGATCATAAATACTGAGGTTTCTATTTCCTACCGAGGGTTCGGGGTACACATATTTTCCATGAGTATAGGCTATTCGAGTACCATCGGGAGAGAAGGATCCCAGATAATAGACTTCATCGGTGGTCGAAGTAAGAGTATCTGGAGTTCCAGTGCCGGTACTGGGAATAATATAAAGATTGGTTACACTAAAGCTCCCACTGTTGTATGCGCTATATAGCAATTCTTTTCCATCCATGGAAAGGAGCCCTTGCTGCGCTTTCTGGTTGGGGGGCAACGATTGGGTCCCGGTACTCGGAGAATATATTCCAATTTTCCACGGAGAACGCTCATAAAGTAGACGCGTGCCATCAGCAGACCAGGCTAAATCGGTACCAGAAGTAATATTCTGATCGATTGAAGGAGATAGCGTGGATTGTTCAGTATTGAAAATTTTTAAAGAGAACTTACCTGGCTTATTATCTTCAAAAAATGCTACTTCTTTACCATCGGCTGAGAATGCACAAACTGTTTGTTCTTCAAATTCAAGGACAGTACCATTATATTTTAAGATTGTCGGATTATCGATCGAAGCGACGTCAACAATTTTCAGTACATGTTGATCCTTAGACCCACCCGGCCCACCACCTGGCTTTCTATCATAACAGGCCAGTAATATTTTTGAAGCATCGGCCGAAAGCTCTGCTGAAATATAGTGTCCGCTGTCGATACGTATCTGATTACTCCCGTCGGCATCAGCTAATATTACAATTACAGAATCGATACGATCGGTCTGTTTTAGAAAAACAATTTTACCATGTTTGGGAGCAGACGTTATAAAGGCATTTTCAGCGATAGATATCTTTGAAGATCCATCTTCCTTAATTCTGATAATGGAAAAGGTCGGAAAAGGATTACCAGTAATAAATTTATTATAGTAAATAGTATTAGTTACCGCCTGCGGCGTCGGATCGTTTAGCCAGATTTCTTTACAGGAAGAGAGAATAGAAACTGAAAGAAGTACCACTGTGAGAGTGACTATGTGCCTCCAGGCCGGAACCGCCAACCTATCAGGTTGTTTCGGCGATCCCGGCCGGGTGAGAGAATTGGCTTTACTAAAGAAAATCATAGTACGTGTGTTTGACTTTCTATTAAAAATTATAGGAGAGGCCTATTATGCCATTCCATTTGCCTGTACCTAACATTTTGCTATTACTTGAATACATATACTCGGTGACTTCAGCCGACAAGTTTGCCGTAACCGAAGAAGATAGATATACCTGCAATCCACCACCAAGCTTTGCAAATCCATTACCTGCGAAAGAACTACCGAGGATAGTGCGGAAAGAGGGGCGTACATCCTCTCCGAGCCACCGAGGAGTATAATGTACTCCAACTCCACCCCATACCATATTAGTATTGGAGTTAAATCCGCCGTCGTCATTTCGTGTAAAGAACGAGAAACTCTGATCACCTATAGAACCTATTGCGGCCCATTCATCCGTCATATGGAATTCACCAACGACGGCTTTATCGATAAGCTTCATAAATTCCGGTGCCGGTGCTCCGCCAGTGCGTGATTGGAAATATCCCAATGACTGCTGATGTTCGATTCCAACTGAAATATAATTCTTTGGGCGGTAATCGAAATTATCGGTCATTGCAGTAAGTGAGCGCTCGGAGCGGTTTGCCGATTCGCCACCGCGGATATCCGCCGTCTTCGAATCTTCGGATTTTACAGAGGCCATCGGAATGCTTACCACCGGCAATTTAACTTCCGTGCTCTTTAGGATTTCAGTCGTTGAATTATTATGCCGCTTATCAACCGGTGTTGCAATAGCTGTATTATGCAATGTGGTGGTATGTTCTGTATTCTTTACAATATCACTACCATTTGCTGAGCCATGAGCCGTTGCCTTACCGTTCGTTGCAGTATGAGACAAAGAAGAATTTGCAGAAGAGGGAATATTTTGGCTTATAGAAAGATCTTGTTTCTGTTCTGCGATGGTTGCCTGCGGCAGTTCTACCGGTTGCGGAGCCTGCTGTGTGAGCAGTTGGCGCGAAGCGGGAGATTGCTCTACCGAACGAACTATTGCCGGCGGCTCGGAAAGCGGAGCTTCATTGCTCTGAACATACTTGACCACCCCATACGTAGCTGCGCCCATAAGTGCAAGGGCAGGGAGGACAAAAGATTTTGCAACAGTGAACCAGCCGGAATTCATAATAGCAGGAATGGCCGGCGCGACAGCCGTCGATGCAGCAACCGGCAGGGTAACACCGGCACGCATGAAGAGCGATTCGGTAAGCGATGTCGGAGGAAGCGCAGCGGTAACCTCGCGGTCAACGGCAGCCTTCATACGCATCGCATCTTCGAACTCGCGCTGCAGCACAGGATCGTGAGCCATCGCCTCGTAGAGCTTCGCCCGCTCAGCGGTCGAGGCTTCGCCATCGACGAAGAGATAGATCAGATCGGAATGTGATAGCTGTTCACTCATAAATGGGTTTCCTTCCTTTTCGGAGTCTCATGGTATTCTTCGGCAAGGTAGGGGGTCAGAATTTCACGCATACGTTTTTTGCCTCGGGCGATCCAGTTTCGCACCGAAGTAACGGGTATCTCCATCATTTCGGCGATCTCTTCATAGGATAAGCCGCCATAGGTCTGGAGAGCTAATGCTTCCCGCTGGTCTTCCGGTAAGAGATCGAGCGCCATAGCGACGAGCCCTGCCAGCTCGGCCGATTCCACGGAACGATCTTCTTCCGGCAATTCAAATTGATCGATCGGTACGGTATTCTTTTGATTACGCTTGGCATTGAGCGAGAGGTTACGGGCAATGCGCAGCAAATAGGCCGCAACATTCGTCATGGTTGTTTTCTCGCTCGAGGCCGCCTTCAGGAAACGAACGAAGGTATCCTGGAAAATATCGTCGGCCAGTTCCTGGTCGCCGACGATGCGGCGGCAATACAAAAAGACCCGGTTCGAGTACCGGTTATAGATCTCGGTGAATGCCGCATCGCGGGAGCGCCCCTCGCTGCGAAGCAGTGCACAAAGTTCAAGATCAGAGAGTGTCTTTAATTCGTATTGCATCTCTACAGAAAGAGACACAACAATGCCCTTAGCGTTTCATCTTCAGGAAAGAAAGATACCCCCGAAATCGGTGGCAAAAGCGACATATACTTATAACATATTGTATTCTATCATTTTATGGTCCCCTCGAACCCGAGAATTCGCCGCGCCAAACCAAGCTGGCCTACATGGTAGGATTCATGAAAAGTAAGCATGGTCAGGCTATCGAGCGGCTCTGCATCCTCAAAAAGTGGGGCTTTAGAAAGAGACTCAAGAATTGGCTCATGAGAAGCATTGTAATATTCTATAAGCGTAGTCAGCGGCAGAGCCTGAGCGGGTGAAATGTCACTGGAGCCTCGCTTATATATTTCTACAATATTCGGCGGTATGACTACCTCCAAACCTAACACTTTTCTAAAGGTATCGCGGCTGACGGCTATATGACCGGCAATCCAATTGATCTTATTCCCACCACCCGGCAGGCTTCGAAGACTATCTTCCTGCGAGATGCCACCAAGATTGCGGTTAAAGATAGCATGACAATTTCTAAGAATATCCGAAATAGGAATATGCGAGATCATTATTCTATTAAACTTTTTATAAACTTCCCTCTCTTATAGCTGTTGATAACAAAGCATCATAGACCGAAGGTTTATCATTACCGGACGCCGTATATTATCGGAAATGGTGAATCTGAAATACTTTTGCCGTTATCGTGTCTATGATGGCGGCCATTCTTTCTCTCTGCAGTACAGTATCCTGAAAAAGACTAAGATGAAACTGTTGACACTTCTTACTATTATTTCTATTTCATTTGCCAGCATCTCATTCTCTATGCCGGCAGCTACTATTGTTAATTCTTACCCCAGCAATGGGGCTAAAAATGTAAAGACGGCTACGTCGATTGGAATTACGTATTCTGCTCCTATAGATCACGCACATTTTTCGGCTGTTTCCGTTCAAGTTCGCGGGGAGCGTCATGGCACTATTGGCGGTACCGTTACTATTTCGTCTAATAATAGAACGTTGATTTTCAAACCTGAATATCTCTTTGCCGCCGGTGAAAAAATAACGGTTACCGTTAAGCCGCTTCTAACGACAAACGGCATCTTGACCGAGGCATTTACCTCAACATTTACTACTGCGGCTCAAAACCATACGATCGATACGTCATATCATAGTGATGATCCGGTGCTTGAAGTCCATCTCCATAAAAAAATACATACTAATAAAGGTACCGATCGTAGTGTGGCGTACCTGCCGGATATGCTGATTATTACCAATAATCTTCCGATGGAGGGTAATATTTTCCTCGCCAATTTTAAGTTTTCCGTTCCGGTACAAACGAACACGTACCAGATCATCCTTGATAAGGATGGCAATGTAGTCCGCTCCGCCCCGGGGAGCCCCGATTATTATAACGACTTTAAGCCCCATCCGAATGGCACCTACAGTTACTTCGATGCCCTTAAAGACGTTTTTTATATCACCGATACGGCCTTCAACATTATCGATAGCGTTACAGCCGCTAATGGCTATGAGACTGACGGGCACGAACTGCGTTATACTCCCGACGGTAACTATATCATCCTCGCTGCCGATTATGAGACCGTCGATATGAGCAAGATCGTCCAGGGAGGCGATACTGCGGCACTCGTGCTTATACCGGTGATCCAGGAATTCGATAAACAGAAAAATCTGGTATTCGAGTGGCGAAGCATCGATCATTTCCAGATCACCGATGCTACGCATGAAAAATTAACCGCCAACACGATCGACTACTGCCATGCAAATGCTATCGAGTTCGATGCCGATAGTAATATCCTCCTTTCATCGAGACACATGGATGAGATCACCAAAATAGATCATACTACCGGCGAAATACTGTGGAGAATGGGAGGCAAACACAATCAATTTACATTTCTGAACGATACGATTCCTTTTTCTCACCAACATGCTATTCGTCGCACCGCCACCGGTACGTATACCTTATTCGATAACGGAAATTATCGCAGCGGCAATAAGGGCCCGTTCAGCCGGGCAATAGAATATCAGTTCGACGAGACTAATAAAGCAGCAACGGTCATCTGGCAGTATCGTCATGACCCCGATGTCTATGGCATGGCTATGGGGTATGTGCAGCGATTGCCCAATGGCAATAGCTTTATCGGCTGGGGTGCTTGTTCTGATCTATCGGTCAGCGAGATCTCTCCGGATAATAAAGCTCAATTCGAATTACAAATGGATGATGCTAATTTCAGCTACCGGGCTTATAAATTTGAACCGAGTTATATAACTTCCGGAATAACGGCAGGTATTAATTCCAATGTAACGACAGTAGCTCCATGTAGCCTTTCTCTCTCATCGAACCCCATTATCGGTACTGCTCAATTAGGATATAGTGTTTCACAGGCAGGACATCTGACAATTTCGCTCTATAATCTTCTTGGTGAGATGGTACTACCGATTACCGATCGCTCCGCCACCGAAGGGATATATTCAGCGCCGCTACCGGCCCAGGGATTGACACCTGGAGTATATTACATCAGAGCAAACCTTAATGGATATACAGCAACTCAAAAGATAGTAATAGCGGAATAATTGTATTCTTAATTCGGTAATAAAGCCCGCTATAAGTGGGCTTTATTATTTATATCCCTTGGAGTTTGATCTATATTAATTGGAATGACAGGTATATTGAAAGTCTTTAAATCTTATTCCCGAACCCCGAACCCCGAACCCCGAACCCCGAACCCCGAACCCCCAACCCCCAAACCCCAACCCCCC
>CAYOJJ010000012.1:0-112049 GCA_964404255.1 uncultured Alphaproteobacteria bacterium | reverse complement strand
TTTCTATTCTTGCGAGCGATTCGCTTGCCGGACGCCGTACCGGAGAACCGGGGATGTATAAAGCGGCAGAGTATATTGCAAAAGAATTCAAGCGTATAGGCTTGGAAGTGATCGATCAGTCGCAGACCTATTTCCAGAAGTATGAATTCTCCGAGCGGCAGTTCGATTCTACTAAGACCACTCCGACAAAAGGGGTGAATGTGGTCGGCTTTCTAAAAGGCTCCGATAAAAATCTTTCCCATCAGGTCGTGGTGATCGGCGCTCACTTTGATCATCTGGGTCATGGCGGGCACAATGCCCTCGATTCATCCAAAGCCATTCATTACGGTGCCGACGATAATGCCAGTGGTACCGCCGGGGTATTGGAATTGGCGGAATATTTTTCCAAGCATAAAAAGGAAGTAAAGCGAAGCCTGCTCTTTATTACCTTTAGCGGCGAAGAGGAAGGATTGTTCGGCAGCCTGCATTATACCAAGAATCCGCTTATCTCTTTCGATCATACTCAGGCCATGATCAATATGGATATGATCGGCCGCCTGAAAGATAGTGTGCTGATCGTCGAAGGAATGGGGACTTCTCCCACCTGGGATTCGCTATTCAAAACTATCGCGGCCGAAAAGAAGCCATTCAATCTTCATTTCAAGCCGGATGGGGAAGGACCAAGCGATCATGCGGCCTTTTATAGAAAAAAACTTCCGGTACTGTTTTTCTTTACCGGGCTCCATAAAGACTACCATAAGGCCAGCGATACAAAAGAGAAGATCGATTATAAAGGCGAAGAGAATGTTTTAAAATTAGTCTCGGCCGTTATTAAGCGCACTGCTAATCTTGCCTATAAAATACCATTCACTATTGTGCCCGTAGATACGACAAAGAAATCTACCTCATTCAGGGTCTATGTCGGTGGCGTGCCGGATTATGGGTACGATGGAGAAGGTCTTAAGATCTCCGATGTTACTCCGGGCTCGCCGGCTTCTAAAGCAGGACTCAAAGCCGAGGATGTGATCGTCCAATTCGGTGATATGCCAATTAAAAATATTTATGACTATACCGGCGCCCTTTCAAAGCATAAACCGGGCGAAAGTGTGGTCGCGGTCGTAAGACGTGGTAAGGATACGGTAAATGTGACGATCGTTCTTGGAAGCCGGTCGGAGATGCACAATTAACCGTATATAATTAATCGTATTCTAATACCAGCTCGATGGGGCAGTGGTCGCTGCCCATCACATCCATTTTGATCGGGGAGTCCACAACATTGGGCATCACATCGGGAGTAACCCAAAAGTAATCGATACGCCAGCCAACGTTTCGTTCACGGGCTCTTGTAATCTGATCCCAGTATGTGTACCACTCGGGATCGGTATTAAAGACTCTGAACGTATCGACATAGCCGAGGCTTTCGATCTTATCGAGCCAGGCCCGCTCTTCAGGAAGAAAGCCGGTGGTATTTTTATTCTCATCAGGTCGGGCAAGATCTATCTCATGGTGAGCCGTATTAAAATCGCCGGTTAAGATAAGTTTTTTCCGTTGCTCACGAAGCTCCTGCCATTGGGAAAGGATCGTCTCATAGAATTCCAATTTATACTGCACGCGCTCCGGACCCCGACCTCCGTTTGGGTAATAAATATTATACAGTACAAAATTATCGAAATCGGCGCGTATGACCCTACCTTCGGTATCGAATTTTGTATGGCCGCAGCCTGAAATAACTTCTTTCGGTTTGATCCTGGTATAGATGGCTACTCCGGAATATCCCTTCTTCTCTCCGCTTACAAAATGAGAAGAATAGCCTTCGATATTGATGAGCGAGTCTGAAAGCTGCTCGATATGAGCCTTTGTTTCTTGCAGACAGAGAATGTCCGGTTTGGCATCGGCGATGTACTCGCGCAGACCTTTTTTCTCGGCAGCGCGAATGCCATTGATATTCCAGGAAGTGATCTTCATGATTTTCGTGTAAATATACGATGAACCCCGACAACGCAAAGCGTTACAAGGTATGGATCGCATTTGATAGCCCGATGACGCGTTTGGGCGAAAAAGATCGTCGAGATGATCGAAGAATATAGAAAGAGTGTAACGAGCAGTGAGCGAGGCTTGGCCGGCATGAACCACAATCCGAAGAGGCCAAGCACGACAAGAATAATGCTAATGGCACTATAGAGCACTTTCGTCCAGCCCGGCATTTGCAGGTAATTGCCAACAGAATCGCGGCTCCACCAGTGGTAGAGAAATTTTTTAAGGTCAAGCGAGATCGTTTCGGCAGTATGAGTTTTTATCCAGCCAATGGCCTGGGCCTTTAGGAAATCGTCACGTTCGGGGTCTTTCAGATGTGTGGCAAAATAAACCTGCTGGGCCGAATCAAGTGCTAAACGCTCTGCTGTAGCCGGCCCCTGATCGAATTCGCCCGTGGCCGAAGGATTGTTGCCAAGAAAAAAATTATACCCGGAATTAGCACTGATAAGAATAAAGCGATCAAAGACGATATAATTTCGAATTGTCCAGGGGAGAACCACCAGGAGGCCGATCCCTAACGTAAATGCTAAGCGCTTGATAATGAACGCCCGGGAGTTCGAACGCCACAACAACCAGGCACAAAAACAAAGAGCGCCAATGAGCATATCGGGGCGTGTCAGCAGTTGAAGACCGATAAGTATTCCGAGCAGGCCCCATTGTTTTAATGCACTGCTATCTTTTAATCTATCGACCTGCAGGATAGTCAGGGCAACGAGCAGCAAATTAAAACCATCGGGATCGACATGCTGCGTTAGGATCCACTGGGGTATATATAGACCTAAGAGAAAAAATCCCGTCAGCGCAAGGCGGCTATCGATATGCCGCTTAAAAAAATGATAGATGGTAATATTACCGGCATGGAAAAAGAGCAGCCCCAATATCTGCATGGCCATCGTTCCGCCACCGGCAAGCAGGACAACATATAAGATAAAGCAATAGAGTGGCGGGATGAAGCAGGAAGTAGCGGTAGTTGCAACAGTCTGTCCGGGGAAGTAATAGGCAAAGCCCAGACCTTTTTGCAGATTAATAGCTATCCAATAGGTCTCGCCGACTACGGCAGCTTTACGAAGGAAAACGATCTGTACGATCAGGATAAGCAGGGAAAACCCGATCAGCACTTTCCATTCGAGCTTGGGGGAAACGAGTCTGGAAAAGAGGTCGGGCAGCCGCACTACTGAAGAATAGGTAAAAGCGAAGGCTCTGAGGTACGATGAGAAAGTATTTCTATGGGCGCCGCTTGTACTACATCACCTTCAACGCCAAGCATCTCCACCCGAACAAGCGATGCTGTTTCCGGGAGTTGATTTTTTGCAATAGATACCCTGATATACTGTTCGGTAAATCCTTCGCGTTGTAGAGAAAGAGCAGCGCAGGAATCTTCCTCTTCAAGCAGAACAATACCTTCTTTGCCATACTGGCTGCGGTAAAAGGCCTGACGTTTCTTTTCGGAAAGAATTCGCAGACGGGCATTGCGCTCTTTACGAATATCTTTATCTACCCGGCCTTTTAAGTTAGCGGCCTTAGTATCCGGGCGCTCACTATAGGTAAAAACATGAAGGTAAGAACAGTCCAGGCTTTGCAGGAAATCGTAGCACTCTTCAAAATGAACATCGGTCTCACCGGGGAAACCAACGATGACATCGATGCCGATCGCGCAATCGGGTATGGCCGCTTTTACCTTTTCGATTCGTTCACGATACATAGCCGTCGTGTAGCGGCGCTGCATCGACCGCAAGATCGCATCCGAACCCGATTGCAATGGCACATGAACATGCGGACAGATCTTTCGGCTCGAAGCCATCAACGCGATGATCTCGTCGGTAAGCAGATTAGGTTCGATCGAAGAAATGCGAAGGCGGGCAGTTACATCGGTATCGGTGTCAAGAGCCTGGAGTAATTCATAAAAACTACTACCATCCTTTACGCCATAATCGCCGACATTTACTCCTGAAAGAACGATCTCCTGAAATCCGTCGCGGCATAATCTTCTTGCCTCTGCCAGAATATAGCTTGCCTCGGTAGAACGCGAGGCACCGCGGGCCATTGGTATCGTGCAATATGAGCAGGTGTAATCACAGCCATCCTGTACTTTTAAAAAGGCACGAGTACGTTCGGAAGTATCGCTCGTTGCAGCCAGATGGAAATCGGTAGCTTCTTCGATCGCAGAAGAGAAAATTTTAGGGGCATCCAGCTTTTCAAAGCGATCGATAGAAGAAAAGAGGTCGAATTTTTCTTTTGCACCGAGGACTACATCTACCCCTTCAATGCTGGCGATCTCTTCCGGGCGAAGCTGGGCATAGCAGCCGGTGACGGCAATAAAAGCATTAGGGTTTTCGCGCAGAACGCGGCGTACGATTTGCCGGCATTCCCGCTCGGCATTAGCTGTAACCGAACAGGTATTTAACAAATACACATCGGCCTTCACCGGATCGGAAATAACATCCCACTCTCGCGAGCGAAATTGCTCGACGATGGTCGAGGTTTCGGCGCTGTTAAGCTTACATCCAAGCGTATGGGCGGCTATTTTCATGGGCTGCGATCGAGCGATTACATAACAAACTATTGAGAGAATCGTCGCACAGGCCGGAATTTCTGCCTTAGCAGTGATAATTGTTAGCGCGGTGGTGTTCTATAGCCAGAATTTCATTAGCTTAGACTGAATTAGAATGACTTCGATCGGGGTAATAGGTGCGGGTACCATGGGCAGCGGTATTGCACTGGCTTCCGCGCTTGCAGGGTATGATGTAGTTCTAAACGACATCAATGATGGGTATTTGCAGATAGCTTACCGGAAGATCGGCTCCCTGATGGATAAGATGACCGAACGCGGAAAACTCAGTGTGGCCGATGCGAATGCTGCAGCGCTTCGAATTCGAACCTCCTCCCATTTCGAGCATCTTAAAACCTGCGACCTGATCATCGAAGCCGCTGTTGAAAATCTTAAAATTAAACAAGAGATTTTTAATAAGCTCGATGAGCTTTGCCATGACGGTTGCATTTTTGCCAGTAATACTTCCTCTCTTGCCATTACTGCTATTGCCAGTGCGAGTAAACATCCATCCCGGGTTGTAGGACTGCATTTTTTTAATCCGGCGCATATCATGAAGCTCGTAGAAATTATTCGGGGAGAAGAAACTTCCGACGAGGTGATGTACCGGGCGGAGAATTATGTAAAACAGATCGGTAAGATTCCGGTACTGGCAAAAGATACGCCAGGATTTATAGTAAATCGCGTCGCAAGAAATTTTTATGGTGAGGCATTTCGCCTTGCTTCCGATTCCATCGCTTCTATCGAACAGATCGATACCATTATGAAATCGCATGGCTTTGCGATGGGGCCGTTTCAATTGATGGATCTCATCGGCATCGACGTAAATCTTGCCGTGACCCAATCGGTGTACGATCAGTTCTTCGGTGAGCCACGGTTCCGCCCACACCTGATGCAGCAAAAGATGGTCGAAGCTAATTTGCTTGGAAAAAAGACCGGTAAAGGATTTTACGATTATTCCGCTGAGAAAAAATAACGCTCGTGGATATGAAGGTACTCGGTATTTGTGGCAGTATGAAACCCTGGTCGGCATCCTCATCGGTGCTGAAGTTGGCCTTGCGTTCTGCCGAAGCAGCCGGTGCAGAGACGATATTCTATGACATTTCCGAAGAGCCGTTACCTTTTTGTGATGGGAGAGCGGATGAAGATAGCTATCCGCCGGAGGTTCACCGTTTTAAGCAACTGATCCGCGAATCGCAGGGGATCATTCTTTCAACCCCCGATTACCATAATAGCTTTTCAGGGGCATTAAAAAATGCGCTCGATTTGTGCAGTTCGGAAGAATTCGATCATAAGATCATCGGTATCATTGGTGTTGCCGGTGGTGGAACGGGAGCGATCAATGCCATTACTCAATTACGAACGGTAATGCGCGCCCTCGGAGCCTGGGCTATTCCGCATCAGGTATCTATTGCTCATTCCAAGAGCTTGTTCTCGGGTCCGGATCAGATCGCCGATCCGGTTCTTGAAAAACGAATCCAAAAACTTGGCGGCGACGTAGTACGCTATGCAAATTTATTCGTCAGAGGGTTGTTAGAAGAACTCTAAATCCCTGGCGAGAGAAATGATGGGATGTATAATGATAAGCACTTTTTTATTTTCATTTGTACTAAGACTTATGGTAACTCTTTCTGCCGGAGATATGGCTCCGGATTTTAAGGCTGTTTCAACGGATGGCAAGGTAATCTCACTGGCAGATTACAAAGGCAAATCCAATGTGATTCTCTATTTTTATCCGGAAGATATGACGAGCGGCTGTACGGTCGAGGCGTGTAACTTCCGTGATGATAAATCCAAGTTTGAATCTTTAAATACAGTGATTCTTGGGGTTTCTATGGATGACCAGGATAAGCATAAACAGTTTACCGAAAAAGATCACCTAAACTTTCCATTACTTGTCGATACCGATGGCACGATCTGTAAGGCCTATGGTGTGCCGGCCGATGAAGATCGCTATCCCCACCGTTGGACATTTTTGATCGATAAGAATGGCAAAATTGCTAAGATCTATCAGAAGGTGGCGGTTAGAGTCCATAGCGAAGAGCTTCAGAACGATATAAAAGCTATGGCTCATTAACAAGCAGATGTGGACATGTTTTTGATAAAACTGCGGGTGTAAACTCGCAGTTTTTTTATCCATAAAATTACAAAAAACGCCAATACAAGAGCAAAAAAAGCGTAAGTTTGCATTTTGTAGTTCATAGGTACACTTCTTAGCTAACCACAATGAAATTTTCGGCAAATATCGGCGATCTTCAGAGCATTCTGCCAACGGTAACTGCTGTAGTCCCAACACGTTCCACGCTTCAACAGCTGGAAAATATTCAGATGGAGCTTAAGGCTAAGAAACTTACCCTTATGGCTACCGACCTTGAAGTAAGTGTCCGGGCATCGATAGAGGTAGCTTCGAAGACTGATGGTACCCTTTCGGCCAATGCCAAGCGTCTGTCCGAGATCATCCGTTCGCTTCCCGATGGCGATCTGAATGCTTCCCTTGATAAAGCAACCAAACGCCTGCAATTGCAAAGTGCTCAGGGTACCTATACCATGGCGACCTTTGCCGAGAATGAACTGCCGGATATGCGCCAGGAATTTAAACCGGAGGGATCGATTAGTGCTAAAGGCGGCGACCTAAAAAAGATGATCTCTACGGCAATCTTTGCTGCCAGTACCAATGAATTCCGGGCGGCGATGATGGGCTTGCTGTTCCAATTCTCTCCCGATGGAACTACCTGTGTAGCAACCGATGGCCACCGGTTAGTAAAGATTTCCAATCCCGACCTGAAATGTGAAAGTGAAAGGGATGTGATCGTCCCTGCGAAAGCAGTGAATCTGGTTGCGAAATCCTTTGCCGACGATAGTGACGTGACGATCAATTTCAGCGCTACACAGATCGAGTTTTCCAACGAGAGTATTTCTATCCTTTCGCGCCTTATTGACGAGCAGTATCCGAATTATGAAGCGGTTATTCCGCGTGAGAATGAGAAGACAATGACCATCTCCCGTCAGGCAGTACTCTCTTCGAATAAACGCGTAATGATCTTTGCCGATCCGGATACGCGCCAAATCCGTATGCAGTTATCGCCGAATAAACTGAGCATTCTTGCCGATAATGCCGAGGAAGGTTCGAATGCAGAAGAGCATATTGCCTGCGATTATAGCGCGGATGAGCTGCTGATCGGCTTCAACGGCCGCTTCATCGAAGAAGCGCTTGCGCATGTGGATTCCGATGAGATCACCATGAAGTTTTCAACTCCCACCCGGGCAACGATCATCGAGCCAGCCAAACAGGGTACTTTCGATGTGCTTATGCTCGTAATGCCGGTTCGCCTGAGCGCCTAAGAGCAGCGCGTGCGTTGCACCAATCTGCATATCGATTCACTGCGAAATCATCACCATACCAGGATCGATGACCTCGCAGAAGGATTTAATATTTTTATTGGCAGTAACGGTGCGGGAAAAACGACGATCATTGAGGCGCTTTCCGTTGCCGCACTAACGAAAAGTTTTACTTCGGCTCCGGATGCAGTGCTGGTACTCGATGGTTCGAATTCGTATTCTATCGATGCACGGTTCCTCTCTTCCAATGCTGTTCCACTTCATGTTAGAATAGAGTACAAAGCCGGCCCTCCGGCAAGAAAAACTATTGTTGTCAATAACGATAAACTTCGCCGATCGAGCGATCTTATTGGAAGAATCCCTATCGTTGCCCTCAGCCCGGATGATAAAATAATAACCGGAGGATCACCGGAAGAGCGGCGGCGATTTCTTTCCATGGTGCTTTCGCAGGCGAGCAGTATTTACCTTGAAGATGAAATAGAACTTCGAAAAGCGGTCAAACACCGGAATTCCTTGCTGTTGGATGCCAAACAAAAAGGCCTTCCTATCGGAGCGATCCGTCCGATGCTCGCGCCATGGACATCGGTGGTAGTAGAGCGTTCTGCAAGGATCATGTCGCGTCGGGCGCTATTTATCGACGAATTCCGGCCGTTCCTCGAACGGGTTTATCGGCAATTATCCGCCGGTTCGGAGACTCCATCTTTGCAATATTGCCCGCTTGGTTCCGAACGTCCTTTCGACCGTTCTGCCTTTGAACAATTGCTTAACAGTGAATTTCAACGCAGAGAGACCGAAGAAGTACGTCGCGGTACTACCCTTGTTGGAGCTCATCGCGATGAGATGCTTTTATTGATCGACGATCATCGTGAAGCGAGAAAATATGCTTCTCAGGGGCAGCATAAAACCTTACTGGTCTCCATGAAACTGGCAGAGTTTTATTATCTTCACGATGCCACCAGCGAGTTACCGATACTTCTGCTCGACGATATCTTTAGCGAGCTTGATGCCGAACGAGCTTCGAGGACACTGGAGCTTATTTCCTCCGGTGATTATGGCCAAACTTTCATTACTTCCACCACCAGAGAGTCATTCGATACGTTAATGACCTTTTCAGGTAACGATAAGATATATATTGTCGAAAATGGCGAGGTAAAATAAAAAAGTCCCGAAGTGTAACCTCGGGACTTCTAATAACGATCTTGCTCTGTTATTGTACGATCAACTCACGGAAGATGTGTTCACTGCCGAGAGTGATCGCAACCGTATAACTCCCACTTGTAAGTTGTGGCAGGTTCCATGAAGATTGTAATTGGCTGGCGGCGATTTTGCTTGAGGCAAGTACCATTACCCGTTTGCCAAGTTTATCGAATAATTCGATGGAATACGATTTTCCAATGTAGTTTGCCAGGCCATTCATCGCTATATTCATGACACCTGAAGTCGGGTTCGGAGAAATAGAAAGCGAAACACCGGCTGGGAGTGTAGTATTGACTCCAAGGTTCTGTACCGAAGCTGTCAAGAGAACATTAGCGGAATCGACGAACGGCTCATCGGTATAAAGAGATAAGTAAGCAACTTTATCTCCTTCTTTAGAGGCTTTGAAACGGACACTCACCGGATGAGTGGCATTCTTAGCGAGAGTATACGGGGCATCGTTTCCGATAATGGAAAATTCATTATCGACATCGCCGGAAATGGAAAGTTTGCTTACATGAACAGCCACATCCCCGATATTTTGTACAAAGTCGAAAGTCGAGTCATGGTTATTCTTATCGCTTACCGTACCGAAGTCAATCGTTGGGTTCAGGATACTTAAGCTGCTCTGAGCTCCAAGGCCATCAACGAGAGCACTGATCGAAATATCGTAAGTAGGTAAGATACCGTCGTCAGATACCACTCGGATCGAGGGGCCTTTTGCGCCATTGGTTTTGGGCGTAAAGTGTATAGTTACGGCATGAGAATCACTTGGATTGATCGTATAAGGTGGAAGCGAGCCCGTTAAGCTGAATTCGTGATCAGGATCGGTGCCCGGAGCAATGCTGAGGCCGGTTACCTGAAGTGGAGCATCTCCATCGTTCAACAAATAATAGATCGTAGTATCGAACGGCTTTGCCGAATTGAAAATACCAAGTTCGATCGAAAGCGTCAAAGGATTTGCATGGGCAGCCGCACCATGACCCATTATGTGAATATCCGTTGAACCGCCGGTAGCATTATGAAATATCCTCATGGTTGCGGTGATATCGCCACCGACACCTTTTGGATTAAAGCTGATAGTCAGATTCTGAGTGCCACCCGGTTGGATAGTAAGAGGGAATGTAGGTGCATTCTTGAGCGTAAAGTTATTCTCAGCATTATCTTCGAAACTGATGGCATTGATCTTCAGCGCTACGGAACCGCTGTTCTTGATCATGGCGCTGATGGTCGTATCTTTGGTCGAATTTGCATTTATTGGTGGAAAGACGATCGAAGTATCGGAAAGCGTGATGTGCTGCAACTGCATCTGGGCAAGGGACTTTAAACAGGTAGCAGCATCGACCTTGCTTTTTAATACTTGAATTACCCGCGGACCAAACGTAGGATCTTTATCATTGCAGTAGCTCATGATAGTACCTTTGGTTTGAACGGGAGTCCAGGAACAACCGCCTTCGGCAGCAACGCAATGATCGATCCCATCCGGGGGATACGCCTGGCAATTATGGGTGTGGTATGAACCGACGTTGTGTCCGAGTTCGTGAGCAATAACCAATTCATCGATGATCGCCTGATCGGTTCTGCCCGTAACATTCGTTACTCCATAGCCGAATTGCTTATCGCACATTACATCGACTCCTGCAAGACCAGAGGCGCCGCCCTGATTCAACTTGCGGGAAAGCAGGTGAGCCATGGTACGATCGACACTACCATTATTAGCCGACCAATAACTTCTGAAAGAAGCAAGCAATGGGTCGAGGCTGGAACCGCTATAGGGATCGGGACTGGCGAATACATGAACCTGTCCGATCTGCAAACCCATATCTATTTCATTCTCATAGATAGTAGTAATATATCCAATGACCTCAGAGAGGTAATCATTAATAGCTCCTTCGGAACCATAGGCCTGATAGCACTGGTAATCGGCATCGAATGCAACGAGAGCGCTTTGAGCTACGGTTTGAACCGATTGCGGCTTCATTTCCGGTTGGAAGGGGAGCCCGATGGATTTGCCTTCCGCTTTTTCGCGCTGCATTTCCTTTTCATCATCCACCGTGCACTGGGTTTGTGCAGCAATGTTTGAAATAGAAGAAAGCGGGACGATCGTAGTGGCATAGGTCATTCCCTGCGGCGTGGAAATAGTAAATTGTTCGCCGTTATAACTTAAATGGCCATTTACGGTGCCATCGGTATTGATAGCAAGGTATGCCAGGCTCTTGGGATCGCCGTTAATCTTCCCACGATATAATTTAACGGTCGGCAAGGGAGCTTCGGTCGTCTCGGAGCCACGAGTCACGATAAAGTGGGTCTCGGGTCCAAAGATCGAAAATTCCTGTACGTCAAGAGTTGCTTTGATAGTCCCGCCTGCAGCAGGAATGGCAACATCTTTAACAATGAAATGGGGGGCATCATAGGCAGTCTGGAGTGCCGTCGGGTTTACAGCATAGAGAACCGATCCGGTAGTACCGTATGCTGTAAGCATATTATTGGATGAAACGGTTAATAGTGTGACGGTTGGCTGGGCCAATAGCGATCCGACACTAAGAACAAGAATAGAACATAACAACAACAAGCGATTCATATAGGGTTACTCTCCTTGTGATACATACAACACAGCATATTGAAACCCACATTATTTAAGGAGAATTTCCCAAAATCAGTGTCGAACCCCTGCCTGTGGCAGGGGCATAAGCGATCAATATTTAGCCCGGAGTTTCTCGCAGAGCATACTTAAGCGCGCCTGCAGATCGCGGTCCTGGGTTAGTGGCTCTTCAGTGGACGGAGAAACTCTTCTATAGCCTATGCTTCCGTACGTCGTCGATCCGAAACCCGTTTCAAGAAATTTTGGAGCGGCAATTTGTTCGCTCGCCGGATAGGCAGCTTCCGGAGCGGTTGTTTTTTTAATAGCGGCGGAGGTGATCATTGGTGCTACTTCCTTTCTATCTCTTTTCTAATTATGAATACCGTAATTGTATAAGTCCTGGTTTGCGATCATCGATGCTGCGAAACACGCTTGTTACTTTGCCAAGGACGGCAAAGCCGCTTTCGGCAGTTATAGGAATGGGCTTGAATTTTTCATTTGCCGGTTCGAGAAAAGCTTCCTGGCCTTTCTTGCGAAAGGTTTTAACGGTCGCCGAATCTTCGAGCAGGGCAACGATGATCTCTCCATTTTCAGCCGTATGCTGTTGGCGGCAGATAACATAATCTCCGTCGAGAATACCCTTATCCTTCATACTCTCTCCCCGTACTTTAAGGGCGAACATATTCTGGGATTTCTTGGCCGGGCTATAAGAAAGCCAGCCTTCGATATGCTCGACAGCAAGAATAGGATTGCCGGCCGTAACATTACCAACTACCGGGATCGAGCCACCGTATTTACTGACGGGGCGATTTGGCAGGATCGCACGGGATAGCCCGGCGCCCCCACGGGTAAGGAAGCCTTTTTTAACGAGGGCATCAAGGTGCTTACGAACTCCAAATGTAGAGGAAACCTCGAGCGCATCGGCAATTTCTACGATCGAAGGGGGATAACCGGAAATATCGAGGTATTCTTCGATAAAATCAAGTACCTGCCGTTGGCGGGGCGGCAAAGCATCGCGCTCGGTAAGCGGAGTAGCGGGAGCCGGTTGTTTCTGAATCGGTGTCATATTACATTCCTAACTAATTAATTTTATTGCACTTGCCAAGATTCTATCCGAAGATAACACTGTAGTTGCTACCAGCTTTTAACGAATAAGCATTCGAATAGGTGCTCATAAGTGCACGTACCAATATAAGCAATGTTTCAGGCAGATGCAAGGGCCTAATAGGTGCCCGTAATATTAAATCTTATTGTCAAGACATAGAATATTCTTCTATTCTTTTATGGAGGTCAGTATTTGAATATTTCGACGCACATTATTCGATTCCGCGAGGGCGACAATAAAGATCAGGAGTTTTACGAGCCCTTTGGCTTTTAATAACTTGATAGCCAGCGCCTTTGCCTGAAGGATAGTAGTCGAGATGAGCTTGTTTCGGGCTTCCGGAGAATCGACAGCCAGATCTTCGGCCAGGAGCCAACTGAACGCCCGCGCAATATCAAGACTGAAGTGGGTTACTTTTTCTTCGGTACTTTTATAAAAGAATGTCACCAGCCCGATAAAAGGTGAGCAGGCACCGATAGCTTTTAATATGATAGGTATCTGGGAGGCGAGGATAGCATTGACCTGCATAAAATCCTGCTTTAGGGTGAGAATATCGATACCGGGAGAAGTCTCGGCCGAAGCAATAGCAAGATCGAGATTAATATGCGCATTCATGCCCAGCAGCAGATGCTGTAAAATAATAGGATGGCGCCGTTTTGAAGCATCAAAAGCTACTTTCCATGGCGCTGTAGGCTGCTCGCCGCTTTCGTATAATTCCAAAGCTTCAAAATAACGACCGGCAAAACAAATAGCAAGTTTATTTAGTAATTCCGGATTTTCGAATCCATGGTTGAGGATAGTATGCCGTATCTGGATCGTGACTCTGTGATACAAGGCAGCAAAATAGCCGAGTCTCGAACCGGTTTCAAGTGAACGGGCAATAATTTCTTCCATCCGTGCAATGACTTCATCGATCGTCTGTGGTAATGCTTCTGGCATGGCGATGTCAGGGTACTGTAATAAAAGTAGCAACAGATAAAGAGCGGCGGTTCGTTCGTTAGAGATATAAAAAACGGATAGTATCCGCAATAAGATACTATCCGCATTCATCCTCAATTATGCCACAGTATGTCACCTACACTCCGTCGGCGGCACTATAAGCAGTTGCAGTGCCGCCGTTCGTCTATCACCTGCTCACCATCATCCTTTTCATTTTCAATTGTATTCGTTTGACCGTACCGTATTATCTGACTACCCATTATATTCTACTCATATCCCGAGACTCCTACGAAGTAGAGCGTCACATCCCGAACGTGGCTATAGAATAGACCATAACGAATGTGGCAAAGAGGAATCCCATGAAGAATGTTTTTGTGAGTTTGTTCGCCATCATTGTCGTATCTCCCATTAGTGTGGTTAATTACGCTTCTATAATAATGACACGCTGCATGTACTGAAGTTTCAATCTTTTTTTGAGTTTCTTTATGAATAATGGTTCACCATATATTTTCAGCGGAGTGATCCTTCATAGAAAGATGGAGAATTGCATTAAGCATGGAAGAAGGTATCGAGGGCTTAAAATCTGTTTGCCTTTATGCTATACCTTTGTACTATAGTTGTAATTACTATATCAAATATTCTTCCTCATTAAGAAGGTAAAGAAGTCATCAAGACCTGTCTGATTAACATTCTGATTATGATCAACTCACGTTATTAGTGGAGGAAAGGTAAATAAAAGGAATTCAAAACATACCCGTTTTTTAAGAGTTTTCTTACCTTGATCTTTCAGGAAATGATCGTTTAACATATTGCTTTTTAGCAAGTTGCGAAGAAAAGTATTTTTAAATTAGATAGTAGTACATTCTTTGTTTAGCAACATTCGATAACAACCTCCAATAGTACAGCGGGTTTTGCCTTTGACTTTCATTAATTATCATTTCGCTTATGAAATCTATTCGCTACTGTTTACTTTTGTGCTTGATAACGACTCCGCTATTTGCCCAGCGATGGCAGCAGGCGGCATCGTGCCCGGGGCCTACTCGTGATGGCGCTATAACATTTGCCATCGGCGATAAAGCTTACTTTGGTGCCGGAGAAAGCAAGGACTTCTATGAGTATAATTCTACTACCGATACCTGGACTAAGAAAGCAAACATACCGGGTGTAAGTATTAATCGGGAGTTTGGTATCGGATTCAGTATCGGTAATAAAGGGTACGTAGGATTTGGCGTCGATAACGGTGCCTTAAAAAAAGATCTGTGGGAATACGATCCCTCTACGGATAAGTGGACCAAAAAGGCAGATTTTATCGCAGGCCTTGATGCACTCTTCTGTTTTACAATGGGAGGGAAAGTATATGTCGGTGGAGGTACTGATAATAATTATATCTATGGAGAATTCTATTCTTACGATCCCGTCATTAATGAATGGGATTCCCTCGGAGATCTCCCGATGGGGGCCGTCGCTTTTGCCAGCACGTTCGTTATTGGCTCCAAGGCCTATGTCACCGGTGGCGATCTCGGAACGGGCAATGGCGAGTTAGGCGATCTCTATGAATATACTCCGGAAACTAATAGCTGGAAAACCCTCGCCGCGTTTCCGACAACCGCTCGCCAGACCATGGTAGGGTTTGCCATTAATGGCAAGGGATATGTCGGCCTCGGGCAATCGCAATATAAAGACGTCTTTGCCGATTTTTATTCCTATGATCCAATGACAAATTCCTGGACGGATGTATCGGGAGATTTTCCCATCTCTCCGGGCCGGGCCTGGGCATCAGCAATTGCAATAGGGGACAAAGCCTATATTGGTGCTGGTTGGGATTTTGGCTCCAAGTTCTATAACGATTGGTGGAAATACGATCCGAGCCCGACAGCAATCGTAGAAAAAACTCCGGCAACGAATCAGCTATCGATCTACCCGAATCCCGTTGCCGATCGCTTTATGCTTAATGGCAGCTTTACCAGCGGTATGGTAAAAGTGATCGATGTTCTTGGCAGGGAAGTCTGTTCTTCTGCAATTACTTCGGGAAAAGGATATGATGTTTCAAACCTGACGAAAGGCGAATATCTCGTTAAGGTTGAGTCCGAGGGAAAGACCTCGACCTTCAAGCTCGTGAAAAATTAATACTGGGCCTGTCTCATTTTCTAAACGCACCACGGTTCTCAAGCTGTGGTGCGTTTCTGTTTTGATGCCTGTTTGGCTTTTTTACTATGAGTACCACAGATTTTAAAACGAGGCGCCCCTATCTACAGTGGTGTTTGCGTTGTGATATGACATCGTTAGCTTGCTGCTCAACAGATATAACAGGCACAAAATAAGCCGCCGTCTTTCTCTGAACATCAGAGTAAGACGGTGCGCTGCTACATACTACTCTATGTATTAATATTTTGGGATGGCTTTGATAAAATGAATCATTTGTAATGAATTGGTTGCGATAATTATAGTTTGCTATAATGTAGATACCATTTGGAGGAGATAAATTATGAAGAACCTGGTAAAGATAATAAGCGCATTTTCAATCCTCTTACTATTATCGTCTTGCGGGGCACTGCATCCCGCGAAACCTACTTCTAACTATGCTTCAGAAGCGGTACTGGTATATGATAATGACGGTCAAGCTCATTATCTACCTGCCTCTGGAATCAGTGAAAGGAATTATTATTCCACTATTTCGAAATTTGGAGTTGAATATACCAATAGATCGGGATTAATGGATAACCCGTTTCCGCAATCGGTTGACGATTTTATGGCAAATAATATACCCGTTTCCAAATAATTTGCTCTAATAAAAAAGCCCGCGATGCGGGCTTTTTTATTAAGGTTATTGAACTATAATAGTCCCTTTCATACCCATTGTGACATGGTAGATACAATGGTAGGGAAAGCTTCCTATTTTATCGAATGTAATGGATTTTGCTTCTCCCGGGCTTATATCTTTAGTATCCCAATTCCCATCGTCGGCAGTAGCCGTATGTACTTTGGAATCATCATTGCGCCAGGTCACCACTGTTCCTTTGGGGACGATAAGCGTTGTCGGAGTGAAGCTTGTGCCAGCGATAGTTACGGTATTTAGGGCAGTAGGGCTTGTTGTCGAAGAATTGCAGGAGTCGAATTGAATAATAGCAATAGCAGCAAATAGAGCAACGATGAGCCACTTTGCATGATCGATTATTAGCTGTTTCATAATAGTTAGGATTCTATTAATATCAATAAGTAATGCAAGAAAAATGCCAAAAGGGTTTTCATGAAAAGTACCGGTTTTGAGGCTTTTTTAAACAAGATACTTTCGGAGTAAAAGCATAGCAGAAGCTGTTTTATATCTCTATACTATGCTATCATCTAAAGAATTACAGTTCCGCGATCCGGCTCTGCTGCCGATCTGGGAAAAAGTACGCCAAGGCATCCGGCTCTCAAAAGAAGACGGTTTAGCCCTCTATGCAACCCCTGATGTGATCGGGCTCGGTAAAATGGCCAATGAAGTAGCCCGTGCTAAATCGGGTGATTCGGTCTATTTTGTGCTCAATCAAAAGTTTGAGCCGACGAATATCTGCGTTCTTTCCTGTAAATTCTGTGATTTTGCCGTAAAGAAAGGCGATCCGGAAGGGTATGAGCAGACGATCGAAGAGATGCTCGCTATGCTCAATCCGGATATCCGCGAAGTCCATATCACGATGGGGCTGCATCCGGACTGGGAATGGCAGTACTATGTGGATATGGTCCGCCGCATCAAGGAGAATTTTCCGCTCATCGATGTAAAGGCCTTTACGGCAGTGGAGATCGACTTCTTTGCCAAGAAGTTCAAGAAGACCCATGAACAGGTGCTGGCCGAGTTACAGGCTGTCGGTCTTCGTACAATGCCGGGTGGCGGAGCCGAGGTGTTTTCAGAACGAGTGCGTAAGCTGCTCTTTAACCAGAAGATCGGTGCTAAGACGTGGTTTGAAGTCCACCGCAAAGCCCATAAGATGGGTATCAACTCTAACGTGACGATGCTCTATGGTCATGTAGAGACCTATGAAGAGCGCATCGAGCATATGATCAAAGTTCGTGAGGTGCAGGATGAGACGAATGGCTTCCTCTCATTCATTCCGTTGGCTTTCCAACCTGGCGATACGGGGATTAAAACCCGCAATAATTTTACGAGCGCTATCGACGATCTGAAGACGATCGCCGTATCGCGCCTGATGCTCGATAACGTCCCGCATATCAAAGCCTATTGGGTAATGCTCACCGCAGAAGTAGCTGCTGTGGCACTCAATTTCGGTGCCGACGATATGGATGGCATTGTCGGCTATGAGCGTATCGCCCATGATGCCGGCGCTACGAGCCCGATGCTCTTAGCAAAAGAGAAGCTGATCAGTATTATTCACGAAGCAGGCAAAGTACCGGTCGAGCGCGATGTATGGTATAATCCATTACATATCTATCCGCCGACAGGTAGCACGGTGGTCAGTAAAATGCCGTATCTGAATTCGGTACCATTCTACTCGATGTATAGGACAGATTCGGCAGAGTTGAAGCTTATCCCACTCGTTCCGCGAGTCTTTGGCAGCTTTGCTAAGGAAGGACTTATCGATGCCGGTCCGATGTCGCTCATGGATTACGTTGCGAATCAGGACGAATTTGAAATGATGGATTATGGTGTAGCCGTCACCGGTAAAGCCTATTCGGTGCTGTTATATTCTCATTTTGATTGGAAAGATCTTTCGGGGAAGCGCATTGGTATCACCGCAGAAAGCTCGACGAGCGTTGAACTGTTGCGTGTATTGCTTGAAAAGAAATACGGTATCAAGAACGTAACCTTCGAGCGCTTGCATCTTACCAGCGGTCAGAACGATTATACACATTTCGATGCAGTATTACTCATTGGCGATGAGGCATTGCGCCGTGCAAAGCTTGGACTTGCTACTTTTCTGAATGTTTTCGATCTGGCTGAGGAATGGTATCAGTGGAAGCAACTACCGTTCGTGTTTGCAGTCTGGGCCATACGCAATTCGGTGCCGGCTGCATTAAAGCAGGAGATCAGCACTTCTTTAGAGCGCTCGATCAATGAGACCCAAGGACACTATGCAGAAGTAGGCCGCGAGCATGCAAAGAAGCTCGGCCTGACTCGTGAAGAGCTGGTGCAGTACCTGAATGCTTTTACCTATAAGCTCGGTACAAACGAAAAGGCAGCAATGGATGAATTTTTGAAAGAACAGGCGGTGGTTGTAGGATAAATAGACTGTTTCACCTCTTGTCATTGCGAGGAGGGCGTAAGCCCGACGTGGCAATCCAAGGCCTTTGATAAATATGGGACACGAATATTTTGTCTATATCTTGACAAATGATAAGCATTCGGTTCTGTATATAGGTGTGACAAATGATCTTAAACGCCGAGTATACGAGCATAAAACTTCGGTAGAAAAAGACCATTTTACAGCAAAGTATAAAGTTATGATGCTCATGTACTATGAGCGCTTTACTTTAGCAGAAGATGCTATTCGTCGAGAGAAACAACTGAAGAAAGGATCGAGGCAAAGGAAGGTAGACCTGATAAATTCTTTTAACCCTGAGTGGAGAGATCTCTTTGGAGACATATCCGAGTGGTGGTAAAGGAAAGGTCTTGGATCGCCACGCTTCACTTCGTTACGCTCGCGATGACAATTTAAAAAGATTTTAGTAGGGAAACGTATGATGGTAGAATCGATCAAAAAGAAAGTATTTGCCGGCGAGCGTTTAAATCGTGAAGAAGGCTTGTGGTTATTAAAGAATGGCACCCTGCTTGATCTTGCCGAGATGGCAGAGCATGTTCGCTATCGCAACAACCCCGAAGCCAAGGTAACATTTGTTATAGATTCCAACCCGAACTATACGAATATCTGCAACATCGACTGCATCTTCTGCGCCTTTTATCGCCATGAAGGCGATGCCGATGCCTATACGTATTCGGTCGATCAGATGATCGAAAAGTTTAAGGGCGCTGCTAAGCGTGGAGTACGTACGATCTTATTACAGGGTGGCGTCAATCCGGCAATCCCATTCGAGTACTATCTCGATATGGTACGCCGTACCCGTGCAGAGGTGCCGACGATTCATCCGCACTTCTTTTCAACGAGCGAGATCATTGGGATGAGTGAAGTCTCCGGTCTTTCTATTGCGGAAGTATTGAAGCAGTTATATGATGCCGGTCTGAACTCTATTCCCGGCGGTGGGGCAGAAGTACTTTCAGATAGAGTAAAGAAGAAGATCTCCAATAAAAAGGGTACGAGCGCCGATTGGCTCAATGTAATGCGTGAAGCCCACAAGATCGGTTATAAGACGACGGCAACTATGATGTACGGCCATCTGGAAACCGATGAAGACCTTATCGAACATTTCGATACTATCCGTGAATTGCAGGATGAGTACCACGGCTTTACCGCTTTTATTCCCTGGAGCTTTAAGCCGGGCAATACGCCCCTGGAAAAGATCATGAGTACCTATGCTTCAGGCACACGATATTTACAAATGATCGCCTTTAGCAGAATTTATCTGGATAACTTTACGCATATCCAGGCAAGCTGGTTCTCAGAAGGAAAGAAGACCGGGCAGATGGCCCTGCATTTCGGTGCCGATGATTTCGGTGGTACGATCGAAGATGAGAATGTCCATGCCTCGGCAAACTTCGTGCATACCACGTCGGTAAAAGAAATGGTCGATCTCATCCGCGATGCCGGATTTACTCCTGCCGAGCGTACGACCTTGTATGATATCGTAGGGGAATACGGCCCGGAAGAATATCCGCAGGCTGTCCTTGATTCAGCCCGTCTGGAGCATCATATTAATGCCGATATAGTGTTGCCAACCATGGCAGTACTTAATCAGTAAAAGGCGGAATATAGCGAAGGAGGGTTGAGTCCTTCACCGGGTCGATATGATGATCCGGTAGTTCTGACGAACGATTAAAGATACTCTGACCTGCAAATAATACTACCATAATAGTTATTTGCAGTAAGGAGTAAATCCCTGTTTGCAAATAGTATTTCCCGGGAGATACTTTTGTTTTCCATTTTTCTGCAGCCCATACAGCGACCGGTATTGCAGCAGCATGCAATGCGATAACGACCTGCCATCCTTGTAACACCATCGGTGAAAGTCCGGCCGAAAATACTAAGGCTGTTAATACCGATAAGCAATACACTCGAACCCACTGCGATTCTTTCGAATTCTGATGGTCACTCGGACGCTTTTTCTTCCATGTCCATAACGGTCTGAAGTACCACCACGAAGCAAGAATACTGATTATAACAGTGAGGATGCAGAGCAATTGTAAACTATAAATACCGTACTTCCCGGAGCTTTCGGCAAAGCTTGTTTCCTTAAGATTTCTGACGGCATCTGAGCCACCGAGAGTACACCAGTATAGTACTCCTTTAAGCAAGGGAGCAACCGTAACAAAGCCTTTCCCTATGTATCCCTGTGGTTGCTGTTCGCCATAAACCAGGTTGTTATTTATAACCGCAACAATAGACGGAATAAGTGTCAGCGAGCCCAACACCGTGCCTAAGAGTGCTCCTCTAAGATCAAGATAGAGACGCTTTTTCCAAAGAAGCAAAATAGTCGCTACGATCAGAATCAAGAAGGAGCCATGAATTTGTATAGCGGCAACAATTGAGACAAGACATGCTACACTTGGCCAGAATTTCTTTTGTTCACGAAGCTGGTAACAACTCCACAAATGAAGGGCTGCCGGCAAAAAAATAAAGGCGGGCTCCCATAATAGCGAGGCATTAAATATTCGCCACGGAGTAAGCCAATAAATGATAGCAAAGGGTAGAAGAACCGATTCCGAGAAAACTGAGCGTAGTACTTTTATCAGTAGCCAGAAGGCAAGTATATGGCTAAGGATAACGAAGATCATCGGTGCCCGGTAATCGGGTACGAAATACATCGGAATCCCGAATAACAGTTGCAATAGTATGCCGGGGTTGGTACCGGCTCCATGCAATAATTTACCGAAGGGGATAATTCTGCCCTCGGATGCAAGTGCCGACCCGAGGCGCAACAAATGTGCTTCATCGCCACCAATCCAGGTTACGCAGGCGGCATAGATATGTAGAGCCAGTCCACATATGACTACTGTCCAAAAGAGTTTTCGTTCAGTAGTCATAAGGTAACAGCTATTAGATCAGTTCGAAATCCGGGACTTCCGGGATGATACCATTCCTGGTGCCGAGATCGAAGAGATGGCGTAGTGCTTTCTTTCCGCGTTCACCCATATCGTAGGTGACATCGTTTACGTACATCTTTACGAACTTACCACCAAGCTCATTATCGATGCCTCGGCCCCACTGCATGGCATAGGGGATAGAACCTTCCGGGTCATCGTAAGCAGCTTTGATAGAGTCCTGTAATGCTTCGCGGACTTTAACCGCCAGCTCTTTACCAAAATCTTTGCGGACACAATCCAGACCGAGAGGGAGCGGCAATCCATTCGTTTCTTCCTGCCACTTGGTACCAAAATCCACAAGCTTATTCAGGCCATAGCTTGCCCAGGTGAGCTGTCCTTCATGAATCAAAAGCCCGGCATCGACTTCATCAGCAAGTACTGCATCGATAATTTTATCAAAGTCCATCTCTACCGACTTTAATTCAGGATACCAGGAGCGCAGAAGAAGATTGGCCGTGGTAAGTTTACCCGGCTGAGCAATGGTACCGCCTTTTAGCTCTTCCATTGTTTTGAATTTCTTCGAAACGATGATCGGGCCGTAGCCTTCGCCCATCGAAGCACCGGTTTTCATGATCCAGTAATGTTCGCTTACATACGGAAAAGCATGAGCGCTAATTGCCGTTACCGGTAATTCAGCTTTCATAGCTCGAACATTGAGCGACTGGATATCGTCGAGTACGTGATCGATCTCATAACCAGGGATAGTGACTTTACCGGAGCCAAAGCCATAGAACATAAAGGCATCGTCCGGATCAGGTGAATGGCCGATCTTAAGCGGCTGAAGGTCTGACATATACTAGTAAATAATAATTAGAATAGATCGATCAGAAAATTATTTGATCAGCGAAGCATCGGGGAAAAGAATGATCTTGCCGGCTTTCTTAGGGGTTTCGATCATCAGTTCAAACGCTTCTTCATAAGAGGTCAACGGAAGTTTGTGCGTAACTACCGGATTGACATCGAGGTGTTTTGAGGCGAGAAGATTCGAAACAGTGTACCAGGTATCGAACATTAACCGTCCGTTAATACCATAGAATGTGCCACCATTGAAGATGATATCATTGAGCGGTGTGGGCACAAGATTATCCTTGAAGATACCAAAGAAGCAGTAGCGGCCGCCACGGCGAAGCGCTGCAATACCATCCTGCATAGCTCGCGGGGCACCGGACATTTCCAGTACCACGTCAGCGCCAAGTCCATCGGTACCATCTTTAATAATTTCGATGGCATTCTCTTTGGTAACATCGATCACGCGATCGGCACCCATCTTCTTGGCGATCTCAAGACGATAAGGCTCCATACCCGTTACAAAAATTTTGGTAGCACCACTGGCGCGGGCGACACCGACAGAAAATAATCCCACAGGGCCATCGCCCAAGATCACAACACTCTTTCCATGGACCGGCTCGATAAGTGTCGCATGAACGGCGTTGCCAAGCGGCTCCTGAATAGAGAGCATATCGGGGTGAATGGAGGTATCGTTTTTCCAGACCACAATATCCGGGACAGCAAGATATTCGGCAAAGGCGCCATCGGTATCGACGCCGAGGATCTTCAGGTTATGGCAGACATGCATTTTGCCGGTCAGGCACTGCTTGCAGTGCATACAGGGAATATGGGTCTCAACGGAAACAACATCGCCTTCTTTTGCCCGTTTTACCATACTGCCTGCTTTAACGACTGTTCCGCTGGTTTCGTGACCTACGGTATAAGGAACGGTCTTGATACGGCTCTGGGCCCATTCATCCCACTGGTAAATGTGCACATCGGTGCCGCAGAGGCTCGAGGCATGGATCTTGATCAACACCTCATCCGGTTTGATCTGGGGGACAGGAATTTCCTGCATTTCGGCACCACGAACCCGGGCGGGCTTACGAAGTGCCATCATCGTTTCTGCCATGTAGTAGCTATAAATTGGAAGGCTCTTAACAATTCTGTAATAGGTTTTATCACCCGATTTTCCTATTAATGAGACCGGTTGTGTTGAGAGATACGCTGTGAATCTTTCTATAGGTTAGGAAAATTAGAAGCATACCAGCTCCGTAGGTCTTCGATCGCCTCTTCGCCAATTCCGTGACCGATAGGATAGACGTGGGAAGTGACTGTTGCGCCCGATCTATTTAGTATCTCAGTCGCTTCGGTCATGGCAGTATGTGGGATCAGCTCATCGAACTCACCGTGCGAGATAAAGATGGGCAGGTTGTGAAGTTCGATCTTCGATAATAGCCCTTTTGCATCTGCTGGAATATAGCCGGACATTGCAAGAACGCCCTTAACCTCTATTCCCATATTTGCTGCTATTTGTTCGGCAAGGAGCGTGTAAGCCATGGCAGCACCCTGGCTAAAGCCCATAAGAAAAATATTATTCGTATCAGCTTGTTCTTTTTCTAGCAGGGAAGCGAGGCTTGCTTTGATTATAGCAATACTTTCATACCGTGAAGCATCATCGCCTTTAAGACCGGTGGGAGTTTGCTCTAAGTGATACCATGAATACCCACCCCAGGGAAGGGGAAAAGTACCTTGGAGACTGATCGTCTGCAGAGTTTTTGGAAGATAAGCTGTAACTCCCAGCAGGTCGTATTCATCGGCACCGTAGCCATGAAGTACGATCACTGTTGGATATGGGCCGGGGCCGTTCGGGCGGCGAACGACATATTGAAGGGAAATCACTTATCCTACTTTTGCCGTGGCAATATTCTTTAAGCCGGAATACCCTGTTAATTCAACTTTGATGCTTCCTATGAGTACCTTCGATTCCATCTTTACCGGGATCTTATTCTCATCGTCGGAAAGCCATACCTGGATCGAACCTTCGTTCTTAAACAGCCCTCCGGCAACGACCAACGGTTCGACGACGACGCATTTAAATGTGCCGGCGGCAGTTTCAATTTCCTGACGCCCAAGGACCATGACATCGAGAGGATGGACCTTCCCGTCGTAAAAATTTTGCAGTGTGATCTTATCGCCTTTATGATAGTGCTTCAGATCAAGCACCCGTACATAATAGAAGGCGCTTAGTATGTCATGAACAAATTGGGGGATCTTATATTTTTGACCATTATCGGCTTCGGCTGTTCCGGCTTCCTGATCGAAAAATGCTTCGTAATCTTTACTATATTTTCCTTCGCGAACGTGCTGCTCAAAGCGATGCGGATAAATGCCATCGACATCGAGAAACGTAGAATATTTATCCCGGACTTTGAAGACATTGTCAAAGGTTTCTGTCGAGACAGCATAGGTATTTATCTCGAAGGTTTTTCTACCATTGACATACTTATAATCGGGGATGGTCATTACTGCCTGGCCAGCGGTAATAAAACCATAGTTGATATCGAAGGTAAGCCGCTCGCCGACAGAAAAGGCATTATTCGAAAGGGTACGTAATGCGGCATCGGGCTCCGGGCTTTGGGGCTTGGGGGTAAAGAGATGAAACGCTATCAGCAGCGGAAGAAGTAGGCTATGAATCAGCATTATGTTCTCCTGTTAATTGCCTGTCCCGTTCGTAAGAAGAGTCTGCGCCGCAGTTATGACATCGTCAATAGTAATTTGATCGATACACCTGCAATCCTTGCAGGTGGGGCACTCGACTTTCGGAGCTGAATGCGGGCTAAGATTTACTACTCGTTTCCCGCGAAAACCCCATCGTTCTTTTGAAAGCACGGTCCTAAGCGGAAAGAGTCCGATCGTGGCCGCTCCGAGTGCTGCTGCCAGATGACCGGGGCCGGTACTTCCCGCAATAACAAGGGTTGCATCGGCCAATAGCTTCATCAAGGCAGCAAGACTATTCTTGGTTTGTATATGAACATCGATTCCCGCTTGTTTCATTCTCTGTGCCAGAATGAACAAGAATTCAGCATCATTCTCCGTGCCGGTGAGTATAATGGGAAGCTGGTAAACAGTTCGTATTGCGGCTGCCAGCTCGTACCATCGATCTTTATCCCAGATCGGCGCCGAACCACCCGTTCCGGTATGCAGAACAATATAACGATCGAGACCTATAGAGCCTGATGGTAACCGGTCTTTTTGTAAGACAGGAAGGGGATATTCCGAAGATGGCAGTCCGAGAGCCGATAGCATTCGAACATTATATTCCGCTTCATTGAATTCGGCGGTTCGCCGGTGATCGAATATCTTTTTATTAAAACAAAAAGAATACCAGCGGTATCCTGTACCAACGCGAAGCTTTATTCCGGAAAGCAGAGCGGCTAATGCCAATGGCGGTTTCGGGGAAGGGATAATGATCGCATCTGCCTGAAGACGGCGAAGTTGTGCAGCTATTTTGAAGGTCGAGGGGTTATTGGCAGTAGCCTTACCGGAATCGCCGTCAAGTAATACGATTTCATCAACGTCGGGGCAGAGCGCAACCACCGGTTCCGTGTACGAGCGTGCAAGCATGATCACCTCATGCTGCGGCGAAGCACATTTGATGGCTGTAGCCATCGGCAGGGTAAGGATCATATCGCCGATGCGATCGGTACGAACGATAAGTACTCTCATCGATCGGCAAAACTACGAATAAGATAACTACTTTTTCTTACGGATCTTTTTGTAATTGACCGGGCGCTTCTCATTGAAAGCGGAGATACCTTCGGTTACTTCTTCGGAGAGGTTATGAATAGAAAGCCAATCGCGGGCATGGCCGATCGTGGTATGCCAGCTCAGGTCTTTCCAGAAATTGATCTGCTGTTTGGTATAGCGGATGCACTCCGGTAATTTATTATACAGCTTTTCGCATAATACGGCAACAGCCGTATCGAGATCGGCTTTCGGTACTACTTCATTAACGAGACCCCATTCCAAGGCTTTCTGAGCCGGAATCTCTTCGCAGAGATAGAGGATCTCGCGGGCACGGCGTTCGCCGACAATTAGCGGCAGCCATTGCGTTGCACCGGCTGCGGCCACACTGCCACGCGCAGCGCCTACCTGGCGGATATGGATATGATCAGCCGCAATAGCAAGATCGCAGGAGATATTTACTTCGTTACCACCACCGACAACGATGCCATTCAAGCGGGCAACTGTAGGCTTGCCGATGTTGCGCAGACGCTCATGCATCTCGATAAAGACACGCATCCATTTATAATAATCGTTGGGGTTGCCGAGGAAGAATTCTTCCTGTTCGCGAAGATCGGCACCAGTGCAGAAGGCCCGGTCACCGGCTCCGGTGATAACGAGCACGGCAATATCATCATCCCATGATACATCTTCGATGGCTACCAGCATCTCACGAAGCGTCGTGAGGTTCAGGCAGTTAAGTACTTCCGGACGATTAATAGTAAGCGTCGCAACATAGTCCTTCTTCTCATAAAGAATATGAGTAAAGTTGTAGTTGCGTTTTTCCTGATAGGGATTAAGTTCTTGGGTGGTCTTGCGAGCCATAAAACGATAATTACAGATGAACGAGCGAGAGAAACATTATAAAGCGATCAAATCGACCTTACCGACACACATGGAGACGAGCGGTCCGGCAAAGCCCATCAGGTCTTTTCCGGCAGCTTTATTTTCTTCCGAAGCCATTGCCGCTTTGAAGGCATCCATATCTTCGAAATACATATTGCATTGTAAGTAGGGTTGTTCGGCGAGTGTTGCATTGCCGGGAGTAAGCATCTTTGAAAACCGGGTCACTTCGAGTTTCTTCAATCCCGGTATCTTTTTGACAAGCGGAGTGTGAGTATTATTGTAATGATCGTCGAACGCCTGGGTATCTTCCGGGGTCTTATAAAGAGCTGTTAGTACAACCATGAGTAATAATAAAACAGTGAGTGAAAATAAGAAGGCCGTCTGCACGGAAGACAAACGGCCGAAAGAATGATCAATGTACTTTCTCGCCGCCGGTATTTCCACCAGGTGTCGTTATCGGGCCGGTGCGAAAGCCGAACGGATGGGAATTCTGTCCTTCGACACGAATTTCGCCATACTGGCTTTCATAACGGCTGACATTTTCCTGCAATGCACCGAGCAGCAGCTTCATGTGCTGCGGTGTCATAATAATGCGGGCAAGCACGCGGGCTTTCGGCACACCGGGGGTAACGCGGGTATAATCGATAATAAACTCGGCGGGAGAATGGGTAATAATAGCGAGATTGGAGTAGATGCCTTCGGCTTCTTTTTCTCCGAGCTCGATCTGTAATTGTTGTCCCTGCGGGTCGTTATTAGTGTCCATGAAAAAATATCGGTTAAGAGTAAAAAATGGGATGCCCAAAGGGGCATCCCTTTATAGTAAGATCGGTAATTATTTCAGAGAATCGTGCATTCTCATTGCTTCTTCGGCTGCCTTGGAATTTTTATTGGCGGCATAGATCTTCATCATCTCGTTCCAATAGCTTTTATCCTTAGCGGCTTCGGTATTCTTTAATCCTTCCAGAGCAGTGAGCGTCTTGGCTTTTTTATCCTTATCGCCAAGTACATCATATAAGGAGTAAAGATTTACCAGCGAGTTATATTCCTTCGGATCGACCGAGTGCACCTGTTCGTAATAGTTCACCGAACTCTTTAATTTTGCTGATACATCGGCTTTCGGATTTGCTTTCTGATCTGCCGCTGCCCAGTTCTGGTAGGCAACGCCAAGATTATAGAGTGCATTCTCAAAACCCGGATCGAGTTTCAGGGCATTCTGGTAGGCATCGATACCACCCTGGAAATCGTTCGAGCGCAGTAGTACTGCTCCATAGGCGGCATAAAGCTGCTTGGAAGGATGCTCAGCAAGCATCTTCTTATACATCGACTTTGCTTTATCTGGCTGTTCGAGCTTTGCATAAATATCCGGGATGATATTAGCTGCATTCTCATCGGAAGGATCGAGACGCTGGATCGAGATAAGCAACGGCACTACTTTATTGTAATAATCTTCTGCCTTCGATTTATTTCCCGCGGCAAGCGCCATATTGCCCTGGGCATAATAATAGCTGGCAAGATTAAGATACGTGTTTGTCGAAACGCGCATTGGCTGCAGACCGACCGATTCATTCGAGGTAAAGCGCCAACCGGTCAACTCCCAGTTATAGGGCGGCTTGGAAGATTTTTCAAAGTAGAAAAATCCTTCGTTCGAACGGTAGGAATAGATCATGGCAGAATCGGAAGCGCTAATAGAGACTTTTGTTTTAGAGCTCGGAGCACCACCGATCGCTTTTTCAACACTTTCAGGCGACATTCTCAGCGTGATGCCGAGCGACACGCCCTGCTCATGCTGCGAACGTACCTGGCGGAGAGCATCTTCATAGACACCCATTGCTTTCGGGGTATCGGCACCGGCGAAATAGACGTCGCCGAGCAACTCGTACGTCTCTGGCTGTTCCGGAGCCACTTTCTTTGCCGATTCAAGCAACGCAATAGCATCATGCTGACGCTCTTTGCTATCCGGATTTTCCTGGAATACTTTCAGGCCACTATTATACAGGTAGATCCAGGTATTATGACGAACTTCTTCTACCTGGGAGCGGAATTTGATAGCATATAACCGGGCCGTATCGATCACTTCGGCAATGCGCTCATAGCGCTGCAGATCGTATAAGTTCTGGACATATAACGCCCAGCCTTCATCGCTCCTCGGATCGCTTTTCAAAGCCTGCTGAAGCATTTCGTCGGCTTTCGGGAATTTACGTTGCTGCCGGTATAGCTTTGCACTGGCGATCTCGGAGCCCGCACAACCATAATATTGGATCGAGAGACTAAGCGCTGCGAATACTATCGCAAGACGAGTCAAAGTTTTCATAGGGTCGGAAAATAACATAATTTATGAACTTTGGAGAACAGTATTTTCCGTAGTTGAATTTCGGCGAAGTTAGCCCTTTCTCAGCCGCCATATTACCAAAATAATACCACTGATAACGATATAAAAGAGAATCGGATAGACCAAAAAGGCAATAAAAAAGGTAGTGGGGTATTCGATCGGCTCAACGAAGGGTAGTGAACGGATCCAGTAGAGGAAGCTCTCGGCAAGGCTGTCATAGTGCTCATCACCCCAAAAGGCCAGCGTCTGCCAGGCAATGCAGAAGAGGACCATCCCCAGGAAGTAGCGAACGAGAAAGCGGGCTCTCGGTGTCATCGAAAACCATTGCGTTTGAAGTTCATAGGCTGGAAGCGGGCTGAGAATGGCCGGTCAACCCGTCGTTCGGCAAGAATGGAATCGAGTGCACGCTGGGCTTCGCTATAATCTCCTTCTTCGAAATAGTATCCTTCCTGAAGCTCCACATACAGGCAGAGGGTACAGCCTTCGAAGTGCTGGTCTTCGAGTAGGACCATAGTATGTTCCCGCCCGCATTTAGGGCAGCGTTTCGCTAAGCGCTTTACCCAGCCATATATCTGGTCGAAAAACGCTGCGGAAGTATCGAGCGCACGCTTATTTTTGAGTTCTATCCGTGGCGGCCGCATAGGTGCCTGTATTGTTACTCTGAAATATACGTCAATCTTTTCTGTACCTATTATGGCACAATGAGTATACTATAATTCTATATTTCCTATATGCCAGGTATATGGCTCGATGAATGTCGAGAGAGATCTTAATTGTTTGAGCTTTAGTTTTTCCCATTTAGTATTCGTACGTATTATGGGATTGTTTTCATCGTTTGAGATATTTCGTTCGGTCGTGATTTTTTTTCGTTTGGTCAAA
Source organism: uncultured Alphaproteobacteria bacterium (assembly GCA_964404255.1). Classification (GTDB taxonomy): domain Bacteria; phylum Bacteroidota; class Ignavibacteria; order Palsa-1295; family Palsa-1295; genus JAFDZW01. Next base: position 81,534 of record CAYOJJ010000012.1, on the reverse strand, counting down.
AAATTGTAGCTGCATTCTCGTGAATTACCGGTATTGCGTTCATAAGAAAAATCTTCAGCGCCGATGAGTTTGAAATCGTTATCGAGCCATTGGAATTGATAGGTCGTATTACTGGCCGACCAGCTACCGGCACTTGCCCAAAAGGTAAATGATATTTTTATGGTGCCATGCTCGATGGTAATCTCTGCGAATGGATCGTCGAGCACAGGGTCATCCCAATTAAGAATAAACGTATTATGCTGTAATTTCAGGGTATATGATTGGTCGCTGCTATTATAAAAAAGAATGAGCAGTATCCTGGGGTTGGTATCGAGAATATCTACTCCGAGACCTCCTGTATTATGGATTATATTATTGGAATCCGAACATTGCAATATGAGAGCAATATCGGTTTTGTTATCCTTATTGAGATCACCGTAAGCAGTATCGAGTGCAAACCACCCTTTGGGTATAAAATCTTTTATACCGTGACCTGATGAAGGTATAACTGGGTATTTAAATTCCTGCGCAAAGACCGGCGAACAAAAGAAGAATAATAAGAGGATAGCGGCTGCATATTGCGTCATTGCTTTAAGGCCGGATATTATAGGCAGTAGCCTTGAAATCGGATCATTACACATATTCAAATATACAACTACCTAATAAAAGACCCCGGCCGAAGCCGGGGTCTTTCGCCTACCTGTTTTGCACAGGGGGTATCTATCATCGTAGTAGTTATCCCGTAATCCTTGCGCTTTCGGCAGGGGGGTGGGATGCTACAGTAGCATCATAGCACAACTACTTTAAGATGCCGGTATTTCCTTTTCCTCATGGCAGCATTCGTCCGGGCAGCAGCGGTATTCCTGAGATTTTTCGAGTAGTTCGATCTTCTTCTTAAGCATCTCGTTTTCGAGATGAACTCGCTCGCGGCGTGCCGGTTCGCAGGTATTGCACTCGTCAAGACAACCTTTGACGATCGTACCGGCAGTGGGCAAGGTAAATTCCATCGAGAAATCGAACCGCTTTTTTATCTCCGCGCTTGGCTGGCCACTGGCATCGAGAATACCAATGCCACTGAGTTCAGCTATGATCTGTTTGATAATAGCCGCACGAAGTTCTGGCGTGATGGTCTGCGGAAAGGCCGCGAGTCCATTGGCACTGGTGGCGCCTGTGATCGAAATATCGATGCTCACAAGCTCGAACTTCACTACCATCTTTTTATTAAGACGATAGACGATGTAAGTGACGGCATGGCAATCGTTCATATTCGAAAATTCGCGCGATGAAGATTCGAAATGATCTTCTGATTCGCTTTCGACATGAACTCGAGTCGAGACTTCACCTACTGAGATCGAATGAGCCTTGCGTGTGCTATTCATTGCCTGCGTAGCTGCCGAGCGCATATTCGAACTCTGACGATTAAGGAAGTCGTAAGTGGAAGATGCATCGTGGTTTTGAGTCTGGCTGCTGCTCGATCCTATTCCCGGGCTGAATGGGTTGAGATCGATACTGCCATCGGTGCTGCCTTTGAAATCCCAATGAGATTTACTCGAGCTACTACCGCTGCCGGATTGCTCGTCTTCGAGATCGGAGAAGTACGATTGCGTTGCACGCATAAAGTACTGCTCTTCAGAGATCTGTTCACTGCGATAACTGAGTTTTGTCGTCGCATCATAAGTGAAGGAAGAACGGCGATCGGTGGTGACGATCCGTACTTTTTCTCCGGGCAATAGGGTAGTGCTATAAACCGGATCTCCGAGCACAAGGCCCAGCGTACAGCGCGAGAGCTTAAAGCCGAGAATAAGCTGGACGGTCAGGCGAATATCCCGTTCTTTGAAAAAGAATGGATAGTTTAATGTGCGATTGAAATACAGCACATCGCAATTTTCATCCCTGAGCAATTCCGGGCAACAGGGGATCTTCATGGATTCTACTTTATCTGCCATAGTAATAATAGGTTTGTAAACTGTAACGGTAATTATTAAAGACCGTACCGGCGCCGAAGCCTCGCACGCCGGTACGGTTTTTTTGTGATGAGCTACGGAAGCTTAGCAAAGCCTACTGCTTTGGGTCCGTAGTAAGGATAGTAGCCAGGGGTGCTATTTAAGATGACGCGGGTACGTCCTTCCAGGCTTACGGTATATCCGCAGGGATCGAGCGGGGTCGTATCAAGTGTCCAGACGGCATTCGCATCACCGGTATCTCCGAGGGCAGAGTAACTGCGTGAGATCGGGACCGGTACTGCGCCATGAGTATGCGATGTCGGCTGTAAATTCAGCGACCACCAACCAAAGAATGGATGTACTGCACGCAAGTGTCCATTGATCAACGGATCGATCTTATCGTAACTATGGCAATCACCGCCATCGATGACAAGATCGAGATCTTTGGTCATATCGACCGTTGCATTAGCTGTCGGGCTAACGCTCATTCCCTGATTGCAGACTACGATCGAGAAGAGATCACCGAGAATGACATTATTGAATTCATCGGTGTATTCGAACTTAATCGTATAGGTGCCATCGGTGAAGCCGGAGGTCTCGAGATGAGACAAATATCCATTATCGTAGATATCATAGATTCCCGCTGCCGGATTCGGATCGTAGATATACCAGCCATCGGCATCTGCCGTTTGAGTATCGGTGTAGGGGAAGATGCTGACAAGTGGCTGCCAGAGATTGAAGGTCTCGGTCGTCGAGACCGGTTTGTAATCGCTATCGGGTGCGCCGAACTTCTTCCAACTTAAGCGGAATTTGATCGTTCCGTTAAAGCCGTTGCGATCAATAATACCACAGAAATTAATACTACCACCCCACGGACGATTATTTGAAACGCCGGGAGCGATGGCATTATAGTTATAAAGGTGATGCGTCGGGTCTATATCAAGACGGGCTACATTACCGACCAGACTGATAATAGTATGAATACCAGAAGAATCGCCGGGACGCAACTGTACCAATGAGTCGATAGAATTACCCCAGGTATTGAGCAGGTTCGGATCGGTAGTCGATGGCAGCGATTCCCATGATAATACTGCACGAACTTTGATGATATTGGGTGTCTTGCAGGATTTCAGGCGCTTTGCTACATTGATCGGAAGGGCAACATTATAGTACAATCCACCGGCGGGAATATTTGCCAGGTCATGTACTTCAAAGCTTACCGTACCGAGGTATTCATCGAAGGTACCATTATTATTCCAATCGGCCCAGAAGGCGACATGTTCGGTCGAACCTTTATGACAAAGATCGCCGCTATAGCCGCTATTCTTTTTGATGTGAACGACCGCACCCAGCGTATCGGTATCGGTATTTAACCCTACGCACGTTGCTTCTTCAAAACTTACATCGGCTTTGTGTTCGTTCGGATCGAAGAAGGGAAGCAGTTTGGAAATATCGATCTTGAGTTTTGAAAGATCGGTCGCTTTAAATGCCGATCCGGCCTTGGCAAAACTCATGGTTGATTGAATGCTACTGCCGATCGCTGAATAGAACGTACGGTGATCCGGCACGTTAGCCTGTTTATTAAACTCATAGAGTTCGGCAAGTTCTACTGGTCCCGGATCGGGAAGCGGAATTTGGAAATCAGGTTTAATAACTGGGCCAAGTACTTTATTTTTTAGTACATCGGCAATATCGCCAAGGATGATATAGGGGCGCCGTGCCAGTTGAATATCGGCATCGCGTACATTACCATAGTACGGTGGATAATTCGGAGTATTTGGCGTCGGCTCGACATTCCAGGAGAGAATGGCGCGCATGGTTGGAATAACGGCATGCGAGCAATCGGTGAAGCGGCGGTATTGCTCGTCGTTGATGTAGAGAAATACCATGTAACTTAAGGGGTGCTGTGCTCCAGGAGGTGCATCGGAAATGTTTGCCGCCTTAAAGCTCGTGAGCCCCATATCGATAAAGCCGCCGCCATCTTTGAAATCGACGTAGAAGCGGACATACTCTTTCGAGCCTTTTGAGCAGAGCGAACCGCCATAGCCTGACGATTGCTTGATCGAAACAATCGCTTCGAGGCGCTTAAGTTGTGGGTTGTAGCCAATGCATTTTAGCTCTTCCCAAGTCGTATGACCCTGAGGTTTTGCAATACCAAGCGCAATATTAAGCCGCAGGTTATTGCGTTCCGGTAAGAGACGGGATAATTCGTCGGTTGTAGGTTTTGACGATGATTTAGTTTGTGCCATGATAGTAGTATTGAAATAAATGATGCCTACTCTGTGATCGGATTTTCGGCAGACTCCGGATAGGATGGATCTATCGGTAGTGATCTGGGAAAAGTATGAGCAAGTTCGTCCGGCTTATCGCGATCCGATAGCCGGTAGGATGGTAAGCACCTGAGATCGTATGCTTACACTGCGCGCTTAATGTAGTCGAGCGCTTCTTCTTCGGTAATTTCTGTCAGGATGTATGGACAGATCGTGCAGGCTTCGGCGCCCGATTGCAAGAACCATCGGCATTGCTGCCGGATAGAGCAGGCAATAAGCCCATCGGCAGCCGGAACATGAGAACTATGTTCAAGTGCCTGATCTGCAATGCCGCACCGTGAACCCGTCCATTGAACGCAGCCGCCTTCTACACAGGCATTCGTAAAGCGGAATTGCCGCTCTGCTTTTATATCTTGCGGAGTATTCGCTAAAAACGAGAGATCGATCTGCAAGACCTGCGGTAGAATAGCAACGGTGCCATCATCCTGGCGAACCCCGAGAAGCTTTGCGCCTGGCTTTGCCCGAGAACTTGGGCAAAGCACCGAGCGAGGTTCGTCCATCAGCGATACTTATCCTACACTATTGATTTCCTGTAGTATTTTATCGCTGATCGGCCGGGCAATGATGCCTTGAATGATAGGCCCTATTGGGAGATGATTGACCGGGACAAAGGCGATATGGCCGCGGCCTCCGATCTTTGCCAGTTCGCTGCTAACCGCAGTTTGGATGGCAGCATTGATATGAGCGCGTTGATCGTCCGTCAACTTGATCGATCCGAGATCGACGGTAAACATATTCTCTTTCATAGTGTTTTTTAGTTAGTATGTGTTCGACTGCTCCCCAAAGCCCGGGGATAATAGGCAGTTTATTTGTCTGGGGTGGGAACAAGCAGTCCGCCGGTCAAACCGAACCGTGCGATCTACTTTGTATTGCGCAGGAAGATACTGGGGGTACTCACTCTGGCAAACGATCGATGTATGCCGCTTGTGTGGCAAAACATACACAAGTACATCGATTCAATCTATAAGCAACTAGACCTTACAAATATATAACGCTTTTTATAAAAATGCAAGTGTAAGTTGAAAAAAACTAAGAATTTTTTTCATAAGGAAAATTTCTTGATTGCAAATATTTCGTATCTAATTATGGCTTTCGAGTAGTTGTTTTAGGCTTTGTAAAACGGTTTCCCAGTTCTTTCCGAAGTGCTCGGCCTGAGCTTCATCTTTGCAATTATCCTGGGAAAGGGTTACTCTCGTACCATTGTCCTTGGCATCAAGCGTGTAAGTAACGGTGTGCTGATCTTTGGGATCTGAAGACCCGCCGCTGCGAATGAGCGAACTAAAAATATGCTCCGGTTCGAGTGTCAAGATCTTACCCGTATCCTGATAAGGCTTTCCCTGGTATTCTCCCTCATATAGTATTTCTGAGCCTACCTTCCAATCGGAGGTAACATTCGTGCCAAATAAGTACTGCTTAATTAGGCCGGGAGAAATAAGGGCTTCCCATACCTGGGAAGGGGAAGATTCGATAAAAGTAGAACGCTCGACAGTCCATCCTTTGCTCATAGAATAACAGGTGCTTGTGAATTACAAAATAAAATACGAAATTTAACGGATTGCTGGTTGTAAATATGTATCCGAACCCTCATTTATTCGTAACTGTTGAAGTAGTTGTGGAAGTAATCATTGATCGTAATTCCGGGTTTTGCTGGGGAGTAGTTCGGGCAGTCGATTTTGCCGAAGAAGAACTCTCGCAAAATGACAAGCTCTTTTCGCTTGGCGATATCATCCATAATCCCATGGAGATAGAACGTTTAGGTGAGAAGGGGCTTCAGACGGTTAAGCATTCGGATTTTGAGCAGATCGCTAAAGAAAATACCGGTTCCGATCATCCCGTTAAGATCCTTATCCGCGCTCACGGCGAACCTCCTTCTACTTACGAAAAGCTCAAAGAACTCGGTATAGAAGTTATCGATGCCACCTGCCCGGTGGTAACGAAAGTACAGGAGCGTATTCGTAAATTTTATGATAAGGGCTTTCAGATCGTGATCTTCGGTAAGAAAGATCATGCCGAAGTTATCGGTTTGCGGGGGGTAGTAAATGACGAGGCTATCGTTATTAAAACGGTCGCCGAAGCAATAGAGAAGGTTACCTTAGATAAGCCCACCGTCCTTTTTTCCCAAACGACTATGGATAAACCGACTTTTTATGCCGTACGTGACGAGCTTAAAAAGCGGTTGGCTGATCTGGTAGTAGCAGAAATGGAAGAAGATGCGGTAGAATTTCATGCCAAGGATACCATTTGCGGTCAGGTATCAGGTAGGGAAAAGAAGCTCATCGAATTCTCCGAAAATAACGATGCCATCGTTTTTGTCGCAGGCCGTACCAGTTCTAATGGGAAAGTGCTCTATGAAATAGCCAAAGGTGCTAATCCCAATACGCATTTCATCGAGCAGGAAAACGAGCTTGATCCGCAATGGTTTTCCGGCTTAAAAACGGTTGGTATTTCCGGGGCCACCAGCACTCCTTTCTGGTTAATGGAGCGAGTGAAAGATGCAATTTACCGACTCTGCGGTGAGCCGGAAAAGGCCAGTATATTTCCTATAATTTCTTGAATAATAGTTTGTTAGAAGCGACAGATAAAGTAGTTTATTTCGAAAAATTACTTTCATCTCCTCTTGATTCGAGTTCTATCCTGAAATCGTTAGACCCTCCGAAGCATTTCGATGCGGCTCAATTTTCCAACTACATCCCGGAGCCGGATTACCCATCCCAGGAAAAAGCACTTCGATCGGTTCAGGACTTTATAAAAAGCATCGAGTCTAAGAATAACTCTCGCTTGTTTTCCCGGTGGCTTTCTAAGAATAGCTCTTCCGGTGTAGGGCTTTACCTCGATGGGGGCTTTGGAATCGGTAAAACCCACTTATTAGCTTCAGCTTATCATAGTTTTTCGGGAAATAAGGTGTTTTTGTCATTCCAGGAATTGATGTTTTTGGTAGGACTTGAGCGGTTGCAAGGGGTAGTAGAGCTATTACAGGGGACTCAATTACTGGTGATCGATGAATTTGAGCTCGATGACCCTGCAAATACCCGCATAACTACCAATTTACTTCAACAGCTTTTCGATAGCGGGGTTTCTATCCTTACCAGTTCAAATACACCTCCCGGGGCATTGGGAGAAGGGAAGTTCTCGGTCGAGGATTTCAAAAGAGAGCTTGGGAAGCTGACCGAGCGTTTTACTACCCTTCGTATCGATGGAGAAGACTATAGAATCATCCATCATCTTAACGATCACAGCGTAACAAACTGGGTAGAATCCGATGCGTTACTCGAATCGATTATCGGTAAATTTTCTATCGATAATTCTATGATAAATATGGAATTTCCATATTTTCTTAAAGTATTATCGAAGGCTCATCCCATGAGAGTTCGTTCTGCTCTTAGTACTATCAGGGTTATGATACTGCATGGAATTTCCACAATAGCTCATCCCCATGAGGCATTACGATTCGTGTATGCTATTGATAAGGCTTACGATAATAATATCGCCTTTTTTGCAAGTAGTACGATAGCTCCCGAAGAATTATTCCACCCATCCTATTTTACCGGTGGAGATACCAAAAAATACCTTCGTACGATTTCCCGGCTTAAAGAGATGATCAGGGGGTAACGGGAAATTATTTGCGGCTGAGATTGTTTACAGGGCTCACAATTAAAAGCAGAGACTCTGGCCTGGGACTTTCATAGTTGTTCGTCCTGCCAGACATCCTTTGCAAGATCAATCACTTAAAAGAAAACAAACTATGGTAAAATTACGTCTTGCCAAGCAAGGAAGAAAGAAGCTTCCTATTTTTAAGCTTGTTGCTGCGGATGCTCGCTCGCGCCGCGATGGCCGTTTCATCGAATCCCTCGGCCAGTACCGCCCGAAGAACGAACCGGGCCAGAAAATGGAATTCAACGAAGAACGCGTCATGTACTGGCTCCGCGTTGGCGCACAGCCGACGGCTACGGTTCGTGCATTGCTTTCTTCGGAAGGTATCCTCTTAAAGCACCACCTCGAGAAGAAGAAGATCGAGCCGGCCCGCGCTGAAGAGATCTTCAATACCTGGAAGGCGAATAAGACTTCTTCCGTCCAGAATAAATTAGTAAAGCAGAAAGAAGCTGCCCGTAAAAAGAAAGCAGATGAAGAGGCTGCCAAAGCCGCCGCTGAGGCTGCGAAAGCAGCAGCAGAAGCTGCCGCAGCGGCTCCGGCTGAAGAAGCACCTGCTGCTGAAGAGGCTCCTGCCGCGGAGTAATAGAATACAGTATGATATTGTTAAAGAGCGGGCTATATGCCCGCTCTTTTTCTTTGTAAGTATGGCTAAAGAAAACGACGATCTTATCCTTATTGCCGTTATCCGGCGTGCCCATGGTGTTCATGGTGCGGTAATGGCGGAATCATACACCTTCGATAACCGTCGATTCAAAAAGCTAAAAGAGGTTCGGGTGAAGCGCCCAAAAGGGAATGGGGTCGAACTATTAACATTGAGTAGTGCTAAGGAAACAGTTAAAGGATTACTGCTGACCTTTAACGAAATTACCGATAGGACCAAGGCCGAAGAATATTATAATGCCGAAATACTGATTTTAGCAGAGGAGCGGCTTCCGCTGAAAAAGGGCCTCGCCTACCTCGATGAATATCCCGGTATGGCTGTGATCGATAAGAAGACGAAAGCAGCGATAGGGGTAGTAAAAGACATTATGGAAATGCCTGCGGGCAATATTCTCGTCGTACGATTGGATAACGGTACCGAACGGCTAATAACGATGGCCGGAGAAGAGGTCACCGCTGTAGATAGATCGAAAAGAGAAGTAACGGTCTCGTTACTGGAAGAGCTGTAAGCTTATTGATTGGTGGGTTGTTCCATGGTAGCAGCAGGGGCAGAAGCAGCTTTCTTGCGCTTTGCACCATACATAATGCCCATTGGAAGGACGATCAGATACCCGATCAGGAGAATAATAGGAGAGACATTCAGCGAAGTACTGCTTAACGCATCGCCGCTTCCCATGATGAAATACCCTAAAGCGATCACTGCAACTCCTGCAAGAACAATATAAATGTTCATGGATTCGAAAGGCATATTAAATGCCCTCGGTTTGCCGGTAGTGGTTTTCGGAGCACGCGGAGTTCGCGATACCGGGCGAGTAGCCGATGGACGGGGGCGTTGCTGGGTTGCTTGGGCCATTATAGTGTTATAATAGTAAATGGTCGAAACGAATTAACGAGTCTGGTACTCATCCTGTTCCTTACATTCCGATCGTTGATGCTCTTTACGCTTAGTTTTTTACAAGTTTCAATACCCTTACTACCTGGTCGCCGGAGGCCGTCACCACGGTAACAGTACACAGGTAGATCCCTGCCGGCAGTGCAGTGCCGAGGTTGTCGTTTCCATCCCAAGCAATAGTATGCTGCCCAAAGGAAAGCCACTGATGCAGCACTGGTTGTCTGACCGGTTGTCCCGTTGAGTTCGTAATGGTCATCGTAACATTGGAATACTCATCTAACGTCAGAGCTATGCTCGTCTGCGCATGAAACGGATTTGGGGAAGTGGAAAGGGAAATGCTATCTTCCGAATGATGTACGCCGGATTTTTCCTCTACCGTGAGGATAAATCGTTGTTCCACCAAATTGTTCCTGTTATCGGTCGCCAGGATAGTAATGGGGAAGGTGCCGGAAGTAGTATCCACTTTACCGGTGATTTCGCCTTCCGAATTCATATCGAGCCAAGCCGGGGCAGTGATCATTTGGCAAACCGGGCGTTCATCGACGGTAGAAATAGCTGTAGGTTTATAATAGAATGAATAACCCTTTTTATAAGGGAAGGTCGGGGGGTACGAAGAAAATCGGATCGAACTATCGATCAGCCGCCATTGCATCGAGACGCTATCGCTGCCATTACTTATCCACACGGAAAGATAGCCGACGGTTTTAAGGAATGCTTTATCGGAGGGAGTCAATATTGCAAACGAATCGGTGCTAATAACTTTCGGTCCGTACACCCACCGGTAAAATAGTGGCTTGCCAAGAGGGTCGGAGGCATGAACCACAAAAGAATCCCGTGTTGCCATTTTCAGATCGATCGCGGCGTGTTTGAGATAGATATTCTGGTGATTAATACTATCGCGGGTTAAGGTATAAGGAGCAAAGGAGGTAATGGTTGGTGGCAGCGGACGGTTGTTCCTAAAGTAATTAAAGACATTGTAAGTAATTTTTAATACATCTGGATCGCCTGCTGCAAGTCCGTACACCCAATCGGTAGCTGCAGCATTAAATACCGCTCCGCCATTCGGGGTTGTATAAAAACCCATCGTTGCTTCACCGACCTGTGCGCCTGTTTTATCGGCGGCTGGTGAGATTCCTAAAGCGCAAAAGTTCGTCGGCGAGCTATCGATCCCTGATGCAAAGAGATCGCCATCAAGATTCCATTCCAGCATTGCCCCATCGGTTTCATACCCGACAATAGGAGTTTTTTTGCCAATTGTTTCGCCTTCGCGCAGATCGGTACCGTTAAAGATCCAGTTATTGGTATGTACTGCCGTATAAATACCATATCCTTCGGAAGCAGGGAATACCGAATCCGAGCTATTAACATATCCGCCATTTACAAAACTGGTACCGAGGAGTTTATTTTCTGGATCGTTAAGCGGAGCCTTGCACCAATTCATCGTTATGAGCGAATCCCGGTGATCGTTATACATCGGATCAAGAGAAAAATACCGATAGCAAACAAGCGAATGGAAATCGTCTTCCAAGCGTACCTGCCACCAACAGGTATTGCCGGAAAGAACGATCATCCTCCCACCACGATCGACTAACCCCTGGCAGGCATTACGCTCTGGCCTGGACCAGTATTCATCATGGCCGACGGTAACATAGATATTATAGTGAGTGAGAAAAGAAGGATCCTGGTCGAGATCGAGATTGGTACAAAATTCTACCGGAGTCTTAACATACTCCAGCCAATCCATCAGTTTTTCAGTCCACCGGTAATAGAGCACCAGCGTTGAGTCAGAAAACGGACGATCGAAACTTACTTTCGTTTCACGAATGCTTTCCGAGGAATTATAATCGTAGAGGCTTTTTCCTCCCCAGTTATTATAGGCTTGCCAGGTATTAACGGTCAGGCAGACCACAGTTTTTGAGTAAGAACCGAGTTCTTTTTCTTTTACGACAAAAATAATTTTCTTAAGGCCTTCCGAGGAAGGGAAGGTCGCTTCATAAACACCGGAATGCCAAGTCTTGGGAATAATAAATGTTGCCGAGGGTTTCCATCCGCACCCAACCCGGTAGGCTTCTACCGGTGTTTCTTGTATTCCGCCCGGTACCGATTTTATAGTAGTAACTTTTTGTGGGTATAGCCCACGGCGATAAATATCAATATCGACGGTTGGAAGCTGGGTTGAAATATGAAAAGTTACCGTCTCACCCTTTGTTACTGAAAGCTTGTTGATATAGCCGCCCTCCTGAGCATGGCATAAAGAAAAACCTATTGTAAGAAATACAATAATTATTAGGGGCTGGAATTTCATAGTCTGGGGGCGGAAAGAATAGATTAGTACACGTATCCCATATAAATTAGTAATATTCCCCGATAGTATCAATACAATATTATAAAGCGACCCTATAGTTCCACGGAATAGACTCAGCTTTCCAAATAACCTTTTTCCAAATGCAAAGTACGATTAGCTTTATGAGCTAAGTCATGGTTATGGGTGGCAATCAGAAAGGTTTGATTACGTCTCGATGCTAATGCAAGGATAAGGGAGAATAATTTATCGGCATTTTCAGGATCGAGATTGCCGGTCGGTTCATCGGCCAGGACCAGATCAGGCTGCATAGTGAAAGCGCGTGCCACGGCAACTCGCTGGGCTTCGCCACCGGAAAGCTCTGCGGGGCGATGTGTTGCCCGATGAGAAAGCCCGATCTCCTCAAGTAATTGGCTTGCTTGCGAGAATGCCGTCGCCTGATCTGTCCCCGCAATTAGGGCGGGCATAGCTACATTCTCGACTGCTGAAAATTCCGGCAATAAATGATGAAATTGAAAGATGAAGCCGATGTGCTGATTGCGAAATTTCGCCAGTGCTTGCCCGGTGAGTTTGGATAGAGGTTGGGAAGCAATAGTGACTTCTCCGCTGCTTGGTGAGTCCAGCGTTCCGATAATATTTAACAATGTGCTTTTGCCCGAGCCACTGGGGCCGGTAAGGGCTACTACTTCACCTCGATCGACAGAAAAAGAAATACCGGAAAATACTTCGATCATCGCCGAACTTCCAGAGCGATATTGCTTGCCGAGAGAATCAACCGTTAATAATTTCATTGATAATTCTTATTATGTTACTCCCAGCGTAATGCAGCCGCCGGGACGGTTCGGGAAGCTCGCATCGACGGGAAATAGGAAGCCAGCACCACCAATAATAATGCTCCGATACTGACAACGCAAAAATCCAGAATATGAAGTTCGACCGGAAGGGCGGGGATGATATAGACGCTTGAATCAAGCTTGAAGAACTGGAATTGCTGTTGTGCCCAGACAATACCGAGGCCGACGATGCATCCTCCGATCACACCGGCGAAACCAGTGATAAGGCCCTGGCCGAGAAAGATCTTTCGAATCTGAAGAGTCTCTGCACCAAGAGCAGTTAACAGTCCTATATCTCTTTTTTTCTCAAATACCGTAAGCGTCAGAGCGCTGAAAATACTGAATGAAGCAACGGCTACAATAAGAATAAGGATAATAAATGCTATCCATCGTTCGATCTCCATTACATTATAAAGATCGGTATGGAGGTCATACCAGGTCTGGATGGCATACGAAGGATCGGAAAGAGCTCCCTGTATCCATTTTTTCGTTTCCTGGGATTGGGAAATATCTTTCAACCGGATATCAATTTGTGTTGCTGCATCTGCCGGTACATCGAAGAGATCCCGTGCAGCATTGATATTGATATAAGAATTGATAGCATCGTACTCGCGATTATTTGCCGCAAAAATGCCTTTGACAATAAACCGTTTACTTTTAGGGGTGACCGGTTCGGTGAGGATACGCTCCATACCGTTCGAGCTAAAGAGTTGAACGGTATCGCCAAGACTGACAGCAAGATTATCGGCCAGTACCTGCCCGAGGACGATACTGGAATCGGTAAGATTCATTTCTCCGGATTGGATGGTCTTTCCAATTCCAGAAACACGATCGAGGTCCGAGGCATCGATTCCTATTACCGAGGCCACCCGAGGCAATGTGTAATGTACAAGGACAGCCTTTTGTTTTACAACGGCTCCGACTGCCTGGATATCCTGATTCTGTTTTAATACTTCAATTATATGATGGGTATTGGGGACAGTATGAATTTGTGAGGAATCCTGGATCGAACTGATACGAATATGCGGATCGAAATTAACTAAAATATCCGTGACGACTTTGGAGAACCCATTAAACACGGAAAGAACACAGATCAGGGCTGCCACACCAACAAGAATCCCAAGAGCAGAGAGAATACTGATCGTCGTAATGAACTGCTCTTTGCGTTTGGTCAGGGCATATCTTTTGGCAATGAATAATTCGAAGGACATCACTTGGGGATTAGTTGTGCTCGAATTTGCTAAGAACGACGTTCACAGCGTTATGTTCAATGGCCATTCGTACCGCAAAAAATTGCTCGATACCTTCCCATCGGATCTCCGGCGGATCGGTAGTAACGATAGCATCCGGATTGCCATAAGATTGCTGTATTTGAGAGCATACATCACTATAAATAGCGGTAGCATCTTCCTTGTTTTTGGCTCCGATAGCAAAGGTCACCTGATCGACAGCCGAGTTTTTTATAGCAATCCTAAGATCGCCTTTATGACGAAACAGATCGATCTTTTTACTGAGCATCCCGATACCCAATCCTTCATTCCAAAAGATAGTATCGCAGCCGGTAAGGGATGAACTGCCGGCGACAGCCGTTCGAATGCCAAAAAGCGATAAGGTATCGACATTCGGCCGCTGCTGGGCACGAATCGCCTGGCAGATAGCAGTGCTAAAAAGAAAAGCGAAGAGAATGGTTAGTACTGGTCTCATAAAAAAACCGGGGCAATTGCCCCGGTTTACCCACAATGAGCAACAACCCCAAAAAACGTATATCCCACAAACATAAACGTCTATTTAAAAGGTTGTCGTCATTGCGAAATACAGGGGGATATAGGCTTTGGATTTAAAGAAAAAATGGGAAACCAATAATTAGAGATAGACAGGCTGTTATTTATTTGAAACCGCTAAGTTATGGCCTTTTAAGAACAAATTCCGCAACTTTTTTCCGTTTGGCGGGTTTACATTGCGTTGGGGTGGAGTAAGAGGACGACCGCCTCACTTGTATTAACCAAATTTACTCTTACAAATAACTCTTTTGCTACCATGAAAAAATTTGTTACGTTGTTAGTTTTATTGCTCTGTGGGATTGCAACACAGGGATTTGCTCAGGCACAATCAGTAGCATTGCGTGCGACAGCTGTGGAGTCGCCGGCAAACTCCAAAGGTATTTTTTTAAGTGCTCCGAAGTATGTCAAGCCTTTTAGCACGCAGGCGAACGTAGAAGGATTATTATATGTAGATACGGAAACTCAACAGTATGCCTATACTTATTTCCCAACACTGTTAAACCTTACGCTGCAGGATAACTCCCAGTTCGTCGATACTATTCTTGGCTATGCTGAACGTTTTACTTCTCCATTCAGCACAAATACCTGGCTCGATAGCGTTACAATCGGCATTGGTATTGGCCAGATTGGAAATATAGATAACAATCGTATCTTAGTTACCGCGAATAAACAGACGGTGAGCAATGGTTTACCCTATCCAAGCGCCTTGATCGATTCAACCTCTCTTTCGGGAGATGATATGAACAGCCTTGAACAAGGTACACTTCAGTTTGTAACACTTAAGATGAACCATAAAAAGGTCGGTCGTTTCTTCTTTGTTCAAGTATTAACGGCTTACGATCCGACGGTAGAACTAGCCGATCAGAATTTTATTGGTCTCTTTGGAGATTCGTTGGATTACCCACAGGGATCCCAGATCGACACGGCTGTACAGCGTGGCTATTGGGAAGGTCTGCACTATCAAAGTCCCCAGGCTGGTATTTCCCGTGGCGGAGCCGATCCGTTTTATCAGAATTTCTTCATTACAGCTTACGTATCTGATGCGAGCTCTGATGTTGCACCTACTTCCGCACCGGTTACCTCGCTTGGTACAAATTTCCCGAATCCGGTTTCTATCGAGACTCAGATTCCTTATACGTTGGCAGAGCGTAATTATGTGACGATCAAAGTCTATAATACGATGGGCTCGTTGGTAAAAACGGTTGCCGAAGGATACGCTTCTGTAGGATCACATACTGCACTCTTTAATGCATCGAACTTAGCAAATGGTACTTACTATTATACCATTACGGCCGGTGATTACACTGCTACCAAGTCGATGATCGTAGCTCACTAAAAGCAAAAAATTATTTCTTTCAAAAAAAGGCGGCGCTTACGTGCCGCCTTTTTTGTTATCCGGCACTATGACAAAAAAAGTACTTCCAATCTCTAAGAATTTTCTTGGCCTTGAGGCCGAGTGTTCTTCGTACGAATCGAGTAAAATCGTCATTGTTCAGGCTCCTTATGAGAAGACCGTCAGCTATGGCAAGGGCACCGCTAAGGCACCAGCGGCCATAATAGATGCTTCCCATTATGTAGAATTTTTTGATGATGAGTTTTTCAAAGAACTATGCTTTGAGAAGGGAATAGCTACATTGCCGGCTGTTCCATATGGAAATAAATCCGGTCGGGCGGCATTGGATTTATTAGAAAACGCGGTCTCAAATGAGTTGAATGCTGAAAAATTTGTCGTGACCTTAGGTGGCGAACACACCATTTCAACCGCACCTATTTCTGCTCATTATAAAAAGTATCCGAAGATGTCGGTATTGCATTTCGATGCTCATTCCGATCTTCGCGATACCTACAGCGATACCAGATATAGCCATGCCTGCTTCATGTCCCGTGTTGCTGATGAAACGCATTTCCCGATGGATAGAGTAGTGCAGGTTGGTATTCGTGCACAGTGCAAAGAAGAATATGAATTTATCAAAAAGCAAAAGGTAAAGACGTTCTATGCTACGAATATTCGCCGGGCAAAGCATGGAGCGAACTGGCAGAGATCGGTAGCATCGGCGATCAAAAGTAAAGAAGTCTATATTACGTTCGATGTGGATTACTTCGATCCGGCTATTATGCCGACGACCGGTACTCCCGAGCCCGATGGCTTTTGGTGGAATGAGACCATGGAAATATTCAGAGAGTTGAATAAAGCCGGTAAGAAGATCGTAGGCTTCGATGTCGTAGAGCTGGTACCGAATAACGCCCAACAGCATGCTACTTATCTCGTGGCAAAGCTTATCTACCGGATGCTGAATTTTGCATTTTCGAAGTAAACAGTAAAGCTTATTTTGGGTGTTATGAAAAGGCAGGTTTTTAACCTGCCTTTTCATTATTGGCAAATTTCTCCTGCAAAGTCTTGAATTGCGTAAATTTGCTTACTAAATGCCTATAAAATGATTGCATTTACCATACGCAAGTTTTTCTATTCGATCCTCATCATCTTCGGGGTGATGTCGGTCATTTTCCTGGTGATGAATCTTTTACCGGATCCTGCCAGAATGATGCAGGGCCAGCGTGCCGATCTTTCGTCACAGGCCGCAATCCGCCATGAACTTGGTCTCGATCTTCCTGCCTGGCAGCGCTATGTGAATTTTATGAAGAAAACGGCAACCGGCGATTTGGGGCGTTCGTATTCTTCTAACCGACCGGTCTTTGAAAGCATCATGGAGCGTTTTCCGGCGACCTGTATTCTCACGATTAGCGCTATGATCGTGGCAACGATTCTGGGGGTAGGGATCGGGATATTATCAGCGGTAAAATCCTATTCGTTACTTGATAACGTCTCGATGGTTTTTGCGCTCATAGGTATCAGCGTCCCTTCATTCGTCTTTGGTTTATTGATGATTATTGCCTTCGGATCGTGGTTGCAGATTTTTCCGATCTCAGGATATGTCATTCAGGATGATGCTAAATGGTTTGAATTCTGGGCCTACCATTGGGAATATCTTGCATTGCCAATGTTTACGCTGGCCTTACGCCCGATCTCGATCATTGCCCGTGTGACGAGGTCGAGTATGCTCGATGTGCTTTCGAGCGATTATATCCGCACCGCAAAATCAAAAGGACTTTCTGCGAAAAAGGTTATTTTCCGTCACGCCCTTCGCAATGCCTTAAACCCGGTAGTGACGACGGTGGGCTCCTGGCTTGCTGCCTTACTTACCGGCGCTTTCTTTATCGAGTATATTTTTAACTGGCCGGGTATCGGCGCCTTGGCATTCGATGCCATTCCACGATCGGATTTCCCGACCATTCAGGGGACGGTTCTATTTTCCGCCGTAGTGTTTGTTGTGATCAACTATATAGTAGATATAGTATACGCCAAACTCGATCCGAAGGTAAAACTCTAACCCATAGGCAGCCAATGGCAACTCCGGAAACCACAACAACCACCGCTGAATCGGCCGCCGTACAACCTTCGCGGTCGCTTTGGTACTATTCCTGGAAACGATTGAAGCGTAATAAGCTGGCTATGGCTGGCTTTTATGTGACTATTCTGATTATTCTTATTGCAGTTTTTGCTGGTTTTCTGGCTCCGAGTGATCCTAACCTTCAAATACTTGAGTATGCAACAAAACCGAGTGGATTCAAGGGGAATGTGATTTTACGCACAAACGACGTGCAGGATCAGGGACCGGTTCCTATCCCGATTGAAAGCTATCAGGTTTCCGGTAATGAAGTAATAATGATAACGGTGGAAGGAAATACAAGAAAACTTCCGTTATCCAAGCTTGCCGGTTCGTCGGAGAAGCAATGGCATGAAGAACCGGTATACCTTCTTGGTACCGATCGCTATGGCCGCGATGTTCTTTCCCGATTGATCTACGGAGCGAGAGTCTCACTGACGGTTGCCTTCTTCTCGGAATTGCTCTCGATCGTTATTGGAGTGTTACTGGGAGCATTGGCGGGCTTTTACCGCGGTTGGGTGGACGAGGCTGTCAGTTGGCTGACGAATGTGTTTTGGTCTATCCCACCGATCTTACTTGTTATTTCTATTTCGATCGCTCTTGGTCTCGGCTTTATCCAAACTGTTTTTGCTATCGGTATAACCGGGTGGGTAGATATGGCTCGTATCGTTCGCGGGCAATTCTTCTCGCTTCGTGAGACCGAATATGTCGAGGCTACTCGTGCTCTTGGTCTCGGAAATATGCGTGCGATCTTCCGGCATATCCTGCCTAATGCTATCGGCCCTATTATTGTTATTGCAACGGCCGGTTTTGCTACTGCAATTATTTACGAAGCTTCACTTTCATTCCTTGGCTTAGGCGTTCAACCACCGACTTCTACGTGGGGACAGATGATCTATGACGGCTATGGCTACATTGCTGCCGGTTCGAATTGGGGATTGACCATTTACCCGGCGCTGGCAATTATGCTGGCTGTTTTTGCGTTCAACCTATTCGGAGACGGACTTCGCGACGCCTTCGATCCCAAGCTCAAACGATAATTTTCTAACGACTTTATTCCTTTAGTACGAATGGCTTTACTTGAGGTTAAAAATCTTCAGACCTTTTTTTTCACCGATGATGGAGTGGCCAAATCGGTCGATAACGTTTCCTATACCGTTGACCGTAAAGAAACGCTCGGTGTGGTAGGGGAATCCGGCTGCGGAAAATCGGTAACCGCGCTTTCGATCATGCGCCTTATTCCGAATCCTCCGGGTCGTATCGTTGGCGGCCAGATCATGTTCGATGGCCGCGACCTGCTAAAGCTTTCGGAAGAGGAAATGCGCAGTATCCGCGGTAATAAGATCGGTATGATCTTCCAGGAGCCAATGACCTCGCTCAATCCGGTTTTTACCGTTGGCAATCAGATCGAAGAATCGATCCTGCTTCATCAGAAGGTAACCAAAGAGGAAGCCAAAGCTCGTGCTATTGAAATGCTTAAGAAGGTTGGAATCCCCGCCCCTGAGCAGCGCTATAGCGAATACCCACACCAGTTATCGGGCGGTATGCGTCAGCGTGTAATGATTGCTATGGCTCTTTCCTGTAATCCCTCCATTCTTATTGCCGATGAACCCACTACTGCTCTCGACGTAACGGTTCAGGCGCAGATTCTCGAATTAATAACGGAGCTTCAGGAAACGCTCGGAATGGGCGTTATTCTCATTACCCATGATCTCGGTGTAATTGCCGAACATGCCGATAAGGTTGCGGTTATGTATGCTTCTCATATCGTTGAATATTCTTCAGCCGATGAGATCTATTACAATCCATTGCATCCTTACACAGTAGGATTGCTGGGTTCGATACCGAAGCTCAATATAGAATCCGATCGTCTTATGACGATCGAAGGCACTGTACCGGTGCCGACCAATTATCCTGTCGGTTGTAACTTTGCTTCCCGCTGTCCCTTTGCGACGGAGAAATGTATTGCCGAAGAGCCGGCGCTCATCGAAGAAGAGTCGGGGCACTGGGTTGCCTGTCACCACTGGCAGGAAGTAAAAGCAAAACGCCCGGAACATCTGGTTGAAGCATAAACCATTAAAGTATGTACTCAAAAAGCGGCCATAGTGCCGCTTTTTTGTTTTAGATAATTCCGAACCCCTGTTGCGACATTAGTGTTTGGACTGTGCTATTTTGATAATGAATAATCAGGGATAACGATATGTCGAACGAAGCAGAAGTAGCCGCAACGGCAACAGGTACTAACGGACACAGCACGCCAGAATCGATCGGGCAACGCCCCAAAGTACCAATTTCCATTCTTGAAGATGTAACTATTCGCTTTGCCGGTGACTCCGGTGACGGTATGCAGCTTACCGGTACCCAGTTTACTAATACTACTGCTCTTCACGGAAACGACCTCTCTACACTTCCGGATTATCCTGCAGAAATTCGCGCCCCAGCCGGTACCCTCTATGGAGTATCGGGCTTCCAGCTCCACTTTTCTTCGAAAGAGATTCATACACCCGGTGACCATCCGGATGTATTGGTTGCCATGAATCCGGCAGCCTTGAAGGTTAATCTTGCCGATCTTAAAAAAGGCGGAGTCATTATCGTTAATGAAGATGCATTTGACGAGAAGAATCTAACTTTGGCAAAGTATGCTTCCAATCCACTTCATGATGACTCGCTTGCCGGCTATACGGTTTATCGTTTCCCATTAACAAAGATCACACTCGATGCGGTAAGAGATCTGAAAATGGGTACCAAAGAGGGGGGCCGTTCCAAGAACATGGTGGCGCTTGGCCTCGTCTATTGGCTTTATAACCGTTCGATGGAGCCGACGCTTGAATGGCTCAAAGCAAAGTTCGGTAAGAACGAGCAGGTTTATGAAGCGAACGTCCGCGCTTTGAAAGCCGGGTACTACCTCGGTGAAACGGCTGAGTTATTCAATGCCCGCTACGAAGTAAAGCCTGCCAGCTTTAAGCCGGGCCTCTATCGTAATATTATGGGTAATGAAGCAACTGCACTGGGTTTTGTTGCTGCTTCGGTAAAATCGGGTCTTGATCTTTTCCTTGGTTCTTATCCTATTACTCCGGCTTCTGATATTCTCCACGAGCTTTCGAAGTACAAGAATTACGGCGTAAAGACGTTTCAGGCAGAAGACGAAATCGCCGGTGTGTGTACTGCTATCGGTGCTTCGTATGCCGGTTGTCTCTCCATTACGACGACTTCCGGTCCGGGTCTTGCTCTTAAGGCAGAAGCAATTGGTCTTGCCGTTATGACCGAACTTCCGCTTGTAATCATCGATGTTCAGCGAGGCGGACCCTCAACCGGTCTTCCGACAAAGACGGAACAGGCCGACCTCATGCAGGCCCTTTATGGCCGTAATGGTGAGTGCCCGGTCCCTGTAATCGCTGCTAAGAGTCCGGTAGATTGTTTTGATACCGCTATTGAAGCTTCGCGCATTGCGCTCAAATATATGGTGCCGGTTATCATGCTTACCGATGGGTATATTGCAAATGGTGCGGAGCCCTGGCTTGTACCGGATGCCGATACTATTCCTCCGATCATCAATAAGATGCGTAAGAGCAAGGGTGAAGCTCCGTTTATGCCGTATGAACGCGACGAAGATAATGCTCGTCCGTGGGCTATTCCCGGTATCGAAGGTCTTGAGCATCGTATCGGTGGTTTGGAGAAACAGCATATCACCGGCAATGTTAACTACGAACCTTCGAACCATGAGTTCATGGTAAAACTTCGTCAGCAGAAGGTCGATGGTATTGCCAAAGATATTCTGGCAACGGAAGTTCATGGCCCAAAGAGTGGCAAGGTATTATTACTCGGATGGGGTGGCACTTATGGCGCTATCATGACGGCCGCCGAGCGTCTGCATTCGAAAGGTGTTGCCTGCGCCCACTTGCGCTGGATGAACCCGCTTCCGCCGGATCTTGGCGATATTCTCAAGAACTATGAAAAGATCGTGGTACCGGAATTAAATCTCGGGCAGCTTCGCCGCGTTATCCGGGATAAGTTCTTGATCGATGCTATCGGCATCAATAAGGTCATGGGTTTACCATTTACTCCGGAAGATATTATTCCAAAAGTCGAAGAACTGCTCTAAGACTTATTACGAGTATTTACTATAAAGCCACCTGCGATCAGGTGGCTTTATTATTTTAAACCAATTACAGAGAGCCTCAATAAATTTAAGTGTAATCAGGAATCCCTTATGTCTTAGCAGATAGTCTTATGCATCTATTTGAACCCCGAGCCCTCAACCCTGATCCCCACTACAGCAGCGATTGTATCTTTTCGTAGTAATCCCGCTTGGTAGCGCTTACATCGAAACCTTCGTAAATGTAGCGTATGTAGCCATCGCTATCGATAATAAAAGACCAGGGAAAGGTAGCGCTACAGCCATAGTTCAAATACGTATAGCCGACGGGATCGATAACGATCTGGTATCGGATATTCCTACTATTGACATAGTGCTGAACGCGGGAAAAAATATTGTCTCCAACATCGATCGAAACACCAATGACCCGCACTCCCTGATCTTTCAAGGAATCGGAGATCTCGGAAAGAGCTGCGGATTCTTCATTGCAGTAGGTACACCACGTCGTCCAAAAGTTTAGGAGGATAACGGAGCCTTTAAGTTCAAGCAGGGAATGGGTGGCGCCGGTTGAATCCTTCCAGGTAATATCGGACATGAATTTATTGCCGTGGGCATCTTCGACGATCTCTTTTCCATGTCCATAGAGCGTAGAAACATTTTTCGAATATTGGGGATCGATCTGGGTATTGGTAGAAGGGGAAGTATTGGAAGAGCATCCGCCGAAGATAGCGAGCCCCAACAGGAGGAAGATAATATATTTGGTCATATAGAGAAAAACACTTTGAGAGTGCTCTGGTTTCATCTGTTGCCGCGTTTAATACTATCTCTGCAGGACTTCCGGAAGCGAATCTTGGTGGAAAGGTGTTTATATTTGCGTAATTTTGCAAGAGATTTATCAGAGATACGAATGAAAGTTACATTTCGCATTCAGCGCTATAACCCCGAGGTTGACAAAGAGCCCTATTACAAAGAGTATACACTCGATGGCCTCGAAGGGACGTATCGCGTCTTAGACGTTCTGCATGATATCAAATGGAAGATGGATGGTACCTTGACCTTTCGTCGTTCCTGCGCCCATGGTATGTGTGGCTCGGATGGAATGCGTATCAATGGGAAAAATACCCTTGCTTGCTCGCTGCTACTGCAGGATATTAAGAACGTTGACTCTGGTAAACCGATCGTTATCGAACCGCTTCCGTACCTCCCGGTCGTGAAGGATTTAGTGGTCGATATGAAAGATTTTTATGCAAAGTACGAGTTGGTAAAGCCGTATCTGATTGCCAAAGATGCCCCGCCGGAACATGAACGTTTACAGTCCTATGACGATGCCGAACTGCTCATGGAATCGACGAAGTGCATCATGTGCTCCTGTTGCACCACGAGCTGCCCTTCGCTCTGGTCGAATGAAAACTACCTCGGCCCGGCTGCGATCTTAAAGAGCTTCCGTTTCGCTTTCGATACCCGCGATACCAATCCCGAAGAGCATCTCGCCGCTGTGGATTCGGCCGATGGTATCTGGCGCTGCCATACGATCTTTAATTGCGTAGAGGCTTGCCCCAAAGAGATTAATATCACCTGGCACATTTCCCAGTTGAAAAAACGGCTGGTTGCCGACGAGCTCTGATGAGTTGTTGTATTGTAGCACATCAACAAAAGGCAGACCTAAGGTGTCTGCCTTTTTTATGTCTTGAAACCGAACGCTCCTTTCTTCGTCACATACCTACTATATGATTGTCCGAAGAGCTGTTTTGGTCTTGATGCTGCTGGTGATGAGCATTCCCATGTTCGCCCAGAAGCGTTCGGTCAATAGATCCGCATCGGTATTTAAGATCGCCCGATTAAAATATGCCGGTGGCAGCGATTGGTACAATGGCCAGACCGAAGAGCCAAATTTGCTGAAATATGTTGCTGCTCATACCAATATCCAAACCTCTCCGGAATATGTTTGGGTCGATCTCGCCAGCGACGATATTTTTAATTACCCCTTCCTGTTCATGACCGGGCATGGTAATGTGGAATTCACGGAGGCCGAAGCAAAACGCCTACGAGCGTACCTTGATGCGGGTGGGTTTCTTTATATTGACGATGATTATGGTCTCGATAAAGCTCTAAGAAGGGAAATGCCTAAAGTATTTCCCAAAGAAGAATTCAAAGAGTTGCCGTTCTCGCATGAGATCTACCATTGCCATTTTGATTTTCCGAATGGCGTCCCGAAGATCCATGAGCACGACAATAAACCACCACAGGGCTTTGGCATTTTCAGTAATGGCAGGCTCTGCGTCTATTATACGTATGAATCGAACCCGAGCGATGGCTGGGACGATCCTGATGTGCATAACGACCCTCCCGATAAGCGTGAAGAAGCACTGAAATTCGGGACGAATATCGTTGTCTATGCATTGACGCATTAAGTCGTATTTTTGCACCAATGAATATTGTACTCGCCGGATACGGCAAAATGGGGCATGAAGTAGAGGCCGTTGCGCTTAGCCGTGATCACAAGATCGTGGGTATGTTCGATGTCGGTAGGCCGCTTTCGCCGGAAGCCTTAAAAGCGCTTCACCCCGATGCTATTATCGATTTTACCCAGCCCGATGCCGTTGTAACGAATGTCCGCGTTGCTTCTAAAGCTGAAATACCTATCGTGATCGGTACGACAGGGTGGGATCATGAACTCGGCAAGATCAAAAAGATGGTCGATGAAGCGAAGATCGGTTGCGTCTATGCCTCCAATTTTTCTATTGGTGTGAATCTCTTTTTGAAGATCGTTGCCAATGCTTCCCGTTTACTCGACCCTGCAGGCTATGATGTCTATATCAGCGAGGCCCATCACAATACTAAAAAAGATTTCCCAAGCGGCACCGCGCTAAGAATTTCCGAGGCAGTACTCTCCGGCTTTAAATCGAAAACGAAAGTCGTTTCCCAATTAAAGCAAGGTGAACCGCCGGCAAAAGACGCTATTCTTATCAGTTCTATTCGGGCGGGTTCTATTACCGGTACCCATACCGTCGGCTATGAAAGCACGGTGGATTCAATCGAACTGACGCACACGGCAAAATCCCGTCGGGGCTTTGCGCTCGGGGCGGTACGAGCCGCTGAGTGGATCGTCGGTAAAAAAGGAATGTATCAATTCGAAGAGCACTTAACTGAAATGGTAGGAGCATAATTATGTCAACGAAAATGATCCGTGGCACTGGCACGGCAATAGTAACTCCATTCACCGCATCCGGTGAGATCGATTATGAAGCAACAAGAGAATTGATCGATTATCAGATTGCAGGAGGGGTAGAGATGTTGGTACCGCTTGGCTCGACCGGTGAAAACCCGACGCTTAATGCCGAGGAGCGCCGGCGCTTCCTTTCCAAAGTGATCGAGTATGCCGCTGGAAAGGCTGTGATCGTGGCCGGTACTGGTTCGAACGATACAAATGCTTCTATCGCTTATACTAAAGAAGCCTACGATCTTGGTGCCGATGCAGCACTTATCGTTACGCCATATTATAATAAGCCGACTCCGGATGGCCTCTTTGCTCATTTCAGTGCGGTTGCCGATGTCGGCCTTCCGGTTATCATGTACAATGTACCCGGAAGAACCGGTCTGAACATGAATGCCGAAACAACGCTCCGTTGTGCCGAGATCGAGAATGTAGTCGCTATTAAAGAAGCGAGCGCTAACATGGAGCAATGTATGGAGATCATTCATCATGCGCCGATGGGCTTTCGCTTATTATCGGGAGAAGATAACCTTACCGTGCCGCTTATTTCAGCCGGCGCTAAAGGAGTTATCAGTGTAACTTCGAATGTAGTCCCCAATGAGTTCTCGCGCATGGTTCGCTTCGCGCTCGATGCACAGTTTGCCGAGGCAAAAGCCATCCACTACGAATTGTTCGATCTGATGAAGGTAATGTTCATTGAGACGAACCCTCAGCCGGTAAAAGCCGCACTGGCAATGATGGGTATTATCGAGGAAGTCTATCGCTTACCACTGACTCCGCTCCGCGAAGCCAATCGTAAGAAAGTACGTGAGGTACTGATGCAGCTCGATACGATCGTTCTGGAAGAATTTGAAGGTAACTGAGGATAATAAAAAAGCCGGCAAAAAGCCGGCTTTTTTATTTGAAAATGATACAATTATTATTTGCCTTTTGCCAGGTGCTTCAATAACGTTTCTTCGGCATCGCTTAAAGTAATATTACGGCGCCCCATAACCTTCTTGGCAACCTCAATCGCTTTATCGGTCTGATATTTTTCAATACCTTGTGCGCCGCCCCAACTGAAGTTCGGAATCCATTTTGGCTGGAAGCCATAGCCAAATACATTACAGGAAACCCCAATCACCGTACCGGTATTGAGCAGGGTACCAATAGCAGTTTTTGAATGATCGCCGATATAGGAGCCGACGAATAATGCTTTGGATTCGATCAGCTCATCCTCGATCGTAACCTTTACATTCGAATAGTCATTGCGTAGATCGCTCGTTGTTGTGCCAGCGCCAAGGTTGCACCATTCACCGATAAAGCTATGGCCCACAAAGCCATCATGCTGCTTATTGGCAAATCCCTGAAAGATAGAGGTCTCGACTTCGCCGCCGATCTTACAAGTAGGTCCGATCGTCGTGCCTTCATGCACCCGGGCATTTGCTCTAATTGTTGTACCGGTTCTGATTACAGCCGGGCCCATAATAACAGCACCCGATTCGATCGTTACGCCTTTTTCAATAAAGATATGTCCTTCGGTTGCATCGAGTGCAGCACGCGGGGCAACATAACAGCCTTCTTCAAAGTGGATCTGTTTTTCTTCCCGAAGGCCGACCTTCGGAAATACACGCGGCTGTTTATGCAGTTTACGATTATTTTTAGCTACGATCCGTCGAATATCGTTTTGGATCACAACGCCATTGGAATTGACCATATTCCAAAGAGAGGTGAATAATTTTGCTTTGGGCAATTCTTTGGATTCACCCGAAAAATCTTTAGCAGCGAGCGGCGTACCGGCTTTGATCTTCTTTTCAAGACCCGTAGAGAATTCCGTCACCAAAGCCGCCAGTACTTCTTCATCCTGACCTTCGACTTTATAGATCATATCCGTTTCCGAGCGAAACGTATCATGCAAATGATCGGTAAAAAGCAGGCGGGAGTTTAGAAATAAGGTAGAAGGAGTCTTTTCAAGAGCATTTACTTTAAGGGAAGGAAATCGATGGGCAACCACTTCCGCCAGTGTCTTTGAACAGTGGATAACTACCGGAATCTCAGGCCCGATGATCTCCTGCAGCCGTTCGATAGCGGTAAACATACCGACTCGAAGTTCGGCTACCGGTCTGGTGTAGGTTAGGGGTTTAAAATGGAGCCCTTGGCTGGAGGCGTCTTCAAATAATACTACTTGTGAGAGAGCTTCTACTGATGGCATAGCGGTTAATAGATAAAACGAAAGAAGCCCTGACCCGAAAGTCAGGACTTCTAATATACTAAAAATAAAGAACTTCCGCTGTAATTAGGCGGCAGCTTTTTTCTTCTCGGCGAGGGCCTTCGCAAATTTTTTCTGGAAGCGTTCTACGCGACCGGCCGTATCGACGAATTTTTGTTTACCCGTAAAGAACGGGTGGCAATTAGCACAAATTTCAACTCTGAGCGTATTCTCCGTTGTCGAAGAACGAGTAACAAACTCATTGCCGCAACCAGCACAGTGAACAGTTACCGGATGATAGTGCGGATGAATGCCTTCTTTCATGATATATCCTTTTCTAAAAGACGGATTTTGCCGTCGAAAATGGTTTAGTCAGCTAAAAACGCTGCAAAAACGCAACTTGTTCCTTACTCTTGGTCAGGGGAAATAAGGAATTTCCCGCCTTCCATGATCTTCAGGTCGTCAATCCAGATATCGAAGGCACGACCTACGACATCGATATGGGTCCCTGAATACCAAGTTGCGCCCGTATGCTCACAATACGGATAACCGAAGGCAATGTGACACCCGGGTATTTTTTCATCCTGGAGAATGAGCCCTCGGACGTCAGAAACGCCAATATTAGTACCTACCGCAAACTCACCCACGCGGTCAGAATTCTCATCACGGTGGGTATACTCCAAAAATTCATCTAAAAGCTCTTTATTGGAACATTCGCATTTGGTGATACGGGAGTTCTCGACATAAATGGTGAGCGGGGTATTTTTCAGGTCTCCGTATTTAGCACAAAGGTAATCGCCAACTACGCCATCGACTACATACACACCATCTACACGCTCAGGGCAGGTAAGCACCTCGCCACCTGGCAGGTTGCCCCATTTCTCCCGGGAAATAATACCGCTGGTCTTAAGCCATTTCAGATCGGGAGAGAACGTAGCTTCGATATGCGTGCCGGCAGGGGATTTAGCAATGATCTTCTTAGCGGCTTTGGCGAGAGCCCAGACTTTTTTGCTGATGGCATCGACAGCAAGAAAATCGGCCTGCATGCCTTCGGTCATGATCTCATGGTTGATATTAACCATGTGGGCATGACGGGGCTTTACGCGGTTGACAACGGCCATCATTTCTTTACGCGTCTGCAACTCGTTATGCTGGCCCTGCATGCAGTAGATCGTTACATCGGCATGCTCCATATCCTCGAGAATGGGCTGGGGCATATGTTGCATTGGGCGCTCGGCATAATCTTCGACGACAAAGGTATGTACATTCGCACCGGAAGCCTTTAATTCATCATATAAACTTGCGGCAATAGGGGCTGTTTCTTTGTCGGTTATGAGGGTAGCGCGTTCACCCGGCTGCACTCGCAGGCAGGTATGAATAGCATTTTGAGCTGCCTTTTTATAGGCCGGATCATATGGAATAGAATCTAAGGTAGTGATCTTTTTATCGGAAACGGTCATAGTAGTAAAAATAGTAATACTATAAGGTTATATAATACACAACTCGTAGCAGGGTAAGCAACAGAAAAGGAGAGTCCTTTGCTCCCTATGCTTTGCTTAGACTGCTCTTCGCTAAATTCACAAAAGCAGCATATAAAGTAGATAGTTCTGGAGAAGGTTTGAGTGCTTTAAGGTGTACTTTAATAGTCTCGCTATCTCCTCTGGCAATCGGACCGGTAAGAACATCTTTCGCATTGCCCGCAAGTACATTTTCAAGCGAGGTTCTCATCAGCGGAGCAACCGCTTTTTTAACCATCTTCTTATCAAGGCGCAGTTCCGACGAAAGCTTTTCCACCGAAGCGCCCAGTAACGTAATAAAATTAGCGGCAAAAACCGTCATTGCATGATAGAGTGGGAGCTGCTTTGCGGTTAAACGAATGACGTTCGTTGCTCCCAAAGATTTAGTAAAATCCCGGGCAAAAGCCAGTGACTCTTTTCCCGTGCACTCAGCCGCAAAGATGATGCCTTTGAATGGAGCAGGATCACCTTTTGGAAAGGTTTGAATAGGGTGGAGCATCAGCCGCCCTACTTTAGGAAGCTTCGGTAAAATAGAGGATGGCTGCGAACCGGCTGAATGTACTATCAACTTCAGATTATTGCCCGCAAATGAGGTTGCGCGCCAGGCGGTTTCGGCGATGGCGTCGTCTTTGGTGGCGATAATTATGACCTCTGGTCCGCCGCCATCAAATAACTTTTCAAAGTTTCCTTCGCGGGCGTTAAAATGCCCGAAGAGCTTGTATGAGTTGCTTTTGGAGCGGATCGCTCGCGCATAGGCAGAACCGAGACGGCCTTTGCCAATGACTGCTATGGTAACCTGAGCCTTCATTCTTCGTAACTTTGCACTTCTAAACTCATATTTTTTACAGACCAATTCCTATATTTCTGTTATGGCAATAAAAGTCGGTATTAACGGGTTCGGTCGTATCGGCCGTTCGGTATTTCGTCGGGCTATGGAACAGGGCGGCATTGACTTTGTCGCTGTCAACGATTTGACGGATGCCAAGACTCTGGCGCACTTATTAAAATATGATTCTACACAGGGAAGATTTAATGGTAAAGTAGAAGTCGATGGTAACGATCTTATCGTCAATGGCGACCGCCTGAAGATCACTGCCGAACGCGATCCTGCCAATCTTAAATGGGGCGAACTCGGTGCCGATATTGTGATAGAATCAACCGGTATTTTCGCTTCACGCGATGGCTGCCAGAAGCATATTAATGCCGGAGCAAAGAAAGTAGTGCTTACCGTACCGCCGAAAGACCCGGTCGATGCAATGGTCGTTCTTGGTGTCAATGATAGCATCCTTACTGCCGATCATAAGATCGTCTCGAATGCATCCTGCACAACAAACTGCCTTGCCCCGATGGTAAAGGTACTCAACGATGCCTTTGGTGTTGAGCATGGTTTGATGACGACGGTACACTCCTACACGAACGATCAGAATATTCTCGATCTTCCGCATAAAGATCTTCGCCGCTCGCGCGCTGCTGCAATAAATATTATTCCGACTTCAACCGGCGCTGCCCGTGCTATCGGCACAATCATCCCGGAGCTTAAAGGCAAGCTCGATGGTACCTCGCTTCGCGTACCGACTCCAACGGGTTCAATCACCGATCTCGTTGCCATCTTAAAGAAAGACGTAACGAAGGAAGAAGTGAACGCCGCTTTTAAAGCTGCTGCCGCTAATCTTAAAGGTATCCTCGATTATACCGAAGACCCGATCGTACTTACCGACATCGTCGGCGATTCCCATTCCTGTATCTTCGATTCGCTCGAGACAATGGTTATGGCCGGCCGCACAGTAAAAGTATTAGGCTGGTACGACAACGAGTGGGGCTATTCCTGCCGCGTCGTTGACCTGGTCAAGAAAATGGCTGCGCTGTAAGAAGCTAATTGCATTCTTAACGCTTACTAAACCTGTCATTTCGAACCGAGCCCCAAATGCTTATTGCGTTTGGGGCTTGGATATTAAGAGAAGTATTCAAGCACTATGAGCTACAAGACCATCACCGATATCGACGTAAAAGGTAAGCGCGTATTTCTTCGCGTTGATTTTAATGTACCGCTTACTAAAACGGCTCCTTATACCATTACGGACGATACTCGCATAACGGCTGCTCTGCCGACGATCGAAGCCTTACGCTCAAAAGGGGCACGGCTTATTATTGCCAGCCACCTCGGCCGCCCGAAAGGTGCTGTAGCTCCTGAGTTCTCACTCGCTCCGGTTCGTGAGCGACTTGCTTCACTCTTAAAAACAGAAGTAGCTTTTGCTTCGGATTGCATCGGCGATGAAGCTATGGAGAAAGCGCAAGCTCTGAATGATGGGGAAGTGCTCTTGCTTGAAAATCTTCGCTTTCATAAAGAAGAAGAAAAGAACGACCCTGAGTTTTCCAAGCAACTTGCTGCACTTGCAGAAGTGTATGTTGATGATGCTTTCGGTGCTGCCCATCGTGCCCATGCTTCCATTGAAGGCATCACACATTATCTACCGGTAAAAGCTGCCGGCCTGCTGCTCAAGAAAGAGATCGATTATCTTGGTGGCGCCGTTGCTTCGCCTCGCCGCCCTTTCGTTGCTATTATCGGTGGTGCAAAGATCAGCGGGAAGATCGATGTTGTTCAATCGTTGCTTGAAAAAGCTGATGCCGTGCTCATCGGTGGTGGTATGGCATACACGTTCTATAAAGCTCATGGCCTTGAGATCGGTAAATCGCTCTGTGAAGATGATAAGCTCGATCTCGCTCGCGAGTTAATGAGTTATGCTGAGTCTTCAGGCAAGAAGCTCGTGCTTCCTGTCGATACTATTATTGCCGATGCGTTTTCCAATGATGCCAATCGTAAAAGTGTTTCCGTCGCAGCTATCCCCGCTGGGTGGATGGGTATGGATATTGGAGAAGAGACGATTGAGCTCTTTACCGATTACATCGTCAATGCTCATACGGTAGTATGGAACGGCCCGATGGGTGTATTCGAGATGGAAAATTTTGCTCATGGTACCATTGCTGTTGCCAATGCATTAGCAACGGCAACTAGCAGGGGAGCTACCACAATAGTCGGGGGTGGTGATAGTGTTGCTGCTATCGAACAGACAGGCCTTGCCGATAAGATGAGCCATGTTTCTACCGGCGGTGGGGCTAGCCTTGAATTTTTGGAGGGGAAAGTACTGCCTGGTATTGCAGCGCTGGAGAACTAAGCGCTATTTGCTGGTTTGACGTAAGGCCGCTTTAATAAGCGTCTCAAGTTTTTCTGCTTCTTTCGGCTCAATTCTGATAACATCCCGAATCGCTTTCTCAGCGCTTGCCCGGTTATAGCCAAGCGCTATTAATGCTGCGAGAGCTTCACTGCGAACATTTGATTCGGATCCGCTTTCGCTGACAATAGCCCCTTCGTCTTTTATCATGCGGTCGCGCAGCTCGACGATCATTCGCTCTGCCGTCTTTTTTCCAATCCCGGGGATAGCAGTAAGCGTCACTACATCTTTATTGATAATAGCCTCACGAATCTTCTGAGCAGCAAGGGCAGAAACCAACGCCAGGCCGGTTTTTGGTCCAATACCGCTAACAGCAATTACCAGATCAAATAACCCGCGCTCACCGATACTTGAAAATCCATAGAGTGTTTGCGAATCTTCACGGACAATCATTCGCGTAAAGACTCTGTATTCCTCCCCAAGCGCCGAAGCCTGCTCATAGGCAGTTTGAGAACAAAGAATATCGTACCCTACACCGCCTGTCTCGATAACAAGCAATGCGGGTTCTTTATGAAGCACGATGCCGCGAATGGAAGAAATCATCGAATGCAAACTTACGACCGAATAGGCAACTGGAGTTTTAGAGTTGTGCCCGCTCCGTATATTTGTATGCTAAACAATAACTCTCAGCTCTATTCTATTGAAATCGCCCCGTAAGATCGTACCGGCCACATCGCGCTCGAGGTCCTTTCGGTTATCGCCGGTTAGTAGATCGAACAAGCGGTCGTCTCTTCGTTCGCTTTCCAAAGAACTTCCGGTAGCCGACGTTCGTGAGCTGACGCTCTCGAATGGGCTTCGTATTGTCAGCGAACATATTCCGGGGGCAGCATCGGTGGCCGTCGGCACCTGGATCGGCGCCGGCTCGCGCGACGAGCGTGAAAACGAGTATGGCCTCGCTCATTTCATCGAACACGTAACCTTCAAGGGTACGGCCAATTATTCGATGAAGGAGATCATGCAGCTTGTCGAAGCACGAGGGGGATCGCTTAATGCTTTTACGACCAAGGAGCAGACCTGCTACTATGCATGGGTTCGGACAGCCTATCTTGAAGATGCCGTCTCGATGACTGCCGATCTGGCACTTCGTCCGAAGATCACCGAGGCTTCCGTACAAAAAGAAAAGGGCGTTATCATCGAAGAGATTCATGGGCTCGATGACGAGCCAGATGAATTGGTATTCGATCTATTCGAATCGACTATTCTTGCGGGTAACGGCCTTGCTCATCCAGTCATAGGCACAGAAAAATCAGTAGCTTCGGCCGGCCGTACAGAGCTTCGCTCCTTCTTCAATCGCTATTACGCTCCGAATAATATCACGCTTATAGCCAGCGGTTCTCATTCCCACAACGATCTTTTTCGGCTCGCCAAAAAATATTTCGGGCAAAGTGAATCAAGAACTATCGAATATCAGCGTGAGCCTTTTTTACCGGAAGCTTCAAAAGGCAAACGTATTCGCCAAAGCAGAGAAGGCATCGGTCAGGCTCATCTGATCGTCGGACGAACTTCGCTTGGTATGACCGATGAACGCCTTCCGGCACTTGGTTTATTAGTGACGCTGCTTGGCGTAGGAATGTCCAGCCGGTTAAACCTTCGCCTTCGCGAAGAACTGGCCCTGGCTTATGACACGTCGGCTTTTCATTCTCCCTTCGCTGAGATCGGTGCGGCGGGTATTTATGCGGCTGTCACCGTCGAGAATGCAAAAAAGGCCGAAGCTGAGATTAGAAAAGTTTTGCGAGGCTTATTTTCTAAGCCTATTACCGAGACCGAGCTTGAGCGCACAAAAGAGCAGGTGATCGGCTCGTTAATACTGGGGTTAGAATCCACCACTGCACGGTTGATGCGAGCTGGGCAGCAGGTCTATTACTTTCAGCAGTACGAAGAAGTAGAATCTGAGATTAGGAAAATTTTAAAAGTAAATCGCCGCGCAATTACCGAACTCGCCGAAGAGCTTTTTGGCGACGAAACGTTACTTTCTGTTGTTTCCGTAGCTTCAAAATCTTAAATTTATACCGTTACCATGATCATTGGAGTACCTCGCGAGATAAAGACGAATGAAAATCGAGTTGCGCTCACCCCAGGCGGCGCCGAGATCCTGAAATCGCACGGACATACTGTAATTGTCGAGCAGAATGCCGGTGTAGGGTCAGGATTTAAGGACGATGATTATCGCGCTCACGGCGTCGAGATCATTGCCACTGCTAAGGAGGTTTTCGATCGTGCCGAGATGATCATGAAGGTAAAAGAGCCCATCGCTCCCGAATACGCTCTTATCCGCAAAGGCCAGGTTCTCTTTACCTATTTCCACTTTGCAGCCGATCGTACGCTTACCGAAGCAATTATTAAGTCCGGTTCAATCGCCATTGCTTACGAGACGGTACAGAAGAGCGATAACTCGCTTCCGCTGCTCGTACCGATGTCCGAAGTTGCCGGCCGTATGGCTCCGCAGGAAGGCGCTAAGTATTTAGAAAAAGCACAGGGCGGCCGTGGTGTGTTGCTCGCCGGTGTTCCGGGTACCGAACCCGCCGAAGTGGTTGTACTCGGTGGTGGTGTCGTAGGCACCAATGCTGCAAAGATCGCTGCTGGTCTTGGCGCTCATGTGACGATTCTGGATGTGAATCTTACCCGTCTTCGCTATCTTGACGATGTCATGCCGAAGAATGTAGTAACGATGATGTCCAACCCCTACAATATCCGTAAGCTTATCAAGCGTGCCGACCTTGTGATCGGTGGTATTCTTATTCCGGGTGCAAAGGCTCCGCGTTTGATCACGCGCGAGATGCTCAAGGATATGAAAGAGGGATCGGTTATCGTTGACGTTGCCGTCGATCAGGGTGGTTGTATCGAAACATGCAAACCCACGACGCATGAAAACCCGACCTTCGTTGTCGATGGCGTTGTGCACTATTGTGTGGCCAACATGCCGGGTGCAGTGCCGATGACCTCGACGATCGCGCTCACCAATGCAACGCTGCCGTATGCGGTGCAGCTCGCAAACGAGGGCTACGAGAAAGCTATTTCTAACAATGCCGAGCTTCGCACCGGCTTGAATATCATCGATGGCCATGTAACCTATAAAGGGGTTGCCGATGCCTTCGATATGAAGTTTGAAGATTCCTATTCGTTCATCAGCTAAGCGGTTACTTCATGCCGAAAGTTACGATCGACGGTATCGAATACGAAGCGCAGGCGGGACAAACCGTCATTCAGGTTGCGCTCGAAAACGGAATTGACGTTCCACACTTCTGCTGGCATCCTGGCCTTTCGGTCGCTGGTAATTGCCGCATGTGTATTGTCGATGTCGAAAAGATACCGAAGCCTTCTATAGCCTGTGCTACGACTGTTGCCGATGGGATGGTCGTTCATACACAGAATGAAAAAGCGCTGAAGGCGCGTGAGGATGTGATGGAGTTCTTGCTCATCAACCACCCACTCGATTGCCCGATCTGTGACGAAGCCGGCCAGTGCAAACTGCAGGACTATGCCTTCAACCATTCACGAGGAGAGTCCCGCTTCGAAGAAACGAAGAATCATAAAGAGAAGCGCTATCCGTTCGGTCCGAATGTGCTGTTCGATGGCGAGCGTTGCATTTCCTGCTCGCGTTGTATCCGTTTTGGTCAGGAAGTGGCCGATCAGCCGGTACTGACTTTCGTGCAGCGTGGAGATCACGTAACGATCCGTCCATTCCCGGGTACGGAATTCGATAATCCGTATTCGATGAACGTCATCGATATTTGTCCGGTCGGTGCGCTTACCAGCCGCGATTTCCGCTTCAAGGCTCGCCCGTGGGATATGTCATTCACCGAGACGGTTTGCAATGGCTGTGCTCGTGGTTGCAGCATCCGTGCCGGTGTTCGCAATAATGAAATTTTACGATTAGAACCGCGTCCGAATCCGAACGTAAACGATTTCTGGATGTGCGATTCCGGCCGTCTTGAAACCTATCCGTTCGTTAATGCCGAAGATCGTGTGAGCGGTGCATTCATTTCGAATGGTAGCTCTATGCAACCGGCGACTATCAGTGCGGCAGTCGAACATATTGCTGCTGCGCTTAAGAAGTTTAAAGCAGACGAAGTAGCGTTCGTTGCCTCTGCCTATGCGACGCTTGAAGATAATCTTGTTTTCAACGAAGCGGCAAAGCAGAAGGGAAGTAAGCATATCGGTTATATCGAGCATCTTGTAGGTCACGATGAAAAGCTCCTGATCCGTGCCGATAAGACGCCGAATGCATATTCCCTCAAAGTGCTTGGCATTAAGCCATTCGCCGAAGATCTCGCTTCGATGATCGCTTCCGGCAAGATCAAGGCTGTTTATGCGCTGGAAGATAACTTCCTTGCCGATGCTACCTTGAAAGCAGCATTTGGCAAACTTAGCTTCTTTGCCTGCCATGCTACCAATATGACCGAGACTGCTAAAGCAGCGAACGTCATACTTCCGGCAGCTACCTGGGCAGAAAAAGAGGGCGTTGTTATTAATTTTGAAGGCTGGGCTCAGAAGCTCACTCCAGCCGTTGCAACGACGCACGTCGTTCGCGGCTTCGATCACCTTTCTCAGTCGCGTCTCGATCGTTTCGGTACGAAGTTCGATCGCTGGGCGCAGGGAAGAAAAGTCGAGGCTGAGGAATCATGGCGTCTGGCTCAGGCCGTTGCTAATGCGCTCGGCGCAAAACTCGATCACCGTTATACCGAAGATGTGTTTGAATCGGCTTCGGGTAAGCATAATGAGTTGAAAGGCCTGAGCTATGATAAGCTCGGTGCACTTGGCCGTCCGCTTAACGGTATCGATAAGCCGTACAAAGAATCTTCTTACCGCGAAGTGTATCAGCTCGATACGCTCGATGTCTTACCTGTGCTTTCTTAATGGTATTTGATAGATGGTAGTAGAAGCATTAATTAAAATAGGCGTCTTATTATTAACGGTCTTAACGGCCGTTGCCTATCTGGTACTGCTCGAACGCTGGATCAGCGCCTGGTTGCAGGATCGTATCGGTCCGAACCGCGTAGGTCCGCTCGGCTTATTACAACCGGCAGCAGACGTTCTTAAGCTCTTGCTCAAAGAAGATATCGAGCCTGCTGCTGCCGAAGGGTGGTTTCACTGGCTGGCTCCGGTTATATCTATCACCGTTGCACTGAGTACACTGGCTATCGTACCCTTCGGTACTTCTATCGTTCTCGGGCAAAATGCTTTTTCACTGGCTATTGCTTCGAATATCAATATCGGAGTGCTCTATATCATTGCACTGACAAGCGTCGGCGTGTATGGTATTACGCTCGCCGGTTGGTCCAGCGGTTCTAAGTACTCATTATTAGGGGGCTTGCGCTCGAGCGCTCAGATGATCAGCTATGAACTGACGCTTGGCCTTGGTTTGGTAGCGGTGGTAATGCTTTCCGGTACACTCGATCTTTCGGGTATTGTGCATTCGCAGATAGCCGGTGGTTGGAATATCGTCCGTGCTCCACTTGGCTTTTTGCTATTCCTGATCTCTTCTTTTGCCGAGACCAATCGCCAACCGTTTGATCTTCCGGAGGCAGAGCCTGAATTAGTAGGTGGCTATCATACCGAATATAGCTCCATGAAATGGGCGCTCTTCTTCCTTGCCGAGTATGCTAATATGATTACGGCCAGCGCCGTAATGAGCGTGTTATTCCTCGGAGGCTGGCATGTACCGTTTATCGATCTTACGACGATGAACCCGACTGTTGCCGGGCTTATCGGTATCGGTGCGATGGCACTGAAGATGTTCGCTTTTATTTTCTTCTTTATGTGGGTACGCTGGTCGATTCCGAGATTCCGGTACGATCAGCTTATGGATCTTGGCTGGAAGGTTCTGCTTCCTCTTGGCATCCTGAATATTCTCTTAACCGCCCTGGAGAAAACCTATATCTTATGAGCCAGCAATACCGCTCAAAATATAACAATCCGAAACCGAGCCGCAAGCTTTCGTTTAGCGAGCGCATCTATTTGCCGGAAATTGTCCGCGGATTGATGACGTCGCTGAAGCATTTGTTTAAGCCGAAGTTCGTGCGTCAATATCCGGAAGAAAAGTGGGATGCCCCTTCGTCGTTTCGCGGCCGTCCGGTATTAGTACAGGAGACCAACGGTGCCGAGCGCTGCGTAGCCTGTGGGTTATGCTCGCGTGTCTGCCCACCGCTGGCAATCGAGGTCCAGGCCAGCGAAACCGAGCTGCTTAAAGAACGCTATCCGGTTCGTTTTGAGATCAATATGCTTCGTTGTATCTTCTGCGGATTCTGCGAAGAAGTCTGCCCCGAAGAGGCAATTGTGATGAGTAAGGATTACGAGCTTACCTTTACCAAATACAGCGATGCTATC
The DNA here is from genome assembly GCA_964404255.1 of uncultured Alphaproteobacteria bacterium. Lineage (GTDB taxonomy): Bacteria > Bacteroidota > Ignavibacteria > Palsa-1295 > Palsa-1295 > JAFDZW01. The sequence goes on along the minus strand of CAYOJJ010000012.1, from coordinate 43,145 downwards.
TACGGTAAGGATAAACTTCTCATTCCCAAAGAGCAGTTGAAAGACCGCCTGGAATTTTTACACGAATTGCGAAATTCTTAAGTAAGTGCCCCGATAGGGGCATTTCTTTTATGAAGTACTTTCTGTTAATCGTTTCACTTCTTGTAGCGCCTATACTATTGTATGGGCAAGGGAAAATCGGGGGGATTCATGCCCCGGTGGAAGTGTGCGCTTCGGAAGAGTTTGTTGTTTCAGTAGTTGCCTCGGCGTTACAGCATGATATCAATAGGGATGTCGTTATTCAATATCCCGAACAGCTTAAGCTCCTGAAAGTACTTGCCATCGATGAAGAAGGAGAAGATACCATATCGATGGAGCATTCCTCGTTCGTAAGTGCAAAATTTCCAAAAGAAAAAGGTCATATTATTGCAGCGTACGAGGATCATAGTCGTATCTATTCCAATCATTTTGATGCAGTCGTTTACTCCTTTATATTTAAAGGAGGAAAAACAGCGGCAACGAGCGGTATAAAAGTTTGCCTTGTCGAACGGGGTGATCCTAATGCAGTAAGCGCTCCGGAGCAAAAAAAAGGTAAACAAAAAAAGAAACATGCACCGGCTCTGGGCTCGGAGTGGAGAATAGTAGCTCCGGATCTTCCGGATGAATTCAGTTTTCAGAATATCGGTGGCTATCCTTATTCAACCACGGTTCGTACAATAAGAGGGTGGGATAAAAATTCGAGAGCTCTGACACTTTCCGGATATAACTCTTCGGCTTCTTTATCGGCCGATACAGCATTATTACTTAGTACGTTGGCACGGGCCTGTTCGATCGGTTGGTGGTACCGGAGTATAAGCCCAAAGCAAACCATTTTTTCTTTGCATGATGCCTATACTGATTCCATAATCATCATTGGTACCGATGCGATGGGGCAAATTCAGTTTCTCTATGGAAGTAGAGATTCGGTTAAGACAATTAAAACGTACCAATTCGCCAGCGATGGCGCCTGGCATCATATCTTGTTTTTCAAAGATAATGACGAGCGGATGACTTTTTATGTCGATGGATTACCTCAGGATTCATTGGTTCTTCCTGAAGTAATGAGAAGCATAAATCACGTAACGATCGGCAATAAGAACGGATATAATAATTTTCAGATAGATGAACTTACCATTAAGAACACGGTAGCGGCACTTCCTCTCTTTAGCGGGGGAATTACTACGGCAGAACACGATACCAGTACGGGCCTCTTCGCCTTATTTCATTTTGAAGATTTTGGTTCGACGGCGAGATCAAGTTTTTATCCCCGTAAATCGCTTGCTGTCGATTCAACCGTTCGCCAGATGCCGTTGCCGGTATGGCTTGATCTGGATTCAAATGCTACTATACTGGAATCCTGTTCGCCTATCGTTGCTGAGCGAGCTATGCTTTCAGTCGAACAGACTTCCGCAACGAAAGTACTTTTTAATTGGTATGCCACTTCCGAAATGGGAGTAAAGCGTTATCAATTACAGCGCAAGATCGCCTCCTTTGGCGAATATGAAAAAACACTCGATCTTAAAGCAAAGCAGCCTTTAAAGTGGAATGAAGAAAAGCAGGAGTTACTCGGCAGGGCAATGTATTCTGCAGCCGAGACATTGCCTTCGCTTTCAAGAGATATTGAATTATATTACCGCTTAGCTTTAATAGGTGACAAAGATTCCGTGATAAATTATACGCAGCCGGTAAAGCTGGAGTTCGGCGGTAATCGCGATGTTTTCGTCGATCAAAATAAACCAAACCCTTTCAATCCAAAAACAACTATTAATTTTAGATTGGTACGCGCCGGAGCGGTTTCGGTGAAGATCTATGATATAATGGGAAGGGAAGTCTCGACGATCGTCGATAGCAAATTATCGCAAGGAAAACATTCTATTGAAGTAGATGCAACAACTTGGCCCGCTGGTATTTATTTTTATAAAGTAAAAACGCTTCATACCATCGTCACCAAACGAATGGTGCTTGCAAAATAAATAGATAGAATACGAACTAACTCTTAGTACTCGAAGTTGTAGCACCGTCGTTAGGGGTGTCCGTTTAGCGGACTGAGATAATACCCTCAAGACCTGATCCGGCTCATACCGGCGTAGGGAAACGAAGATGATACTGCAGAGCAGCCTTCATTCCGTTTCCGGCGTTTGTATGCGCGCTGAAAACGGAATTTTCATTTTAAATCGTTGCTCGCTATGCGCATCGTTCTGGCTTTCTTTTTTCTTTCATTTTCGTCCTCACTGCTGCTTGCTCAGCAAAAAAGCGATTCACTAAAGCATACTGTTTCGGCGACGGTAATTGTAACGGGTTTTCCGTCCGATGAAAAAACTCCGATTCCGCAATCGCAGGTCCCTAAGGCAGAGTTGAAAGAAAATTCGCCGTTTAATGATGTCCCCAGTATCTTAAAGCAACTTCCATCGGTGGTTTCTTATTCGCAAAGTGGACTCAATACCGGTTATTCGAATGTAAATATTCGTGGATTCGATCAGCGCCGCGAAGCAGTGCTAGTAAACGGGGTGCCGCAAAATGATCCGGAAGATCACTCGGTCTATTGGGTTGATATGCCCGATCTGGCTTCCTTTACTTCGAAAGTTGATGTACAACGCGGGGCAGGCTCATCATTTTATGGTTCACCGGCTATCGGCGGTTCTATTAATGTAGAGACCTTTCCATCTCCTAATAGAGATTTTACACTCAGTGCGATGGGTGGTTCTTATAATACGACCAAATTCTCTGCTTCGGCGGCTTCGGGACTTATCGATAGCACCTATTTATTTTCTGCGAAGCTTTCCAAATTTCATACCGATGGTTATCGGAATCATGATTTTATCGATATGAATTCCTATTATCTTTCGGCAGTGCGAATGGATAATACCAGCACGTGGCAATTCAATTTTTATGGCGGTACACTAAACGATGGGTTAGATTATTATGGGATATTCCCCGGAGAAAATAATGATCGCTCAAATTTTATAGACCCTGACCAGCGTAAGATCAATTATTCGGAGCCATTCACGTATGAGCGCCGCCCGCAGGAACAGGAGTTCTTTTCCCAGCCGCATTATGAATTACTCTCATCGATAAAGCTCGATGACAACCTGACGTTAAATAATACGTTGTTTTATATTCAGGGTGATGGCTATTTTGATTTCGATGGTACCTGGCCGAATGTCTATGATCCTACCGTCTCGCATAGTGTATTGTATCGTTTAACACCGGACTACGGATTACGATATAACTTTCATGGCATTCTCGATACGACGCTTGGTAATGAATTAACGCGTGGCTTTGTCGGCAATAAACAAGGAGGTTGGTTGCCGCGATTGGAATTTACCCACGATGGCGGCAAATTTACTCTTGGTGGGGAAATTCGCATTCACCGCTCTAATCATTGGGGCCAGCTTCTATCGGCAGCAAAGATGCCGCTCGACCTTCCGGGTGATTACCATTACTACGATTACGATGGGGGAAAAGATATATTCGGCGGCTATATTTCGGAGTTGTATTCTGTGTCTTCCGATGTGAATGTGCAGGCAAGTGTGCAATTGCTAAGCCAGACGTATCATTTTGGCAATGAGCAACAGTTTTATCTCGATACAACCTTAGCACAGAAGTACGAACTGCCCGTTGGCTGGCATAATTTTACGTTCGATGTCCCGTTATTTTTTGTAAATCCGCGCATCGGTATTAATCTAAATCTTTCCAAGCAGGTATCGTCCTACGCCAGTCTTAGCTATACCTCTCGTGAGCCGCGGTTGAAAGATTATTACAACCCTGAATCGTTCGGTACTCCAAACTTTGCACGCAAGGCTGACGGAAGTTTTGATTATAATAGTCCCAACATTAAGCCGGAGCATTTAACCGATCTTGAATTAGGAATTAGAAGTTCTGAACTTCCTTTAAGCGATGAATGGAAAAGCTCATTCTCACTTGGAGGATATTACATGCCTTTTACCGATGAACTATTGAAAACCGGCAAGGTCGATATCTGGGGTTCCGCAGTATTGGCAAACGCTGAAAAAGTAGATCACTATGGAGTTGAAGTTGAAGCCGGTCTGCAATACGAGGATGTGATCGGAATAAAGATCAATGCAACCTATAGCCATAATGAGATCAAGCAATTCGATAAATATGCCGATACGATTTCGGTTATAGGTAATCAACCTATTGGTTTCCCCTCGATACTTGCTAATGCTTCACTATTAATTCAACCGGTAAAAAATCTGCAGCTTACGATTGCCGGTCGCTACGTCGGCTCTATGTATGGCGATCTTGAAAATAGCGATTTATTAAAGAATGATGCGTATGGTGTACTGGATGCTTCGCTTTCTTATAAGTTCGATCATGTATTAGGTGTCGATCATTTTACTCTTCGGGCCCAGATCAATAACCTTACCAATAATCTTTATACCAGTTACGTCGATGGCAGTACCGGATTCTTTGTTGGTGCAACAAGGAACGGATATCTTGCCATAGAATTGGGATTATGAGCAGCGCTTCAAAGAAAACCATTCTCTTACTTGATGGGGAAGCACCAAGCAGATCGTTGCTTGAGTATGTTCTAAGAGAAGAGTCGTTTTTAGTTGCTACCGATGGAGCAGCTAATAGTGCCAAAGAGCTTGGGATAACACCATCGCTGATAATCGGCGATCTTGATTCGCTTGATCCTTTAACACGCCATCATTTTTCGTTGGTACCCATAGTAAAAGTTGAAGATCAATCCACCAATGATTTTGAGAAAGCGCTTCTTTATTTGATCGATAATAAACAAGTAGAGAAGTTAACGATCCTCGGTCTGCACGGAAAACGAACCGATCATTTTCTCACTAATCTGAGCGTCTTGCTTAGATTCAGAGACTGGTTTACGGATGTTATGCTGTTCGATGCTGTGCAAGAACATCGCCTGTTAACAAGCAGCTACTCATCGGTTTCGATCCGAAGAAGTATTGGCTCGGCCGTTTCTATTATTCCGCTGCCTGCTGCTGATTCGGTTTTAACTACCGGCTTGCTGTATCCACTTAATAACGAACGCCTTGCTTTCGGAGAACGAGAAGGACTTAGCAACATCGTTACTTCGGAGGAAGGCTTTTCTATAAAAATTTCTGGTGGCTCCGTGCTCGTTTCATTTCCGCAACGCTCGTGACTTCTTTCCCAGCGCTCGCGCCACTTGATCTGGCAATAATAATCTTTTACATTGTAGCTAACGCTACGATAGGTTTTCTCACGTTCCGAAAGATAAAACGCAAATCTTCGGAAGAGGAGGAATTCTTACTGGCTGGTCGCACGCTTACACTTCCGGCTTTTGTTGCTACCCTCGTCTCAACCTGGTATGGTGGTATTATCGCAGTTGGAGAGTATTCTTATGATAATGGAATCGTTACCTGGGTTGTCTTTGGCATTCCGTACTATGTAGCGGCGCTGATCTTTGCCCTCATCCTTGCTAAACGGGTTAATAGCGATAGGGTACATTTATCTATCCCTGATCGCTTACGTGCAGAGTATGGCGAGCGGGCCGGATACCTGGGTGCTATTGCAACGATGTTCATGACGAGCCCTGCTGCTTATATCATGATGCTTGCAACATTATATCAATGGTTCTTTGGCTTTAGCTATGCTGTCGGTATTGCGGTCGGTATTATCACATCTATTTCTTATTTATTTAAGGGCGGTTTTCGGGCCTCGATACGAACGGATATTCTGCAATTCATTGTAATGTTCGCGGGCTTTATTGTCATCATCCCATATTCGTTTGGCACTCTTGGCGGTCTGGATTATCTCTCATCGCATTTACCGGCAACTCATACCGCGCCATTCGGTGCTTATAGTACCTGGTATATTCTGGTTTGGTATATCGGAGCGTTAGTGACGCTTGTGGATCCGAACGTGCACCAGCGTGTCTTTGCGGCACGATCTACTTCCGTAGCAAAGAAGGGAATGCTTATCTCGATCGGCTTCTGGCTGCTGTTCGATGCCATGACCAATATTGCCGGTTTATATGCACGCGCTGCCGTGCCGCATTTAGCCGAGAGCAAATTTGCTTATCCGGCTCTTGCGGAAATGGTATTACCAATGGGCTTGAAGGGAGCGTTCTATGCCGGAATGCTTGCAACGGTTCTTTCAACGGTCGATTCGTTCTTTTTTATGAGCGCGACTATTATTGGGCGCGATATTCTCTGGCGTGTGTTTGGGGGAGATGAAGAAAAGCGAGTAAAGAAATTTACCCAGGTAGGGCTATTTGTAACAGCGATCATTTCCATTGGCGTTATCTCGGTTTCCGAGCGTATTTATATGATCTGGTACTCTTTTGCCTCTGTGCTGGTCCCTATGTTATTATTTCCATTGACACTAAGTTATTTTCCTGCCTTAAAAGCCTCTAAGCGAAGGACGGAAATATCTATGGTGGCTGGTGGCCTCTGTTCGCTTATTGCCTATGTCATTGGCATTAGCAGAGGCAATTCGGTAACTCCCCAATATTTATGGGGGATAGAGCCTATGTATGTCGGCATGATAGCCAGCATTCTTCCTCTGGTGTTACGCCCAGTAAAACGGACTTCCCGATAAGGGCACAAAGCCTTTGCCGCTACTGTTTACTTCGCGCCGAAAAAGAGTTCGGCTAAGAAGGAATATAGCGAATGTTTGAAGATTTAAGCTCCAAATTTGAGGGATTATATAAGAAAATCCGCGGCCAGGCACGGTTAAGTGATACTAACGTTCAGGATGCCGTCCGCGATGTACGCCGTGCATTGCTCGATGCCGACGTAAACTATAAGGTCGCCAAGAAATTTATCGACGATGTTCAGGCCCGCGCCCTCGGTGAAGAAGTGCTGAAATCGATCAGCCCCGAACAGCAGTTCATCAAGATCCTCTATGATGAGCTTATTGCCATGATGGGCGGCGCAGCAGTCGATATTCAGTATTCGTCTGAACTGCCGACGATCGTAATGGTCTGCGGTCTGCAGGGTTCTGGTAAAACGACCTTCACTGCTAAATTTGCGAATTACCTCAAGTCTAAGAACAAGAGCGCCTTACTCGTCGCGGCCGATATTTACCGTCCGGCTGCTATCGAACAGTTGCAGTTGCTCGGTACGCAGATCGAAGTGCCGGTCTTTACCATTGCAGGTGAAAAGAATGCAGTAAAGATCGCCGAAGATGGCGTTCGTGAAGGGCGTTCGAAAGGCTTCGATGTCGTCATTATCGATACCGCCGGTCGTTTATCGATCGACGAGACGATGATGAAAGAGGTTGCCGATATTAAGGCAAGTGTGAAGCCGCACGAAATCCTCTTTGTCTGCGACGCTATGACGGGTCAGGACGCGGTAACTACTGCTAAAGCCTTTCATGATCGTCTTGCTTTCGATGGTGTCGTACTTACAAAGCTTGATGGCGATGCCCGCGGCGGTGCGGCGCTTTCGATCCGTTCGATCGTCGATGAGCCGATCAAATTTGTCTCGACCGGTGAAAAGCTCGATATGCTCGAGCATTTCCACCCCGAACGTATGGCCTCGCGTATTCTCGGTATGGGTGATATTATTACCCTCGTCGAAAAAGCACAGGCACAGATCACCGAAGAAGATGCAAAGAAGGTCGAAGAAAAGCTTCGCAAAAACGAGTTTACGCTCGATGACTTCCGCGATCAGCTTGCCCAGATCAAGAAAATGGGTTCGATCAAGGACCTCTTAGCTTATATCCCGGGTGTTAATTCGGCAGCCCTTAAAGATGCCAATATCGACGATAAGTCGTTTAACCGGATCGAAGCTATTATTACCTCCATGACCGGGGATGAACGCCGCTATCCGCAGATACTCAATGCTTCGCGCCGCGAACGCATTGCGACGGGCTCCGGTACTTCCGTTGCAGAAGTCAATCGCCTCGTGAAGCAATTCACGGAAATGCAGAAGATGATGAAGCGTTTCTCCAGAGGAAAGGTCTCGAAAGAGATGAAGGATATGATGTCTCGGATGCCCGTTCCGCCTCAGGAAACAGCCTAATATCCGTATATTTGTATTCTATAATTAATTACACGAGTTAAAGGTATTCACGTTGCGGCAGGAAATTTACATAGATCATCTTAAAGAGCATCTCGGTAAAGACGTTACACTTCGTGGTTGGCTCTATAATCGCCGTTCGAGCGGAAAGATCCAATTCCTCGAATTGCGCGATGGTACGGGCATTTGCCAGTGTGTCGTCATGAAGAACCATGTCGATGAAGCTACGTTTGCCGCTTACGATAAGCTTACTCAGGAAAGTTCATTCGCTGTCACCGGTACAGTCCAGGAATCGGCCAAGGCACCGGGTGGGGTAGAGCTCTTTGTAAAGTCGATCGAGATTTACCAGATCGCCGATGAATATCCGATCAGCCCGAAGGAACACGGTATCGAATTCCTGATGGGCAACCGCCACTTATGGCTGCGCTCTAAGCGCCAGCATGCTATTCAGCGCGTGCGCCATGAAGTCGTTCATGCTATTCGCGATTTCTTCGATGAGCGCGGCTTCAATCTCCTCGATGCACCGATCCTGACGCCCAATGCTGCCGAAGGAACGAGTACATTATTTGAGCTTGAGTATTTCGATGAAGGCTTTGCCTACCTGACGCAATCAGGCCAGCTCTATGGTGAAGCCGGTGCAATGGCTCTTGGAAAAGTGTATGTGTTTGGTCCGACCTTCCGTGCTGAAAAATCGAAAACGCGCCGCCACCTTACCGAGTTTTGGATGGTCGAACCCGAAGTAGCATTCATGGACCTCGAAGGGGACATGGAGCTTGCCGAGGAATTCGTTTCTTATATCGTTCAGCGCGTACTTACTAATCGCCGTGCCGATCTCGAAGCGCTTGAACGCGATATTACCAAGCTTGAGGCGATCAAAGCCCCATTCCCGAAGCTGCATTACGATGAAGCTGCTGCTATTCTAAAAGAATACTGGAGTTCGCTGCCGGCAGAAGAAAAGGCCGAGCGTTTTGCTTCGGGACATAAAGAGTTTACCTATGGTGATGATTTCGGAGCACCGGATGAAGCTGTTATTTGCAGCCGTTACGATAAGCCCGTGATCGTTCACCACTATCCGGCTGCGGTAAAAGCCTTCTATATGAAACGCGACCCCAACGAACCGGATAAAGCACTGGCAATGGATATGCTTGCACCGGAAGGCTACGGCGAGATCATCGGCGGCTCACAGCGCGAAGACGATCATGATGCCTTGCTCGGTCGCATCAAAGAGCATAACCTGCCAGTCGAAGCGTTTCAGTGGTATCTCGACCTGCGTAAATATGGCAGTGTGCCTCATGCCGGCTTCGGCCTTGGCGTCGAGCGTACGGTTGCCTGGATCTGTGGTATCGAGCACGTCCGCGAAACCATCCCATTCCCTCGCACCATCTCACGTATTTGGCCATAATAATACTTTAAGGTACTGGTGAATCTTTCAGAGATCATTTTCTGGATATTGGCGATCGGAGCGATCGGATCTGCCGGACTCATGGTAACCAGAAAAAGCGCTGTCCCAAGCGCCCTTCTATTGGTAGTCACATTCTGCTTTCTGGCAGGAATGTATCTTACCCTCAAAGCTCAATTCCTTGCGGTTGTTCAGGTAGCGGTGTATGCCGGAGCCATTATGGTGCTCGTGATCTTCGTGATCATGCTCCTGAACCTCGAGCAGGAACAGGTATCGATCTCTTCGAATTGGAAAAAATTGCTCGGGGTGCTCGGTGTCGGAGGAATTCTGGCGCAGATCATTGCCATTATTATGATGTCAAACGATAAGCTCCCCAAACAACTACCCAATAATGCAGTAGAGCTTGGCTCGGTAGAATCGATCGGTATGACGCTCTATAAGAGCTATGCCTTTCCGTTCGAGATGGCTTCGGTGGTCTTGATCGCCGCAGCAGTCGGAGCAATTGTATTAGCTAAAAAGAAATTACGATAAGCGAAGCTTAGCAATGATCCCACTTTCAGATTATCTTATTGCTTCGGCGATCCTATTTTCGATCGGTGCAGCCGGTGTCCTGTTTCGCCGCAATGCCATCATAATTTTTATGTGCATCGAGCTTATGCTCAATGCCGTGAATCTGACGCTCATCGCCTTCTCTCAATTCCTTGGCGATCAGGCAGGGCAGATCCTGGTGTTTTTTGTAATGACGGTCGCTGCTGCCGAAGCAGCGGTCGGTTTAGCTATTGTCATTGCGATCTATCGTAACCGGGAAACCACCGATATCGATAGCCTCAATCTATTAAAAGGATAAGTGGCAGAACTTATACCATACATCGTTCTTTTTCCGCTCGTTGGCTTTGCCATTAATGGCCTCTTCGGCTGGCGGTATAAGACTAATCCGATAGCAGGAGCTATAGCAACGCTTGCCGTTGCTGCGAGCTTCGTCGTTGCCTGTATGATCTTCTTCAATATGCTTGGCGCAGAAGAAGAACACCGGGCAGTGCATTACACGGTAATGAACTGGCTATCGGTCGGAAAAGTGAACGTCGGCATTTCCTATGTGCTCGATCAGCTTTCGATAATCTTTGTACTGGTCATAACCGGCGTCGGAGCGCTTATCCATCTCTATTCGATGGGATATATGAAGGGCGACCCCGGCTATGCGCGCTTCTTTACGTATCTGAATCTCTTTATTGTCATGATGCTTCAACTCGTCATGGCAGATAATTACCTGCTGACTTTTCTTGGTTGGGAAGGGGTAGGATTGTGCAGCTATTTACTCATCGGCTTCTGGTATGAAGAAGTAAAGAACGGCGATGCTGCAAAGAAAGCCTTTATTGTAAACCGTGTTGGCGATTTCGGCTTCCTCGTCGCGATGGGGATAATGATCGCTGTTTTTGGCTCGCTCAACTACGCTCAGGTTGCGAGCTCTGCATTAGCAGCAGGCAGCAGCGCCGCTGTTACGGCGATTACGCTGATGCTATTCCTGGGCTGTACGGGTAAGAGCGCTCAGATACCGTTATATATCTGGCTTCCGGATGCTATGGCCGGCCCGACTCCGGTATCGGCACTTATCCATGCTGCAACCATGGTAACGAGCGGTATTTATCTCGTTGCCCGTTCGAATATCCTTTTCGCTCTTTCTCCGGTAACGCTTTCGGTAATTGCAGTGGTTGCTGTCTGTACGGCAGTCTTTGCTGCTTTGATCGGTATCTTCCAGAATGACATCAAGAAGGTACTGGCGTATTCGACGGTGTCGCAGCTCGGCTACATGTTTATCGGTTTAGGCGTCGGTGCTTTTTCGGCCGGTGTGTTCCATGTACTAACGCATGCCTTCTTCAAAGCTTGTCTCTTCCTTGGCTCCGGTGCTGTCATTCACGCCATGCACCATGAGCAGGATATGCAAAAGATGGGCGGCTTGAAAAAATATTTGCCGGTTACTTATTGGACGTTTCTTATTGCAACCATCGCCATTGCAGGCATTCCGCCATTTGCAGGCTTTTTCTCTAAAGACGAAATTCTCTGGAAAGCTTATTCGCAGGGAAATGTCTTCCTATGGATTTTTGGTGCTCTTGGCGCCCTTTGCACGGCCTTTTATATGTTCCGTGCCGTGTACCTGACCTTCTTCGGTAAAGAGCGTTTCGATGCGCACCACCACCCGCCGCATGAAGTGGGTGCTTCGATGTCCATCCCGTTAATTGTACTTGCAGCACTTTCTATTGTAGCCGGTTTTCTCGGTATTCCGGAAGTGCTTACCGGCCACGATGTTTTACATCATTGGCTTGAGCCGGTTGTCGGTGCGGGCGAACAAATGGCTGTGAGCCAGCTTGGCCAACATGGCGAAGCAATGGAAGTGCCCTTGATGATAGTCTCGGTTTGTATAGCTCTAATTGGTATTTACTTTGCTTATCGGTTCTACAAGAAGAAAACAACCCTTGCGGAATCAGAGCGTAAGATCGGCGGCTTTTATAAGCTGGCTTATAATAAGTTTTATGTCGATGAGATCTATGAAACGCTTATTATTAAGCCGATCTATTTCATTTCCAATGAAGTGCTCTATAAAGTTGTCGATGTTCGTGCTATCGATGGTACGGTAAACGGAGGTGCTTCGGTTACCGGTTGGATCGGTACGATCCTTCGCCGCATTCAGACGGGCATGGTCCAGAACTATGCCGTTATGATCGTCATGGGCATACTGGTGTTGATCGGGTACGTATTGATCTTCTAAGCCATGGGAATTTTATCATTACTTATTCTCATCCCGATCGCCGGCGCCGCACTGCTTCATTTTGTTAAGCAGGATTCGGCCGCAAAATATTTTACCCTCGGTATTGCGCTGGTGACCTTTGTGCTTTCGCTGGTTGCCTATATGCAGTTCGATGCTCATGCCTCGGGCTTTCAGTTGCAGGAGCATTTACCCTGGATCTCGAGCCAATCGATCTCGATCAGTTACTTCCTTGGGGTAGATGGCATGTCGATGCTGCTGGTGCTATTGACCACCTTCCTAATGGTGATCGCGCTAATCGGTACCTGGAATTCGGCATCGAAGAAAGTCTCTGGCTTAATGGCGTTACTGCTGCTGCTTGAAGCAGGTATGATCGGTGTCTTTTGCTCGCTCGATCTCTTTCTCTTCTATGTCTTCTGGGAGTTGATTCTTATACCGATGTATTTTATCATTGGTATCTGGGGCGGCGAACGCCGGATGTATGCAGCGGTCAAGTTCTTTATTTATACGCTTGCCGGTTCACTCTTTATGCTCGTTGCCATTATCTGGCTCGGATTAGAAGCATCTAAAGTTACCGGTGCCTTCACGACCGATATTGTGAAGTTGCAGGGGATCAGCCATTCGTTACCGGTCGATGTTCAGAATTACCTCTTCTGGGCTTTTGCAGTATCGTTTGCTATCAAAGTGCCGCTCTTCCCGGTGCATACCTGGTTACCGGATGCCCACGTCGAGGCGCCAACTATCGGCTCCGTTCTTCTCGCCGGGGTACTACTGAAAATGGGTACCTATGGCATGATTCGTTTTAATCTTGGCCTCTTCCCGCAGGCGAGTATCAATAACGCTTCAATCTTATCGACACTAGCGGTAATCGGTATCATCTATGGCGCTTTAGTTGCCATTGTGCAGACCGATATTAAAAAGCTTATTGCCTATTCTTCGGTGACTCACATGGGCTTTATCGTCCTTGGTATTTTCTCTATGACGCAGGAGGGATTACAGGGAGCGGTAATTCAAATGATCAATCACGGCCTTTCTACCGGCATGCTCTTTATGATGTTCGGTATGATGTACGACCGCAAGCATACCCGCGCTATTGATCAGTATGGCGGTATGGCTAAGATCACTCCGCTCTTTGCAGTGCTCTTTGCTATTGCAATGCTTTCGAGTGTCGGTTTACCTGGCCTCAATGGCTTCGTTGGGGAGTACCTGACGCTTATCGGCGGCTTCCAATCGCCGGTGCTTCATTCCTGGGCTTATTCTATCTTCGGTGCTACGGGCGTTATTCTTGCCGCCGTGTACCTACTCTGGATGTATCAGCGCTTTATGCTTGGGCCGGTAACGCATGAAGCAAACAGGAAAATCACCGATCTTTCAAAACGAGAAATTGCTTCGCTTATTCCGCTGGTCGTCTTTATGATCTGGATCGGCATTCGCCCGATGCAATTCCTTTCGATCAGCGAAGCAGGTATTACCTCGCTTTCGAATTCTTTGCTTGGAGTTGAAATGCCCAAAGAATCGGCTGGAAATTTTCAGGTTGTCTCACCGAAAGTAACCGTAAAGTAATACGATCGTGACGAACACTGATCTACTCGCTTGTTTACCGCTGCTCATCTTAACGGGTGCCGGCTTTTTGACGCTGCTTTGGGACGCATTCAAAAAGTCGCCCTCGAGAGCATCGCTCTGGATCGTTGTGCTGGGTTCGCTCGGTGCTATTAGCGCGGCAGCAGGGAATCTGTTTGCTCCGGCAACCGTCGCTTTTAACGGTCTGTTCTTTAGTAATAGCTATACCAATTTCTTTACGATCGTTTTTTCTGCCGCCGCATTATTATCGGCCTTACTTGCCGATAGATATTTAACTAATCGGGAAGTTATTGTTGGGGAATATAGCGCGCTGATTCTTTTTGCAACGGCCGGTATGGTCATGCTTGGCTCCGGGGCAAATCTCATCGTTACCTTCCTTGGCCTTGAGACAATGTCGATCTCCTTCTATGTGCTTGCGGGCTTGTTTAGAACGGAAGAATCTTCGAATGAGGCTTCGCTAAAATATTTTCTTCTCGGTGCTTTTGCAACCGGCTTCTTTTTATATGGCATAGCATTGGTCTATGGTTGTACCGGTTCGATGAGTCTGGTGCAGATCAGAGATGTAATGACCGGGGTTGCTGCAAAACCACTGGCAACCTATAACTCCACATTGCTTCTGCTCGGTATGCTTATGTTGATTGTGGGTTTAAGCTTTAAGGTTGCGGCCTTCCCATTTCATCAGTGGGCTCCCGATGTGTACGAAGGTTCGCCGACGGTTATTTCCGGCTTCATGTCAACGGCTGGTAAAGCGGCCGCCTTTGCCGCTTTTATTCTGCTCTTTAATTATGCATTGCTTCCAAAGATCGATCCGAATAGCGGGGCAATAAAGATCCAGATGGTGCTCGGCATCATCGCTGCGCTTTCGATGCTCTATGGTAACATTGTCGCAATTGCGCAAACAAAAATAAAGCGCATGCTGGCTTATTCGAGCGTTGCTCATGCCGGGTATTTAATGATGGGTGTCGCTTCACTTAATAACGATGGTGTAACTGGCATTGCTGTTTATTCTGCGGTCTATGTACTGATGCAGATCGGTGCGTTTGGTATTGTCTCGCTGCTCGAAAAAGAGGGTAAGGGTCTCGATCTTGAAGACTATGCAGGCCTTGCCAAGCAGCATCCCTGGACGGCGTTACTGTTATCGGTATTAATGCTTTCGCTCGCCGGCATCCCACCATTTGCCGGTTTCTTTGGAAAGTATTATCTCTTCCTTGCCGCTATCCATTCGGGTATGACCTGGCTTGCGATCGTTGGAGTCGTTTCGAGCATTATCGCTTCTTACTTCTATCTGCGACTTATAGTTTTGATGTATTTCCGCGATAGCAAGGAGCTTACACCCACTACTGCACCCTCAACAGCGACGATTTCTTATGTAGCCGTAGGGCTTGCGGTCATTGCGTTAGTCATCTTTGGTCTTCAACCCGGACTGTTGCTATCGGCTGCAGGATACCTTTTTTAAAAAACCATAATGCTTCCGGTACTTACTTCATCGGAATCCCGCACTTATGATGAGCATCTCATCAAAAAGGTGGGACTACCCTCGTTAGTCTTAATGGAAAATGCTGCCCGTGGGGCAGTAGCCACGATCGAAGAATGGCTCGAACCCGGAAAGTCGGTGCTTATCTTCTGCGGCAAAGGAAATAATGGCGGCGATGGATTAGCCGTTGCTCGGTTGCTTACGGAAAAGGGCATACCGGCATTTCTTGCCTTGCTTTCTAAAAAGCTTTCACCGGATGCGGCGGCACAGCTTTCTGTGTTACAAAAGATCGTCGATTCGCATCATATCGTCCCGTTTCCATTTAAGGACGATCATTTTCTGAGTCATCTTGATATTGGCGTCATCGTCGATGGCTTGCTTGGTACCGGTGCAACCGGTGAGTTATCCAAACCCTATGTCGAAGCCGTACTTGCCATCAATGGTCTTGCCTCGTATCTGAATGCGAAAGTCTTAGCGCTCGATATTCCCACAGGGATGAATGCCGATACCGGAGAGATCGAGACTATCTCTGAGGGGCAGCCGGTTTGTGTACTGGCCGATAGAACGGTCACGATGGGTACATTAAAGACCGGATTTTTCCAGGGATTTGCGGCAGATCTGGCCGGATCGATAAGTGTTGCTCCTTTGGGCGCGCCTGCGCCTGAACACAGTGCCGTTTCTTATCTTGAGCGCTCAGATATTATCCCACATCTGCCAAAGCGGTTTCAGACTGCTTCGAAATTCGATCAGGGGAATGTGTTATGTATTGCAGGCTCCCGTGGCATGACCGGCGCCGCAATCATGAGTTCTATTTCTGCGCTTCGTTCCGGCTGTGGGTTGGTAACGGTTGCAACGGCTGCTTCGGAACGAACAATCATGGCTACTGCTAATGCAGAAATAATGACGATAGCATTATCGGACGATAGTGATGGTGTGCCACTATTATCTGCATTCTCTCAGATCGAAAGTGCTATTGAGAAAGCCGATGTAATAGCTCTCGGGCCTGGCATTAAGAATACCGAAGAGAGCAACCGGCTTATGTTGGAAGTGTTAAAAAAAGCTTCCTGTCCTGTTGTTGCTGATGCCGGTATCTTTGGCGCACTCACTGAGAATCTTTCACTACTAAAAAAGCGCAAAGCAGCAACGATCCTCACACCCCATTCAGGGGAAATGGCCCGGATGCTTGGTATCCACCGCGATGAACTCGAGCGCAGTCGTATCGCTATTGCTTCAGCGTTTGCAAAAGAGCATAAAGTTGTTCTCGTCCTCAAAGGCGCACCCGTTATTACAGCCATGCCTTCGGGAAGAGTGTATATTAACCCCACAGGCAACCCTGCCATGGCAACGGCAGGAGCAGGGGATGTACTTACCGGTATGATGGCGGGCATTCTTGCCCAACAGCCGGATGAGCCGGAAGCCTCGGTGGTAGCCGCCGCTTACTTGCATGGCTTTGCCGGTGATATTGCTGCGGCCGCTACTTCTGCGCCGTCGCTTGTTGCTTCGGATATTATCGATGCCATCGGAATTGCTTTTGCGAAAATAGAAGAGTAGCATGATTTCCCCGGTACTCAGAAAAGAATTACGGATCGAACTTCGAAGCCGCTATGGTACGAGTGCGATAGTAATGTTTCTGGTTGTCACCGTTGTCACGATTGCTTTTTCTGCCGATACCCGGATTAATGCCGGCTTCATGAGTGCCTTTTTTTGGATCACGTTGTTTTTTGGCACGATGACCGGTCTTTCAAGGTCGTTCATTAGCGAGGAAGAGCGCGGCACCAGTCTGTTGCTTCGCTTGTATGCCAAACCGGAATCGGTCTTTTGGGGAAAGCTACTCTATAATCAGTTGCTTAGCCTCATGCTCGGCCTGACGGCATCGATAGTATTTGTATTCTTCTTTCAGGAGTTTTCCGTCAAAGACCTTGGGCTATTTCTCCTGCAATTATTACTGGGGCTTTGCGGTACAGCGTCAATCATTACGATCTTATCGGTTCTTGTAGCTCGTGCTTCCCAGAAAGGAGCCTTGCTTCCCGTGCTGGCGTTGCCGCTATTATTTCCTTTGGTTATAGCCGTAACTGATGCTACGCGAGTTACCATGGAGCTACCTAATGCCTGGGGGGGAGTTCAAGGAGACATTCTGATACTTTTTACGTTTGATGTAGCGCTCGTCCTTATAAGTTACGTCGTCTTTCCGTTTGTATGGCGAGAATAAAGTACTGTGAAGATCTTCGATAACAGCATCGTTCGTTGGCTCTACGGCCTGGCTTTCGCAGTCAGTGTCTATCTATCGCTTTCTACTCCGATCGGTGGCGGCTTCAAAGATGCCGCTATGCTCAAGATGATGGGTGTCTCCGAGCATACGCCGGTAGCAGCAACACTTAAAAGCGTTACCACTCAATCCAATGGTACGACTTCCTATCTTGCTGAAGATCGCTTCGGTGCAACCCGTACACTGAAAGTAAGAGATAGCTACAATGTCAAAATAGGTACGGTCGTTGTAGGCGATTGTGGTTATACACCCTCCGATAGTAGTTACGAGTTATTGCGTCTTGAGCGTACCGATCCGGCAATTATTTTCCCGTTGGTGCAAGGGCTTGGAGAACTTGGTAGAAATATCCTCTTCCATGTGCCGATGTCTTTTGTCGCGTTTATTGCCTTTCTCGTCGGTACGATCTATTCGATCTTGTTACTGAGAAAGAATGATCTGAAGTATGATATTCAGGCCCGAGCAGCGAGTGCCGGAGGGTTACTCTTTACCACGCTCTCAACGGTGACCGGTAGCATCTGGGCCCGCTTTTCGTGGGGCAAGTTTTGGGATTTCAGCGAGCCGCGTGAGACTTCGATCCTTGTGCTATTGCTTATTTATGTAGCTTACTTTTTGC
Source organism: uncultured Alphaproteobacteria bacterium (assembly GCA_964404255.1). GTDB lineage: Bacteria > Bacteroidota > Ignavibacteria > Palsa-1295 > Palsa-1295 > JAFDZW01. The sequence continues at coordinate 25,057 of CAYOJJ010000012.1, read as the reverse complement.
TTCGCAATCTCCTTGAGGATTCCGAAGAAAAGAAGGCCCGCTTCGCTGCAGTCTATAATATTATTGCGTTCGTAACTGTGCCATTTTTGATGTTTATTCTGCCGCGTATCACTCGCAGTTTACATCCGGGCTCGGGATCGGAAGCGCCGGTCATTAATCTTTCCGGTAAATCGCATATCGACCCATGGTTTTCGATCTTTTTATGGATTAACGTTACTTTCTTTGCGATCTTATTTTTCTGGCTAAAGAACCTATATGCCAGAATAGAGCTCCAGCGGCAACGTAACCAGCAATACCTGTAAGTTTATGGATTTCCTACAAGAACATACCCTGTATGTCGTCGGTATTATTGCCGCCGTCATTTGGCTTGGCATTTTTGTCTTCGTAAATCAGTTGAATTCTAAGGTTAAGAAGCTTGAGCAGACCGAGCGTTAAGTATGAATATAGCTTAATGTTCAACGTCGAACCTCCCAAAGTCTTCTATTGTTTTATAATTGTAATCTGAAATTCAATGAAAAAGAAGCATATTCTGGCCTTAGTGGTGGCAATCCTCTTTATCGGGGCTGCTGCCTTCGCACTGGTTGATAATAAAATAGATTATGCTGATTTTACCACTGCCCAGCAAACCGGTAAGCGCGTCCAGGTCTCTGGCACTTGGGTAAAGGAACAGCCTTCCAATTACGATTCCAAGAGTAACCTTTTTACCTTTGTGATGAAAGATCATAAAGGCACCGTTTTACCGGTGAAGTTCGAAGGCATGAAGCCCAATAATTTTGAAACGGCCCCTTCGGTCGTTTGTGTGGGCAAAATGGAAAACGGCGTATTCACCGCTTCCGATATTCAGACTAAATGTCCTTCGCGCTACGAAGGCAGCGAAGCCGGCTCAAACCGGAACGAGAGTAGCGACGCCAGCCGATGATCGGCGCCGTTGCAATGGCCATAGTGCTGGTAGCAAGTCTTGCTGCCTGCATTCAGTATATCCTTGTCGCCCGCGGCCGTACCGAATTACTGACCTCCGCTCGCATTACAACCCATGTTGCAATCTGGGCTCAATTCCTCGCCGCTGGTACACTCCTGTACCTAATCTTTAATTACCGCTTCGATATTAATTATATCTACGAGCACGTCTCGCGCTCGCTATCGAAGCCCTTGCTCTTTGCCTGTTTCTATGCCAGCCAGGAGGGGAGCTTCATGCTCTGGGCCCTGCTTACGGCCATTGTAGCGATCTTCCTGATACCCTATGCCCAGCGGCAACGTTACGAAGCGCCGGTAATGGCGGTGTATTTAGCGGTCTTTTCATTCCTTGCCTTGATGCTGGTCGTCAAGAGTCCCTTCGAGACGATCTATTCTGCTCATCCCGGGCAGGCCATGGCGGGTTTTATTCCGGCAGATGGAAAAGGACTCAATCCTTCTCTTGAAAATCTCTGGATCGTTATCCACCCTCCAATTCTTTTTACCGGCTTTACACTTTTAGCGGTACCCTTTGCCTTTGCCATGGCGGGGTTATTCAAACGAGACTTCCAAGGGTGGGTAACAACTTCGCTTCCATGGACTCTCGGCGCCGGTATGGCTCTTGGGTTGGGTATTATGCTCGGAGGCTTTTGGGCGTATGAAACCCTCGGATGGGGTGGTTACTGGGCTTGGGATCCGGTAGAGAATGCCAGCCTTTTACCGTGGCTCATTACCGTTGCCGCGACCCATACGATGCTTACTCAAAAGCGAACAGGCGGGCTCGTCAAGACCAATATTGGTATGACGCTGCTGGCTTTTGCGCTCGTGCTCTATGCTTCCTTCCTTACGCGCTCGGGAGTGCTTGGCGATGCATCGGTTCATAGCTTTGCCGATCCCGGCAATCTTGCTTTTTCGCTCTTACTTGGAGGGCTGATCTTATTTATCGGTGCCTCGTTCGGTGTCTTTTTCTGGCGCTGGAAAGCGATGAATTTCCGCGCCAAAGATTATAAAGTGCTTTCCCGTGAAACAGCTCTTGCAGTCGGTGCGGCCGTCCTTGGTGCATCAACGCTAGTAGTGTTAATCGGTACGAGTGCTCCATTATTCAAAAAGAAAGTAGATGTCAGTTTCTACGGAGACCTACATATTCCCATAGCGATCATTTTAATGCTCGTCAACGGGCTTTCACTATTATTAAAATGGAAGCAATCGGGATGGCAAGAGCTTCTTAAAAAATCTATTACGGCAGTTATTATATCGTTGGCGGCCACCATTAGTCTGTATTTCCTAGGTCTCGATGATATCCGATTCCTGCTAATGGGTTTTAGCGCCGTATTCTCCCTCTATATTAATATAGAAATAACCGCCAAATTATTCAAGGGAAAATATTCGGTCGATCTTGAGCGAAAAGAAATTACTCTGGTAACCAAACTGCTTTCCGCACTTAAGTGGTCGCTGGCTATTGGTTTTATTGGGCTACTGGTCTTTTCAAAAGGGGATTACTATCAGTTCGGCAATGTCATTCTCGATGGAGGCTTGTACTGGCTGGCATTTTTTTTCCTGGTTGCCGCAAGTTTTGTGTTTTTCGGCACACCGAAATTCAGTTTCGATAAGCGCTTTATCGGTGCTTATGTTGCTCACATAGGGCTTGCATTATTTATTCTCGGAGTAATTGCAACAACTCGCTATGAGAAAAAAGAATTTGTCAGGCTCATTAAAGGAGAAAAGAATAAAGCATTCGGTGGTGAGTATACGCTCACCTTTGATTCGACCCTTCTCACTCCGCCGGAAAATTACTACTATGTTGTCAATGTCCGCGACAAGCAAGGGGAAGTAAGCCAGGCAAAGCCGCTCTGGTTCTGGACCGATTTTAATAATCATACTTCTCCGATTGCTAACCCCGGTATCTTGAAGTATGGTAATCGTGATCTGTACTTTACGGTCATGGAGACGAATCAGGTTGGGGGCATCCCACAGGATTCACTCGTTCGCGGGCAATCGATCAATCTTTATGGTGGTAAAAAGAAAGTCACCTTTATCGACTTCGATTTTCCACCGGAAGAAATGGCTAAGATGCGCGCCCAGCAAGCCTTCCGTGTAAAGGCGAAAGTCGAAGTGCGTGATGCAGCCGATACAACGAAGCCAGCCATCCCATTAGAGCTTTCAGTAACTCGTAACCTGGCGACAGGCGAAGCAAAGCAGGAAGACATTGTAATTCCAAATACCTCGTTCCACCTACAACTGGCCGAGTTACGCCCGAATCTTTCGGATCGCTCGAAATCGAAGATCATTATTGCTTCCTTCGATAAAGAGAATCCGCCGCCGCCGCCGCAAGATCTTATTGTAGTAGAAGCATTTATTAAACCCTATATTAATTTAGTATGGGGTGGCATTCTCGTTGTCGTTCTCGGATTCTATTATAGTGTGCTGCGCCGCCGCCGCGAGGCGCTCGTAGCCATCGAACGCGCCGAGCGTTCGTATGAGAAGATATTGGCACTGCGCGCGCCGAGCGATGCAAATAGAGAGCCGCTTTCTTCGAGTGCCGGGGAACGACGTACTCAGGCTGATACTCGTAAAAAAGTATCCTAAGCATTGTAATCCCATTTGTGATTTTTTAAACGGTCGGTATCACACTACCGATCGTTGTTTTTTTGAATTATACCACTGATGACTAATACCATTACCACTTTAGCTGAAGCAAAGCAAACTGCTATTGAACTCGGGCTTACTGCCGATGAATTTGAGAAGATCGTTGAGATTCTCTCGGGCCGTATCCCGACCTATACAGAGCTTGGTATTTTTTCGGTGATGTGGAGCGAGCACTGCTCATATAAAAATAGCATTACCCAGCTCAAAACACTTCCAAGAAAAGGGAAGCGCTTGCTTGTTGAAGCCGGTGAAGAAAATGCCGGTCTGGTCGATGTCGGTGGTGGTTTGGCAGTAGCCTTTAAGATCGAATCGCATAATCATCCCTCGGCCGTCGAACCCTATCAGGGAGCTGCAACAGGCGTTGGTGGTATTCTCAGAGATATTTTTACTATGGGCGCCCGACCGATCGCCGCATTAAACTCCCTGCGCTTCGGAAAGCTTGAGAATGATAGAACGAAGTTCTTACTTCGTGGTGTCGTGCATGGCATCGGTGATTATGGTAATTCCTTCGGAGTGCCGACGGTTGCCGGGGAGGTGTATTTCGACGAATGTTATCAGGGAAATCCCTTGGTCAATGCCATGGCTGTTGGTATCGTCGAAGTTGGTAAGACCGTTAGTGCAACAGCAGAAGGAGTTGGCAACACGGTGATGATCGTCGGCTCAAGTACGGGCCGAGATGGTATCCACGGTGCAAGCTTGCTCGCCAGCGCTGTCTTTAGTGAAGATGCGCAGGATATGCGTCCCACCGTGCAGGTAGGCGACCCCTTCACGGAAAAATTATTACTCGAAGCAACGCTCGAAGCGATTGAAAATAAGCTCGTTGTCGGTATGCAGGATATGGGCGCTGCCGGTATTTCCTGTTCGACTTCCGAAATGAGCTTTAAAGCCGGTACCGGAATGGATGTAGATCTTAATCATGTACCGCTTCGCGAAGCGACGATGTCAGCTTATGAGATCATGCTCTCCGAATCGCAGGAGCGTATGCTGGTCGTAGTTGAGCCGAAGAACGTCGATGCCATCAAAGCCATCTTTGAAAAATGGGATTTGCAGGCGGCAGTAGTCGGTACGGTTACCGATACGGGAAGAGTTGTTATTCGCCATCATGGTGAAATAGTAGCAGATATTCCTGCCAAAGCCCTGGCACTCGGCGGTGATATGACCCCGGTCTATAAGCGCGAGACAAAGAAACCTGAGTATCTCCATAAGACAGAAGCTTTCGATATATCTTCAATTGCAGATGTAGAAGATGCTACTGCTTCGTTGAAGCAATTGCTTGCTTCGCCGACTATTGCCAGTAAGCAATGGGTGTACGAGCAGTATGACTCTATGGTCCGTACCAACACACTTGCTCTGGAAGGAAGCGATGCTGCTATCATTCGCCTGAAAGGTAGTACGAAGGGGTTGGCGGTAAAGACCGATTGTAACTCTCGCTACGTCTATCTTAATCCGTATCGCGGTGGTATGGCTGCTGTCTGCGAGACGGCAAGAAACGTAGCTTGTGTTGGCGCCCGCCCGATAGCTATTACCAATTGCCTGAATTTTGGCAATCCTTATAATCCGGAGGTCTATTACCAATTTACCGAAGCCATTCGTGGAATGGGCGATGCTTGCCGTGTACTCGAAACACCGGTGACAGGTGGTAATGTAAGTTTTTATAACCAAAGTCCCGATGGCGCTATCAAACCGACTCCAACGATCGGTATGCTTGGCATTATTGAAGATGTCTCTACAGCAATCTCTTCGGCATTCAAAAAAGAGGGCGATACGATCATTCTCCTAAAAGGATATGATTCTGCCGAGCCCTTCGATGGTCTCGGTGGCAGCGAATACCTTGCACTTTGCAAGAATACCGGTGCTACCGGTAATGCACCGTTCGTCGATCCGAAGGGTGAACTGGCGCTCATCGAAGTATTAGTCAAAGCCTCGGAGCGCAAATTACTTTCCAGCGCCCATGATATTAGCGAAGGCGGCCTGGCCGTCTGTGTAACTGAGGCCTGTTTTGGTAATAATCTTGGCGCAACCATAGAAGCCGTGCCCACCGGACGAAAAGATCAATTTCTTTTTGGTGAAAAACAAGGGCAGGTAGTTATTAGCTGCGAACCTGATTGTGTAGTGGAGGTATTCCGCCTCGCTGCAGAGCAGGGAATTACAGCAGAAGTCATTGGAACGGTCGGTGGCACGAATCTTGTAGTTAAAGGGCTAATAGATGAACCTATCTCCGATCTGCTCGAACTCTATTCGACGGCGATCCCGCGGGCAATGGAATCGCTGGTGGAAGTATGATCGGACGGTAATGCTTTCGATGTTACCGGCATATCTATTATAAGACGATGCTGGTAACCCTACGTTCAAAAATACTCACCGGATACCTGTTCGTTGTACTGCTACTGGCCGGCATTGGTACCTATACGGCCTTATCGTTTCGTTCCTTTTCTAATATATCTAATCGGGCATTCGAGAGAATATCGGAGACTGATCGTTCTGCGTTAAAACTTTATGAATCATTCATACGCATTAATGAAGCGCAGATCGAACTTTTAGGCACTGCCCCTATTAAAGGAAGAAAAATACTGACGGAAGAACCGGCAATCGTCAATACAGACCTCTCCGCAGCAGAAAAAGTAATAGCAACGATCCCCGCCGATCTTTCTCCGGCCTTGCGACCCACCTTTACCAAACTTGAAATTCTCTGGCATCAGTACCAAGCTCAACTCCCAGAATTCCTCAAGCGCACCGGCGATGATCCTGTAGAAGCACGAAAGTTTTATGATGGAGTATTACAGCCTACCTATAAACAGCTTATAGAATCGAATGACGAGCTGGCGGTTTCTATTAAAGAATTATTCGATAAGACAAAAACTCTTGCTTCGGATGAATCGACCCAAGCGGTAACCGCGGTAATAATAATTACTGCGATGGCGGTCATTATCGGAATTTTCGCCAGTTTTTTGATTGTCCGCCGAACGATCAGGCCATTACAACGCCTTGGGGGATCGATAAAACAATTACAGGCCGGCGATCTGAGCGTCCGCCTTCCGATAAAAGATGCCGATGAACTTGGCGAGGTTAGCTTCGAATTCAACCGAATGGCAGAACGGCTCGAGCGATATGAAAAAATAAATATCGATAATTTACTGGCGGAAAAGAGTAAATCGGAAGCGATCATTCTTTCGCTCAGCGATCCATTGTTTCTGCTCGATAATGACGGCAGGATATCACTTGCAAACCATGCGGCGGAGGAATTGCTTGCTATCAGCGAAGTGGAAATGGTGAGCAAGCCATTGCTCGATCTCTTTGTCTCCGTTACAATGAAGGAACAATTAGAAGTGCTTCTCAAAGGAAGTTCGGCCGATCGAAGCGAGCCCGTGGAGATGGTGTTGCGCGGCAGCCGGAGGTTTTATACAATATCGTCGATCGTCATTCTTTCACCAACTTCTACCCATTCGACCAAGGCTGTCGGGCAGTTAGTACACTTTACCGATATTACCCGCTATGAAGAGCTCGATAGGATGAAGAACGAGTTTCTCGCCAAGGTCTCTCATGAATTCCGCACACCGCTTACTTCGGTCATAATGGCGCTTGATCTGCTAAATGATGGAAAGATCGGAATCTTGAACGAGGAGCAGCGCGATCTTGTCCTGAGTTCGCGCATTGATGCCGACCGCCTTGCAAAGCTTATTCGCGATCTGCTGATGATCACAAAGATCGATCGAGGCATTAAGCCTTTAACAGCTATTATAGATGTAACGACAGTCAGTACCACGTTTATTCATTCGCTGGAGCGGCAGTTCGAAGCTAAAGGAATCGGGATAAAAGCAACGGTTGCTGATGGGTTACAGGCGGCGATCGGTAAAGAAGACCTCGAATCGATCCTGCAGAATCTTTTAATAAATGCCCTTAATTATACTCCGTCAGGAGGATTGGTCGAGTGTCGGATCTCCGGCAACACTGCTATTTTAAATATCATCGTGAGCGATACCGGCATCGGAATCGCGGCCGAAAACAAGAGTCGTATTTTTGAGCGTTTCGTACAGCTTGCCCCCAAAGATTTTCCAACCCCAGGCTCTATCGGGTTGGGATTGGCGATTGTTAAAGAGATCGTGGAGCGCTACGGAGGAAAGATCGATCTCGAAAGCGAATTAGGTAAAGGGAGTACTTTTACTGTTACTATACCGACCAGCGATATATCAGTATGAACCGGAATATTATCATTATCGACGATGAGCCGAATATCCTCAAGACAATGTCGCTTGCCTTGAAGGCAAGTGGCAATTCGGTTTTTACCTTCTCCGGCGGAGAAGAAGCGATAGGATATCTTGAAACTCATCGTGAACCGGAAGGATATGCCGCGGCTTTTGTCGATTTAATGATGTATCCGATGAATGGAATGACGGTATTGCAGGAATTGCGCCGCCGCTATCCCGATCTTCCAATCGTAATTATTACGGCTCATGCCACAGTCGATACGGCAGTTGAAGCCTTAAAGCTCGGGGCTTTCGATTATCTGGCGAAACCATTCGATCAGCATGATCTTCTATCGTTGCTCGAGCGGATCACAAAATTACATGAAGTCCGCGATCTCGCTTCCGGTGATGCTATCATTACCGATAATGCAGAGTTCAGATCGCTGTTAAAAACGGCGGCAAAAATAGCAGCCTCCGATCTTACCGTTCTCATTGAAGGAGAGACCGGTACCGGGAAAGAACTTCTCGCCGAATATATCCATAAGCATAGCGACCGCTCGGACAAACAGCTCATCAAACTTAACTGCGCAGCGCTTTCTCAGGAGCTTATCGAATCGGAATTGTTCGGCCATGTCAAAGGCTCATTTACCAGTGCGATAAAAGACCGCGTAGGGTTAGTAGAAGCGGCAAATGGGGGAACGCTTTTTTTGGATGAGATCGGCGAAATGCCGATGGCAATGCAGGCAAAGATGCTTCGCTTTTTGCAGAACCGGGAATACCAGCGGGTTGGAGATAATATGACCCGCAAAAGCGATGTCAGGATCGTTGCCGCTACTAACCGTAATCTTGAAGATGCGATAAGCACGGGCCTCTTTCGTGAAGACCTCTTTTATCGCTTAAGTGCCTTTCGTTTGCTCGTTCCGCCGCTTCGTCATCGAAAGGAAGATATTATTGCTTTAGCTCAATATTTTATTGCGCGCGCAACCCAGGGTAAGCAACCGCTCGAACTCTCCGAAGAAGCAAAAAAAATATTAATGGTCTATGAATGGCGCGGCAATATCAGGGAGCTTGAGAACATGATCGTCCGGGCCTGTGTTCTTGCAGCGGGTGAGCACATGATCGTTGCTGCCCATCTTCCTGAATACATGACCAGGCCACCCAAGACACCTTTGATGTCCAATGCCACAGTATCGTCCGAGCTTATTTCCTTAGAAGAGCTTGAACGTCGGCATATTACCTATGTCCTCTCTAAGACGACTTCTTTAGAAGAAGCGGCTCGAATTTTAGGTATCGATAATGCCACATTATGGAGAAAGCGTAAGAAGTTCGGTCTATGAGGAATGGATATTACGGCATTCTCCGATCGATCGCTCTGGTAGCGATCGTTGTTGTCGGGTTCAATATTGTCGGTGCCATTATTTCCGTAATTTTTTTCGGTTTGGATGTTCAGGGTGCTAATAGCTCGATACTGATCCTGATTAATTCGATCGCGCAGGTAGGGGTTATGTTCACCATGCCGGTCGTCATGCTTAAAAGTAAGGGGCAGGATCTTTATACCGGTTTGCGTCTTGAAGGCATTCACGATACGCCACTCTCTGCAATGCTGCTTGGGGTGCCAATTATTATTGTTTCAGAAGTTACAGCGACAGGGTTGGCAGCCCTATGGACGGAGCTTCTTAAGTATTTCCCCGATATTTATGATCCTCTGAATTCCGTACAAAAAACACTGGATAAGATGATGGGGGATCTGACGGTAGCCCATAGCGGAGGAGAATTGCTTGTTCTTATACTCGGAATTTCCTTAATACCTGCTATTGTAGAAGAAACATTCTTTCGGGGCTTTATACAAACAAACATCGAACGCAGCGGCAAGGGGCGTCCGAGACCTATGATCGCTATTATTATTACCTCGCTTCTGTTCGGAGCAATGCACATGAGTCCTCTGAATTTTCCTGCTTTAGCATTTATCGGGGCAGTGCTCGGGTGGCTCGCTTATCGAACGTGCGATCTTCGGGTAAGTGTGCTGGCCCATGCGATGAATAATGGGATTATCGTCCTGGTCGCTTATTTTTTCAGCTCGTCTCATGAAGCAGTAGATTCGCTTACCGGTACCCCGACAGTTACGATAGAGGATTCGTTGATACTGATTGGAATGTCGCTGCCGATCCTTTTTGGGTTGTTATATGTCTTTCAGAAGATCACCGAGCCGCTCGACGCTCGTCATAATGCGGCACGTGAGATCGCTTTTGTGAATCGAACGCAATCATTTTCTACAACGGAATGGCCTTAAGTAACCTTACCCAACGAGTGTTATTTGCGATCGTTGCAATTCCGATCGTCTTATTCATTGTACTTTATAAGCCACTGGCCTTTTATTCACTGGCGATCATGCTTTCCGGCCTTACCGTCTGGGAATATTACGGTTTGGCCAAAGTAAAAGGATATTCGCCCCAAGTTGGTCTCGGTATAACGATGACGATGGCCATTGCCGCTTATTTCGGTACGCTGAGGCGCGATATTACTTTTGGAATCGAAACTAACGTCACGATCACTTTTATCCTCGAAGCTATTGTCTGGCTTGGAGCATTTGCGATCCTGGCCAGCGAATTATTCCGCGAGAAGCCAAATCCAATCGAGCAAACCGCTATCACGTTGTTTGGCGCTTTTTATATCGGCGCGGGATGTGGTACGCTCTTTGGTATCTATGATTTTTTAAGTTCGAAAATTCCTTCTGCCGATCCTATGGCACCGGGTTTATTTATACTTATCATGCTGGTATCGATCTGGGTGTGCGATAGTGCTGCCTATTTTGCCGGAAGAGCTTTTGGTAAGCATAAACTTTTCGAGCGTGTCAGCCCCAAGAAAACATGGGAGGGTGCTATTGCCGGTTTTATTTGCTGCGTGCTGGTATGGGCTATCGTGCCTGGCCTTGTTCCTTCGTTGAGCTTTATACCGATGAAATATACTATTATTATCGGTATTATTATCGGTAATCTGGGACAGGTAGGCGATCTTGGTAAATCGCTGCTGAAGCGCGATGCCGGTGTCAAAGATTCTTCGAATATTATTCCCGGACACGGGGGAGTATTGGATAGACTGGACTCTATTTTATTTACATCACCGGTTATTTTATTTTTTCTGCGGCTGGTACTTTAAAACTATGAACGACGGGCATCCGCGCTCCAAAGAAGCTTTGTCCGTAACAGATCGAAATACGTTTGCGAAGGATGGCGTAAGAGATTGAGCTTGTTACGATGGCCTGAAATGCGGATAAGCGAAGGAGTTTCGATAACGATCTCTTCCTGCCCATCGGCCACGACAAGCACCGGAGTATTTGCATCGTTATAAACGCGTATATCTATTTCGTACCATTCCGGTACAATAACCGGTCTTACCGAAAGCGAATGAGGTGCGATCGGAGAGACGATCAATACCGGGCTCGTCGGCTCTACTAACGGGCCTCCGGCACTAACGGAATATCCCGTAGAACCGGTAGGAGTCGAAACGATAAGTGCGTCTGCCCGAAGGGTCCCGAGATGAGAGCCCTGAATTCGGATCTCGAAAGTAAGCATCCGGGTCGAGCCAAAATTATCGATGACAATTTCATTGAGGGCAATGATTCGAGAGGAATCGCCTTTTTCACCTTCTCTTGTCGGATCGAGGATATCGCGGCGGATAAGTACACCCGTCTTTTCATTAGTTTCACTGGTGGCAAGCGCTTCGAGCAGTAGCCGCTGCTCGCTGATAAGGGAATTCGTAGTTATGCCTTCGATGAGTGCCGGAAGCAATTCTGTCGAATGTTCGGAGATAAAACCTAATCGGCCGAGATTGATCCCGAGTAGCTGGTTATCCGGGTTCGACCTCATAATGGCTCGGGCAGCCGAAAGCATGGTGCCATCTCCGCCAAGCGAGAACAGGATATGACTATAAGCAGCAAGCTCAAGTAGCGAAGGAAATACTTTTACCGAGCGACCGGAAGGTATGACCGGCAGGAGGCTTTCTAATATGCCGGTTGATTCGGCAGGTAATAAAGAAAGTAATTGTTCAAGCACCGTTTCGATGCCTTGCTTTTCCGTATTCCCATAGATGCCGAATGTATGGGGCATTAGCTTGCCTGTCGTTGTGCTGCAGTAAGCGTATTGCGAAGTACCATTGCGATGGTCATCTTTCCGACTCCGCCGGGTACCGGTGTAATAGCTGCAGCGATCTGCTTCACATTTTCAAAATCCACATCGCCTACCAATCGCTTGCCGGATTTCTTACTGGCATCCGGTATAGAATTCATGCCGACATCGATAACAACTACACCAGGCTTAACCATATCTCTGGTAATAGCCATTGGTACACCCATTGCTGCAATAAGAATATCTGCGGATCTGGTAAATTCGGCAAGACGCGGGCCGGCACCGGTATGAGCAATGGTTACTATGGCATTTGCTCCTTCTGCTTTTTGCGATAGCAAGGCCGCCATTGGTTTGCCAACGATATTCGAGCGGCCAACGATCACGACGTGCTTACCAGCCGGATCGATCTTTTCATGCTTCATCATTTCAAAGATCCCGAGCGGAGTGCAAGGCACGAAAAATTGTCCGCGGCCGATAGATAACCGTCCTACATTAATCGGATGAAACCCATCGATGTCTTTTTTCGGATCGATCGCTTCGATCACTGCTTCCTCGGAGATATGCTTCGGAAGCGGAAGCTGGCATAAGATGGCATGGGTTTTAGGATCGTCATTTAGACGAGCAATTAGATCGAGTACTTCCTGCTCGGAAGCCGTCTCTGGCAGGCGAATCGTCTCATGGGAAAATCCGGCCGCTTCGGAAGACTTACCTTTACTTCCCACATAGACTTCACTGGCAGGGTTATTTCCTACGAGAATAAAGACTATTCTTGGAGTAATGCCGGTACGAGCTATAAATTCTGCGGCTTCGACCTTCACCAGTTCTTTTACAGCCTCCGAGATCGCAGCGCCATCTATTATCTTAGCGCCCGATACCACTGAAGAAATGGGTTCGATCATGTGGTTTCTGCTCCTTCTACCGGTACTTCGGCTGCAGGTATTTCTATTACGGGTTGAGTACGTTCGCGGTCAAAATCCGGGAAAACAAATCGTTCGATCTTTGTGGCAAGACCGGTATCAGGATCGACAGTGACAACGGCGCCAGAAATTTTCAGATCATCTTTAGCTGTCTCATAGCGATGGGGAGTTCCAAGCGTGAACCGCTTTAAGGCGACATCCGTCCTGAGACCGACACAGCTATCGTATGGCCCCGTCATACCGACATCGGTCAGATAAGCTGTTCCTTTCGGTAAAATACGTTCGTCGGCCGTTTGCACGTGGGTATGGGTACCAAGCACCGCGCTTACGCGGCCATCGAGGTAAAATCCCATTGCCTGTTTTTCTGCTGTGGCTTCAGCATGAAAATCGACGAGTATTACTTTAGTCTGTTCATGGATAAGCTCCAGAGCCCAATCGGCTGCATTGAAGGGGCAGTCGATAGGAGGAAGAAATACCCTACCTTGTAAAGAAAGGACGCCTACCTTTACACCTTTTTCCGTCGAAAAAACGGCAAAACCTGCACCACCATTTCCGCGAGGATAATTCATTGGGCGCAGGATCCGGCGTTCTTCGCGCAGCAGGGGACGTGCTTCCCATCGTTCCCAGACATGGTTGCCGGTCGTAATAATATGTACCCCGACAGCAAAAAGCTCGTCGGCTTGCTTGCGGTTGAGCGATTTGCCATCGAAAATATTCTCGCCATTTACAATAATGGCCTCTGCGGAGTATTTTTCGCGAAATCCGGGTAATAACCGGGTGACCATCGCTAAGGCGTCGGTACCTACGATATCACCAATAAAAAGTATGTTCAAAAACCTAAAATAATTATGAATGAGTAGATATAACACCAGTTTTTAGTGAAATAAGCGCAGTTTTTTCATCTGTAGCACTTTTATTTAATCTGCGGCCATAAAAAAAGCTATGAAATGAACTCCAAGCCCTCAAATGCTGTTTTCACCTCGCTTTAGGAGAAAAAGGAATTTTACAATGCCAAATCCGACTCATAGAAACAGCCGTACTCGCCGCGATAAGCGCCGCACTCACTACAAGGCAGCAAAGCCGTCTTTCGGCGAATGCAAGAATTGTGGAGCAGCGAAGCTCTTACATCGCGCTTGCCCGAGCTGCGGCTATTATAATGGCCGTCAGATGTTCGAGCCCAAGGCGATCGCCTGAGTTCTGCAAGGAAATTGACTACCGTTCATCTTGTTAGAACCCAAGATGAGCGGTTTTCTATTTTTTATAAAGATCCATATCCGTAATGATTCGGATCGGACTTGATACCATGGGCGCCGATTTCTCACCAAAGAGCGAGGTCGGCGGAGCATTACAGATTTTACAGGAAGCGGCCGATAGGCTGCAGATCGTCCTCTTTGGAGATAAAACGCTCCTTTCAAGAGAACTCCCGTCTCCTACCGTCCCCGGTATTTCCATCGTTCACTGTGAAGAAGTTATCACGATGGATGATGAACCCGTCCTTGCCCTCAAGCATAAGCGAAATAGCTCACTCGTGCGTGGACTCGAAGCATTAAAGCTTGGAGAGATCGATGCTTTTGTAAGCGCCGGTAACACGGGGGCCGTAATGAGTTGTGCAACGCTTGAACTTGGGCGGATCAAAGGAGTAAGCCGTCCGATGATCGGCTCACAATTTCCGCGAGCAGGTGGAGGATTTACTTTTGTATTCGATGTCGGCGCTACCGTGGATGCAAAACCCCATTGGTTAAAAGAATATGGCATCATGGGATCCATTTATGCGCGAGAAATTTTTGGAGTTGCTAATCCCACGGTCGCATTACTTTCTGTCGGAGAAGAAGAAACCAAAGGGAATGAACTGGTACTCGAAGCGGCGAAGCTTCTGCGAGAAACTTCGGTACATTTTATCGGTAATGTCGAAGGTAGAGATGTCCTTGGCGGCAAAGCCGATGTGATTCTTTGCGATGGGTACACCGGTAACGTAATTTTGAAATTTGCAGAAAGCGTTTTGACCGCGTTGCGTACGAGGATCAGAATGTATGCCGATGGCGGTATCATCAATAAGCTGAAAGCAGCAGTTACTGCCTCGGTGCTTCGTTCGGCGATGAAAGATTTTGATTATCAGGAATACGGTGGGGTGCCGCTGCTTGGTGTCAATGGTGTAGTGATCATCGGGCATGGCAGTTCGAGCGCCAAAGCGATTAAAATGATGATCGTCCGTGCCGAAGAGATGGTACGAAAGAATGTAGTTGCCATTACCAAAACGGCAATGGCTTCATAAAAAATTTGAGCAGTAAAGGTATAGAATAAGAATGAGTGGAAAAACGATGGTGAGGGCAGGGATAACGGCAGTTGCCCATTATCTGCCGGAAGATGTGCTTAGTAATGCCTACTTTGAATCGTATCTCGATACCAGCGATGAATGGATCATGACCCGCGCCGGTATTAAAGAGCGGCGAATCCTTAAGAACGGCGCAACGAGCGATCTTGCCGTGCCGGCCATCAAGCGGCTGCTCGAACAACGAGGTATCGGCGCCGATGAGATCGATATTATTATTGTCGGTACCGTAACGCCAGATATGTTTTTCCCTTCAACAGCTTGTGTGATCCAGAATAAGATCGGCGCAAGCAAGGCCTGGGGCTTCGATGTATCGGCAGCGTGTTCGGCATTCCTTTTTACGTTGGAAACCGGCCGCCGATTTATCGAGACTGGTGCCGCAAAGAAAGTACTCGTTGTGGGTGCTGATAAGATGAGCTCTATTTTAGATTATCAGGATCGTAATACCTGTATTCTCTTTGGCGATGGCGCAGGGGTAGTATTACTCGAACCCGTCGAAGAGCCGTATGGTATTATCGATTCCATTCTTCATATCGATGGCTCCGGAGAAAAATATCTTCACATGAAAGCTGGAGGAAGTTTAAATCCTCCGACCCATGAGACGGTCGATAAAAAATGGCATTACGTGTATCAGGATGGTAAAGCTGTTTTTAAGAGTGCCGTTATAGGCATGGCAGAGGTTTCCGCCGAGATAGTCGAGCGTAATCATATGACGGCCGATGATATTGCATTCCTCGTACCGCATCAGGCAAACCTCCGGATCATCGACGCAGCCCGTGAACGCATGGGCCTTTCACCGGAGAAGGTGATGGTAAATATCGATAAGTACGGAAATACTACCGCTGCTACAATTCCGATCTGTCTTTCCGAGTGGTACGCTTCGGGAAAGTTAAAGAAGGGTGATAATATTGTACTGGCCAGTTTCGGAGCGGGCTATACCTGGGGATCGATATTATTAAAGTGGGGAATATAATAAAATGAAAGCATACGTTTTCCCCGGTCAGGGATCGCAATATGTTGGAATGGCAAAAGAATTTGCCGAGTCGATTGCCGATGCTAAGTATATGATGCAGGAAGCTGACGATCTGCTCGGTGTACATTTATCAAAGACAATGCTTGAAGGTCCGGAAGAGACTTTAAAGCAAACCCAGTTTACCCAGCCTGCGATCTTTCTACATTCGATGATCGCCTTCAGGCATGGCAATCTTGACAAGAATCCCGATGCTGTCGCCGGTCACTCGCTCGGTGAGTTTTCTGCCCTTTGTGCTGCAGGTGCTATGAGCTTTCAGGATGCGCTTAAGCTGGTTCATCTTCGAGGTACGTTGATGGCCGAGGCCGGTATGCGCCAGCCTGGCACGATGGCTGCGATCATTGGAATGGAAGAAACTCTGCTGCGTGAACTTTGTGCAACGGTAGAAAACCAAACAGGCAATATTGTTCGTCCCGCAAATTTTAATTCTCCCGGCCAGATCGTTATCAGCGGTTCGATCGACGGTGTACGTGAAGCCATGAAGCGCGCAAAAGAAGCTGGCATTCGAATTGTAAAAGAATTACCGGTCTCCGGTGCTTTTCATTCTCCGCTTATGCAATATGCGGCCGATGGATTGAAAGAGGCACTGGACTCGACTGCAATAATCGCTCCTGCAATTCCCGTATATTCGAATGTTACTGCAGGTAAACATGGAGATGCCGTAAGTGTTCGTGCCCGCTTAGTTGAGCAATTAACGATGCCGGTGCTTTGGGAGCAAAGTATTCGTACCATGTCTGCCGATGGAGTTACCGAATTTATAGAGGTTGGCCCCGGGAAAGTATTGCAGGGATTGATCTCCAGGATCATTTCCGACGCAACAGTATCGGGAATAGAAAGACCGTAAGTACCACATGAACGAAATACATACCGAAGATATTGGTGGCTTCGATTCGACCCGCGACGGAATACCGGAATCGCGATTAGCTCCGATCACCGTTAAGGGATTGAAGGTCGATGAGTTGATCTTTACGCAGGGGTTTGTCAAGTATTGCGATATCGATAAGTGCGGCGGAGGCTGCTGCCATTCCGGCGTATATGTTGATACCGGAGAATACGAGCGGATCCTTCAGCATAAATCTGAGATTATCGCTGTAATGGATGATACGCAAGATCCCGATCCGGCTCATTGGTTTGATGGGGAATGGATTGACGATACCGATTTCCCAAGCGGCCGAGCTACCGGTACCGAAGTTCACGATCGCGATGGTGGAATATCCGGCTTTACCGAGGGATGTGTCTTTCTCGATAAACGACACTTTTGTTCGATCCAGGTTGCAGCGGCTGAAAATGGCTTGCACCGTTGGGATTGGAAACCGGCTTATTGTATCCTTTTCCCGGTCACCGTGGTTGAAGGCACGATCACCTATGACGATTCCCATTCGACCGATCTGAACTATTGCGGACCCAATGGCACCGGTACGTACGTCCATTCGGTCTATGAATCGATGACCGAAGAACTGAAATATTTTCTTGGTGAAGAGGAGTATGCAAAGCTCGATGCCTATTATCGGGCGAACCGCGAACGTTTTGAAGAACAGCGTAAGGCCAATTCAGTAGTACAAATTTCATTGAAATAATGACGGATTTCAAAGGGCAATCAGTACTGGTAACCGGAGCTTCCCGCGGAATTGGCAGGGCTATTGCGCTGGCTTTTGCTTCGGCCGGTGCCGATATAGCATTTACTTATGCTTCTAATGAGGCAGCGGCGGCAGAAGTTAAAGCCGAGATCGAAGCCAAAGGCGTAAAGGCTATTGCTATGAAAGCCGATGCTGCCTCGGCAGATGCGGCGGTGGCAGTGATCGATGAGACCGTAAAACAATTCGGTAAGATCGACGTGCTCGTCAATAATGCGGGTATCACCAAAGATACCTTGCTTATGAGGATGAGCGAATCGGACTGGGATTCCGTCCTTGACACAAATTTAAAGGGAGTCTTTTTGCTCACGAAGGCAGCCATCCGTCCGATGATGTCGGCAAAAAAAGGGAAGATAATCACTATTTCCAGTGTTGTAGGTCTGACCGGAAACCCGGGGCAAACCAATTACTGCGCTTCAAAAGCCGGAGTAATTGGTTTTTCTAAATCGTTAGCGAAGGAAGTCGGCTCACGGGGAATTACGGTCAACGTTATCGCCCCCGGCTATATCGAAACCGATATGACCGGCAAACTGAACGAAGCACAACAGAAAGCCATTCTCGATCTTGTCCCGCTTAGGCGTATCGGCAAGGCTGAGGATATAGCTCAGGTGGCAGTATTTCTTGCTTCGAGCGCCGCCGATTATATCACCGGCGAAACCATCAGAGTCGATGGTGGAATGGCGATGTAAGAACAAAATTTTTTTACACCAATTATTATCTTAATAAGACTATGGCAGATGTAGCAGCAATTGAATCGAAAGTCCGTGATATTATCGTAGGAAAGCTTGGTGTCGAAGCCTCGCAGGTAACGACCGCCGCTTCGTTCACGAAAGATCTCGGCGCCGATTCGCTCGATACCGTGGAATTGGTTATGGAATTCGAAAAGGAATTCGGCATGCAGATCCCCGATGAGGACGCCGAGAAAATCCAGACGGTTGGAGATGCCGTAACGTATATCTCGGGTAAACAGTAATTTTTCTTTCATAAATTGAACGGCGCATTCGTGTACAAGCGAGTGCGCCGTATTCAGTGTCTATGGCTTACGAATACCGCCGCGTGGTTATTACCGGAATGGGTGCTGTTACGCCCATCGGTAACGATCTCGCTTCTTATTGGGACGGATTGAAGAACGGCCGCTCCGGTGGAGCGCCAATCACCAGATTCGATGCTTCCGATTACGATACCAAGTTCGCTTGTGAAGTAAAGGATTTCGACGTTATTCAATACGTCGATAAAAAGCTTTCCCAGCGTATGGACCTCTTCACGCAATTTGGCATGGCTGCCAGTGTGCAGGCGATCGCCGATAGCGGGATCAATCTCGAGACGGTCAATAAAGACCGCTTTGGGGTGATCTATGGTTCAGGCATTGGCGGAATGTGGGCTTATCAAAAGCAGCAGCAAACGGTATTTGATACCGGCGGCCCGCATCGCATCTCGCCGTTCTTTATTCCGATGATCATTTCGGATATTTGCGCCGGTTATATTTCGATGCGTTTCGGCCTTAAAGGTCCGAACTATGCAACGACAAGCGCCTGCGCAACCAGTAATCACTCGGTGATCGATGCGACGATGTATATTCAACGCGGTCTTGCCGACGTGATGATCGCCGGTGGTACTGAAGCTGGTATCTGCCCGATGGGTGTCGGTGGGTTCAATGCCATGAAAGCGCTCTCGACCCGTAACGATGAACCTGCTTCTGCCAGCCGACCGTTCGATAGTACCCGCGATGGATTCGTTTGCGGGGAAGGTGCCGGTACATTGGTTTTAGAAGATCTTGAACATGCTAAGAGCCGCGGTGCCAGGATATATGCCGAGCTTGTCGGGTTTGGTGCTACCGCAGATGCCCATCACATTACAGCACCTGCTCCGGGTGGAGAAGGCGCTGTTCGTGCAATGAAAATGGCGTTGTTTACTTCGGGTTTATTACCAGAAGATTTCGATTACATTAATGTTCACGGTACTTCGACACCACTCGGTGATATCGCCGAGACCGAGGCGCTAAAAACGACGTTCGGCGACCATGCCTATAAACTGGCTGTGAATTCTACAAAGTCGATGACCGGTCATTTACTTGGTGCCGCAGGTGCGGTTGAAGCTATCGCCAGCGTCCTTGCTATTCATAACCAGGTCGCTCCTCCGACGATCAATCTCCATAACCCCGATCCCCAGTGTGATCTTGATTATATTCCGAATGTTGCACGTCCTATGCAGATCAGAGCCGCGCTTAGCAATGGATTTGGTTTTGGCGGGCATAATGCAACGCTTGCTTTCAAAAAATTTGAAGAATAAGTGGATCCGAGTGCTTCGCGACCGATAGAATATCCCTCTGAAAATCCTCCGCCTGCCAAGGGGATGCTCACCCGCTTGAAGGAGCGGATCTCTCATTACAGAGAAATAGGAGCGGCCAGACGGGAAAAGCGTTTACAATCTCTTCCTCAATTCCTTCGTAAACCTTCCGTTACCATACCGGAATATGTTCCACCACCACCACCGGTAACCGGTGTTGCACGAGGCGGCCTATCGGGTCAGGATTTTAATGAACTGGAGCGCCGGATCGGCTATGTCATAAAATACCGGTTATATTTTTTACAGGCACTCACTCATCGGTCGTATCTACAATTCGTTCAGGAGCCGGATATGCTTTCGAACGAGCGTCTGGAATTTTTGGGAGATGCTGTCCTCGATCTTATTATCGGAGAATATCTGTACCGGGAATTTCAGAATCTTCCTGAAGGCGAATTAACAAAGTTACGCTCACGGCTTGTCTCGGGTGCCTCGCTCGCAAAACATGCCAACGATATTGGTCTTGAACAGTTTATTCTCTTATCCACCTCGGCAAAACATTCGCTTGAGCGCGGATCTCAGACGATCCTCGCCGATGCTTATGAAGCATTGATCGCTGCGATCTATCTCGATGGGGGAATGGATGCTGCCAGAGATTTTATTTACCGGCAAATCATTACTCATACCCGCCGCGATGAGCTAATGCTGGCCGATACGAATTATAAGTCCATGCTATTGGAATATTCCCAGTCGCAGAAATTCGGTGTGCCGCGCTATGTGACAGTGGGTGAAGAAGGTCCTAATCATGCCCGTACGTTCTCAGTCGAAGTATTGGTCGGAGGTATTGTTCGCGGGGCTGGACAAGGCCATTCGAAGAAAGAGGCAGAACAGAATGCCGCCCAACATGCTTTATCAGAGTTAGGGGTGCCCAGTTCAAATGGTGTTCAATAGCATCTAACTACATGAAATCTGCGATAAAATATGGGGTGGCTGCTGTTCTCACTATAGGAGCCTTGTATCTTGCATTTCATGGCCAGGACCTTGATCAATTATGGGAATATGTGAAACAGGCTAACCCCTTAGCCTTAGTTGCCATTGTCGCCCTTCAACTTATAGCTCATTATTGCCGTGCCTGGCGATGGCAGTTTTTATTACGTCCGGTAAAGCCCCAGATAAATACATATAATTCCTTTAAGGCTGTTGTAGGTGGTTATGGAATGAATAATATAATTCCAAGGGCAGGGGAGTTGGTGCGTCCGGCAATGATAGCCAATTCCGAGCACGTGCCGTTCACTGCCGCACTGGCAACAATCGTATTAGAGCGTATTTTAGATGTCGTTGCCTTAGGATCGATCTTAGTGGCATCGCTCTTTATTTTTCGAGTAGAATTTGAACATGCTTTTCCCGATCTTGCTCGAATAACACTTCCGGTACTTGTATTCGTCGCTATTGGCCTGACGGTATTTGTTATCGTCCTCAGTAATCGTAAAGTAGGTGAGCTGCTTCTTGCACTCATCAAAAAAATATTTCCCCAGAAGATAGCCAATGTTCTGGTTAAGGCATTTGAAACCTTCACTACGGGATTATATGGATTATCAAAAGATACTATTCTTCCCATTATTATCGGCACGATAGCCGTTTGGTTTTTTTATACCCTTTCAACCTTTGCAGGAATATTTGTCTTTCCGGGTTCCGCAATAGAGAACATCGGTATAACCGGAGCAATAGCATTGCTTGCATTAACCGGAGTTTCTATTACGATACCTACTCCCGGCGGTACCGGTACGTACCACTATTTTATCAGCCGGGCATTAAATAGTTTTTTCGCAATCTCTTTACCGGCCGCCGTTGCTTTTGCAACTATTACTCATGCCGTCAATTATCTTGCTATCACCTTACTTGGTCTTTTTTATATGGTTAAGGCAGGGGTAACCATAAGCGGTAAAACCAAATCATCGTCGCAGAACTAATGTAAAAGTGTAGTAATAAAAAAGGCGGCTGAATTTCTTCAGCCGCCTTTTTTGCGTTTAGCCCTCTGGCTTATTTACAGGTTTCTACCACTCGAACTGCAATGCGGCGGTTCTGGGCTCTCGCTTTTTCAACCATCGCTGCCGTTACCTTCTTACCCTGCTTCGGCTCCGGAATTACCGGCTTTGAAGAACCATATCCAATAGTTTTGGAAATGTGGTTCGGATTGACTCCCTGATCGATGAGCCATTGCTTTACTGCAGCGGCACGCATATCAGAGAGTTCCTGGTTACGGTCTGCTTTCCCTTCGCTCGAAGCATGTCCTTCGATCTCAACCTTTAGATTATCGCACTGTTCGACGAGTGCTTTGATCTTATACAGGTTTTCGAGAGTACCTGGCTCACGAAGATCGAATTTATCCGTATTGACGATAAAGATGATACCCGGGAAGTTGGTCACCGTATTGACCGGCGGTTTCGGTGGGCAGCCATCCGGAGCAACGCCAGCGATTAACGGGCACTTATCGACGCCATCCTTGAATCCATCGCCATCCGAATCCGGATTGAGAGGATTAGTTTTCGTACGCTGGACTTCGTCAAAATCACTAAGACCATCATTATCGGTATCTTTCTTCGTCGGATCGGTCTTATAGGTCTTGACTTCATCGCCATCGGTTAAGCCATCACCATCAGTATCCGGCTTCATCGGATCGCTATGGAATGTTTTCACTTCTTCACCATCGGTTAATCCATCGGAATCCGTATCGGCTTTTAATGGATCGGTATGGTAATTGCTGGCTTCTTCACCATCGGTTAATCCGTCACCATCGGTATCGGCTTTTGCCGGATCGGTATGGTACTGATTGACTTCAGCAGCATCGCTAAGACCATCGCCATCGGTATCCGCTTTTTTCGGATCGGAATGATACTGATTTACTTCTTCGCCATCGTTCAAACCGTCGTCATCAGTATCGGCTTTCATCGGATCGGTAAAGTATTTATTTACTTCATCGCCATCTTTCAAGCCATCTTTATCGGAATCCGGGTTCTTCGGGTCGGTATGGTACTGGCTGATTTCAGCGCCATCATTGACGCCGTCATCGTCGGTATCGGCCTTTGCCGGATCGGTCTGATATTTATTAATTTCATCACCGTCGTTTAAGCCATCGCCGTCGGAATCGGTCTTTGTCGGATTGGTGGAATATTTCTTTGCTTCATCTCCATCAGAGAGGCCGTCTCCATCGGTATCAACCTTTGCCGGATCGGTCTTATAGGTATTGACCTCTTCGCCATCCTTTAAGCCATCGCCGTCAGAATCGGCGATATTGGGATCGGTATTATATACTTTAACTTCCTGACCATCACTTAAGCCATCACCGTCTGAATCGGCATTTACCGGATCGGTATGAGTCTTGTTTACTTCATCGTAATCATTGATACCATCACCATCGGTATCGGCTTTGGTCGGGTCGGTATGATACTTTTTTACTTCCTGTCCGTCCGGAATACCATCGCCGTCAGTATCCGGGTTATTCGGATCGGTATGATAGATCTCGCGTTCGGCTTTATCGGTCAGCCCGTCTTTATCGACATCCTGATCGCCAAAGATATAATAGCTCATACCCACACCGAAGGTGAGGAATGCATCTGACCCATTTCCATCTTTAGATGGATTTGCTACGTAGCCAGGCGTTGTAGCTTGTTTGCTGAATTCATCGTAGGCCTGCTGCGAAAAATCATCAAGAAAATCAGTATTAGGAATGTGAAATAATCCTTTTCCATTAAATACCAGATTATCGGAAATGTATAATTCGTATCCTAACCCAAAGACAAACCCAATAGTATTTTTCGAATAACCCACCGCACTTTGATAGGGAAGTGCCCGGTCCTGATCGAGTGTTCTGGCCTCGAAATTAAATATCTCGATACCACCCATCACGTACGGGACGAATGTTTGCAGAGGGAAAAGGTTGATACTCGGCATGATCTGGAACCCACCATGACGAATTTTATTCTTATCCTCGCGGGGAATGGCATTAGTTGCCGGCGGGCTGGTCGTGCCAGGTTCATAATAATACGGTTGGGTAAGACTTCCGAAATAGTATGGATAATTTCGAAGGTTATCGTCATTGACTTTCATTCTCATTTGCCCGCCATTATAGGCAACATGTAATGAAAGCCAATCGAGAATATTCCATCGTAAAAACAGGTCTCCGGAGAAGAAGAACTGATTATCCCGGAAATTACCGTAGAGTTTATTTCCTTCGGCATCGAAACCAAATGAGATTCTCCCTGCTGTGCTCTGTGCCTTGCCCAGCTCTGGGATCATTGCTGTTGTGGTGAGCAGCAGCAATGCGAGGATGAATTTTTTCATATGTGGCAGTATGGTTTTGTGAAAAACTCTTGCTAAATTGGCACTCACCATGCAAAATTACGTTACTTCATAGTGATTGCTACCCCTAAATACAAAATTTATGCCAGAAAAGGATTTCATCTCAATGGCTTAAAATGAAATAAATTATGGATAGTTGTCTTAACATTTATTTTTGAAAGATAGTCTGTATTTGATTGAAAAATAACTATTTAATAACAAGCTTGATCTTTTGGTGGATAAAAGAGGCTTTTTTTGAACCATTATAAGCTACCCGCCGTTTACACCCCGCTAAGAATTTTTTGATCAAAAAGATAACGCATTTTACTCGATGCCAACAATTAACCAATTAGTGCGACTTGGTCGCGAAGAGCTGGTATTCAAAAGTAAGTCACCAGCTTTGAAAAATTCCCCGCAACGTCGTGGGGTATGCACCCGTGTTTATACAACTACTCCGAAAAAGCCAAATTCCGCTTTGCGTAAAGTAGCCCGTGTAAAACTCACGAGCGGCATCGAAGTCACCGCCTATATCCCGGGCGAAGGCCATAAAATTCAGGAGCACTCGTTCGTCATGATCCGTGGCGGTCGTGTAAAAGATCTTCCTGGCGTTCGCTACCATAT
>CAYOJJ010000011.1:0-121043 GCA_964404255.1 uncultured Alphaproteobacteria bacterium | reverse complement strand
AACCCCGCGCTTACGCACGGGGCTATGTATATACCGCTCCTAACGGAGCTCTTGAATAATCCTCTTATTTCGAATGCGCCTTGTAGGTGAGGAATCCCGTGATGTCCTCACAAACCGTCTTACGCATCGTCTTAAAATGTCTAATTATTGATTCTCTTTCGGTATAAAAAGAAGGTGAAGGTCAATTTTTAGAGCGTGGGCAATTTTTTCTAAATTACCTACGCTAATATTTACGGTACCTCGTTCTAAGGCCGAAACAAAATTCACGCTCAGCCTGGACCGTATGGCAAGTTTCTCCTGAGACCATCCTAATCTGGAGCGATAAAAAAGAATATTGCTTCCTATTATCTTTTTCATATTATTCCATAAATATTCATAGGCGCAATTTATCAGAATTTAACGAAAACTCCTACCTACTTTCCGTAGGTATTATACGTAATACCCCTGACCTTTTATCGGAATAGCAGGTTTAGTAAAGAAATGAAGAGGGGTGCTTATCCCCGCTCACCAAAAAGTGCGCTTCCGATCCTCACCATCGTTGCGCCTTCTTCAATCGCCACTTCGAAATCATTGGACATTCCAATTGATAATTCTTTTAATTCATACTCATCGGCAAGTTGCTTTAGTGCTTTGAAATAAGGGCGTACTTCTTCGGAATCCTCAACGTGTGGAGCTACCGTCATTAAGCCAGTCACTCTGAGTGCTGGGCAGCTTGATCTTATCTCAGATAAAAACTGAGGTAGTTCGGAAGGAGAGATGCCTGATTTCGTCTCTTCGTCCGCTACATTTACTTCGATAAGAATATCGATCGTGCGGCCATGTTGAACGGCTCGTTTTGAAAGCTCGGTGGCGGTAGAAAGGGAATCGATCGAATGCACCAGATGAATAAACGGTGCGATATATTTTGCTTTGTTAGATTGGAGCTGGCCGATAAGATGCCAGCGAATATCGGAAGGAAGGAATTCAATTTTAGAAAGAAGCTCCTGCACCCGGTTCTCACCGAAATCGCGTAAGCCGAGGTCATAGGCTTTACGCAGTGTCTCTACAGCATGTGTTTTGGTAACAGCGATAAGTGTTACCTCCGAACGCTGGCGCCCGCTACGGCGGCAGGCGGAGGCAATACGGGTTTCTATGTTGTGCAGTGCTTCTTGCATGAACTACAAACTTACTACGGGAAAATAAAAAAGGCGGGACAATGCCCGCCTTTTCCTGTACTAAAATACTGATTACTCTGCCTGCGAAAGCGCTTCGGCACCACCAACGATCTCGAGGATTTCCTTCGTGATCGCGGCCTGGCGGGCTTTATTATAGGAAAGCTGCAGAGTCGAGATAAGATCTTTGGCGTTCTTCGTTGCCGAATCCATCGCGGTCATACGGGCGCCCTGCTCGGCGGCATTGGATTCGATGAGCGATTTCCATACCTGCGTTTCAAGATGGCGCGGTACGAGCACATCGAGAATTTCCGAAGGATCGGGCTCGTAAATATATTCGAAGCTCGCGCGGCTGTGCTGGGTAGCAACAAGCTGTTCGCGATCGAGCACCGGAAGCAGGCGCTCTGCGACCTGACGCTGGGCAATAACCGACTTAAACTCGTTATAGACGACTTCGATCGTATCATACTCGGCATTATTGAAAAGCTCGGTGACTTTCGCGACGAGCTGCTGGGCCGTTGAAAAATCGAGCTTATTAAAGATACCGATGTGCGATTCGACGATCTTATAATTGCGCTTGGCAAAATATTCACTGCCTCGGCGGCCTACGGTGATGATACCGAGACGGCCGGATTCGAGATGCTTGCCATAAAGCTCGCGCATACGATTCTCGGCAAAGCGGAAAATATTGGCATTGAACGCGCCGGCAGAACCGCGATCGCTCGAGACGATGATCATCAGGACGTTATCGCTATCGGCTTCCTGGGCGCGGCCCTGGGTACGACCGAAGAGCACCGGAGATTTTACGATCTCATCGCCGGCATTCGAGAGCAGGTCTTTCAACAAGCCGTCGAGGGCGCGGGAATACGGACGGGCGGCGATCATCAGGTCCTGAGCACGGCGCAGCTTTGCGGCCGCGACCATCTTCATGGCCTGGGTGATCTTCGCTGTGGCTTTGATGCCGGTGATCCGGCGTCTGATCTCACGTAGTGTTGCCATCGGTTCGTTCTCTAAAACTTTTCTCGAAACGTCAGATGCGTTGCAGTTATTGTACCCAGTGAAGCATGATCTTAGGAATATCATCCGGGATACCTTCGGAAAGCTCGCCCGGCACATTCGAATAAATTTGCTTCGGCTCTTCACGGAAGTGGTTTCTGAATAAGAATACCGCCGTGGGCTGCGAACTGATACGATTGCGGTAGATCCACATCGTGTATAAGTTCTGGCCGCCATAATCGGAGCTGCCGGTTTCAAGATAATCCGGTTGCCCGTAGATCATCAATACTCTTCCCGGATCGGTCTTTACTCCGAGGCGTCTGGGTTGCGAGAATCGCTCATTCGCCATTTTGGCCCGCCGGTAGAATTCGATCTCCGCTTCGTTTACTCTTGTATCCGGCGTTACATCACGTCGCTTCCAGAAATGGGCAAGCCATTCATCTACTTTAGCGGTGGAAGTAAGGGCGTCAAACTCATCAAGCTCTTCGGAAGAAGCGATGTAGAGTATCTCTGCCCTGATCGAATCTTTACGGGTCAGCCGCTGTGGAGCGCTGACAAGCGAGAAAGCAACCCCGACTTCTAAGCCCACCCACCATTGAGCATGGGACGTGCTATCGATAGCGGAAATGCCGGTGCCGCGAAATTCACCCGCAAGTTTGTACTCCATGTTTACCGGGCCGTCGGAACGGATACCAAATCCGAGCCGAACGCCCGTCTTGAGCGCTTCGGTATTCTTGGCATCGTCGAAGAAGATCAGCGCAAGATCGCCGAAGGAATAAGTGGAGTGGTCGGTATTCGAAGCGATCGTTTGGCGAAAGCCGAACAAGGCTTCGGTCGTCAGCGGATTGGAAATACCGAGGCGGCCGCCAAGCAGAAGATGGACAAAGTCCCCGGGTTCGGCAAGAAAATCGAACCCGACGCTCGGCTGCAGAAAGGAAGCAATGCTTCCATCGCTGCGGTGACCGTTAAACGCTCCGAGTGAGGCGGAAATAATACCGCTCAAATGCGGCTTCTTCAATTCCGGATTCCCGGCGTTTAACTCGCTGCCGGTCTTCGTAAAGACCAGCGTTGTATCGGTCTGACCGTACGCCAGTACTGCAAGCAATTGACAAAGAACAATACTGCAGCTTGCGCCAATGATCTTGAACGTCATTCGGGGGTGATCAAAAAGGGTTCATTCAGTAATATAACCCTATTGTTCACTGCAAGTTGCATTCTCTTTGAGCGGGGTCGTCATGGCTGATAACCCTGCTCTTCTTGAAAACTATCTTATTTGAACTGCTGCTTGAAGCTGTTCAACGCGGCCTTAAGGCCATCGACGACGTCGGTGCTGAGCTCCTTTACGTCGGCGATCATCTTCAATACGTTTGCATGGCGCAAGCGCATGTATTCGATAAATTCTTTTTCGAAGCGGCGGACGTTTTCGATAGCCACATCATCAAGATAGCCATTGGTACCGGCATAGATAACTGCTACCTGCTCTTCGACCGGCATCGGGACATACTGCCCCTGCTTGAGCAGTTCTACCAGGCGCTGACCGCGGCGAAGCTGCTGCTGGGTCGCCTTATCGAGATCGGAGCCGAACTTTGCAAAGGCTTCGAGTTCGCGATACTGGGCAAGGTCAAGACGGAGCGTACCGGCAACCTTCTTCATAGCCTTGATCTGAGCGTTACCACCGACGCGCGATACCGAGATACCGACGTTGATAGCAGGACGCACACCAGCATTAAAAAGATTGGGTTCGAGATAGATCTGTCCGTCGGTGATCGAGATCACGTTCGTCGGGATGTAAGCCGATACGTCACCGGCCTGCGTTTCGATCACCGGCAATGCCGTGAGCGAACCACCGCCGAGATCGGCCGAAAGCTTGGAAGCGCGCTCGAGCAAGCGGCTATGGAGATAGAATACGTCTCCGGGATAGGCCTCGCGTCCCGGTGGGCGGCGAAGCAGGAGGGAAAGCTCGCGGTAGGCCGCGGCTTGCTTGGAAAGGTCATCATACACCACGAGAGCATGGCGGCTGGTATCGCGGAAGTGCTCACCGAGCGTTGCACCGGAATAGGGAGCAATAAACTGCAGCGGAGCCGGATCGGAAGCCGTTGCGACGATGATCGTCGTGTACTCCATAGCACCGTGCTCTTCGAGCTTTGCCTTAACGAGTGCAACCGTAGAAGCCTTCTGGCCGATAGCAACATAGATACAGAATACCGGGGCAACACCTTGTGCCTTTGCAGCTTCGCTATGGGTGTATTTTTGATTAATAATCGTATCGAGAGCGACAGCTGTTTTACCGGTCTGACGGTCACCGATGATAAGCTCGCGCTGTCCGCGGCCGATCGGGATCATACCATCGACGGCTTTGATACCGGTCTGGAGCGGCTGGTTAACTGGGGAGCGCTGCATAACGCCGAGAGCCTTGCGCTCGATCGGTAAAAACTTATCGGTCTGGATCGGAGCACCGCCATCGATCGGCACACCGAGCGGATTGATAACGCGGCCAAGCATTGCATCCGATACCGGCATCGAAGCTACACGACCCGTGCGCTTTACGATATCGCCTTCCTTGATGAGCGTCTCATCGCCGAAGAGTACGGCGCCGACGTTATCTTCTTCAAGGTTTAAGGCCATGCCATAGACGTTGTTCGGGAATTCGATCAGCTCACCGGCCATAACCTTCGAAAGGCCATAGACACGGGCGACACCGTCGCCGACCTGAAGAACAGTACCGACATCATAGACATCGATCTCTTTTTCGAATCCGGTCAGTTGCTGGCGCAAAATGGCGCTTACTTCATCGGGGCGTACTGCAGACATTGCGTTATTCCTTGGTTTTTAATGATTCCTTCGGCTCGCCGGGAATGGTGCATTCGATCATATCCGTCGTGATAATGAAGAGCCCGTGTCCTTTCGGACCCGGAGAGCGGAAGATCGATTTTACTATCCCATATCCGGGAGCAAAAAACTTTCTAAAATCCGAATACTCTTTTCTCGAAAGCGTTACGATCACACTATCGAAGCGGCCAACTGGCGTAATGAGCGAATCTACTTTGCCGACGATCACCGTGATATTGGTATCGTCGTAGGTATCGTGCCAATGGTTGCCGATCTCAAGCGGCGAAACGAGAAAGATCCGGTTCTGGCGCTGGGTGATCGAATTATTGAACACCGTCATGGCCAGCGAATCGTCCACATAGAAAAACGATTCGGCAAGGGTCGTATCTGCTTTGGCAGGGCCGTAGGTCTCATCCCTTAGAACGGTTAGTGGTAACCGCTGTAAAGAGAAATGAGCCGTATCGGTTACTACCTGATGGTAGTATATCGTATCGGCCTTAAGGACTTTTCCGGAATCGCTCAGTATTGTCCTGACGGTCCGCAGCGTCCACCCGGCGCCAAGGCGATTGGGGAAGAAATAACTTCCGACCGTGCCCTTGGCAAAAGACCGCGTCGGCATGAAGTTCATGGCCGAATCGATCTTCAGACTCGATCCTTTTTTCTTTTTCTTCGGCTTCTTCTTTTGCGCTTGGGCACCGGAAGTAACAGCCGAAAGGGTTAGTGCGGCGGCTAACCCAACCACAGCAAGACCGCGCCAAGCGCGCTTGCGGCCGCGTAACCTCAATTGGACCTCATGAGCGCGGAGCGTTTCCACTCCTCGCGCAAATTATCGAGCTGATGCTGTAAGCTCGCATCGATCAGCGTATCGCCGACCTTTGCAACGAAACCGCCGCGAAGCGAGCTATCGATGCGGAAGCTTGGGCGGATCGTCATCTTCACATACTCCTGCAATTTCTGTATGAGCGTCTGCTTGGCGCTATCGCTAAGCTCGGTCGCGCTCGTGATCTCGGCGGTAACCGTATTATTATCGGCATCGAGCAGGCGCTGGAATTCAATGGCAACATCGGCCAAGACCTGACCGCGGCCTTTCTTTACCAGCAAATCCATAAAATGCAGAGTATCGGAGCCGACATGGCTCTTGAAGAGCTCGGTGAGGACTTTGCGTTTAATATCGGGGCGGATAACAGGGGAGTGCAGCATCGAGCGGAGTTCGGCCGATCCGTGAAGCGCTTCTTCGATCACTTTCATATCGGAAGCGAAGGCAGCGACCGTCCCTTTGGTTTTGCCGATACCCATCAGGGCCAGCGCATACCGTTGAGCAATACGACTATTCATGCGTCGGGCTTAATTAGGTTGGGTCGGCAGTTCGGCAATAAATTTCTCGACGACTTTGCGATGCTTGTCGTCATTCATGGATTCGTCGATCAGCTTACCGGCAGCGGCAATAGCAAGATCGGCGGCTTCGTTACGAAGCTGGGCAAGAGCGATGGCGGTATCGCGCTCGATCTGGGCTTTTGCCTGTTCGAGCATCTTGCGGGCATCTTCCTGTGCTTTGGCGGTAAGATCGGCGCGCATCTTCTCGGCATATTCCTTGCCTTCGCGAAGCTGGCGCTGAAGATCGGCTTCATGCTCTTTCCGCTTGCGCTCGGTCTCGGCAATAAGGCGTTCGGCTTCGGAGCGGGCCTGCTCGGCCTTCGAAAGGGAATCGGCGATCGCCTGTTCGCGGTTGCGAAGCGATGCGAGGATAGGCTTCCAAGCAACCTTACTCAGCAACAGGAGCAGTACACCGAAGATGATAAACGTCCAAATCGAAAGTCCGGGATTGATCTCGAGCATGATCGTACGAGCGTTAAGGGGTATTAAGAACTGGGCCGTGAGGGCTTGCTGTAGAACGAAGAATCGTTAGCTGCCTGGTAAGTAATCCTGACAGCTAACGATCGTACCTACAACCGGGAAATCGAAGCGCGGCTTACTTACCTGCGAGAATGATACAGATAACGAGCGCGAAGAGCGTTACGCCTTCGATAAGAGCAGCGGCGATGATCATCGTGGTACGGATACCGCCGGCGATCTCAGGCTGACGGCCAGAAGCTTCTAAAGCTGCCGTAGCGAGTTTACCGATACCAAGGCCTGCACCAACAACGGCGAGTGCTGCGCCAAGTCCTGCTGCCAAATACGCGAATGCGGATGGGGTCATGATACTTTTTCCTTCTCTATAAATTACGGTTAATACTAAAAACAGTTAACAATTACACTTGCTCTATTGCTCCCGCCGCCCATAGGGGCGCCCTCGGGGAAGTAGCGCGATACTTAGTGGGCCGAAGCCGCTTCAGCTTCGTGGTGCTCGCCCTCATGGTGATGCTCGTGGGCCATCATGCCGACGAATACCGCCGAGAGGGTAGTAAACACATACGCCTGAATGAATGCTACTAACAATTCAAGTAAGTAAATAAAGAGCGCGAAGGGTACGCTGACCGTCGCTCCGACAACAACCGATTGGAAGAGGATCGCCAAACCGATAAGTGCACCGATAACGATATGGCCGGCCGTCATATTAGCGAACAGACGAACCATAAGTGCGAACGGCTTAGTGAAGAGACCGATGATTTCGATCGGCGTCATAATAAGGATAAGCACGGCCTTCATGAAGATCGGAAGATCCATATCGAGCATGCCGCCCGTGAAGTGCTTGAGGTACTCGCCAATGCCCATAGCGCGAATACCGGCGATCTGGGTGACGACGAATGTGCACAGAGCCAGCGCCATCGTAACGGCAATAGCGCCCGTCGGGGTCTTCGTCAGCGGTACGAGACCGAGGAGGTTCATCATGAAGATGAAAATAAAGATCGTCAGGAAGTAGGGGAGGGTTTTATTGGCCCAGGAGCCTTCGATGTTCGGAGCAATGATCTCATCGCGAACATAGACGACCATAAGCTCGACGAGGTTCTGCGAGCCTTTCGGAACGACATTCTTCTTGGCCATCGAACCGGCCTTCATGGCAAGCAGAAGGACGAGTACCGAGGCGAGGATCATAAAAAAGACGTTGGCCGTGATGGAGAAATCCCAGAAGGTACCCATCGGGGCGTTATCGATGCGCTTAAAGGGCGAAACCTTGAAGAATTGAGCCTTTTTGGTCTCTTCTTCCAGTTCGTGCATTCCTTTTACCTTGTATTCGCCGGAGTGTTCGAGGGCATCGAGGCTGGCAAAGAAATGGAAGCCATGCGAATCCACGAACATGATCGGCAGCGGGACCTTAGCCGAGAAGAAATGGAGTTCGTAGGTATCGTGTAAGTGCTCGAGGACGAGACCGAAGATCTTTTGAGCGTCCGGTTTGCCGTTGGTGAAGATATCGGCTTCGTGCTCTTCTTCGGTCATTTCTTTTTCAGCATGCTCGCCTTCGGCTTTAGGTTCGGACGTGGCAGATGCTTCCCCAGTGGCAGGGGTATTGTGTGTTTCCGTAGCAGGGGGCTCTGGTTTAGCTTCGTCTGCCGCTACACGGCCTCCGTATAACAGGACGGCAACGAGCGATAGAACGACGAGGGCGTATTTCATTGTCCGCGGTCTAATTGCTTCTTGTGAATGTACGCTAACTCAACAATCAGATAAGAAAAATAGGTTACAAACATTCCGGTTACCATACCGAACACCGAAAGTTTCAACAGGAACTGCCCAAAAGCAAAAGCGAAGAGCAGGGTAAAGATTCTGACAAAGATAGAACCGAAGGCGATACCGAGGAAGAGATCGTTCGGCTTATCCATCGACCACTCGACAAGCAGGAAGCTGACGATGCTCGTTACGGTGCAGAGGCCCATACCGACGTAGCAGGCAAGGCTAAAGGCATGATCGGCATAGGTGCTAAGAGCCCAGGAGCCGCCGCCATAGAGGACGAACGTAAGAGCGGAGAACCAAACCAGGAAATACCGGGTCGCCTCGCGGCTGAGAACCGGCTGTGCCTGTGCCGGCCTGACCATCCGAATAACCTGCTGTAATGAGCTCATATTACGTCCTTTTTACTATAAGATTATCGAAAAATACCGAAACGATATAGCGTAAGATTTATAGCCTCACTAAACGCTTTTTTTTACCATTTTTGTTTCGGTTTTTTTAATAAATCGGGTGGGGATTTGGGGGGAGAAAAATAGCCCTATACAATAAATAAAAAAGCCGGCTCTGAGCCGGCTTTGTTCATAAAAAGATATTTGCTAAGTAAGTTACTTCCCGATCACCACACGGTGGGTTTCGGTCGTGCCATTGAATGTAACCTTAAAGAGGTAGCTGCCGGCGCTGAGATCGCTATTATCGATCACCGAAGGAGTGGCGCCGATTGCATAGTTTATAGTTTTAACGAGTGTACCAAGCTCATTATAGATGGAAACGAGGGCTTCGCCTTCTGCTCCGGTAGCTGAAGCGATCTTGACGGCGCCGCTTGCCGGGTTAGGGAATATCTGTAGCTGTGATGTAGGGGATTCGCTCGAAACCGATAGCTCTGTCAGGGCACTCAGAATAGCATTCTCGATCGCGGTAGTATCTTTCTTGGAAAATCCCTTCTTCCAGTAAATGACATTATGCAACGGGCCTGAGACTACACAGATCGTCGGCATGCCGTCTTTTGCTCCGTAGTGAGCAATGAGCGAATCATCTCCGGCGCAGACCATTCCACTGAACATATTATCATCCATCCAGGTCTGCATATAATTACAATCGGCTCCGGAAGAAGAGCCGAAGGTGAACAGGTGTACACGGCCCGGAGTCACTGCCTCAAACTGACTTTGCATAGACCCCAATGCGGCGCGCCCCAAAACACAAGGGGTACAGCCCATGACAAATTCCATGATCACGACATCGCCCTTATCCAAGAGAGGGTATAAGTGATGCTCGACGTTACTGCAATCGGTAACCGTAAAATCAACGGCCGCAGTAGGGGCCTGAGCGAAAGAACTGGCTGCAAGCAATAGCGCTGCCAGAGCGGAAAGAAGAGAAGCGATGCGTTTCATAATGATTAGAATAGATAATCAGTAACGGTAACTCTAAAAATAGTAAATGGTTCTTTTGAAAATAGCTATTATCAGACAACCTCAAGGTTAACCATCATGCCGTCATCCTCATGTTCGAGGTTATGACAGTGTAAGAGGTATATTCCTTTATAGGCGCTAAAGCGGATGATAACCCTAACGGTTTCATTCGGGCCGATATAGACGGTATCTTTCCAACCCTGATCGGTGGTTTGAAGCTGCCAATCGCCGAAGAGGCGTTCGAGCACCTGAAATTGCGTGCCATGCACATGCATTCCATGGATCGATTCGCCTTGATTCTCGAATTCCCATACCTCAATATCGTTGAACGGGATCTGGTAGTCGATGCGCCCCATCTCAAAGACTTTGCCATCGATGAGATGCTTGCCATAGGTACGGGAATGATCCATCGTCAAGGTAAAATGCCGGGTCCGCACGGCGCTGGCTTCGGAAAGTTTGCTTATCGAACTAAGTGAAGAAGGGATGGTCGCCGTTTTTGTGCTTGTCTTGGTAACTCTGATCTCGGTCAGTTCTAATTCCATTCCCTGCGGATGAGCGGGGTCATTATGCGAAGTACCGAAGGGAAACGGAAGGCTCTTGAGCTTGAGCGTCGAGCCGATGGCATCGTTGGAAAAATCTACGAGTATTTCTACACGCTCACCGGGGGAGATATAGAAGGAGAAGGCGGCAACCGGCTTTTCGATCAACCCACCATCGGTAGCGATGATGCTGAATGATCGGCCATCATTAAAAGCAACATTATAGAGCCGGGCATTCGAAGCATTGACAAAACGCAGGCGATAGAGCGTCTTCTCAACTTCCAGGTAGCTGTTCGGTGTGCCGTTAACGAGCACAACATCGCCGAGAACGCCACTTAAGTAATCATCCTCGCTTGGTGCATAGATCATCTCGCCGCTGGCTGATAGGCGTTTGTCCTGTAGCACCAGCGCAACATCCTGCGCACCGGAAGGCAGGCCAAGAGCCTGTTCTTCGGCATCGGTAACGATAAATACACCGGCAAGGCCAAGGTAGGCCTGCTTTGCTGTCGCTCTATCCGGATGAGCATGATACCAATAGGTAGCAGCGCGATCGAGAATAGGAAAATTGTAATTGAACGAGGCTCCGGGTTTGACCGCATCGGCAGGATGGCCATCCATAGCAGCGGGGGCGCTTAGCCCATGCCAGTGGATATTCGAATCTTCCGAAAGTTGATTGGTGAATTGAATATTTAATGAGGCGCCTTTGGCAATGCGAATTGTCGGTCCGAGGAATGTGCCATTGATGAGTATTGCATTCGATGAAATATCCGGCCAAAGATCGGTCCGACCGGAAGCAGCCATTAACGAACCTGAACTGGAAAGCTCGGCAGGGGTTCGTAGCGGCTGCATGATACGCTGTGGCGGGCTGGTCGTCGTTTCGCTGCTGCACGCGTTAAGCAGTGTTGGCAACTGAGAGTAGGCTGCAGCAAGTCCAATGCCTTTAAGAAACGAGCGCCGGTTCATTATCGCAGAGCGTATTAATGAGTGATAACGATCTGACTCATACCGATCGGTCGCTCCCCATCTTTAACAATGATCGTGTAGCTGCCGGAAGCGAGGAGGGTTGTTTGTAGAGTAACCCTTTTCCCTACAGAGGTAAAGGGAATATGGAATGAAGTGCCATCGAGTGCAAGGCATTCCACCTTCAATGCAGAAACCGAACCGGCTAATAGCAATTCGACTGACGTAGAGGCCGGGTTCGGAAAGGCAATGAGCGACGGAAGCTGGGGTTCTGTTTTTACTGATTCGGTCGCCGGCGGCGTCATCGTTATGGAATATGATGAAGTGCCGTGGGTATTGAGATAACGTACCTGCGTTGTGCGCTTTATTCCGTCGCGTGGCAGAATGCACACCTTGAAATCGACCGTACCGGTATCGGTAATATAATAGGGCAACGGACGAAGGGATTCAACAGTGAAATTGACGGAATCGAGGATCCAGACTTTTTCAATGTTCATCGCGGCCCCATGAGGATTCTTTAAATAGATCGACCGGCAGGTATCCTGGGCATGAAGCAACGAGACAGTCGAGTACAACACAACCAAAAACAGCGCGAGGGGAAAAGATCGGTTCATAGCCGGATAGATAGTTTGAAAGAGTTAGCGGGTGGAAACAGCTCGATAGCAATAGGCATTCAAGCGGTAATTATTAACGAAGTATTATTAAAATAATTCTGATAAGGCTTTCCGGGCCGTTACCATTACTAATAGCCGAAACCTTCTTCTTATTGTAACGGTATAAGAATCATGTTGAAGAGTATTCGTCGGTTTGTATCATTATTCCTGATACCCTGCCTGCTATTTTCGTCGGTAGGTTATACGACGGTACTCTTTGCCTGCCAGAAAGAAAAAGCCCCGGCCTCACTTAGCTGCCCATCGTGTGTTACAAAAGAAAGCAGTTCAAAAAAGGCCGGCAAAGCCTGCTGCAAACCGACTGTCGAACATAAAGCGGTAAAGACCGATAGTGAACGGCCCTCGGCTCACCGGGCACCTATCTTACCCATAACCCTCCTTTCAACCGAAGTTTCGGATGCCATAACCCCATGCGGGTTGGCATCAATAGAATTCGCTAAACTTCCTGCGTACGATACATCGCCCCGGCTTTCAGTGGGTACGTGTATCCTCTTATCGACCTTCCGGATCTAATTCCCTTTCTATTACTTCCTATTGCCTTGATGCCAGTAGCATCAGGGTGCGGTGTGTATCTTTGCTGTTGAGTAAGATCGCCTCGCTTTAACATCAAGGTATTGCCGCTACGATCGGTACTACCATATCCCAACGTACAGTAATAGAATAATATGAAACAGAATATTTTTTTAGCCATGCTGGCGCTTGCTGCGATGTTCGCCATGGTACCGGCTTCCTATTCCCAGAATAATAATTCAGGCCACATGCTCGAGCCTTTGCTATCCTCATATTTCCATATCGAGCGCTCTCTGGCTATCGACCGTCCCGATAGTGCCCGCCTCTATGCAAAGGAGTTTCTTTCAAATGCTCGTGCTATTTCAACCGATTCGTTACCTGAACAGGCGAGATCGGCTTGGAACAAGTATGCCGCTGGTATAAGCAAAGAGGCAACGGCCATTTCTAAAAGCACGTCTCTTGTCGCCGAGCGTAAAGCCTTTTCAGAACTTTCGGTGTATCTGTACAATATGCTGAAGCATTCCAACATAGCTGCGATCGATCTCTTTTATCAATACTGCCCAATGGCCGATAGCTATTGGTTGAGCGATGTGCCCGAGATTGCTAATCCCTATTATGGCAGGCAAATGTCGTCGTGCGGGTCAACGAGCGATACCCTTAAAACGACGCTTCACTAATACCGGCTGCTTCAATGAATAAGAGTAGTATGATAGTGATTTTGGTACTGCTGCCATTTCTTCAAGCCCTTGGCAAAGGAACAGTAGTGCGGTACGATCTCTATATTGCTGATACGACCGTGCATTATGATAACAGCTCGGCCGATGCGATTAGTATCAATGGAAGTATTCCCGGCCCGACCCTCACGTTCACCAAAGGGGACACTGCCGAGATCTATGTGCATAATACAATGGACGTCGAGACCTCTATTCACTGGCATGGAGTTATTTTGCCGAACGAGCAGGATGGAGTACCGTATCTGACAACGGCTCCTATTTTGCCGCATCAGACTCATATCTATCGATTCCCGGTCGTTCAGCATGGTACTTATTGGTATCATGCGCATACTTCGACCCAGGAGCAATCGGGGTTATATGGAGCGCTCATCTTCAAAAGCCCAACCGAAGAGAAGATGCCGGAATATACTGTCCTTCTGAGCGATTGGACGAACGAGAACCCGATGGAAGTCATGCGTTCGCTCAAGATGGCAAACGATTGGTATGCGATCGAAAAACATTCCACACAAAGCTGGGGTGAGGCGATCGTCCAAGGATATGGCCTTGAAAAAGTAAAGCAGGAATGGTACCGGATGCTGCCGATGGATGTCAGCGATGTTGCCTACGATGCTATGCTTACCAATGGAAAGCCGGAAGAAGAAGCCCCGCAGTTTGCGGCAGGAAGCAAAGTAAAGCTGCGAATTATTAATGGCTCTTCCTCTACCTATTTCTGGCTTCAGTTTGCCGGAAGTACATTGACCGTCGTTGCAGCCGATGGTGAAGAAGTAGAGCCGGTGTCGGTAGATCGAATGCTTATTGCTATTGCCGAAACATACGATGTCATCGTCACTATTCCGGCTGCAATGAGTTACGAATTCAAAGCGACTTCCGAAGATCGCACCAGATCGACTTCTCTCTGGCTTGGAGGCGGAATGAAGATGCCTGCCCCGGTGCTGCCGCCACTAAAGTATTTCGAAGGCATGAAAATGATGAATGCCATGATGAACTTCGATGGCAGTATGAACTCCATGGGGATGCACATGAGCAATCAAATGATGGATATGAATACGGTTATGTATCCTGAGCTATCCGGTGCAGAAGAAATGACATCCGATACAGCAATGAACCATGAGATGAGCGGAATGTCTTCGGCTGATCTGACGACGTTAAACTATGGGATGTTAAAAGCGCGTCATCGAACGAACTTGCCGCCAGGGCCGATGCGGGAATTTCATTTCGATCTGACCGGCAACATGAACCGGTATCAGTGGAGCATTAATAACCGCGCGCTTTCCGATACGGATAAGATCCTTATTCATAAAGGAGAGAATGTTCGCATCATATTATCTAATCAGTCGATGATGCGACACCCGATGCATCTGCATGGGCATTACTTTCGCGTACTCAATGGCCAGGGCGATTATGCACCGTTGAAGAACGTCCTCGATATTATGCCGATGGAAACCGATACCATCGAATTTGCAGCCAGCTATGACGGCGATTGGTTTTTTCACTGCCATATCTTGTATCACATGATGAGCGGCATGGGGAGAATTTTTCATTATGCCGGGTCTAAAGCAAATGAGCAGGTAGAGGCGATCCCGAATGCCTGGAATATTTTTCTTTCGGAAGATAATATGTGGCATGGCTCGATTTCTATTGCCGCGCAATCGCAACTGGCCGCCGGCAAAGCGATGCTTATGGATAGGGACTATCTCTTCGATGCGATGGCGAAGGTCTCTTATAAAGGAAGCTATGAGACCGAAACTCATTTCTCGCGATTTATCGACCAACGGCAATTTCTTAAAGTCTATGTCGGCTCCGATATCAGGAGATCGAAAGAAGATCATACTTCCGATCATGCCGGTATGCTCGAAGATCGAACCGTTGCCACGATCGGCATCCAATATCTTTTGCCGTTTTTTATAGCGACCGATCTTCGGGTCGATCATGAGCGGAAGCTTCGGCTGCAGCTTTCAAAAACAGATTGGGCGCTTACTTCCCGATTACGCTTTGATGTAGTATGGAATACCGACCGCGAATATGAACTCGGTCTTCGGTATATCTGGACAAAACGGTGGTCCGTTTCTTCCAGTTACGATTCCCATTTCGGAATTGGTGCCGGAATTACCTTCACCTATTGAGCTATTATTTTCACCTATCACACTATCGTAATGAACTCTCACGAACACCATCACCATACTATGACGGAGCATCATCATGAAGCACCGGCATCTGCTGCTGCAATGCCTCAGCAGCATCATGAAGGACACTCAGAGCATGAGGGGCATTCGGTCGCCGATTTTAGAAAGCGCTTCTGGATCTCTACAGCTATTACGATACCGATCCTTCTGCTTTCGCATACGATACAGGAGTTTTTCGGGTTCACGATCAAGCTGGCGGCAACTCCGTATTATTTGCTTGCCCTTTCGAGCGTGGTATTCTTTTATGGTGGT
This sequence comes from uncultured Alphaproteobacteria bacterium, assembly GCA_964404255.1. GTDB lineage: Bacteria > Bacteroidota > Ignavibacteria > Palsa-1295 > Palsa-1295 > JAFDZW01. Next base: position 105,206 of record CAYOJJ010000011.1, on the reverse strand, counting down.
ATGCCATTCCTCAAAGGACTCGTCCGTGAAATAGGTAATCGTAAACCCGGAATGATGACCCTCGTCGCCATGGCCATTACAACGGCCTTTGCGTATAGCGTAGCAACGATCTTCGGGCTTAAAGGAATGGATTTCTTTTGGGAGCTGGCCACGCTCGTCGATATTATGCTCATCGGCCATTGGATCGAAATGAAGTCGGTACTTGGGGCTTCAAAGGCGTTGGAGCAGTTGGTGAAGTTATTGCCTTCGACGGCTCACCGAATACTTGATGAAGGAACGACGGAAGAAGTGGCCATCTCCGCACTGGTGGTAGGCGATCGTATTCTTATCAAGCCCGGTGAAAAGATCCCGGCCGATGGGGCGATCGTCAGCGGCAGCAGTTCGGTCAACGAATCGTTATTAACCGGCGAATCGAAACCGGTAACAAAGCAAACCGGAGACACGGTGATCGGGGGAGCAATCAATGGGGAAGGAGCGCTGACGGTTGCCATAGAAAAGACCGGAGCCGATTCATTTCTAGCCAAAGTTATTGCCTTGGTACAGCAGGCTCAGCAAACGCGATCACGCACTCAGGATATTGCCAATCGTGCCGCCTTCTGGCTGACGATCATTGCTCTTTCTGTAGGCACGCTCTCTTTTATTATCTGGTATTGGGTAATTGGGGCAGAGCTCTCGGTTGCGATAGAGCGGCTGGTTACCGTATTAGTAATTTCCTGTCCTCATGCTCTTGGCCTGGCCATTCCGTTGGTGGTATCGGTTTCGACTTCCATCGCCGCCCGTCATGGATTATTGGTGCGCGACAGAAGCGCCTTCGAATCCGCGCGTAACATTCAGGCCGTGGTTTTTGATAAGACCGGAACATTAACCCAGGGTGCTTTTGGTGTTACCGATGTTTTCAGTTATGCCCAGGAGTACACCGAATCTGAGTTACTGAAGCTTGCTGCTTCGGTGGAAGCATTTTCCGAACATCCTATCGCCAAAGGTATCGTTGCGGCCGGCAGCGAGCCTTACGCGGCTGCCGATTTTAAAGCACTGCCCGGCAAAGGAGCAGAGGCAACTATTGATGGCAAGACCGTCAGGATAGTAAGTGCAGGATATGTCCGGACAGCGGGAGCAACTTATGATACTGCTGTTATCGATGCTGTAACAAATCAGGGAAAGACCGTGGTCTTTGTAATGGTAGATGAAAGGCTTGCCGGTGCAATTGCTCTTGCCGATCTGATACGCCCGGAAAGCCGGGAGGCGATTTCAGGATTGCATTCCCTCGGTATTCGCACCATCATGCTCACCGGCGATAGTTCGAATGTCGCGGCCTGGGTGGCGGGCGAGCTTTCGATCGATGAATATATCGCCGATGTGTTGCCCGAACAGAAATCGCAGAAGATCCAGGATATCCGCTCCAAAGGGCTTACCGTCGCAATGGTTGGCGATGGGGTGAACGATGCTCCGGCCTTGGCACATGCCGATATTGGTATTGCTATTGGTGCCGGTACCGATGTTGCCGCCGAAACGGCTGATATTATTTTAGTCAGGAGCAACCCGCTCGATGTGCTGAATCTTATTCGGTTGGCCAAAAGTACCTACAGTAAAATGATCCAGAATCTCTTATTAGCATCAGGCTATAATGCGATTGCCATTCCGCTAGCCGCCGGAGTGTTAAGCGGTGCAGGTATTATGCTAACACCGGCAGCCGGAGCAATGCTCATGTCACTGAGTACGATCGTCGTTGCAATTAACTCACGGATGTTAAGGATGAAATAAGTCATGAATTCTTTCGAATAGCGAAACTACCTTCACTGCTTTCGACATTGCATTGAACTACTCATGGCTCAGATAAAAATAGGGCAAAGTGCTGCTGCCGAAGCGCTCGATGTGGGCGATTTCGATGCTTCGACGTTTATTCTTGTGATGCTATTAATGATCGCGGGCTTTGCCTCGATCTATAGCGCTACCTATGGGACGATCAACGACCGCTTCAACTCCCAGCTTATCTTCGGGGCCGGCGGGATCGTTGTCCTATTAATTATGGCGTTGCTTCCGTCCCGCTGGCTATCGGTAGCAGCGTATCCGTTCTATGTGCTTTCGCTTGGTTTGCTTGCCTTTGTATTAGTGGCAGGAAAGGTAGTCTTAGGCCAGAAAAACTGGCTGGCGATAGGCACGTTGAATTTTCAGCCATCGGAGCTTTCCAAACTGGCTACGATCATGGCGCTGGGAAAATTCTTTTCCAGCGATAGAAGGCCGACCCGTATCGCCGATCTGGTAATGGCCATACTCATTGTGCTGATACCGATGGGTCTTATCCTTGCCGAACCCGACCCCGGAAGTGCTATGATCTATCTCGGCCTGCTTTTTATTGTCTTGCTTTGGACGGGTACCGATCTCTTCATGCTGCTTGCGGTTGCCGGTCCGGGAGTAGTAGCGGTCTTTTCGCTCTTTGGTAAAACAGCGATGATCGCTTCAGTCTGCTCGGTTGGTGCAATTCAATTTCTCGCCTTCAAGAAAAATCTTGCTGTCACGATTGTGGCATTTGTACTGCTTATCGGTGCCTCGTTCTCCGCGGATTTTATTTATTCGCATTTACACCAATACCAACGTGAGCGCATCGATCTATTACTCAATCCCGAAGCCGATCCGCAAGGTGGGGGCTATAATATTATCCAGACCAAGATGGCTATCGGCTCGGGCGGCGCCTTGGGTAAAGGATATTTGCATGGTTCGCAGACGCAGCTTCGCTATGTCCCCAAGCAATGGACGGATTTTATTATGAGCGTACCGGCCGAAGAATTCGGCTTTGTCGGTGCGACGGTGCTACTCCTATTATATCTGATATTAATGTATCGCGGGCTTGCTATTGCCTCCTCGGTCCGAAGTAATTTTTCGAGTGTCGTAGCCATAGGCATTACCGGTATCTGGCTGCTTCATATTATAGTAAATGTGGGTATGACACTGGGATTACTACCGGTGGTCGGTATTCCACTTCCCTTTATGAGTTATGGCGGCTCGGCGCTCATTACAAATATGCTGATGGCCGGTATATTAATGAACCTCTATCGAAACCGAAGGGTAATGTTCTAAAAGCAAAAAGCCGAATGGTATTCCCATTCGGCTTTTTATTTTTAACAGTCTTTAATTAATAGACCATGATTAATAGACCATGAACTTGCTCATATGAGTAGCAGCGCCGGAGCTTAAACGAATGAAGTACGCTCCGCCTGCAAGGCCTTGGGTCGGCAAGGTAATAACGGTTTCGCCTTTGACCGAGGTAATATTCTGCAGGTGCTTAACGACGACGCCTTCGATCGACATTATATCGAGCTCGTCGCTACCATCTCCCGCGGCAAGGAATTGGGCCTTGATCGTATTATCGCTGCCATAGATAATATGAAGATTCGGATCGAAGCCCTCGGAGCGAACACCGGAATTGATCTTCATCTTCATATACATCTTAAGGGCGGGTACACCGACATCAAGAATTTCAGCGGTGTTGGTGAAGCTGTAATTTACATGGGTGCTATCGGGGCTAAGTATTCCGGGCTTACCACCGGCTACTAACAGGAAATCTTCCGGCAGTTCGGAGTTTACAGTCTGATGAATATAGCAGGCATCGTGTTTGCAACGACTGAGGTTAAGTGTCGGGGCATAATACCACCTCTGCAAAGAATTGTCGTACCATTCGCAGGTGGCCGTAGACATATCGGCAAGCCCCCATTCATTTCCCCAATCGCCACCATTGACAATGCCTCCGGTGCTCATAAATCGATTATCAGGAAAAAGCACATTGCCAGCCCAACACACTGGTTCTTTAATTGCAGCCGTATTTGACCATGTGCCGGTACTTATATCATAGACTTCCGAGCCGGTTGCTGAAGTTGTCTGAGTATTTCTACCGGCCGCCGCTAAAGTAGTATTATCGGAAAATGTGGTAAGAATTCCGATAATACGGCCCTGCGCCATCGAGCCGGTAACAGACCAGGTGCCGGTTGAAGGATCATAGATCTCACATTCGGTCAGGTAACTGGAATTTGAGCCACCATTTCTTCCGCCGGCTACCATTACAGTACCATTGCCGAGCAAGGTTGCCTGAGCACAATAACGATCCTGCGACATAGAACCGGTAGCGGAAACAGTATTGGTAGAAGGATCGAATAATTCGCAACTTGACAGAGTAGTGGATAAACTATCTAATCCGCCGGCGACCAATATCTTGCCATTCGGCAACAATGTTGCCGTAGGAACAATACGGCCGGTGGTCAGATGGCCAACGACAGACCAGGAACCGATCGAAGGATCGTAATCTTCGATTGCATCGGTAGTGGTAGCAAAAAATGAAGTCTGTCCCCCCATGGAAAGTACATGACCATTCGCAAGTTTAACGAGGGTGGGGTGTGATCTTCCGACATTCAGGCTGCCGGTATAAGACCATGAGGCAGTTGCCGGATCATAGATCTCACAGCTCGAGAGTACCCCTGACTCTTCATGGAAGCCGCCGACACTCAGGGCCGTTCCGTTATCGAGTGCTACCATATCGGAATTCCATCGGCTTGTATTCAGGTCACCGGTATATTGCCAACTTTGCGCGGAAGCAAGAAGAGGAAGAACGAGACCTGCAATGACCAATACTAGTTTTTTCATAGTGCTGTTATTGTAGTAACGTGAAGACATGGTTCCCATTACATAGGGCTCTCAAATATACTACTAAAAACCCGTAAGGCAAAGGAAAGTTACATAGGTATTTAAGAATAAATAAGTCCTTTGATCGAAGGCTTTTGGGTGTGGGATATTGTGAGAAAACAATAATTTTCGGAATTTGAATCGATTGCCGATACCGGCCCTCTTAACCCCTGTTTGGTTATCTCATAGGCTTGGTACCCGAATCCCTTCAAAAAGCTATAGAGGTCTTCGGCACTGTATCCGGCCAGATGCATCATCTCATCGTTCATTTCGAGAATAAGAATCGGCTTTTGATCGGAGAAAAGCAGGCCGGACATCCCCTGTAACGCAAAAAGCTCTGCACCTTCAATATCGATTTTTATCAGATCGATGGTGCCTTCAAGATGCTCCTGAGCGATAAACTCATCGAGCGTAATGGCTTCAACTTCTATTATTTCGGAGGAATTTGCTACACGGCCAAGGATCGTGCTTGCCGTACCGCTATTGGCCGATTTTGGAAGCTCGAATTTCAGCGTTGTATGCTCATTACTGAGCGCTTTGGTTACCAGGATAAGCTTATTTTCAAGATGATTGATAGTAATATGATATTGCAGCCGTTCTATCATCTTCGGCATTGGCTCGAACGTATATACTTTCCTGGAGTATTTCGCGAACCATAAAGCATACTGGCCGATATTACCACCGACATCAAGCGTTACATTCGTATCCTTCAACAAGGCTTTCATAACCGTATCGTATTTAGCCTCGAAGATATTATAATAGACAGGATACTGCATGAGGTCATCGAGCTCAAGCTTCATCCTCCCGCGGTCTTTGGTCTCGACTTCGACGGTTACCGGCTCCGAAGCCCAGCCATGTACCAGCATCATTAATGGATAGCGGCCCTTCTTGATGGGAGTATAGGTAAGGTAGGCGCGAAGCGCTTTGCGGGCCAGGCTCTTGATCATCGAGGGCATGCTGGTTCTTTCAAGGTTACGATTAATAATCGTCTCGCAACACCGGGAAACCGAGCTTGGGTTCAGTAATTACCGTAACTCCTATTTGATGGGAACGATATACACCCTCCGAAACGATTCATTAACTCTTATTATCCGGCTATACTATAGTACATGGGAAAACAGATCATTTCAAAGGGAAAATTTGACGGCATTTCTGCCTGTGCCAATAATTCGGGAATTATTACTGCCGCCGCTATGGATCAGCGTGGCTCGCTTAAGAAATCCATTGGCAAGGCCATGGGGCACGATGCCACTAACGAAGACCTCACGAATTTTAAGATCATCGTAACGAAGGTTCTTACTCCTCACGCTTCGGCTATCCTGATGGATCCCGAATACGGCCTGCCGACGCTTTCTCACCGTGCGCCTAATACCGGTGTGCTGCTCGCTTATGAAAAGACCGGTTATGATGCAAGTTTAAAAGGGCGCTTGCCCGATCTGCTCGATGAGTGGAGCGTCATTCGCCTCGTCGAAGCCGGCGCCAATGCGATCAAGATCTTATTATACTATAATCCATTCGACCACAAAGCGATCAATACAAGAAAGCATGCGTTCATCGAGCGCGTCGGCGCCGAGTGCAAAGCCTGCGATGTGCCGTTCTTTCTCGAACCACTCGCCTACGACGACAACTACGATGAAAAGGGACTCGAGTTTGCAAAGCTCAAACCGAAGTATGTTGCGGCTTATATGAATGAGTTCTCTCAGGATCGCTATGGGGTCGATGTATTGAAAGTTGAAGTGCCGGTGAACATGAAATTTGTCTCCGGGACGAATTCTTATAATGGCAGCGAAGCCGCCTATACAAAAGAAGAAGCAATGAGGCTTTTTAAGGAAGCTTCCGATGCCGCGACCAAGCCGTTCATTTATCTCTCGGCCGGTGTGACCGATGAAGTCTTCCGCGAGACGATCCAGCTTGCCGGCGAAAGCGGCTCCAATTTTAGCGGTGTGCTCTGCGGTCGTGCAACCTGGCAGGATGGCGTACCGATCTTCGGCGCTCAGGGCAAAGAGGCGCTTGAAGCCTGGCTCAATGATCGCGGTGTAAAGAATATCACAGCGCTCAATGAAGTGATCATGAAGTATGCCAAGCCCTGGACGACGATCTATGGCGGTGCAGCCAATATCGAAATAGAGTAAGTTCTTTCGAGAGAGCATCACATCAGTATCACTCCGAGCAGCAAGAACATTATCGATGCGATTTGCTCTGATCTATAACGAACCGAAACATACCGAGCCGGACGACCACTGGTTGTCTAAATCCGGTACGCAGCTTTCCGAGTCGTTCCGCGATGCTTCGGAGTTCGGTGTCCTCGAAGAGATAGAGGTCATTGCTTCGGCCTTACAAGAAGGCGGGCATACGGTAACAATCTTTTCCGTCGATGATGAGGTGGAGCGCCTCGTCGGCTTTCTCGAAGAACAGCGGCCCGATGCCATCTTTAATTTATGTGAGTCGGTGCTTGGCCGCTCCGATCTGGAAATGTGCATCGCCGGTGTGTATGATCTCTTTGATATTCCCTATACCGGCGCCGGAACAATGGCGCTCGGCATTGCACTCAATAAAGCGGTAGCAAAATCGATCTTCGCCGCTAACCGCATTCCGACTCCGGCTTTTACATTGGTCAATCTTGGTGAAGTAATTGCTCCCGATCATGGATTGAATTTTCCGCTTATTATCAAGCCGGTCCGCGAAGATGCAAGCATTGGTATCGATAATAACTCGATCGTCCATAATGAAAAAGAACTAGGTGAGCGCATTGCGTTTGTGCATCGCGAATTTAGACAAGCGGCATTAGTAGAAGAATATATCGATGGCAGGGAATTGAATGTTGCTGTCATTGCTACCGAGGATGGTAGTTTCAAAACATTACCGATTTCCGAAATCACCTTCGATGCCTTACCCGAAGGTAACCCGCGCATCGTAAGCTACGAAGCGAAGTGGGTGGAAGAATCGCCGCTCTACAAAACAACGGTTCCGGTCTGCCCGGCGAACGTAAGCGATGCTGTTGCCGCCGAAGCAAGAGCGATCGCCCTCAAAGCAGCGAATGCAGTCGGCCTTCGTGATTACGGCCGCATCGATATGCGCCTGCGAGACGATGGAAGTTTATTTGTCCTTGAAGCGAACCCCAACCCCGATATTTCCCGCGACGCCGGTTTTATCCGCGCTTGCCTTACAAGCGGTATGACTTATAGCGAAGCGATCAATACGATAGGTACTCAGGCTATTAGGCGGGCGAAATAACAGCCGTTTAATGTGCGTGCGCTTGCTGGGTAACAGGAAACTCCGATTCCTCTTTGCTCTCAATAGGATTAAAGGAATTTACCGTAGTAAAACGTCCTGCTACAAATACTGCCAGTATACAGGCAAATAGCATTGGAAGTAACAGGTCATAGTTATGGGAAGCTTCACAAATTAATATTGCTCCCGTCAATGGAATTCGCCACGTCCCGGATAGAACGGCCCCGGCTCCGATGACTGCATATAATGCCGGCGAGAGGAACGGGGTAATACCTTGGGAAAACGTCCCGAAAAGAAATCCCCACATGGCGCCGACCTTCAGTACCGGAGCAAAGGTGCCTCCCGAGCCTCCGCTCGAAAGCGTAAAAGCGTTGGAAAATGGTTTTGCAAGAATTGTGGCCGCAACAATCATAAGCGTATATTTTCCTGCAATGACCATGTTAATTGGAGCATACGTCGTTTCCAGCATCGTAGGCAATGCGGAAGCCAGAATACCGGTTAACAGACCTCCGATCATCGGTCGAAATAACGGAGAAATATTTTTAATAAGCGAAGCGAATCGCAAAGAGACTTGCTGATAAAGCTTCAGGTAATAAATAGATATCAACCCACAGGTAAGCCCACCAATACCGATGTACACGTAGTCGATAAGAGTAATCTCAATTCCTGATGGGAAATTAATTACGGGGGTATTTCCAAGAAACGTGCGGGCAACGGCCGTCGAAAGAACGGAGGAGACGACTACCGAAATAAATGAGCCAAGCGCGAACTCACCGAAAATTCCTTCAAGAGCAAATACCAACCCGGCCAGGGGCGCATTAAATATTCCACTGATCGCCGCCGCCGCGCCTGAAGCGCAGAGCGTTCGTAGGACATTCGGCCGCAAATTAGCGAGCTGACCTAAAGTCGAACCGACACTGGAGCCAAGCAGTATGATCGGTCCTTCCTTGCCGCCGCCGCCGCCCGAACCTATTGAAAGCGCAGCAGTGACCACCGCCTTAAACGTGCTTATCCAATGTACTTTGCCGCTTTGATGCCGAATAGCTTCGACCAGCATATGGAGGCCTTCACCATGGGCGCGCGAAAATACTTTGGTACTGAGAATGCCGACGCAAAGACCTCCGAACGCCGTAATAATAGGAAAGAAAAACCTTCCGATATGAAGGTAGGTATCGGAAAAGACAAATACCTCTTCAAAAAAATGTTGGGCCAGGTGCATCGCTACATGAAACACAACGATCGATAAGCCGACGCCTATACCAAGAACCATCGAAATAAATAGTACACCGTAATCGGTATGGCGGGTGCTTCTCAGACGGCTTGCCCAGGTGATAACAAGAGAATAGTAGCGGCGAAATCGCTGAGCGCGGGGTTGAACAGTCATTGCCCCAAGATAACAGAAGAGGGCAGGGTGTGATTCGCAATTACTTGGGAGTAAATATATCTAAAGGCCAGGCAGTATAGCAGATCGGATAACGTTAAGAGTGCTCCCACCGTTTTTTGATCTTCGGTGGTTTAGAGTAAAGATGTTCTTTATGAAAATCTTTTTTTAATAATAAGTAGGGAACTACATGAATGGCCTTCGCAAGTTTTTCAATGTTCTCTAAAGCAACATTCGTTTCGGCACGTTCGATCGCTCCTATATTATTACGATGAATCTCAGCATAAGATCTCCTTGCCACGGATATGTTCCCAGATGCCGAACGATGGCCACGTCCTAAAACCGGGGCTTTTTTATTGATTTTAGCGCCCAGACATTAGTTTTCCCTAATTTACCGCCAGGTCACTAAAATTCCCTATATTTGTACTGGATTTATACTGGGAGATACCCCCGATTCTCTCTGTAGTGCTTTAGTGTTAATCGTACACTACCCTCATTATGAATACTATGATAACAATTCCTTTGTTACCAAGGCGTACCCTATTGTTGCTATCGCTCGCAATGATGTTGATCTGCAGCATTCCGGTTCACGTATTAGCTTCAGTTTCCTCATATAAAGTAACGACTACCACAGGCTCGGCCATCAATATGAGTTCGGCCACTACCCTCGCTACCGGTTGTTCCGGCTGCGGAAGCCATTCGAGCAATTACAGCTATGGTGTAATGAGTATTGGCTTTAATTTTATCTTTGACGGCGTCACCTATTCGACGATGCAGGTGTATAGCAGTGGGGTTGTTTCACTTGGTTCCACGTCGCTCACTAATAGTTATAATAACGTTATCTCGGCTCCCAATGTACCCGTGCTTGCACCGTTCTGGGATCAGTTATATCTTGCCGGTGGTGCCGGTACTGGTACTCCGAGGATTAGCACTATGATAACCGGTACGGCTCCGAATCGTGTACGAGTCGTTGAATGGTACCACATGGAGCGCGCCGCCTATTATGAGAATTTGGTGACATTCCAGTTGAGAATTTACGAAACGACCGGCTTTATTGAATTTTATTATGGTAACATGAGAGAAGGCCCCGGTCGGTGGGGCACCGGAAGTAACTCGGCTTCAATGGGGCTTGCCGGGGGATCGGGCAACTATCTAAGCCTTACCCCAAATGGCGGTACTGTAACTACCAGCTCTTCAACGCCTAATAATGGTATCAATCTTGCCTCAGCTACGATCAATACCGGCTTACTTCTTATTTTCAAGAACGTGCCTAACGTGCAGATGGGCCTCACCCCGACAGGACATACCTACAACTTTGGGTCACAGGGAACCGGTACTCTTACCACCTTCGATATTACGGTTAAGAACGTAGGCACCGAAGGCAAGTTATCGGTTAAAACGGTGAGCATTACCGGTGATCCCGATTTTGCTATTGTCTCGGTTCCGGCTTCGAGCGATTCTATTGCCTATAACGATCCGGTGGGCAGGACCATACGGGTAAGCTTTTCTCCAATAATTGATGGCCCCCGAACAGCAAATCTGATTATAAACTCTACAGGGCTCGATAGCGGCGTTCAGACATTTACCTTAACCGGTATCGGCCTGGCTCCGCTTATTTCTGTCGATACTAATGTACTATTCAAAAATAAACTCACGAAATTAGGCTCGTTGCTTACCCAGCGGATAATTATTAGTTCGACAAATTCCCCTACATTGTTACTAATGGGCTTCCAATTCGTGGGATTGGATTCTACCGAGTATTCCATTGCCCGTTACCCAAGCTCGATGGCAATACCCGGCGGTAAATCGGATTCGCTGTTTGTCAGTTATAAGCCCACCAAAGAAGGAAGGCATGTCGCTACGTTGAACATTCTTTCCAATGCTATCAATAATCCGGTGCTGCCGATCACTCTCTATGGAACGGGTATCCTGCCGCATATTACGGTGACCCCACGCCCGGTCATTTTTGATTCAACCGCGCTCGGCGAAAAGATTTGTCAGGATGTAACGATCAGAAACCCCGGTACCGATACCTTGCTCATTCTGAAAAATCTCATGACGAGCAACGATGGCGATTTTACCTATGCCGGATTAACGGGGACCGATACGATCATCCCGCCGGATAAAAGCCGTGCTCTTACGATCTGCTTCACCCCGAAGCAGCAGGGTTCGAGAAATGCCCGTGTAATATTGCAAACCAATATTCCAAAAACATTCGAATCTATTCCGAGAGATACGGCAAGTTTCTTCACAATCGATATTACCGGTAACGGCGTGCCGTATGGTACTCTTTCCCAATCGCTCAATGCGATCGGCGGGGAAGGCTTTAGCGATACCGCGCTGGTCAATACCTCGATCTGCCGTGCCGATACCATTACCAATAACGGCGATGCCGATCTGACGATAACAGCGTTCGATCTTTCCGGCACCAACGCTTCGGAATTTTCCGTAACCGGCGTTACTCTTCCGTATTTGCTTAAAGCTCATGCGAAGGTGATCGCCACCGTCTGTGCTACTCCTACGGTACGCGGGCTTCGCACGGCGCTCCTGACGATCAACGCTTCTACGAATGAGAAGAAAATATCTTCGACTGCAACGTTGAATGTTACCGGCGTTATCACTTGTGCCGAGACTGCTCCGCTGGCATTGTTCCAGGATGTCCTTATTTATAAAAATAGCGACTCCGAGCAGTGTGTCACTGTGACCAATTGCGGCGATGTGGCAACGACCTATACTGCTGTGATCAGCGGCGCCAGTGCTGCCGAGTATACGGTTACTCCGGCTTCGTCGCAGGTTGTAGCTGCAAACGGCACTGCTACCTTCTGCGTGAAGTATACCCCGAGCGCTGCTGGAACTGCACCGGCCGTTCTTTCTATCTCGGGCCAGAACCTTCAGACGATGAATGTACCGCTTAGCGGTGCGGCCGGATGTCCGCAGATCGTCGGCACGATCACGGTTCCGGATAACGTCAATGAAGGCGGCCACTACACGGTTACCGTCGATCTGAAAAACACCGGCAGTTTCACCTGGACTGGTACAGCTCCGGTGGTCACCGGCGCCGATGCTTCGACGATCACGAATATTACCAATCCGGGAACACTTACTCCGAATGCAAGTACCCAGGTAACGATGACCTTTACCCCGGATCAGAAAGGGCATCACTATCAGCTTACGATCTCCTTCCCGGGTTCACCCGATGCCTGCGATACGACCGTTTCTACGGTAGTGATCGATAAGACCTCCGATGCAACGGTTAGTGTTGATGAGCATTCGGTTTCCAATGGATTCTCCCTTAGCCAGAACCATCCGAACCCCTTCGCTGCCGCTACGAGCTTCTCCTTCACTACCCCGAAGGAATCCATGATAAGCCTGAGCATTAGCGATATTACCGGAAAGCTTATAAAGACTATCACCGAAGGTCATGTCTCGGCCGGCGAGCACATCGTCGATCTCGATGCGGCCGATCTTGCCAGCGGGACGTATATCCTGACCCTGCATAGTGAAACCACTACCTTGACAAGGCGGATAGTCGTTAGCAAATAATAGATTCTAATTGACGATATTCGATATGTAGAATAGTATCGAATACTTCTATAAATGGGATAAGGGGCATACGAGGGTGTGCCCCTTTTATATTGTATAATGTTCTTTCGTTTACACAGGATACTGCTATGAAAATAATCGCGACAATAATCTGCTGCGCTATCGTATTCGGCTCGAATATCTCCACCGCTCAAAAAAATATCGGCCCGATAGAACTCGACCCTGCGTTCGCTTCCGGCGGGCTGGTCGTATCCGATTTTGGAAATAGCGATGAAGTATCCGCCTGCTGGGCTACGAATAAAAGCCAGGTATTACCTACGCAAATCTATGTAGGGGTTCGTTCTCAAACATCATCGCCGGGTGAGACGCGATTTATTATTACCAGATCCGATGGTACCGGTCAGCCAGATGCCGGCTTTGGTATCAATGGCAAAGCCTACTATTCTTTTCCCGGGGCCGTCACGTATGTGAATGCAATAACGACCCGTCAGGACTCCACCGTCTTTGCCGCAGCCGGTTTTAGCGGCAGCAGCACCGACCCTTCTTCCGGCAAACCGGCTGCCTTCTTCTTTAAGTCGAATGGTGCGCCGGATAGCTCCTTCGGCACCAACGGCATGGCGGCGTATGCATATGACGATGGCTCCGCCGGTGAATTTAATTCCGTGACGCTCATTGAAGTAGGCTTTATGGTAGCCTGCGGCCCGGCGGTTGCCTCGGCCACCGGAGGTTCTTCCGGTTTCGGAGCGATGTGGTTCAAGCGCAATGGCACACTCGATTCAAGCTATGGCGTGAACGGCAAAATGAAAATGGATATTGCCCTCAGTTCGGCAACCGGATATTTTACTTCCGATCTGCATATCGTCTTTGTGGGAGTAGCGATCAAAAATACCTTTCCCGAGATCGTTCTCGGCAAACTTGGTATCGATGGTAAACCCGATAGCAGCTTCGGCACTAATGGCATTTTTTATACCGGCATCTCCCTACTGGGCGGCTCGGAAATTACCAGCACCTATTTTAATCTGGGCAATGCCGGTATGATGGTTATTGCAGCGCCGATAGAACCAACCGCTGCCGGTATTCCTTTTACGCTCTTGCGGTTCAACTTAGAGGATGGAAGCATAGATCGGGAATTCGGAATCGATGGATTTACGGTAGTACCAGCGGCCTCGAATATCCATCCGTTGAATATGACAACGACGAACGATCTTAGTATCATGCTTACCGGAACGGCATCGATAGGGCAGGGAGAGATAGCGCTCGTAAAATATATCATCACGGGCGAGCTCGATACCACTTTTGCCGATCATGGAATCTACATCAAGGACCTCAGCAATGGCACGAAGCCGAATTCGCTCTTTAAGCTTTATTCCATCGGTCAGAAAAAATTTGTCGGCGCCGGGACGATAGGCTCGGGAAGTGCGAGCGATGTATTTTTGGTAGGCTTGCATCCGGCCGTCCCAAATACTATAAAACCGAGAGAAGCTTCCGAACCATTAATTATTGTCCCGAATCCTGCAAGCGCATACACCACGATTACCTCCACCAGCCCGCTACGCTCGATCGTCATCTCCGATCTTACCGGACGAACCGTGCAGATGGTAGAACAGCCATTCCTTTCAAAGGCAATGCAACAGTATCTCATCGATGTATCGGGTTTGCCAAACGGCGTATATTACTGCACGATCACCACGACAGCCGGACGGGTTGTGAAACAGGTTGTGGTATGTAAATAATCTTTACCGTTGGCAGTTTAAAATAGAGTTGTTCTTTTTAAAAAATATCCGATTTTTTTTCACATTTATTTGGAAATTCGAAAAGAATGTTATATATTTGCCTTAAGTTTTCGTGACACATTGAAAACGCCTAAATCAAGAATAAATTTATATAAGGAGCGATATAAGTATAAAATTAACAAATTTAGGTATAGTATCGGTTTTTACGGTGCCCATTTAATAACTTGGTCGGCGTTTTCTACAACTTTGTCTTTATTTAAGGTCGGATAATCACAGGCTACTGACAGTAATTACAAAAGTAGTATTTTTTATTTGTACTCAGAGTTATGAGTAACAATATGAAAAGATACAAGGTACTTAAAGCAGAATGACTCCCTGCAAACAACTGGATAGAAGGTGAAATATGGAAGCAAAGGTGCCAATCATTGGCTATCCCTCGGATAATATGGGAATAATGCTTAAAGAGCGAACAGAATACCTTATATGCGGTATGGGGTATGTGGCTGTATGGGTAGATCACGGATCTATCTTGTCTTTACTTAAAGCAAACCCCAGGAAATACTGTGTCCCATTTGTCATTAAAATAATTAATGATTCCCATTATGAAGATATCAACGATATTCTTATACCTTTAATTGAGCGATTCAGAACAACCCGGATTATTACGTCGCATTTTTCTCAGTTGATCCCCACTCTCTTTACTACTCCCAAGTCGCTTACGCTATGGGAAGGTGCCCCTCCTCCTCAGCCTATCCAAAATGCAGTAACTTATATTTATACTAACTTATCGGATTCTAATCTATCAGTGCAATCTATCTGCAAGGCTGTTTCGATTGGGAAAGATTCTTTAGAAACACGATTCCATGAGTGGAAACAATGTAGCATCTGGAAATTCGTAATAACATTACGAATGAAAGAAGCGGCTAGATTGCTTATAGAGGTTGATGATCCTATTAATCATATTGCTCTCTGGCTTGGATATGATGCACTACCAACATTCGATAGGGCTTTTAAGAAACATTTTGGAATGAGTCCTAAGGAATTTCGTGAGAGTAAGAAAAGTGATAGAAATAATACCGATGGAGATATTTTCAATCTATGGTCTGCGAAAAATCAATAATTGCCGAAAAAAAAGCAAACAAAATCGTTTTTTTGTAAAACATCTTTCGAAATATTCGAAGTATATTTGAGTAAGAATTGCGACCGCATTGTTTATGTCCAGCTTACATTAGGTTTTCTGCGAAAGGAAGAATATGAAAACTAACAAAAAACCGTTTCCGGTAAGAATACTTCAACTATTAATTTTATACTGCACTTCGATAGTTGCTAGTCTTTTGTGATAGATACAAGCACTACCCGACAATTATCATTTTTGTCGGCTTTATCAAAAAGGTTAGGTTGGAATACATTATAACTATCATGGTTACGGCTGTTCCTATAGTTGGATATCCGTTTATTAAACACGAAGATTTTTTCAAGGAACGGATAGATGCGCTTATCTCTGCTATGGGGCATGAAGCCCATTGGTTAGAGCAGGAATCACTGTCGTTTTTACATGCTTGTAAGCCGTCGACAACCCGGATCCCTTTTGTGGTCCAGATAAATGATCCTGCGCGTAATGCTGATTATATCGATCTTTTAGCGCCTCTTTTAGAAAAATTTCGAACTGCTAAAATAATCAGCGGCAATACCTTGCAAATTGCCGGAATTCTCTTCGATCAATATGAGCAGTTGTCTTTATGGAGTAATAAACCGCCTAATGAAATCCTAAAACAAGTAGTCAACTATATTTATACGCATCTCCATGACTCACTATTAACGGTTCCTCAGATCTGCGAAGCCTGCGGTATCCATAGGAAATTTGCAGAAGAAAAAATGAAAGTATGGAAAGGTTGTAGCCTATGGCATTATGTTATTGAGACACGTATGGTGGAAGCTCGTAGGTTACTTGTTGAAAGTGAAGATTCTATATATAGTATTGCTCTGCATGTAGGATATGAAGATATGACTACCTTCGGAAGGGTATTTAAAAGGCAGAGCAATATGAGTCCAAAACAATATCGCCAAAAATATCGAATAATTTCTCAGAATAGTCGATAATTCGTGCAATTTAGTAGAATGCAATAAAATTCTCTATTGTAAGTTTGCTCAACAAATGGTTAAACAACGGATCGACAATCATGAAAAAAATTATTGCATTTGCAGGGCAGAAATTGCCGATAATACTTTTTGCCAGTTATCTCGGTCTCTGTGTTTTTATAAGCTTGAAGCACCCGAATTATACTTGGGATATTTTAGCCTATACTGGCTCGGTTTATTCTGTTGAAGGAAATACACCGAAACAAATCCATCAAAAAACCTATAGCCTCGCAAAACAATACCTCACTCCTGCAATTTATAATTCCTATATTGGAGGTGATGCTACGGTAGAAAGTAACAGAGAAGAAGAACAAACTAATTTTAAAGCCAATGTTTATTCTGACCCTGATAAATTCTATAAACAGCTACCCTTATATTATATAAAACCCCTATACGTTATTCTACTCTTTTGTGCGGACCAACTAGGTTTAAATCCCATGGCTGCAGCCCTCTTATTATCAATGTTTGTATCAAGCTGTATATGCATTTTGATTTATGGATGGTTGTCGGCATATCTTTCGAGATGGTGGGCATTATTATGGTCAATTGTATTACTAAGCGCTGCCGGTATTAATGATTTATTCTCGTTGCCAACACCGGATATCGCCTGTGGGGGACTCGTTTTATTGGCAGTATATCTTTATGTGCAACGCAAAGGGTGGTATAGTTCAATTGCCTGCTTATTTACTGCAACATTCTTTAGAATAGATACTGCACTTTTCATTCTGCTCTTTATAGCTTATGAATATGTATTTCGATCCCGACCGATAGTTTGGAGTAAAGATGGCGTATGCTTTGCACTAGCTATGCTTTTACCTATGGTCGTCGATCAGATTGTAGGCGCATACAGCTGGAGTACTTTGTTTTATTATAATTTTGTCAGCCATCTGGATTATCCAAATTTATTTCGTGGTTCGATAGCTTTTAAGGATTATGCGAGTGCTTTTATATTGGGCCTCCGGCTAAAATCGCCTTGTAATATTGCTATTACCTTTATTGCTCTGGCCTTGGTTTCACGGCTATTACCAAATTATAAGCAGTTGTCGAAAGAGAGATTATCTAATAGTTTTCGTCTAGTTCAAGGTTATATTGTGGTTCGGTTTATCCTTTTCCCCTTAGCACTACCAAGATTCCTATTTGTCGATTACCTGGTCATGGGGGTATTTTTCATTCGCCAGATCGATGTACTGATCGGTGGACACCCTGACTTGATGCTTCTAGTTCGTTATGAAATTCATAAATACAGCCAGGCAGTTCCTTCGTTAATGCATCCTTCCGTTCTTGTAGGAATGAAAAAGGTATTCCATCTACCCCAGCAATTGTATAGAAAATGATCAATTATTAGGAGAAGAGCAATGGTACACCACACGCATATGACGGGCTCGGAAATTGCTCCATACATTATAGTTTGGGGAGCAGTATTTTTTATTAGCTTCGTAGTATTGGTGAGTTTTTGTTTAACGTTATTTGCTTTTATGTAAGCCCGCTCTTATTGAATAGTCCAATTGCTTACATAGGTTATAGCTATAATGGGGTAGCAATAGAAAAAGTTTGGAGCAGTAAGCTACAACTCACTGCCCCAAAATTGAATCTACGGCCGCAGCCGTAGTCATGTCGCCGCGAAGTGACACCATCGCGAAGGGCGTCTGACTGATGTTAGGAACGTCAAACGCCCGGCGACATGCTATCAACAAATGGTGTCGCTACTTCATTCGTGAAGGATTAGAGATATGAAAACGCAGAGATTAATTTCATATTGTAGAACGAGCAGGTTACTGCTCTTTGGATATTTATTTATTATTGGATTCATAGCGGTTAGTTCAACAACAGGCAACGCACAATGGATAGATGTTAAACCAAGTATATCTCCGGCCTGTACCTATACCGGCCGGGATTGTTGTTTTGAATTTACCAGCAGCAATTGGCTTGCTTCCATGAAGCGATGGGAAGTAAATCTTGAGGATTGCAGCTGTTGGGATACGAATTGTATCAAGTCCCAATTCCCGATGACCGTTTGCGGGGTATCGGTAAACCTCGACAGTTTAACAACAACATCGAGTCCTTGTAATATTGGACTTCATTTCTCAGCAGCTTCACCGTTGCCTGCCAATTGTAATTTCCAACTCCTTGTTTGTCCGCGAAAAACCTGTAGTCCGACGGGGAAGGGATGGAACTGGAGCGCTTGGGATAGTGCTGAGGTTCTCAAGGGATACAATTATGGTACTTTTAGCTGCGATACTTCAGTAACGCCTTGTAATCCAACTTGTGATTTGACGGCAGTTCAAGCCTTCCCATGTTATTTCGATGTGTGTTTTTTCAAACGAGCTAATTATATAGGTAGTTCAGGTGGTGCTTTCCGTATCACTTTTAATCCGCCTATAAATCTCACTAATTGCAAACCAATAGCAGATTGTGATACAGGCATTGTGCTCCCCACTGGTGCACAGATAAGTCATATTGATAGTAATTTAGATGGAGGAGTAAAATCAATAGATATAACTACCACTGTTTTCTTTTCTCGTTTAACAGCTTGTGATTGGGTATGCTTCCATATTCCGCGATGCGATCCTATTTTAGATACGGCAATAACTATTCATGTAGTTGATCTCTCGGATCCATCGCATCCATGCTCTTCATCACCTACTGTAACGTTTAAGCCTTCGTCCAATCAAAGAGCTCTAAATGTTTCTGGTGAAGATAATTTTCCCAATCCTCTTACAAGATTGACACAATTCAAAACGACGATTCCTTTTGAATTAAAAACCGATGGAGGGGATGCACGAATAATTATAGTCGATGCATCAGGGAAAGCAGTATATAGCGAAACTCAGACATTTGCTGGAAGTGGCAAGCATTACTTCTATTTTACTGGCCAAGACCTGCCATCAGGTACTTATTACTATACCATCGAATCCCCCTTGGGAAGAGCAATAGTGCGACGACAATTATTAATAGTAAAGTAAACTAAGTTACAAAACATCCGGTTACAAAAGTAACCGGATGTTTTGGTTTTAGGGAGGGCTTTCATCATGCGTCGAATATTTTTTCTAATAATATATGTGCTATTTGGCAGTGTTTTTTCTAATACTGTCTGGTCTCAGATATGGTCACTTCGTTCGCCTTATATTTTTCAAAATCCAATTACTACTCGTATGAACGCAGGAGGGGGGATCTTTTATTCATTTGGAAGACTTTGGGCTGCCTCTCCAATGGCTGGTCCATTGGAAGAAATTTATTTGTCAGAGGATTCCGCACGAACATGGACAAAACAATCATTTATTTTCTCCGGCGTAACTACTGTAAATAATATTATTTTTGCTTCAAGTTTATTCGGCGTTATTCAAGCTAATATTGGTTCATCATATTGCTCTTATACCACCGATGGTGCAAAAAATTGGGCATCTTCACGATCTATTCTAGCTAGCCCATTTATATTACTATCTTCCAATGCCTGGATTAGCTCAAGTAGCATTTCCAGAGATACAGGAAGGACTTGGCAGGGATATTGCAAATCAGGGGATTTACCCTATGTCGTTGGTCGGGATAACACAGGGGTGGCCTTTTGTAGTGGTGCAGATGTTTTTTATATAACACATGACTCTGGTTATACGTGGAAACGTCTCACCCCTCAAATGGATCTTAATTCCTGGAGTGCTGATGGGTATCGGTCTTGCTATGATACGGTCATCTATATTGCTAACAATGATGATGTGGGGATTATTGATCCGAAATGGCCTTGGTCCCATAATCATGAATGCGATCTGTTTGTAACCCATGATGATGGAAAAACTTTCCAATCTTACTATAAACCGGCAACTCCAGATGATAGATTAACCGGAGTTGTAAAAGCAAGGAAGCACGGCTTAGTTTATGCCTCTACCTATGCTGGGGTTATTATGAGCACCGATTTTGGAGTAACTTGGAAAGGTATAGGTGGCCCAAGAACCCTGATCGATTTCTTCTCTTTTGATGTCATTAACGACAGTACCTTGGTCTTATTAGATTCAACGGGCAGCGTCTGGATGTGCGAGCATATCCCGATCCCCAAAGTACAACTCGAACGTCCGGTAACTACCGGTTTTTCTTTAACGAATATCCCGGCCTGCGATAGTGGTGCTTCTTCGGTAAGCTTACAGCATCGGTTCTGCTCGCCACTATACGTGCTTGGAGCTTCTCTTACTTCTAAAACACCGACTTGTTTTTCTCTCAGTAATCATACCTACCCCGATACCCTTTCACCGAATGGTATTTTTTCACTCGATGTAGGTTTTAACCCGAATAAGCAGGTAGGTTTATTCAACGGGGGAGTCCGTGTCCATGCCTTTTATCTCGATGAAGGGGATACAATGTGGGTCGATACGACGATCTTTTTTAGCGGGGCATCAAAAGCGGTTGCTCCACAATTTACTGCTGCCCCTACCTTCCTTTCTTTCGGTAAGGTCTCAACTTGCGGTCAGCCGGTCGATACGGTCATTACTATTACCAATCAGGGCTGTGACAGCCTTCGTATCACCAGCGGGCCGGGAGCGTTGCCACCGGAGTTTACTTTAGTATCTCCACAGCCATTAGTACTGCCGATCACTCTGGCGCCGGGAGCTTCGGCTTCTTTTAGATTTAGATTCTTTCCTTCGGCAACAACCACCTATAATGCGACCGGACTCTTTAAGGTCAATCAACAAGGGATCGAGAAATCGATAACTTTTATTCTCGATGGCGAGGGAGTGAAAGAAGGTGGGGTATTCAATGCCAGTCCGATGGCCTTTGATTTTAAGTCACTAAGTATTTGTTCGCGGGATTCAGCCAGTGGCACTATAAAAAATACTGGTTGTGATTCGATCTCAATCTTTAATTCGCAGTACTTTGGAGATATAGATTTTTCCCAATATTTTGGAGATGCAGGTATTACGGGATTAAAACTTGGTCCGTTGCAGCAGATTAATTACTCGGTGTACCTGAATCCTGCTAAAAAAGGAGTACGTCAAGGTTTTATTGTTTTCACAAGCGATAATGGCAGTGGGGTAACTCACGATACCGTACGATTTACGGTAACGGTAACCGATGGCACCCGCATTCTCTCATCGTCGAGAAACACGTTAGATTTCGGCACGACCAGCCTCTGTGAAAACAGAGACACGACCTTCACCCTAACCAATAGCGGCTGCGATACGCTCACAATAAATACGATCGATCTGCAAGGCAGTGGCTTTAGCAGTACTACCCAGACGCCGATCATTATTTATCCCGGGCAGAGTACAACCATCAGAGTCACTACCCAGCTT
Organism: uncultured Alphaproteobacteria bacterium; assembly: GCA_964404255.1. GTDB lineage: Bacteria > Bacteroidota > Ignavibacteria > Palsa-1295 > Palsa-1295 > JAFDZW01. The sequence goes on along the minus strand of CAYOJJ010000011.1, from coordinate 83,229 downwards.
GATACCGCCGGAGGAAAGCTCAGCAATAGCGATACAATCAATTTCACTACCGATGCGGATAATACCATTCCACCGATCACTCTCTCGAGAGCGTACAGTTTACCAAAGCATTATTCGGTACATCTGGCCTCTTCCGGTATTCCGCAGGGAAAGAATGGTGATGTAGTCAGTTTCGATCTGGTTAGTGACGACGCCCAGTTGCCGGGAGTGCAAAGCATCGACTACGATCTGGGGCTCAATAGCGATCTGCTCGAATATCTCAATTATACGAGCCCGAACACGGTAACGATTACAGGAAATCACATTCATATTCAGGGGAATCCCTTGATCCAACAAACGGCAAATGGGAGCCTGGCCACCTTCAACTATCGTGTCTATCTCACGAAAGACTCAACAAGCACGATCACGGCCACGAACCTACACTTAAATAACACCGACCCGAGCTTCGAAGAGTGTGTAGCCACGGTAGCAAGCACCGGCGATACAGCCTTCTCTTATATTTACGTTTGTGGCGACCACATACTACAAGATTTCCTACGCACGGGTAAACTTACGATCGAAAGCCTGAGCCCTAATCCGACAAATGGGATGATCACGATCACACTCAAGAGCCCTGTTAAAGAAACAGCAACGATGAGAATTTACGATCTGCTCGGGAAAGAAGTACAACACGATACTCAAACACTACTCTCGGGCACCAACCAACTCACCATCGATACCAAGCCGTTACCCGAAGGCAGCTATATCATCGAATTCACAACGCCAACCGGACAGACCAAGCAGCGCTTCGTGCGGCAGTAAGTAGATCATCGGGCGCTATTGTGCTGCAGAAAAAGTTATAAAGCAGTAGCATGAAGCCAGTTATAGCTGTTTTATTTCTTCTTTCCATCTTTCCGTGCATCCTTTACGCGCAGAATGATGTGCCTATCGAGCGGAAATCGTTTATCGTCATTTATTCGGGCAGGTCTTATGCTCCGGCGCTGAAGAAGGCGAAGGAAGCGGCATCGAAACTGCAGTATCCGCTCGATCTGCGCGGCTTGCAGCCCAATAAAGAGACCGGCCTCACAATCACCGAAGCCGATGCCGATTCGAATGGCTGGGAATATCCGACGAATTATCCGCGCGGCCGCTTTGACGATGGGAAGTATGTGAGCATCGAATATTCCTCCGGATACGATGAATGGAAGCCAAAGCAATATCTCGTGATCGTCTGGAGCGGATTTCCGATGGATCCGAAACGAAAAATAGTTTTTAGTGAAGTAAAAAAACTTTTTCCATCGGCTCGAGTGCAGAATACAAATATTTATACCGGATGTATGCACTAATTTTTTTTCTGCCGCCGCTTCGAATCCGATTTTAAAATTTCTCTCTTTTAAATTTGCATTTTAAAATTCTTTTTCGTATTTTTGTGGAAAGTGAAAAACATTTCACAGAAAAAATTCTGAATGTTTTAAACTTTTGCGATCGCCTCTCGTCTAATTCACTGTTGATTTCGAAATGATACGACCTGCCGTTGAACAAGATCGGATTGAAATTCAAAAGATCGTAACAGCGACGGGCAACTTCAATCAGGAAGAGATAGCGATCGCCGATGAGCTCGTTGAAATCTATCTGAGACGAACTGACCAAAGCGATTACTTCGTCTATGTCTATGAAGCCGATGGCAGAGCAGCAGGCTTTCTGATCGTCGGCCCGACCCCTGCCACTACAGGGACATACGACATGTACTGGATCGCTTCCCACCCGGACTTCTACGGTAAAGGCATATCGCAGGAGCTCGATCGGTTCGCAGAACAATTTGTCCGTGATCGTAACGGCTATCTGCTGATCGCTGAAACCAGCTCTCAGCCTACCTACGATCGGACGCGGGCATTTTATCAGAAACAGGGATATAGTATTCTTTCTCATATAAAAGATTACTATAAACCGGGCGACGATCTTATCGTCTATGGGAAACGGTTGGATCGGGTTTGATCTGCAAAGCTCAATCTATACTACTGTTGTAGCGTAAGCTTTTTATATCAGGCTTGATTCATCGCCGTGCTCGCCGGGAAGCCGGAAGCAATGGCACATTATAAAGGATAATATGGAATATTGGCAGCAGCTGTTGCGAGACAGCGTTGAGACAAAAGAACAACTGGTAGAACGCTTCGGCATCAAAGCCGAAGTTGCCGACAACCTCAATGAGTTCTTCCAGACCCGCATCAATCCCTACTATTTATCGCTTATCCGCCATAAAGGCGACCCGATCTGGTTGCAGGCTGTACCGGATGAGGTCGAGCTTTCGGATATTGATGCGCCCGACGATCCATTGAATGAGGACGGCATGAGCCCCGTTCCTTCGATCACTCACCGCTACCCGGATAGAGTATTATTTCTCGTAACGAGCCAGTGCTCGATGTATTGCCGCTTCTGTACGCGCAAGCGCAAAGTCGGTGATTCTTCAAAGATCTCCATGAAGTATATTCAGGAAGGGCTCGATTATATTGCCGCTCATCCTGAAGTTCGCGACGTCATCCTTTCCGGTGGCGATCCCCTCACCCTTACCGATTTTATGCTCGAGAAAGTCCTGAAAGGACTTCGCGAGATTCCGCACGTCGAGATCATCCGTCTCGGCACCAAGATCCCCTGTGTACTTCCGCAGCGCGTGACGCCGAAGCTCTGCGATATGATCAAGAAGTATCATCCGATCTATGTTAATACGCACTTCAACCATCCGTGGGAATGCACCCCGGAAGCCAAGCAAGCCTGCGAAATGCTCGCCGATGCCGGTTGCCCGGTGGGTAATCAGATGGTATTGATGAAAGGCGTGAATGACGATCCGATGGTCGTTCGCGAATTAATGCAAAAGCTGCTCGCTATGCGTGTTCGCCCCTACTATATCTATCAGGCCGATATTACTAAAGGCGCTAATCATTTCCGTACTCCGGTGCGCGTCGGTCTGGAGATCATGGATAAGCTCCGCGGCTGGACGAGCGGCCTTGCTATCCCGCACTATGTAATAGATGCCCCCGGCGGCGGCGGTAAGATACCGATCCTGCCGAATTACGTTGTCAGCCATGATGAAAATACCTGGGTGCTGCGTAATTATAAGTATGATATCTATAAATACCCGGATGTCGTCGAGGAAAAACCGGCGCCCCCGGCTCGCCGCAAGCCAATCCGTGCCCCGCGCAAAAAGAAGGTTTTTGCCGAGAAAAAACAAGCTATATAATTAAAGAAGCGCCCTGATTCGGGGCGCTTCTGTTTTTAGTGAAACTGCTTGAAATCAATGCAAAAAAAGGCTTGGCATTCAAAAAGTTAAGATTGGCGGGCCGACGTTATAACTTTCGTATTTTTGTATTGATCTTGAAGGCGCCATCGGAAGGTAGCCGCCGCAAAATCATGGGTAGAACAGAAATTTAATTAAAGCGTATTGCATTTTGTTGGTATCTGTATCTTACATGATTTCAATATATTAACTGCAAACGTTATTTTGTTACACCCTGAAATGAAAGTTTTTTTCTTGCACTTTAGGAAAAAGTTTAGTATATTTACATCTTAGGATTCCCCTACTATGGGAGTTCGTGCGGTATTGTATGGTAATAGCTTGTAGATCATCAATGGCCGTGGCGCGAGTTTATGAGTTTGAATTAAACTAATTTAACACAAATTAGAAGGCAGTCATGAGACGGATACTTACCATCGCTAATTCGCTGTTACTACTGGTAGCAGCATCCACTACGTTGCTCGCTCAGGGCTCCCTGCGCACCTTTGGTGTCGGGAGACTTGATATGGACGACAATTCTGGAAATCACCTTTTCATCACGAACCGCACTGGTACCGTAGGTATCGATGCAACGGGCTTGCTTTCGGGTTCTTTCCCAAGCAATTGCGCGATTCTCGATCTCTCTTCGGTTACCAAAGGTTTCCTTCCGCCAAGAATGACAACTGCACAAGAGTTGGCTATCTGCGGTGGTACGCCGACCGAAGGTCTGATCGTCTATAACACGACCACGCATGCGTTGGACGTGTATAGCGGCGCTTCCTGGACCCCGGTTGCCGGTTGGTCGCTTGCTGGTAACACCGTTCCTGTTTCTGGTGGTACCGGTCTCAATCAAAGTTTCCTTGGTACGCTCAACGGCCAGGACCTCGTTCTCGCAACGAACGTCGGTGCTGCCGGTTCGGGCGTCGGCGAGCGTATGCGTATTACGGCTGCCGGTAACGTCGGTATTAGTGCAACCGGCGCTCCGTTCACAGCTGCTCAGCTCTTCCATGTTGGTGGTGCTGTCGCAACGCTGCCGAACAATGCCGTGCCGAACGTCCGCTTCAATAGCGTTGGCGGTACACCCCAAACAGCTCCGGCTCTTAATCTTGCTAATGACGGTATCATCATCGGTGGTAACCTCGGCGATCTCACCAAGTACGACATCACAACCGTTGTCGGAACCGCTGGCTGGTTACGTACCGGTAACACCGTCCTTGATGGTAACAACAAGTTTGGTACCCTCAATGATATCGCTGTCAATATGGTCACCAACAACACGACTGTTATGACCCTTGGCAATAGCGCCGCTGGTAATAATGTAGGTATTAAGACTGCCCCTACAGCCGGTAGTGCTCTTACCGTTGGTGGTAACCTCGCTGTTACGGCCGGTGGTGCAACCATCGCCGGTGGCCTCACCGTCCAGAGTGGTGCGGTACAGATCGTTCCGTTCTCGACCGGTATCGTTCACAGCAATGGTGCTGGTGTTCTTTCCAGCAGCGCTGTTAACCTCGCCGGTGGTGCAACCGAAGTTATTAATATCCTTCCGATCGCAAACGGCGGTACCAACGGTACGGCTGCTCCGACGGCAGGCGCTGTTGCTTACGGCAACGGTACGGCTTATGCCTTTACGGCTGTCGGTACGACGGGCATGACGCTTCACTCGAATGGTGCTGGCGTCCCGACCTGGTCGACGATCAACCTTGCAAGTGCTGCTGAAGTCTCCGGTATTCTTCCGATCGCTAATGGCGGTACCAATGGTACGGCTGCTCCGACGGCGGGTGCTGTTGCTTACGGTACGGGTACGGCTTATGCCTTCACGGCTGCCGGTACGACGGGCATGACGCTTCACTCGAATGGTGCTGGCGCTCCGACCTGGTCGCTTGTTAATCTTGCAAGTGCTACCGAAGTAACGGGTATCCTCCCGGTCGGTAATGGCGGTACGGGTCTTGCTGCTCTCGCAGCCGGTTCGCTCCTTTATGGCAGCGGTGCTAGCCCGATGAATACGCTCGGTATCGGCGGTAACGGTACGGTTCTCACCTCGAACGGTGCTGTACCGTCCTGGAATGCTCTTACGACGAATGCAAGCTTGACCGGTAACGGTACAACTTCTTCGTTCGCTATCAATCTTTCGAATACCAACAACTGGGCTGTTAATCAGAACTTCAACGCAGGTATCACCTTCACCGGTGCTACTTCGCCGCTGGTCACTAACGGCACTGCTGGTACTTCCGGCGATCTCTTGACCTCGAACGGTGCTGGTAACAGCGCTTCTTGGAACAGCATCGCTGCTCTCGGTCTCGTTAAGTCCTGCGCATTGCCGACGGTTAACCGTGTTGCAATGTTCACCGCTCTTAGCCCGACGACGATCTGCGACGCTCCGCTTTCTGTAACGGGCTCTGACGTTACCGCTCTTGGTAACCTCACCGTAACGAACAACGTCACGGTCAATGGCCTTAATGCTAACCAGCCGGTAAAGACCAACGGTACGAAGCAGCTCGTCAGCGCTGCTATCAACCTCGCTGGTGGTGCTACCGAAGTAACGGGTGTTCTTCCGATCGCCAACGGCGGTACCAACGGTACAGCTGCTCCGACGGCAGGCGGCGCTGCTTATGGTACGGGCACGGCTTATGCCTTCACGGCAGCCGGTGTAACCGGTCAGACCCTGCACTCGAATGGTGCCGGCGCTCCGACCTGGTCGCTCGTTAACCTCGCTTCTACGACCGAAGTAACCGGTATCCTGCCGGTTCCGAATGGTGGTACTGGCAACTCGACCTTAACTGCTAATGCAGTTCTTCTCGGTAACGGCGTATCCCCGATCACCTCGGTCGGTCCTGGTGCTGCTAATACCTTCTTCGTAACCGCAGCCGGTCCGGCTCCGAGCTGGAACGCCTTCAACCATGACGCTACCTTACTCGGTAACGCTATCGGTTCGGCTCTCGGTATCGATCTTGCTCATGCAAACACCTGGAGCGCTACCCAGACCTACAGTGCTGGTGTTACGCTTTCCGGTGCTACCTCGCCGCTTACGGCCAGCGGTTCTGCCGGTAACAATGGCGACATCTTCAAATCGAACGGCGCTGGTGCTACCCCGGCTTGGGTATCTCCCGCTTCGCTCGGTCTCGTCAATGCTTGCGGTGGTGCAGTTGTAAATACCATCACCATGTTCACGGGTGCTACGACTATCTGTAACTCACCGCTTACTGTAACCGGTGCTAACGTTGCCGGTTCTGGTACGATCACCGCTGCTACGGGTCTCGTTGCAACGACCGGTGGTTTGACGGTTTCTGCTGGTGGTATCAATAACACCGGTGGCCTTACCTCTTCGGGTGCTACGACCCTTACGGCTCTCGGCCTTGGTGTTGTTCATTCGAGCGCTGGTGGCTTGCTCTCTTCGAGCCCGGTTGTATTAACCTCTGAAGTTTCCGGTATTCTTCCGATCGCAAACGGCGGTACCAACGGTACGGCTGCTCCGACGGCAGGCGGCGCTGCTTACGGTGACGGTACGGCTTACGCCTTCACCGCAGCCGGTATCACTGGTCAGACCCTGCACTCGAATGGTGCCGGTGCTCCGACCTGGTCAACGGTAAATCTTGCAAGCGCAACTGAAGTATCAGGCGTTCTTCCGATCGCAAATGGCGGTACCAACGGTACGGCTGCTCCGACGGCAGGCGGCGTTGCTTATGGTGATGGTACAGCTTATGCCTTCACTGCTGCTGGTACGGCTGGTCAGACCCTGCACTCAAATGGTGCCGGTGCTCCGACCTGGTCTGCTGTTAACCTTGCTTCTGCCGAAGTAACCGGTGTACTTCCGATTGCTAATGGTGGTACCAACAGCAGCACTGCGTTGAACAACAATCGTATCATGGTCAGCTCTGGCGGCGCTATCGTTGAAGCTGCTGCTTTAACGAACGGTCAGCTCCTCATCGGCAGCACTGGTGGTGCTCCGGTTGCAGGTACGCTCACCCCGACTGCTAACCAGACCACCGTCACGAACGGTGCTGGTACGATCACAATCGGAACTGCTCAGGACATTGCTGCAGTATCGACCCCGACCTTTGCCGGTCTTACCCTCAACGGTGCTCTTAACGTCACCGCTGGCGGCGCAACCATCACTGGTGGTACGACGCTCAATAACGGAACGACCGTTAACACCTTCCTGAACCTCACTGGTGCAGGTACCGAGCTCCGTATGAATGGCAATGCCGGTACGGCAGGCCAGTTCCTGATCTCTCAGGGTGCTGGTGCAACCCCGATCTGGTCAACCGTTTCGATGGTCACGACCGCTCAGGGTACTGCTAATCAAGTATTCGTAAATGGTGACCTTGCTCCGCACTCCGGTGCAATCACCATCTCGCTTCCGCAGAACATTGCAACGACCTCTTCGCCGCAATTCGCTTCTATGACCATCACCACTGGTGGTGTCACCATCACGAACGGCGGACTCACGGTCAGCGCAGGCGGTGCAGCTATCACGGGTAACACGACCATCACCGGTGCAACCACCGCTAATGGCCGCCTCGTCACTCAGGCTGCGATTGCTAACCAGAGCATCACTGTACAGGCTCTCGGTGCCGCTTACAACGTTGGTGTTAACGACTACATCGTCGTCTGTACGAACGCTGGTGCTGGTAACGTAAACCTTCCGGCTGCTAACGCTCTTGCCGGTCGTACGCTCATCATCAAATCGCGCGGCGCTGGTAACGTAAACATCGTTCCGGCCGGTGCTGATCAGATCGATGGCGCTGCTGGTCTCGCAATCATCGGCGGTGGTAACGGTGTCCGTACCCTCGTCAGTGATGGTGCTGCAAACTGGTACGTAATCGGTAACTAATACCTGATTACTCAGATTTTAAAAACCCCGCCTCTTGCAGGCGGGGTTTTTTATTTGGTAAAACTAAAAGTCACTTCTAATATTAATTATTTGTTATCTAAGCGTTAAGTCTTGGATAAAAAGGGGCGTTTTCGACTTGCATTCAGCACTTTTCTATTCATGTGCTGTTGTGCTACTTGTGATTAAATTTTTGGACATTATATGCCTAAAACGGTTCTGATCGTTGATGACGAAAAGGATATACGCGATCTTCTCGCCTATAACCTTTCAAAAGAAGGATTTGCGGTATTAACTGCTGCCGATGGTAATGAAGCCTTGAAATTATTATCGGAGCATACGGCAGCTATTGTCGTCCTCGATATTATGATGCCTGGCCTGGATGGATTTGAAGTCTGCCGCAGGATTCGCGCCAACGATCTGTGGAAGACCCTTCCGGTGATCTTCCTGACGGCACGCTCTGCAGAGGTAGATCAGATTGTTGGATTAGAACTTGGAGCTGATGATTATATTCAAAAGCCGGTATCTCCGCGTGTATTGGTCGCCCGGGTGAAATCTATCCTTCGCCGAACGAACGAGCATACCCCGAAACTGGCGGAGCCGGCTGAAAGCGACCAGGTAACGATCGATCATCTTTCTATCGACCGTGCCAGTTATCGGGTCAAACTCGATGGCAAAGAGATTTTCTTTCCTCGCAAAGAATTTGAATTACTTTTTTACCTTGCTACTCATCCCGGCCGGGTGTTCTCGCGCGATGCCTTGCTCAATCAGGTCTGGGGCGAAGGGGCATACGTTGTAGAACGTACAGTGGACGTCCATATATTCAAAGTGCGCGAGAAATTAGGAAAGATGGGCGACCGGATCGAAACTGTAAAAGGGGTCGGCTACCGGTTCGTAAATTAAGGTTCTGATTTCGAATGTTGCTGCATTGTATGATGTTACAAGGCAGCACAGTGCATATCATTTCCATACCTTAAGTGTCGTCGCTCGCTCGCAGAGCCTTTTTAGTACCGCTTGTTTTTGTTATAGTCATCCTGGCTATAGCATGTTTGTTCTTATATAGCACTGGTTATCTTCATACCGAGTTTTTATGGGTCAGCGGTTGTATTGCAGTGGCAGCGGTGCCATTCTTCTGGCTGCAATCGCGGCGCTTAGTCCGACCGATCTTCGATCTTATTCCCCATGCGGCCGGAGTTGCAAAGGGACGGCTTGAAGTTTCGACGAGCAGTTCGAGCGGAGAGATTCCCGAAGAGTTAAAATCGCTTTCCGAAACGATCAATGAGATCGGCGAGAAGCAGGCGCGCGATTACGCTGCAATGCAAAAGCTGGAGCGCGTCCGCAGCGAATTCCTTGCCAATGTCAGTCATGAGCTTCGTACTCCCATCTTTGCAGTACAAGGCTTTTTGGAGACACTGCTCGATGGAGCGGTTGATGACCCCACCGTTAACAGGGACTTCCTCAATCGGGCGCATACGCAATCGGAACGATTGAACGCCTTGCTCAACGATCTTATCGATATAAGCCGCATCGAATCCGGCGAAATGCGGATGAGCTTCCGCTTTTTCGATATTCAGCCGTTCGTCCGGGATCTCGTCGCTGAAATGAGCGCGATCGCCCAGCAGAAATCTATCGAGTTATACTTTACCGGGAATGTACTGCCGCACCACGAAGTAGAAGTATTTGGCGATAAAGAACGTGTAAAACAGGTATTGGTAAATCTTATCGATAATGCTGTAAAATATACCGAAACGGGAGGGGTAGTAAAAATCGAGCTGCTCGATGCAACCCCGAGTGAGAGGCTGGTAACTATAAAGATCCACGATACCGGCATCGGCATTCCGGCAGAACATTTGCCGAGGCTCTTCGAACGCTTCTACCGCGTCGATAAAGACCGCTCCCGGCTTGCCCCCGGAGGTACGGGGCTTGGCCTGGCCATCTGTAAGCATATCATCGAAGCTCACCGCTCGGCTATTAGTGTTGAAAGCGAGCCGGGCAAGGGAAGTACCTTCAGTTTTACGCTCCATAAAGAAGCCTTTTTATAGCAAAAACGGAGTGAACCGAGCCTTGCATATAGTGTTTTATTAGCTCAGCGATGAGCGAAGAACAGAAAGCGCAGCAACCGGCCTGGATGAATTTCAAGGCTCTCCGCAGGGAAGAGCTCTCGGTCGATTTCTTTTATCGTAAGATGAAAGATATCTTCAAGCTCAAGCTGGTCGCGGGGGAATCCGGTCTTGCCACTAAGAAGATCACCGATAAGAATCTTCACCGTCCCGGCCTTGCCCTTGCAGGATATGTAGGGCTTTTTACCTACCACCGCCTTCAGATCTTCGGCAATACCGAACTGTATTACCTCGATTCGCTGCAGCCGGAAGACCGGCTCAAAGCCTTTTCTACGCTTGCTTCCTTTGACGTACCGTGCCTGGTCGTTACCAATGCCAATAAAATCGATCCGGAGCTCTTAAAAGTTTGCGATGAACATGGGATACCCACTTTCATCACTCCCATCGAGACGACGAAGGCGATCTATCTCATCAGTGATTTTCTCGAAGACCAATTCAATCTCCATACTACCATCCATGGCTCGTTTATCGATGTCTATGGAGTGGGAATGCTCTTTGTGGGAAAGAGTGCCGTCGGCAAAAGCGAAGTGGCGCTCGATCTTATCGAACGCGGTCATCGCCTGGTGACCGATGATGTGGTAGTCGTTACCCAAAAAGGGGAGAGTATCCTCATGGGCGCCGGTACAGCCTTCGGCGAGCACTTTATGGAGATTCGCGGCCTCGGTATCATCAATGTCCGGGAGATGTTCGGCATCCGCGCCATCCGGTTTCAAAAGCGCGTCGAAGTGATCGTTGAACTGGAAGTCTGGGATCGCGAAGCAACCTATACCCGCACCGGCCTTGAGGAATCGACCGTGCAGATCCTCGGGGTAGAGGTGCAGAAAGTAAAACTGCCGATCTTGCCGGGCAAGAACATAACGGTTATCTCCGAAGTTATTGCGCTCAATTATCTCTTAAAGCATTATGGCTACGATGCCAGTTCGGCCTTTGCTAAAAAGCTCGACGAAAAAATAGCGCAGGCTGCTGCCGATGGCGCCAATGCCGGTGAGCGCGGCATTGTGTATTTCGAGCATGATTTTGAATAGGTGTTAATCTTAATCTGACCTACTTATTTATATTCCATGAAAAAACTGTTTATTCTTTCCTTGCTGCTTGCCGTCGGTTTAGTAAGCTGCGGCAAAAAAGACGGCGCGCCCGGTTCTTCAAACGGGCTCTCTACCAAGAATAGCGCTGTCTGGGCTATTCCTGCCGATATTACCAATATTATTCCTCCCCTTGCCCACGATGCGGGCGCTCAGTATGCGTATCCGCTCATTTGGGAGCCCCTCAATAACGTAAATCCCCGAACCCAGGAGTTAATACCCTGGATTGCCAGCTTGCCGGAAATTTCCCCGGATCATCTGACCTACACCTACACCATCAATCCAAAGTCAACCTTTAATGACGGCAAGCCCGTGACCGGCGAGGATGTGATGTTCAGCTTCAAATGCATCATGAATCCGAAACAGGTGGAAACGACGCAGACCAGAGCAAATGTAAGCTCGGTCGATAGTATTACCTTTGTAAATGGCGATAAGATGAAAGTGGCCTTCCACTTGAAAACGCCGTACTTCCAGATGGATAGAGTGCTCGGCGGCGGGTATGTATCGATTCTTCCGAAGCATATCTTCGATCCGAATAATCTCACCGATAAAATGAGCTGGAAGGAAATTAAGAGCGATAACCCGACTAATCCGGTCTTTGCTCAGGAAGCTGCCGAACTTACCGATCCGGCCAAAACCCGCGATCCGAAGATGATGGTTGGTACAGGCCCATATATCTATGGGGAATGGAAGACTAACGACCATATCAGCTTTAAGAAGAATCCGAACTATTGGGCGAAAGATATGCCGTGGGGTGAGATCTATATCGATGAGATCACCTTCAAGACGATCAGCGATAATAACGCTATGGTCACCGCCTTGAAAGCAAAAGATATTGATTTTATCGATCTCGTACCATCACCGCTTTTTGTACAGCTCGATTCCGCTAAACAACCATTTATCAAAAAAGACACGGTGTATTACAATAGCCGTACGTATGTAGAATGGAATAACGAACGCCCGCTCTTTAAGAGCAAGAAAGTTCGTTGGGCACTTAGTCATCTTATCGACCGTGATCGTATCGTAAAAGATATTCTCAAAGGCCTTGCCCGTCCTAATAATGGCGTGATTAATTTTACACAGCCCCATTATGCCAATTTACCACCGATCGAATTTAGCCCCGATAAAGCGAAAGCGCTTCTTGCCGAAGAGGGGTGGACGGATTCCGATGGCGATGGAGTACTCGATAAGGTGATCAATGGCAAGAAAACACCGTTCCAATTTACTTTCAGCATACCCTCAGCCAGCGATGTCGCTAAACAAATGGCGCTGGTGATTGCCGAGCAAATGAGAAAGGTTGGGATCAAAGCCGAAGTATCGACGGCAGAATGGTCGGTATGGGTGAATAATAATCGTCTTCATAATTACGATGCCGCTATCGCCAATATCGGTGGTAATGCAGTGGAAGACGATCCTTATGAAATGTGGCATTCGTCGCAGGCTAAAAATAAAGGCCAGAACGTTACCGGATTTATGAATCCGGAAGTCGATGCGATTCTGACGCAGAATCGTACGGAGTTCGATTTCAATAGGCGCGATTCGCTCATGAAGCGCTTCCAGCAGATCATGTACGATGAAATGCCTATTACGCCGTTATATTCTGCACCGGTTCGCCTGGCTCGTCTCGATCGCTACGATAACGTCGAGTTCTTCCGCCAGCGTCCGTGTATTAGCGTCGCGACATGGGTGGTTAAAGGTTCGGGGGTTAAGGCTAAACCCGGCGCTCCTTCGACGATGCATTAACAGACAAAAATACTCCTTTTTTTCAACGACCGCCCTGTCACCAAATAGGGCGGTCGTTGTGTTCTTAGCAAGTATTATTTTCCTACAGTGTATTCATGAAAAAAATAGTTGTGCTCTTAGCTCTGGCTGCTGTTGTCCTTTCTTCCTGCGGTAAAAAAGAAGGAGCCGGCGCCGATTACGGACTTTCAAAAAAGAACTCGGTCGTCTGGTGGCAGATCGCCGATATTACCAACCTGGTACCATACGTTACCCACGATGCAAGCGCCAGTTATGCCTATCAGTTAATATGGGAGCCACTTAATTCTACGGATCTGCATACCCAAAAGCTTATTCCCTGGATCGCCGCGCTGCCCGAGATCAGCGCCGATCATTTAGTCTATACCTATACCATTAACCCTAAGGCTGCCTGGAGCGATGGCCAGGCCATCACCGGAGAAGATGTGATCTATTCCTTTAAAACAGCGATGAATCCGAACGTGCTCGATGCTACGTCGCTGAGAAATTATCTTATCTCGATCGATAGTATCGGTTACGTCGGCGGCGATAAAATGAAGATAGCCTTCTATCTGCATGAGCCGTATTTCCAGATGGATATTGTGCTCGGCGGCGGCTATGTACCGATCCTGCCGAAGCATATTTTCGATGCCGGTAACATTACCGATAACATTCAGTGGTCCGATCTCAAAAAAGGTCTTGCCACTTCCGGCCCGGTAAAACAGTATGCCGATGCATTCGATGACTTATGCAAAGACCGCTCGGGTAAATATTATATCGGCAGCGGCCCATATCTTTTCAAAGAATGGAAGACCTATGACCACGTAACGCTCGGCAAAAATAAAAAATACTGGGCAGCCGATATGCCCTGGGGCGAAGCTTATCCCGAAGAGATCATCTTTAAGACGATCAACGATCCGAACGCTGCCATCACCTCGATTAAAGCAAAAGAAGTCGATTACATGAGCGAATCTATCCCGCCGACCTCCTGGCTGGAAGTAAAGCAGCCATTTATTAAGAAAGATACGGTTTATTATAACTCATTCTTCTATCTTGCCTGGAATAACGAGCGGCCGATGTTCAGAGACAAAAAAGTACGCTGGGCGCTATCTCATCTTATCAATCGCGATGAGATCATTAAAAATATCTATAAAGGACTGGCTCAAAAAGTAACCTCGCCGATCATTTTCACCCAGCCGAACGCAGTGAATATGCCAGAAGTAGCCTATAATGTCGATACCGCAAAGGCCCTGCTTGCCGAAGCCGGTTGGGCAGATACCGATGGCGACGGAGTACTCGATAAGGTGATCGATGGTAAGAAGACACCGTTTAAATTTACCTTCCTGACCTTTACCGGCAATGAGACCCGTAAACAGGTATTGCTCGTTATTTCGGAACAGTTACGCAAGGTCGGTATCCAGGCCGATGTGCAAACGCTCGAATGGTCGGTCTTCCTGGAGAATTGCCATACCCATACTTTCGATGCCTGTATTACTGCTATTTCCGGTAATGCTTCGGAAGACGATAATTATCAGCTCTACCATTCTTCGCAGGCGAAGAACAAGGGCTCAAACTGGTTCTCGTTTATTAATGCCGATGCCGATAAATTACTCGAAGCCGATCGTAAAGAATACGATTTTGAAAAGCGTAAAGAGATCATGAAGCAGTTCTGCAAGATCTTCTATGACGAACAGCCGATCACCTTGCTTTGGGCGACGCCGAACCTCATGCTGCGCGTCGATCGCTTCGATAACGTGGAGTTCTTCCGCCAGCGCCCGAACGTGAATATCCCGTTCTGGGTAACCCGCGGTATCGGTATTACTCCGAAGGCCGGTTCGCCGACGACGGTTACGAAAGTAGCCAGCAACTAACGATGCTGCTCTATCTCCTGCGTCACGGTATTGCCGAAGATCATGGCACTCGTGCCAGCGATAGCGAACGGGAATTAACTGAAGAAGGCATTAAGAAAACAACAGCGGCGATGAAGGCCATCGCCGCTATGAATATACCTTCGCCGGTCCTGATAATTTCCAGCCCGTATATGCGGGCTTACCAGACGGCTGAAATTGCAAAAGAGGCATTCGAGGTAAGAGCAGCTATTGTTAAAAGTGAAACGCTTATTCCTTCGGCCGATATTGTAACGACTATGACGGTGGTTGCCGAGCAGATAGCTGGTCATTCACCGCTCATGCTCGTGGGCCATGAACCGCATCTTTCAAGTTTTGGGAGTGCATTGCTTGGTTCAAGCTCCCCGATTATTGAAATGAAGAAGGCCTCGCTGGCCTGTATCGAGCTTTACCGCCTCGATGTGCCGAGGCTTCGGGGAATACTGACCAAACTCATACCACCGAAGATAGCTGCTTTGGCCTGATTGGGTGGGATTTGAGACGGCAAATTTAGTGTTTTCATCACCGTATGGAGCGTAAGATAAGAGTTCTGATCGCCAAAGCTGGTCTCGATGGCCATGACCGCGGCGCCAAAGTCATAGCCGCCGCACTTCGCGATGCCGGTATGGAAGTAATCTATACAGGATTGCGCCAGACGCCGGAAATGATCGTTGAAGCGGCCTTGCAGGAAGACGTCGATGTGATCGGCATCTCTATGTTATCGGGCGCACACATGACGATCTTCCCGCGTATTCTGAAGTTAATGCAGGAAAAGGGCCTCAATGATGTCCTGCTGACCGGCGGTGGGATTATGTCGAATGAAGATATTAAAACGCTCGGTACGATGGGCGTCGGTGATCTTTTTACGCCTGGAGCGCCGATGTCTGCCATTGCCGAGTATATAAAAGAGTGGTGCAGTAAGCACCGTGGAATTGCTATTGCAGCCTAAATAAAAAAGTCCGCCTCCGCGGACTTTTTTATTTAAGCAGTTACCTACGATTATTTTGCCATCATAGCTTCAAGCGTCTCGGCGGTTGCGCCGTAGATTACTGGGTTAGCAACACCCATTGAGCGGTAGTAGGTTGAGAGCTGGCCGCGATGATGCAGTACATCGTGATGTAAGTGATAGCAATTATCACGAATGTTCTTCGTATAGAGCTTCATGCCGAATACATTGAAATCCGCTTGTTTTTCTTCCCAGGTTTTATCGTCCATCTTTTCTATTAATTCAAGAAGATGGTTCGTCTCTTTCTCATAAATATCGGCGGCGGCGTTGTAATCGGTAAACTCAAGTTCATTGCGATGATTAATGACACCGGTTTCGATTCCTTCGATCAGATCGGCGGAATGGCCGATGATATGAGAAACGATGCGGCGGGCAGAACGGCTCTTGGGGTTCGGAGCATAGCTATCGTTATCCGGGGGGACAGAGCGAATACAATTTAGAGTGGCTGGAAGCTCTTCTTTCGTCAATTGAATGAAATATTCTCTGGTGGTCATGATCGTATGAAAAAGTAAATTATAGCGATAATACAACAACATCCGGTTCTTGGATGTTAGCGTAGCAACTATTAAGAAATGATTTCTTCCTGAACCTGAGGTAGCGAAATAGGGTTGTAATCCGCTCTCGGAAACGGGAAGTTATTTGATGATTAAAGTTAGAGTATATTTTAGCCCCGCTCAACTCGATGAGCTCGAACTTCGTGATAAGACCATTGTCGTGATCGATGTATTGCGTGCATCGACGACGATCGCTTATGCCATGGCCTCCGGTGCTCGCGAAGTGATCCCGGTCGCTTCGGTCGATCAGGCAATGAAGATCGTTGGCAATCTCTTTAGCACGGCAACGATGCTCTGCGGCGAACGCGGTGGTAAACGGATCGAAGGCTTTAAACTTGGTAACTCCCCGGCTGAATATACTCCGGAAGTAGTCGAAGGAAAATCGCTTATCCTTACTACCACCAACGGAGCAGTGGCGCTCACTAAATCGAAATACGCGCGCCATTGCTATGTCTCAAGTTTTGTAAATCTTTCAGCTACAACTCGCTTACTTGAAGAACAGGCCGATCTCGAAGAGACGGGTCTTATTATGATCTGCAGCGGCCGTGAAAATGATTTTTCTCTTGAAGATGCGACCTGTGCGGGAATGCTGCTTGCCTCGCTTTCGAGAACCAAAGAGCTTCAGCTTACCGATAGCGCCCGCACGGTAATTTCCATAGCCAATGAATACGGCTCGAATATCCTGCAGACGCTTCAGCAGAGCGATCATGGTCAATACCTGACCTCTATCGGTTTTGCCGATGATATCGTTACCGCAAGCCAGCTCGATTCGGTGCCGCTCGTCCCGGTGCTTGAACAAACCGTCATTAAACGGAAGATAGTTTTTGATTAATCTATGCGATTCGTCATTATAGGGACGGCCTACCCACTTCGCGGAGGAATCGCGCAGTACGTAGGCTTGCTCTATAAGTCGCTTCTCGAAAATGGACATGAAGTAAAGATCCTCACCTTCAGCCGTCAATACCCGAAGATATTATTCCCCGGAAAATCGCAGCAGGAAGAGGGAGAGCCCGGGGTGCAGGTTGAGTCTGAGCTTGTCATCGATTCTATTAACCCATTCACCTGGTACCACACGGCAAAGCTGGCGGCAGATTTTGAGCCTGATGCTGTTATCTTCAAATTCTGGCTACCGTTTTTTGCGCCCGCTTATGGTGTTATTGCCCGCCGAGTAAAAAAACTCCTTCGCAAAAAAGGGAAGCAGACGAAGATCGTTTATATCGCCGATAACGTGATACCACATGAAAAGCGGCCGGGCGATATGCAGCTTATTTCGTACGCGTTTAAATCGGTCGATACGTTTATCGTGCAATCGACGGCGGTAGAAAAAGATTTAAAGCAGGTGAAGCCCGATGCAAAGTATATGCGGCTGGAGCATCCAGTCTTCGAATCCTTTCCACCGGCTATTTCCCAGGCAGAAGCCCGCGAAAAACTTCAGATACCGGATACCGCCGATGTATTATTATACTTCGGTTTTATTCGCAAGTATAAAGGGATCGATATTGCTATACAAGCAATAGCGGAAGTAGCAAAGAAGCGGCCGGAAATTTTACTCATCGTAGCAGGCGAAGCCTATAGTGGGGAAGCGGATTACAAGCAGTTGGCAAAAGACCTCGGGGTGCTCGATAAGAATGTCATGTTCTGCGATCGCTATATCTCTAACGACGATGTTCCGATCTTCTTTAGTGCTGCCAACGCTTCGCTCCTGCCCTATAGAAGTGCTACCCAATCCGGAGTTGTGCAGATTTCTTACCATTATAATTTGCCCGTTATTGCTACGAACGTTGGCGGATTGCCTGAGATCGTCGTCAATGATGTGAGCGGTCTTATTGCCCCGGAAGCAACCCCCGCAAGTGTAGCTACAGCCATCGAACGCTATTTCGATAAAGACCTCGAAGCCGCGCTCCGCGAGGGAGTAAAGGCTGAAAAGAAGAAATATAGCTGGAAGACATTTGTGGAAGGAATCGAGCGGCTTGTGCGTTCCTA
The DNA here is from genome assembly GCA_964404255.1 of uncultured Alphaproteobacteria bacterium. Lineage (GTDB taxonomy): Bacteria > Bacteroidota > Ignavibacteria > Palsa-1295 > Palsa-1295 > JAFDZW01. The sequence goes on along the minus strand of CAYOJJ010000011.1, from coordinate 64,786 downwards.
ATCCCTCTATGTCAAAGCTTGCACCCCAAACCATAGAACAGTTGCGGCCGCTTGAAGGGCGCGCCGATATGAACCCCTACGAACGCTACTATTTCGGCTATCAATACGGTCTTGGCAGGGAATATATTGCCCCGTATTTGAAAGCAAATGGGGTAGTGTTGAAGGGTGCCGCTATCTGCGAGATCGGTTGCGGCGAAGGGGGTGTGCTTGGCGCATTGGCAAATGAGGGATGCAAGGAGATCGTCGGGATAGACATTCGTGAATCGGCACTTGAATCTTCCCGTAAAGCATTTGAAGCCCTTGGGCTCAGTGGAGAGTTTGCCATCCATAATATTACAGCCGACCCGCCTCCGGCAAAGTGGAAAGAGCATTTCGATTTTGTAACGCTTCGCGATGTGATCGAGCATTTGGACGATACGGAAGTCTCGCTGCGTAACGTCATGGAATTTGTTAAGCCCGGTGGCTGGCTCTTTATTGTTTTTCCGCCCTATTATTCGCCTTACGGAGCGCACCAGCATTTGCTCGATAATACGATGGGCAAGCTGCCGTTTATCCAGGGCCTGCCCGATGCTATCTTTAATCAGGCTTATAAGAATGCGCGCTTGCAGATCGATGTTGAAGAAGTATCGCGGCTTCGTACTATTCGTCTGACAATCGATAAAATGCGCAGGGCAATAAAAAATGCCCGCTTAGAGCTTGTTCGCGAAGAACTCTATTTTATCCGTCCTGTTTTCAAAATGAAATTCGGATTGCCGCCGATCAAGGCCAATTTCTTAAAAGGCATTCCGGGTGTGAGAGAACTGGCAGCACTCGAAGCATCATACTTATTACGAAAGCCGAAGTGAGAATGTAACCGTCACTATGAAACCCCAGACAACGGTCCTCTTCTTTTTAACAGCCCTGCTTCTATATTTGCCTTCCGCCGGATACGGACAGATCGATCTGTATTCGAAGATGAACGATCCTTACGCGCTATTTACCTTCGATAACATAGACTCCGGGATCATGCGCTACGTAAATCATCATGGCCTGCCAGAAGAGCGTGACCCCACCGATAATTACTTCTTACTGGCATCGGATAGCGGCGCGGGTGTTATCACGCACTTCTGGATGACCTGCCCCGATGATTTTGCCCATAGCCTGTTGAAAATATATATCGACGATTCCTTAATTCTTTTCGGACGCTATGATTCCGTCATAGGGCAGAACCATGGCTTTCTGCGCGCACCCTTCGATAGTACCTACCCAACCTTTGCAGTAGAATCCGATGTGCAGATTCCGTTCCATCGTTCCTTCAAGATCACCTATATGGGGCCGCTATGGAATATCTATTATGCCGTATCCTGGAGACCGTTTAGCGATATTTCGCTGTTGCCAAAATTTGATCTTTCAAAAATAAGCGCCGACCAGCGAAAAGCGGAGCAGCGATTCTACTCGAGAGCATCGCTATGGAGCGATAGCAGCAAGAAGACAGAAGCCAGCGATCAGATACAGGCACATACAACCTCATTGCTCTTCGATGCCAAAGGACCTTCGATCATTCGGGACATATCATTACAATTAGATCGCTACGATAGTTTGCTGCTCGATTCCTTATGGCTTTCTATCTATTGGGATAATTGCCCAAAAGCAGCAGTGTGTGCTCCGTTATCGAATTTTTTCTGTGCCCCGGCTCCCTCGATCGCTGTGAGGTCATTATATATTCAGTGGGATAGCCTCGCTGGGTTTTGCTGTCTGTTCCCGATGCCTTTTGCGGGTCATGCGAGGATAGTATTAGAGAATAGGTCTGCGAGTACTATCGGTCTTAGAAGTACGATTGCTTATCATGATGAACCGGTCGATCGGAACCGGATGGGATATTTTTATGCAACGTTCAACGAAATAAACCCGACGCATTTCGGAGTGCATCATCATGTACTGCATACCTTCGGGCGCGGCAGATTTGTAGGAATGAACCTTCGTATTCCGGCGACCAAAAGTATCTTCGCGCTCGAAGGCGATCCTATCGTCCTTGTTGATTCCGATCTTACCCGTTCTTTCCGTTACACCGGTACGGAAGATTACTTCGACGGAGCGTGGTACTTCACCGGAAAACTATTCAGCGCTCCGTTCTGCGGACATATTCATCAATACAGTGCCTTCTACCGATTGCATATTCTCGATGCCGTGGATTTCCGTTCTTCGTTCGATTTTGATTTTCAGCATGGATATAACGACGATGTAAAAGAGCGGTATCAAACCGTCGCTTACTATTATAAACCCACGCCACGGTACTGGGCGCTTCGCGACACTATCACCGCCGCAGAAGAATGGAGTATTGCCGGCAACGGCTATCAGCCAAATGAGCGGATAGAGCTTACCCTCAGTGGAGCGGGACAGGCAGGGATAGCCACCGCCGATAGCACCGGTGCCTTTGCAACGACGGTGATCGTTCCGTCGCAGTGGCCTTCTGGCAGGTATTGGCTGCAGGCTGGCGGTGATAAATTTCCTACACCAATTACGGTATTGAGCCATCCGGTGTGCTCGATCGTTCACGATACGTTGCCGGTCGTTCTACGGTATCTCGATACCATTAGCATACAGGGCGCCGCATGTATTGCGGGAGAGCATATTGCCGTATATGTGGATGATATTTTTCTTCCGACGACAACAACGGCCATTGTTGACTCTGCCTATCGGTTCACGGCTTCGGCAGTGATGCCGTATCTCAACGATTCGGTTATTCATCGTATCTCGGTGAAAGGTTCAAAAGGCTCCGTCGCCTTTGCTGATGAACCACTGATCGCCACTCACACTTTGCGCTATGAATTCGAAGACCTGCCGGTGAAGCTATCGCGCGCAGAAGATAGCTGTAGTTGGCATAGTTACGGCGGGGAATACTGGAGCAAGTGGAGTATGCAGGCGGCAGCACTATTTCGTCCGAAGTCGCCGGATAGTGAAGTACGCTTTACTTTTAGAGTGCCTCTGAGCGATACCTTTTCTGTTCGGCTTTTTATGACCAAGGGCTCTGCCTGTGGGGATTATGCGTATCGGATCGATGATGGTCCGGAACATCGGTACTTCGGTTATATTCCCGAAGAGCCTTACAACGATCCGCTTTCATCGGGAGAAATAGCGCTTGGTACGATACTACTTGAAAAAGGAGAGCATACGGTGAGCTTTCGGGGTATCGGCAAGGATCCTCGTTCCAAAGGGTATGATCTGGCGCCCGATGTATTGCTGTGTACGCCAGCTTCGACACAGCCGTTTTCCGAGCAATGGTGGAAGGACTCGGCCAGGCAAGTGCTTAGCGGTATGCATATTCTTATCATGCCGAATCCGGTATCGAACGGTCTGTGCGCATTCCAGTGTAACTTTAATGCCATTACTTCATTCTGGTATGGAGCCAGTATTACTCTTATCGATGGCGCTGGGCGCGTCGTACTAAAAAAGCCATTCGATCTTTCAAGAGAATTTGTCCCCCAGCAGCTCGATCTTTCCGCTATAGCGGCCGGTCGGTATGTACTGGTTGTAACGGCGGCGACAAATACCGGCGAACAGGTGTTTACCGAGCCGTTGATCGTTATCGGAAATCATAATTGATCGTTGTGAAGCGACGCACGGGATATTGGTATCTGTTGGTATTTTTGCTACTGGCACCACAATGGAGTCGGGCACAGATCGATCTCTATTCGCGTATCAACGATCCGAGGGCGTTAGCCTATTTAAATAATGCCGATACCGGGCGGCAGCGATATGTAAACGGTCATGGCTTTAAAGGAATAAAAGACCCTATCGATAATGCCGAGATACTTGCGCAGGATAGCGGCGCCGGGGTGATCAGCCATCTTTGGATGACATTCGGAAGCTCCGATTCTCTTACCGTATTAAAGATCTATATCGATGGAAAGTTAGCGCTATCGGGTAAGTATGATTCTCTCTTTATTATTCCGAACGGCATTATCCGTACCCCGATCGATACTTTCTATCCCGGTGCGGTGGTAGCAGATATTCAACTACCATATCATACCGGCTTTAAGATAACGATCTCGGCCCCGAACGATAATTTTTATTATGCGATCGGCTGGCGGCCTTATGAGACGGCTGCAGGATTACCTCCTCTTTCTATTATGCCGATCAATCCCTGGTATTCGAAGCAGCTTCAGGCCGAAGCGCGGTTACGATCTGCAACTGATCCCTGGCACGACTCGGCAAGTGCCCTTACCGTCCCCTTTGCCGATAGCCTCCTGCCGGGAAATCGCGATACTGTTTTCGATCTGACGGGTTCTGCAATGATCCATTGCCTGCGGATACAGCTCGATCGTTATACTATGACCACACTCGATTCACTATGGCTTACTGTCTATTGGGATAACAATCCTGCGGCGGCTATTAACGTCCCGATCGGTGATTTCTTCTGTACTGCTCCCGCTTCGGTGCCGATCCGGACGCTTGGTCTGCAATGGGATAATACTAACGGATTCACGAGTTATCTCCCAATGCCTTTTAGTCACCATGCTACAATCGTATTGGAGAATAGATCGTCCGATACTATTCCAATTAAAATGGAAACCAGATATCAATGGGAAAAAATAGACCGCACCGAATATGGGTACCTCTATACTGCTTTCAGCGAGATCGATACGACGAAGTTTGCAGTCGATCACCACGTCCTGCATGTAAAAGGACGCGGGCGGTACTTCGGCTTATTCCATTATATTCCGAACGATCATAGCGGGGTTTCGCTTGAAGGGGACCCTGTTCAGAACATCGATTCACTGCCGCAGTATTTTATCCGATATACGGGTGGGGAAGATTACTATAATAGCGGCTGGTGGTTTAACGGGAAAGTATTCAGTGCGCCTTTTGCCGGGCATACTAAATTCTTCGAAGCCTTCTATCGGTTTCATATTCTCGATGCGATCGACTTCAAACACTCGTTCGATTTCGAACTTCAGCACGGGATGCGCTCGGATAACTATGAGCATTACCGCACGACAGCCTACTATTATAAAGAAACCCTTCCATTCTGGACTTCCCGTGATACCATCCGCGCCGGCGAAGAATGGATCGTCAGCGGATCGGGATATATTCCCGGTACACCTATTACAGTAACGTTCGATTCTACAGAAGTCCTCTTTACTACTTCAGCAAATAATAAAGGAAATTTTCGGTACGCTTAACAGTACCCGCGACCTGGAAAGCGGGAGTGCGGTATCTTTGGGTGAATGCGGTTAAAAAGCAGGAGCCGACGTATCTTCTGGTATCACCGGCAGTAACACTGGTTTCGGATTTTAAACCGGTGGTACTGCACTATAAAGAGTTGCTTCAGGTCGAAGGTTCTGCCTTTAAGATTGGTGAGCACGTTACGCTGTATCTCGATAGCATCCGCGTTTCAGATTCCAACGCTTTTTATGTTGCCGGCGATTACCATTTTACCGGCTTTGCCACGATACCGAATATCAGCGATAGAGGGATATATCATCTGGTGGCTATCGGCGATAGTGGCAGCAAGGCAGTGGCATCGGACTTAGTGTATATTAGCCGCACACTCGATCTGGAATTTGAGGATATGGTAGCCGAAGCCAAGACCGATAGCGGATCGGTTCGTTGGAAAAATATGAGTGAATACTGGTACACCACCTGGAGCAAGCAGACCTTTGCCGCTTATGACCCCGTCACTCCTTTGCACAAAGTTACTTTTACGTTCCGGCTTCCGGTTGCCGATACATTCAAAACAGAACTCCATCTTACCAAAGGACAATCCTATGGTAATTATGCGGTATCGCTTGATGGTAAGAAAGTATTCAATTTTAGAGGATACTATATCCATAGTATTTCCTGGCAGGACCCTCATCCCTCAGATACGATACGCCTTGGTACGGTATTTCTCGATTCCGGCATTCACCAAATGTCATTTTATTGCAGCGGAAAAGATACCCTTTCGAAAGGATATTTGCTCGGTGCCGATCTGCTCAAACTCACCCCGGTTACTATTATGTATGCCACTTCCGGATGGGATCTGGAAGAAAGATACAACTATAATTTCTAATCCTAATGGGCAGGGAGAAGTACCGCAGAGAGAAGCCCGAACGATGGTCGCGGTCTATCCCAATCCCGCAACTTCGCAGATGCTCACGCTCGATCTTTCCTCATTGCCTGAACCACCGCAGACGATCTTCCTGACGATCTATGATGCGAAGGGGGCGGTTATTATCAAACAAACCTACTCGGAGGTATTTGCTTCGCGAGTAGCAATCGATATTCATTCCCTTGCCACCGGAGCATATTATCTTACGGCAGATATTTCTTCCGATCATCTTTCCAGACACATATCTACCTCCTTTGTCGTTACCAACTGACCGTTTGAAGGTAAGTTATACATCACGTTGTGAGCGAGAAACAGTACGTTCTTTTTATATCCTATTATTTCCCGCCGGCCGGAGGCCCGGGGGTTCAGCGGGTAACGAAATTTGTGCGCTATCTCGAGGAGTTCGGCTGGACACCGATCGTTCTCGCGCCGCTTAACCCTCAATATCAGGCACTCGACGCTTCACTCGAAAAAGAATTACCGAAGGATCTTATCGTCCGTCGCTCGCCGATCTTCGAGCCTCATAACCTCTATAAAAAATTTGTCGGTCTCGATAAAAATGCGGCGCTCGATGTGGCAGTCAATCAACGATCCTCTGGTAAAGGCTCACTAAAAAAGAAACTGGCTTCGTTCGTTCGCTCCACATTCTTTATTCCCGATGCCCGTATTGGCTGGCTGAACTCGGCAGTGAAAGAGGGTATGAAGATCGCCTCCGAATATCCTGTCCGGATGATTTATACTTCCTCGCCGCCCTATACCGTATCGCTTATCGGCAGGAAGCTCGCAAAGAAGACCGGCATTCCGTTTGTTGCAGGGTTTCGCGATCCCTGGTCGGGTTTTGAAAGCTCGACTCCGGATCGCTGGTTCTTGCCGCGAATGATCGATGAACGCCTCGAGCATAAAGTCTTTACCGATGCTACGCGTATCGATGTAGCCTGGGAGGGTATCATTGCCGATGCGCTCGGTAAATACCCGGAGCTTGATCGTAATAAATTTTATCTCGTACCGAACGGTTTTGATAGCGCCGATTTCCCTGAACATGATATTACTAAACGCGCCTATCGGAAGATCGGCGAGAAGTTCGTATTGACGTATAGCGGTTCGCTCTATGGGCCTCGCAATCCTTCGAGCCTCTTTGCAGCGCTGAAGCTGTTACTCGATCGCGGGCAGATCGATCCGAAGAAAATAACGTTACGCTTTGTAGGCCGCTTCGGTCCGGAAGTCCACGAGATGATGGAAGACCCGGCTATAGCGTCGATGATCGAAAAATACGATTATGTCGCTCACTCAAAAGCGGTAGAACTTGTCAGCGATAGCGATGCGCTCCTGCTTATCGTTGACGATACACCGAGTGTTGCCGAGATCGTCCCCGGTAAAGTCTATGAGTATCTTGGCTCGATGCGGCCAATGCTTGCAATTGCTCCGCCGGAAGGAGCGATCGGCAGGTTGCTCAAAGAAACAAGTGGCGGCACGACCATAGCAAATAGCGACATCGAAGGGCAGGCTGCCGCATTCCGAAATTTTTACGACCGTTGGTCGGCCGGAGAAAGCCTTTCTTCTTCGATGAACACTGCCCTCATTACCCAATATGAGCGGCGCGAAGAAACGAGAAGACTTGCTGCATTATTCGATAGCCTCGTACAGCGATGAGTAATTGGAGCGATCTGATCCGCGAAGGTACAACGGCCCTGCATCTAGCCGGTATTTCCGATCCCGGCCGTAATGCCGAATACCTTGCCCTGCATATTCTCGGACGCTGGAATAGGGGAGAGCTTCGCGAATTCCTTGAAAGGGAAGTGAGCCAGTCCCAACAGCAGTCATTTTGGGGCGGTATCTCTCGCCGTTCTGCTCATGAACCTCTGCAATACATCATCGGTGAAACGGAATTCTATGGGCTGAGGCTCTATTGCGATCCTTCGAGCCTTATTCCGAGACCGGAAACCGAAATCGTCGTTGAAAATGCGCTCATAGAAGCGAAGAGACTGCTTAATGATAAGCAAAATCTCAGGATACTCGATATTGGCACGGGTTCTGGTGCAATAGCATTGGCACTTGCCTATTCCTTACCGCAATGCCAGTGCGATGGCATCGATATTTCTACCGCCTCGCTCGAACTTGCCGAGCGCAATAAAAACCGGCTTGCCATTACGAATGTCTCTTTCCATCAGGCCGATTTCCTGAAAACGGAATTTGCAAGCGCCGGCCGCTACGATCTGGTCGTTTCCAATCCTCCTTACATTCCGGCATCGGAAATAGATACATTATCTCAGGAAGTAAAGGCCTTCGAACCCATTGGTGCTTTAACCGATCAGGGAGGCGGCTTTTCCTTCTATGTAGCCATTGCCCAGAAGGCAAGCGGGTTGTTATGCGAGAAGGGCGTTATTATCGTAGAAACAGAATATAAAGGTGCTGAAACAGTCGCCGATATTTTCACCCGGTACGGTTTGCAGGTTCGAAGGATATCGAAAGACCTTCTCGGGCACCAGCGGGTAGTGGTAGCAACATTCTAAGTAGAAGAAGATGAGAGCGGTAATTCAGCGGGTAACCCGGGCCTCGGTGACGGTCGAAGGAGAAACGGTAGGAGCCATCGGTAAGGGATTGGTTGTCCTGCTCGGCGTGGGTCTCGAAGATACTACCGAGCAATGCGATCACCTGTGTGATAAGATCATCGAGATGCGTATTTTCGAGGATGAAGCCGGGAAAATGAATCTTTCGTTGGAGCAAGTGGGTGGGCAACTCCTTGTTATTAGCCAATTTACGCTTTTTGCTGATACCCGTAAAGGCAACCGGCCGAGCTTTATCTCGGCTGCCAGGCCGGAGCTTGCCAATACTCTTTACCGCCGCTTTATAGAAAAGGCCTCCGCCCGCCTCGGGGCTGCAATGGTCCAGGAGGGGAAATTTGGGGCGATGATGGAGGTCGAATTAGTCAATGATGGTCCCGTAACTATCTCGGTAGATAATAGTTATTAATAGAATGGGAATATGCTCATTCCCGGTGAAATAGGAACGATGTTCCTGCTTCGGATGTCGTAAATATAGCAAGGTTACATCATACGATCGAGAGGGTCAGGTATATGAAGATGAGGAATTCAAAACACACGCTGGGGTGGATGCTCACCCTGATAATTGGTATAGTAGTAGTAGTATTCTCCCGTTCCGCTTATTCACAGGCATGGCCCTGTTCCTGCGGTGCCGAACAGCCTGGCAGTACCAACACCGAAGGAAAAGAATTTTTGCTCGTCTATATGCAGAATGAGCAGCCGGGATATGATCCAGACACTAATGTAACGGCTTATGACGATCTGTATATTGCTTCGATGAATGCGACGCCAACCAATGTTGTCGTAACCTGCAAAGCTTATCCGACCGATACATTGTATATTACTCTTCCACCCAACTCAAGTACGGTAAAGAGGTTCCCAAGAGCGTTCAAAGGTAAAAGTGTTGAGATGGTTGGAGGAGGAGAGGTCGACCCCAGGGTAGTAAAAGTGGTAGCGGATTATCCAATCATCTGCTACGGAATGAATCATAAAAACGTCTCTGGAGATGCGTTTATTGCCTTGCCGAAAGGGGTTGCCGGAACGACATACGGCGTTATGTCCTATCCCAGTTCTACTAATGATGTTGCATCATACAACCTCAGCGGTGAATTTGCTATTGCCGCGTTTGATGATAATACAACAGTTACTATCACCCCTACTTGTGACGTTCCCACTTCTAATGGCATACAACCTGCCAATACCCCTTTTCAGGTGGTTCTTAATGCCGGCGAGGGATATCAGGTACAAACCGATCCTAAAGTGGATTGCGATCTGACCGGTTCGAAAGTTGTAGCAAACCGTCCGATCGTAGTTTATGGCGGACATGTTCGTACGGAAGCCCCCCATAATTTTATTTTTCTTGATAATCGTGGATCCAATACAACAAGCCGCGATCATTTAGCCGAAGCACTTCCACCGATCGGCGCTTGGGGTACCAGATTTATCGCCACGAATTTTGTTTATTCTAATTCTCAGCCAAGAAAATTTGGTGATCCACTCCGTATCCTTGCTTCTCCCTTTGCTGTAAAAAGCGGCGATATTTATATTAACGGTAAGTTTGCCGTAACCCTGGCACCAGGACAAGTTTTTGATACTGTGATCGATTCTTCGCCTCTTAATCCTTCCGGTAATATCTTTGCTATAGAATCGAAACCACGGCCCGGGAGCAGGGATTCTATTCCGTTATTAGTTGCTTCGATCGCTAATACCGGCGATAGTCTGCTTGGCGATCCATTCCTTGCTATTGTACCGCCGATTAATCAATTTTATAATGAATTTCCTTATTTTGTCAGCAACGATCCGGTTTATACGGTAAATTATTCACTGATCGTTACTGAATCAAGTGGAGCCGGGAAAATAACTATTACCGATGTAAATAATAACACTATTACTCCGCCTGTGAGTAAATATGTTCCGGCCACACCATTTATTTCCGGCGGTAAGAATTATTCCGTTGCCTGGATACCGCAGACGGGAGGCGCGTATAGGATAAAAACTCCTAATGGTAAAGATGAGGGACTTGCGTTGTTAGTCTATGGATTTGGCTCTGCCGATTCCTATGGGTATATGGCCGGTTCGCTGTTTGCCCCGATGTCTATTGTTGCAAAAAATGCCAATACTAAGACCATAGCAGGAAATCAGCTTCCTGCATATAGTATCGAGAATGTTCTTCAGTATCCGGTACTATTGGATAGTATTCGGATGGAATACAGTTCGAATCCGGAGCAGATCGAGGTCAAGGCAACGAATGTCCCGATGACCTATCCTGGAATGCTGGAGATGGCCGGCCACCAATACGTGCAGTTCGCTCCGGTCACGGTACCGAAAGAACCGATCGTCGGTGAAGCGGTAGTGTATTATCATAGCGGTAACTGGATGCGCATGCAGCCATTGCACTTGCCGATCGAGATCGCCCCGGGTACGCAGATGAGTGTAGCGAGGATGGCTGTAGCACCGGCAGTTCAGGTCAGCCCGAACCCTTCGGTCAACGGAGTAACGATGCTTCGTTTTAGCCTTTCGGAGTCTGCGAAGGGGAGCCTGAAGGTGTATGATGCCTTGGGTCGTCAGATGCCGTTCTCCTTCGAGGGGCTGCTCGGCGAAGGAGAGAACTCCTTACCCATTATTACCAGAGGATTTGCTAAAGGCATATATCATTTCCAATTGAATATTCCTGATCAGGGAGTGCTCTCAAAAGGTCAATTTATAGTCGAGTAATTAATGAATGGTGGTTATTATATGAAAAATAATTTCAGAATTCGCAGCACTATTGGTGCTGTAACGGTAGCACTGGTGCTTGTGTTGACAAGCGTTGCCGCTCGCAGTCAGGGAGCTTTCTGCTGTGGCAGTGAGCAACCTTCCTCTCAGACCAACAGCGGCACGGAGTTTCTCTTAGTATTTATGCAGAATGAATCGGATGATGAATCACAGATACCACCCACAACCGATTACCAGGATGTCTATATTGCGGCACTCGATCAGGCGGCGACGGTAACTATTACCGATAAAGCGTATCCTCTATTCTCAGTCGTAAAAAATCTTGGAGCATTTCAAAGTGCAACGGTACGGCTGAATACTGCGTATCCGCAAGGTCATTTCATTGTTGAAAGCAATGAAGCCGTCAATAAGAATGCGGTACGGGTAGTTTCTACGGCAGCCATCGTATGCTATGGAATGAACCATAAAGCGCAAACGGCCGATGCTTTCCTTGCGCTTCCAAAACACGTGGCGACTACCGATTATGTCGTGCTCTCTTTTCCTAATTCTAATCCCGAACCGGATATTCAAGGCGCACCACGGGCGAGCGAATTTGCCGTAGCAGCATTCGAAGATAAAACACAGGTAACAATTACTCCGCCGGTTCCGACCGCGGGGGGCAATCTTCCCAATGTCCCGGTTACTTATACCCTCGATGCGGGTGAATGTATCCAGGTTCAGACCGACCCCAATATCACCGATCTCGATCTTACCGGAACGACGGTTACCAGTTCAGGGCCAATTACCGTCTATGGAGGCCATGTCCGTGCTGAAGTGCCACATAATTTTACCAGACCAGGAGGCGGATTTAGCCGGGATCACTTAGCCGAGGCTATACCCCCTACTTCTTCGTGGGGCAATCATTATATCGTAGCTAATTTTAAAACGAGAACGACCGGAGATCTTTTTCGGGTACTTGCTAATCCGAGCAATACAAAACCGGCCACTATATTGGTTAATGGCAAGCCTTGGACAGTATTGCCCGCAGGGAAATATGCAGATAGCATGGTCTTATTTTCAACTACTGTTGCCGATAATATTTATAGTGTCGAATCCAATGAGCCCATACTCGTAGGGTTATATGCTAATACAACAACTATCGATCAGGGTACGGGTGATCCCTTCCTTGCTATCATGCCGCCCGTCGAACAGGCCTATACCGATTTTACCTATTTTATCAGCAACGATCCGGTCTATTCCCAGCAATGGCTCATGGCTATTACCGAGCAAAGCGGCGCAGGGAATATCTCGCTTACTAATTCGGCTGGTGTCACGACGCAGCAACCACCCCAATCGTTCATTGCGGCAACACCCTTTAGCGATACGGCTATAAAGAATAAGTACTCGGTGGCCTTTTTTAATCAATCGGCTTCCGTCGGGGCTAATAGAATTAAGACGACCAACGATGCCAGCAAAGGTATCATTATCCTTGCTTATGGCTTTGGCCCAATCGATTCCTATGGCTATACTGCAGGCTCGCTCCTGAAGCCGCTTCATGGTATCGCCGCTGCAAAAGGGCGCTCGCCATTTTCCGCCCCTTCTCCAACCGAGTTACCTTCTTATACTATAAGAAATATTTATCATGACCCGGTACTATTGGATAGTATTCGGATGGAATACAGTTCGAATCCGGAGCAGATCGAGGTCAAGGCAACGAATGTCCCGATGACCTATCCTGGAATGCTGGAGATGGCCGGCCACCAATACGTGCAGTTCGCTCCGGTCACGGTACCGAAAGAACCGATCGTCGGTGAAGCGGTAGTGTATTATCATAGCGGTAACTGGATGCGCATGCAGCCATTGCACTTGCCGATCGAGATCGCCCCGGGTACGCAGATGAGTGTAGCGAGGATGGCTGTAGCACCGGCAGTTCAGGTCAGCCCGAACCCTTCGGTCAACGGAGTAACGATGCTTCGTTTTAGCCTTTCGGAGTCTGCGAAGGGGAGCCTGAAGGTGTATGATGCCTTGGGTCGTCAGATGCCGTTCTCCTTCGAGGGGCTGCTCGGCGAAGGAGAGAACTCCTTACCCATTATTACCAGAGGATTTGCTAAAGGAATGTATTACTATCAATTAGCAATAGCTGGTCAGAATATCACCCTTACAGGCTCTTTTGCAGTACTCTGAATTCTTTAAAAATTGTGCTGCAATGGTGAACCAACAAGGGGACTCCCGGTTTTCTTATAAGAATAATTTTTCTTGAATGTTGCGAGGGATAGTCCCACGGCGCTTGATAGTATAGCGGGAATGGTTGGAGTTGTCAGAGGTCATGGAAAATACCCTACTTCTACAGTTGGGAGTTTTTTTGTCGGCCTTTTATTGGTGCTTACTCCTCTTACTTCCATAGCACAGTATTCTCCCGAAGCTCATACGGTTATCCGTACCGATTACGATGCTCCTGCAAGTACCCGGGTAGGACGAAAACCCGAGATCATCTCCCCTTCGATACTACAGGCCCGGCCGACAGCCGCTCCGCCGGCCCCGGTTTATAAAACTTCCGGTACTGATTTTTTCATTGCCTTTCCCTCTGCTGTGGGCAGTGATATTCCGAGTGATCCGCCGTATAAAACGCTCTATATCTCCGCCCGCTCTCATGTTCGTGGAAAGATTTCATTGCTCGGAGGAACGTGGTCGCAATCATTCGTTGCCGACCCGGCAGCGGTAACACCGGTGACGTTACCGGCCTGGGCAGGATTCGAACGATACCAAACGGAGCAGATCTATCAGAAAGTATTCGAGATCACTGCCGATGATGAGATCGCCGTATATGCGCTTTCACATCATCACCTGAGTACCGACGGCTTTTTGGTACTACCAGCAGAAGCGCTCGGTACACGATATAGTATTGCTTCGGTAAAGAATGCGTTGCTCTATAATGGTGGCAGAGTCAGTTCTAAAAATCCATTCATGATCGATACGGTACCGAGAAGCGAGTTTGTTATTGCCGGCACGCAGAATAATACCACGGTCACCGTCCAGCTTTCCGCTAATTCGTTCGCCAGAACCTTCCTGCAAGGGAAGAGTTATTCGTTTACGATCAATAAAGGCGATGCCATGGAGATTACTGCTCGCGATACCGGAGCAACGGGTAAAGTAGGGATCGATCTTTGTTGGGTCGGGAAACTTCCCGGAGTCGATTGCGATCTGACGGGCTCAATAATAACTGCCGATAAACCCATCGCTATTTTCAGCGGCCATGAGCGGGCCTCGGTACCGGATTCTTTCGAATATAATTATGTCGGCCACCCGAGTGTCTCGCGAGATCACATTGTGGAGCAGATGCCCCCGGCGGAAAAATGGGGAAGGATGTTCGCCTATATTCCTTCGTCGCTCGGCCAGCGCTCGGTACGTCCGCTTTCCGGCGATGTAGTCCGGGTTATAACCGGCGATTCACCAACCGATGTATTTATCAATAATGTGTATTCTACTACTGTTGCCCAGGGAAGTTATAAGCAATTCACGCTTAATAAAGCGGCGCTGATCTCTACCTCAGAGCCGTCGCTGGTGGTGAAGTATTTACAAACAGCTCATGTCAATCCGATAACGAATGTCTCCGATACTGTCGGCGATCCGGATATGACGGTATTGCCGCCGATCGAGAACATGAGCACTTATTATACGATACCGACTCTTTCGGCCGGTGGTGCCTTTACCGAGCATTACATTGCTATTGTTTGCGATTCCGATGCCCGAACGACGACGACGCTCAATGGCTATCCGCTCGATCAGAAAATTTTATATCCGCTCGCCGGTACGAAATATTACTATACTGTCCTGCATACGTTCGAAGGTACCCAGCGAGTGGAAAGCCCATTCCCTTGTTACGCAGAAACCTATGGATATGGCTATTATGATTCCTATTCCTTCTCAGGCGGTGGCAGCTTTGCGTTTATAAACGCTCTCAAAGCACAGGACCTCGATTTTGGCACGATCCCCTTAGGCGGTTCACCGGATTCTAACTCCGTTATAACTGCCAATCTAATGGGCCTGCTTAACGATCCCTCACAAGTATTTCATTATTCCTGGGAGAGCGGTGATACGGCTGTCTTCAGCGTGCTCGATACGATCCGCAGCCCCATTCCGGTACTGCCGGGAAAATCGCTGCCGGTGCGCTTCCGTTTTACCCCTCCGAAGGTCGGCCCGTATTCCGCAGTGCTCCGGGTATGGTCTAATAATAAGACGCCGGTATTTATCCGGGTACTTGGTACGGCAACCACTCCAACGCTAAGTGTCGGTTCGCTCGATTTCGGAAGGGTGCGCCGTAATCTTTCCAAAGATGGGTATTTCTTTTTGAAAGCATATAATGCTAATCTAAATCTTGCAACAACAGATTTAAATTCGTTACAGGTGCTGCCGACACCCTTCGATATTGATCCTTTACATACCCTATTGCAGCTTTTAAAATCTACTGATGCTCCGGAGAATGTGCTTGTTACTTTTAAACCGCCGGCACGACAATTCTATCGGCAATCGATTCCGATTGCCGTATTAGAATCCGGCGTATCTCCTCAACAAGTTGTCATTACTGGTAGAGGAGTAGATTACGACGTGCCGGTAGTCGATACCACTTTCGGTAAGGTACGCATAGATTCCCTTTATACCTTTACTTCACCCTGGTATGATATTCCGGTTCATAATTATGGTGACGACTCCGCTTCGATAGTTTCATTATCGCTTATCTCCGGAGATATTCAGGATTTCCAGATCGACCAAGCGCAGCCATTGCCGACCTCAGTAGCACCGTGGGTGCTCGATACCGTCAAGAGTGGCTTTGAGGCGCACTCATACCGCGCGCGATTTGCGCCGCGTCTCGATAGTAAAAATAATGTGATCGATACCGGAAGAAGAGTTGCCGTTGTCAAGATCGGCATTGCGGATGATCGCGTCTCGGGCGGCATTGCTTATGTTTTCGATACGCTTCGGGGTATCGGAGCAGAACCGATCATTAAAGTAACAACTCCGGTGATCGATTTCGGAACATTTGTTGATCCGATTGCAAAGGACTCCGTTGTTCTGGATACCTTATTGAATATCGGTACTTTCTCCGGCAGCATTATCGATCTGCATCACAGCGATACCAATTTTGAGTTGTTATCTTCTTCGCTTAGCACACTACCATTCCCCTCTGTTCTTTCGGAAACACAGCGGCTTCCGTTTGCTGCGAGGTTTAAGATAGGAGTCAATGGAGATTTTTACGACACGGTCTATGCCTATAACGATTCGAGATTTGAGCCGGTAGTATATCTGCAGGCCAAGGTTCGGGCCGGCCTCGCTCCGACCTCACCGATTTTTCTTGATACTGTCTCTTCGTGCGACCCGGTAGATACAGTCATCAATTTACATAATCCGAGTTCTGCAACGATCTACATCGATACCATTGCTAAAGCCGGCGATTCGGCAGGATATGTGATCGGAGAAAATCTTGGGTATCCTATTTCTATTCCCGGCGGGGGAGATTTTAGTTTGAAACTCCGCTATATATTCCCCGAGGATTCGCTCAATGGAGTACAGAAGACCTATTTTATATTATATCGCCGGATCACCGAAGGTCTGCAGACGCTCCATGCCTTCGATACGATTACACTTACGGTAGTACGCCATGCCGTTCAGTTGAATCTGCAGACTACCTTGCCGCCATTCAAGCCCAGCGCCGGTGACGATCCATTTAAAGTGCCGGTCTATCTGCATGGCAACCGCTTCGGTATCGATGAGCTTAATAACGATACTATCGTTATCTCCTTCTCCAATGAACTGATACGGCCGGTCAAGATCGATAGAACCGGTTCGCTGACCGAGGCTTCGTCGCAGGTACCCAATCAACCCGATTTTATCTGGGATCCGGTAACGAAAATACTGAAGGTGCCGATGCTCAGTACGAATCTCTCCGCCAATACCTCAAAGAACGACCTGCTCTTTACGATATTATGCAATACTTTCCTTACCGCCGATACAACGGTAAGTATTTCCACCGGTGTAGGATATGTCCATAAGCCTTGTGCGTTCCGTATTGCGATGGGTGATCAGACGATCATCTATGCCAATGAATGTGGCAATCAGACGATCAGAGACCTTCTGTTGACGAAAAAACTAATCTCTATTTCAGATCCTCACCCCAACCCTTCCGGAGCCGGAAATCAGGCCGTGGTAATAGGATACATCGTTTCGAAGGATATGCTGTTATCCTGGCAACTGTTCGATGAGCGGGGGATGCAGGTACTGAGCGAACCACCTGCCGCCATCGGGTCAGGCCAGGGCGATATTACGATTCCAATGGCAGCGCTCCCCGCTTCCGGTATCTATTATTTGCAGATTACTGCCGATTCCAAGGACGGAACAGGACAAAAACAGCTTTCTACAAGATTTTCTGTTGTCAAATAGAGACTTTTTGCCGCATTACGTGTCTCTTACTAAAGCTAAATACCGAGCCTATCGTAATTAATAGTATTCGAGAAAGATAGGTAGTGTCGATACGTGGTTAGGGTACGCGCCGGGGAAAAAAACTTTCCGCCGGTGTAACTTTGTACTAAGTCATATGTTTTTCTATGTACTGCGATAGTTATGATGCGAATAATATCCTGGGTGCGGATTTCCTCCTATTTGGCAGTGGCAGCAATTCTGCTTCTTTGGTCTCTATACGCCCATGCCCAGCAAAAAGACAATTTTGGAAAAGAATTCTATGTCGCATTCGCCGAAAACCAGGGCGGTGATGAAAGCGAGAATACCTTCGAGCTATATATTACCAGCGAAGTAGCCGCGAATGGCGTTGTAGAGATTCCGAGCCTCGGTTTTAAGCAAACGTTCACAACAACTCCCGGCCAGATCAAAACTATCGATCTCCCAAACGGAAACGGGTTTAACGGAACCGTCGAGATCACGCAGGCCGAACAGGTACTACCGAATTACGGCATTCATATTACTGCCGATAACGAGATCGCCGTCTATGGGCTCAACCATAAATTGTTTTCAACCGATGCGTTTTTGGCTATTCCGGTCGATGTACTCGGCACTGAGTATCTTACGATAAATTATCCTTCTTCGAGTAATGGACTTGGCGGAGGTAATACTCCCGGCGAGTTTTGGATCGTTTCCCCGTTCGATGGTACGAATGTCACTATCACGCCGAAAGATAATACGAGCGGAGGCTCGGGCCCCGCTTCTCCCATTCAGGTACGAATGAATAAAGGCGATGTGTACCTCGTGCAGGGAATGGCCTTTGATGTTTCAAACGACCTCACCGGTTCGCTTATAGAATCCGATCTTCCGATCGCCGTTTTTTCAGGACACGTCCGAGCCGCAATACCAAAAGATTTTCGCAATAGAAATAGCAGCACGACCAGCCGTGACCATTTGGTAGAACAGCTTGCGCCGGTAAGCGCCTGGGGCGATTCCGCTCTGGTAGTGCCGTATCGTTCTTCTTCACTGCCCGATCTGGTGCGCGTGGTTTCCGGTGAAGATGAGAACGTCATTACTGTTAATGGTAATCAGGTCGCCACTCTTAATAAAGGTGAATTTTATGAGATCAAGCAGCTAAGTAAGCCGACTTCGATCAATGCAACGAACCCGATCATGGTCGGCCAGTATATGCATACGAGTATTTATGGCACCGGCGGCGGCGGCGGGCAGCCGTATGGTGATCCGGCGTATGCAGTGCTCTTTCCTGTCGAGCAATTTCATACCTCCTATACATTCATTTCCGTACCCTTGCCTGCTTATCAGGGAGGAAATTTTGTTAATGTCGTTGCCGATGCTTCCAGTGTAAATAATATCGTGCTCGATGGCAAGACGCTTCCTTCAAATTTATTTGCTCCCATTCCTAATTCAGGATTTTATTATGCCCAGTTATCGCTCGACGATAAAAAGCTGACGCCGAATGCACAGGGGACTCATAATATCTCCGGTCCGAAGCCCTTCGGAATAACGGTGTACGGCTTAGGGCCTGTCGATAGCTACTCTTATCCGGGCGGTACGTTATTAAAAACGATCACGCCCTTTAAGACGACCGGTTTGCTGATCGATTTCGGCGACAGGTTATTACAAAATCCGGATCCATTAAAATCGGGAGAATATACCGATACTTTTGATTCAATCGTTTCGCTGCAAAATATTTCCAGCGACTCCCTGACGATCACCGGCTTCCCGACAAGAACACTGGATGATACCTGTTTTTGGGTTAGCAGCCCGACGACGGATCTGACGATAGGCCCCGGTGAATCAAAATCTATTAAAGTTACCTTTAAGCCGTTCGCCCCCGACGTCAGGAGACATACCATCCTCAATGCCAAGACCGAGCATTTGCGCGCGTATGTCGTGGATGTCTATGGCCGTGGTATTCTTGGTAATCCGCAGGTCTTCAGCGATTCCATTATTAAGAAGCATATCGACACGCTTGATTTTGGCACGTTCGAAAATACCGATCTGCCGAAAGATTCGATGGTCTATATCGCAAATAAGAGCGTGGTCGATCTGCAGATCGTAAATGCAACACTGCAAAACTATCAAGGGCCGAATGCCGGTACTGCGGAATTTAGCATTACCTCTTTCGATACGTTGCGTCAACCTATCGTACTGCCATTCACGTTGCCGATCACTTCAAAGACTCCGGCACGAATGAATGTGCGCTTTACTCCTACCGGAGCTCCAAACGGCTACCGTCAGGAGACGATCGATATTGCACCCAATAGCGGCGGGCACCGGCAGGTAGTACTTGTGGCCCGGGTACTGACGATCGAAAAACCCTCGATCCAAATGGTGAACGGATTTGATAGCGTACTCATGTGTACCGAGCAGGATCGTACGATCACCATCGGCAACAAAAACGACTTCGATATTAAAGTTACCGATCTTACCCTCGGTGGTGCCGATCCTTCCGATTTTGTTATCCTCACGCCGCAGGCACCATTTACTGTGCCTGCAAAAGGAAGCCGGGATATTATCGTCCGCTTCAGCCCGACGAAGACCGGCCCCGCTTCGGCTACGATCACCCTGCATTCCAATTTACCAAAAGGTTTTGAGTATATACAGGATATTACGGCGATCGGCTCGCAGCTTACTGCTTCGTTCACTTCTTCTGCGCATTTACGTGCGTTGCCGAATCAGGATGTAATCGTCCCGATCTATGCTCATAGCCCAATGGAAGCATTTAAATCTTCCACGTTCAAGCTGGTGCTTACGTATGACCCGGCACACCTGGAAGATTACGATTACGATCAGTATAATACTCATACAGCCTACGGATTTTATTATGTGCTCGGCGATACAGCAGGATACCGCGAATATGATTATCAGACGCTCGATGGAAGTATTGTGACGGGCGGAGTAACGGGCGATTCGATCCCGGTACTCTATATCAAATTCCATACGCATTTGAATGAGGGCGACGATCCGGCAACCTTCTTTAAGCAGTATCCGATCAATTACGCCTTTAATTTCGATCGCAGTCCGTACCCGACTGGCTGTGCGGATGTGATACAGGAAGCAGGGCTCGTCACACTGGATTCTACCTGTGCGGATCCCGGACTCTTATTCCCAAGAACCGATCCGAACGATGCCAATGTCGAAGGAATTACTCCGAATCCTTCTTCTCATGGATGGATGTCGATGACGGTCGATGTATCTAAAGAAGGCCCGGTGCGGCTCGATGTATTGGATAATCTCGGAAATGTTGTTAATACGCTCGTTAACGAAAGTAAGAAACCGGGATATTATGATATCAGATGGAATACTTCGGCGGTTAAGAACGGCGCTTATTTCCTAAGCCTGCATAGCGCCGGAGGAAATAAAATACGACACGTGGTCGTGCTGCATTGATAGAAAAGACCAGCGTACAAAAGCATTCTTACAGACCCGCTATGCTATTGCTGGCGGGTCTTTCACTTGGTATCTGCCTTTCGCGTTCTATTCAACTACCCCTTCCGCTCCTGCTTGGTACGACGATAGTGGTAACCGCAAGTACGTACTATGCTCTTCGTCGGCTCCGCATTACGCGCCTTATAGGATTAGCCATCATCTCCTTGCTTTGTGGAATGACCTGTATGCAGCTACAGCAGGTTTCGATGCAGACACCGCTTCTACGCTGGGTGGATACACATCAGGCAACTCCGGCTATTATTTCGGGCAGCATTGGAGCGCCGATCAGAAGCCTTGGATACCGGCAAGCCTACTATCTTACGTCGGATTCTATAAGCATCGACGGCCATATTATCATAACGAAGGCGCCGGTATGCATAGTGATAGGCTCAGCGGATACAACAGCAGAACTGCGAGACCTGCGGCGCAACGATAAGGTAAAAATATTCTGCACGATCGAAGACATCCGGAAAGAACGTAATCCCGGCAGTAGTAATTGGTTTTCAGTAAAACTTCTGCAGGAAGGGACGCCGCTGCTTGCAACGGTAAAAAGCCGCTACGATATCAGGTTTCTCGATTCTTCCAACTCCGCGACGATCTTTGAGCATATCGGCGATCTCTCCGATTCCCTGCAGCACATTGCTGCCGCTATTCTTAGCGCGGCGATCCGGGATTCCGAAGCCCTTGCTCTTACAACAGCTATGGTGCTTGGCAATAGTGAATCGCTAAGCAGGGAGATCAAAGCTGAATTTCAATCGGCGGGGCTTGCTCATGTGCTGGTAGTCAGCGGTTTTAATGTGGCTATCGTGGCGCTGGTTTTGTACTATCTATTACGCCTGCTTGGCTTGGTTGCGCTTCGGCCGCGGGTACTGCTAACGATGCTATTGATAGCACTGTATAGTCTGGTGGTGGGGTACCAGCCAAGTATCCTTCGGGCAACAATGGCCGTGGAGCTCTTCTTGTGCTCCTTGCTCTTGGAGCGGAGAATGGATGTTGCAAATACGACGGCGGCTATTGCAGCGCTTTCACTGATGATAGAACCCTATCAACTCTTCGACGCCGGGTTTCAGCTATCGTACGGAGCAGTATTTTCATTAGTACTTATTACTCCGTCACTGCAACGGCTTTTGATACCGAAGCAAGTACTGGAAGCAAAGCAGGGAGTGAAGAAATGGCTTCGCAATGCGCTGGAGCTTTTCTTAACGACCATCGCGGTGACGCTCGGTCTCTTGCCGATTACTGCCTATCATTTTCATCAGCTTCAGATCAAGGGACTGCTGATAAATATTATCGGTATTCCATTATCAAGTCTTATTACGGTATTCGGATTTTTGCTATTGCCGTTATATGCAATCAGTAGTTGGGTCGGTATGCTTTACGGCGAAGTAACAACGTTCTTTGCAAAGCTGCTTATCGGCATTAGTCACGGCAGTAGTTATTTCCCGTTTCAGGTGCCGGTGGCGAGATTTACTATTACGGCCTGTATCGGCTATTTCCTTTTGCTAACGTATATATTGGTGGCACGCCACCGAAAACAATTTTTTGCACGGGTAGCGGTCTCGGCCTCTATTATATTAAGCTATATCGGTATCGGTCTGCCGCTGCATTCTTCGGTATTGGGTAGTGGTGAAAAGTTATCGGTACTTTTCTTCGATGTCGGGCAGGGTGATGCGGCTCTTATTAAAACGCCTGGCGGCCATACATACACTATTGACTTCGGAGGTCTGTATGGTACTAATACTGTGGTGGCCGATAGAACCATCGTTCCGTTTCTCGAATCGGAAGGTATTCGTTCGGTCGATGCCGGCTTTATTTCGCACTTACATGCCGATCATTATGCCGGACTGCTGACGCTTATCCCGAATGATCTTATTCATACCATTTATACCTCCGGCGAGCAGACTTCCAGCAGTTTGACCTATAAGCTCGATAGCATTATTTCTAATGAGCACACGGCCGTACATACTCTTATGCGCGGAGATAAGATGCAGCTTGATTCCGAGGTGATGCTCTATGTCCTTAACCCTGTAGCTACAGCGATATCCGACGACGATAACAGCGAGATCAATCATAATTCATTGGTATGCAAGATCGTCTATAAAGACCGCTCTATCTTATTTCTTGGAGATATAGAAGCGGCAGACGAAGAACGCCTGGTCAAGCAATATGGTGATTTCTTAAAGAGCGATGTTGTAAAAGTAGCGCATCATGGCAGCAAGTTCAGCTCTTCCCTTGCCTTTACTCAAAAGACGAAGCCCGAGTATGCTGTTATTTCGGTGGGCGAACATAATAGATTTGGGCATCCGGGAGCGGAAAGCATTTCGCGCTGGCATAATGCAGGTAGTGAAGTGCTACGTACCGATAGGGAAGGCGCAGTGCTCTTTGAAACCGATGGGAAAACAATAAAAAAAATAGACTGGCGATAGCTTCACGGATGCAGCCAGTGCCACTTCACGATTGGCGCGAATTGCAGAGCAGGAAAGGGAATTCTATAATGGCTGAGTATCTCGGCTATAATATCCCAGGTCTTGCCTTTGATGGGAAGATTTTTCAGGTTAAGATCGAAGCCGATAAACCCCAATGATTTCGGAGTCAACCCGTAACGATCGGGCAGGAAGGCAGAAGAGGGAAGGTTCTCTACTCCGTAGCCGACGGAAAGATTAAGCCATGCGGGATACCATGACGGGAAATAATCGTGTACATCCATACTGAGCCAAAAGAACTGGCTTTCATTATCGTCGAGCAATCCGCGAAACGCTCCTTGCTTATAGGCTTGCGATGGCCAGACGCCGATCTTATAATCGAAGCGCCGTATGTACGGCACATATTCTTTTGCTACCGGTAGTGCCGAACCTAAAATATCAGCGACTTCATCTCCCGGAGAAAATCCATAATAATCTTCATGACCATGGACTCCATCGCCTATCTCGACGAGTGTCTGAGCAAGCAGCGACGAACCAAAACCAAGCCAAGCGGCGGTGAATCTATTTACTCCGGCTTCGCGGTAACAAAGGGCCGTAATATCGGCACAGACGGCAGAGTAATACGCATGTCCGAGTTTATCGCTATGCAAGGCATAGGGTGGATCGCTCGAAATATGGAAAGCAGTCTTTTCGGAGTTCTTCCAGAAGTCGTTGTAATTCTCATACAAGGCAATGCCGAGTACGGTGGCCGGAGCGAGCGATGCGAAAACAACGGAAGAAGTTGTTGCCGAATCGACTTCCTGTGCCGTAGCTCTTTCACTCCAATGAAAGAGAAACGCAATGCCAAGCAGGAGGACGGTGGGGAGCCGATTCACGTAACGATTATTTTAAGACGCCAAGTTTTTTTCCGATCTTCGTAAATGCGGCAATAGCCTTATCGAGATGCTCTTTCTCATGACCTGCCGAGATCTGCACGCGAATACGGGCTTGTCCTTTGGCAACGACCGGATAGAAAAAGCCGATCACATACACACCTTCGGCAAGCAATTCTTTTGCAAATTGCTGGGCGAGTGGGGCATCGTAGAGCATGATCGGGCAGATCGGGTGCACGCCGGGTTTAATATCGAAACCAGCGGCTGTCATTTCCTTGCGGAAGTAATTCGTGTTCCACTCAAGCTTATCGCGAAGGGCTGTCGTCTCCGAAAGCATTTTAATTACTTCAAGCGCGGCACCGACGATCGGCGGAGGGACGGAGTTACTGAAAAGATACGGGCGCGAACGCTGGCGAAGCATATCGATGATCTCTTTGCGGCCAGAGGTAAACCCGCCGGCTGCACCACCAAGCGCTTTGCCGAGCGTCGAGGTAATAATATCCACTCTACCCATTACATTCTGATGCTCGATAGAGCCGCGGCCGGTCTTGCCGATAAAGCCGGTAGCATGGCTATCATCCACCATTACTAAGGCATCATATTTCTCAGCCAGATCGCAGATCTCACCGAGCTTTGCGATAAAGCCATCCATCGAAAAGACGCCATCGGTAACGACGACGCGGCGGCGTGATGATTGTGATTCCTGCAGGCAGCGTTCGAGATCTACCATATCGCAATTCTTATAACGGAAGCGAGCGGCCTTTGAAAGCCGAATGCCATCGATGATCGAGGCATGATTCAGCTCGTCGCTGATAATAGCATCCTGCTCGCCGAAGAGCGGTTCGAAGACACCGCCATTGGCATCGAAGCAGGCCATATATAAAATCGTATCTTCGGTACCGAGAAAATTCGAGACTTCACGCTCAAGCTGTTTATGCAGGCTTTCGGTACCACAGATAAACCGCACGCTCGACATTCCATAGCCGTATTCATCGAGCGCTTTATGAGCAGCCGCGATCACTCTCGGATGCGAGGAGAGGCCGAGGTAATTATTAGCGCAAAAGTTTAAGAACGTCCCCTGCTGTCCTTCGACAGCGATCTCTACACCTTGCGGAGTAGTAATAACACGTTCATCTTTATAGAGGCCGGAAGCTTTTATTTCGGAAAGCTCTTGCTGAAGCTGCTCTTGGGTTTTACCGTACATAATCTAGAAAAAGTTTGCTACTCAACAGTGGCGTAGGCTCCTAACATTCCGCCGATGATACCCTTGCTGTAATGGGCAGCAACGTGCTTGACGAACATTGGAAAGTCGATGGTAGCGTTATGATCGGCCTTATCGGATAAGGCCCTGATGACTACAAAAGGAATAGAATGTTCGTAACACACCTGCGCAACGGCAGCGCCTTCCATTTCAATGCACTGTAACGTTTCGAGCGATGAGCGAAGGTTGCCAATTGTTATAGCACTGGCAATAAACTGATCGCCACTGCCGATCAGACCATGAACGACCGAAGGAGTCGTGATGCCATAGGAAGCAAGGTGTTCTTCCGAAATCTGCTCGCGCATCGAATGAGTAATAAAATATTCTGCGGAGCGCAATGCCCGATCAGTTAACGCGGGATCTGCTTTGAAATGAGAAATACCAAGCAGCGGGATTTCAAAACGCTTCATTGGCGGCACGGGGCTGGCATCGACGTCATGCTGTACGAGTTCACTCGAAATCACAATGTCGCCGATCTCGAGTTCTGGTGCGGCAGCCCCGGCAACACCGGTAAAAATTAATGAGTCGATAGGAAAGAGATTGATGAGCGTTGTTGCCGTTTGCGAAGCAGCCACCTTGCCCCAGCGCGAAAGCGCGAGCACTACTTCTTTTTCGTATAATGTGCCGCGAAGATATTCACGGTTGGCTATGACTTTCTTTTCTTCGAGAATAAGATCTTCAATGAGAAGCTTTATTTCATCGTCCATCGCACTCATAATGCCGATCATCGGAACATCCCTTTCTCGCTAAGATCTTTCAGTGCTTCAAGTAGCGCTGTGTATTCGGAGGCTTCATTATAGATCGCGGCCGAAGCGCGCAGATATAACTTGCCATTGGTAGTCATGCCCGGTGCTTCAATGTTATAATCATTGAATAACGTATCATGCAATGTTTGGATAGAATCTTCTGTATTGTCGGGATTACCGGGCAGGGGAATCGTGCAAAGATTTGCGATCATCGAATCAGGTGCACCTTTTGGCGTACCGAAGGCATCGCTGACCGAAGTCTGAAAATCGAGCATGAGCTTTTTTGTGTAAGCACGTCCTTCGGTAAAATTGAGATTTGATAAAAAGTCGATACCGGCCGGGATGCTCAGCCAGGCAGCAGGATCAAGCGTACCCGTCCAGTTAAATTCTGTATGAAAGCCCAGTCCGAGGAAGTGCGAAATAAGCGTCGGGTGAATATTCGCCTGATATTTTTTATCGACCCATAAAAAGGCCGAGCCTTTCGGAGTATAAAGCCACTTATGGCAATTACCGATATAAAAATCTGCGCCGAGCTTTTCAATATCGAGATCGATCATTCCAGGAGCATGAGCACCATCGATAAGTACCGGAATGCCGCGCTCTTTAAAGAGCGGGATAATCTTTTCGATGGGGAAGATAACCCCTGTAGGGCTCGTGAGGTGATCGATCATTGCAAAAGCGGTCTTCGGAGTGATCGCCTTTTTGATCGCTTCGACAACCTCCTCTTCATCTGAGATCGGGAATGGCACTATAGCATCAGTGACGGTTGCTCCGCTGAGATCACCAACATATTTCATCGTCTGCCGGATAGCACGATAGGCGTGGGTAGTAGTCAACAGTTCGTCACCCGGCTTGAAGGTGGGTAAGAGCGAGCGGATAATAGCATTAGCTCCATCGGTGGCATTTTGTACAAAGACGAGATCGTCCGGCTTAGCGCCCAGAAAATGGGCGAGGGTAGCACGCGTTTCGTCCAGGTAGCCGGGGAGCTCTTTCATCATAAAACGGACAGGCTCAGTTTCGAGCCGGTCCTGCCACTGCCGCTGAACGGCTAATACCGGTTTGGGGCAGGCTCCGAACGAGCCATGATTGAGAAAGATAATATTGTCATCGAGCAGCCATTGGCTTCTGATCGCGCGGCCGTATTTCATTAGAACTGATAGCTGAAGGTTATGAAGAATGAAGGAACATCCCATAGCGATGCAGAGTTTACAGAGCCGACAACCGAAGGAGGGCTCGCATAATGGTATTGCAGCAGTCTTGAAAACTGCCGGCCGAAAGGCTATGAGAGTTCGAATCCCTCGCCCTCCGCGCCAAAGGCTATTCGCAAACGAGTAGCCTTTTTTATTGAAGCTCAATTCCTCCGAATGTAGAAAATCGAGCGGAATCGCCAACAACTACCGGTAGTTGTCACAATACAACTATAAGTTGTCGGATTACAACTATAAGTGGTGGATTCGGGCTTGGTTTTGAAAAACGGTCTCTGTAGTTTTGTATCGTTCTTAAAATCACAAAAAACGAGACAATATTTTATGCCAAATACGAAAATCATCGGCAGCAAAATTGCCGAAGCACGAAAGAAACTGAACATCTCCCAGGCCCAGCTTGCCGAGCGGCTGTTTGTAACTCCCCAGGCAGTCGGCAAATGGGAGCGCGGAGAATCGATGCCCGACATTACTACCTTCGATCGTCTTGCCGAGATACTTGGAGTCGATCTCAATTATTTTTCAGAGAATGCTCCTTCGGTTGCAGACGAGTTACCGCCCGTTGAGCTCCTCATCGAGCAATTGGCTGAACTGCCTGACCCACAGGCCAGAACAAAGCCAGAGCGAAAGGGGATTAACTTCAGTGCAAGCAATCTCGCTCAAAGCGATTTTGCAGGGGTAACAGCTCAAAAAGGGAAGTTCACAGCGAGTATGCTCCGGGGGTCGGATTTCTCGGGCGCCGATCTATCCGGCAGCGCCTTTAAGGCCAGCGATGCCCGTGATTCAAATTTCGATGGCGCTAATCTAAGCGATTGCAGCTTTTATGCACTTGATCTTTCAGGTGCAAGCTTCAATCGTACTATTCTTGTTCGGGCCAGTTTTACTGCTACCGGGCTCGATAAAGCAGTCTTTGCCGACGTGGCGCTGACCAATGTAAGATTTACTACTACGGATCTTACTAAGGCGATATTTAAGCAATGCAGGTTCGAGGGAGTGGAATTCGATAAATCTGATCTGTCCGGGGTATGCCTCGATGGGCAAACTTTTATCGATGTGACCTTCGATAGTTCATCGCTTAAAGGAGCAAGCTTTAAGGATGCGACCTTGCAAAATGTCTCTTTCCGAGCGACCAATGCGCTCACCAATAAATATTTCCGCTCGCTAAATACTATCTCCTTCGACGGAGCTAAGATGGATAAGATCACCTATGCGATGCTCAAGGGGTTTGGGGTAGATCTATCGAAGGTAACTCTTTTATAAATTCTTCAGGCCATAACGCAAAAAAGCAACCGACATTCGGTTGCTTTTTTTATGGGTACAAGGTTAGGATACTTAGAGGGTTGCAGCGGCCGGCGGTTGGGTTGGTGCCGGAAGGGTCGATGGGGTCGCAGCTGCGGGGATCGTATTAGTATAGGTATTGAGGGCAGCGGCCGTTTCCTGCATGGGTTTTGCGGCTTCCTGCACCTGTTGCTCGAAGTTCGTCTTGGCAGCATGAAGAGCATCCATAGGCTCTTTTATTGCTGTTTTGAGCTGATCTTCAAGCCCGTCTTTTGCTTCGCGGAACTTGCGAAGTCCTTTCCCGAGGCTTCCGGCGAGTTCCGGTATCTTCTTCGGTCCGAAGAAGATAAGGACTACGAGGAAGATCAGGATCAGCTCTCCGCCGCCGAGATTCTCAAACATTACTTATTCCTTTATGCTTTCTTTTCGCTTTCAGCGGGCTCGTCGGTGTGATCGCCCTGAGAAGCTTTTTTGAATTCATTCATGCCTTTTCCAAGGCCGCGCATTAATTCGGGGATCTTCTTGCCACCGAATAGCAGCAACACGAGTGCTACGATGACGAGAAGCTCAAATGCGCCGAGATTTTTAAACATAGGGTATCCTTACTGAATTGGAGCGGCGCACGCCTTGTACGCCCGCTGTTGCCAAACTTATTTCCGCCTCAAATAATTCGTTCCTTATCGCTTCTCGAACCAGGAGAGACGGTAGCGGCCTTTGCGGGGGCCATGAACGTTCTTTGCCGCTGCCAGAAGGGTGACCAGCAGACAGAGCGCTACGATTCCGAAGAGAATATCCTGAATAATATCGCTGGCGTTCATAATTAAGAGGTGTGGGTACGGTTTTGGTTTAATCAGGCCATTTCCAGAACGGCCGGCCGCGTAGCGGAAGCAAAATGCCGCTGCAGCGAACGGAAAATACCAAGCCCATCGGCGCTGCCGAGCAGGGTATCGCAGGCACGCTCCGGGTGGGGCATCATGCCCATGATATTACCGGCTTTATTGACGATACCGGCAATATTATTCATCGAGCCATTCGGGTTAGCGGATTCGGTGATCGCGCCATCGGGGGTACAATAACGGAACAGTACCTGGCCGTTAGATTCGAGTTCGGCGATCGTCTCGGCCGAAGCCATGAAATTCCCTTCGCCATGAGCGATCGGGATCTCTAACACTTCGCCCTGGCGAAGCTCGCTTGAAAATCTAGTATTGGTCGTTTCAGTGCGAAGATAGACCTGTTTGCAGGCAAATTTCAGGCCGCTGTTACGAACGAGCACTCCCGGCAATAAGCCGCTTTCGCAAAGTACCTGAAAGCCGTTGCAGATGCCGATCACCGTGCCGCCATTATTGGCAAAGGAGATCACGTCTTTCATGACAGGAGAGAAACGGGCGATAGCGCCGGTACGCAGGTAATCGCCATAGGAAAAGCCGCCGGGCAGGATCACGAGATCCACATCCTTGCCGATCGAGCCTTCTTTATGCCAGACAAACTCAGTATCGGATTCGCCAAGAACGTTACGAACCGAATGATAGGCATCATGATCGCAGTTCGAGCCGGGGAAAACAATGATCCGTGTTCTCATCAGCGGCTCCTCACTTTCCGAGTTCACGGACCTCGACGATCCGGTAGGTTTCCATGATCGGGTTGGCGAGCAATTCATCGCTCGAAGCTTCGGCGATCTTCACGGCCTCATCCTTGCTCGAAGCGGTAACATCGATGCGGATGAATTTGCCGATACGAACATCGGTAACTTCTTTCTTTCCAAGGGAAGCGAGGGCATGCTGGGTAGCCTTTCCCTGAGGGTCGAGAATGGCCTCTTTACGTTCGGTTGCGACGTATACGTGGAATTTCATACTTATGAAACACTGTAATGTTTTTTATAGTGCGAAGTTGTTTGTAAGGATTAAATATTCTTTCCAGATAAGGCACAATCCAAAGAGGGGTTTGTTGCTATGAGTGCATCATCGTTTGAAATAGGTACTATGAAAACTGTCCTGCTTATTATTGTGTGGTGTAGCTTTTTTCTACGGCCAGCCATTGCGCAATGGGAGCATCTTCAATTACCGGATGATTATCCGCCGGCGATCAATCAATACAATAATATTCTTATTGGGTGTGCGCCCTATGATTATTACCGTTCTACCGATTTTGGCCGTACCTGGTCTTTGTTTAATACCGGGCTTCCTGCTACCTCGAAAATCTTTTCGTCATCAATGCATTTTTATAACGGAAAGCTTTATATAACTTCTTATGGTCTCGATCAGACGGCCGATACGGTACTTAGGTCGGCCTATTATTATTGCAACCTCGGGGATACTTCCTGGTCGGTGAGATATATTCGGCCCATCAGAGGAGTCTATCCATTCCATACTTCGGTGATCTTTCTTAATAACGATACTGTCTTTGCCGGGTTTACTTATAATAATGATTCTTTAAAAGGATTTTATTTATCTACGGATGGTGGCACCACCTGGGCAGCACGCGATAATAAAAATACTCCGGCTTCGGCGGGGTATGATTATTCACTCGTCGGAAAAAGAATGTACACCTGCGATCTCGGCTACGATACGATTCATACTCAATCATATTTACGATGGTATTATTCCGATGATCTGGCGCTGAGCTGGATTCATATAACGTTTCCTATTCCCGATAGCGTAGGGGTCACTATAGAGTATTTCGATACGAGCAGTATTGTCATTGGTTATACGGACTTGAATTCCGCATCTGCAATTTCTGCGAATCGTATCTTTTTACGGTCTACCGATCAGGGCCACACCTGGGATACTCTTACAGTGCCGGGTATCATGGCCTATACTCATGTTATAACAAGATATCTTATAAAGTTAGATAATATTTTAACCTGGGGATTTGAGACTCAAACTCCCACTACCTTTCAGTATAGTAAATATATTTCCCTTGACAATGGATCGCATTGGAAGGCCATGCCATTCGATGATTCTTCAAATTATTATGCCTATGGGTATGGACATGATAATGAGATCTACATTGAACAGCCAAAAGTGATTGTTAAGACCGACTCGTCGTTTAGCGATTCGGTGTGGGTACCCTTCATCAGGCCTTCTCCAACACAACAGCAACTTCTTGGTGCTTCTGGCACGCACGTTTATGTGACATATTTGATGCGCTATATTGAAGATATGCTTGTCGATACCCTCTATCATTCTCCGGATAATGGTACTACCTGGGAAAAACAACCTTTCTATAAGGGATATGGTGTGGTAGCTAATGCTCCATGGTATCATTCCACTTCCGGATTATATGCTTGTGCAATGGATACGGCATCTGATATCCCCCAGTTTTTGAAATCAACCGATAATGGTGTTACGTGGAGTGAGCACGAAATACGGTCCGGGCCAATGGTTCATCAGGATTATTGTACGGTAGAAATGGTATCCGGTGATACGATTATTTTACAAGGTGTTCAACGCAGCTCATCGAATAGGGAGCTTGTCAGGTCACTGGATGGCGGAATGACTTGGGAATTTCTTCATATACCAACACGAGGATTGCATTGGTCCTGTATGCCCAAGCAATTAGTAATCCTTGGGGACGGACATTTTTATATTTCGTATAATCTCGGAGAATCCTGGGAACAGCAGCAATTCTCTATGCCGCCGCCGCTTGAGAAGGCCCAGGTCCAGGGATTTACTGACGGTCGTCATTACTTTTACACCTCTTTCAGTGCCAGTAATTATGCGCCGCCGGTTTACACAAACACCCACAGTATGGATAATGGCAATAGCTGGCAGCCAATATCTATTCCGGAAGTACGGTCCGGCTTTTTACCGGCTCTCTTAGATAGAAATGCGTTATATGGGATGAGCTACTCAACCATAAATATTAACGATCCTTATGAAGGAGCGATGGATCATTGCTATTTCTCGCTCGATAGCGGAGCCTCCTGGAAGGCGATTCCCGGCGGTTTTTATGATGTAACATCCCTAATGGCAACTCCAGAGTATCTTTATGGGTATGGCAATGGTGGCGTATGGCGTTATAAATTAAATGGCTTATCGGTGCCATTCTCTGAAAGAGCAGAAGAGGCGGTGCTTACAGCTTATCCTAATCCTGCCGCTTCTGAGATAGTACATATATCGTA
Organism: uncultured Alphaproteobacteria bacterium; assembly: GCA_964404255.1. Classification (GTDB taxonomy): domain Bacteria; phylum Bacteroidota; class Ignavibacteria; order Palsa-1295; family Palsa-1295; genus JAFDZW01. The sequence continues at coordinate 31,677 of CAYOJJ010000011.1, read as the reverse complement.
TAATCTCTCGAGATCTGGGCTTGTAAAGCTTTCGGTGTATGATATTAAGGGCGCCCGGATAACAACGCTCATCGAAGGTAATCAAAGCACAGGGCAAAAAGAATGCAGTTGGAATACAAAAGAGATTTCTCCCGGAAGCTATCTTCTTAAATTAGAAGCAGAGGGAAGAATCGTAACTACCCCAATTACCTTAATAAAATAACTGATGATGAGGTATGGCAACAAAAGCCAGGTCTTTTTGTTGGTAAAAGCAGCATCATTCTAAAGAGCACTTGATGAAAGCAGTCCTTCTTTGTATTGTGGGAATATTCTGTCTTACACACACAGCATATTGCCAATGGGAGCATATACCTGTCCCTGGAGCTTCGCCGATCGTTGTCAGCCAGTATAAGCAGTTGCTCTATGGCGCTTCTGCCTATGATTATTACCGTTCTACCGATTTTGGAAAAACGTGGATACTCTTTAATGAGGGCCTGCCGCCAACCACGAAAGTTCATGCCGATCAATTTTGGTATAGCAATGGAAAGGTCTATGTCTATCCCACTGCTATCGACCGAACAGCCGATACCTCCTTACGCGGAGCATATTATTATTTTACTCCGGGGGATACGGCGTGGTCGGTGCGGCACATCCAGCCGATCCGCGGTATTTATCCGACGCATGGAGAAGTGACGTTTTGGGGCGAGAATACCGTCTTTGCTTCGTTGCGGCTTTTTAACGATTCGGTAAAGGGATTTTATATTTCAACCGATAATGGCGCGAGCTGGAATATGCGCTCTCGGGAGCTGACACCCGGCGCGGGGGCCAGCGCTTATTATCATCAGGGTAGCAGATTATATACCTACGATCTTATTAAAAATATAAATAATGAATCGGCCTATCGCTGGTTTTATTCCGACGATCTTGGCAATACCTGGACTCATGTTACTACCTTGCCTATCCCCGATAGTATTGGTGTAGCATTATACTTTATCAGTGACGATATCCTGATTGCCGGTCACATGGAATTGAATTCCATTCCTGCACCGGAGCGGCACTATTTCCGCTCTACCGATCATGGTGCTACCTGGCAGCCGATCACGCTTCCCGGAATAACGAAAAATCCTTTTTATTATCATCGCACGGTACTGCAGGCCGATAATCTTCTGACCTGGGAGTTCGATATTCATGGCAGCGCTCCGCGTACCCTTAAATATATTTCGCTTAATAATGGCAGTACCTGGCAGGCAGCACCCTTTGCCGATTCGAGCGATAGTTACTACTATTTATTCGGTCATAATAATACGCTCTTCGTTTCTCGCGGAACACAGATCCTGAAAACCGATTCGGTTCTTCTGCAAAGCAGTGTTGCATCCTTTCTTCTCGATCCCACCGTTCCATTTCAGATTCTTGCCTCCACTAATGAATCGGCGTTGTTGGCCGCACCTCTTTCGAACGGTCGAATGCCCATGGATTCACTTTTTTATTCTACCAATGCGGGGACTTCGTGGGAAAAGCGCGCATTCGCAACCGGGTATACCACCTGGTCTTCGATCCCCTGGTACCGATCGGGTGATAAGCTTTATGCAACCGGCATTGAAACGGCATCGAAGCAATCGGTGCTGTTGCGTTCGAGCAATAATGGGGAATCCTGGACCGGCAATGCGATAGCGGCTGGCGCCGGTATTCACGATACCATCTATACAGTGGTGATGGTTGCAGGAGATACGATCCTCTTGCGGGGAGAAAATGCCGAAAGTTCGCACCCCGAACTTGCGCGAAGCTATGATGGTGGTAATAGCTGGAAATTCTTTCCGATGCCGGTCACGGGCTCCCAGCTATCGTGCCATCCATCGGAGCTTACCCTTCTTAATGGCAAGGATCACTATCGCTCAACCGATCTTGGAGAATCGTGGCAGTTGCGTTCGTTCTCATCGGCTGCGCCTCTTTATACTCAGGGATTGAATGGCTTCACCGATGGGGAGCATTGGTTCTATACTTCGTACGATAATAAGCAAAGCAAGACTCCGCACTATAGTAATACGTGCAGCCTTACGAATGGCGAGGAATGGCACCCGGTCCCGATCCCTGAATTACGCGCCGCCTTCTTACCGGCGCTTGAAGATGGAACAGCTCTCTATGGTATCGCTTATACTCAGTCTTCTATCAGCGATCCTTCAGAAGGCAGTATGAACCGGTGTTATGTCTCCCATGATAGCGGCTCTTCCTGGATGGCGCTCGATGGAGGCTTTTTCGATGCCCAGTCTTTAGTATCGTCGTCCGAGTTCTTATATGCCTGGGGCGCCAGCGGCATCTGGCGGTATAAATTAAATGGACGATCGGTTGCTTCTCATACGGTCAAAGATCAGGGAGTTCGATTAATGGTATTTCCGAATCCCGGCAGCGATAACGGGATGGAACGGATATCCTATGTTTTACCGAAGGAAGAAGCAGTAAAAATATCGTTGTATGATGGTAAAGGCAGTTTGGTTGTGACCATACTCGATGCAGAGCAGGCCGCGGGTTCACATGAGTGTAGTTGGGATGCCCGCCAATTGAATTCGGGATCGTATTTGCTTCAACTCCACACCGCAGGGCAAACGGTTACTTCAACACTACAACTTATCAGGTAATAGTCTCAGCCGCCCAACGTTCCACGCTCTTCGGCTTCAAGTTCTTCTTCATCGAAGAAAGCGATGGCGCGGCGCTCGGTAACATAGCGGCGCAGGCGCTGGATGAGCGAGCGGATAATACCCATCGTTGCAAAGGCGAAGAAGAGCGGGAAGATCGCACTGCCTTTAGTAATAATAGCAAGAATGATCGCAACGGTGATCACAATAAACTTCACCGGTTCTTTCTTTATTGCCGCCCCGCTGAATTTTGGCATCGCTTCATACTTCACGGTGCTAACCATTAAGAGCGAAGCCGCGATCGTCACCACAAACATCAGGACATCATAGGTATCGGTAGAAATAAATGCCGGTTCGTGGCGCTGGAAGTGAAAGGTTACGAACGAAACGATAAAGAGTGCTGCCGAAGGAATCGGCAAGCCGCGAAAATAATCTTTATCGAAACCGACAAGCTGCACATTAAACCGTGCGAGTCTTATCGCACCGCAGATCGCCGGCAAGGCCGCTATCAATATACCAAGGCTTTCATATTTATAAAAGAACAGCTTGAAGATAATCGCGCTCGGAGCGACACCGAAGGTAACGACGTCAGCCAGGGAATCGAGCTCGACGCCGAACTCGCTTGCCGAATGAGTCAGCCGTGCCATCAGGCCATCGAGCGTATCGAAGATCGCACCGAGGACAATGAACCAGGCGGCTTTATCGAACTCGCCATCCATCATCGCGCACTTGATCGCAATGAACCCGCTGAAAAGATTCATCGACGTAAAGAGCGACGGGATAACCGAACGCGTGCGCTGTATTACCGTGCGTTTTGCCACTGTGCTATAACCGAAGAGCCAGCCTCCGTAATATCGCCTTCCTTTACCTTGAGCAGGGCACTGCCAAGTGGTAAATAAATATCGACTCTCGAACCGAACTTTATCATTCCAAAGCGCTTACCAACTTTTACTTGTTCGCCCTGCTTAAGCGTACAGACAATACGACGTGCTACATATCCTGTTACCTGATTAAAGAGTAATTTTCTGCCATTGGAATTGACGCCGATAAGCTGCCGCTCGTTTTCGCTAACTGCTTTCTCGTCGCTTGCCACCAGAAATTTACCCCGTACATATTGCAGAAATTCTACAATGCCGCTTACCGGGTTACGATTGACATGGACGTTGAGCGGCGACATAAAGATCGAGATCATCGTCGCTTTGCCATGAAGATAGTTCGGCTCATCCACTTCTTTAATAAGCACGACTTTGCCATCGGCGGGGGAGATAATGCAATCATCGAGAGGAAGCCCGCCGGTGTTCGGGGTACGTTCGGGATCGCGGAAGAAATTAAGCGAAAAGATCGTAAGAAATGCTGCAACAGCAAACAGGAGAATACGCACGAGGCGCTCATCGCTCCAGAGTGCCAATATAACAAGAACAATCACCGTAATGGCAACGGCAACCATGACATCGATACCGTATCGGGTCAGCAAGGGAATTCGGCCGACGGAATATGAAGCGTCGTTCCGGCAGAGATAAACGGTTATCGGGCCTGTATCGTTTTGAGAAACTTTGAAGCAAAAGGAAGGGGTAAGTACTTTTCCCGTAGTAAGGACTTGAATACTTGCAAAGGTATTATTGTAGTCTAATGTACAGTATTGGTCGTTGGAATGTTATGCTCACCTATGTGTTGCATCTACCGACACCAATATTCACCTCGTAGATTGATATCGATATGAAATTCATCGTCTTAGTACTGGCAATATTCTTTTGCGTGGTGTCTGAAGTCTTCGCTCAGGGAATAAACACATCCGGTCGTGAATTTTACACGGCTTTTGGACCTAATTCAGTATATGATCCGAATGTCCCCGGGCAATTTTCAGTGTCTATTCATGCAAAGCGTCCTACGACTGTTCGTATTGAAGTGCCGACAATCGGTTTTTTTGATACGCTCAATGTTCAGCCTGACAGCCTATCGGTTGTTTATTTCCCTGATGGGTCAGGAGGCAATATATCGGTGGAGTGTATTGCAACAATGGTAAATGATCGAGGAAGGGCTGTTCATATAACTTCCGACGATACTATTGAGGTAGTAGCGAATAGCTCTAAAGTTTTCACCGGTGATGCCTGGCAAATATATCCTTCGAGTTCTCTTGGAAAAGAGTACTATAGTGTGAATTATGCAGAAGATCCTGAAACAGGTATGATAAGTCTTCCGCTTACGGTTGGTATCATTGTTATCGCTGCCACAGAAGATTCAACGGTGATCGATATTGAACCTACCGATTCGTGTGCGTACTTTTTGACAAAAGATCCCTACCATGGTCTTTTATATAAAGGGGAGGTTTTTGTTTTTGCCGGTGATGCCGATGAGCCGTACAACGATCTTACAGGTTCTCATATCGTTGCCAATAAGCCGATCGTTGTTCTTACCGGTCACCAGCGCGTTGAAGTGCCTACGGGTTATAAGGAGGCTCAAGGGACCTACTCCCGGGATTTTCTCTTTGAGCAAGCTCCACCGGTAAATACCTGGTCGCGCATCATTTCGGTAGCGCCTTTTTCGGGTACCTCCTATCCTGATGTAGTACGGGTTATTTCTTCTGCGGATAATAATATTATTACAGTAAATGGTATCGAGCGCGCAACAATTAATAAAGGGGAGTTCTTTCAATTGGATACGCTGAGCAGCGGAGTTACTATCACCGGCTCGGCTCCAATTCTCGTTGCCCAATATATGCATTCTGAAAAAAATATAGCTATAGCAAGCCAGAGTATTGGTGATCCCTCATTATTATTAGTCCGCCCATTGGTGATACATCCGGAGCCGCTGCAAGTAATTGTTCCAGGGGTCGATAGAAGCGACACCTCGAAAAACACTATTTCGATCGTTTCAACAGTGAATGGACTTCACACAGCAACCATCGATGGAAATACGGTATCGTCCGCTGCTATTACGATGCCCGATGGATATCATGCGTATGCTTCGGTGGTAGTGCCAGGTGGTATTCATAGCATTCAGTGCTCCGAACCCTATAGTATTTCGGTGTATGGGGTACAACTATTACAAAGCTATGCTTTTACTGTCCCCTTTGATGGAGCTAATTCACCGGAGAAAGTAGATAACTCCCGATCTGATATTCTTTCCGGTTTCTCATTTGGTGAATTATATCCCAATCCCGCTTCTGAAAATGATCGCTCCATCGATATAGCGTATAATACACAACGGACTGTCCGTGTATCTTATACCCTGATAGATTCCAAAGGAGCTGTCCTTTCTTTGGGAGCAAAAGGTATTGCAGCCATTGGTTCTGGAATACTGCATCTTGAGTTGCCGGCGGGTCTTCCGTCGGGAAGATACATCATGCGCTTAGATGTCGAGGATATGCTTTCAGGAGTGCATTCCTCTTATTCCAGAAATCTTACGCGCTATTAAAAATACTGTACTTAATCTCTTTTAACGCGCCGCAAGGTGGTATAAAAACCGCTTCATAAAATCGTTTTGTACTATCTTTTAGAAGAGAGAGATGGGGTATTGTATCAATAGTTGAAAGGAGTTACGTAGTATGGCAGCCGATCCGAAAAAACAAGCCGAGGAGGAAGTCGCGATGGGTACCGATCATCTGGTTGCCCCTGACGATCCCCGCAAGACAGTGCCTGAGGGTGAGCCCGATGATATTTTACGGGAAAAAGAAGACACCGATGATAAGCATGTTCCGCGCCCCGATGATTATACCGGCGGTCCTGATAAACCAACGGCATAAAAAGATCTTCAAAAAAAAGCCTCTGAATTTCAGAGGCTTTTTTTTTTATACTTCCACTTAAAATAATAAAATAAAAAAGCATTAATAAAAAAGCCCCTGAAATTCAGAGGCTTTTGATTATCTATTAGTCCCCAGCGCTAAACGCTTCTGCCACTAATTAGCCGTAACAGGACTGAAATAATGGCAAGAACCAATAAAATGTGGATTAACCCTCCGGCACTGTAGGCAAAAACACCTATGGCCCAACCGAGGATCAGTATAACTGCAAAAACATACAATAGGCCACCCATAACGGTACTCCTTTAATATGAATTAGTTAACACGTAAACTCAAGATATAGTACGAAATTTGCATACGAGATGGTTTTGAAAGAGCATCAGTAAAAACCAAAACCACCCTTCAGACTTTTGCTGTATATCCGTTTGACATCGATAGAAATACTACTACTATCGCGCTCCCCATGCTAAGTTTAATAATAGTTCATTAATCAATAGGAGATAAGGAAATGATTACTCTCAGAAATGCAGATGCCGATATGAATAATCCCAAACAGGGAACAGTGAATAAAGGCAGCCAGACAACCTCGACAGCTGATGCTGCCCGTCAGACAAAAAATTCCGATTCTAAAGATCGTGCCATCGGTACGCCAGGTGCCAGCACGAACCAAAATGCAGATAGGAATCAACAGCAACAGCGCTCCACGGATAAAACCCGTTCAGCTTCGTAACTGAAGCGCCCTTTACTACGATTGACACTGCAGAAGAGGAGCATTGTCGGCACAGGATGATTAGGTAGTGATCTCCTTCTGCATGGTCAATAAAGTAATCTTGTGTTTGGGAGTGTCACACCCGACACGCACAGAAAACAACAACTGATAAGGTACATGAGGATAAGTGATTGGTAAGGCTTCCGGTCACTTCGGTAACCGGAAGCCTCACTGTTTATAGAAAGGATACGATCATGCCCAAATACAGTAAAGAAGCTCAAAAAAAAGTAGAGCGTGCAATGCACGAAATGAAAGAAGGTAAGCTTAAAAGCGGCGGTAGCGGCAAAACAGTACACTCGCGTAAGCAGGCAATAGCGATTGGTCTATCGGAAGCAAGAGCCGCCGGAAAGAAAGTACCGGCTAAAAAAAGCAGCCGTTCGAAATGAGTACTTAGCATGAAGAAAGATCATGTAGCTCTAAGAAAAGAATAGTATTCCATTCCTGAATGCAAAAACATCCGAGAATGGAATATGCAATGAATCCCCTGCCACAGGATAATTCATTTATTCAACTACTGCCGAGATCGTTAGCGGGTAAAAACAAGAAAAGAGGAATGTATGCGACCCATCTGGAAAGGGACTATCAGCTTCGGTCTGGTATCGATACCGGTAAAATTATATTCGGCGGTTAAAGATAGTACGCTCGATCTCGATATGCTCGATGAGCGCGATCTGGAGCATATCAAATACAAACGCATTAACGAGCGTACGGGGCGGGAAGTACCCTTAGAGCATATCGTAAAAGGGTATCTCTATAATGGCGATTATGTCGTGCTCAATGAAGAAGATTTTCTCGAAGCCGATGCGGAAAAACCTAAGACGATCGATATTCTTTCAGTAGCAGATCAAAGCGCCATCGATAGTATTTATTACGAACAGCCCTACTATGTCGTCCCCGAAGCGGCAGGAGCAAAAGCATATGCCGTGCTTCGCGAGGCGCTTACTGAATCCGAGAGAGTAGGTGTGACAATGTTTGTGATGCGCAATAAAGCTGCACTTGCTATCTTAAAGCCCTATAAAAAAGCGATCATCTTACAGCGCATTCGCTTTCAGGAAGAAATTTTAGATTATACTACTCTTGGTATTCCGCCTGTCTCAACGAAGAAAACAAAAGAGCAAACGGTGGCCGATAAGCTGATTGATCAACTGCAGGAGCCGTTTAAGATCGCTCAGTATAAAGATACTTATACTGCAAAGCTATTAAAGATCGTAAAAGAAAAAGCCAAAGGCAAACGTCGCCAGAAAGTAGTACCGAAGCCAAAGATCGTGCATAAAGCATCTAAGGATCTGATGGAAGTATTAAAAGCCAGCATCACGGAAAAGAAGCGCAAGCGTGCAGCCTAGTAGCTCTCTCCTATAGGAATTATTATCCTACAGGGGAAGTTAGCCTCGGTGATGATGCGGATTCTGCATATCGTGTTTTTTTGCGCGGCCTTTATCGGCTACGTGAGCGATAGCGTGGTCTGTTTTGAAGAACAGATGGAAACGCATTGTAAGACTACACACGATAGTGGCTGCAATAGCCACCAGGAAGAAAGCTGCAGTTGTGTTTGCCACACAGTTGCTGAAGCACCGGTTGTGCTGCAGGGTCGTCCCCTGATCGGTAGTACTATTTCTTTTTCTGCTCTTCCTGCCCTTTCCTATAATTATCAGCTAAATCCTCCCGAGCCACAGCCGCCTCGCTGTTAAGCTCTTATCTCTTTATTATTTAATTTAATGATCCCCAAGGCTTGCCTTGCAGGGAAATAATCCGTTTTTACATATCTACTTTTACATAACTACTGCCACCGGTATGTTAGATCGTATCATACAATTTAGTATTCGCCATAAACTTATTATTGCGTTCGTATTTGTGCTCTGGGTGATCTGGGGTCTATGGAGCATGAGCAAATTACCCATCGATGCCGTACCCGATATTACCAATAATCAGGTGCAGATCATTACCAACTCTCCGACGCTTGCTACTCAGGAGGTCGAGCAGTTCGTTACTTATCCGATCGAGCAGCATCTGGCTAATCTGCCCGATATAGAAGAGATTCGTTCTATCTCGCGCTTTGGCCTCTCGGTAGTGACGGTTGTCTTTCACGAAGACGTGAATATTTATTTCGCCCGCCAGCTTATCAACGAACGCTTGAAAGAAGCGGCCGAATCGATCCCGAAAGGAATGGGTACACCGGAGCTGGCGCCGCTCTCTACAGGACTCGGAGAAATTTATCAATATATACTTCGTCCAAAAAAAGGAAGCAATCATGCGTACACAGCGATGGAGCTGCGCACGATGCAGGATTGGATCGTAGCCCGCCAGTTATACGGAGTGCCGGGTGTGGCGGAGATAAATAGCCTCGGTGGGGAATCGAAGCAATACGAAGTATCGGTCGATCCCGAGCGATTGCAGGCAATGAATGTAACGATACCGGAAATTTTTTCTGCCCTCGAGCGCAATAACCAAAATACCGGCGGCGCTTATATCGATAAAAAACCTACGGCATATTTTATCCGGGCAATTGGCCTTGCTACCTCGCTCGATGATATCGGTGCTATTTCGATCAAACGCAGTAGTAACGGGATACCGATTCTCATTCGGGATGTAGCTACGCTTCGCTTCGGCCATGCGGTACGATACGGTGCTGTAACGAGTAACGGTGAAGAAGAAGCCGTTAGCGGCATCGTCATGATGCTCAAAGGCAGTAACAGCGCCGAAGTAGTGGAGCGGGTGAAAGCAAAACTCGAAACCATTAAAGCTTCTCTTCCGGCCGATGTAGAGATCAAAGCCTATCTCGACCGAACCGAGCTTGTCCATCGCGCCGTCTCTACGGTAGAAGATAATCTCCTCGAAGGAGCGCTCATCGTTATTTTCGTGCTGGTACTCTTCCTCGGAAATTTCAGGGCGGGCCTTATCGTCGCCTCTGCTATTCCACTCTCGCTGCTGTTTGCACTCGGAATGATGAATCTCTTCGGCGTATCGGCAAACCTGATGAGCCTCGGAGCGATCGACTTCGGGCTTATTGTCGATGGCGCGGTTATCATTGTCGAAGCAACGATGCATCATTTGGCGTTGAGAAAACTCGACCGGCGTTTTACCCAGCAAGAACTCGACGATGAAGTATATGCTTCGGCCTTATCTATTAGAAAAAGTGCGGCATTCGGCGAGATCATTATTTTAATAGTGTATCTGCCTATTCTCAGTTTGGTAGGAATCGAAGGAAAGATGTTTCGGCCAATGGCGCAGACCGTGGGCTTTGCCATTATAGGAGCGCTCATTCTTTCGCTCACGTATATCCCGATGATGTGTGCGCTCTTTCTGCCAAAGAGCCTATCGAATAAGAGAACGCTTTCCGACAAGCTCATGCAGTTCTTTCATCGGTTGTATGACCCCGCTATTCGCTGGGCAATTCGCCAGAAGTATCTGATCGTCGGAACATCGGTACTATTACTTGCCGCTTCGCTTCTCGTCTTTACCCGAATGGGTGGTGAGTTTATTCCGCAGTTGCAGGAAGGGGACTATGCTTTTCATTGCATTCTTCCACCCGGCTCTTCGCTTTCGCAAAGCATTGAGACTTCCATGCAGGCCTCGCGCCTGCTGAAGCAATTTCCGGAAGTGAAAGATGTGGTTGCAAAAACCGGCAGTGCGGAAGTACCGACCGATCCGATGCCGCCGGAGGCAAGCGATCTCATCATTACGCTTAAGGATAGGAAGCAGTGGAAGACAACGAACGATTATAATGAGCTGGCTTCGCTGATGGTGCGAAAGCTCGAGGCCATTCCGGGTGTCTTCTTCGAAGAGAATCAACCGATTCAAATGCGCTTCAATGAACTCATGACGGGTGTGAGGCAGGACGTGGCGGTAAAAATATTCGGTGAGAATACGGATACACTCGCTGCTATTGCACAAAAAATCGGTAAGGTATTGCAGAATGTGTCTGGTGCTACAGCACCGCAGATCGAGCAAACAGCCGGCCTGCCTCAGATCACTATTATCTATGATAGAAATCGGATGGCCAGTTATGGGCTTTCGGTTGAAGGAGCGAATCAGGTAGTAGGTACAGCCTTTGCGGGCCAGGCGGCCGGAGTGGTGTTTGAGAATGAACGTAAGTTCGATCTGGTGGTCCGTCTGGATTCTGCGCATCGCACTTCGGTTGAGAATGTATCGGCATTATTAGTGCCACTTCCCGATGGAAACCAGATACCGCTTTCGCAAATTGCCGATGTATCGATCAAAGAGGGACCGGCACAGATCAGCCGCGAAGATGCCAAACGAAGAATCGTGATCGGCTTTAATGTACAGGGGCGCGATGTAGAATCGGTCGTGCGTGATATTCAGGCGCAGATACCGAAGCAAGTTACCTTGCCAACCGGCTATTATATTAGTTACGGGGGATCGTTTGAAAATTTGCAGCAGGCATCGAAGCGGCTGCAAATCGCTGTACCGGTATCGCTGCTATTAATATTTATTCTCCTGTATGCAACCTTCCGTTCCGGCAAACAAGCGACGCTTGTGTTTACTGCAATACCCATGGCAGCAATCGGCGGCGTCTTTGCCTTGCTTGCACGCGGAATGCCCTTTAGTATTTCGGCAGGAGTGGGGTTTATCGCTCTCTTCGGAGTGGCCGTTCTGAATGGTATCGTGCTCATTGGTACGTTCAATCAACTTAAAAATGAAGAGGTAGAACCGGAGAGCAAAGCGCTTATTCGCAAGCGAGTACTTGCCGGTACCAGCATTCGCTTGCGACCGGTATTGATGACGGCTACCGTTGCTTCCCTTGGTTTTCTACCTATGGCTATTTCGAGCGGCGCCGGTGCCGAAGTACAGAAACCACTGGCGACTGTAGTCATCGGCGGTCTTGTAAGCGCAACGATCCTCACGCTCTTTGTTTTGCCGCTGCTTTATATCATCTTCGAGAGCAAGAAAAGAAAAAGAGCTGGCCCTATTGTACCAGTGGTAATTATTGCTATTACATTTCTGAGTACGTTTGCTCGGCCCGCTTCGAGCCAAAGCAAACGAATGGCGATTTCAGAAGCGCTGGATTCTGCACGCAAGTATAACCTTGATCTCAGAGGTGATTCATTACTCGTAGCAAAGGAGCGGCTGCTGGCACAAGGGTCATCGGAATTTCCAAAGACCGGTATTTTTATTGAAAATGAAGATTACAGTAAGGTCGATCCTAAAGGGATTTTGAAGATCGGCCTCTCGCAAACGCTGGAGTGGCCGGGCATCTATGGGGCGAGATCATCGGCAGCAGAAGCCGGAGTGAGGGCTCGTGAATATACTTCTCTAGAGCGGCGGCTCGAACTCGAGCGCGAAGTTCGCCAGGAATATTATTCGCTCTGGTATGCTGAGCAGCAATTACTATTATGGCAACGGCTCGATAGTAATTACCGCATAGTAGCTGCTATTGCTGCGTTGAAAGTGCGTACCGGGGAGAGCGCCGCTCTCGATTCGCTTTCAGCAGCAGCTAAATCCGGAGAGATAGCATTACAGGTTCGCGAATTAACACAGGATAGGCTCGTGCATATCGAGGCCCTAAAGCGCCTGCTTAATACTTCAACCGTTATTCTTCCAGAGGAGGGAATATTGCAGAGGGTAGAAGTGTCTTCTGAAACGTATTCGATAAACAACCACCCGATGATCGCTGCCCGGCGCGAATCGATCATTGCTTCACAGGCAGAGACCGACGTGCAGCGCCTGCGGCTCTATCCCGATTTTCAACTGCGGGTATTCTCGCAGAAGCTCTACGGCATTGAAGATCAATATTCAGGCTTTTCTTTCACGATGAGTGTGCCCATTCTTTTTGGCGGCAATAGTAATAAAATAGCTGCCGCCGAAGCGGAAGAACAATATCAGCGCACGCTACTTCAGGCAACCGAGCGCTCTCTTAGCAGTGCGGTATTGCAAGCCAGAGAGCAGCTTGAGAAAGACCGTGCAAAAGTAGCTTTTTATGAGACCACGGGCCGCGAGCAATCGGCGGCTATCGTACGAAGCGCAACAACGTCGTATCGGGCCGGCGAGATAAGCTTTAGTGAGCTTTCGCAGTTTCTCGCCCAATCGATCGATATCGAGCGCAATTATCTTGAAGCGCTCAATATGTATAACCAATCCGCAATCACCCTCTTATTTTTATCCCACCATTAAGTCATGCGTTATTATTTGGTTGTATTCTTAGCCGTTATTCTTCTAACTTCCTGCGACCGCCAGCAACAGGCAACCCCTCATGCTGAGGAAAAGCATGAAGAAAAATCGGAGACGACAGTTTCCATTACCGCCGAACAGGCAAAAGCTATCATGCTGCAAGTGCAGCCTATTGAAAAAAAGAATCTTGCTTCGAGTATTGTTGCCAATGGCGTATTGACGGTACCGAATCAATTCAAAGCACATATTACTTCACTCTATGGCGGTATTGTGCGTTCTATTGCCGTGCAACCGGGAATGGCCGTCAGAAAAGGTCAGGCCATCGCTACCATCGTTTCTACTGAGGCGATACAAATTCAGCAGGAATATCTTTCTACCAGTTCGCAGCTTGCCCTTGCCGAAAACGAATTATCTCGTCAAAAAGAATTACTAAGCGGCAATGCTACCGCCGCCAAGCGCTTACAACAAGCAGAATCGGAACGGCAGGCATTAGCCGCAAAGAAAGAAGGACTCTCAAGAAATCTTGAAGCGATCGGCCTTTCGGTTTCAACAGTGAAAGATGGGGCCATCAGTTCGGTACTTTCGATCGTCTCCCCGATCGATGGGACAGTCAGTTCTATCAATGTGCAGATCGGAAGTAATACTTCGGCAGGAATGGCCATTGCCGATATTGTCAATAATTCGCAATTGCATCTGGATCTCTTCGTGTTTGAAAAAGATCTTCCGAAATTAAAAACCGATCAGGTGGTGCATTTTACGGTTACCAATAATCCGGGCAGGGAATACGATGCAAAGATTTTTTCCATCGGCACTGCATTCTCCAGTGAAACGAAGACCATACCGATCCATGCTACTGTGCAGGGAGATAAGACAGGCCTGATCGAAGGTATGAATGTCAGTGCGGCGATCAGTATCGGCGAAGCATTAGCAACGGCTGTTCCCACAACGGCGATCGTTAGTGCACAGGGTAAAGATTTTATCTTTGTTCAGATGCCAAGCACAGAGGTGACTCAAGAACAGCACTCCGAAGAAGAAAAAAAGGATGCAGGACAGAAAAAAGAGTCTGAGCATCAAGAGCATACAGCCGAAGCGGGTAGTATGAAATTTATGAAGATCGAAGTTCAAAAAGGAGTTACGAGCATTGGTTATACCGAGATCGTACCGATAAAAGAATTACCGGAGCAGGCTCAGGTGGTATCCAATGGCGCTTTCTTTCTTCTGGCAAAAATGACCGGTGTCGAAGAGCACGAAGATTAATCGCTGTATGCTGTAAACTCTATTGCCAATTCATTGGTACTACTATTCTTGTATGAAAAATTTTTATTGGTGCTTGGTGCTCCTGCTCAGTAGTGCTTCTATTGCCGCATCCCAGGAGCTTTCATTTGAAGCAGGGGCGGGGTATGCTGCCCAGCAGGGACATTTTATTGCTCCATGCGGATGTACCTTTGCGAAGGGCACCGGATACGACCTGCAATTTCATGCGGCGATCAGTCTTTTTTCAGCATCCGATCTCTCGGTGGGAATTGGAGTAGGACTGCAGTACCAGCATATTACCGATGTTGAAGTTGCCATCGAATCTTTTACTCCTATTTCAAATGGAGACCGCCAGGTCAGTAATTTATTATATGGCACACTGGACCCCTACGTACGGTATTCGATACCTTCGGTAAATTTGTTGCTGCAGCTATCACCGAGAATAAGTTATATTCTTTCAAAACACTTTCAGCATATCAGCCCTCCCGGAGCAAATGATGCCGATGAAATACCCTACAACGACATTGATATCCGTCACCTGAAGATATCTCTTGCTGCCGGGGTTGGCTATACCTTTCACCTTGGGCAATACACGCTTACTCCAATGCTCGGCTATGAGCTTCCGCTTAATACGATAAGAAACGATCCTACCGATTATAACTGGAAGATCACATCGATCATGGGGTCTGTACTCTTACGCTATAATTTATAGAAACAATTCGAAAGGTTACTCGCTCTCCTGGGCCTGGCTTAAATGCTTGAGGGCTTTTAAGATATTTACACCGCCGCCAAGCACCGGCTTCCAGAGATCACCTTTGCTATCGAGGCGCTTGAACATAGTCTTGATGGTGAATTTTTTAAGATCAAGTTTTGCATTAACTTCCGGCCATTCTAATGGTGTCGAAACCGTAGCGCCGGGCTTGGGCCGCACTGAATACGGTGCGGCAAGCGTCTGCCCTCTAGAATTTTGTAAGTAGTCAAGATACACTTTCCCCTGACGCTTCTTTGGTTGACGAACTATACTCGTTATATCCGGCAACCGTTCATTGACAGTATGAGCAATCAACTCGCCAAAACTCCTGCATATCTCATAAGTATATTTTGCTGCGAGAGGGATATAGATATGCAGCCCGGTCGAGCCGGAAGTTTTGCAATAAGAAATGACATCGAGTTCTTCGAGTAAGCGCCGTACTTCTATTGCTGTTTTAACGACTGTCTTAAAATCAATGGCTTCGGGATCGAGATCGATCACCATCCAATCCGGACTATCGGGTTTGGTAATGCGTGAATTCCAGGGATGAATTTCAATGCAGCCGAGATTTGCCATATAGACGAGCGTTGCTGCGTCGTTGCAGATGAGGTAATCGATATAGGTTTTATTCGAACCCGAGTACATTTTTTTTGTGATAAGCCACTCGGGCATAGTAGCCGGGTTGACATCTTTTTGGTAGAAACTTGCCCCAGCTATGCCATTCGGAAAGCGATGCATCGACTCCGGCCTATTTTTCAAATAGGGTATCATCACCGGTGCGATCTCTTTATAATAGTTTACAAGATCGCCTTTGGTAATGCCTTCTTTTGGCCAATAAAGCTTTTGCTGATTGCTAAGGCGCACTTGCCGGCGGCTGATAAGGAGATACTCTTCGCTTTCTTTCTTCTTCATGATCTCACTTCTTTACTCGTTCCGGGTGAACTTCCGTTGCTTTCTTATCCGTACGCAACCCAAGAAAGACCGGATGGCGGAAATGATTTTCACTAGTCCATTCAGTAAATTTTATCTGGCAGACGATCTTCGGTTTAACCCATTGGATATTTTTATTAATGGGCGGCGGCCCATCGAAGGGGGAATGATCGATAAAATGTGGCATTAATAAATTATAAAGCGATTCAAGCGTTTTTTCATCGAAGCCAGTCCCGCAGTTACCGAGATAAATAAGTTTTTTTCGTTCATAAGCAGCAAGAGCAATAGCGCCGAAATGCGAACGGCTGCCGTGCGGAGTAGTAATGCCAATGATAATTGCCTCCTGCTCTTTGCTGATCTTTATCTTTTGCCATTCGGTGCTTCGTGTGCCGGCAGCATAGATACTCGTACCATGCTTTGCAATAATACCTTCGTATCCGCGCTCCTTGGCCTTCGCGAAAGTTGCAGTACCTTTGCCGACAACCTGTTTTGAGAATCTAACATGTGGCGCCCCTGCCTGTTCGAGCAGATCTTTCAATAATGATTTGCGCTCAAGTAGAGAAAGATGACGAATATCGTTGCCATTGAGGTACAGCAGATCGAACACATAATAGATAAGCTGGCCTTTGGATTCCTGAAGATACCGCTGTAATAATTGAAAGCGGGACACACGATTTTTATCTTCGATCACGATCTCTCCATCGAGCAAAGCCTCATGCTCGATCGCTTTTAATTCTTTGACGATGGGAGCATAGCGCTCATTAAAGGAGATAAGATTTCTGCTATATAGCTTGACCGTGCCTTTACCATCCAATCGTGCTAAGGCGCGGTAGCCATCGTACTTCGTTTCAAAGACCCACTCCTTATCATCGAACGGTGCTTCGACGAGTGTTGCGAGCATTGGCTTTAACTCGGGTGGCAGGCTTTTTCGGCGCTGCTTTTTTGGTTGTCGCACTTTTGAAAGTGGCGCGCTTCGTCGAGCTATTTTTTTTCGTGCCATTGGAGGCTACTCGTTTATGAGGTTTGAGCAGAGCACCCGTTTTTACCGAGCGCTTGTGTTGTAATATATCATTCGTCGTTGCAAATTCATCGTCTTTCTTTATGAGCAGCCAGGCATTTTCCTGAGCGGCGCTTTTGAGGCGCACCAGCGCAAACTCACCCTTGAGCTTTTTGCCGGAAAGAATAAAAGTAACATGGCCTTTCTTTAATCCGGCGAGTAATGCTTTTTCGCTGGCAGTGCGCTCATCACTTTGGCGCGAATGATAAGTGCCGCGATCCCAGACGATCACATTCCCGGCGCCGTAATTACCTTCGGGTATCGTGCCTTCGAAATCTTTATAATCGTAGGGATGATCTTCGACCATCATGGCAAGCCGCTTATCCTCCGGGTTCATTGAGGGGCCTTTAGGGACGGCCCAACTCTTAAGCACTCCTTCCATCTCCAGACGGAAATCATAGTGCAAGTGCGAAGCATCATGCTCCTGAACGACAAAGATAGCGGCCTTTTTGCGCTCGCGCGCCTTGCCAGATGGCTCTGGTGTTTCCCTAAAATTGCGCTTCTTTTTATAAGTACGTAAACTCATATCATAGGCTATCCTATAGGAATAAAAACACCAAAACTGTAGGGATAGGATTTACGCAGAAGGAGGTCTTTTAAAAAGAAAAAGCCCCGCGATTTCGCGAGGCTCTCTTAATTGTAACAGAAGTTTAGCCGGTTACTTTTTCAAGCATCGTGGCATAGGCGCCTTCGACGTTACCAAGATCGAAGCGGAAACGGTCCTTATCGAGTTTTTCTCCAGTCTTGGCATCCCAATAGCGGCAGGTATCGGGAGAGATCTCATCGCCAAGAAGGATCTCGCCATGATGTTTGCCGAATTCTAATTTGAAATCGACAAGGATAATGCCTTTATCGAGGAAGAACGATTGCAATAAGTCGTTCACCTTCAGGGCTTCGCTGCGTATCTGCGCGATCTCTTCTTCGGTAGCAAGCGAAAGGGCAATAGCGTGGCTGTCATTGATCAATGGATCGCCAAGATCATCGCGCTTATAAGAAAATTCAAAGGTGGGTTTGGAGAAAATAATACCTTCGGCAGCACCATAGCGTTTGCAGAAGCTTCCGGCCGAGCGGTTGCGCACGATCACTTCAAGAGGAATAATAGTGAGCTTCTTAATGAGCATCTCATTATCGGAAAGCTGCTCGACGAAGTGCGTGCGAATACCATGGGCTTCGAGATACTTAAAGAGCGTCGAAGCGATAGTATTATTCACCGTACCTTTATTTCCCCAGGAGCCGCGCTTCTCGCCATTAAAGGCGGTGGCATCGTTCTTAAATTCCTGAATGACGACGTCATCCGAACCTTCGACGGCCCAGATCTTTTTAGCTTTTCCTTCGTAGAGTTGCTTGGTCTTCGTCCACATGTGGGTTATACTGCGGTGCTTGTATTATTGAAAAATTCCGAGATAGATACCGGCATTGACTACCAGGCCGGAGCCATCGATCGAGCCGAGCTTATCGGTTTTTCCGAGATCGACATCTTCATCGGCCTTCCAGGTCCCCATCGAGCTGCCCTGGTAAGCAAGCGATGCTTTAAACATCATAAAATTCCATGGCGCCCATTCGAACGTTACCTGCGGTTTATAGACGAACATACTGGCGCTGTAAGTATGGGTGATGTTATCGGTCGGCTGGCTAAACTCCGAAGTGATATCGAAGCTGTTGCGATCATACGCCTGCTTTGCATAGACACTGACCGACCCAAGCCCAAGCTCGACTCCGGCAAGTACATGACAACGTGGAATAGTGATAGGAAGGTTATAATCGAGCGTGATTCCACCATAACCGACGGAGTAGCGAAGCGTCTTCATTACCGGCTGACCGGATGCAACAGTATCCGGCACACAGCATTCCTGGCTTTGGCCGCCGAAACCGACGCCGCCAACGACAAGATTTCTCACCCAGGGAAACGGAATAAACCCATGACCGCCGAGCATCACTACCGTACTCTTGAGTTCGCGCTTGAAGAAGGGTTTGGCTATATTAGTATTGAGTGCATCGAGATTTGCCATAAAGGCTCCGGCCACAAAGCCGCCGCCGAGCCAATTATAGGCGGGGGTCGAGGAATGGACGTCGCCAGTATAGAGGTCGTCATCGCGGTAGGTAGTTGTATCACGGGCAATACCGGTTTGGGCCGCAGATTGGCCTGCCAATAGCAGGATCATCAAAAACAGGGAACACTTCAATAGCTTCATACGCTAATGGTTCATTAAATACTAAGTAGTACGTAAACTAACATCCTATCGGTACAATTCGTTAAGAATTTGAATCATAGTTCGGAAGTTGCTGGAAACAAAGAAAGTGCCAAGTCGTTATCCTTGCGATAGGATATGAAGATCGATCATCGTCTATCAGGTTACTATTATCCGCTAAAGTGGATAATAATAGGTGTTTTTTTGATACTCTCAGTAGGAGCCTCCAAAGCCGCTGATTTTGAGTACCCAACTCTTCCCGAATACGCAACATCGGTTTCCGGATTTATTCCTAAAGGATGGAGACTCGTTCATAAAGTCAGTGGTAAGTTAGATTCCGATAGCCATAGCGATATAGCCTTTATCATCGAATATAAAGATAGTGTTATGGAATCCCTGCCGCGTCGGATAGATATTCCTGAAAAAGAATATAAAGCAGAATATTCAAAACCATTATTACTTGTTATTGCTTTTAGAACCACCGATGGAAAAGGCTACCACTGTGTAGAACAGAATCACACGTTTATCCTTCGTCCTCAGGAAATGGGGTATTGGGATGCAGAACAATGCAGTGGTCTTAAAATAACAAAAGATAAAGTATTACATATTTTCGTTCATTTTCCGCAAAACTCGGAGGGGGAATATAAGTTCAGGTATCGCCGGAAGGAATTCCAATTGATCGGTGTGGAGACTTCCCACTTTGGAGGTGGAGAATTGTCCTGTGAATCCTTTAATTTTCTTACCCGAAAAATAAAACGTACTAACCAACGAATCGATAATGACCATGCAACGATAACCTGGAAAGAATTACCCCCAGAACCGATTCGAACTTTTAAAACATTTTTACGCCCGCTGACTTGGGATATACAGGATATTGAGATTATCTGAGTCCTTTTGCTTCTTCTTTGAGGGGGGCTATAATAGCTGGTACTAATACGGATGCTTCTATTGTTATAGGCCCACTATTATTATGCAACAATCCGAGCGCCAGCCAAAACCCGAACGTGGGGCAATTCTTGAACTTCGAACTGCTTCGCTTGCTTTCGAAGGCAAAGCCGTTGCCCGCCGCGAAGATGGGTATGTCGTCTTTGTAGAAGGAGCGCTGGCAGATGAAACGGTTAAAGCGGAGGTCTATAAAGCCAAAGGCCAGTTTGCCGAGGCACGCCTGGTGGAAATCCTGAATCCATCGCCCGCGCGTCGTACACCGATCTGCCCGTACTTTGGCACTTGCGGCGGCTGTGCTATTCTCCACATGGATTACATGGCCCAGCTCCAGGCTAAGACTCAGCAGGTAAAAGATATTTTCGAACGCATCGGTAAACTCGAAAACCCACCGGTACTTCCGGCTATTGGCGATCCTTCGCGAGAGAACTACTATCGTAATAAAATGGAGTTCTCTTTCAGCGAACAGCGCTGGCTTACCGATGAAGAAATTGCCGAAGGAGATGTGCAGGACCGCTTCGCCCTCGGGCTGCATATTCGCGGCCGTTATGATCGGGTACTCGATACTGAAGTCTGCTATATTGCCGATAAGCTTGTAACCAAAGCGCTCAATATTACCCGCGAATTTGCGCGCACCCACAATCTACGCGTCTATGATCCGGATAAAGTACCGGATGGATTGCTGCGCTTTCTTGTCGTTCGCAACAGCTTCCATAAGAAAGAAATGATGATCAATTTCGTCACCTCCCGCTATGACGAAGAGATCATGCAAGCCTATGCCGAACTCTTAAAGAATGAACTGCCGGAAGTAACGACACTCGTCAATAACATCAATGGCAGAAGGGCACAAGTAGCGGCCGGCGATAAAGAAGTAGTGATCTTCGGTCCGGGCTATATTACCGATAGCATCGGTGCGCCGACCTATCAGATCTCCGCCAATAGTTTTTTCCAGACCAATACACCTCAGGCGGAAAAGCTTTATAGCATCGCCGAAGAATATGCCGAGTTAAAACCGGATGATATTCTTTGGGACTTGTATTGCGGTGCCGGTACGATCTCCCTCTTTGTGGCTCCGAAAGTAAGATCGGTACTGGGTGTGGAGATAGTAGAACCCGCAGTAAAAGACGCTCGCGCCAATGCTGAGCGCAATGGTATTACCAATACTTCCTATATTTCAGGTGACTTGAGAACCGTGTTATTAAGCCCGGAAATTATTTCCGATCATCATAAACCAACAGTAATGATCATCGACCCACCGAGAAGCGGTATGCACGCGGATGTTGTAAAAGAAGTAATCGAACTCGCCCCGGAGCGTATCTCCTACATCAGTTGCAATCCCTCGACGCAAGCCCGCGACATCCAGCTTATGAGCGAGTACTATGAAGTAGAAGCCCTGCAGCCCGTCGATATGTTTCCGCAGACCTGGCATATCGAGTGCGTTGCCAAGCTGCGCCGCAAAGCCGGACAGTAATAATAGAAGAAGAAAGATAAATTCTTATAGTGGCCGGGCGCCGAGATCGCGCATGAGGGCGAGTTCTAATTCCGAGCGTTCGATGCCATCATCGATGGTTTCGGTGCCGGGATCGGAGGCGGCTTTTTTCGATTCTTTTATTTCTTTGAAGCTCGCGAGCGGGGTTTGGCGGCGCTCTACTTTTTTGAGCGTGTAATTCAACTGCGGGTTGGAGAAGAACTCCTGCAATCGGGCGGTAAACTTATCTTTGTTGCGGGCGAAGGTCTCTTCCGTATGCTTTTTCGAGATCACGATCTCCACGATCGAACCAGCAACGTGGCCGAAAACCATATCCTCTTTTACAACGCCGAAGATCATGCTGGCCGAAGCAATGAAATCCAAAAACTCATTCCAGCGGGATTCGATCTCACCGGCGCTGGCGGCGGGGCCGCTTGGCGGAGCGCTGGCAATAACCGGCGGCTGGGTTGCTCCGGCTACGGCTCTGATAGAACCGGAGGAAAGCGAAGCTCCGGGCGAGGAAGGAGTAGAGAACGTACTCGCGGCGGCGGGCGCGGAAGAGCGCGCTGCAGCCGAAGATGAAGAAGATGAATTTGAGGAAGCCGGAAGCGATTGCGCGGCACCTTTGAGCGATTTCAACTCATCCAACAGTGTCCGCAGTTCGATCGTGCGATCGAGCAGTGTCATCTCTACGAGCATCAGTTCGAGCACGATGCGCGGCGCATGGGAATTGCGCAGGCGTTCGAGAGCGCGAAAGCCGATCTGCGTCAGGCGCAGCATATCGCCTTCGCTGAAGAGCTTGGCATCGGTGCTATAGCGATCCTGATGATGCTTTACTACTTCAAGCAGTTGCGGCTTGCCGGTGGCGATGACTGTAAGGATAGCGCGCAAATGATCGAGCAGGCCGCCGATAAATTCTTCAATGTCGTAACCGCGTGTTACTACTTCACTCGCCAGATCAAAGGCTTTCGCAGTAGCATGTGCTTTGATCGCTTCGGTGACTTCGAAATAAAAATCGGCATCGATGAGATTCAGTGCATCGCGCAGTTTCGTTGCATCGAGCGCATTACCGCAATAGGCGACCGCTTGGTCAAAGATGCTCTGCCCGTCGCGCATGGAGCCATCGGCTTTCTTGGCGATCATGAGCAATGATTCATCGTCGGCGGTCATGCCATCGCTCTCGGCGATATGGCGAAGCCGGGCGACGATCTCTTCGATCTGCATCCGGCGAAAATCGTAGCGCTGAGTACGCGAAAGGATAGTCGGCAGGACTTTCTGGACTTCCGTCGTCGCAAAAACAAAGACGAGGTGGCGCGGCGGTTCTTCGAGCGTCTTGAGCAGGGCATTGAAGGCCTGATTGCTCAGCATGTGAACTTCGTCGATGATGATGACGCGGTATTTTCCCTGCAGCGGTGGGTACTTTACATTCTCGCGCATTTCGCGCACGTCATCGACACTGTTATTGGAAGCGCCATCGATCTCGGCGACATCCATCGAGGAGCCATTGGTGATGGACTTGCAGCTCTCGCACTCGTTACAGGGTTCGTAGCCGTTGTTCGCGGCGTTCGGGCAATTGATGGCCTTGGCGAGGATACGGGCGACGGTCGTTTTGCCGCAGCCACGCTGGCCGGTAAAGAGATAGCCATGGGCAAGCCGCCCCTCGCGGATCGCATTTTTCAGCGTCCGGGTAATATGATCCTGGCCGACGACTTCATCGAAGCGCTGTGGCCTCCACTTCCTGGCGGTTACCTGGTAGGATTGCTCCATAAGCGAGTTGATAACAAAAATACGAGAGAATAGGTCGGCGGAGTTTTTAACGACTATCTCTGCCTCATTTTAGGGGTTTTTCAGGAGGTGGAAATGCCGGATATTGTTGTATATTCAATTACTTATCATATTATGATATTTCGGTATGCCTGGAAAGACCGGGTTTTATCGTTAAAGAATTCATCAATCACTTATTTTCACTAATGTCAATTAAAATTACTGTCTCTGACGGAACATCTTTTTCCATTCCGTATGCACCATACGAGAACGCTCAATTAGTTATGGAAGCGGCGTATCTTTATGCTGAGGCCAATAATGTGAATTTCTCATTTGCTGTTCAATATTATGGCTATAATAAACAAGGGACGTACCTTGGGTATATGGTGGTCATGGTAAATGGCGTGTACGATAATCCCAATTCAGATACGTATTGGGAAGTAAACCTCAACGGTACTCCTGCTCCTGTGGGTATTGATACTCTGACTGTAGCCGATGGTGATACTTTGGGATTTGTAAATACTTCTTACACACCACCGAAGCATAAAGGGACTCTTCTTGAGATCAAGAAAGAGCATGCTGCCAAACATCGCCAGTCTCACTAGTGACCACAATAATATCCTTAACGAAGAAGGCCGCGTATGCGGCCTTCTTCTTTGCAAATTAGAATAATAAGGCGGCCTCCACTTCCTGGCGGCTACCTGATAGGATTGCTCCATCAGCGAGTTGACAACAACAATACGAGAGAATAGGTCGGGGGAGTTTTAGGGAGTATTTACCACCGGCGGGAAGTTTAATCCTTTGGTATCGTCACGAGATGAAAGTGTATATTAAATAGGAATCTCCCATGAAATATATTCTTGTACTCATCGCCCTGGTTCTCTTTCTTCCTTCGGGGCTTAAGGCTGCCGATAGCCTTTCCTCTGCTACTGCTACCGCCAGCACGGAAGAATATTCACCGTCGATAATCAGACCGGTAGTATCGTTTAGAACGGCCTTAGGGTTTTCCATGGAAGGGTATGGCGGTGTGGCGCTGCAGTTGTTCAATGGCGGGCTCCAGATACGTGCAGAAGCCGGTGCAGCAGTGCTGCTTATTGGTAATGGTGCGTCTAAATGGCCAAGTGCAGCCCTTGATCTTACCGTCCGGCCAGGAATGAGCTGGCTCTATCTTACTACCGGTGTGCGCTTTATCTATGGCAATGTAGGTCCCGATATGGGCGTTGGTGTTTCGGTACTCAACTCGGATCGCTCTTCCAATCGCCATCCTACCGATGCTTATTTAGAATTAAATGTAACCAAGCTCGGAGATTTTTTCCTCCCCCGAATCGGGACGGTGGTAACATTTTGAGTAGGGTAGAATAATTATCATCGAAGCGCTGCAGCCTCCATTTACGGGCGGTTACCTGATAGGATTGCTCCATAAGCGAGTTGATAATAAAAATACGTGAGAATAGGTCGGCGGATGAAGTAAACAGGGCAGTGCATGAGGCGGGTTTATAATTAGAACACTGGAAGTAGCATAAATGAGGGTTCCAATGGGTTGCTGTATCTCTTGCAATTTAGTATATTTGCAGTTACAGGGGCAACAATTCTCATGGGAGGAGGGCAGCCTCTTTTTTCACTTCATCTTTTTCCTCATATATGAATACCCACATTCAACGGCAGCCTAAGCATTGGCTGTATATTCCTTTATTGTTCATAGCTTGTTTGGTGACTTCCTGTGCGCCAAAGATCTATGATTTTACTGTTACTCCTTCTAAAGTCTGCCCGGGCGATCATGTAACGATTACGTGGCATACGAACATGGCGGCAACCTTCAGTGAATCTACTGCATCCGGCAGTAGCGGTGGTAGCGGTAACCTTTCTTATTCTCATACCGAGCAGGTATGGGGGCCGATGACCTATACTCTTGATGTTAATAATGGCTGGGGTGGCAGCGTGCATGAAACCCGCCGAGTTGAGATACTTTCTTCAGGCTATGACACTATCGTTACGATGCAAACAACATGCCTTCCACCACGGGGCCTTGCCGGGCATCAGCAATTTCCATTCCTCGACCCGCCGTTCGACCGAATGGTAATTCAGGGGGTTTCCCTGGCTGCGCCGGTTGGCCGCCGGATTACACTGGGGTATAGCCTGGGCGGGCAATTTTTTGAGGGAGTCCCGACGGCTGTAATTCACAACTTCGATGGAAAGCCTTTAACCGGTCTGTGGATGATGACTTCTATTCTTATTCCGCCGGAACAGTGCCCGACGGCACCTGTACATCCGGGCGGGGTCGGAGGTACCGATCCTTCTGGTAATCTGACCTTTCCGACGCTTAAGCTACGAGTTCATTTAGTCTGCCCGCAAAACCCGCCACCGCATGATAATAATAATAACGGTAATAGCGGAACGACACCAACGGTCAATACCTGCGGTACCGATCCGTCGTTGCCGGTATTTGGAGTTGGTATCATCGATCAGGCCGGCTGTGGTGATATTCTGGCTGTACATGCGAATAGTTTGGCGGATGCTATTGCCTGTGTTCGTTCGCGTATTACCGGAACGACCATTACTCTTGCCGATGCCGGAGCTACCTTGCACCGGTATGGATTTTCGAAAACAGTTGCCGGTTCAGAAAGCAGTGATACGGTTTACGTATGGGCCTTTTCTGAAGAGGATGCCAGACGATGTGCAAATAATACTTTCAATATGGCTGGAAATGTTACCCTAACTCTCGTTTCGACTGATGACGAACCTTGAGTTATAGTACCGGACATCAGTTGTAATAAAAACCCCGTTGAACAACGGGGTTTTTTTATTATATATAATTCTTGAAGCGCTACGGCCTCCATTTACGGGCGGTTACCTGATAGGATTGCTCCATAAGCGAGTTGATAATAAAAATACGCGAGAATGGGTCGGCGGAGTTTTGTCTATATTTGTCTATTCCAGATTTCAGTTAAATCTCGGGTTTTATTATTAGGTTCGTATACGTCAGGTATTTTATCAACATCAATAATTATAGGTATTTCTGATAGCATCCCTGCAACTATGCATGTGCCAGTGGGCAATAAAGGAAGATATTCAAAAGATAATTTGTCTAGATAAGAAATAGTTTTTTCTACAGCAGAAATATCTCTGTCGTTGATTAGTCTATGGAGAAAGAAATTATGTAGTTGAGAAATAATTGTCGGTGAAATATCAGCTGGACGTTGGCTCGCGATCGTCATAAATACACCAAATTTTCTTCCTTCTTTAATAATCTCTTCAAATGTCTCTAGTCTGTAATCTCGAATCTCTGCATTTTCTCTTTCAGAAGATTCAGATAATATATTGTGTGCTTCGTCAATAATAATGTTTAAATAAGAGTCATTGTCACTATTATGTTTTTGATTTTCATATAAATGACGGCAGAGTATTAGGGGGAAAAATTTTTTCATTTCTAAATTTACGTCTTTTAATGAAATAATCGTCAAGAGCTTGTCAGAAGTTGAGGTCTCGAATGGTTCGATGATTTTTGACAATTCCTTAAAGCGTTTTTCCATTCGTTTGATTAAAGGAGAGAGATGTTCTTTGTTTTCGTAACCCTTTATAATTTCGGTATAATATTGAAATAATATCCTAACATGCAACGCATCTAATAAGCTGAAATTATTGATATTTAAATTGATTTGTTCGGCAATGCCTTTGGCGTAATCCTTTACCGCCTCTATGTTATTAGGGGAAACGAAATATCGAGAAGCTATATAAAATTCACCCGATTGATTGTGATATGAAATTCCTTGCTTAAGTTCAGCATGTATAGTGGATAAATTTGAATTAGGAAAACACCCCTTCATTGCCCAAAGAAACTCTGAAAGAGTACTATAGCCCAATTCCTTGTCATTCTTGCCAATTATATCAACGATAGTAGTAATAATGTGATCTCTGATAAGAGAATTGTCTTCTTCTAAATTATCAAAATCACTGTTTCGCAATGCACGTGAAAGGAAAGGAGTTTGTGTTTTCTCAGTTGCATCTAGTATGATTTTTAAGATGCTTTCATCCTGCAATATATCTTGAGGTATTGGGTATTTGCGCGCGTTTCGGTGACCTCGTGTTGAAAGCTCGTATGTGACTTTGTGGAGCTCATTCGTGATTATGGGATCACTGCCTTTAATATATTCGCCATTAAAGTCTATTAAAATAAATCGTGCTGTTCGGAGAAAATTACGGCTGCTAGAGAAAATATTAATTAGTTCATAGTAAAGTTTGGCTAATGTATATGATTTGCCACTTCCTGTGTTTCCGAATATACCGATATGGCTTGCAAATAGTTTATCGATATTTAGTTCAATTGGTTGTTCGTGATCTAAAGTTAATTTGCCTATAGGCAGCCCGACTTGCGACGGCTTGATAAATCTATGCAAGCTAAAGTATTCATCCCAATCTAATAATTGGCACTCATTGCCAATTAAAGGCATTTCATGTATCCCTCTCTTAAATAGTGACTCGGTAAAATAACCAATTAAACTGACTTTTAAGATTCTATTTATTTTATTTGAATCTGTAGTATATGGTCTCGACGTAAAGGTTGTGTCTTCATTTGTAAATTCGCCGTCAACTTTACATATTATCTTAACAAATCCTTTTAATATTTTTAAGTAACTACCTACCGAAACATTTTTAATTATGGCTCCCTGATAAATCAAATGTGAGTTGTTTTTTAATTTATCTACTGCTATGCTTACAGACCGACCATCAACAGATATTACCGTGCCAATTTTAAATATCGAATTTTTAATTGTTTCAGTGGAGTCAATCATCGTTCGCTAAATCTTTGGTGAGTTCTTTAAATGTATGAGTGTGAATGGTTTCGAAATCAAAATTGTCAGGTTCCGGAGGCGACTCATAAAAAATATTACTATTTCTAATAGCTACGCCACTGCTATTGATATTTTTTCTAATTTCATCTTCTGCATGACTATCAAAGCAATAAATTATTATTAGCAAGGTTGGATTAGAATTCGCAGCACGAAGTAAAATTTCTCTAATATGTTCATCAGCAACTGAAAATCCCATCACAAATAATAGCGTATTTTCTTTTTCTAACTCATTTGCAAAGATTCTCAGCATTTCAGCATAATTTAAATCTAAGACTGTTTCTTTGAACTTCGCTTTAGTCGGATTGACTATTGGAAGTTTACGAGCTTTCTTCAAAAACTGTTGATGAGATATGCTAACTCCCATCCCAGCGGAAATTCGTTTTATCTCATCATATAAGGCGTCATTCTCGATGGGAATTATATTATCTTGAAGATTGCATCTTGTATCTTCTATTTCATCTAGATACTCTAATTTGCTTTGTTCAATTTTATCATCTGTTCTTAGCTGCCATGATAAAGAACCATGGACTTTTAATAAATTAATTGCGGGCATTTCTGAAATATTATCATAGTGAAGTGATCTTTTATAGTATAATTTATTGAAATTTGTTAGGCTAAAAATCGGATTTAGTCTGCCTGAAAAGCCGTCATTGAATTCGATTTGCATCTCTTCGAGAGCCTTTTCCCAGAATAAATCTATATTGGTAGTAAATATATTGGCTTGTTTATGAATTATGGTGCTTTTTCTCCTCAGTAAAATGTTGTGGAGCGTTTTTACAAAAAGCCTATAATTTGTCTTGGTTCGTATTAACTCTGTATTAGTCAGGTTGGGCGACAAAATATCCTTGCAAGGATATACCACGCTTTCGAAGTATTTTGAAAATAATGATGCCTCAATAATTGTTTTTCTTGCATCTGATAGAGAATCGTCTTTGTATGTCTGAGTCAGTAATGATTCTATATTCCCAAGTGTAGGGAGAAATGGCATGGAAAGACCGGAGCCTACTAGAAAATTTAAATGGCAGGCCTGAATTAAAACCTGCAAACGCTCTTTTGTAAAATTCATATTGTTTCAATTCTTGACAACCAAAATAGAAGTCATGTGAGATGGTGTATTATCCAACAATAAGTTGTTTTCAGCTAGAGTAGTTCTCCCTATGTAAATGTTGAGGTTGCTCACTAATATACTAATATTTAGAGTTGCTTTTGAGCAACTGTTTAGCTTCAACTTCCAAAGACTGTGCTATCCGTTCTAACGCATCAACACTTATATTGACATTCCCACGCTCAAGTGAACTTAAATAATTAGAACTGAGCCCGGCAGTCCAAGCTAATTTTTCCTGAGACCATCCTTTTTCTTTTCGAAATGAGCGAATATTCTGCCCTACAACTACATGAAGTTTCATTGGTGAAAACTACGAGTAAGTAATGAAAAAGCCTCGGACATATATTTAGCGTGATATATGTCGGATATTCCAATGATAAAGCTTACGTGAAAATTGCCAGCTTATATATCACCACTTTTTACATAACATATCGGCTCAGAGCGGTGGTAAGCGCAAAGGCCGGTCCTCCTCGGCGTATGTCTGACGCTCGGGGCCGTCTGGATGGAGGCGGCCCGCTTTTTTTGGGTGGTGTGAGCATTAGGTGTTGGTGCGGCTTGCGGCATTTCACCCTCATCCCTAACCCTTCTCCCTTAGAAGGGCGAAGGGGATTTATATTGATGCTTCAATAAACGCTCCTTCTCCCTACGAGGGAGAAGGAAAAAGGATGAGGGTGCAGCGGTTAATGCAGCACTTTGCTACGGTATTGCAGTAAGGGTTGGTCGTTTTCTTTAGGCATTTGTTTTTTGTTCAAGGGTGCACCCTCACCCTTAATCCCTCTCCCTCTTTGGGAGAGGGCGTGATTATTGGTGGTTTGTTAGGACGTTAGGAGTTTATGCTGGGTATAGGATTTGCAAAATGCGCTTTTACATGTCGCACCTACGGCGCTCTGTGTATTTAAATCAACCATAACCCCGCACTTACGCATCCGCCGCGGCGGACTACCAACGTTTCGTCCCTGCGGGACTCTTCGCAGAGCATTACACGGTATGAGGAATGTAAGGCCAGCACCGCGAAAGGAGTCATTATTATAGATTCATCTATGGGTATGATACATTCCAAGATCGGTGTACTGTTTTCCATCATTATTCTCGGTCTGCTGTCTTCCAAAGTTCGTTCTCAGGATATTTTCGCCGATACAACCGGTAACTATGAATTTTATATAGATCACGGCGAAGATGAAGTCTCGGGAGTAAAGACCGAGCAGCTGCTGCCGGATTCCAGCCTAATTACTTATATACTGAACTGGGTAACCATTGGCGCCGGTACAGCTCATTCGAGATACCCATTGAATTTTACCGAGGGCTCGCCCGATCTTATACGTTCACAGCCCTTCATCGCTACGGGCCACGACGAGTTGGGGTATTCCGTCTCGTTTCAATTGAGCAGCCGTGCTTACCGAGGGCCGGCTCTCGGCATAGAGCTTACACCAAAAAAATGGGCTATGACCCATGTGGTGGGGTTCGATAGCACCAGAAGAACAAAAGACAATATTATACCTTCGGAGTCCAGCTTTGCAATGAATTCCACGGTAACATTCCTACTGGAAGTATGCAATAGCAAGACCGGCTTGAGCATACGTAGTATCGATAGCTTTACCTGCTTCAGGAATATCAAGGGGTATCTACGCTGGCATTATCCATCAGCGGCGCGTGAGCATATCCGCCTGCCAGGTCTTGAAGCCGGAGGGAGTTATTTTATTCGGGTGCGGAGAATAGAATCGCTGCCAAAGGATAGCCGGTTTATCGAAAGTAATAGTACGGTATTCACCCGGAGGCTGCATATCCCACGGGATTTGAAAGTTGCACACTGGGATGTCTCGAATTCTGAGGCGGCGACCCCTCCCGAAGTAGCTCCTCATGCAGTGGTGGATATTCGCTCGGTGCGGTTTGATCGGCCTTCGGGGCAGCTTATGATTACTATTTCTTCCTCGGAAAAAACAGAAGTTACCGTTCTTATTCGAAATCAGAAGAAATATAAAGTATATGAAGAAGTCTTGCGGACCGATACTCCGGAGATGACTTTTGCTCTAAATGTATCCTCGCTTCCCGAAGGAGCATATACGTTTTCTCTGATACCGGGCTTTGGAAAATTTCAAATGAATGCTCCATTTACGATTAAGCGAT
>CAYOJJ010000010.1:0-137122 GCA_964404255.1 uncultured Alphaproteobacteria bacterium | reverse complement strand
TACCTTCACGGTAAGCTGCCGGTACTCGACCGTACATTTCTGCATCAGCTCCGGCGGGCCCGATAACTCATACTTTCCGTCCTTAGCATCGAGATACCAGCATCCTCCTTCGAGATCGGTATGCATCATCGTCCCGACCAATACAAACTCTTTTTGTGCCGAAGCGAGCCCCGGGATGAGCATCAGGGCCAGTAATGCGATCGAAAGTAGTTTCCTCATGGTAAGTAGTCTGTACCGTTAACTCCCTTATCCTTACGCTCATGGCTAACAGCAGTAACAGCATATTCAATGATAAAAAGTTAATACCGATACGTTCGGGGATCTTACTACATTTTTTTGAACCGGCTGAAACAAACCTCATTTGTAACAGTCATTCCATCAGAAAGTCGTTCACTGAGCCTCTTGGATGATCACTGGCAAGTCCGATAGCGAACTATGCATCCAGTTAAGCGAAGCGCCCCACGATCGTGAGGAAGCGTTTGCGGAGCTGTACCGCCGCCATGCGGCGCGTATCTATCGCTACGCTCGCCGTATCCTCAGCAGCGAGGCCGATGCGGAAGATATTGTGCAGGAAAGTTTTCTGCGGTTTCTCAATAGTCTGTCCCAAGGGAAACAGATCGAGAATATCCCGGCATACTTATTCAGAATTGCTCGTAATCTTTCCATCAATAAGCATCATTCGGAAAAGGGAAAAACACCGCTGGTGGAAATGAGCGCCATCTTCGAGCCCAAGCCAGTCGAAGCCGAAGAAGCTTCGCAGATCATTCAGATGTCGCTCGAGTTGCTTCCGTGCGATCAACGGGAAGCATTAGTATTACAAGTGTATGGGGGATTGACGTATGCAGAGATCGGAGAGCTGATGGAGGTACCCGTCTCCACCGTTCGAAACTGGATCGTCAGGAGTAAGGCAAAGATGAGAGTAACGCTCTCGCGATACTACGAACACCCATAAGTATTAAAGAGAACATACGGTATGGCAACGAACCATATATCCGATCTGATCTATCTGTTCCTTGACGGAGAGGCAACAGAAACCGAGCGCGAAGTACTCTTCGATGCTTTGAAGGATTCGCCCGGGCTGCAGGAAGAGTTTTCTTCGGCAGTACAAGCCAAGAATGCTTTTGCCGCCGATCTGGAGCAATTACAGCCCCCGGCCTTCTTACAGCAGCAGATCGCTCAAAAGGCAGGCCTTATGGCGGCGAAGGCTGCCGCTTCTGCTACGGCAGTTTCAGGAACTACCACGGCTATTGCAACGACGGTTATACTTAAGACGGCACTTCTTATTGCACTCGGCACTTCCGTTGGTATTATGGCGACGCTCGGTGTGCAGCGATTCACAGCCGGCGGGCAACAGCCGGTTGCAGTAGCAACCCAGGCAAATACTACTGTTACGTCCTCACCGGCAACCTTGGCTGCACCTGTAATAGAAGCCGGTACTCCATTACAGGCATCATCTGCTCCTGCCACATCCGATAATGCTGCACCCACTGGCAACTCATCTTTTGCGCAAGAAGGTGCAAAACCATTTGTATCGAAGAACCGCGAGTCGTCCGCTACTTTTTCTTCACTGCAACGCTCGTCTTCGGTCGGTTCATCAATCAGCGATCGTTCCTTAGCGCATAAAACGATCGTTCAGGTGCCATCTGCAAGTTCGCAGGAAACAAGCACGATTGCGACAGTTGATCATCAGCAATTAAACGATATTCCTGCCGATGCCAACGTCGACCGAGCGGCTATGGAATGGAAAAGCATCGCTTCGGCTGAGATCAAAGGGCTTGTACCACTTGGTGTTCGTACCGAAGGCAAACAGCAGCCCATGCATCTTTCCGAATTACGCTCCGGCTACCCGCTGGATGAAGGATTATTTTCACGGTTATCGCTCGAGCTCAGAAGTATCGCAACGATGGCCCAGTTACCGAACCGCGAGGTGAGTAATGGTTCGACGGCCGGATTAACGCAGCTTGGAGTTTCGGTTGGCTATGATCTCAATAGAGATGAAAGTATCGGTATCGAAGCCGCAAGAGAAATTTATCCCATCTATCTTACTACTACGTCCGGCGATCTGGCGCCCTATCGCTCGATCTACTGGGGTGGGCTCTATTACAAAATGATTTTTTCAGAGGTTGAATTACCGCTTGGTATTCATCCCTTTGCAAAAGGTACTGCCGGGCTTGGAAATCCTGGCCCGATAGGAAAAGGATCCGTTGGATTGTATTGGGAAACCAGCGAGATGCTTTCATTTGCAACATCGCTCGATGGGTTGGCGGTCTTTTTCAAATCGAACGGAGCAACTTCCGTCGGGGGAAAGGTTGGCGGCTCGCTCTCGGCGATCGTTCATTTTTAGGTGCTCGTATCATTTTAACACAACACAAACCAGTTAACGTTATGAAGAGTAAATCATTGATGTTTTTGGGGATGTTCCTTACGGTTGTAGGCTTCGTAGCCTGTACCGGCCAATGGGGAGATCCATTCGATAATGGTGGCGGCCACGGCGGCGGAAGAGGAAATGGCGGTGGCTCCGGTAATGGGGGCGATACCATTATTTCCAACCCCGGAGGAGATACTGTTCTTTTCCCCGGTGATAGTATCGATGTTATCGAATGGAGCGATAGCCTTGGTGGTTGGGTAACGCACCGCGTACACCGCTAATAACCTTTCCAATACGATCCAATGAACAGGCTGTTTTCACTTTGCTGTTTCCTGCTGCTATCGGCAGCGATAGTTTCCTGCGAAGGTTCATTTGGCCCTCGAGCGAATGACCCGTCGATGAGTTCAGCTATCGATAGTTTAAGTGAAGATGTATGGTATCACCATGCAGATTTTCTTGTTGTTATAGGGATTATCCAGCCTGTTTATACTTTTTCTTCCCTGACGATCACTCCGCAAATGCGGGTGATGATAGGATGGGAAGCCGGGAGTTCGAACGATCCAAAACTGATCTTTACGGATCCTTCAGTACCGACCCCATATTTTAGCTCGGGTACTGTTTCTGATACCGTGGCTACGTTTATCGTTACGCTCGGCGATAGCCTTCTTCTTTCAGTACTGCATAACGATACTCGTGGAGCGTTAGCGATAGGCCACCTCTTTTTAGTCACCGATCCGCGCATTATCCAGCGTTCGGTTATATCGTATTCTCAATTGACTAATTATTCAATAGAAGGGGCTTCGGATCAATGTATTATTCTTTATCGCAGCGGCACCCCTTCTTTACATGGAGTTCCATTAGACGATGCCAACTCTCAGTCCGGATATAATATCTTGTATAGCGTAAGTACCGATCCGGTAAATAACCCGTATGCTATAAATGGATTTTCGACCTCGGCCTTTCCGGCCATGGCGATCTTTGCCGACACCTCACGCGCGGATATTAAAAGCCGTAATCCGCTCTGGCTCTATTAAGGCTTTCCCGATTGGTTTGGGAAACTTGTTAAACCATCCCGCGTTGTAATAGCCTGCGTTATAGTACTCTCCTGATACATCAGCTCGTTCATTTTTACAAAGACTTGAAGTTATGAAATTTTCTGGAATGTGTTTATTGGCAGTTTCACTTTTTACGGCTGCCTCGTCGTTTGCAACGACTTATACCATTAAATTCGGCGGTTCGCTCGGCAATGTCTATGCTCCGAATACGCTCGAAGCAGCGGTTGGTGATACTATCGTGTGGGAGGGCTTCTTCTCGGCTCATCCCTTACAATCAGATGCCGTGCCCAATGGCGCCGATGCCTTTTCCAACTCTACCGGCAACTCCTTCATGTATGTCCTTACCGCCGAAGGCAGCTATGCCTATCATTGCACCATCCATAAAAGTTTAGGGATGACAGGCACTATAACAGCTGCCACCAATGGTGTAACTGTTCCGGTTTCGACTCACAAAACTATCATGCATCCGGTAACACCGAATCCGGCCAATGAAATAGTCATGCTGACGTTCGATCTTGCTAATGCTACTCCGGTCACTGTTACCATTTCTTCGATCGATGGCAAGACGGTCTCCGTGCCGGTTGAAGCAGTACCGATGGGTGAAGGACAGCAGATGGTTCATATCGTTACCTCGTCGCTCGCTACTGGTACTTACCTTGCTACGATGAAAGGCGACGGAATACTTCTTCAACAGAAGTTTATCGTTTCGAGATAATATCTCCGGATAAACATCAAGATAAACAACCCGGAGTGCTTTCGGTCGTATTTTCGTAGTCTATACGAATCATCTCTACCGAAGCAGAATGTCTTCATACGCAGAATTTTTAACCGGGCTTCCCCCAAAAGAATTATGGGGTGAGCGTGTCTATGCCAGCCAGGATTTCGATTATCCCGAATCGCTCAACGCGGCTATAGAATTGCTGGATAAGAACCTCGTAAAAGGGTTTGGCAGCCGGCCGGCTGTCTTTTATAAAGATACTGTCCTTACCTACGATCAACTTTCCGAGCGGGTCGGAAAAATGTGCAATGCCCTGCGAACGCTTGGCGTAAAAGCGGGCGATCGCATTTTGCTCCGATTCCCGAATAACCCGACTGCCGTTGCAAGCTGGCTTGCTACGCTTCGTATCGGCGCTATTGCCGTTATGGTAATGCCGATGCTTCGTTCGCGGGAGCTGTATTATCGTACGAACGATTCCGAATGTACGCTGGTCCTTTGCGATGCCGCTTCGATCGACGAAGTGCGCAAAGCCGAGCCAATGATGGAATCGGTTAAAAAGATACTGATCTGCGATGGTACCGATCCGGAATACGAATCCTTCGAGCATCTTTGGGAAGGGGAATCGGCCGATGCATCGGCTCATCATACTTCCCGAAGCGATGTAGCGCTGATCGGCTATACGTCCGGTTCTACGGGCGACCCCAAAGGCACCGTGCATTTTCACGATGATGTCCTTGCTATAGCCGATGGTTATGCAAAACATATTCTTAATCCGAGTGAAAAGGATGTCTTCTCCGGCCATCCTTCACTCGCTTTTACTTTCGGCCTCGGCGGATTATTGATATTCCCATTTCGTTTCGGAGCTTCGGTGGTACTGCTCGATCAGTTCACGCCGGAGAATATGCTTAAGACGCTTGCTAATTATAAATGCACGATCGGCTTCTGCGCTCCGACCTGCTATAATATGATGATGCGCCTCGATGAAGGCGGCAAGTACGATCTTTCGAACCTGCGGATCGGAGTTAGTGCCGGTGAGACCCTTCCGAAGACTGTCTTCGATAAATGGAAAGCGACCTATGGCCGCGAACTGCTCGATGGTATCGGTTCTACCGAGATGCTGCATATCTTCGTCTCGAATGCGCCCGGTGATGCGCATGGGGGTGTCACTGGGAAACCGGTACCGGGATATGAAGCGAAGATCGTCGATGAGCAAGGCAATGAAGTCCCTGATGGAACTCCGGGCCTTATAGCTATTAAAGGCCCGACGGGCTGCCGCTATCTGAAGAAGATCGACCGTCAGCACGGCTATGTAAAAGACGGCTGGAATATTCCGGGTGATGTTTTTGTCAAAGATTCAAATGGTTATTTTACCTATCAATGCCGTAATGATGATTTGATCGTCTCTGGTGGTTATAACGTGTCGCCGCCGGAATTAGAAGCGGTGATCAATGAACATCCGGCCGTTAAAGAATCGGCGGTAGTGCCAAAGCCGGATGATTTGCGAGGGCAGATCGTAAAAGCGTATTGTGTGCTTATGCCGGGAGTGGTGGGCTCCGATGAGTTGGTTAAAGATATTCAGGATCATGTCAAGCGTGAACTTGCGCCATATAAATATCCGCGCGAAGTAGAGTTTATCGAAGCCTTGCCCCGTACTGACACGGGAAAGGTGCAACGGTTTGTCCTTAGAGAGCGGGCGAAGGGATAAAGCAATGCAATAGCTCGGAAATAAGAAGAGCCTAGTATCAGACTGCAGCTACTTTTATTGTGGTAGGAAGCGATCCATCAGTCGTTTGATCGGAGGTCCGCAACCTTCGCAAGAGCAGATATAAGCAATAGATAAGATTTGATTCGGCGCCCGTTCTGAAGGTTTCTATCTTTTTATTTTGAGAAGCCCTCAGCGGCTGAACTCCCCGCAATTCTTCAATGATCGAATACAACAGGCGGAAGAAACTATGCAGAACGGAATGACGCAGCACGTCCGAATGATATTCTCCAAATTTCTGGTGCCGTTTAATTAAGCTTTCGGCATATTGGTAATCTCCCTGTGCTATAACGGCACAGGTTTCAAACGCACGAACGTAAAATTCGTCTTCCAAAGAAACCGATTCGTCCCCAACGTGCTGAAAGAACTGGGTGGTATCTTCACGCGCTGCGTCCGTATCGCCATTGAGAAGATGAAAAGGAATAGAACAGAGGAATCGATCGCAGCGAGGCAGTTCTCGAAACCAATCGCTCGCTGAAGAGCCCGGAGCAAGCATTGCCGCTGCTGCCTGCAATCTTCCGGTATAGAGATGGCAGAGAAAAAAGCGGATGTAGTGATAGTGGTTTTCCCAATATTTAAAGATCGTTTGCCCATAAAATAGCCGGTAATAGGATTGATAGGCTTCCTCGACATTACCTTGTAATAATTCAAGTTCTGCTCCGACCAATTCATTATACCAGACACTGCCCGTAGTAAAATAGAACGGCTGCGACTTTGCAATGTCGCGTACTTCCCGCATCAGTGCCGCTGCCTTCGGAAGATCGTTATTCTTACTGCTGCGATAAAGCATGACGAGCGTGCGAAGTACCATATAGTAGGCTTCGATATGAGGACTACCGGTTAACCGATTTTTAAGGTCGTTCAACTCGTAGATAAACTCTTCTCGATTTCTGGAAAATTTACCGGCCACTGCCCGGCAATAGATCAGATTTGCTTCGAGGAATAATTCCTCATCCGGCAGCGGGACGACGCGCGCCTCTGCATATTTTTTTGCATATAGTGCTAACCGCTCTTCATCGAAGGAGTGCTCATAGAGCGGCAACGTAGCATGAAACAGGATTCGATAAAACAGCTCTTTTGGTGTACCCTGAAGCTTCGACCCGGTACGCTGATCGGCTATTTTTGCAAAGCGAAGCAGTAATTCATAGAGATTCTTTTTTTGTAAAAATCTCAGAATGTTGTCATCACGATCACCGGCCAGATGGGATAATATTTTTGATAACAGTACTGAGCGGAGCTTATAAAGATATTGGTCTGAGCAGGGGAGTATATCCAATTCGGAGATAGAAGCATCACCCTCGATCGCTTGTAAGAGTTCTTTTAAAAATCGTTTCTCGGCGGGGGGTGCCTTTATAGATTGCAGCCTGATAATCTCTTCTGTAGTAAGAGATCGGAGAAGTTGTTCTAAGTAGCTCATGGCGATCCCGGGGAAATGGTCTCGATATTTTAACAATAAGCAAACTCATGCCCTATTGCTGTAGAATCCCTCGACGGTAAGGAATGGCTGTATTTGGGGGTGCGCATTGTTTCCCATAACCTGAAAACTCATTCCCGATACATCCACTGCTGCTGCTTTCAACAGAAGCAGGAAGTAGTTAGAGCATAGGTCTATGTGTCGATTGTGATTGGCTGCCTCTCATTTTAATCAGCAGGAGGTAGAGGCAATAAATCAGGTGAGATTCAGTACCGGTCCTAAAAGACTCGAATTTTTTGAGATGGGATTCGCGTAATACTTTTTTCCCTTGCAGTTCTTCAATGATCGGATGTAATAATCTGAAGAAGCTTGGGATAACCGAAAATCGAAGCTGTTTGGAATGGTACTCTCCGAATTTTAAGTGCCGGCGAATGAGCGCTTCGGCATATCGATAATCCCGTTGCAATATTATACAACAGACTTCGAGCGCGCGGATATAATATTCATCCGTTACTACAATGCCCTGATGGTTCTCTCGCTGGAGAAACCGTGATATCAACGATATTGCTTCTTCGGTATTATTCTGCAGCAGTTCGAAGGCAATGCGGCAGATCTGCAGATCGGAAGGGGAGATCTGCGTCAGCCATAGATTAGCACTATCGGAAGTATCTAATAATACCCGTGCTTCATCGAAGCGACCGGTATATATGCAGGCGAAAAAGTACCTGATCTCATGGTATCCGCCGGAATTGTTATGGGTCGGGTCGCTGCGAAGTAACCGCCGGTAAACAGCATAGGCTTCTTCGATATTTCCCTTGAGCATGGTCAACTCGGCTTTGATGAGTTGGTTGCCCCAAAATGAGCGGCTGGAAAAATAAAACGGGTTGCATTCCATGATCTCCAGCATCCGGTCGGTGAGTTCAATCGCCCGGGGAATATCGGGAGTACGGCTGCTTCTAAGCAGCATGATAAGGCCCCGAAGCGCAACGAACTGCGCTTCGATATTCGGGCTATTGCGTACTGCCTTTTCCAAAGCGATGAATTCTTTTGTACGGCGCTCCCGCTCCACCGATAGCCGGTCCGGAAACGAGCGGTAATACAATAAATGCGCATCGAGGAACAGGTGCTCATCCGCAAGCGGAGTTACCCTGGCTTCGGCATATTTATTGGCATATTCGGTAATGAGGGCTTCATCGAATTGCTGTTCGTACCATGGCAGTATGATCTGGAACAGGTGGCGGTAAAATAATTCTTTTTCTGTTCCTTTAAGAAAGCGGCCGGTTTTTTGATCGGCAAGTTTTGCCTGGCGCAGCGTGAGCGATCTTAGATTACGCCGCTGTAAAAATTGCAGTACCTCGATGTCATTTTTTCCGGCTATATGCGCCAGTATCTTATTCAGGAGTACCGAGCGGAGCTTGTATAGGTACTGATCGGTACTGGCAAGAGATTCCGGCTTGGCAGCGCCTTGCCCCTGTAATAATTGCAGTTTTTTCTTTAAGAAAGAACGTTCGGAAGGAGAAAGCTTCAGCGAATGAAGTTTTGAAAGCTCTTCCTTTGTCAACGATCCGAGAAGTTCTTCTAAATAGCTCATAATAATCCCGGGCAGGGTAGTACTTGCCGGCTGTAAGTACAAGGTCGTAAACCCGTTATTAGTGCCTAAGGATGCCCATTCGGTAAGAAATTAGCAATTTTCGGGGGTAGAGTATTTGTATTAAAATAAAAACCCCCACGATGGATTTGTGGGGGTTCTTAGCGTGCTAGCGAATTGTGATCGCTTAACCAGACTTTAACACGGGTCGGACCAAAAAGCAGTCAAAAGAACAATCGTATTAGGGGGTCGTACGCGAGATTTCCATCCAAAGCGTACCATTCCAAATTAGCTGGAGTAACCCACCGGTTGCAACCGGAGGAGTAAAATTTCCCTGCAGGTTTTCGTTCTGAGCAGCATTATCCAGGAAAGTCAGGGCATTCGCACCATTAGGTACTACTTCAACAATAAGGATCTGGCCGGTTGCTGATCCCGCTGTCAGGCCAACATTTACCGTTGCGGTCGGGGTAACACGAATATATGAACGGTTACCGACAGTGATATTTCCGGCTGCTCCGACATTGATGGTTGTCGGTGGACGGACAGTAAGTCCGCCATCGACATCGATACTTGTTGCAGGCGCTGAAACAGCATTTGTGCCGATACCAAGACGGCCATTACCCGAAATAGCTACCGGATCATTTCCATTACCGATCAATCCATTATAGAATAATACTCTTCTGGTTCCGGTAATAATGGTTGAAGCAATATCGTCGATATTAATACCGGTGACGTTAGTATATTTACCACTACCTCCGCCTGTTTGGAATACCGGATCTATTTGAACTCCGACAAAATTAGATATGCCGGCTGTTCCACCGATCGAACTACGAATATGAAGGCCACGGGCTACGGAGAGTGTGCCGCCAGCACTATTTTGTAAATAAGCATCAAAGCCATTCATGATCGAAAACGTACCACCGGCAGTATTAAGACCATTGGCGCTAAAGGCCGAGCCTGAGCTTAAAGTGCCGGTACCGTCGTTTTGTACATTAGCTTGAATTACGCGAATTTCATTGAGCGTAGTGGTATTGAGTGTTTTAACTCTTGCCAGGCGTCCGATAGTCACTGCTGAAGACATATCGGCATTCCCGATAACCGCCGTGCTGTCATAAGCCATTGTAGTGTGATAATTGGCGGCAGTAGAGGCAGCCGGATTTACGACCTGTACAGTCTTTTGGGCGATCCAGGGAGTCCAGTTGCCATCAGGTAGTAAATTATTAGCCGTAACCGTACGTCCGGTAACATCAAATTGTGAGGACGGAGTAAGACTACCAATGCCTACATTTCCTGCGCCGGTAATAATAAATGGGCTCGATGTTGAATTATACCGGAAGGCAGCATTAATACCACTGGCAAAAATCTGATTATCGATATCGATAGCATAGAAGTTAGTAATATTTCCAGCACCTAATGAAGGGAAAGAGACATGCAACCCCTTATATTCATTTAAATCGGCTAATGGTCCCAGTGATATGAATGAAGCCTCGAAGGAGGAAGCCGTAGTCATCGGACCTGCTGATTGAATATGTCCTTGTACACCGACCGCCCGGCCCATAGTCTGGGTGGTGTTAAGATTTTGAGCAAATCCTCTAACACCGGTCGTAGTGGCGATGGTACCGGTTGTTGCGGCAGGCTGCAGCGTAACACCTCCATCTATGGCATACACTTCACCCGATATAGGTTGGGTATTGTTTAAAAGCAGCTCTGAACGCTGCGTGATAATCGTTCTATTTAATTCTGCAACCGATGGAGAAAAATTCAGCGTTTGCCAATTACTGATATGATCGCCGGCTACCGACGGAGAAAAAACTTCCAGTGTGCGAACATTTGAAAATCCAAGAGCGGAAGTTCCGATACCGATACCACCACCGATAAATGTTGCGGCCAGCGGTGATGTGCCACCGGAAACATTCACGGCCAATCCGGTTGCCAGACCGGTGCCGGTTGCTGTAGCATTCAATGTCAGGCCCGTTGCATTGGAATTTGCGGCCGTCGTAACGGAATTGATACGGGCGCCGGCTGCGGGGGCGGCATTGGTCGTGCCATACTCTACGTTGAAGAGGAAGTTGCCGCCGGTTGTTGTCGCTAAGCTCTGTGGTCCCACCAGATTATATCGGACAAAATCTCCCTGAAGGGCCGTTACCGGATCTTGCCAGGTGGGAATACCGCCGATCATCTGAAGAAAATTATTGGTACTGCCGGGAGCAAGCCAAGTTAAGGTGCCCGTCCCGTTACTGGTATAGAACATTGAGCCGGTTGTACTGACGGCCCCGGGTAAGGTAATCGAATAATTCGAAAGTGAAGTGGGAGGTAGAAGCGTCAGTGTATTACCGGCAGCATTAACAAGCCGGTTAGACCTCATTACGCTTTGTCCGAATGCCGAACCAGCAATGAGTATAGAAAATATCAAAGCAACGATACGCTTCATAATGGATCTGAAAGAAAATAATGCGCTTCTACTTCGGATAAGATCGGCGGCATCCGGTCTAACTGTAATTATATCGGATACCGCCGGTTGAGTTACTGAGCAGTCAAGAACAATTAGTTGATCACCGAAATGGTAATGACGTCGCCAGCAGAGAGTGCTGCAGTGTACACATCGAAACCGGTAGCGGTACGGTTCGAAATGGACTGGGACTGAGCACCCGAAGTAGAGGTGG
This sequence comes from uncultured Alphaproteobacteria bacterium, assembly GCA_964404255.1. Taxonomy (GTDB): domain Bacteria; phylum Bacteroidota; class Ignavibacteria; order Palsa-1295; family Palsa-1295; genus JAFDZW01. The sequence continues at coordinate 125,554 of CAYOJJ010000010.1, read as the reverse complement.
TCAGGGTAAGCTGGAGCTTGGAAGCTGCTGCATAACTAACGGCGGCCGGGATCGTGGCATCGCCGGGGGTAGCCGTGGTATTGAAATGAACGAAGCCGCTGCCGAAGCCGGTCTCGGTACCGGTGACGGTATAAGTAAAGGTCTGATTCGAGATCGAATTTACCCATACCGGAGCCGTACCGCCAGCATTGACACGGAGTTCTTGTCCTGCGCTGCCGATAGCAAGCTGCGACATAGCGGCGGCGTTGTTGCCATAGACAAGTGAACCGGCTGTCGGGGTGGCAATTCCGGTACCGCCATTCTCTGCACGGAGAATACCAGTGATATCGCCGGTAAGAGCCGTATTCGAGGTAAGATCGATCTGTCCGAACGAAACCGTCTTATTACCGGAGCCGGTCGATACTTTCATGATCGGGCTTCCTGCAACATTACCAGCGCCGGGCAGTAATAAGCTATAAGAAGTACCGATCGCGCCGTTGACATCAAGGGTCAGGGTATTGATCGAGCCGGCCGGTTTCATGATATAGGTTCTCGATACCGTCTGGGCGAAAGTACCGGTTGCAAAAGCAACAACCAACAAAGCTGCTGCTATGAGTGTCGTGTGTATTGTTTTCATATATAGTATAGTAGTTGTGATTAGTAAATCTTATATTCCGTGAAAATCAGATTAGGGGTTGACTACCGTATAGTGTAATAGGCCGGTAGCACGCGGGTAATCGGCGGCAAAGAATACGGTAAATCCTACGCCGGCCGTGATCGATTGAACGGTTGCAGCGACGGTCCCTTGCGAAGCATTCGGATCGAGCACTGTAACGACTACCGAAGAGGAAGCAGTAATACCCGGAAAACTTACCGCTACTGTCGAAGCATTAAGCGGTATAGTAACAGCGCCGGAAAATTTTCCGGGACCCGCACCTATCAAACTATTAGAGACAACAGTACCACCACCGATCGGTTGAATGGTTGAACCGCCGCCTACCTGCAGATTTTGGCCGGTATTAACACCGGAGGTGATCTGAGAAAATGAAATGGTAGTAGCCGAAGGGATCGTGGTACTCCACGTTGGGGTCAGGCCCGGCCCTAATACAAATACCGCCCCTGCAACCGTTGGTGCATACGGTGTTGCCACATTTGCAGCATTGCCTACCCAGATATTATTCTGTGGAAGCGATGGCAATGTATTGGGCTGCCAACTCATATTACCGCTTGCATCGCTTGCGAGAAAATTCATTATGCCGCTCGGAGGAATAGCCGGTAGATGCAGAGTATAAGAAGCTGTCATCGGAGCCGTTACATCGATCGTAAGCGTTCGAAGCGGGACTCGGTTATCATCGAAAATAAATTGCTGGGCGCCCATAGAGCGTTGAGCAATCGAAGGAGTACAATACAGAACAAGAATGGCTGTCGAAGCCAAAAGAGCTTTTAATAACGATGATACCATTTGCATAAAGTGAGTGCCAAGACTGGTATTATACGACAGAGGCTGTTATCGGGAGCAACGTATTTATACCATTACTCCCAAAATTTTAATAGCCTGTTTTCCGTAGCATTGCTAACGAGATGTCTGGTGCATCATCGTTGCCGCACAAAAATAAATGGTGACTACTCAGATAAAAACCCCTAAAAGCGCAGACTTCTTACAGAATCGAATAAGGGAAGGGTAGATAATGTATTAACAGTTATAGTATTACAGGTAATAATAATTATGCAAACCCCTGAAATATCTCTATTCTTACCACCGATACTTATTTTGCCTGATCGATCGTAACAATAACGGCTTTCGAGTAAGGGTCTATGCTATCGGTAGAAGTATCGCTACGATGCACAATGTGGACTTCGGAAGAAAGATCGGATTTCGATTTAAGTTTACTAACAATACTCTCAGCGATAGTATAACTACCGAAGCCATTGGTAAGAGTAGCGGCATCGGGATTGGCGATCGTTATCTGAGCGTCGTTCTTTATGGACGATAAGCATTTATCAAGAAGTAGGTCGTGAATGCTCGAAGTCTGATCCGGCAAGAACACAAAATGAAATCGCTCACGCTCGGTAACTGAATGTATCGAGGCTTCAACGGATGGAATAGCGAGGGTATCGGAAACGGTCAGTTGCTGGCCCCGAAAATCCTCAATATGCAGACTGGCAATAAGAGGTGCGGGGCTGCTCTGGATGTTGCTATCGCTTCCAAGATCGAAATCGGTAATGCTTGATTCGTCATTCGGATCGTTGCCGGAAAAATGTGTGAGCAGATGATCGCTCTGGGTAATATCGATCGTCCATGATTTCAAACCTGCGGTAGCCACGATCTCTTTTTCAAGACCGATGTGTGGGATCTGATAGCTCCGCTCTATCCATTGTGTTGCAACCGGTGCAAGGATATCCGGATCGCTGGAGGTGATATAACAGCCATAGTGCGCATCGGACGGCAGATCCTTCTTCGAGAGCTTATCCGGTGAGATGTTCCACAGATGAGAAAAATATTTTTCAAGGGCATCGAGCCTCAATTGTGCAATATCGCGAGATTCATCGGTATATGATGCATGAAGAACAATCGAGGCATCCTCCGATTTTTTTAAGCGGTAGGCAATGATATTGATCGCCTGGGCTCCAAACTCCGAAAGCTCTTTGTGAGTAAGGTCGGCAGGAGTGAATGTCGAAACTTCGGATTCGCTAAGCGTTTTGCAATGACGAAGATCGAAACTTCCCTTCTCAAAATAAATCTCCGGCCATAGCTCAGTGTACTGGCGATTGAAAATATTGAAACCGGCAACATCGATCGCTGAGCCTTTTGCTACTCTTACTCCATTTTTTGTGAAATGAATACCTCCTTCCAACTGGAAAGAAGTTATTGCGTTACTATGTACAGTATCCTGTGGTGGGGAAAAGGTAGGAGCAGTGAGCGGCGCAATAGAAAAAGAAACTCCGGCGCTGAAAGCTTTCGAACCAATATCGGCAATCGAGAGAAGATCCGCCCGAATATGCACCGATGGCTCCAGAGACAGCGAAGCGGTAATAGGAAAGCGGGTAGCAATACCCAGATCGACTCCAAAATATGAATGGGCGGCACTGATGCTATCCCCGGATGCGAATGCCCTGCTTCTTCCACCTTCACGAAACTGAGCATTAGCCGGTGATAGTATCGATTCGGCAGCAGAAATGTTCTGGGCTATATCGATGCTATACCATAATCCTGCTTCAATGGAAAAGGAATTACTAATAGTAATGCAGGCAGGAAGCAGGAGATCGAGGTCGTGTCTGGTCGATGAAACACTAAATTGATCCTTAGCCGGAATATCTGTACCGGAAAGATCATATTGCGTTGCCGTGAACGGATCGGAGGTAAAGGAGCCACGGCTAAATTGATACTCTACTCTTGGAGCGATGCCAAGCCCCCCAGCCAGCAGGTTAGGGGCCGACCAACGCATACCAAGACCGAAAGAATGTTCAACGCTCGAGCCTGTTCCTGCCGTGCCAAACCGATTGATCGACCCGGGTGACCTATCTATTGCCAGTGGATATCCATACCGGTAAGAAAATACGGGAGCAACAAATGACGATTGCGCCTGGCAATTGGCACAACAGCACCAGAACGCTATTATCAGAAAAAGAAAATGGTGTTGCAGAAAGATAACCGATACTGTCTTAGGTAGCCGTCTTTTGGTCACGAGCCATACAACCCAAAAATACTTTTATCGGTTTACCGGGTGTGAGTACCGCAAAAAGGCAATGCCGGCCTGCCATGAAATGGCAACACCGGCATTGAGCATTAGTGGTATAGAGAAAAGGTATTACTTTTTTTCCTGAAGAACGACGTTATCGATCCAAATCCAGGTTTCGGAATTTGGGCCAGAATTAGCATTTTGCACATCGATTTCAAAATTATCATAATCGGCATCGGCAGTCCAATCGGCCGTTACATATTGATCCCAGGTATCAATCTTTGTAACCGTAACGGATCCGAATGAAGAAATCTGTCCCGGAACAGTCTGCCAGGGAATACCGCTGCCAAATTGATTAAAAGCGAGGAAGCGAACATAGGCATACGGTGTATTATGAAGGTCTTTAGAGGGCATTTTCAGATAAGCACTTACTCTATAAGTATGGCCTTTCTTAATGGGTGTGGATAGCGGCTCATAGACGGCGCAGCCATCGTCGCTGGTACCCCACATATAAATGAAGCCTGGGGTATTATCGGCGCCAAATCCCGCACCATACCATGGAGAACCGTAAGCAACATTCCAAGGCGGATTGGTTGAACCATCGATATAATTAGTGGTGCTATAAGTGGTAAAGAAGCCAGGGTTGTCTAAAGTATTACTTCCATATCCCGAAGAATCGGTATGAGTGCTCGTATCCTGATGGTTAGTTGTATCGCCTGAAACTCCATCCCAAGAGTTTATATGATATAAAGAGAAAATTTCATTCGGCGTCAGCAGTTTGCCATAGATGTAGATATCATCGAGCGCACCGATAAAGAAGTTTGTAGAGGTTCTATCCTTACCAAGGAATAATGATCCGGTGTTATCTTTATCGGGATAAGCGACTAATGGCGCAACACCTCCTTCCGGTTGTCCGTCGATAAAGAGTGCTGCCGCAACATTTGCCACTACCGTCATCGTGATCATGTGCCAATGATTGTCATTTATGACGGAGCTGCTTCTGATCGTTGGAGTATTATCGCCGGAAAGCTGTACCAGTATTTTTCCGTTTTCCATCCCGATGGCATATCCCGGCAACGTACCGGAGGAAGGGCCCTTGGCGATGATGCCGCTGTAGCCGGTTGTTGTGGATGACGTCTTCACCCATGCAGAGATGGAGAACGAAGAAAGATTATCGAAATTCAATTCATCGGCCGAAGGGACGCTAATGAACGATTGGCCGTCGAGTGAGAATGCACTTTGTGCATTACCGAAACGATCGGGTACATAGCTGCCCCCCTGAGGTGTGCCATTATGATTATGACCACTGGAATCGGCGGTGTTTTGGTCGAGCTTATACCAGGCAATAAGATTGGCGGTAACACCGGTGTTGGTTGATTCCGAAGGAAGTTCGTCTTTACAGCTCACCAGAGCTATCGAGACGAAAAGCACCATTAATAGGGTGATCTGTTTCATGATCGGTTAAAAGGAACGGTTACAAGTCCGGCGGTCGGTATTGCCGCCATTCATGGATAAAGACGCAGCTAAGGCTGGTGGCCTTACATGCTATGTTAATTATTTATTCTACTGAAAAGTTGTAAGGTGGCCGGTAACTATTCCGTCATTATAGGTAGCAAAGTGGCAATAATAGAAAACCAATGGAAGGATTCGGACCTGCTGAGCAAATTCTTTGCCGGAGATGAGGCCGCTTTTCATAAGATCTTTGCGCTCTATAATAAAAAATTAGCGATCTATGCTTTTAAGATTCTCGGAGACCGGGCACTGGCTGAAGATACGGTGCAGGAGACCTGGATCAAGCTTATCGATCGAAAAGGGAAAGGGCAGCCAATCGAACATTTGGCCGCTTACCTGTTTCAGATAGCCCGCAATTGCTGTTTCGATAAGTTACGCTCCCGGAAAGATCATCAGGATCTCGCCGAACTTTCGGAGAAGGAACATCCCGTCACCCGGCTCGCCGAACCTTCCGAACTTGAGGAGATCGTAACCATTGCTTTCTCCGAACTTACCCCGGAAGACCGCGAATTGCTCGCCTTGAATATCTATGCCGGTTTTCAATACGACGAGATCGCGGCAATGCAGCAAAAAAATCCGCAGGCAATTTGGACCAGGGCTTCGAGAATACGCGCCAAATTGCGGGCGCGAGTGATCTATCATGCAAGAAAGCAAGGACTCGAATTGAACAAAGATCACAGAACAACAACGAAAGGAATCGGATCATGAACGCTATTGATGAATTGATCGCAAAGGCTGCCGATGGTGCTCTTTCGCAATCCGAACAGCACCAGATTGATGCCGCTTGTGCAAAGGATCCTTCTCTGGCAGCAACTATAACCATCGAGCAGCGTATTACCTCCGTACTTAAAGCAGATGCAGCGTCGCTCGAAACAACGCCTTCAGATAATACTCCCGGAGCGCCCCTACTACAATATATGGCCTCCAGCAAGACGGTTTCCATGCAACGGAAAGCCCGTCTTTATTATTACGGAGCGGCCGTGTGTATTCTTCTGGGAATTGCGGCTTATATGGTATCCCATTCGAATACGGCGCTGCCTCCGGCCGAACATCCTGTGCTGCAGCCTATTGTTCCGAACCCGGCTCCGCAAGTCAGTGAACCCGCAGTGATCGCTCCGGCTAACAAGATAGATGCCGAAGTAAGGACTGCGATTAAAAAAGATTCTGTAAAAAGGAAACCGGCACCACCAGTTATCCACCGCCCCAAAGATCTCGATAATGAATTATCGCCGCCCCCGGTATTTACCGACCCAAAAGGCCACATGCCGATCAATAAATAATCATTAAAAAAGTACCGGTGCTTCTGTAACTCCTCCGGACGGGATGTGTTTCTTTTGCGCTCCAATGTGATCATTGTTCATATAATCCGTACTAAATATGAAAACTACACCATATCTATTCAGGACTTCGATCGTTCATAAGTCCTTTGTTTTTAGTGTATTGATGGTTGGGTTCTTGTGCTCTCTGGCTTGTTTTACCGGCTGTTCGAAAAGCACGACCGATATTAATGGCCCAACCGGCGGTAATACCATTACAGAAACTACTACTGTCTATGGTCGGGTCGTCGATGAGAGTGGTAAACCGGTAGCCGGTGCAACGGTTTCTGCCGGCACCTCTACTGCAACCAGCGATGCGAACGGACTTTTTGTGATCCGGAATACTGCCGTACCGAAAGGCCGTGCGATCGTTCTCGCCAAAAAAACCGGATTTTTTACGGCTGCCAGCGCTGCTTCTCCGGGTGCTGCCGGTACGACGAGAGTCCAGCTTTCGATGATGGCCGATAATGCCCAGTACAGTGTATCGGCTTCCAGCGGTGGTAAAGTATCTATTAACGGCTCTAATGGAGCATCGATCACTTTTCAGGCAAATAGCTTCCAGACTTCATCCGGCGATGCTTATAGCGGAACGGTCAGTATAGCTGCAAAATATCTGAACCCCGCGTCTTCGACCTTTAATAATTTCTTTTCCGGAGATAACACGGCTCAGGCTTCCGATGGTACGGAAGTAAGTCTTACTTCCTGCGGTGTATTAAGAGTAGAACTTAAAGGCTCGAGTGGTGAAGTGTTGAAACTCGATCCTTCGAAGCCGGCTACGATCGTCTACCCGAAAACGGCCGATGCCAAAGCTCCTTCGACTATGCCATTGTGGTATTTCGATGAAACGCTTGGTATGTGGAAAGAAGATGGCAGTGCCACGCTTTCCGGAAATAGTTATACCGGTACAGTAACTCACTTCACCGATTGGAATCTTGATTATAAAGGTGAGTCGGGTTCGCTCGAACTTCGTGTCGTTTGCGGCTCGGTACCTGTCGCTGGAGTTGCGGTTAAGGTATTTCAGCGTATCGGATATACGGATATGGATGGAAAAATTCGTTTCCTCCGTGTACCGGCAGATCAGAACGTCCAGTTAGAGATCAATGCCAGCGATAATGGCGGGATATATTATATCAATAAGCCAATGCCTCTTGCTATGACGCAGGGTGCGACTACTGATATAGGCGACGTTTCACTTAATTCTCCGTGTCCTGCCTCGATTAGCGGGCAGTTGGTCGATTGTGGCGATAGCAAGGTAGAAGGCTTGGTTACTATTAACGATGGTACGAACCTTTATTATGTTTATACTAAGACCGGTGATTTTTCCGCCGCTGCTGCTTCCGGTGTAATTCTGACGGTAACCGCAATGGATGCGAATGGCAATGTGTCGGTACCGGTAACAGTCCCGGCGCTTGGTTCAGGTGAAGATCGGGATATGGGTAAGATCACCGTCTGCGGAACAAGCACTTCGTCATATGTAGATATTACTCCCAGTGGTGGATCAGGGAGCAATACATATTATATGCTGGCTCTTTCTGCCGATGGATCGCGTCTGGCGGCAAGCACCTATGATCAAAAGAATCCGGTCATCAATATCTATGATACCAAGACAGGGCAGGTAACTTCTACGGCTACATTGTCCCAGCAAGTCTATGTTAATGGTATGGAGATGAGTACCGATAATACAAAACTGCTCGCAAGAACATACAATGGCGCAATGGTCTTTGATATCTCCGGTGCAACGGCAACATTGATGTCTACGGTATCCTGCAGCGGCGCTCATTTATATGATGATGGGTCGAAGTTTGTTGGCGCATCATTCTCCAGCTCGCAACAGAAGGTTACCTTTATGGTATATTCAAGTGCCGATGGCAGCGTCGTTAAGACATTGAGTGCACCGCTCCCGATAGGTGCTGGTCAGGATTCTTCCGGTACATGTGCATTTAGCCATGAGGAAGAAGCTATTGTATATCCGTCTGCTTCACAGGCTCAAACCTACTCTGTTTGGGGTGTTAATTCCGACGCTGAATTGCGCAGCTTCTCGGATGTGGCCGCCCAACCGTGGTACTTCAGCTATTCTGAAGATGGTGCTACCGTTGGTCTTTCTGGCGATGGTGCTGCCTATAATTGCTATGACACGAAGACGGGCACAAAGATCAGCTCGATCATGCCATATGAGGGAGCCACCAACCGTACTTCACAATTAGTACTTACAAAAAATAATGCTTATGCTGCGGTTATGACTTCTAAGGATCTTCAAATGATTCAGATCACGAAGCTATCCGATGGTTCACACACAATAAAATTAATGCCGAATTCGAATTACGTTTCGAGCATTACAGCAAGTCGTTCCGAAAATTACCTTGCCGTCTCAAGTGCAGGATTGATCCGAGTCTGGAAATTGCAATAAGCAATAGACAGATGATGTTAAAAAGCCGGGGCAATTGCCCCGGCTTTTTTATCTGAAATAGTTATTATTTAAAATGATTTTTGAAGCGGAACGATAGCTGTTTTTGAGACTTGTATAAAAGGTAAATTCCCTTTACCTTTTTGTATGAATAGATTCCTTAGAAGATCCATCGTTATGAGACAACAACATAGTATTGCCCCCACGATATACCTGGCTGGCTTATTTGCAATTATTATTAGTATGATAATAGGTTGTTCGAAGCATACGGGTGATATTATCGATCCTCCTGCCGAGAATAGTTCAACAACGGTCACTACCGTCTATGGCCGGGTTGTCGATGAGCAAGGTAAAGCAATTTCAGCGGTAAGTATTACTATTGGTACTCAGAATACAATAACCGATGAACATGGACTTTTTATTATCAAAGATATTCGCGTCCCGAAAGACCGTGTACTCGTGCTTGCAAAAAAAATGGGGTATTTCATTTCTTCTAAAGCTGCTGTTGCCGGTGAATCTGCTACGACAAGGGTCGAGCTTTCAATGATGTCGGATAACACCGAATATTACGTCTCTTCATCAGATGGTGGCAAAATAACGATCTTGGGATCGAGCGGCGCTTCAATTTCTTTTCAACCGGAAAGTTTTCTTACGACCTCTGGATCGCCATATCATGGTACCGTCAGTATCGCAGCAAAATACCTGGACCCTGCATCGGCTTCTTTTTCGACCTGCTTTTCCGGCGATAATATGGGACAGGCGTCCGACGGGAAGAATGTGAGGCTAGCTTCCTGTGGAGTAGTCAGAGCAGAACTTACCGGTTCGGTTGGCGAGCGATTAGTGCTCGATCCTTCAAAACCAGCGACGATCACCTATCCTAAAACCTCCGATGTTTCGGCGCCGGCTTCGATGCCACTATGGTATTTCGATGAGGCCCTCGGTCTATGGAAGCAGGAAGGTACGGCTGCACTTTCAGGAAATAGTTATACCGGCACGATAACTCATTTTAGTGATTGGAATCTTGATTATCCCATTGACTGGGGAGATGTCGAATTACGGGTTCTTTGTGGCACCACGCCCGTTAGCGGCGTTGCGGTAACGGTATTTCAATTTACGGGGTATACCGGCCCTGATGGAAGGTTACGCATTGTAGGTGTACCGGCAAACAGAGATTTACAATTACAGATCAATGCCGATAATAACAATGGATTGTATTATTTAAATATTCCGGTTTCGTTTAGTGTGCAATCCGGGCAAACGGCAACACTTGGTGACATTACCTTAAATTCCCCTTGTCCGGCAATAGTGAATGGAAAAGTTGTCGATTGCAATACAGCGCCTGTAACTGCGATGTTATTCTTTACCGATGGTATCTACTCTACCTATCATTATTCTGCCTCCGGAGTATTTTCAGCAACCATTGCATCGAATAAAGCTCTGATAATGACAGCCAGCGATGTTAATGGCAATACTTCAGTACCGGCTACCATTCAGTCCCTTGGTTCAGGAGAATCGCGTGATCTCGCTCCAATAGTACTTTGTGCTTCCACTGCCGATAAGTATGTCGAAGTCAAATTAGATAGTCCTGCCAGTAGCCTTCTCTATTATTATATAGCGCTTTCGCCGGATGGTTCTCGTTTGGCGGTAAGCACGATTGAAAATAATATTCCGAAAGTATTTATTTACGATACGAAGGACGGACAACGACGCTCGACGATCACCCTTGAATCGGATCAGTATGTAGGAGAAATGAATATGAGCGTCGATAATAATACTATTCTTTGTCATGCCTACCCGAAAGCGTTAATCTATGATATTTCCGGGTCAACCGGAATATTACGGACCTGGACGTATTGCGATCATGGCTATTTGTCAGACGATGCCTCAAAAATGATTGTCTGGATATATGATGAAAGCATTACCGATTCCAGTTTCCGGGTATATTCCGCTATCAATGGTAGTTTGATTAAAACGATGCACGTCCCGGTGCCTCTCGCGGGTGGAGGCCGACATCTGGCAGGAGCCTTCGGTTATAATCATGAAGAAGGAACAATAATATTTGGAGATATGGATGATACTCATCCTTCATTCACTACCTGGGACCTATCATCCGCAGAAGAAATTCGTAAAGTGCCTAAAGAGACCAATTCGGCTAATTGCTTTTTTTCCGAAGATGGTACCACCCTTGGTATCTCCGCAGACGGAACAATGTACAACTATTATGACACCAAGTCCTTCGAAAAAGTAAATACCCTTACTCCGGTACCAGGTTCGGCAATGATGCCGGTGGTGACAAAACATTATGCCTATTCTTTATTGCAGGTAGATAATGGATATATTATACAGACAATAAATATAGCCAATGGCACGGTCTCGTCACGACCATGGCCATCGGATATGGATGTCTCGGAATTAAAAATAAGCCGATCGGAAAAATATATGGCTGTTTCCGGTTCGGGAAAAATTCGTATCTGGAAATTACAATAGCTGGCCGGTTCTTGGTTCTATATCTGTAGGCGCAAGGTATCGGAAAGCTGTTGAATAACGGCTGCTGCGGTTGTTTCCCAGGTAAAGTGTTTTGCAAAGAGAATACCGTTCTCGCTTAATTGTTTTCTAAGGCGGTCGTCTTTAGAAAGAGCGATCATTTTTTCGGCGAGTGCTTCACTATTGCCGCATGGGTATAATAAGCCGGTCTCTCCATCACGAACCGAATCTCGCAGCCCCGGACTATCGGCCGCAATCGCCGGGGTGCCGCAGGCATTGGCTTCTATATTTACAATACCCCATCCTTCTTTAATGGAAGGATTGATGACAGCCCATAGCTTACCGAGCATTGCGGGCTTCTCTTGTTGAGGAAGATAACCGATGAATTGGCAGGAAGTACCAAGATTAAGTTTTGAAGCGATCGCTTTTAAGCGACTTTCATCGTCTCCACGGCCGACGATAAGCAATTCCGCCGTTGGAAGCTGCTTACGGACAATAGCAAAAGCGTGAAGCAATTGATCGACCTGTTTATATTTTTTTAGCCTCCCGAAATAGGCAAAAAGCGGATGAGAGCTTTTTTGCACCGATGAAGTAGTAAGCAATTCATGATCGATAGCATTCATTGCCAGCGTGAATTGCGACGGTGAAAAACCATGAGTGCACAATTCTTCTATCGTTGAAGGAGAAACGGTAAGAAAAGGTACTTTCCTATAAATAAATGGTACGAGCAATTCGCTGAGATACACGTACAGACCCGGAATACCCCCAACCTCCTGAAAGATCGTCCGTCCGAAGAAATGATGACACAATGCTATAAGAGGCTTACGGATAAAGAGTGGAGTATAAAAAGGAATCTTATTGATATCGTCGATCACCACATCAAACCCTTCGTTGCGAAGCCAGAACAGATAATGGAAAGGGACGACAATATTAAAAGTATTTCGGCTTCCTCTTCTTATAATAGTAATACCGTCGATGATTTCTTTTTTTGCTGCGCCAGGGTAATGGCAGCACAGAAGCGTCACCGAGTGGCCCATTCGCACGATTCGCTTGAAGGTTTCATGCAAATGGATCTCCGCCCCACCCGAAAGCGGGTTGGTCCAGTCCTGCCAGTTTATTACCAGAATATTCACCTATCGAACAAAAAGTAGGTAGGGTAACTGCGGCTAAAAACGAACGGTAATTTAAGTACAATCAGACACATAGTCAACGGTATGAGTTTCTTCATAATAACTGAAATAGAGTGTCGTATTTTTGGCACAATGAACTCGAATAGAACGATCCATTATTTGCTCGCCGGAGCTTCCTTTCTTATTGCTTTCATCGTCTATTATACGACGATGCAGCCTTCGGTATCATTTTGGGACTGCGGCGAATTTGCCGCCTCGGCCTGGGCATTACAGGTACCCCATCCGCCGGGTGCACCATTATGGACTTTATTGGGTCGTCTGTTCATGATGCTTCCGGTGCAGGGCGATCTCGTCGGCCGCTATAATTTCTTCTCGGTCTTGTTCGCTTCGGCAACGGTTATGCTGCTCTATCTTTCGGCAGTCCGGCTTATTGCCTTCTGGAAAGGGAAACCACAAACCACAAGCCAGATGATCATGGCTTATGGAGGAGCATTCGTAGCTGCAACGACATATATTTTTACCGATAGCTTTTGGTTCAATGCTCTCGAATGTGAGGTCTATGCCTTTACCATGTTCTTTATCGCCTTGCTCCTGTGGATGGCATTGGTGTATTATGATAAAGCCGATGAAGAAGGAAGTGAGAAGTACCTGCTATTAATGAGTTATGTGTTCGGCGTCGGGCTGAGTGCGCACCAGATCATTGTCCTGACGATCTTCACCATTTTTATGCTGATCTATTACCGGCGCGACGATAATCCAACTATTGTGACGTGGTTAAAAACGGCTGCGGCTTCTTTGCTTGGGTTCGTTATCGTTTATAAGATCGTTCTTACAAAACTGATCGGCTGGCTTGCTCCGATGCCGTATGTAACGGTAGGTCTGCTGGTGGCGCTTATCGGTGGTATCTGGTATTCGAACCGCGAGCAAAAAGCAACGCTCAATCTTAGTTTATGGGCAATACTATTCATTATTATCGGATACTCGACCTATGCGATGGTGATGATCCGTTCGAAGCAGAATACTCCCATGAATCTCGATGCCCCGAGTAATTTTTCCCTGATGAAGCATTATCTCGAGCGCGATCAATACGGCGATCGGGGCTTCTGGCCCCGCCGGGCGCCCGATGAATTCGGACAAAAAACCGGCCCGACATGGGACCCCTCCAAATATTCCAGCGATCTGGATTTTATGTGGAAGTACCAGATCGATCATTTATCGAACCGCTATCTCTATTGGAATTTTATCGGAAGAAAAGACGACCGCCAGGATGCGCCGACCGATTGGACAAAGACCTGGGGTATTCCCTTCTTTCTCGGCTTGTTCGGATTATACTGGCATTTTCGCCGCGATCCGAAACGCGCGCTATCTATTATGCTCATGTTTCTTACGCTCGGTATTGTTTCCGCGCTCTTCCAGAATACGCAGGACCCAACCGAACGCGAACGCGATTACTTTTATGTCGGCTCGTATTATATCTTTGCTATTTGGGTCGGTATCGGAGCAACGGGGTTGATGGAAACCATCGCCAAAAAGAAACAGAACCCCGATGAAAAAATCGAAGAGAGTAGCGAAGATGCAAGCCCGGTTAAAATGGGGTTGGTACTCGGTTGTTGCCTTATTCTTGCTCCGGTCAATTTATGTGTCGGTCTTATCGGTCTGGCAAGTGGGCAGCCGTTCTCTCAAAGTTCGAAATGGGCGGAGTATTCGCGCAAAGGTAACTACGTACCGTTCGATTGCGCCTATAATATTCTTCAAAGCTGTGATAAGGATGCCATTCTCTTCACGAGCGGCGATAACGATACCTTCCCGCTGTGGTGTTTGCAGGATGTCTATGGTATTCGGCGGGATGTGCGTATCGTTCTGCTGAATTTCGCTAACTTTGCCTGGTATATCGATCAGCTTAAAAATAATGAGCCGTGGGGTGCGAAGAAGATCGCTTTCAGCGATCCTAACTTCACCGATACCAAATTAAAAGAGCTTATCGCGAGCGACGATCCCTCAGCGCTAACAGCAAAGAACGAACCGGCACACATTGTCACCATTCCGCTCTCGGCAGAAACGGTTCGTCAGATCACGGGCGATAATGGCAAAGAAGCAATGGAACTGGTATGGAAATATCTCGGCTCCTACGATGTGGGTAAGAATTTTATGTACACGACTTCAGATCAGGTAGCTTTCGATATCGTCCGATCGAACATTAACAGCCGCCCGATCTATTTCTCAGTCACAGTGCCGGAAAATAAGCGTCTCGGCCTGGATAATAATCTTGCTGCCGAAGGGATGGCCTTACGGATAACGCCGGTCATATCTGCTAAAGATAATTCCGGATATGGAGGTGGAGTGAACGAAGCGCGATTAAAACAATTTCTTTTTGAAGCCCCGGCTTCTGCTTCACAGGCCCCGGCTCGTGCAGGACTTATCCGCACCTTCAGCGATCCTACTGCGGGTATTGGTTATATCGATAAGAATTTTGCCTTCAATTATTCGATGGCCTTTATGCGCTATGCTTCCTGGGCACTGGAACATGCCCGCAAGGACGAAGCAACAAAAACGATGGACCTGATGGAAAAGCGGCTGCCGCCGGCACAAATGAATTGCGATGTGTACCCGGCAGATATTATTGCCGATTTCTATGATCAGATAGGCAATAAAGCAAAAGTAAGAGAGTATGCTGCTTATGCCGTGAGCCAGTTGAAAGAACCGGGTTGGGCGCCGGCGCTGAAGATCCAGCGCCAGTACCGCCTCGCCAATTTATACCTGCTTACCGGCGAGTATGATGAAGCTCAAAGAAATTACAATGAGCTTATTCAAAAAAGTAACGATCCGGGAATCGCCGCGCAAATGAAAGTACATTTACGAGAAATAGAAGGAAGAAAACTGGAAGATAAAGGGGATAAAGCAGCAGCCCTGAAAATCTATGAAGAATTGCTCGGCCAGAAGAAAATGCCCGATAGCGAAATACCGGCAGATTTTAAGCCGTTGTTGCGCCACCGAAATGGTTTGCGGGATCAATTACATACCGATACAACTGTAACTTCATCGCCGATTAAAATTATCAAATAATAAAATATGCATTTGAGTAGTTTTTGAGTAGTAGCAGAGTAATCACTCCCGTGTATATTTGTATTGTAGGCTAATGACTGATGCAGCAGAGACAATGCATAAGCTTGCAATGCATTTGATACGTCCTGCTTCTTAACAACACAATGAGGCCGGTTGTAATATTTGTGGACGAGCAGACCACACCCCTCATGACGATTGCGTTATGAGCCATTATACTATATTGAGTCAGCCGGATTAGCAATACAATAGATTGCATACGCACCCATTGGGCGCCTTTCATCTCTCTGAAAGACGGCATGGCAGTGCCTTATTTGAAATGTAGTATGGAAAGTATTTCGACCTATCGGGTGCCGATCCGATCAACATCGGCATCCGTGAAAGAATCTTCGACCCCCTTACCATTCTGGAAGGTATGGGAAGCCCAAAGCAGCCGCTTAATGAGCTACTGTCTGTATCTGTTCGGGGGTGATAGAATGGAAGCCGAAGAAGCATTTTGTAATGCGCGGATGCTCGCGTTTGAAAAATTCCATGCCGGTGCAGTGATCGAAGATCTTTCATCCTGGATCTGGAAGTTGACCCATAATATCTGTATCGATGCGTTGCGAAATCGTAAACGCCGGGAAGCTCTCTATGAGCGGTTGGAAGAACGGGAGGAGCCGCGTACTGAAGCGGCGCTCGCAATGCCCGATACACCGGAGCTGTTAGTGCTTGCCGAAGAGCAGCGAATGATACTCGAAGAAGCCATCGAGACCCTCTCTCAGGAACTTCGATTACCATTCCTCTTCAAATACATCCACCAACATTCTTTTTCCGAGATCGCCAGAATGCTTGGGATAAGCCTCGATACCACCTATAAACGAATTCAAAAGGCTCGCGATTATTTACGAGAGCAGTTATTCTGGTACTTGCGTACCGGAGACGGTATTTCGAAGACACCTATCGGTGCCGATCGACAGCCGAGTTCGATCTTATCAGCCGATCATACCATAACAACCGATATGACGGTAGTAGATCTCGCCATCATTTTCGACCTTACCGCAACATGCCTCGAACACATTTCTTGTCAGCACGAACGCTATCTCGACCAACAGGACTGGAAGTAACGGTCCGGCAGGTAGCCGAATCCAAGCCGATCCGCCAGGAACAGAAGCTTGAAACATTGCGCCGCTATATCGAAAAACATCCGAGCGGGTGGAAAAAACGATTAGAGGCGGCCATGCTTCTGTTTCAGGCAGGACGGTGGGAGGAAGCGGCAGCCGAGTATCGGGCGGTGATTCTTCAGCGCCCCATCGAATGCGGCGCCCGTTTAGCCCTGGCAAAAATTTATGAGTTTCAAGACCGTCTTCACGATGCGGAAGACGAATATCAACAGGCTCTTGCGCTGGTAGCAGAGGCGGCAACAAAACATCACATTCAGGGAATGCTCGATGCCTGCAGAGGAAAAAAAAGATCGGCCATTGCTTCATTCGAAGCGGCGGCCAGATCGTCTCAACGATCTTCATCGGTAGTAGCTTCATTGCTTGGGTTAGCGAGGCAGCAGTTTCATTACGATATAATGAATGGGGCACTGGATTCGCTCGGGCAATTACTCTCGATTGAACCTGAGAACGTCCCGGCGCTGCTCTTGCGTCACTCGGCCGAACGCCTCGAGGGACATCTGGTGCAAGCCGATGCTACACTCCTACTCTTAGAACAGCTTGCTCCGGAAAACCCGTATGTGCTGGCCAAGCAAATCGAAGATCGATGTACCAAAAGGCTGCTTGAAGGTGCCGAAGGAAAGCGAACCAGGCGCCTGCTTTCTACGCTGCTTGCCGAACAGCCGGAAAGTATGGAAGCAAAACGGATAGAAATACTTTTCTTTGCGGCAAGCAACCGCTTAGCAACCGCTATAGAAACAACCGAAAGACTGGTGCAGATGCATAGCGCAAATCCCATGGCCTGGCATTTGCTGGCACAGTGCCGTTTTTGGAGTGCCGATCTTGATGTCGCCGCCGAGGCGATCGCCGAAGCTATCCGGCTTGAGCCTAACGATCGGCGAAAATATGAAGTGGCGCTTGCTATCAATAGTGAGCGAAAAGATAGGAGCGCTGTGAGATCGCTAATGAATGAAATGCTTCTTCGTTTCAACGAACATTGGAGTATTCTTGCCACGCTTAGCCGGGTCTCGGTCGAACATGATTTGGAAATACAAAGCGGCCTCGAACTTGGCAACAAAGCGCTATCGCTTTATTCTTCTTCACCGCTGCCATGGTTTGCCTTGGCAAGAACGGCAATGGTTGCGGGCAAAGCCGCCCTTGCAGAGGAAGCCTTTCTTGAAGCCTTTGCTCTGGTGAATGATACGGCAAACCAATATCATTCCATCGGTGCCTCGATATGGTATGCAGAACTCCTGAAAACACTGGGCCGCCAACATGAAGCGATACAGTGGTTTAAGCAGGGAATGAGCCTTGCAGCCGATATTATCCGCTTCGATCCTTCGATAGGCTACTACTGGCTCGGAAGATCGGAGCTTGGGCTCTATTATCATTCGCAGGCGGAACAATCGTTTTCGCGGGCATTGGAGATGATTCATACGTATCCGTTACGCCCGTATATCGAGCAATGGCATCGGGCAGCGGATTCGATACTTTTCAAGAAATACCATTAACTCGAAAAATTCAAAATTTTCCAGGCAGTTCGTCTTAATCATACTTGGGATAGTCTGAGCTTGATCGACATCGAATAGATGCTTTTCCGTGATGGTACTCGGACAATCGATATTCCAACAGTAATTTAATCATACCATTCATTCAGAAAGGATATACTCATGACAGCACTATCAAAGCGTGATGTAAATGTTACGCCTTCGAACCCACTCTACATTACCGATAATGACCGTGACTTCGGCAAGGTAACTATCGAAGCAGGTGGGCAGATCTACGTTCAGACGAGCGCTCCGATCACTATTGACGAATTAATCAAAAAGTAATTTACCATCATTCATATACAGATAAGGAATTAACACAATGGCAAAAAGCGAACTTCATGCTGGTGTTTCGGCAGTCATGTTAACAGCTGCAAACTCCGGTCAATCGACGCCTGATATTATGATCGTCGGTCAAAATGGTACGGCTGGTACCAATGGTGCCAACGGCGCCAATGGTACTAACGGTACCGATGGAAAGAACGCCAGTTGCAACTGGGCTTCCGGTTGTAACGATGGTTCTTCCGGTACCGGCGGTGGCCGTGGCGGCGATGGCACCAACGGCGCAACCGGCAACAATGGCGGTGATGCATTGCCGATGAATATGAAGGTCGGTAAAGTTACCGGCTCAGTCTTTATCACTGCAGGCGGCGGCTCCGGCGGTAACGGCGGTAATGGCGGCAATGGTGGTAACGGTGGTAATGGCGGTAAAGGCGGCAACGGAGATTCCGATGGCGCATACAGCCGTAGCGGTTACTCCGGTGGTAACGGCGGTAATGCTGGTAACGGTGGTAATGGCGGCAAGGGCGGCAATGGTGGTAATGGTGCACTGGTCACTCTTCTCTATGGCGAACTTAGCCCCAATTCAAGCTTGAACCCCTATACCTACAATAGCCCGGTTGGCGTTGGCGGTACCGGCGGTGTCGGTGGTACTGGCGGCAAAGGCGGAGATGGCGGAAGCCGCGGCGGTTCGAATGGAACCCCGGGTAACTCCGGCAACAGCGGGACCCAGGGCATGCAGGGTGACAGCCAGGGAGGCCGCAGTTCCTTCGATATTCGTCAGGCTTAATTGTAGGTCCTACGGATGAAGATGGTGAACCCGCTGCCGATCTTCGGCAGCAGGTAGTAAGACCGGGGAGTGGATCGCGGAGGCGGTTGCAGCCGCGATCCCTTATCGGTGCAACAGTAACGATCATTGTAACAACTATACATTCATGATACCAAGCCTGCGAATCGGCAGTAAACTCCGGCATCTTATTGCGCTTGCCAAGAGCGTGAGTAAGAGCGAAGCGGCATTGGTTTCGGAATGCTGTTACGACCTCCTGGATGCCGATGAATCGACCCATGGATATTTATCCTCAGCATCGTGCCTGAATAACGACGGAGTGCCGTTGCAATTATGCCTTACCTCATCATCGCAAGGAAGCGGCCTGCGGATCATCGGCGATCCCGGAAGTTACTTGTCGTCTTCCGAAGACCGCTTGCGCTCTTCGAAAGATACATTGCTGCGAATCCTTGAAAGAAGCGGCGCATCGGAGTTGCAGCCTGTCTCTTCATCGACACTGAGCTTGTTGCTCCCATCTTCCGAAGCTGAGCGTAATAATTATAAAAACGGGTTTGTCTGGATCGCGGCCGGCCCCGATCAGCCGGGGGTTGCATTTTATTGCGAACTTGCACCACTCGGCATCGTGAAGGGATGGGAAACGATCGACCGCTGGCTGATGGAGATTCTTCCTTCGGTCGTGCAGGCGAATCAATTGCTTTCCGTATTACGGACTCATTGTGTAGCAGCAAGTGCGGGCCTTGAAGGAAGTTCGTTGCGCAATACACGAGCCAAGATCTATTTCCGCTTACGCGAGGCGATGAGCCTTAACGATCTTGGGATCGATCTATTTGCTTCCAGCCGCATGCAGGATTTTTTAGCTATTGCAATGGAAGCCAATGGAGTCGATCTCGATGGATTGGTCATGAGTATCGGCTTTAGTCTTTCCAGCGGTTCGCTTGTCGATGCAAAGATCGATCTCTGCGGTCATTGCCTCAATCACTCGATTGGCGAATGGGTATCGGTGCTTGGGCAGTTGACGGACAGATTTTCATTACCGGCCTTCGATCTATCGGCACTGAAAAAATATTCCGATATAGAAGTAGCGTTTATCGGCATGGGGTTGACAAGCGATCATAAGCCGAGGCTAAATCTTTATCTTAAACATGCAGCGCTGAGCGGGCCGGTTAACGCGGAAGAAATACGGCGTTCGATTATCGATGCGACGAGCTACTTCCTTTCTACTCAGCGCGAAGATGGCTCCTGGCATGATTATCATCTTCCGGTTGGCAGTTCCGATCAGTGGGTGACAGCATACATTGGTCTTGCCCTTGCACAAGCAGGAAAAGCTTTTGATCACGAGCAAGCGCTCTCGGCAGCAATGCGCGCCGCGAAGTGGCTTCTTTCAGAACGACCATATAATTCTGGCTGGGGATATAATGGGATGACCGGCCCCGATGCCGACTCGACAGCGATCGCGATCGCTCTTTTTGATGAACTGGGTATCGAAGTAGCCGAAGACGATCGTACTTTCTTACGCGATCATTGGAGGGGCGATGAAGGAGTTGCAACCTACGAAGGGCCCGAAGCCTGGGGAAGCGGCCATTGGGATGTAACACCTTTTGCCTATGCGGGCCTTAATGAAGGCGATAGAAGAGCTTTTCGTGACTCGTTCGAAAGAGCACTCGAAGCTAATCAGCAGGCCAATGGATTCTGGCGCAGTTACTGGTGGCGCAACCCGTATTACAGCACGCTTGTCACCCTTGAAGTATTGGAGCAGTTTGGACTCGACGAGCCGGATTTCACGCTTGAAGAAAATACGGCGCCGTTGCGTGTCGATAATGCATTCGATCTCGGCTGTTACATCGGCATCGAATGGCTGCGCGATCCTCTTGATGAGCGGCTCGATAGCCACCTGCGGAGTTTATTATCGTGGCAGAACCGAGATGGCTCGTGGGATGGCAGCCATAATTTACGGGTAACCGATCATAGCTGCTACGAACCCTGGATAGAACCGAAAGGTCAGTACTATTGCGACGAGCGATCGAGCCTCACTACAGCGACGATCATCAGAGTATTAACGAGGATCACCTGCCACATGGCTTCCAATTCTACAGCGGCAAAAATGGAAGAATGGCGCTCGGTTACATCGAAGGCAATTCATCAGCCGATTAGCCTCAATTAACAGAAAGTACAATTATGAACGATCCGATCTTTATCAATGCCGATCATAACAGGATATTTGCGGAAGAAGGATATATCGTTCTCGATCTTCTTAGCGAATCTTCTATTGCATCGCTGCGCGAAATCTTTAATGGTGTTGAAGCAGTGCATTCGTTCGATTTCGTTGCTTCTATTCTGCTTCCCGATCTCGAAATGCGCCGGCGCTTGAATCAAGAGATCGCTCCCATTTTCGAACGCGATATTCTCCCAGTATTGAATAATTATAAGATCATTCTCGGCAATTTCGCTTCGAAACGGCCACAATCCTATGGGAAAATGCCGCTGCATCAGGATTCAAGTTTTGTCGATGAACATGAGAGTACCGGAATTACGATCTGGTGCCCGCTCGTCGATACCAATGAAGAGAATGGCTGGCTGGGGATAGTGCCCGGTAGTCACACCCTTCGCAATTATTATCGCGAGGCAAATACCTTGCCGTACGGTGAACTCCATGCTGCGATCGAGAGCAATTACCTTACCTATTTATCAATGAAAGCAGGGCAGGTACTACTGATGGATAACAGGATGATCCATGGTTCGCCGGCCAACAGAAGCGATGCTGTTCGTCCGGTTGCTGCAGGAGTAGCGATCGCAAAGACGGCACCACTCATTTGCTGCTATATCAACGAGACTTCGGGCGAGCGGCAAATGAATATCTATGAAGTGCCCGACGATTTTTATGTACGACATACGATGCTCCGTAAACCCTCCGAAGGACGGCTTCTCGGAAGTATCGAACCGATCATGGAGCCGCTGACACTCGAACGGCTCGAAGAATTATGCCCGACGAGTGTAGCCTGATCGCTATCTCGTTGCCCGGATTCATACCATCATTTACTTTTTACTGTTATGCCAAGCCAAACTTCAAACTCATCCAAAGGGGAACTGCTTTCGCAGGTACCGGAGATCCGCTCGTTCGAATTCGATAAAAATGCGATCGGCGCTATTAAAAGCAGTGTCAATAAATTCCGGGGCTGTGTTTCGTTGCCGGTCGATTTTCTTACGCTGCCCGGACGCGAAGGTCTCGATGTCAAAATATCGGCATTATATTCGAGCAACATAAAAAATACCTTGAGTATATGGAATATTGAAGCTCCTACGGGTATTCTTGGTCTCGGATGGGATATGCCTATCGAGATGATCGTTGTCGATAAAGCGGGCAGCGGCTCCACTACTTCCGATACGTATTACCTTATCAGCGGCGGGTCGGCAAATCCGATGGTAAAGACAGGGCAAACGACGAACGGCCAATGGATCTTTCAGTTACGGAATTTTCAATTCTGGTCCGTACTCTATGATACCAATACCAACACCTGGACGATCGTAAAAGAAAATGGATTTGTCTATACGTACGGCAGCGGCACCGATAAAACTTCGAATGCTACCCAATGGGGAGTTAAATGGGATAACTGGATCGGCTCTTCGAGCCAGCGCGCGACACAAGAGCAATATGCGATTGCCTGGAATCTGGCCTCCATCGTTTCGCCGGCTAATCATGCGGTGCAGTACTATTATGAAAATACGACGCAGAAAGTAATGCAAAACGGCCTGGAATATACCCAGGCGTCGTATCTGAAAAAAGTGATCGATAGTTACGGCCGCATTATTACTTTCGAGTATGGCAATAAATACGGCTATTATAATCCCGATCGCTCGCATGGCAGCCAGCCTATTATTGAATATCAGGCCGAGCATACTCAGCAGCCGGCTCCGAATGCTTATCAGGATAGATACGAAACGATGTATCTCGATTCGGTCACTATCGCAAACGCCGATGGCGATCCGCTCTATGGCCTGAAGTTTACCTATGATTTTGTCAATGCCGCTCTCACCGGTGATAGCAATTATTCGCTTATGTATAAGCGCTGTTTAAAATCGGTATTCCAATTTGCGCCGGATGGGAGAGTACTTCCGGCAATGAACTTCGAATACAATAGCAGCCTGCAGACAGAGATCAACCCCTGTGCTCTTAAATCCGTCATTTATCCGGAAGGCGGAAAAGCTTCGTTCACGTATAAAAAGAATTTTATTGCATCGACAAAGAAAGTATCGATCACTAATCCAATAAACGGGAGCGTACCGCGTGTGTGGTTCGGGCCGGATTTTGTAGTCTTTACTTATAGCGGTTCTACCGGAATGAAAGTGGTAGTGCGATCCTGGAACGGCCAATGGGTAAGCCAGGATGTCACCGGCGCTATGGCTGGCAAGGTGCCGGTAAAAGATAGTTTGCAGGTTATTGCCGGCGATAACTTTTTCACCGTCTGTTTCCGAAACAGTTCTACCAATAACGAAGAATTCTATTTTTATCGCAACGACGACCGTGGCGCTGAACTTCGCTTTGGAACCTGGAAGCTCTATAACGGCCAGCCATTTATCCTGACGTTAAAAAGCAGCAGTGCAAAACTATCGACCATTGTTCCCGGAGAAAATTTTGTTATTGCCTACAATAAAGATTATACTAAGGGCCCGTATCAGGGTTTCTCCTATAATTGGCAGACAGCCCAATGGGATAGCACCGTTAATTCCGATGCCGGAGCGCCGCCGGTACCTCCATCTTCCGATTCAGAGTACGTTGCTATTTCGGCCTACCAGAATTTCTATATGGCTTCCAGTTACACACCATCTTCGAAAGTATTAAAAAGCCAGCTTTATTATCGGGATCTCGATGGTAGTTGGAAATCGAGTGCGAATAATCCGTTTAATCTTTCGTCACTCGATATTGTGACCGAAGACGGCTCTCTCTATCTCGAACTCAGCTTGATGCCGACCGGGGTAGTAATGACTTATGTAACGGCTTCGGATTCTTCGCAGATCAAGTACTCGTTAAAGTTTTTCCAATGGGATGGCGCATTCCGTATTCTCAATCCTTCGTCACCGCTCACGGTGCCATTACAATCGCCGATCGTCAGTGGGAAATCGCAGTATGACATTTTCAGGACGGTTATTGTCGGCTCAACCGTCAATAATAATCTGGCGGTTCTTCGCAATATCGGCGGCGATCAAAGTATTGCTGCTGCATGGGTACAAAAGATGTTCACGGCTGCGGCTTCCAATGCGGCGGTAGCTTTTGCTTCCGGCGATGACGTTGCCGTTATGTGCACTTCCACCGGTACTTCGCAAAATACCCAGGTAGTCACCTATAATCCGAATACGGGAGCATGGTCTTCACCATCAGTCGTTCAATCGGAAAAGACCCCGACACTCTCCGGTGATTATATGACGCTCGGTCGCTATATCTATTTCCGTGGCACCGATGGTACCTGGCGGCAGCTTAACCAGCAGCTTAATAACTTAAACTATCCTGAAAGCCTTCAAAATCGTGGGCCGCACTACATGGCCTATCAGGATAATGATACTTCCAGCGCCGGTACTTATATTGCCGCCATTCGCAATGGCGCCGTAGCGCTACTTCCGAAATTGAGTACGGAAAAAATGTATGTTTCCGGAGGCCAGGCCGGTACCTATCTTGCAAGCGCCAGATTCCTGGTCACCTATCCTTCTTCCGCCAGTTCGTTCGATACGGCAACCACTTTAAATCTCTACGATCTTGACGAAGTAAATCTCGATCCCTATGTGGTCGATACGCCGGTTGCCTGTGTGGAGATCTTCGATAATTACGATCCCACGCAGAACTACAGCGAATCGTTCTTTTATGCGAATTCCTCTGAGTCGCAGATCGTCTATAATGCCGCGACCGGTGTAGCGCAATATCCACTGGTTACCGTAGTGCAGGGAGTAAAAGTTACTACCGATACGCCGCCCCAGACCCAGCCATTCGGACGCAGTGAATATTTTTATTCGAATGGTCTTGCTCAAAATAGTACATTATATCCTTCAGGAGGTGTACAGAACTATCAGAATATACTCAACGGTATCGAACTTGCCAGTCGTAATTATTCATCGGCAAACGTTCTCGTTTCTTCCCAGCTCGATTACTGGAAAGTATATACCGACGATCCGCAGCAGAGCTCTCCAACGAAAAAGTATCTTCTCGGCGGATATGCCCGTTGTTACCGCAGCACCACCGTTGCCAATGGTGTCACTCAGGAATCGTATGCTTCGTACGACCAGACAACAGGCGTATTACTATGGCAGGAGAAAAGCTATTTCGATTTCGATGGCACGCTCAAGCTTCTGCGCGAACAATATTTATATGCCTTTCAGGTAGCGGAATATAAAACAGATTTCCTCGCCAAACATATTTATACCGATGTAGCGATGCGCACCTCAAGCGTATCGGTAAATGGCCAGAATGAGCGTACCTACATCAGCAGCAAAGCCACTACTTATAAAAATTGGGCAAGCGCTTCACCATCATTATGGCTGGCCTATGAAACCTATGACTGGACTACTCCGGGTGGAACAACCGCTCCAAGCTTCAACTTCGGCGGCGAACCTTCGGATAATTGGCTATTAAACACCAGAATCCTTTCACGTAGCACCCCCGATGGCCTTATTACCGAGCAGGTCACTGCTTCCGGATTAGTCTCTTCGTTTATATACGACGATGAACAGCAATTCCTTGTAGCGCAATTTCCGAATGCCAGTCTTGCTTCAGATGAAGCAGGTTATTATGGGTTTGAAGAATATGAAAGCGGACAAGGATGGAATCTCGGTTCGGGCACTTCGTTCGTACCGAATAGTACGCAAAAAGCGATCGATGCACATACCGGCACCAGAAGCTTAAGTATCGCACCTTCGACGAGCGGCAGTAATAGTATCTCCCGCTCGTTTACACCGAAGCGGCAGGATCAACAGTACATCTTTTCTGCATGGGTGAAAAAACCGGAAGGCTTTAATGCTGCTTCAGGAAATGCTTCATGGAATATTGCGGTCAGTGGTCAGCAGACGCAGGTAGTGCCATTTCCCGATACGATCGGCGAGTGGGCCTATGTATATCATGTGATCTCGCTCTCCGGCGGCTCGGTTACTATTACCATTACTGCTGAGAATGCAAACTCAGCATCGGCAGTGCTGGTAGATAATCTGCGGTTCTCGCCGTTTAGTACACCGTTCCAAGCTTATGCCTATGACAGCCACAATCAGGAGCCTGATGCATTGCTCGGGGCTAATGGTGACACCAGCCGCACGGTCTACGATTCATTCCAGCAGCGGGTACTTACCAGTAATCCGGCCGATAAAACGGCGAAGATCGAACGCGGATATTTTTCGCGCCTGGGAAATACGAATGTCTTTTCTACTTCCGATCCGAATCATACCCTTACTATCGGCGCCGCTTCGGGTGGAATGATTACACAGTTCACTCATGGGAATGAATGGAAACGCACCTGGAATCCGAGTGCTAATTGGACAGTCGAAGGCACACTCCTTACCCAATCAGCAGCCAACCAGGAAGGCAGTCTTACTTCTGTTGATCCCGCATTGGCTGGTGATTATACGATCGATGTTGAATTCAATGTCCGTGAAGCGCTTACGGCGCCGCTCGGAATTCATCTTGGTTCGGCAGCGACTATTCAATGGAATCCTTCGATCGCAAGCTGGCAATTAGTCGATGGTAGCGGCCGCGAACTTCATGCCCCGGTAAAGGCTATTGCCTTCAGTGTGCCCTCGACGCCATACAGTACGGAGCTCGATAGTGGCACGATCTCTTCCAATTTACAGAATCTCTTTCTGGCCGCAGGCTATCTCTTGCCCGGTGGTTCTGTTGTCAGTGCCGGAGGTGCTTCGACTAAAAGCTGGACGATCACTTCCGTTGCCAACGATTTCCGGTACGCCCTCGTACTTAACGGAAATAGTATCGACGTTTTCACTATGAATACGAATTGGGTAGTACTTAGTGGCAGCGATTCGATCATCTTCTTTGCCGATGGAAAACTTATCTTCAGTTATAAACATAGTTTTTCCGGCAGTCTGGTACCGACGCTCTTTTTCGGTAATAAAGTAGCCATCTCCGAGATCACCACGGCGATCGGGCCGCAGGCGACGATCTCTTTCGACGATGCACGTGGCCTGACACTTCAGTCGCAGCAATATGTAACTTCAAAGATGAGTGTGGCCCAGGCTATCAGCGATTCTATGGGGCGCCAGGTGATCCGCACCAAACCTGCATTTGTCCCTTCTACCGATAATCCGCTCTTTGCCTATTGCGAAGGGTTCGCTATCATGAATTGGACGAGCGGCACCATGACAGGAATGGTCGCCAACGCGTATCCGGCCGATGGAGGCTATCCGTTCTCGCGTCAGGTCTATGCACCTGCGCCTATCGAACGAGTGATAGAAGAAGGAATACCCGGCACTGATTTTGCCGTCGGCGCTCACAGTACGAAGTATGCCTATGGCACTGTCAAGGGAGCGGGGTCTTCTATTTATGCTACCCGCACGACTACCGATCCTAACGGTAATACCGTTACAGAAGTCAAAACCCTGCTTGATCAGATCATTCGCCGCATTTCTAATAATAATGGCGTAGAGATCAAGACTGAAACGATCTACAATGATGCAGGCAATGCCGGTGAACTGCGCTCGCCAAATTATTTTGCTCCTCCAACCGGCTCGACGGCCGACGATTGGATCAGTTTGCAAACATTTGATTATGCCAACCGGCTACTGACACTTATTCAGGGCAAAGAGGCTCCTGTGCGTTTCCTCTATGATAGCGTCGGTAATGTGCGCTTTACGCAGGATCCGCAAGGTGTTAAAGACGGCACCTATAATTATTCCAAGTATGATATTCTTGGCAGGCAAGTCGAATCGGGATATAATACGGGAAGCTGGTCCGGGCTGGAAGAGCACGTCGATAATCAACAGTGGCCGGCCACACCACCGACCTGGAGGAAAAAATATACCTACGATGGCGGTAACACTATTGCCAATGCTATCGGCCGTATTGTTGCTATCGACGTCAATAATGGCACAACAGGCGTTACTGATGTAACCGAGCAATACCGCTACGATATTTTTGGTAATATTACTACCGATACTCTTTCCGTGGCCGATTACGATACGGGTTCGGAGCAGACCGTCGAATATCAATATGATAATGCCGGTAATATTCTCCATATTACCTATCCACAGGCAAGCGATGGCAGTAGATTGAATCTCTACTACCGGATCAATTCGGTAAATCAGATTGACACGATGTCCGAGCAGGCAGATCTTAGTTCACCGTTCGGCAGCTTTACTTACGATGCGGCAGGTAATCCGGCAACTAATACGATCGCGGTAGCTTCCGGCACCTCGATCGAACGGACCTATGCCTTCAATTCGCCGTATTGGCTGACTGATATTCGCGAGCAAAAAAGCGGCGCCGATCTTTTCCGTGAAACGATGCTCTATACCAGCGGCGGCTATAACGGAGCAAAGTATTATGATGGAATGATAGCGGCCTGTTCGCTCACGATCGGTGGCAGCGCCGGTGAAAACTATACATTCCAATATTCCTACGATGCCATCGGACAGGTACTCAATGCCCAAAACCAGCAGTACCCTGCCCGCAACCTTGGAGTGACGAAGCCCGTCAATCACGACGCTAATGGAAATTTCACCCAACTGGCCGCCGCAGGCATTAATTATCAATTTAATTATTTTGCCGCTACGCAGGAAGTACAGAGTGTATTGGATCAGTCCTCAAATACAACCGTTGCCGAATTCCTCTACGATGATAATGGGAATGCTACTCATTCCAAATTAGCGGCCTCGGGTCTCAATAAGGCACACGATCTTACGCTCAACTACGATCCGGCATTAATGCTGCCGATGAAAATACTCGATGCTACTGTGCCTGGCCAGGTTATTGACCTGAAATACGGCGGCAAGAACGACCGTGTTTTAAAACAGGTAAGCGGAGGGGCGCAGAATTCGAAAAAGCTCTATATCAGAGGTACGAATACCATGCCGATTATGGAGCGCGTAAGCGGTTCTGTTTCCGAAGATACCAATTATGTCTATGGACCCGGTGGCCTTATCGCAATGAAGCGCGGTGGGAAACTCTATAGCATTGCAAAAGATCATCTCGGTTCTATACGTGCGGTCATTGATGGGAATGGCTCGGTCGTTGCTTCTTATGAGTACCTTACCTACGGTGGCTTGGCGAACATTCAAGAGCCTGCTGACGAATTCCTGAACTATCTTTATACGGGACAGGAATATGATCGCGAGATCGGTCTCTATAATTACCGGGCTCGCTTCTATTGTGCCGAGATCGGCCGCTTTATTGCTATCGATCTTGCGCGGCAGTATTTCAGCCCTTATCTCTATGCGTCGAATAATCCGGTATTGTATATCGATCCGACCGGCATGTTCTCATTCAAGAGTCTGATCAGTGCTGTCGCCGGTGCTATTATCGGCATTGTCGAGATCGCAATCGGCGTAGTGATCGATGTTGTTGCTGGCGTTCTTGAGGTGGTAACCGGCGGTCTCGGTACTCCGGCGACGATCGCGCTGGCTGCTCTATCGGGAACATTCTATGGCGCCGGTATCAGTGCGGTCACTTACTCCGTCTTTAACTTCGACGATTTCTCGTGGAAGGATTACGGCATCAGTATGGGTATCGGCGCTCTTGGCGGTGCAATAAGCGGTGGGCTCGGAGCTGCTTTTACAGCCGGCGCAGAAAGCGTATCGATAGCGGCGGGCGAACAGATCGCCGCGCGCGCCGGCCAGGAAGCCACTACCTTCGGAGCGAAAGCGGTAGACTACGGACTGAAAGCAACGAAGTACGTCGCCGATTTCGCAAGCAAGAGCGAAGCCGGCGTAGGCTTGAGCGGATACTTGAAAGATGTTGGTAAAGGTATCTTAAAGAGCGAAGCTCTCGGTATTACAAAGAATACCGCTATTAATCTTGCTACCGGAAACGATTGGGATAAAGGCCTCGATCAGGTTGTCTTTAGCGCGGCGCTATCGGGGACTATCAGCGGCTCCCAGATAAAACTGCGGGCCAGTAATGAAACCAGAGCATTCCAACAAAGCATCAGCGATTCGGTATCGAGCGCTTTCTCAAGCTGGTAAGACCTAATGCCGATAGAATATTTTTTCCCGAAAGCCTTCTATTATAACGATGGCATCATTTCCGAAGCGGAGAACGATCGCCTGATAGAAACGGCTGCTTCGATACGAGCGGAAATTCCTGCCTCGAGCCGGGAAAATATTTATACGACCTATGGCTCAGAGCCGAATATTCTCGAACGCCCCGCTTTTGCGGGGCTTCGGGATGCATTGCATCGGGAGATACTCGCCTATTTGCAACTGCTCGAAACCAAGGATGGTATTCGGTGCTCCATTGTCGATTCCTGGATCGGAATATCACAGCCGGGAAATTATGAGCGGATGCATACGCATGACGGTGCGTATATCAGCGGCGTCTATTATATCAAGACACCGCCGGGCAGTGGCAGGCTCTACTTTGAAGAACTAAGCGATAATCTCTGGGCTTCAGCCCGAACGAAGAGCGAGCACTTCGATACGATAAGTTACGAGCCGAAAGAACGGCGCGTTATTCTTTTCAATAGTAAAGTGCCGCATCATGTAGGGCAGAATACCTCGGGCGAAGAGCGTATTGCCCTCAGTTTTAATGTAACGATCTTATAATTCACCAATCATCAGTAATGTTATGGAAGATGTCTTAGTAGTAGAACGCACGGTACGAGTACTTGAGCTGACCCGTGAAGAATTGGCCAGCGATCGTAACCTTATCGAAGAAATGTATAACGACGATCTCGATGTCGTGCTTATCAGCGGCGCCTTCGATCGCACGGCGCTCGGAGCAGTCGGCGATATAGTCTGCTCTGAAGGATTTACTTCCGAGTGGCGGCACCCGAACCCTCCGGAGATGAAGGGCGAGGATATTAAAGTGCTCGGTGTGCCGCTTACGCCCAATGGTAATCGCCCCGGTGGTCCGGAACTTGACGATTATTTTATCTCGAACCCACCGCTTCGATCAAGTATCGATGAATTATTCGGTCCGGCCTTCGATGCGCGCGCTGCTTTTACCGAAGTGCTCTCTGCTCTTGCGGCCGGCAAACCTGCCGTTACGCCGCGCGATGCGATCAATAAACCGTTCACGCCTTATACTATGCGCCAGTTAAGCGATGGCGAAGGCATTGCCGTTCATCACGATTACCATTTTAATTTACTGGTCTATGATTGGTTATGCCAAATTGCCGATACTAGTCTTGCGCTGAGTTTCTTTACTCCGGTGAGTACCAGTAAAGAAGGCGGAGCGCTTATCGTGTATGCGTTAACGCTCGGTAACCCGAATAAACCGATGCTCGAAAGCGGCCGCTGGGATGCCGAGAAGATAAAAGAGCAATTCGATTATGTAACGCTGCGCCCGGAAGTAGGTGATCTCGTCGTGTTTGCTTCGGGAAGATGTTTACATCAGGTAACAACGATCGTTGGCGAAAGTCCGCGAACAACGCTCGGAGGCTTTCTTGCTTTCGATGCCGATAGAGAAAAAGTGCTATTCTGGAGTTGAACGGCTCGCCGCTTTTTTTCTAAGCCATAAGTATGCAATACCGTGAGCAAGCAGTAATGCTATAAATGCGGCCGCGCCGATCAGAAAAAGCGTTGCGAAGAGCGGGGAGATAAAAAGTATCGAGGTGACCGCATAACCGGATAAGCATACCAAAGCGAGCCTGGTCGCAAGACCAACGCAATACAGGCAGGTGCCGAGTTTACGGAAGTCGATAGCTTTGCTAATACCTCTAAACGCCACGCAGTATTAACCCGCAACCGGCGCCAGTTGTTCGACGAGAATACTCTCGAAAACTGTAAGGAATTTCTCAAGGTCTGCTTGTTCGATATTGAGCGGCGGCAGTAAGCGCAATACTGATGTTGCAGTCACATTGGTAATGATCTGTTGCTCAAGCAATGCTAGTTGTACTTTTTTAGCCTGCTCGCCGAGTTCGATACCGATCATCATCCCTTTACCACGAATCTCACCGATAGTATCCGGGTATTTTTCTTTTAAAGTATTTAACTCATTGAAGAACCAGGCGGAAGTGGTATTAACCTGATCCATTACTCCTGAAGCCAGTTCGTCCAACAGAGCTGAACCAGCCACGCAGGAAAGAGCATTGCCGCCGAATGTTGTACCATGCACACCCGGTGTAAAGGCCGAAGCTACTTCGTCATTTGCAATGATAGCACCGAGCGGAAGACCTCCACCGATAGCTTTTGCTGCGACAACGATATCCGGCTTTAGGCCAAGCGTCTCAAAGGAGAAGAATGTACCGGTACGGCCGGCACCGCTTTGAATTTCATCGGCAATGAGGAGAATGCCATGATCTTTTTGCAGTGACTTCAATAGCGTAACCGTCTCCGGCGAAACTTCGCGTATGCCACCTTCTCCCTGAATGCACTCAAGAATGATTGCTGCTGTGTGTTCGGTAATGCTTGCAGCAAGATCGGAAGGATCGATACAAGCCATACCATCGAGTAACGGCGTAAAACCGGCCCGGTACTTTGCATTATCCATGAGGCTTAATGGCCCATAGGTTCTGCCATGAAATGCATTCGTAAGACCGAAGATCTGATAGCGACTGTTCTTCGAAGCGTACTTACGTGCCAGTTTTAATGCGCCTTCAACCGCTTCGGTACCGCTATTGCAGAAAAATACTTTATCGTACCCGGAAAGTGCTTTGATCTGCTCGGCCAGACGAACCTGCGGCTCTTGTAGATAGAGATTAGATAAATGCAGGTATTTGCCGGCTTGTTCAGTAATCGCAGAAACGATCTTCGGATGAGAATGTCCGAGACCTGTTACTCCAAGGCCGCAGATAAGATCGAGATATTTCTCACCGCTTGCGGTATGAATATAACTTCCTTCAGCATGAGTTACTTCACCGATAGCCAGACGATCATAGGTATGAAAGAGCGCTGATTTCTCACGCTCGGCTAACGATACGGGCATAGTCATTATTGTAAAATTGCCTTCCAAGATGCTAATTGTTTTTTGACTTCGATAGTAGAAGTGCTGCCGGCCGAGCGTTTGCGCTCGGTCGATCCCTCTACTATTAATACTCCCAGGGTATCGCTATCGATCAACGGACTGAACTGTTGCAACTCCTCAAGCGATAGCTCATGCAATTCTTTGCCTACCGCCACGCAATAACCAACTGCAGCACCGGTCACATGATGAGCATCGCGAAACGGAAGCCCTTTTGCAACCAGATGATCGGCAAGCTCAGTGGCTGTAAGAAAACCGGAAGCCAGTTGTTTCTTCATTGCTTCACGGTTGAAGATGGCTCCTTCAATAAGCTCCGTTGCCATAGCAATAGAACCCATTGTTACTTCTACAGCTTTGAAGAACGGTTCTTTGTCTTCCTGCATATCGCGGTTATAGGCAAGCGGCAGGGCTTTCATGGTCGTCAATAGCGATACTAACGAGCCATAGACCAAGCCGACCTTACCACGAATGAGCTCCGCCATATCCGGATTCTTCTTCTGCGGCATAATACTGCTGCCGGTACAAAGGCTATCCGGAAAACTGATAAAGTTAAACTCCGAAGTGCTCCAAAGCACGAATTCTTCGGCAAAGCGGCTCAGGTGCATCATCGTAATGGAACAAGCCGATAGAAATTCGATCAGATGATCGCGGTCGCTTACCGCATCGATGCTATTAGCAACGATACCGCTAAAACCAAGCTCGGTTGCAACAGCTTTACGATCGATAGGAAACGGTGTACCTGCAAAAGCCGCCGCCCCAAGCGGGGAAATGTCGGCGCGGCGGCGCAGGTCTTCGAACCGGGTTTTATCCCGGCCAAACATGGAAGCATAAGCGAGCAGGTGCTGTGATAAGAGCACCGGTTGTGCATGCTGCAAATGGGTAAAGCCAGGCATAAGAATATCGATGCATTCTTCAGCTCGGTTTACCAATGCTTTGATGCAGCTATTGAGTAATGCTATAGTATCAGTAGCAACTCTGCGCAGATACAATTTCTCATCGAGCGCTACCTGATCGTTACGGCTTCTGGCTGTATGAAGCTTCTTGCCAAGTTCACCAATCTTACTGATCAATAGCTGCTCGATCAGAGAATGAATATCTTCACAACCACTATCCTTCGGAATACCGTTTGCTTTAAGCTCGGAAAGAATTACAGCCAGAGTTTCAGTAATAATAGACGCTTCCTCTTTTGTAATGATGGCGCACTCACCAAGCATTCGTGCATGGGCCATACTGCCCGTAATATCTTCTTCGAATAATTTCGAATCGAGATCGAGCGAATAGGAGTATTGCTTGGCAAGCTCTGTCAGCGGCTCGCGGAAGCGGCCGGCCCATAATGGAATGGGTGTTGAATTCGGAGCGTCTTTCATTCTTATTGAAGCACTGAAGCCTGAAGACTACCGATAGTTTTCAGCGGCAGCGAATGTACTTTACAGAATCCTTCACCGGCTTTATGATCGTAGGTATCTTCTTCGGTATAAGAAGCCAGTGCTTTATCGTAAAGCGAGAACGGCGAGGTGCGCGAAAGCACGGTAGCCGTGCCCTTATATAATGAAAGGGTAACGGTACCCGTTAAGCGCTTGGAAGCTTCGTCGAAGAAGGCATCGAGCGCCGGGCGTACCGGTGCATACCACAATCCATTATAAACAAGATCGGCATATTCTGCCGAGAGAGCATGCTTCGTGCGAACGGTCCAACGATCAAGCGTTAACCGTTCGAGTTCGGTAAGAGCGGTATGAAGAAGCGATGCTGCGGGGGCTTCATAGATCTCGCGGGATTTGATACCGACGAGGCGGTTCTCGATAAGATCGATACGGCCGATACCATTCTTACCGGCAATGAGATTGAGCGTCTTTAATAACTCAACGCCGCCCATCGGTTTGTAATTAACTTCCGTCGGAATACCATCCTCGAATGTGATCGTAACAGTCTCGGTTTCATTCGGAGCATTAAGCGGAGAGGTAGTGCGCTGGTACGCATCTTCCGGAGGAGCGACGGTTGGGTCCTCAAGGACACCGCATTCGATGCTCGTGCCCCAAATATTTTCATCGATAGAGTAGGGGCTCGTGCGGGTAGCATTGACGGGGATTCCACGCTCTTGGCAATATTCGATCTCCTGTTCGCGTGAACGAAATTCCCAGTGCCGAACTGGAGCGATGACTTTTAAATCGGGAGCGAGTGCAGCAATAGTAGCTTCAAAACGAACCTGATCGTTACCTTTGCCGGTGCAGCCATGAGCAACAACCGTACAGCCTTCTTTGCGGGCATAATCTACTAACGCTTTTGCGAGAAGCGGACGGCCAAGTGCGGTAGCAAGTGGGTAAATTCCTTCGTACAATGCGCCGGCTTTGAGTGCCTTCCAGATATAGTTATCGACGAAGTCCTGAGTCAGATCGACGTGATAGGCAGCAACAGCACCGAGAGCAAGTGCTTTCTCGCGGACACCGACTAATTCTTTTTCCTGGCCAAGATCGCCGGTGACAGTGACGATCTCTGCATTATAATTTTCCTGCAGCCAGCGCAGCATGACCGAGGTATCGAGTCCACCGCTAAAAGCCAGGGCGATCTTTTGTCCGGAGATAGAAGAGAGTTCGTTATTCATCTGGTCGTTCTAATATGAGTTTCTTTAATTGTGATTCTATTTTTGAAGTTTGTTTTACCGAAGCCGGTACGATCAGAATCGTATTATCTCCGGCAAGCGTTGCGAGTATAGTCGGCAGTTTTAGGCTATCGATCTGCTCGGCAACGCCTTGGGCGCGGCCTGCAAGCGTTTTGACGACAACCATTTGCTCGTTGGCTTCGATGCTGGTGATCTCATAGGAGAGCAGCTTCCGAAGCCTTACTATATGCCCATCTTCCGGCAGCACATAGCGCGGTCCCTCGATGGTTTGGCTGCGTGAGGCTCCGAGTTCGCGTAGATCGCGCGAGAGCGTTGCCTGATTTACCTCTTCGCCTTTTGAATGGAGTGCGCTAAGCAGTTCATCCTGCGAAGCGATCGCTTTATGCGAGATGATCTCCTTTATGAGATACTGTCTGCGTTGTTTGCTCATACTGATTGCTCTGATAGTTGGATGAGGCGGCTGGCGAAAAAAGCCAGGCCAGCACGGCTTTTTGAATATGAAGCCGGTTCTCCGCCTGATCGAAGACGATCGAATGCGAAGATTCCAACACATCGGAGGCAATTTCCTCTCCACGATGAGCGGGTAAACAATGCATTACTGCATAATTAGGGGCGGCAACAGAAAGCATAGCTTTTGTAACCTGAAAGCCTT
Source organism: uncultured Alphaproteobacteria bacterium (assembly GCA_964404255.1). Taxonomy (GTDB): domain Bacteria; phylum Bacteroidota; class Ignavibacteria; order Palsa-1295; family Palsa-1295; genus JAFDZW01. The sequence goes on along the minus strand of CAYOJJ010000010.1, from coordinate 88,867 downwards.
TGAAGGCTGCAAGGCGCTCCTGGTATTCTTTTTCCTGACCCATACTCGTCCAGACATCGGTATAGATTACCTCCGCAGCAGCAACAGCAACGGCCGGATCGTTAGTGACGCTTACCGTGCCTTTTGCATTCATGGTATGATATTTCAGGAATGCCGAATCGGGCTCATAGCCTTTCGGACAAGCAATGCGCAGATCAATCGGCAGAATACGTGCAAGCTCTATCCAGGAATTCGAGACATTATTTGCATCGCCGACGTACGCTACTTTTAAGCGCGAGCTCTTATTCAGCCAGCCATGCTGATACAGTGTATAAACATCCGCAAGAATCTGGCACGGATGTAACAGATCGCTCAACGCATTGACGATCGGTACCGAAGTAGATGCTGCAAATTCTTCAAGGATAGAATGTTCATAGACGCGAGCAATGATAGCATCGCAGTAGCGCTCGAGCACACGGCCTACATCCGAGACGGGTTCGCGCTTGCCAAGACCCACGGCTTCATCGCCGAGTACTACCGGCGTACCGCCGAGTTCGGCAATACCCACTTCGAACGATACTCTCGTGCGAAGCGAGGGCTTCTGAAAAAGCACGGCAATGCTCTTGCCGGCAAGTGGCTTTGTTTCCGGATGCTTTTGTAAATAATCGGCCAGCTCGAAAAGCGAGTAAATGCTATCTTCGGTAAGCGAAGAAAAATCGAGCAGGCTCTTTGCCGAAGTAGAAGTACTTTCCTTTGCTGCTTCGATGGGATACTCATCGTTTATGATCTGCGTACCGACACCTTCATTCGTAAAGATTTCGAGCAGCATCGAATGTGATTCGCCGGCGATAATATGGATCTTCTTTACACCGGCTTCCAGCGCAGTAAAGCAAGACTGCACTTTTGGGATCATGCCGCCTTTGATAATGCCTTGCTGAATGTATTGTTCGGCACGGCTGCGTGTAAGCGTTGGGATCACTTCGCCGTTCGACATCACGCCATGCGTATCGCTGATGAAGAATAATTTCTCGGCAGAAAGAGCAGCGGCAATAGCAGCGGCTGCGCTATCGGCATTCACATTCAATAATTCATTTTCTTCCCCGGAAGCGACTGGTGCAACGACGGGAATAACTTTCTTTTCAAGCAGATCGGTGAGGATCGTCGTATTGACACTGATAATATCGCCGACGTAGCCAAGATCATTACCCGATACAAGCATGCGTTTTGCTTTAAGCAACCCGGCATCGATGCCCGATAAGCCAAGAGCATTCGCACCGCTGGTGATAAGCTGATGCACGATCTCTTTATTCGTCATACCGGCAAGCGACATCAATACCGAGCGAAGCGTCTGCTCCGTCGTATAGCGAAGGCCATTAATAAACGTGGATTCAATCCCGAGCTTTTCCTCCAGCTCTGTGATAGCCGGTCCACCGCCATGTACGAGCACAATACGAATACCGATCTTTTGTAATAGTGTAAGGTCACGGGCAATGCTATCGCGCACTGCGGTATCGGTCATCGCCGCACCGCCGTATTTTACAACGAACGTCTTGCCTTCGTAGCGCTGGATATACGGGAGCGCTTCAAGCAGGATCTCTTCTTTTGAAAGGGGCTTGTTGTTCATCTTAGGAGCGGTAGCTGGCATTGATGGATACGTATTCTTTGGTAAGGTCGCAGGTCCAGAAGCGGGTAGTGTTGCTTCCACGATTAAGATTAATAGAGAGCAGAATATCTTTTGCTTTGAGGCTCTGCTGTACTACCGGCTCATCGATGACAATTTTGTATTGCTTATCGAGTACCGGGAAGCGATTAAGTGAAAGCTCAATACCTTCGGGATCGAGATCGATACCGCTATAGCCGATCGCTGCAATGATGCGGCCCCAGTTCGGGTCTTCTCCGTGAATAGCGGTCTTAACGAGATTCGAGTTAGCAACCGAGCGGGCAACCTTCAATGCTTCTTCATCGCTTTCGGCACCACCGACTTCGATCTCGATAAGCTTGGTTGCACCTTCACCATCGCGGGCAATCATTTTGGCAAGCTCCGTCACTACCTGCAAGAGTGCAGCTTCGAAGAGTGCACACTCCGGTGTACCGGCTTCGAGCGGTGCAATACCCGAGCAACCATTGGCAAGAATAGCAGCCATATCGTTGGTGCTGGTATCGCCATCGACGGAAATACGATTGAAAGAATGCGTGACCGTCTTCGCAAAAATAGTTTGCAGCAGCGATTGCTCTATCGTTGCATCGGTCGTGATGAAAGCGAGCATGGTTGCCATGTTCGGCTCGATCATACCAGACCCTTTTGCTATGCCGCCGATACGGACTTCTTTATCGCCAATCTTAAACGATACCGCATACGTCTTTGCAAACGTATCGGTCGTCATGATGGCCTCGGCTGCATCGTCGCTGCCGGTGGAAGTGAGTTGTGTAGCGAGGGTTTCAATGCCTGGTGTAATAACATCCATCGGCAAGTATTGACCGATTACACCCGTCGAAGCAATAAGCACTTCATTAATACTTACCGAAAGGGCAGAGGCGGCAGTGGCAAGCATAAGCTCGGCATCGTTCATGCCGCGCTCGCCGGTGCAGGCATTGGCGTTGCCGCTATTGACAACGATAGCCGTTGCTTTCTTGCCGGACGCCAGCGAACGGCGGGAGAGAATTACCGGAGCGGCGACTGTTTTATTCTGAGTAAATACAGCGGCTACTGAAGCCGGTACGACGCTTTTAATAATAGCGAGGTCTTTTTTCTTTTTGCGAATACCGCAATACAAGCCGCCGGCTTCGAAGCCCTGGGCGAATGTAGTTCCTTGTCCTTCAATCGTCGTAATCATCGTATTCATAGTCATAATCCCAGGGTTTCTTCGAAACCGAAACGTATGTTCATGTTCTGAACGGCCTGGCCGGCCGCTCCTTTCAATAAGTTATCGATGGTCGATAGCACGACGAGGGAGTTGGTGTGCGTATCGACTACCCAGCCGATCTCTGCCATATTCGTTTGCTGCACGCGGCGAAGCGCCGGTGCTTTTGCACCCGATAGAGCGATAAACGGCTCGGTAGAAAATTGTTCGTGGTAGATCTCGTTGATCTGTTCTGCGGTAACTCCGGTGGCAAGCGGAGCAACGATCGTTGTATGGATGCCCCGTGTAATTGGTGCCAGATGCGGTACGAAGGTAAAAGAGATATCCTTCGAAGCAAAATCTTTTATCGCCTGGCGAATCTCGGGAGTATGTTGATGTTCGCCGATACGGTAAGCATGAATAGAATCGTTAAGCTCAGTAAAGCTATAATCGATCGATTGCTTCTTGCCCGCTCCGGAAACGCCGGAAAGGGAATTGATCACTATACCACTCGTCTCGATGGCCGAAGCTTTTACCAGTGGCGCCAACGGGAGAATAATACCGGTGGCATAACAGCCGGGGTTAGCAACGAGCGTTGCCGAAGCGATAGCCGAGCGATTAAATTCACTTAGGCCATAGGTTGCCGAAGCCGTCAGTTCATGAGCCGGATGCTCGTGCTTATAATATTTCTTATGATCGTCGAGGTCGCGAAGGCGAAAATCCCCGCCAAGATCGATAACGGTCTTTCCTTTGGCGGCGAGTTCACCGATCACCTGGATCGATTCACCGGAAGGTAAAGCCACAAAGGTCACATCGGCCTGAGCATTAGCAGCAGCTTCATTAGTAGAGAAATCCGGAATAGCAGCAGCCCCCTTGTTGAGCGAGAAATCAGAGAACGACTTTCCCACGCTCGAATGCGCTCCGAGCGCCACAAGTTTCACCTGCGGATGCCGTGAGAGCAAGCGGACAAGCTCCGTGCCGCTATAACCCGAAGCGCCGATCACCGATACCGATATGCTGTTATTCGTTTTCATTCAGGGAGGATGATAACGAATAATTATTCATTAAGTTGCATATTTATGCAATCTATGCATTATCTTTTCATTGCGATATTATTAAGTGATAGGGCGAAATTCTTTAAAATAATAATGGGCGGTTGCCCGCCCATTACTTACCTACCATGTATAGCCATGAGCTTTGCACCTACACAGCTATACACTTTCTTTTGAGCAGTTATCTGGGGCCATCTACCATGAAGGTAAAATTGAAATCGGTTGCAGTGCCGGCCGTATTGAAGGTCAGCACATCGAAACTTCCGGCACCAAGATTAGTGACGGTTATGAAGCCGGGTGTAGCGCCGGAGATCGTGGCTACCGGCGTACCGACATTGCTATACGTTGAAGTAATCGTGATAGTATAATTACCAACGGCATTACGAACCGAGGTGAAGCCTGCTCCCCGGATCGTATTGCCGGTAGCTCCGGCGATCTCGCCGCGAAGCTGGCGAAGCGGTTCGGCAGCATGAAGCGGCTCAATCCAACTCATCGTGCCTGCTCCATTGGTAGAAAGGGCTTGGCCGGCGGTACCATCGGCAACGGGGAGGGTGTAAGTTATATCGGCCCCCATACCGGTAGAAGCACGAAGGGCAATATAGTGTTGTCCCGCGGCAGGGAACACTCCAGGTGTTGCATTAGTAGGTGAGAAGAAGCGAAGCTGTGAAGCATTCGATTGAGCTGTACCATCGTTATTACCGATCCACATATTCACGTTGCCAAAAAAAGCAGTACGGCTGGTATTGATCGTAGCTCCGAATCCATTACCAAGATTGCCACCGAGAAACGCCATCGTTTCCGAGCTATTGACAGTCAATTGATTTCCCCCAACAACGATCGAATTAGAACCACCGCTGCCGATCGCATTCTTACCGCCGCAGACAATAGAAGAACCAATTCCATCTGCCGTATTATCGGCTCCGGCAAGTACGGCTGCATAAGCACCACGAGCTTTATTGCGGAAACCGGCACCGATGAAATTATAACCGTTGCGCCCGGCAATCGGATCGATGCTATTTTGATTGCCGCCGCAAATAGCATTGTAGCCATTTGCAGTTACATTATTTGTAGGAGTGATCAGGTTTTCTGCACCTCCGGCGATAACGTTGAAACCGCTGGTTACGGAGTTGGGGCTGCCGGTAACAATATTAGTCGAACCGCCGCCGACAGTATTACCACCGGAAAAAAGCTGTGTCGATCCGGTAGCTGCATTATTATATCCACCACCAATAGTATTATATCCAGAGAACTCTCCGGTTGCACCGCTGGCATCGTTCGAGTATCCACCACCAACGCTATTGCGTCCGGTGTTTAAATTCGAATTACCATTGGCGAGATTCTGATATCCACCGCCGACAAAGTTACTTCCCGAAGATGCACCGGTACCACCTTTGGCTTGATTCTGAAAGCCACCGCCGATAACATTTGTACCTGATTCAAGCCCGGAGTTTGCCGCATCATTGTTGCTGATACCACCACCAATAAAATTGCCTCCGCAATTAGTGGTATTAGTGCCGCCATTGGCATTATTACCATTACCGCCAACAACAATATTAAATCCGGTCGAGATGGTAGCCGTACCATTAGCATTGTTATTAATACCGCCGCCGATGAAATTGAATCCGGAGTTATCGCCTGCACCGCCGCGAGCATTATTCTGGCCTCCGCCGGCAATTACATTCAGGCCAGAGTTAGTACCGTTACCGCCGTTAACGTTATTGGTGAGACCGCCACCGACACTATTTAGTCCGGAGAAATTTCCACCACCGGCAACCGCAGAGTTTTGCGATCCTCCGGCTACCGTATTCATGCCTGAATTAGTACCGCCACCGCCGCTGCTGGTATTATTCAATCCGCCGCCGATAGTATTGAGGCCGGAGAAAGTACCACTGCCACCATTGGCCGTATTCGTTTCGCCGCCGGAGATAGTATTAATATCATCGAACACTCCAAGACCTCCACCGGCAGTATTACCAAAGCCGGCGCCGATGAAGTCATAGTTACCATTGACGGTATTTGGATTTCCCGGTCTGCCCCCTCCGGCAACCACTGAGCCATCAAGATTTGCACCCTGAACATTCGATGGCGAACCACCAAGAATATTCGGGCTGGTAGCCGTGAATCCGGGATTATACCGCATGACGCGAACGCCATTGGTGATGATCTGTAATGGTTTAATGGTAGAGGTAGCAAGCGTACCGAGGAGATTATTTACTCCGTCAGTACCGCTCACATCATTGGCTGTTTGTGACCAAAACATAGTATTACCGGAAGCCGCGGTAAGCAAAGTACCACCAAGATTCGGCAATGAGTAGGATGTCACACCGGCAGGAACGCCGGCGGCGGTAATGACCGCAACATTATTGATTCCATTATCGAGCTGCAGGGCGTGCTGGGCAGATAGGGGAGCCGAGAATGCCGCAACCAACAAAGCAGCGTACAAACTACGCTTGAACATGAGTATTTTAGTAGGTAATTAAAGTAACGATACAAAATTACCGGCGATACTCCAATAAAAAAAGACCGTTTTCGGCCAAAACCTTACAGTGCCGTATATTAATAGAATGAAGGTACTTACGATAATTTTCCTTTTTATTTGCTGCTCATGCCCATTGGCAATTGGGCAGATATTCCCTTCCAGGTCTATAATTCTTGCTCCTCCGGTTCGTCCTGCCGCCGATACATCGGAAGGCGTGAAATATCTTCACCGGCAGGGAATTTGGGGAAATCTCGGGCATGGCTTTAATAGCACTGGCGATCGGTTCGGTTGGAGTATTTCTTTTGGTGGTATTATCCAATTTGTAGAATGGGAACATTCGGCCATTTCGATGACCGGCGATATTGAAGTGCTGGCCGATACCCACAACGACATCAGCTTCAATCCGAGAGATGTCTTTTGGACTGAAGGCTTTCTTTATACCGATAGGATCGGTACGACAGAACTCAGTGCCGGGTATATTCATCGCTGCCATCATAATATTGATAATCTTGAGACAGATGTAGTAGGAAGCAATGAAGCTCGAACCCTTATTTACGGCTCAGCAATAGTACGCTCGGTATGGAAGAATATTTCTATTCTTGGAATAACAAGCGATCTCTGGAGCGAGCTTGATTATTATCTTATCAAAGAAGACGACCGCCATCCTACGACCGATACTATGACCGGCAATCTTAACGATATGAGTACTTCGCTTTCGGCCGGATTTAAATTTTTAATCGTTAAGCCGCTTTATATTCGCGCGTCGGCGATAGCATCGGCTTTCAATGGATATAATAGGATAGCTGTCAATAGCCGGGCCGAACTTGGAGCAGAATTCAGCGGCGCTGCGGCCGCGATGAATATCTTTCTCGGGCATGAATCCTTAGCTGACGATCTGAACCGACCGGTACCGGTGCATTCATCTTACTGGTATCTCGGCTTCAGATTCATTGGAAAAGACAGCGGGTTATAATGCATTGAACTTTTGAAGCCTTGCGAAACTTAGTACGGGATACTATGACTGAAAGAATTTGATCTTCATTCTCTCTGCCTATGAATGAGATACAAGCGTTAGCGAAAATTCTTCAAACAACCACTCAGCCGAAGACGCTCGATGCAAGCGATAAAAATCGCTCGGAATCGTTAATGGATGTCCTCTATAAGAATACGCTTTCCGGCAAGTATAAAAGCGATGAAGAAGCAGCGCAAGACCTCTATGGAACATCGGCAAAATCCAACGGCTACCAGGTACTAAAATCGAAATTAAAGAATAAGCTCCTGGCCGATCTGCTTGTTTCGGAGCCGGAATATCATTCCATTCATTATTTCATAGCGCTGCTCTCGATGGAAAAAGAGCTGCTTGTCATTAAAAAGCTCCTGATGTTCGGTGCCCGGACGTTTGCTATCCGGCTTACAAAACGATTGTTGCTAAAGGCCGAGGAATATACCGCTATTACCATCCAGCTTCAGTTGTGGCAAATTTTACGCGAGCACTACTGGTACCTTGGTGAAAGAAAGAATCATGAAGATAGTATTGTAGAGATCAACCGATTGCGCCTATCGGTACAGGACGAGCTTCGCTCATACGAGATCCATGAATCGTTCTCGCTTCCCTTCGTTCGCTCGAAAGCTACGCACTCCTTATTGATACAGCAGGCCGAGGAAGTAGCGCCGGAAATGCAGGCACTTAAAGAGCGAACTCCTTCGTATGAAGTAATCCTGAATTATTACCGATTCAATATTCTCCGCAGCCAGATAAGCAGAAATTTCAGCGAGACCATAAGGATTTGCGATGAGATAGAGGAGTTCTTTAACACTAACTATACTTTTATCGAAAACGTCAGGACGGCTGAATTTCTGGTCTCAAAAGCAGAGGCACTTCTGTACACCCGGAATTATGAGGAGGCCGAACGAGTCATCGAGCGATGTATTACGTTGATTCCTGCAGGAAAGAATAATTGGTTTGCGTTCCAGACGCTCGCTTTGCAGATCTCCTTTCACGCCGAAAATTGGCAGAAAGCGCTTCGTATCTTCGATGCCGTTACCACTCATGAACGGTTTGCGTTGCAGCCCGATAGATTGAAAGAGGAATGGAAGATCTATGAGGCATTCCTATTATATATCTTACCCAAAAAGCAACCCCTTCCACCGGATCAATATAATAGCCGGATCTTTCAGTTATATACATTTCTCAATGAAGTGCCGATCTACTCGCTCGATAAAGCCGGGGCGAATATTGCTATTCTTATCCTTCAAACCATCTGGACAATAAAAACAGAGCGCTATGACCGCGTACTGAAGCTGCAAAAAACGCTCAACAATTATTGCGTCCGTTATCTGAAATCGGCGGTGGAATACGAACGCGGAGCTATTTTCTTAAAGATGCTTCGAAGTGTGATCTCGAACGATTTCAATAAAGAGCGCATCGAAAAGCGGACAGAAGAGTTATACCAGCGCCTTACCGCTCCGGGCCAGGTACTCGGGGCTATGGAATTCTATCCTTACGAACGTCTCTGGACTATTATTCTTTCCGAGTTATGAGCTGTTTTCGGACAAAAGAAAGAATTAGTGGGGAAATGAGTTTTACAGAATACATGTCACAGGGTATTTTTACGGTACGTTTCTGAGTATATACTAAATAACGTAAATCCAATGAGTGACTCTCAAATTCTAACCCAAACCGACGATTACCTGATGGCGATGCTTTCGCTGTCGTTGGTACATACCATGAGCCCGGCTTATACCATGGCTCAGATCCGCCAGATCTACGATGCCAACCGGCCGCCGATCGATATGTTGATGAACGATCCGTACCGGTTCCAGGATGTCTGTAAAGAATACAAGGACGATGTCGGTAATATCGTGATCGTCGATAAATCCGAGTTCTTTTAAGTGTACGACGGCCTCATGATGAGGCCGTACTTTTTTCCGGCTTATTGCCACTCAGCCTCAGGTTCATAATCTTATTGAGGACATCGAACCAGAATGGCGCACCGAACGATAGCGCCAGAGCGGTAATGAGCAGACCCGGTAATTTTTCCAGTACCACATTCCAAAACGATGACGATGCCAGATCGACCGGTACCGGCCAGCCGATCGGTAGTTTCAGTTCATCAATGCGTGAAGAAACAGCCTGGTATTGCTCGTAAGCAACAGAATCGCCCGGTACTGATTTTGCCGATGAGGCTACGATAGCATTTCGAAGCGGCTCATCATGATAGATGCGCTTCATCAGGTCGATCGAATCCAGGCCAAAGACGAGAACGACGACCAGCGAAATCCCCAGTAATATCCATTGCGCCTGCCGCTTATACCAACCCGATACCCGGTCCATTCCGTCGTTATACCATTTTGCGATATTTTCCTGAAGCGTATCTTTCCCTCGATCGATCTGCGAAAGAAAGGCCAGTAACGGCGCTTTCGTAGCATCGGAAAGGGTACTGCTTTCAAAAAATGTTTTTACCGACGTAAGTGATGTCGCACCGATCGCCTGCGTGCCGAACAGGGTATGAAGCAGCGCGGCAGAAAAATCGGCATCGGAAAGATAGGAAGGCATCCTTATTCCCCCGAACACTCCTTTTGAAGTTTGGGAAGTGACAACCGTACTTTCCATTACGCGTTTTGCTACGGGCTGCGCTCCGCTGACCGCCCCCAACGCCGCAGCAAACTCTTCACTGCCGATATCGGCTTTCGGAAGCGGCAGCGGAAGGTTATAGTGCGACGATAATCCGCTAAGCAGAGAATTGATGCCTTTGGCGAGCATCTTTCCCCGGAGATTAAATATGCCGGCAATCAGCTCTTTAATAGCACTGCAAAGCAGGCTAAAGAGAAGGAACACAAACACCAGGCTTATAGCGACATCGAGAATGGTTGAGTTAAACATGGCAGATGATAAAGTAGAAAAACTTCATTGCTTATTCCCATTTACTGCAGTGTGAATTTCTTCGGCAGTATTCCAATCAAAGTTATCGATCAATTGGCCTTCTTCAAGTAATTGAAAGGCCTGTTGTTCCAGTCCGGCATCGAACCCATATTTATTGGTATGTGCTTTTACAAAGGTCAGAAACCAATAATATTTATTGAAGAACAACTCTATAGTGCTTGCGGAGAAAGCGTCGGGATGTTCGTTCAATAAGAGATATTTCTCGAGCGCAGGGCCAACTTCCGGATCGGATAACAATTGAGGGTTAACGGAAGAAGATATCCCAAGCGTACGGGCTTGATCATACTGGTGTTCGGATAACAATGTAATCATTCCGGATAATATTTTACAGTGATATTAATATTCTTTTGAGCAAAAAACTTCTGTAGCTGCTGAACAGTATTAAGATCTGAAACGAGCCATTCGACCGTTAGGCCTTTAGCGGCAGCAGCCTGAAGTTGGCGCGTAGCTTCTTTTACTACGCTATCAGCTGCAAAACCGGGCCTATCGAATACATTATAAAACGATTGGCTTGGTTTCAGGATCAATTTTCCGTCCTGTAGGGCGCTGGCAGAAAGATTCTCAAATTGAACATACCCGCCATTAGGATGGGGTACATAAAAACTCTCATTATTGGGATTAATTTTTCGTTCAAAGGAATCGACCCGAGGATTGGATTGAGCAGTTCGTTTTCCCCAGTATCCCTTATCCTCGAACGGTCGTGCGTCCACATCTTGTATACCCCAACGGATCTTGGTATCATACGTACCGATTTTTGCCTGCTCTTCTCTGAATTTAGCAAGCTTATTTTCTAATTGTTGGTATTGCTCGGTTTTAAGCTCTGCAGGGTCCGAGCTTTTCATTATAGTATCCAGCTCATTGCGGAGTTCTTTATTCGCATCAAGCTCTACTTTATACTTTTTTTGTATTTCTTCACAAGGGGAGGCGCAAACCAGGCATTCACCTTCCTCTGTAATTTCTAATTTCCTCTTACCATCAACACTTTTCTCGGTGTCTATGATCTTTTTCCCATCATCATGTATCATGGGATTTTCTCGGGTAGGCTTTTCCTGTCCGTCGATCATCGGCTTTTCTTGAGGAGGCTTTTCCGTATCGATAGCAGTTTTCTTGGGTAAGGGTTTTTCGTCCGGTTCTACCTTTGGCTTTTTCGATTTGAGCCCCACCGATTCTTTGAATGCATCGACTTTCTCCCGAACCGGCTTTCTTCCCGACTCGAATTGTTCGGCAGCTTCTGTTACTCCTTTGCCAACCTTGCTTTCTTTTAAAACACTGCCGATCTTACTTAGCCCTTCGGCGGCGGCAGGGAAGGCCTCTCCGAGCGCCGAACCAAGTTTGCGGACAAGGCTCATAAGACCCTGAGCGATCTTGCCGCCGATGGCGCCAAGGATCAGCAGTGCAACCATGATCCCCAGGGTTATTCCGCTATTGGCAATGCGCTGATAGGCATATTGAATACGATCGCGGCCGGTTTTTACGTCGTTGCTCGAATACTGGCGCGGGCCTTTTTCCGCTTCTTTGCCGGCTTCGGTCTCTTCTTCAACTCCGGTTGGTTTCGAAGGTTCGACCGGTGATTCAACTCCATCGTCAGTTGTAGTAGCAAGATCGTAAGCCGCTTTTAAGAGTACAGCGCTTTCGGTAGCAATCATCGAGGCCATGATGCCTTCGCCAATGGCAACACCGACTTCAAAGCCGGCTCCCGCTCCGGGGATCGCCCCGACCCCGCCGAAGAATGCACCAATAATAGCACCGACCACAGCCCCGCCGATGACGATCCACCCGGCAAAGGCTCCTACCGTCATATTCAGAGCCTGCATCCATTCAAGGCAGCCATCGGTCGCTTTGCTGAATTCTCCTGCCCAGAAATTATTCCATATCTCAGGGACAAGCTTCCATAGTTTAGGTGCATCGGTCCATAGTGGGCTTCCCTCGGCGAATGGCCAGATAAGGTACCAGATCATCTTTTTCGCTTCTGACCACCAATTTGCCAGTAAGTGATTAATAGAAGGTGTAAGGTACTTTAAGATGCCGGAAATATGCTTGGCGGAGGCAAGACCAAATTGGGCAAGCGCTTTCTGTAACTCGCCTGTCGTGGAATCGGGAATGTTCTCGATATAAGGAGTAAGAAATTCTTTGGCCTTCTCTTCAAGGATTTCAGGATGATCCCAGATGAGCAGAAAGCCATCGATCATTGCTTTGAAGGTTTCGTACTGCTTTTGAATATCGAGGATAAACTCAAGGACCTTGATGATGCCCACCGTGAGTATTCTGATGGCATCGAGATAGATATTATAAAACTCCTGAACGACAGCAAGCAGCGTATCGACGACAGCGGCCATGGCGTCGATAAGAGCGCTAACCACCTTCTTAAACGTATCGAATGTTTTATTGACTATGGTGACCGCAACATCGACCGCTTCGTCTATCTTCGAGAGGATCCGGTCGCGTAGGGAGGGAAAACCGGCAAGCACAATGCTTACTAATCCTTTCAGGACAGTTGCGAATGCTTTAATAAGACCTACGACCGCTTTCCTTGCAAGCTCCAGTGCTTCCAATGCCAGCTTCTTTGCCTGCTCGAATATCCATTTAACGGCGGCACGCAGTTTATCGAAGATAAAATTAACGGCGTCTTTAAGAGCGTTAATAGCCGCAGAAGCTTTATCGGCCAGCCAGCCCCAAAAGCCCTGGCTCTCGTTTTCCGTCTTTTGTTTTTCCGCCGCCGCGTCGCGGTCGGCTTCCTGTTTTTTCTGTGCGGCCTGAGCGTTGGCTTCTGAAAAATGTCTTTGAACGGCTTCGTCGCCGGTACGTTTTTCCGTTTCGATCTTGCCGTAATGTTCTTCGGCTGCAGTGCCGGCCTTTGCCTGAAAATCCTGTTCGGCTTTATCAAGCTCTCCGCGCCATTGCTCGCGCTGCGATGCTACTTCTGTTTGTGCTTTATTCTGTGCTTCGATCTGAGAATCCTGCGAGCGCTCTTGTTCGTTGCCGATCTTCGTTTCGGTTGAAAGCCGTTCAGTCTCAAGCTTCTGATTATATTCGGCCTGCTTCTGATCATACTGATCCTGGTACTGGCCGATCTGCCGGTTAAGAAAAGGAGCCATTCCGGCATCGGCCTGAGTCGCGGCAGGGCCATATCCTTTTGCGGGCAATGCAGCTTTCGGTTGGAACGGTACACCCGGAGCTGCAGCTGAAGAGCGAAGCAGTTCATGAGACACCGGCTTAATGATGCTGTTCTCGCCGAAATCGTTAGAGATCTCTTTTGCTGCCTCTGCTTTCGCCGTTGCTACTTCCGTTTCCTGTGCTGCGCGTTCGGTTGCGAGATTATTCGGATCAGCCTCACCGTTAAGATCAAGTGTTGGTGCGGGTCCGAGATCGGTCGGTATATCTTCGGCGGGCAGATGAACGGCACTCAGCTCCTGCTGAGCGTTTTTTGCAACGGCATCGTCGTTGCCGGAAGCCCCTGAACCCTGATATTGTTTTAAACTGGTAGGAGGAAGTTTTTTCTCGGCGATCGCCGGTGCTTCGATCTTCGGAGCAACAAAGCCTCCTTTGCCGGCAAAGCTATTTTTTTCCGATGCCGGTTTAAAGGCTGCTGTTACTTTTGCTCCCTTTGCTGAGGCTTTGTTGGCTGCGCTTCCTGTTGCCGAATCAACAATCGGGATGTTAGAATTCGCCGAATCTCGCTGCTTTGAAAACGATTCGCTGCTCGCTGCTTGTGCAGCATTGAAGGCGGCAGGTAATTCGGTAACCGGCGTTTGTTTTAATTGCCCGATAACATCGCCCGGATTTTCGGAGGCAGTGATGACCGGTTCTTTCTGTTCTTTCTCACGCTTTGTTGCTAACCCGTTTTGTTTTGGTGCTGCCGGGCCGCCGCCTTTTGGGAGAGCACTTCCACCCGCAGGCTTTACTGCACCACCCGTGCTTTGCACCGGAGAGTTTTTTCTCGTAGTAGAATCCGGAGCCGATGTTCCCGAGACCGGTTGTTGAGCAGATGCCGGTAACGGTGAGCCTGAGTCTTTTAACGGTGTATTGGTCGGGCGGGTATCGCTTTGTTTCGGTTCGGTCTTCGGTTGACTTTCTGTTCCGGTAGAAGCGGTATTTATTTTTTCCGACGGGCGTACCGGTTGAAATGGCTGTTGGTCGGGCCGTTTGAGAGAAGTAGTGGTACCGGTGGATCCATTGCGCGGCGTGTTCGAGCCCATCGGTAACCGTTGAAGGCTATCGAGGACGATGCCACCCGGCTGCGTATTTTTCTTATCGGGCGTACGCTCCTGCTTCGCAGCAGTTTGCGCTTGTATCGGCTCCGGCGATATGACGCTTTGCTCGGGAATAGCAGCCTCCCGGTGAAAAGCTATTGAAGTCTTATCTGCTTATGGCCGTGGCATCCATAGACACGGCCCATAGTTCAGCGTGCAGGTCGAACCATCGCAATGATGGACGACGAAAGAAACCGTCCCGCCCCAGCCAAGAGTATTATTGACCCCCAGATTAAATCGAATACTATTGGCTCCCGGATTGAACGACGTTGCAGGGGCTATTGGGATCCTGGTATAGGGATAGGTAAAGAGTGGTCGCTGATTAGGAATTACCTGCAAACTACCCCCAGAATAGGAAGCAGGTAGTGGTGACGACCACAAAATATCTACCCAACATATCGGAGAAGCGGGAAGCTTTTTATTGGTGATTACAAATTCGATATAATTGTAATCGATGTTCTGCTGCCGGTACATTGTGGCAGTCAGTTTATCGCAATCGTTTTGCTGAGAATGATCGCAGGTATAAGAAGCAGAGAGCGAGCATGAATCGCCGCTGCTATGATAAATAGTGAGAGAAGGAGTAACGGCGCTATTGGCGACGACCGGAAGCGCTTGCAGGGTTAAGAGGATATTGCCGGTAACCGGAGGATTGAAGGTCAGCATGCCGCTTGAGCTAAGAGAGACTTGTGTCGGTACCGAGGAGCTAAATGCCGGAGTTGTCACCAACGATTTTATCGAAGCGCTCCCAAAGGAATACCTGATCTTCGAGATCGGTGTCCCTACTACATTTACCACCTGCATGTGATACAGGCAACAGCCCGAATCGAGTGTGCCGCGAGTAAGCGAATCGCATAGCTGCCGGCATACACCAAAAGTACTATCGAAGAACGTATTCGGGGAAAGGACTACATTGTATTTCCCACCGGTGGGTACGGTAACATTCCATTCCGCTGACGAACCCGGCATGATCGAATAGCTGCCCGGAAATACTTTAGGGAAATGGTATAGCCCAGTTGAATCTGTTACTGATGTTCCTACGACGGTATTATTCTGTAATAACCTGACGGCCCACCCTTCTACTGGTAAAGTTCGTTCTATGCTGTCGATCGCCCCATTGCAATTTTTATCATTGTATAGATGTCCCTGGATCGAAGAGAAAGTATTACAGCAGGTATCACTTGTGAAAGGACGCAGAGCAGCATTAGGCCTGGTCGAAGTAATACTACCTGCCAGAAGGATAGCTGCCTGTGACGATTGATTGACAGCGCCGAGCTTAATAGATAACGTATGAATATTCAGAATATTTCTCGTAAGTGGAACGGTCTTTTCGAAAGTAGAAATAATCCTAAATGAACCAATAGCATCGAGCGGACGCTGCGTCATCGTGATTGGCGTGTCATCTAAGAATACACTATTAGCGACAGTGGAAAGAAGCTGAATATCAAGATGAATAGAATCGACTGCTGCCGGAATACAAAATAACCGTTGGTAGATAAACGGCTTGGCTGTAGCAGGAATAGTTGCTGCTGTAAGCGCCTGCGGTTGGATTATTCTCCCTTCAAATCTATTACCACTGCTGGTAACCATCTGCACTCTGCTTGCCGAAGGAGTGGGTACGGTGCTTTCAGTCGGAGCACTGGCAAGCACCCAGTTACTATCGAGTGCATTATTACCAAGAAAGGCTTTGGTGCCGGGTGAGTAGCCGGTATTAAGCACTATCGAATCGGTGCTGCATGGGGGCGGCTGTTGGGCTAATAAACATTGGGGATTTATTGCAAAGAAAGAGTAGAATGCAATAAATAGAATACAATAGCTGGATGGTATATTCACACTCGATGTTTGATATTGTCGTAGATGGTACTGTATCATAGATAGTCCTTACTTATGTGAATTGCTTGGTGTAATACTATAGCTTGTAAATTTTAAGAAACCACTCTCTCACGCCAGAAATAGTCACTTCTGTCATTGATTTTGAAAATGCGGGGAAACATCTACTTGCATTTTTTTTACTTTCAAAATCAGTTATTACATGTATGCCCCCACCGCAATCGTAGCCGGTGGTTTCCTTTCCGGGCATACGTTTTGGTGAAAACCACTTTATAGCGCCGCTGGTAAAATCATCGCTCATTGGTTTTGATAAAATATCGGTTGCAATTTTTATTGCATTCGCATTAGTCTTGCTTTTATCGTAAGCATCATGAAAAGCAGACTTTGCATTTAGTATATCCATGGTGTTCAATCGATACATTTGATTTCTTACACACCATGCTATAGTCTCTTTCTCTTTCTGATTTCCTTCCTCCATTTCCGACACAATAATTATAGCAAGATGCTTAATATTTTCAGGGGTGTTGTGCTGAAGCTCCCCGCTTGAACCAATAGACGATTTTACTTTTACAGTTACCGATGGAGATTTATGAGTGCTTGTTTTTAAATCTTTGCCATGTAGGTATGCGTATTTAATAGGATTTAATTTATGTATATATTCTCCATCTTCGATATAAGAACCAACATTTGTGAAATATTTTTTACCATCCCATTCTTTTTTGAATGCAGTTGCACCTTTTAAATCAATATTTTCTTGTGAAAACTCTTTGTTTGTCGAATTATCTACTAATGCAGTAGGGACTATGTCAACAGGAGTGCAGTTTAATATTACCGTAAATGTTACTTTGTCCCCCGGTTTTTCGATAATCGTTTTATCTACGGTATGACTTTTAATAACATCAGCAGCCTTTGTAGTACTATTGCATTTTTTTCTGTAAATTATTTTAGACTGCTGTAATGTATGGGTTAGTTCATGTGCCAGTAAGTGCTTGCCACTCTCAGATTCAGGGGCATACTTCCCCTCATTGAAATAAATGTTATTGCCGACGGTGAAAGCCTGTGCATTCAACTGCCGATTCAATTGCACAGAATAATCACCAGTATGAATATTTACATTTGAAAAATCTCTTTCAAACCGATCCTCCATAAATGTTTTAGCAGGTGCAGAAAGGGGGCTTCCTTTGCCGGCGGTATTGGCGATCTGAGAGGAAATGCCGCTATCAGCAACCATTGTGCCACTGCCTTTGGCCTGGATAAATGGAGTAATAGATTTGCGCTGAAGTTTTTTATCTTCTTCTTCGCATCCGGTGCATTTGCGCTGAATACTTGTGCCTACTGGTTTGCGCATCACCATATCGGCCATGGTATCGGCTTCGCGTTCGAGCGGATCGTTTTCTGCACCGATGGATAACTTTCGCTGCACAATAGTGCCTACAGAAGATGCGGCAGAGAGATCGGCATCTGCTGAAGAAGTAGCCCGTGTCGGAGTTTCGTGCATGGCTATTCTTAAATGGTTTTTCCGTCCTTGCGAAGTTCGTTGGTTGCTCCCTGGATAAGATCCTGGGTTGCGATGGCGGTCTCGCCTCGATTGAGCGCCATGAGCGATGCATATTGGACGACGTTCATAATAGCGCCCCCCGAAAGATCGAACTGCTTTGCCAGGCGTTCGAGATCGGCCTGCGAGGGTGGTATGCTTTGCGCGCTGAATGCATTCTTCCACAAGCGCAGGCGTTGCTGTGGCAGCGGCTTGGGGAAATGAATGATCGTCTGAAGCCGGCGGGTAAAAGCCTCATCGACATTAGAGCGCATATTGGAAGCCAAGATCACGAGCCCCGAGTAATCTTCGAGACGCTGAAGCAAATACGCACATTCCTGATTAGCATATTTATCGTGTGCATCGGAAATGTTGGTTCGCTTTCCGAAGAGCGCATCGGCTTCATCGAATAATAAGATCCAATTTTTATTTTCTGCCTTGCTAAATACTTTTTCGAGATTCTTTTCCGTCTGGCCGATGTATTTATCAATGACCATCGAAAGATCGATCCGATAGACATCGAGCCCGTGCTGTTTGCCAAGTAATGCGGCGGTAAGGGTTTTGCCGGTACCGGGCGGGCCATGAAAGAGAGTCTTATATCCGGGTTTTATTTTCTTGCTTAATCCCCAATCGTCAAGCAGGGTGCGGCCATGCAGCAGCCAGGTGCGGATATCTTCGAGCTGGCGGGCTGTATAATCATCGATGACAAGATCGTCCCACTCCATTTGAGTTGTCAGGCGTTTAGCAGGAAAGTCCATGCTGAATTGCGGCTTGCGAAGAGTGCCGGTAGTGAAGTAATCGATATATTCTTCGCTGATGGAGATCGTACTGCTATAAAACGATTCCCTCGATAGCCCGGGATCGAGAACCAGAATGCCATGCGCTATTAGTACGTGAGTCGGCTCGAATAAACGGTATAACTGGAAGCGCCGGTGCAGATCATTGCCAGCCAATATAAAGAGTGCTGTTTCAATGGTGGGGATGAATCCGCTTTGCCTGGAAGTAGTGATGCCACCGAATTCGGTGTAGCCTCTGCCTAAACTTTTATTGATCGAAAAGAAGACATCGAGCAGGTGCGGCTGGATATGCGGAGTGATTGCCAGCATTAACAGCAGGCGTTCGTCCGGTGACAGTTTATAATACTTTACGAATTCGGCATAGATAGAATGATCGTCGCTGAGATCGGGCGCGGAAATAGAGGCCGGATCGGTTGCTTCTCCTCTTGGCAGTAGCTTTTGCGATTGCGGTGGAGCAGTACCGGTTTTCAACAGCGAATCGAGCCAGCCCCGCTGAGGTTCTGCAGGCGTTGCTATCTGTTCGCTCGGGAAATAAGTGTACAGTCGTGAATGGATTACTCTCGTGAACCAACTCAGTTCATTGCTGAGTGCTTCGGCATTTATTGCCACGAGGTCGATTGGTTCGACGCTATTGGATAAGATAGTTGGCTCGGTATCCATAGAAGATATTACCACTGTACAAAGATCAAATACCTGTTCCATGGAAAGCCGATAGTCGAAAATCCCCAGGGGATCTGATCGAGAAGTACATCAAGCGTTTTCCGTTCTACGGCAAGATTCCAATCGCTGCCTTTTCGCATGAGTATTCCACCGCGCTGTAAAAAAGCCTGCCGCAATCCTGCTATCGATGTCGTTTTCAACGCAGACCAATGTTGAACCACTGCCCGAAGCAACGATTCACATTCGGCGGTTTCTTCCGTTGTAAGATCGATTATCCTTGGGACAGGTTCTTCCATGGGAAGGCCGCAAAAGATCTTTTCGAGCAGTACTTCCTGCTCGGGCGGGTACTGCATTCCGGTACTTAAAAAGTAGAGCAAATGCACTGCGCGGTATTGGGCTTCATGCGAAACCCATTTCGATTCCTGAAGCAGGCCCGTATGAGTAAATAACGGCTTGAGGAATGGTGCAAGCAGAGCAATGCCCGAGCGCCGGACGATATACTTCTGCTCTTCGGTGATACCTGCATTCTGTTCTTTGGAAAACATAGCCATGGCGTCGGGTGAAGTATCGTTTGGCATCGTATCGGAAGATGATAGTGCATGAGTCAGGCTGGCCTGTCCTTCGAGTTGGATGCCGAGTTCGATCGTTCTTCCGGAAGCGGACGATAATACCGATTGAATGATCGAGTGAGTATCGACTCTCGAAGCTGCCGAAGTTACATCACTCAATCTATATTCCATCTGTTTAAAAAGATTTACGGCATATGCTTTCCGATCCACAGCCGCAAAAATGCCCGGCACTTCGGAAAGTACCAGCGAGAGGATAACAGAACGAAGAGATTCCTGTATCGCTGAAGGTATGGTACTATTGGCAGGAGCAGTCTTCGTATCTGTTGCAATAATAGCCGTAATAGCAGTAATTGCCAGTGCAATAAGTTCTTTAGCAACTTCCTGCAATTCGGGCAGTAATTCTATTATTTCTTGTTTTCTTCCGTCGGTAAGCTGCAGCTCAATCCGTTTCCAGATGGGAGCTATAAAACGGTTATCGATCAGGAAAGCCTGAAATGCCTGAGGCTCCGCGGTAAGAAGTTCTTTGATGAGCTCGTCGATGCTCTTGCCGAGCGATTCGCCCCACCAGGGGAAGGTGCCGAATCGCAGAAAGGAAATGACAAGCGGTAGTACCGAAATGTCCATAGAACCTTGTCCGCGTTTCGAAACACGCGAAGCAAAAGCTTTCGAGAGCTCCTGTTCTAACTGACGGCGCAGGCTGGCCGGGAATTCTGAAAAGAATGTCGCGGCGTTGAACCGATCTAATGTTATCTCGAGTTTATCGATCAGTATCCATTCATCGTCACCGATACGATCCGCGCAAACCTCCTCGAGCGCCATTGAAACTTCAGAAGCCAGGTTCTGCGAAAGCGTCGTGCGAAGAGCGAATGCTTCTTCCTCGCTCGGGCAAGTGACTTCCAGTTTCAATGTATTGATCGTATGAGTCATCTGCTGCTTATGGATTACGCACACTCATCTTCACAAGGCCCGCACGGTTTAAGCGTATTGAGCACTTCTATAAGCGGGTTCGTCTTTTCATAGCTCGGCATCTCCGTTTGCGCCATTTCCTGCAGCCAGTCGGCATAGGCTGTTTCAAACCGTCGCATTTCATCGATACCAACCCATACGATACGAGTATGGACATGGGCAGGGGATTCCTGCTGGATGGTTTTCTCCACTAAATGACGGAAGGTCTTATCGCGAAGGCGCTGCGGCCAACAGGGAATGACTGCAGTCGTACGGAAAGAATAGGGGTCTTCGTTATTATCACAAGCGTCTGCCTCACAGTAGAGATCCTGCTGAAATCCGAAGTACGATTGAAGGGCGGCGATCACATATTCGATGTCCAGTGTATCGTCTGCTTTAGCGGGATGACCGGGTTTATCTGCCGGATCCCAGGTAAACAGATACTCGCTTTGAGCGAGTACCTCGCCGTTTCTTCCGTGAATGATAAAACTATAATTGGCCGGGGTCGCATTGTTCGATACGATAGTGTAGTTAGCGCGTTCGGAGCCAAACTCGGCAAGATCGAATACCCGCTGTGTTAATTTTTCATAACGGGCGAAGGTTAGCTTTACGGCCTCACTGCTATCGCTTGAGATAGATTGATACAAGAATGTTCTGGTACCGTAGGTCTTCGTTTTCGGATCATAGAGGAAGTAATGCAGCTCCCAGGGCTTATTATCGAAGCATTTTGCAGCCGGGATACGGATCACTTCTTTTTTGCAGATCGGGATTTCGGTATATTCGTTAAGTCCGCGGCCGAGATCGCAATCGTCCAGACAGACATCGAGCAACGTAGGGTTTATCCGGTTATCGTACTCATCCTGTTCGATATCGAGCTTCGGACGCAATAATAGATGTTCGACAAGATGGAAGCCTTCGTTCTTATTAATAAGAGCAATCGCCGCTTCCAATGTCTTAAAGGCCTCCATACATTCTTCTTTGGTACGATAGTGGGGGCTTGAGGCGATCATTGTCGCATCTTCGGTTGTTCCATCGTACAACTGGAATGAAAATTTCCCGACCTTCGAGGCCGAAGTCCGAATTCCCGGCTGCAATTCATCGTCAAAACGAAAATATTTTTTATCGGAAGCATATTCGATAATGCTATCGGTAAGCTCCTGAGTGCAGCAGCCATCGACGACGCTTTTGCTTGTCAGAAGAATCGTCTGTTCGTTTGAAGGATCGAGAATTTTAATGATATTATGATGATGGCCATCGGGATCGACGAACGGCACCTGCTGTTTGGTTGTCGGATCGATAACCAGTTCAGGCTCCGAAATAATAAATGTCGGCGATAACGTCCGGCGCGATACGGTATCGAAACCAAGCAGGCGGCTGATCCTTCGTTCGGCGCCCGAGATATTACCGGTATCCCATATCGATTGCTGGGTATAATCGTATCCGACACCACGGTTGGTGCTGATCTTATAGTACTCGCCATCTTTTAGAAGATGGATCTTATCTGTTATATAGCGTTCACCGGAATGGGGGCTCCATAATGAACGATCGATCGATTCATAGCCGCTCATATCCTCGCTGAATCGTGCCAGCAAGTGGCTCAGAAACCGGTTGCGGCGTTCGTCGAATACGGCCGGCGGTTCTACGATCGAATGAAGAGCGCTCTCAAAATCGTGGATGATCTTTTGCTCGATCTGCTGCGGAGATAAATGCGGGTGGCTATGATGATTACCATAATCAACGAGCAGATCGGTCAGCCCGTCGATTTCCCGTAAGGCTCTGGTGTAATAGGTCCGGTGTACCGAATCATCGAAGCTAAAAAGATTGCGAAGATTATTCAACTGCACGAGATGGTCGAGCAGTAACTGTTCAAAGAACATCAGAAAGCCTTTTAACTGCAGTGCTTTGATCTTTCCGATCGGATCGGTATCCGGCGGCATACCGGCGCGTTCGCTTACACTATAGTTCATCGGCAGCGAGTACGTGACCGGATAATAATTTTCCAGCTCCATATATTCGCCTGTTGGCACCGGCAGATCGACCTCGTGGCCGATCAATCGGTATTTGCGTTCAAGGGCTTTTTTATCTTTGAATAACTTGAGTACACGATCGGGGAGCCTATCGCTCGGCTTATTCATCCAGTAGGTGATGAACTCCCGCTGTTTGCAAAAAATGATCTGTGAAAGTGTCGGGACGATGCGTGCTATTTTCCGCTGTTCTTTGAGTTGCTCAACCCATTCGGTAAAATACTGCTGTACGGATTTAGCAGGAGGAGTATTGATATCGAAAGGAAGCTGGAAATATGTTATTGCCTTTATACCATCGATATCTGCGATAAGATGCAGAATATCGGATAGGTGAATATCCCGGAAGAGATCGGTCGCTTCCAATTCTACGGAGTCGATAAAACCATGCTTCAATGCCGGGCCATTAAAGATCTCATCGATACTATAGCCTTTATCGGCGATCATCTCATCGATCGTATGGAAAGGGATCGATGGAGTAAAGTATGAGTATATGGCAAAAAATATTTCTGCAAGTACCCGGTCGGGATCGGCATCCTCTTCTAATTCGAAAGAAGCTGCTATGCCAAAATCCAGGTATTCTACCGCATTAATACTTAGTATATCTTCACAAAGATTACGATGCTTAGCCAGACGGGCGAATACCTGACGGCGAACGTCTTCACGCTGACCCTGATCGAGCACATCTTCTTCGTACTCGATCATTACATTATATAATCCTTCCAATTCGACGATCTTCAGATCGAGGGCGGTTGGGGGGCAGGGATCGACATGTTCCTGTGTCAGCGTAAGTTTACCGTAGCACTGCTTTGTCGTTTTTTTGTCAGAACAGCCGCAATCGTCCTCTACCTTTGTTTCTGTGTGTGCGTAATCTATCCATAATGGCACTTCGTATTCTTTGCTTGGTTCTATCCAGGCATTACGGACGCCTTTAATATCGAGAAGCAGCTTACGGCAATCCGTAATGGTGAGCGGGCTATTATGAAGGATCTGCCGGGCTGTATAGAATATCTGATTCCAGGTGGTCGGTGTAAGACGCTCGGGAGCAAGCAAGTCTTTAACTTCGAACCCCATACGATAGGCAAGATCGGTAATGGCATACGATACTGCTTCGAGCATGGTAATACCCGGCTCGGAATCGTTATAATTATCCCAGAGTTCATGGCCGAGCCGCTCGATAGCATCCCTGCCCTCTTTACGAAGATTGGTATAATCTTCGGCCGGCAGAAGCGGATTCGATTTTATTAAAGTAAGTTCGTTGCTCATATCGGATAGTGGTTATGATGTTTATTTAGTTTTTTTATTCGATATGGTTTTCTTGACGGTAGCTTTCTTTGCTGCTGCTTTTACCGGTGTGGCAACCTCGCTCGCCACCGGCTTACTTGCCGAAGCGGTTACCGCAACGGCTGTAGGTTTTCGGGCTATCATTGCATCGGCAACCATTGCTTTGGAGATATTGGTCATGGCCGAGGCAGTGATAAGCGTAGCATCGGTGCCCTTGCCTTCGGCAGCCAGTTTTCGTTTTTCGCAGGCAGTGAGAACATATACCTCTTCATAAGGAAGAATAATATGTTGAGGAGCCGAAACGAGGATAGAGCGCGAAGTGCTGGGCGAAGCAACAACCTCGCCTTCGAAGTTGCCGTATTTCTTCAGCAAGCTTTCCCAGCTATCGCATCCATCGGCCATGCCCATGGCGTTAGTGAGTGTTACAGTGTCATCGCAGGGATCTGCAGCAGCCGGCGGGCAGCAACTGGAAGTGCAGACGCACATAGTAAAATCGGTAATAAAATCTACATACCACCGGCCTTCGATGAAGCGGATGATATTGGAAGCATAGACTTTCCGTCCGAAGCCGACATCCGCCTGCTCGTCAAAGGCCCAGGGAGTCAGGTATTCGATAATTTCCTGATTGAGCGCTTTGAGATAATATCCTCTATCCACTCCGGAATTGAATTGCACCCGGAAGGCAACAAGGATCTGCTCATAGACAGGATTTTTGACATGCACATGGACGAACGGTGAAGTCCGCTCTTCGAGATACTCCTCGATCTCAAGCATTACTTTTCGGCTGGTCTTCGGCTGCAGCCGATCGCCGCTTGTGCGGTTCTTAAAGTCCGAGATCGGTACCATAAGCACATGGCCGGGTGCCACCTGAGAGCCACAGCATCCTGTCTTATCCACATGCGTACGGCACAAGCAATCTGGATCGGTATGAGTAATACACTTTACCCGGTAGATGCTCGGGAAGCGATCGAGCACGAGATGCTCATAGTCCCAGGGAGTAATAGCCCGGTCTTTATGACGCAGGCGCTCGCTGACGCGAGTGTAAAATTCACTGCCAATTTCCTCATGCTTGCCATCGAAGGATTCGAACGGTTGGGTTATCTTGCTGATCTGTGAGATCGGCGATACCAACTTTGTGATACTTCCGGCAGGTAATGCGGCATCGAAGTGGCTTTGGGCATTTCCATTATCTTCAAATTCTACCTCGACGGCCTGCGCGACAATATCGATAAGCTGAGGTATTGTATCGGTACCTTTGGAAACACTGGCCATGATCCAGCAATATCCGCCGCTTACGATCGTATCGGTCGTCGTAAAATCCGATGGAATTTCGATTTCGACGATGCCGGTGGTTTGAAACCCATAGGTGCCGTCGGACATAATACTTTCATGCGGGAATGGCCGCCATTCGTTATTGGTCAGATACGACCAATGAATTTCTGGAGTGTCATCGCTATCTTCGTCTTTGGCAGTACCATCGGCAAACTCGAATAGCAGCGAGAGTGTCTGCAGGGCCGTTGCATTTGCTATGCCGATCAGAAGCATTCCTTCTTCCTGAACGATCGGGTTCGCAGAGGTCGAAACAAGGGGCGCTCCGGTATATTGGTTGATCCCGGTCTTTGGGTGTACCGTGGGATGCAGATAGCTACCAAGTGTCTGGCAGGTGAAGGGTGCGTTCGAAAAATCCGAGTACGGGCTTGAATAGATAAATTGTGGAAGCAACCGATCCTTTGCATCGACAAGCAGATAGTTGCCCTTCTCGTCGGCTTGAGAAAACATTGCGACATTTTCAGTACTGATCGTTTTATCGGTCGATAACTGTGTGACAGGGGAAATCTCTACGCTGCCGAACGGCGTAATATGAAAACACTGATCGATGCCGATCTGAAGTTTCTCAAGTTTTGAGTAATAACTGATCGATACCGACTTCATCTGCAGAACTGGCGCTTTGTCCTGGCTCCGCACCATCATCGTCGGACCATCACCATCGTTTTGATTTGCATTCAGAATGCGAATGAAACCACCGGTCGATTGCGGATCCCATTGAGTGACCGTGATCGGGTTGAGGCGGTCTAAGACTACCGGGTTGATCATGGTAGTTTTAGCTTCGAGCCGTGCTACTTTTGAAATGGAAGATACTGGCTTTGAAAGAAAATCCGATTGTAATTCAAGACTTGGAATCCCGTTTGGTATTTGGCCATCACGCCCATTAGTAATGAAATCGAGCCACTGCTTCCGATATAACACACTTACCTGGTACTGATTTGAAGTTGGCTCCAGCACATGATCTAACCGGACGGCTAATTGATTTACCGGTTTATTAAAGATTTCTTCACTGCCAATATAAAAAGTTTTATTCGGTTGAGGGTATGCGGTAAAGGGATCGAACGGTTTGTTGATTGCCTGGATACCATTGTCGGTTTGTACCACTACCGGGGTGAGGCCATCGGGTGTCTCCGGGAATGTTGAATTCGTTGAAGTGCCCGTGGTAGATTGTGAGGGTTGGCGCATAGACCCAACCCGGACGTATAGCGATTGCTCAAGAGAATTATTTTTATCGTCGGTGCCGGTATAGCAAAGGTCTTTGAAGAACTTTGTGGAAAGCCCGACTGCCGATCCGACCATTAATCGCATTACCGGATGCGAAGTGGCAAAGGAATAGGGAGCATGAAGTTTAGCATCGAAGTTTACGATAGCCTGCTCCGATGCCGGAATATAGAGATAGATAGCAGTTTCTTCCGGACGGTAGTAGTAGGTGGCAGTGTTTACAGTGACCGGATCGTTAAACCCATCTTTGAGAAATGCATCTAATAGCGGGATCAATGTTTTTTCATCATCGGCACTGGCCCGTGTCGCCTGCACCCAGGTTTTCTCGCCGCTAAGCCAGATCTCGATCGCCGCTTGCGATGCAAATAATTGTCCGAAAGCAGGCAGGCGCCAGTAAATAAGCCTCGCTCCGGATTGAAGCAGTAATTGGGGTGATGCGACGGCAAAGCCGATCTGGGTATTTTCTGTTTCCGGTGGTACGGCCGCAATGGCATCTCTACACCACGGAGCGGAATAAACTTCGGATGATGGCGATATAGAATGTCCGATACCAAAGGTCGGCCATTTCTTAACTGTATCGCTAAACTCGGCCCCAAAACCATCGCCTGAATTTGCGATAGGCCGGGCATAAATACCTTTAATGAGATCCGTCGGTACTCCGTTAACGGAGTCTTTGGTTTTATCGATAAAGATAGTTTTGAGCGCGGCGACACTTGCACGATTTGCAACGATCTCTTTTGTTGTATGATAGATCAGGTCTTTGCCGCTATCGTCTTTTCCGCCTTTAAGCGTCGTACCGTCTGCAATAGCATATTCCGCTACATCTTTCGCCAGCGAAAAGACCACATAGGCTTTATCGGGTATTGAAGATTTTGGTGTTAACTGCAGAACATCCTTGTAATAATAGTCCAGCATCCGGCCCGTGATGCCATTCATCTGATCTTGCGCATGACGGAATATCTCCAGAAATGCGATGAAGAGCGCCATGTGCGGCTGATGAGCCGGATAAGCAGTCAGAGCAAACTCGAGATATTTTTGCGCTTTTACCGTAACGAGATCCTGAAGCGTCGCAAAAAAGGCATTGAAAATATCGCTTATGACAAGAGAAGCGTCTATCAGCCGTTTTGCCGGATCGGCATTATCATAAATAGAAGGATCCGGAGTTATAGCTTCATTGAGGCCCCAGAGATCGGTATTTTCAAAACTATTGGTATCAAGGGTAAGGGGATGCAGGGGATTGATAATAGCATAGCCGGCGGCATAAGCCCTTGCTTTTGTTAACTGGTCTTTTAAATTGGAGGTGATAGCCAGTTCGAGATCGTTATGCAGCGGATTATCGGCAATGGCAATCGAATACCATTTATCCAGTCGCTGAGCCATTCCGAGGATCGGATTGAATAAAGCGGCAAAGAGCGATGGCGTCGCATGCGTCAATAACTGTTCGCTTACCTGAGCGTATTCGCGCTCGATAGCATTCAGATCGACAAGGCCGATCGAAGCGGCGATCACCGCCATATCTCTGCGGAAAAATTCTTTCCAGTTGGTCTTTGTAGAATCGGCAGGCAGTGGGAGCTTATGCTCAGGCAGATCGTAAAAACGAATTTGCGCCGCGTACCGCTTGGCAAAGACTAAGAGGTCTTCCAACGACCGGCCGTCGATCGGGGCGAATGAGGGGTCGAGGGCAGCGAGATACCGTTGCAGTTGCCCTGAGCCGTCAAGGATGATAGTATCGCTATGGCAGTTGCAATCGCTCATGTTACAATATTGGTAGCTTCGTTGATATAAAACGGAAAGACGTAATTGTACCGAGTATTCGTACGGATGATCGAATACTGGATCAGTATATCGAGTTTTCCGGCTGTCTCATCCGGTGTTGAGGTAAGTTGTTCGACGATGATGCGGGGCTCGTGATAGACTAACGCATCATGCACTATTTTTTCGATCATGGCAATGTTCGGTACCGACATCGTATCGAAAACATGCGGATGCAAATTGCATCCGAACGTCGGCTGCATGACCCGTTCACCGGTGATGGTGGTAAGAATGATCTGAATACTGCTTCGGACATCGGCTTCATCGGCGAGCATTTCCACGCCGTAGAATTCGCGGTTGAATTCCGGAGGGAAACTCCATCCTTTGCCTAAGAACGAACGATCGGTTGTTGCCATAGTGTATTATCCTCCGATGAGTACTGTCGCGCATCCCATAGCGATACTGCCGCCATGGGCCGTATTATCTCCCATTCTTGCCGCAGGTTTGCCGCCGATCATGACGGTGGTCGAACCCATGATAATGCTATCCGGCGGTCCGGAACAGACACACATATCGCCGACAACTGAGGCCGGCATACCGCCGATGATCACCGTCGGTACACCGGGCGATTGAATAGGCCCCCCGACGTGCGGAACAGGGCCCGGATTTACCATCGGGCAAATGTGGTTGTCGGTTAATCGTGCGGCTGGCGGCATAAAACTTTTGATGGTTAATTGATGAGTACCTGCGTGCCTTTTATGGTAACTATTCCGGTACCTGCCTGAATAGTTATTCCCGAAGCATCCATTTTGATACTGTTCTGATTCTCATCTTTCAATTCGATAGCGCTTGCATCGCTATTCATGACAAGCGATTTTTCTCCGGCTCCGGTTGGTACGGTTACCGAGAGGCGCTTATTGGTATCGTCAAAGACGAGTTTGATCCCTTCTTTGGTGACGATACCATATTGTTCCATACCATCCTGTTCGGGCAATGGGGATTTCTTACTATCCTTGCTGTGCAGGTAGCCGAGGATGACCGGCTCACGCGGATCGTCACTGATAAAGCCGAGAATTACTTCATCACTGACTTGCGGCCGGAAATACACTCCACGATCCGAACCGGCATCAAGCGTTGCGACACGAGCCCAAAGGCCTTCATTGCTCGAAGTAATAGTAGGGATATAGACTTTGACACGGTATTGCCCGCCGCCCTCGCTATCGTTGACATCGAGCACCACACCTATTTGCAGGCCGGTAATACCCGGAAGCAGCCCCGATGCAGGCTTTTCAATGATATCTTCTTTTTTATAGAACCAGTCGTCGCGCCAGCCGAACTGAATATCGGTTTTCCATTGGCCTTCATATCGATGCAGAACACCGGTCACGAGAACAGTACCGTTGAAGCGATCGCCTACTCCATCTAAGCTTATCATCGTGCCGGGTTTTACAAGTGACGATCCATCGACCTGTACCCGTCCAACCGATTTGGAAAGATGATTGCGAAGCGACCATGAATCGGACCAGGCCTGAAGCTGCGAGGCTTCCAGATGCCCGCCATGTATAAGCTCAACCTCGGCAGCTAACACACCGGCAAGATCGTCGGACGAGAGATTACCATTTTCGGTATAATCCGAACTTCCCGGATCGGATGTCTCGACGGCCTGTTGAGTATAATCCCAGGAATGACTTGTGATCTGCTGGATCTGGTGGCGGGCATCCATCTCGGCTTCGAATTCGTAGATGTTATCGCCATACGTAATGGTGAGCACCGGATCGCTTGTCGTATCCGGCTTCTTGACGATTAGCGTACCGTCATCGGTTAGTACGAGCATCCCGTTCGCTTCGGCGCGGGTCAGAATAAAATCCCAATCGGTCGCATTATACTGAATGAGTTGGTGGTGAGAGACCGAGGTAGAATCTACATCAGGAGAAAAAGAGCCGGCAAGTTCTTCAATGACATCACTATCGGTCTTATCGATATAATAAGCGCTCTTTCTTGCAGCAGTAAGAGCGATCGCAGTATCCTTTGCTTCGATGGTCAGGATGGATGTCTGATTGCGGACTTTGACTCCGTGCCTTATAATAATGCCTTCGAATACCGTCTCGACATTTCCATGGTACCCGAGTTGGATGGTAATAGTATTGCCGGGTATAAAGGTACTGCTATTACTTTGTTCGAAATCGCGATCGGAAGTCGAGCCATCGAGCAATACTACTTTTGCCGAAGCGATCTTGTTATAGGACTTGCGAACGACAATCTGAGAGATCTGGATTTCTCCGCTCAGCGGCGAACCATTAATGAGGATCGTTTGCGAAGCAACGTCCATCGAAGAAGAAAAACCCGATCCAAGTTGATCTAAGCTCATGATCGATCGTTAGAAGTAATTATTGTTTTGCAATAGGTGGAAAGATCAGCTTTGAGCCTGCCTTCAGTTTTCTAAAATTTTTCAGTTTATTCGCCTTGGCGACTTGCAGGTAATAATCTTGATTTTTGTAGGTATTATAGGTTAATAATGGAAGGATGTCCCATTGCTGAACGGTTATCTCGTGCGTGAGATCAGGCGAGGAGAGCATATTTATGATTGAGCCAAGCGCCGCAGATGTCCGTTCGATAAATTTAGCCTTAATCTTGGCACGGATTGGTAAGCCAAACATGTCGAACATTGTATATTCAACCGTAGAGGATTCTAGACAGCATGAACAAATAAATGTGCCATATTGAACTAAAAGATAATTGGGACGATGTTTTTCTCCATCTAGGTGCGTAGTGGCTTGGCGGAAAAGGACAACTTGAGCAGTTACTGGTATTTTTACTCCGTTTGTATTAACACCCGTTCCATCTATAGTTAGATCGACGGAAAAGGAACGTGGTTTTGTGTGCTTGAATTTTGGGTCTGCACCTTCGGTACCATCTGGTTGCTTAGTATCCCATTCTATATTTTCTTCTATAGAAATGCTCTCCGGATTGAACATCGCTATAAATGGAAGACCATTAAGCGGGTTCAATATAGGAACATTCTTATCGGATACAGGAATGATTTTAAAATTAAAGAGTAATTTTTCTCCTACACTTAGAATATCCATAATCTTAGCGCTCTGATTGCTCGTTAATAATTTCTAAAATGAGCTCGGCGATCGCTTCATCAGAGATCGTCGTTGTAGCCGGACGAGATTCTCCACTCGATGATGGCGCCGGGGTATCGACGACCGTTCTGATGATGACTTCGTTGATCTGTACCGGCATAGTTTTATAATTTTCGTTCGAAATATTGATAGGCCAGCTCAATCGTTTCGACGACGATTGCATTTTCACTGGCCTTGAATTCGGATGTAGAAAATTTTACAGGATAGGCCTGGACGATATTCCAGATTGCTACTGCTTCATCTGCTTCGTCGAGAAGGGTGATCATCAGATCGGCCGGCTTGAATTCATAGAGCGCCACCATAAAGAAGGTGCTCTGCGCCGAGTTGAGCCAATCGAGGAAGGCAGTGCCTTTGAGCAGCCCCCGTTTCAGGACAAGATTAGTATACTTGGCCCGTTTCGGGAGTTTATAGGTAAAGCGATTCTCCCCGCCTTCCTTCAATTCTTCTGTTTCTATTTCATAGCTTAGTCCACTGACCTCTTGAAAGCGCTGTTCGGTGTCACCGGACATACCGGTGACACCGACGAACTCTACTTTAAAATGAAAACCAGTCGGTGGTATATAGGCAGGCATAATCAGGCAGTAGCCAGTTTGATCCCTTCGTGTACTAGTTCGATCGATTCGATCGCGATCTCATTGCCACTTGCTTTTAAGCTCGGGCCATCGATCTTTACCGGCCAGGCCTGAGAGATCGTCCAGACAAAGACCGGCGTATCCTCATCGTTGAGCAGTGTGATAGTAAGAGTCCGGCGATCGACGTTCGGATTTCCGGCATTGTTGAACCAGTCGAAGAGATCGTTATTGCCTTCGACCATCCCTCGCTTAAGCGTGATGTGCCCGGCTTTAGCCAGACCCGGCCGCTGAAGGGGAAGTGTTGTTCCGCCGAAGAGCCCGTCGCGATATTCGATCGCCTGATGCTCCTGTGAGAGGCCGCTTACTTCGGAAAATCCGATATTATCGCCGCCCCAGGATACGTAATAATGGAATACGGTTAATGGATAATTTGCCATGATCGTAATGATTTAAAATGATTGGATGTATCTTAAAAAGTACCGCAGCCTTATGACGTCTGCATCATCTGCTCGAAGCGCAAGACAATAAATTCTGCCGGACGAGCGACGGCCATCTTGATCTCGACGATCATGCGCCCTTCGAGAATATCGATAGAAGTCATGGTCTTATTCAGGCCGACATTTACCTGGTAGGCCTGCTCGGGTTTAGCACCGGCTAAGGCTCCATCTCTCCATTTCTGGAACAGGTAGTTTTCGATCATGGCCTGTACTTTCACCCAGGTAGCAGAAGTATTCGGTTCGAATACCGCCCAATGGATAGATTTCTTGATCGATTCTTCAACGACCATGAAGAATCGGCGGACATTGATATAGCGCCATTCATTGTCATTGCCATCGAGGGTTCTGGCTCCCCACACCGAAGTGCCATAGCCCGGAAAACTTCTGACGATATTG
This sequence comes from uncultured Alphaproteobacteria bacterium, assembly GCA_964404255.1. Lineage (GTDB taxonomy): Bacteria > Bacteroidota > Ignavibacteria > Palsa-1295 > Palsa-1295 > JAFDZW01. The sequence goes on along the minus strand of CAYOJJ010000010.1, from coordinate 55,777 downwards.
ATCGACTTCCCGGAAGTTGCATCGATATTCAGATTTCCCTGCTGGGCATCGGAAAGCAATACCGAAGGAGTTACTACCGATGAAAGCGATTCATTTGCCGGAGCTTTCCAGACTCCTTTATTTGCATCGACGCGGGCGATCATACCGGCAATTGCTGCCGAAGGCGGAAGATAGCCATAGCAGGATTCAAGGGCTGCCTCGACCCGCTTATAGACCGCTGAAGAAGTAGGATAGGTGCTAACGGTTATTCCATGAAGGCTCGGGCTATCGGCGGCAAATGTTAATGAGCCCGCACTGACATTGAGCGGATAGCTGGTAATAAGATTGGGATAGTAGGCAGCGCCATAACTAAGATCTTTACCGGTAGCCGTTGCAGCATTTTTGATGAGATCGGCATCGGCGGTAATAGCGCTTGTCAATGGGCTGACGGATGCAGCGGTGATTGTCGAAGGGTCGATCAGGGCCATACGGTCACCAAGTTTTGCGGCCTGTGTAAGCATTGCCTGGACGACCGATGTATAGGTAGTGAATTGGGATTCAGGGGCTGAAAGCAGGGTTACCTCATCGATCTGTTCGACAAGGCTAATACCACTCACCAGATCTGCAGCGACCGGATCGGTAGGCGTTGTACCGACGGATACAATGTAGCAATCCCCGCCACCATTATCATAGAAAAGGCGGATAGAATTGGCTAATACATTTTTAGATTGATGAGCAGGATTGGCAGCCGCAGTAATTGTATAGCTGCCGGCGCCATCGTCGGTTGCTTTTAAGATAACACTATCTGCTGCCTCGGTCGGCGGGCCTCCGAAAAACAGAGTATATTCGGAATAGCTCGATATCTTTGTAGGGATCATGTGCAGGCTGCCGGCCGGACCGGTAGCTTTCTCAGTATAGCCTACAAATGCTGGAATAGCAGATTCTACTTCAGCAACGGATGGTGCTAATGTCGATACTTCATCTACATACACACCTGGATAAGTTAGGTTGACTGACATAGTGATTTGGATTAAAGTGTTAGAAAAATATCTGAGTAAATAAAATCGGTATTGCTATTCGCATCATGCTCGGTCGAAAGAAGAGAAGTCGAGGGATAGGGCAGATCGGTGCGGATAATATCGCCGGGTTGCTGCGTTGCCGGATCGATATTCTTTCGTAACGATAACTGCAGCAGATCGCTTGCCGAAGTTGACACCCTGTATTGCTCCTGCAAAGCGATCGCGGCAGTTGAAGAGAAGATCAGATCGTTTTCCGAAGCCGACGATAATAAGAAAGTAATTGACGGGTCGTTCGAGGTTACATTCAAATGATCGAGGAATTGTGCTTTTGTAGCGTCGTCCAGCCCGGCCAGCTCGATCGAGAGGGGGCTGTTCGATTCAAGATGAAAGGTATATCGCCAAAGCGTCGGGCGATTCTGTAATCTGATGACGAATGCAGGGCTTACTGCGGGTACCGTATTCCCCGTTTTTATGATTCGATACTCCGAATCGATCGTACTTGAAAGTAATAACTCTACAATACCGATTGTCCCTCTTGGTACTACATCTCCTATATAATAGAAGGTCAGGGTACTGTTGCCGTTTATTACCAGTTCACAACTGCCGAGCGGCAGACTCGAAAGATCGAAAATGACATACGCTTTGCCCGATTGATTGATAAGGGAATAGGGCGCCAGTTTAATATCAGTGGCAAGATGCTTCACATAAATGCCATCGGCTGAAAGCTGAGTCGGGTGGGTATATCGGTACGTCGAGCCCGAGGTAGTAACCCAATCGTAATCGTCGGAGGTGCTGTCGTTGGTGATGCCGGAAGCGTTGCTTGTTAAATGCAATTCCGTTTCCGGGGGGCTGATCACCCGATCATTCGTCAACAGCAATAATTGATCCTCGGGCAGGTGTACCGGAAAACTATCGAAATTCAGAATGTCGGCATTATCGACGACCATCCAGAACCGAAGGATATCGCTATCGCGCGGAGTGAATCGCAAAAGATTCTCGCCCTGTGTGGTTTGGCCGGTGGTTCTACCAAAAAGAAAGAAGCCGGCGGTGCTATCGTCCTGTTTGATACTCAGTTCGAGGCGTTTCATTAACTCGGTACAATCGTTGGTCGCAACAAAACGAATGTCGGGCGTCGCTTGAGGCAGCGTTTGCCGGGTAAGCAAATTGCGGTAGAAGGGCTGTACTACCGAAACGGAGCAGATCTCATTATAGCTGAAACTGATCGTACCCATTACTATTAATTCTCCGCAAAACTTAAGGTGTTCACCGAGGCAACCTTATCTTTGCTCTTGGTCTCGAAGACGGTAAGCATACTCATTTTGTATAAGGCACTTGGCATATACTGGCGCCCCAGCATTCCCCAAAGATTGTTCTGCTGCTCGAACGTCATCATGTGCAGACGGAGACTGAGCCGTTCGATCAGTTGCCAGGGCTTTTTATCCGGATCTGCAACACTGGCATTAAGCGCCGGATAGCGGGTGGCATCGAAAACGGGGTTAGACTGGAAAAAGCTGACGACATCCGAAATATCCCGCAGCGAAGTCTCATAAGCTCCTATCGTCGCAGCGAAAAGGATATAGATATCAATCTCTACGGGCGGATGAAGTTTATAGAACTGCTTATCGTCGGTCGGGACGTAGTACGGACGTTTGCCCTCACGGCGTTCTTCGTCGAGGCCGACCATCATCATGGTAATGTGCTTGGTACCCGAAGCGGCAAGGTTTTGGCCATTATCCGAAGGGATGATGCTATTAAGATCGACGACATCCCCAAGCTGGTAACCAGGATCCTGCTCCCGGTCAACCATATAGGCTTCTAATTCGCCACGGATAAATTGTAATGCAGTTCTGATCATCTAAAAAATAATATTGGGCCACAATACCGTGGCCCAATGTCAGGATATGAATGAACGATGTCTCTTTAGTCGTCACATGGATGACGATGGAACGTTGTGCTTGTTGCTAAAGAGTGTGCAAAATTAGGCAGCCCTTCTTTAGGAAAAAAACTCATTTGAAAGAGTTTTCTTTCTCAATGAAATGGCATTAAGGAAGCATTAAAGTGGGAGGAAATGGCGACAAAAAACCGGAGAAATATCTATGTATATACAAGATAAAATTTAACTATTGTATAATACGAAGATAGAAACTTAATACCGGGTCAAAAACCTGATAACAGGCTCTAAGTTGATAGCTTATACTTCTTCGCAGTCTCTATGCATATATCATTACGATCGGCTTTTTTAAGAACCTGTCTGCTACCGGTTCTTATAGTAAGTTGCTGGTGTCTGCCGTTTCGCGCGCAGCAGCGCCCGTTTCATGTTATAGTACTTGGGGATTGGGGCAGAGAAGGACGCGAACTGCAGCTTCCGGTCCGGGATCAAATGATAGCTGTTGCAAAGAAACAACCAGTAGATATGGTGATCACGACCGGCGATAACTTTTATGAAGATGGCGTAACCACAGTCACCGATTCCCAGTGGCAGACCTCGTTCGAGCGCATTTATTCCGATACTTCGCTGCAGATACCCTGGCTGGTTTCGCTTGGCAACCATGATTATATTCATCTCACGAGCCCCGATGCGGAGATAGCTTATACTTCTATAAGTAAACGATGGAATATGCCCGCGAGGTATTTTCAGAAAGATGTTACTTCTTCCTCCGGTGCTACCATCAGCTTTTTTATCATCGATACATCTCCGTTCATTGAAGCTTACCAAAAGCGCGATACAAAATATCATGTACTTTCACAACATACCGATCGCCAATTACACTGGCTCGATTCGGCGCTTGGGGCCTGCAAATCGAAATGGAAATTTGTTGCGGGGCATCATCCGATCTACTCTGCTTCGGGCTATGACGGAGACCAGCCTGAATTAATCGCGGCACTGCTTCCGATCCTGAAGCGGCATCATGTGCAAGCCTATCTTGCCGGCCATAATCATGACCTGCAACACTTCCATAAAGAAGGTATGGATTTTTATGTCTCCGGCGGCGGCTCGCAAGCCAAAGATTCGCTACGTTCGACGGATGCGCTCTTTAGCGCTGTCGAAGGTGGCTTCTTGGATCTTAAAATATCAGGGACTAACACCACCGCTACTTTCATTAGCAGTTCAGGCCGTGAGATTAATGAGTCGGTGTTAAAGCCTTAGTATTTCCTATTAGAATTACCCCTTAGCTTCAAGGGCGCGGTGCTTTTTGACTACTTCAGCAAAGCTTGTATTAGTGATTTTCGATTCCAGCCACCAATCGAATTCAAATTCGAGAAAACTTGCCGATTCTATGTTGCTATTACGGAGATCGCGGAATTTCTTCAATAATGCCTGCAAGGTTATCGTGTCGCTGTTATTCTTTTTATTAGCACTTAATACTTTTAAAGACTGCAAGACTAAAGATTGATAGTGGGGAAAATATCGCTCTCTATTAATATATCGGCTTATAGTTTTCAATTGTTGCTGCACATAAGAATAATCGCCTAATTCAAAAAAGGTTACAAGCATTACTATTCTTGTAAAGATCATTATTGGCCTGTTCTTCTTTATTGGCTCGGAGGAGAGAAGCTTATTGCCCCATTCAAGAGCGGAGGAGTATTCCCCAAGGCCAAAATAGAGGCGCATAAAATAATAATTGTAGGCAGATTCTACATACGGCGAGGTTTGCGATCTTATCTGGTTAAATTTCCTCCTTGATTCAAGTAATAATTTAAGTCCTAAGGAATATTCTCCCATAAATATTGTCCATGAAGATTCGATGCTCATTATACTATTCATCAACCTCACCTGTCGGTCTTCATCGGTATATAGCCGCGCGGCAGCCTCTACTTTTCGAATAAATGCCCGTAAAAAAGAAAGATCAAAAAATTCTTTGGCTGGCTTAAACGATAGCACATATAAGCACATAAAATAATCATGGAGCACTGTTGCCTGGTTTAAATATCCCTCCCGGACAATATGTTGATTCTCGTCTAAAATATTAAGAGTCGATACAATATAAGGCAAGGCTTTTTGGGGCTGGTTCAGCAGTAGGTAATAATTAAAATTCATTCTATTAAAGGCTACCGTGATTAACACGCCGTTCTTTTGGCGCTTAAAGTTCTTTTGCAGCAACGCTATCTTCTTTCCAATTTGCACTATTTCGGCTTTTTTTGAGGAAGTAACATACAATGCATCAAGACTTGCATAGGAGATGCTGTCATAAATGGACTTTCTGGTAATCTGGTCCAGTAAATATTCGACTTCCTTCTTAAGAGTGGCTGCCTGAGCGACTCTGACGATCGAGCTGCTATATAAGATCTGCTCTTTTTGGACTACCTGCAGCCATAAAGGAAGAAACTGATATTGCTGTGAGTATCGCTTTACTTTCTCGATCCTTTTAAGAGCAAGGGTATGGAGACCTTTTCTGGATAAAATATCGATCTCCTTCATATGCTGTAATACTGTTTGGTAGGGCCGGTTTCCAAAATATTTTCCAAGGCTCTTAAGGATCAGATCGAAAAGATACTTTTTTGCCACATGCAGCTCGTTCAGGAATCGCTCGCCTTTTAACGATTGGCGCAAGAGCGATTCATTGTATTCTTTCTGAGCTGCGATGGCATCAAAAAGCAATAAATATTTTTTCTCTCGTTTGGTAAATTGAGTATCGACCTTAAAATAACGTTTTTCAGAATTGCTCAAGGAATGGATCAATGCAAAGAGCGGATCGCTTTTGGCCATGTGAGTTTCTTTCTTAGTACTTCTATTTACAAATAACACATACAAGAACCATAGGAAGCAATTATTTTAAGATTCTAAATGCTACAATAGCGGTATTCAGCGCCCGAGCAACTCCAAGATACACACTTCATACGAGCTTATTATATAATAAATAATCATAGCTCAGAATCCTACAATTGCTACAGTTTTTGTCCATCTGCAGAATGTAACCTCATCTGAAGTCAATAGTTCTTGACATGGAATATAATTTTAATTGATTACTTATGAAAACGCTTCTTTTATATTTTCTTTTTGCTGCCGGATTATTATTGCCGCTCGGAATATATGGACAAACCTGGACTCAAAAAACTTCCTGTCCATTCCCCGGTAATGAAGGTGGTGGCACGTTCGTCATTGATTCCAAAATTTATTTTGCTTCAGGTAAAGATAAAAGTTTTTATCAGTACGATCCCAAAACCGATGTCTGGACCAAAAAGGCAGATTTACCCGGGGCCGCTACTAATAGAACCTATTTGACGGCATTTGCTATCGATGGAATGGGCTATGTTGGGTTGGGTATCGATGGAGCCGGTACGATGCTTAGCGATTTTTGGCAATATGACCCGGTAGCAAATAGCTGGAGCCAGAAAGCCAACTATCCTGGAGGTGGCAGAATACAGGCAGGCTCCTTTGTCATTAATTCAAAGGGCTATGTCGGAGGCGGTACCGATCGCTTTGGAGTATATTACAATGACTTTTATGAGTATTCACCTTCCACTAATACCTGGACTCAAAAGGCGGATGCCGGTGGAGGAGCCTACCCTGGTGTTGCTGCGGTAGCGACATTTGCGGTCGGCGGATATGGATATTTTATCGGAGGGGATAACCTTACTACTGAATATCATATCGTCGTTCAGTACGATCCCGTGAATGATATCTGGACAAAGAAAAAATCATATCCGGGAAATACCCGTGTTGCCGCATCGGGATTTTCTTATGGAAACCTTGGCTACATTGGATTTGGAGAAACGGGTTTTACCACAGGATACGATAATTTTTACAGCTATGATCCCTCGAAAGATACCTGGCAATTACTGACGGAATTTCCCCCGAAAACCGGAAGAGCATATGCTGTTGCTTCTGTCGTTGGAAATAAGGTATATCTTGGTGCCGGCTGGGATATTGGATCGAAAGAATTAGATGATTGGTGGGAGCTTAGCTTACCATACCATGCCAGTGTACCCAACATTTCTACAAGCGTACAAGAAATTAATTTTGGTCAGATAAGTACTTCTTCTTCTGCCGATAGTACTATTACCATTCATGCCGGAGCCGATACCGCTCTTATGATTAGCAATATTACTATTTCCGGTCTTAGCAAGGCTTCCTTTTCAATTAAAAATGTACCCGCGATGCCTTTCAGTTTAGAAGCAGGGAAGGATTTGGTTCTTACGGTATCATTCAAACCGATCGATACGGGGATGGCAACAGCGAAAGTAGAAATTACTTCAAATGCCGGTTTGGAGGCTGCCCACTCCACCAGTATTCAGTTGCAGGGCAGTGCCATTTCGCTCACCCCCCACCTTTCTCTAAGCAGCATGAGCATTGGGTTTGGGACTATTAAAACGGGTACCGCCATTGATTCGATACTCACTATAACGGCAGGGGCGAATGTCGCAGTGGAGATTTCTAATATCCTATTTTCGGCTGTTGGAGGTGTGTTCGCCTTAAAGAATGCTCCAACATTTCCACTTTCAATTGCTGCAGGTAAGAGTCAGAAATTTACCATCACCTTCAAGCCGATCGCTGCGCAACACTATAATGATACTCTTATCATTACCTCGAATGCTGAGGGTGATGCATCACATACAACGAAGGTAGTCCTTCAAGGTGAAGGCTCGAATACTGATGACGTAGCTATAGATAATACTAAACCCATGGCAATAGCACTCACTGCATCTCCAAATCCTTTCCTGGCAAATCTTTCTGTTGATATCACCAATAATAATTATACTTCGAAAGAGCTGGAGATCAGAATTATAGATGAGCTTGGTAAGACCATAATTCCTTTAGGAAGAGTAACCTATGTTCCGGGCAGGCACACAATTGATGTAAATGCAGAGCATTTATCTCCCGGAAAGTATTGGGTTATTGCAACTACGGCAGGGCAGCTTATCTCTATACCATTAATTAAAAGCGAATAAGAAAGGAGGTAATAAGAGGGAATTAAAAAGAGTTGTACTCCAAATTCGGTATATAGTCCGAAAATAAAACCTGTTAGGAAGATTCATTTGCTCTCAGAGAGGTTGCATCTGTTCTTTGCTGACAGGTTTTTTATTTGCTTCAAAAATCAGTTGTTCCGGATACTACTCAATAAATAACATTCAATTACTGTTGCTTCTGTAACAGAGTAAAAAAGGTGAAGTTGTTTAAGACAAGAAATACAATGGTAACGAACTATGAAAACACTATATTCTTTTTTGCTGCTGGGGCTTATCTCCTTACCTATAATGGGGTTGGCCCAACACAAAGCCTTTCATTTAACGCTGCCTTCGGCAACGGGTATAGATACTATCGATGCCGGAGTGATGTGCCCCTATTCCGCACTTGCATTGGATAATGTATGGATACACAATCCAACAGAGGATACCCTGACTTACAATCTTTCTTTAGGCTCTTCAGTGGATTGGTATATTTTCATTGGGAATAGTCTCGCTGCATCGATTCCTCCTCATGATTCGATACGAGCGATCGTTTATTTTAATGCTGATTTTACGGCATACCCGGCAATCGGCAGTAAAACGAAGGGAATATGGTATGTCGAAGTACATTCGAACAAGAATAGTAGCAAAATTTGGTACGAGGAATTACATGGCCTCGTATACTTTTCTGGCGAACCAACTACAGAAACACAAATCACCGTATATCGGGATCAGGTTACCTGGAATAATCTTCTGAAACTCGATTCTATAGGTACTGATAATTTTACTCCCTATTATTCGCCAATAAAGAGTTGTACCTACGTAAATCGTCAGGATTCAACGGTTCAGATACAATCCATATTTGTACCAAAAGGCAGCCACTTCACTATTACCGGTTCTACTCAATACCCTATTGTGCTGCAGAAGAACGATTCATGCACGATTAATTTTTCTTATAGTACTATTGCAGATACTGTCGGTTGGCTCGTACCACATCCCGGGGATTCGACACAATTCGACACTATATATAATGATCTTGCGGTAGTAATAACCGATATCACGTATCCTCTCTCCGCTGCCAATTATAAAGGTTTTCCACCAAAGACAGATAATACCGCCTCTATACATTCGAGGCAGGAAGAGATACCGGTGATCAAGATTAGTAATAATCCGATTATCTATAACACAGAGATAACGATCGAACGTGCTGCTCTTGGAAGTATCTCTATTTATAATGCTCTTGGAACCCGAGTCGCGGAAAACTCAGGTATAAGTTGGAATTGGTTGGGGAATGCGGACGCCTCAACACAGTTGCCAAATGGAGTTTATACTATTGAGGCGAAAGGTATTTCAAATGAAGGGAAGCCGTTTGAAATAAATCAGAAAGTTATTTTAATGAAATAAGTTGTAGGTCGGCCTTAAAGGTCAATAGTCCGATGTGAACTTATAACTAAGGAAACAAACCCTTTAATAAAAGATAGCAGCCGTACTAAGATTGCTGCTTGCTTTTCAAATTAGCGACGGTATATATAGGAGACTGCCGGTTCATGTTCACGGAACATATTCTACAATTCAAAATTCTATTTCTCATTGAGGAATGTCGTTTTAAATTTTTGCAGTTCTTCAGCGGTTGCATCTGAAACGGCAGTGTATTCTATCTCTCCAACGGTAAATGAGATCGTGTTATAGCCACGAAATGTATGCGGCTTGTCTTCTTTCTTTGAATCCCCAACCTCTTCATATAGTCCTATATAATGTTTCCCATTGGAATACACGAGTGCGGCAATATCCTTATCACCGAGGTGTTGGGCTCGTGCACCGAGCAAGGGGAAACCGTAGGCGGCAAGATCAATAACAACGGGAGAAAAATCTGTCTTGCCCGCAAACCAGGGTTTTACGGTATGCTTATCGCTGGAAGCAACGTCGATTAGATGGCTGCTTTTGAGTGCATGGATATGATCCCAGATAAGCTCATCGGTATCACTGACCGAAGCTTGTGGATGAGTAAAAAGAAATATTCCGGCAAGAACTCCAATAGCAAGAGAGGTAGCAATGGAAGCGCTCCAGCCAAAGAGCGGCATCTTCCAAAGAGGTTCTATCGGTTTTGTAGAAGCAGAGGATAGTACACGGCTCTTTAAGTGATCGGGTAGGTTATAATGAAGCGCCTTACTGCGAGAAAGCTGTTCCTTCATTACCAGCGATTCTTTTAGCCTTGTATTGCATACGGCGCAGGAAGATACATGCTCCAGCAGAGCAATAGATGTCTCCGTGCCGAGTTCATTATCAATATAGGCTTCGATAAGCGCTTGTGCTTCCTGGTGGATCATGATTTCCTCTCCATTAATGCATTGCGCAGTAATGCTCGCGAACGTGCCAGCCTGGACATCACTGTTCCGATCTGTACATTTTGGATGGCGGCGATCTCTTTATACGATAATTCTTCTTCTTCTCTAAGTACCAGAGTTTCGCGGTATTCGGCCGGGAGCGCTTCGATGGCATCACGTATTTCCTGAATGCCGGCCTGCCGGATCATTCGCGATTCCGGATTAGTTTCTTCATCGGCCGCGATGCTAAGGTACTCGCTATCAAATGGAATTTCCCGATACTTTTTTCGGTCTCGTAAATAATTATAGGCCGTATTTCTAACAATGGTCAGCATCCAGGAGCGCGGACTTCCTCCACGATAAGCCGAAAATCCTTTCATGGCTTTCATGCAGGCATCCTGAAATACATCGGCAGCCTCATCATCGTTATTGACGATCCAGCGCGCAAGAGTATATGCCGCATCAAGATGCGGCGCAATGAATACACCGAAAGCCTCATGGTTCGATCTGCTCACTTAGTTTTGCTGCTGATTCCCTCTGATTATAAATAGATAAGACACCATATTCTGTATTTTATTCCCGAGGTCATATTCTTATTATTAGGTGGGAATATCATAGGCATCCTCGTGTCTTCTCTATGCTTATAAACGAACGAAACGATATGATAAAAGAATCATCAGAAGAAGCCCGAGGGCTATCCCGTCGCTCATTTCTCGAATGCATGGCCTGGCTTGGGACCGGCGCAGTATGGACTATGAATTCTGGTATTCTCCGCTCGGAACCGCTCTCTACTATGCTTGCCGGTAAGAGTAAGCACCATCGTGGCGACTTTACCTTTGTACAGATCAGCGACACGCATATCGGATTCAGCAAAGACGCGAATAAAGATGTTATCTCAACACTTCGTTCCTCGCTTACGATGATTAACGCTCTTCCCATTCAGCCCGATCTGCTGCTTCATACCGGCGATCTTACTCACCTTTCAACGCCAGATCAGTTTGATATACTTGCACAAGAGCTTTCTATCTTAAAAGTCAAGGATCATTTTTTTACACCCGGAGAGCATGATGTTGCGGCCAATAATAAAGAATTTCTCCACCGTTATGGAAAGAAAACCAAAGGTGATGGATGGCAGAGCTTCGATCATAGGGGTGTTCATTTCATAGGATTGGTAAATGTAATGAACCTGAAAGCCGGGGGGATGGGAACACTGGGCCACGAGCAGCTTGAATGGCTCGAAAAAGATTTGAAACAGTTATCTTCCAGTACACCGATTGTCGTTTTTGCTCATATCCCACTATGGAGCGTTTATCCGGATTGGGGATGGGGGACTGATGATTCTGCGCAGGCACTCACGTATTTAAAACGCTTCGGTGCTGTTACGATACTGAACGGGCATATTCATCAGGTAATGCAGAAAGTCGAAGGCAATATTACCTTTCATACAGCGATGTCAACAGCCTTTCCACAGCCAAAGCCTGGCACGGCAAAATCCCCGGGGCCAATGAAAGTTGCCGACGATGTACTTCGCAGCTTACTCGGCACGACTACTATTTCACGAATGAGCAGCGATACTATGATTGCTATTGTCGATCGTCCGATAGTTTCTTCATCTGGTGAAGTATTGAGATCGGACGATAACCATGCAGCGATCTCCGCCGACCACCAGGTAACGATCGATAATTTTAAATTTACACCGGAGGTTATTGAGGTATTAGCAGGAGCAACTATACGATTCCTTAATAAAGATGATATCCCTCATCAAGTCGTTGCAACGGATAAACAATTTTCGAGTCCGCTGCTTGACACCGATCAATCGTTTGATGTTACACTGCAAACGAAAGGTATTATCAAATACTATTGCTCACTTCACCCGAAAATGACCGGAGAAATACATATTATATAATAATGCTTCTCGCCAATGCTATTGAGCAAAAAAATATCTCCCTTGAAATGATAGGAGAATCGGTTTAAAACAAGAATAGCCCGGTACCGGGCTATTTGATTGTGCTTCCTGGCGGGCTCGAACCGCCGACCCACTGATTAAGAGTCAGTTGCTCTACCAACTGAGCTAAGGAAGCGACACGAAAAAACATTTCCGGCGTCCTTAGTTCCTTGGTTTGTAAACCCTCTTTCCCTGCTACTATTTTGCCGTCGGAATACTCACGATCATCGTCGTGCCTACCGAAGGAGTACTGTGGCAGGTTATGGTAAAACCAAGCTTATCGGCGAAGGTCTTTGCGATCGTCAGGCCAAGCCCGGTACCGCCCTGAGCGCGGGAGCGGGAGCGATCGGCGCGCCAAAACCGATCGAAGATATGGCTGATCTGATCCGCAGTCATGCCCTTGCCGTTATCGGTTATCGAAACAATTATAGCTGTAGCCGAAGAGGCAACCTCGATCGTGATCGAACCGCCAGTAGTATTATATTGAACGGCATTCAATAAGATATTATAAAATATCCGTTCGCAGTCATTACGTAAAAACCGGATATCAGGCACCACAGAATACTGCTTTTTCACCCGAAGCTGCTTTGCAGCGATCATCGGCTCAAGCCGATCGACTAATTCATCAAGCAGTGCTCCGAGCGGCCAGCTTGCTTCGCTTATGATCGAAGGCTCTTCGTTCGATTGCTCGATACGGGCAAGGGTAAGCAGATCTTCAACGATCCGGATCAGCCGGTGAACCTCTTCGAGATTGCTCTCAAGCGTTTCCCGCTCATCGGCCGAAAGAGATTTGGTCCGCAGATCGACTTCCAATTCTCCTTTTAAGATCGTAAGCGGTGTGCGTAATTCATGGGCAGCATCGGCGGTAAAATTCTTTAAAGCGGCAATGTTTCTATCCCGTTCAATGAGAATATCATTAATCACCATGGCAAGCTGATTAATCTCTTGCGTACGGGTAGTGGTCGGCAGCAGCATCGTATGCTCGGGATCGTTTCGTTGAATAGCTTTTGCCGAAGCGAGCAATACATTCAATGGCTTGAGCGCCAGATCGGCTGTTAGCATACCAAGCACAAATGAAAGTGCTATGCCGGTAACAAGCAAGATAAGATAGGTGCTGAGCATGGCATCGAATACTTCCTGCGCAGCGATCGTATTAATTGCGCCATAAAGCAGGAAGCTCGAATTCGAACGGGCAAATACTCTAATAGTCGTTATTCCCGAATGAACATCCTGGGGCAATTGATTGAATACAAAGGTATGCGAATCGAGTAGCGTGCGCAGTTTCGAAGGACCTTGCGAAGCTATTAATTGCAGGCGCGGAGTAGTGCGAACAAGCTTTAGCGCGAGCGATGCTTCACCGGTAGTATTATGTTCGGAAGCGATACGTTGAAAATCATGCTCGCCGGAAGAAGAGCGTAATTGGGAGAGGATACTATCGAGCTGTTCATAGACCTCATCGTCGCTTTTTGTAGAAAGCGTTTTTTTGATCGATAAATAGCTGGCCGAAAAATAGAAGGTCAGTAATATCGAAAAGGCCCCGGCGATAAAGAGGGCAGTACGTATCCGAAAACGGATCGGTTTTTGGGAAACAAGATTATGCCGCAACGCTGCGTTTCGGATCCGAGGATTTTAATACGTAACCTATGCCTCGAACAGTATGAATATAGGGCGGTTCATTATATGCATCTACCTTTTTGCGCAGATACATCATATAGACATCGACGATGTTGGTCTCCCGGTCGAAATGCTCGTTCCACACATTCGCGGCGATCTTTGCGCGCGAGCATGGAGTGTTCACATTTCTCATCAGATATTCCAGCAGGCGAAACTCGGTATTAGTAAGCTCGATAACTCGTTTGCCGCGGCGAACCTGACGCGAGGTAAGATCGATGGAAAGATCTTCAAAGGATAGTTGTGTCGCCGGTGTCAGAACACTTTCCTGGCGCCGAATAAGAGCATTGATACGGGCCAGTAACTCTTCAAAGGCAAAAGGCTTCGGCAGGTAATCGTCGGAGCCGACCTTAAAGCCATGAAGTTTATCTTCTAAGGTATCTTTGGCGGAAAGAATAAGAATGCCCGAAGAAGTATTTTTCTTCCGGAGATTCTCGATCACCGAATATCCATCGACACCGGGAAGCATAAGATCGACGGTAATTACATCATAGGTATGTTCGGATGCCATTCGCAGCGCTTCGGGGCCGTTCGGAGCAATATCGCCCTGGAATCCTTCTGCTGCAAGACCGCGCTGGATAAACTTTGCAACCTTGGGTTCGTCTTCGACAATTAATACCTGTTTCATACTATCAATAGTAATTTGAGAATTATTTGGTTCCGGCCGGATAATTAGAAGAACCTCATTCTATCTGGAAAAGGATCTTTCCGGTTACCGGCGATTGGCGGATCAGTAACCCGGAGGCATTATTATCATTATAATATTCACCTTCAAGCAGGAAGGATTTTGCCCAATCGGTTTTGATAATAGAAGATAGCGGTGTTCGTATCGAGACGAGATTTGTCGTCGAAGCATTATTATTGTATTGGCCGCTATAGCGCAATGAGAGGCTCTTATAATTCAAATTCGCTTTAAATCTGGTGCCGGTCTCGCCATATTCAAAACCAACCGAGCGGATATAATCCTTTAAGGAGGTGGAGCCAATAAGATTATTTGCTACCGAGCTCACGAGTGAGGAGCTCGCTGCACGCGAGAAATTCCCGCCGGCATTAGTCGAAGCATCCGTTGGCAGCGAACCAGTCGCCAAATAATAGAGAACATCATTTTGTATCTGGTCTTGTGGACGGATATCTTTTTCGAATTGCAGTGTACTGCTCTTTCGATAGAGTTCGAAGGTAAGCTGAGGGTTATATCGATCGCCTTTAATAAGTAATCGTACCCGTAGTTCTTCTTCTTTGTCATCGGGCAGCAGGTGAGTGCCGGTATATTCGGCAACAAGATCGAGCGAAGGATTATCGAGCTCCCGGTCGAACGAGATCTTTCCGGTTACCGGGCTGAACTCACGGATAAATTTGTAACTTGAGCGGTCGGTAAGGCTTAGTGTGCCATTAAAATTATAAGAAGCTCCAGCTGTAAAACGAGAGAATTTTAAGGTATCCAATGTCTGCAGTTCGGCCTTTAATTGCTCTCCGGTAAGGCCATAGGCACGATTGAAATTGATATTGAGCCAGAAATCGCCCGGAATAGTGATCTTCAAGTAATACAACATCCGATCCATGAACGGTATCTCATTCGATGGTGTGGCTTCTTCTGCGGTGGTTTCCGATTCTTCGTCCCCGGTTTGTGGTATAGCCGGCGTCTTTACATCGTAACTTTCACTTTCAAATGCTTCCTGTTCCGGATCGTAGGTATTCGGCGCAGCAGTAGTATCCGGCGATGAAAGCGAATCCAGAGGTTGTTCGACCTTTTGAGAAATGACAACATACGTTATACCGTCGTTTTGCACCTGGACGGCGGAAGTAACGGTCTGCGGCAGTGTAAGGTATGCCTGTGGAATTGTCAGTATACCATCGAGATGCGGCTCATCGAAGGTCCCGTGAAACCGCAACGGCTCATTGCCGCTTTGGATCACCAACGGGCCATAAATGGTCTTCATGGTTTGCTTCGATGCGTCACTGAGTACCAGTAGATGAGGAGTACGCAACGAAAGATCGAAATGATCGACCCCAAACCCTTTGAAGTGGAACGACCCGTTTACCTGTCCTCTGCCTTCCGGGTCATCGTTCGGGAAATTAGTAATCGTAACATTATCAAATCGCAATTCGGAATTAGCTAATTTGATCGGCCCGCTGAACTGATAGCCGAGATTTGTATAGGGGATACCGAATGAGCCCTTGGAAATAATGGCTTGCCCGCCATAAATGATGCTATCGCGAGTACCATGCAGGAATAAGCCGATATCACTCAGCCCATGTAAATTGGAAATAACAGGGACAAAAGAAGAAAACATATCGACGGGAAAATCCTTTGTTTGAAGACGAACATCGAGCGGTCGTTTATATACCAAGGCACTGTCTCGCTGCCACCCCGGGTATTTAGCAAGACTAAAAAGGAATGGTACACTATCGATATCTACAGTAAAAGCATTTGCTTTTATAGGTATTACCTGCTCACGTCCGTGCGCCAGATTTTCAATACTGTAGGCTTCGCTGTCAACATGCAGTAATGCTTTGCCTCGAAGAGTAGCATCTTTATACGATAGCTGGGCGCTGCCGCTATCAATGGTAACGGTATTGTAGGTGATATTCTTGATCAGCAGATCGGCTGTTGCCTGCGGATGAGCGAATGTACCCTTGGCATCGATATTGAAGCGCGGCAATCGCCCCGTCATATTCGAAAGAGCAGAGACATCTGTCCAGGCAGAAAAGAACTTCGGCAGATCGGCTACTCGCAGCATCGAAGTATGTAGGTAGGCATAATGAATGCTATCGCCAAGCATCTCCAATCCAAGAGATAACCGTTGGGCAAACCGGTTGCCGGGATCGAAACTCGGCTCGGGTTTAATGAGCGTTAATGTGTCGAGCCGTATGAGGCCGGTATTAGAGATCTTTACATGAGTAAGGCCTTCATTAAACCACTGAAACCCGTCCGAAAAAGTAAGGAGGACGGAATCAAGAGCAAACGATTTCGTGGAGCCGCGTACCGAAGCATTGCCTTTTAATTTAAAATCGGTTTTATCTTCTACACTTCCCGAAAAGGAGTACCGGATGCTATCACGATCAAGACGAATGGCGGCCGAAGGCTGAGAAATATTGACCCCGGAAACATACAATGACGAATCCGATGAAACCCGAACCCAGCCGCGCGCCTGAGAAAGAACGGTATTGGGATCATCGGTCAATCTTCTAAGTCCGATACGAAGATCGAGCTCTTTCCCGATGACGGTGGGAATGACGGTCGAATCTCCAAAGGCGGTATTCGATGAAATAAATAAGTGATTGAGCTTTCCTTCCACACGGACGGACATGGTATCGTTCGGGCAGCCCTGGATGGTACCGTTAAGTTTTCCTTTAGCGAGTAAGAAGACCGGGTGAATAAAATATTCAAGCGGCCGCAGGTCTTTCAGATCTGTCGAGATAGTACACCGAAGAGTATCGGTACATTCGCTGCTATGATGTATGGAAGTATCGATAGTGATAACGGCATCGGAATCCAGCGATAATTTATCGAAGGAATGTGCCAGGGCATTCAACCGGTCGTTCAATGCATAACCGAGTGTTTCTACATCATATTTACCTTTGACAGAAATATCGGCAATGTCGCTTGAAATAACATCGGATCGCCCGTGGCTCGAATCGTCCATTTGCAGTGTCGCATTTAGATGGATCGGCGGCAGAGTATCACCCCGATAGGGTAATCCATTGACGACAGTATGAATACTGCCGACGATCGTTGCCATCGAAGAGAGCCGCCCCGCCAATGTAGCATTAGCTGTTGCAGTAGAAGAGGGGGGAAAAGCAGAAATGAACTTATGGATCTTTACATCACTCGTAGTAACATCGCACTCATAGGGATGAGTCGGATCGGCAAGATCGTAGCGGGCATAATCGGAAGAGACAGAAGAACCATCGGCAAAAGCGATATGAGTATTGTCTATTCCGGCAACGCCATTATTAAGATCGGCAGAAAAGCTGAGCGTATTAATATCGAGTGTATAAAAATGTGATGGAGCGATCGATTCTGCTTTCACCGTCGTAGCCATCGTCTTGACATTAAAGCCGCTGCCTTTGGCGGTGATCCTGAGATTGAGTAAACTCCTAAAGGAAGAATCGTTGAGTATCGGGGCAAGGTCCAAATTTTGTGATTCAACGATGGCCTCATAGGCAGGAAGCTTCTTGGTCAGATCGAGCTTGCCTTTGCCGTTAAGATTTCCATTGGTAGTGCGAAGGTCGAAATCGGAAGAGAAGGTAAGCGGCGTACCGATATAAGAAAGCCGCTGAATATCGAGCGTACCATAGTTCGAAAGATCGGGCAAGCCGAGCCCGGGTAAGTAAGTTTGCACGGTACGATTCGAAAGCTGCTTACCGGTGAGATCGACATCGAAAAATAATTTCCAGGGTTGATTCAAATTCTTCACGGTGCCCGAGAATGCTAAGCTGCCTTCTTTACCAAGATCTAATTTTCCCCTCCGAATCTTAAGTACACCATAAGGGCCGTCCGCTTCAAGATCGATCGTCGGCGAGCCGGAGAGGAAAGAGATATTGGGGATGAACTGCGCAAGTTCGAGCTGAGAAACCGTACTCGATCGTAACGAGACTTTCGTATTCGCGTTATATAGCGAATCGTATGGCTTTCCATCGAGCATAACGAGCGGGTCGAGAGCGGCATTAAGAGAAACGTCCGATCCATCAGTAAGCAGCTTAAGATCTTTCACTGTTACCGAGGCATGATCCCGGTAAGCAGTAAGACTTAAATGATAGATGTTGAATGGTGCATTCGTTTCCTGAAAACTTAGGTGCTCGATAGCTGCATACTGACGGTCGGCTCCATGGGTACTGCCGCCCATTCGAAGCATAAAGTGTTCGATATCGAGTCTGCCCATGCGTACATATTTTTTATGCAGTGGATTATCATAGGGCAGTTCGGCAGCAGAAGCAGCAGTATCGTTTTCATCGATAACGCGGAAGTATCCTTCGGAAATATCCAAGCGATCGAGCAAAATCGTTTGGGTGAAGGGCGTCGAAGGTTCGGTAGAAACAGAAGGCTTAAATAGTTTAGCAATGTTCCAAAGAGAATCGCCCGATCGTTTTACGATCGTCACCGAAGGAGAATCTAAGGTGACAGCCGTGATGGCAATATCTTTTGAAAAGATCAGCGACCACAATGAATATTGTACCGATACTCTGGGGATACGGGCAATGACCGTGGTATCATTCTTTAATCGCAGCGAAACATTCGAGAGCGAAGTGCCGGTAATAAAATTACCGCCAATATCTCCGATCGTCAGTTCGGCATTTGTAGCATCAGCAACGAGCGAAGAAATTTTTGTGCGGAGGAAATCGCGGAACATGCCGGATTGCGTGCTGGCGATCAGCATCATAATTAGCAATAGGAAGACAAGCAGCGTGCGGCGCACATACTTCCAAAAGCGTTTTTGCTTTTTAGGTACGGTCGCTGCAGGCTGCGGTACAGCCGCCTCGGAATGGGATATGTGCTGGTCTTCAGCCACTTATCGGATACTTCTCTCCTATAATGAATAACAGTAAAACGGTGTCAATATGTTTTATAATACTGCGGCTAAATCAATGATTTTTTATTAACTTGCGAAACCCCGGGGCCTGGGGTTAGTATCAGTAAAGGGGCAAAGTATATTCACTCATTATCTTACTATACAAAGCAACCCTACCGAGAGGTTTGCACGTTGTGAGCATAATGATTGAAACCGAACTCAGCTGGTCGCGCAGCAAAACCAGAACATCCCGTATAGAGCAGACGCTATCGAGGCGTCAGCCCGGGCTGGTAGTGGTGCTTGAGAATGTGCATGACCCCCATAATATCGGGGCGATTCTCCGCTCCTGCGATGCCGTAGGTGTGCTGCGGGTGATGATGGTCTATACCATCGAACAGCCGCCTTCGATCGGGAAGACGAGCGCTTCAGGCGCACTAAAGTGGCTGCAATTCAAGCGCTATCGCTCTCTCAGGAATTGTTTCGATGATCTTCATACCGAAGGATATCAGATCCTTGCAACGAAGATCGAGCCCAAAGCGGCAAGTGTATATTCTTATGATCTGGCAAAACCAACGGCGCTCGTAATGGGTAACGAACATCGCGGAATTTCGGATGAAGCGGCATCGAAGGCCGATGGCTTGCTCTATATCCCGATGATGGGAATGGTCGAGAGCGTAAATGTTTCTGTTGCTTCGGCCATTTGTCTTTTCGAAGCAATGCGCCAGCGGCTGGCGAAAGGCATGTACGACTCGCCGCAACTTAGCCCGGAAGTGATGCGTTCAACGAGCATCGATTGGATGAAAAAATGATCGGTCAATAACTCTTGAATTCCTTTTCTCTACAGTTAGCATCCGGTGTATGGTGGGTCTGTGCGATCGCACTGATCGCTGCGTTAGCGTTATCTATCTGGACATACCAACGCACCGTACCAAGGACAACAGCGGGGCGCCGCCGGCTGCTCATCGCTCTTCGCGCCATCGGATTAACGCTGGTGTTCTTTGTCATTTTCCAACCGATCCTCACACTTATAAAAACACAAGAGCAATTACCGACCATCGCCGTATTGCTCGATAATTCGCGTTCGATGCTCTTGCCGCAATCGGCAACCGATACTTCGGTGAATCGATTAACGGCGATGAAAAAAAATATTTCCGAGATCTTTCCTGCCGATCTTCAGCAAAAGCAAAATTCCGCCACGGTTACTCTGTTTTCGGAAACAGCGCAACCACTCGATAGCTCGCTCGCTCGAAGTATGGCAATTGTAAAAGGAGATGGGGCAGTAACCGATCTATCTGGTGCCATCCACTCGCTTCAGGAATTGCAAAAGACTCGCAACATCGGTGCCGTAGTACTCTATAGTGATGGCGCCTATACAGCAGGCGCCAATCCGTTATATGCAGCCGAACAACTTGGAGTGCCGATCTATAGTGTTGGTCTTGGTGATTCGAGCGAACGCCGCGATGTATCGATCGGCAGTTTATTTACAAATGAGCTTGCAACCGTGGGTGTCCCACAGCCAATCGATCTGACTATTCACAGTGTCGGTATGACCGATGGCGAACATATTACTGTGAGCCTCTATGCTGAAAATGAAAAGTTGGGAGAAGAACAACTGACAGTACATTCCGGCAATTATGATATTCCGCTTAGCTATTCCTATCAGCCGAAAGAGGCAGGAGTTGTAAAGATCACGGCAAAGATCACGAACGTCGAAGGTGCCCAGGCTACGACGAGCAACGATCTACAGCTAAAGTATATCACCGTATTGAAAAATACTTTCAAGATCGTTCTGTTTGCCGGTGCACCGAGTTCGGATGTTTCTTTTATCAAAGATCACTTCAGCGCAAGAAAAGAGGTCGAGCTTGTTACCTATATTCAGAAACAGGGAGCAGAATTTTATGAAGGAGCGCCCACGTACGATAAAGTTCGCGGTGCCGATCTGGTGATTCTGGTCGGCTTTCCTATTGCTTCGAGCTCTTCTGAGAGCGTTGCTTTAGTCAAACGCCTGGTAAGCAGCGAAGGCCATTCGCTGCTCTTTGTGCCTTCACGTAGTCTCGATCTCGCAAAATTAAAGACGATCGAAGACGCGCTTCCTTTTACGATCAACGGCGGCATCTATTCTACTAATGAGTTGAATGTATCGGCATCGGTAAGTACCGATAATATTACAAACCCCATTCTTCGCGCCGATAAAGAATTAACGGCGGCTCCGAAGTGGGAAGCGCTTGCACCGTTGGTAAAAACAGAAACGCATTTTGCTCCAAAACCGGAAAGCCATGTGCTTGCCGAAGCAACGTTGCAGGGAGTAAAGATCGGCGAGCCGTTATTATTATCGCGTACTGTGGGGAAGGCCCGCCAAATTGCTTTTACCGGCTACGGGCTATGGAAATGGAAACTGACTTCCTTCGGCCGCGAGCAGGCGTTTGCCTCGCTTTCGAGAACGAAGGATACTTCCGTACTATCGATGAGTGCACTCGATCTTTTCCTGGGCAATGCTACGCGCTGGCTCGTTTCGCGCGACGATAATAAACGAGTACGGATCGAACCGACCCAGCGGCTCTATGATGCCGGAGAGCGTATAGAATTCACTGCTCAGGTCTATGATGAAAGTTTTCAGCCACTTGATCAGGCGATCGTTTCAGCAACAATCACCGGCGGCGCATTAAAATCGCCACTGCAGATCACTCTCGAGCCGCGTAGTAATGGTCGCTACAGTACTACATTACCACAAGGCCTTGCCGCAGGAGATTATACCTTTACCGGTACGGCAACGCTCGATAGTAAAACGCTCGGCAGCGATGGCGGCCGTTTTAATGTCGGTGCGTATTCCATAGAATTTGCCGAACCAAGAATGCGCAGCGATCTGCTTCGGCAGTTATCGGCGCGTACCGGAGGGAAATTTTATACTCCGGCAACCAATGCTTCGATGATACAGGATATTAAATCGCTTTCAAGCTTTGCTCCGAAAAAGATCGAAGAGCGTTCCGAGCTGGAAGCTCGTACCTCGTGGTATATTCTTGCTCTTGCCATTTTGTTGTTCAGCACTGAGTGGTTCTTACGAAAACGATTAGGGATGTTATGAACCGGATCAGCACTCTCATCTGCGTAGTAAGTAGTATTGTTATTGCTGCCCTGAGTTTCGGCAAAGCGGCTGCCCAGCAACAGGATACGACGCTCAAAGCACCACCGGATGAATACCGGCATTTCATTATGCCAACGGCTAAACCGATCAGCGGCGGCTATGTTGGTTTCTGGGAGTTAGCGTTTTTACAGGCCGGTTATGGCTTCGGAGATTTCTTGAGTATCTCCGGCGGTATCACGTTGATGCCGACGGTTTCTACCAGATCGCAGTTCGCATATTTGCAGGCTAAAGCGACGCTTGCCGATGAGAATGGTGTGTCGTTTGCCGTTGGTGGAAATCTGCTTCGTATGACGAGCGAGCATCTTTACCTTCATGCCTTTCTCGAAGCAACTGCCGAAATGCAAAATGAGATGCGATACA
This sequence comes from uncultured Alphaproteobacteria bacterium, assembly GCA_964404255.1. Lineage (GTDB taxonomy): Bacteria > Bacteroidota > Ignavibacteria > Palsa-1295 > Palsa-1295 > JAFDZW01. The sequence goes on along the minus strand of CAYOJJ010000010.1, from coordinate 32,939 downwards.
CGGCAATGATCTTTTATAAAGCCAGCGGCGAAGATTACCCGGTCGTCAATGTCATTCCGTATGGAAATTTTTCATTTTCTTACGGTAGTTCACTCGGGGCCGGTATCGGCTTCGATATACCGATCAAAGGAATTCCGAACACCCGTTTTATTGCCGAGGCCTGGAATCACGATCTTTCCACACCAAGTAAATTAGCCTTGCTCGGAGCGGTTCGAATAGAAGGGGAGCGCTTCAGCTCCGATTTCGGCTTTATGTATTTTTCTCTGCCGATGCTTGCTCCGGTCGCCAATTTTGCCTGGCGATTTTAACCCCTTTAAAACGACAATGCCGACTTTCGCCGGCACTGGACCCTATTGGGCTCTTCTCCCACGTTGGAGAAGCTATTCACACTTACAAACTTTTACGGTACACTCTTAGCAAAGTTACCCCCTCAATATTAAGAGATTGTTGCTAAGGTATAGGATAATTATTATATAAGGCTTTGTAAGATCATGGCGGTCCGGTTTGCGGTGACATCCGGGACCGCCACGATAGTTCGTACAAATAGCGTTAGAATGAGAATGCGTTCGAGAACGGATCGGCGGCGCCATCCTTGCTCGGTGTGAGCGGTGTTAAGCCCCAACGCTTTTCGATGAAAGAAAGAATGGAAAGCGTCTCGTAATTGGTATGATCGATGAAGCCTTTTTTAGCGAACGGCGAAATGATAATACCCGGTACACGGCTGCCCGGTCCCCATTTATCGCCAACCGGCGGTGCAACATGATCCCAGAAGCCGCCATTTTCATCATACGTAATAATGATAGCACAGTCGTCCCAAATCTTGCTTGATTTGATCGCATTGATAACATCGACCAGGTGCTGCTCGCCTTGAGCGAGAGCGGCATACCCGGGGTGCTCGTTATTAGCTCCGAAGAACTTGACGAAGGATACGGAAGGAACGGTATTGCTTGAAAGAGCGGCCATAAAATCGGTCTCGTCTTTCAAGTGATCTTTCTTTGCCTGGGTACCATCGGCATAGTTCTGGAAATACACAAATGGCTGATGATGGAATTGGAAAAGACTGGTATCGCCATGGCCGGCAAGCATATCATTCCAACCACCCGAATACCAGGCCCAGGAAATATTCTTTTCGGAAAGGCGGTCGCCGATAGTCGGCATCGTTTGATTCGGGACGAGGTTTGCGGCAGCCGAGGCACGATGAGGTGCGTTAACGGATTGAGAAGTATTTACTACATAGCCATCGGGTGTTACCTGTCCGTCTTTGATAAGCTTACCGGTGCCATCGAGCTGAGCGGTGATCGAAGCCGGAGCGCCCGGGAATACTGGCACAGCAGCAGAAATAAAATAAATGTGGTTTAAGAATGAACCACCGAAGGCGCTATGAAAAAAGTGATCGCAAAGAGTGTATTGGCTCACGAGCGAATACATCGGCAGTTGGGCAGTATGGTAAAAGCCCATCGATAAGCCTTTGGCATCGCTGATCGCAGCAAACTTATCCATTTGCCCGCCATCGATCTGGGTCTGCTCCTGATAATATTTATGAACAAGATCCGGAGTCTTTACATTTTCGACAGCATAGTCATCGATCGCAAACGGCTTATTCGGTAACGGGGTCGTAAAGAGGTGATTCGGATCGGAAGTCGGAGGGGGCAGCGTAGCGAACGGCAGTCCTGTCGCCGTATCGATCTGGGTTTTTTGGGCGTTGGTTGCATTGGAAAGTCCTTCGACGCCCGGGTATTCTCCGTAGAGATTGTCGAAGCTGTGATTTTCCATATAGATCACCACGACGTGATTGATCTTGTTGATGCCGGTCGGATTGGAAGAAGTGGTTGCATCTTTCGAGCAGCTTGTCAGGCCAAGCGAAAGAGCACCCATCAACCCCATAGCCGCAAAGGTGGCACGAGTTGAAGCAAAAGAAGCCATAAACATAGTTGAATATAAGTAATAAAAAAATGCAAAATTATTCGGCTGGAATTACTAAGCGGTAGCGCAACTATTTCCGCTAAATGAATTCTATATTATCCGGATATTATGGGATAATACGCTGAAATAAAGTTACTCTCCTTACTGTTAACAGGCCGAAATATTCTATTTATAGAAGGCAATGAAACTTACGATCGGCCCCTATACCCTTACTCCGTTGGAAACCGGCCACTTCGCGCTCGATGGCGGCGCGATGTTCGGTGTTGTTCCGAAAACCCTCTGGAGTAAGACAAACCCGCCCGACGATCTTAACCGCATTCCCATGGCCATGCGCTCGCTGCTTATTCAGGGAAACGGAAAGAATATACTCGTCGATACCGGCATGGGTGATAAGTATGACGATAAATTGCGCTCGATCTATAAATTAGATAATTCCAAGGGGACGCTGCTTTCATCGCTTTCGGCCGCGGGGTTACAGCCTCAGGATATTACTGATGTTCTGCAAACGCATTTACATTTCGATCATTGCGGGGGAGCGGTTACCCGTCTGGAAAACGGTTCACTTATACCAACCTTTCCGAATGCAAAATATCATACCCAAAAAGCCGGCCTTGAATGGGCACGCAACGCTACCGAAAAAGACCGGGCCTCGTTTATGAAGCATGACTATGAGCCGCTTGCCGCCGAAGGCATGATGGAGATGATCGATGGCCCGGGAGAATGGCTGCCTGGTATTCATCTGCATATCTTTAATGGCCACACCAAGGCCCAGCAGCTCCCGCTCATTACCGATGGGACCAAGCATCTGCTTTTTTGTGCCGATCTGGTGCCGACTAAAGGTCACATCAATTTCCCTTATATCATGGGATATGATAATTTCCCGCTTACGACGCTCCAAGAGAAGAAAACCTACATCCCCAAAGCTTCAGATGAAGGCTGGATGCTTTTTCTCGAACACGATCCCCATGATGCGATTGTGACCGTTGAACGTACCGAAAAAGGATTTAAAGCGGTACCGATGCAACTTTAATGTACCAATGATCTACGTTATTCCATAATTATTTTTTCCATTGTAACTTCTGAGGGTTATTTATGTTTTTATAATTTGAAAAATCTCCCGACGTAATAAAAATACACTCTGTGCTGCTTTGTGTGATTAATGAAAAGATATAGTGTTGCTCTCGTTCTTTTATATTATTGTTTCATCATCAGCGGTTGTACCCAACAGGCTACTACCGTTGACCGGGCTACTGCGAATCGGCTTTTTAGCTCCTGGCACGACTTAAGTTGTCAGGAATTTCTGCAGAATTACGGTGCCGTTTGCGAGACCGTCGATACCGTATTGCGCTTAAGTTCGGAAATGCCGGACTTGTCGAATCGCTGGTATCACGGTATTGCCTATTTTACCAGGGCAAGATCCGAAATCCGTCTCGGTAAAATAGAAGAAGCCAAAGCCGATATTTTATTGGCCCTGGATTCCGGCTATCGCAATGATGGTATAATTCGCTACGATAGTCTGCTTGTCGAGCGACTCGGAAAGCAGTGGTTCGATTCGGTGATTGACGAATGGACCATTTTGCAGGCAGAAAAAAGAAAACGATGGCCTCAATATCCAATGACGATATTTCAACCCCAGGATCAGCGCTCGAACGATCTGATCGTCGGCTTGCACGGAGGCAATGGTTGTTATGAAGAATTTGCCGATCACTTTTTAGGACTCCCCGATTTTCTCGGCTGTATGATGGTGTTTCCGGCAGGGCCGATCCGGTATTCGAATGTTACTTATTCGTGGCCGGCAAGTACTGAGGCTTCCGATTCGATTATTCTTAAAGCGATCGATAGCGCTGCTACTTTGGCGAATCATCCCCTCTCGAATATTTATCTCGTGGGTTATTCTCAAGGGGCTGCTACCGCAATTGGTTATGGGCTTCGCCATCCCGGGCAAATCAAAGGTATTATTCTTTTTTCCGGATTTACGAGCGAACCGATTGCCGATTCATTACTAACGGCAGCGGCAAAGCATCGCTTGCCTATTATTGCGCTCTCAGGCACACTGGATAATGCTACGTTTTTAGAGTCTATGGTAAAACTCCAAAATCGATGCAGTTTAGCAGGAATATTGTTCCAATTAGAGAAACGCAATGCTATGCCTCATGAAGTGCCACCCGATGCCGATGCTTATGTTATTGCGGCAATGAGCCGTCTTCGTAATTTACACTAGTAGGAATATATTAAGAGTGACGGCAGTTGCAGTGAATACTTGTGGCTATCACTGCGCGTACATCGGCAATTAAAGCGGCGGCGGCCGAACTGGGGTTTACCAGTATCGGGGTGACAAGCGCCGAACCGTTCGATGAAGCCGCCGATCGATTCGAGGCTTGGGTCGGCCGTGGGGCGCATGGGCTAATGAAGTACCTCGAACGCGGAGCCGATAAACGCCGCGATGCCCGTGCCATTCTGCCTTCGGCAAAAAGTATTCTCTCGCTTGCCCTCAATTATTATACCCCTACTGCCACACCGCCGAGTGGCTCCTTTAAAATTTCCCGTTATGCCTGGGGCGATGATTATCATGAAGTGATCACCAATAAGCTTGAACAGTTGCTTCTGAAAATAAAAGAGATCGAACCAGAAGCAGAAGGCCGGTATTATGTCGATACCGGTCCATTACTTGAAAAGGCTATTGCCGAGCGCGCCGGTATTGGCTGGATCGGCAAACATACCAATGTCATTACCCGCACTCATGGCTCATGGGTCTTTCTTGCTGAGATCATTCTTTCTATCGAATTGGAGTATGATGCTCCAGCATCGGATATGTGCGGCACCTGCTCTCGCTGTATCGATGCCTGCCCGACCGATGCTATCGTTGCACCGTACCAACTCGATGCCACAAAGTGCATCTCCTACCTGACCATCGAGCTAAAGCCAGAACATTCTATTCCCGAAGCTGAAGCATTGAAGCTCGACGGGTGGGTCTATGGCTGCGATATTTGTCAGGATGTGTGTCCCTGGAACCGTTTCTCCAAAGAAACACCTATTAGCGCCTTCGCCCCGAGGACGGAAAATCTTGAATTATCGCTCGAAGATATCCGAACGATGGAGCAAGAGTCGTTTTCAAAACGTTTTAAAAAATCTGCAGTAAAGCGTACTAAAGTAGCGGGGCTGCAACGTACCGTACGAGCGCTGCTCGGCGAACCTTCAAAACAAAAATAATGCGATGGAAAAAGTCATCATTATCGGATCCGGGCCGGCCGGCTTAACGGCCGCACTCTATAGCGCACGTGCGAATCTAAAACCGGTGGTCTTTGAAGGCGATCAGCCCGGCGGTCAGCTCACGATCACAACCGAGGTAGAAAACTATCCCGGCTTCGAGCATGGTATCCAAGGTCCGGAGATGATGAATATTTTCCGCAAGCAAGCACAGCGCTTTGGTGCCGAGTGCCATTTTGATACCGTCACGAAAGTAGATCTTTCCCAGCGTCCGTTCAAAGTCTGGCGCGGCGATAAATGCGATGAAGCAGAAACCGTGATCATTGCAACCGGTGCGCGGGCAAAGCTGCTTGGCCTCGATTCCGAAAAGACCTATATGGGCTTCGGCGTCAGTGCCTGTGCTACCTGCGATGGCTTTTTCTTCCGCAATCAGGATGTGCTGGTTGTCGGTGGGGGAGATACTGCCATGGAAGAAGCTACCTATCTTACCAGATTCTGCTCAAGTGTAACACTCGTGCACCGCCGCGAAGAATTCCGGGCTTCGCAGATTATGATGGATCGTGCAAAAGAGAATCCGAAGATTAAGTGGATGCTTAATGCCGAAGTCGTCGATGTCCTTGGTGTGACCGATGATCTTGGCCGCAAAACTGTTACCGGCGCGAAGATCAGGAACACCGTAACCGGGGAGATCACCGAGGTAGCCACTAATGGCCTTTTCGTCGCTATCGGTCATGAGCCGAATACGTCTTTATTTAAGGGCGTATTGGATATGGATGAGACCGGCTATCTTATTACCAAAGGCCGTAGCAGCTATACGAATATCGAGGGCGTCTTTGCCTGTGGCGATTGCCAGGACCACGTTTATCGGCAGGCCGTAACAGCAGCCGGATCGGGCTGTACAGCCGCGATCGATGCAGAGCGGTTCCTGCACGCAAATCCGTTGGGGTAAAAAAATATCCCATTTTTATAGGATTCTATAAAAAGGTTGTATATTAGTAGCCTGTTTGTGGTGTATTTTTACGGGCACAAACAGGCTAAAACAATCGTTTTATTCCAGTTACCAAAACAAACGCTTCAAAATACCTATTTTCTTGATACTATTTTCTTAATGTGCATCAGCCGAGAAGTCAAAAAATCGTGACCCGACCAAAATCGGATCCGGCGGTATAATTGAGAGAAAGACGAAGGCACGATGAATAAAATGACAAGAGAATATTATCAGGAAACCATGGGCCCTGCCACTGGAAGCGTCAAGCCATCCCAATCTAATCCCGGCCGCAGGAAAGTACTCTTTCTTTGCTACCGATTTCCCTATCCGCTGATCGGCGGAGATCGTATCAAAAGCTACCATCTGCTCGAACATCTGAGTTCGTTCGCCGATGTCGATCTTATCGCTCTCAATGAGTGGAATACCGGCTTCGGAGAATACCTCGATCATATTCGTTCGATGGTACATTCGGTAACGGTAATACCATTCAGCCCGATGAAGGCTTCGATGCGTATTGCCGGAAGTTTATTTACCCGCCTGCCGATCGAAATGGCCTGGTATAAAGTACCGGAAATGCAGCAGGCAGTCGATGCTGCCCTTGAGCGCACGAACTACGATATGGTCTTCAGCTTCTTTACCCGTACCGCCTGTTATGTCAGCGAGTACAAGGGGACGAAGATGCTGATCGCCGAAGATTCGCGTATCCTTGCCGACGAACGTGCTTCGAAGTCGTTCGAGCTGACTCCGGAATATATTGTCCGCCGTCTCGATGCCGCGAAGCTCCTTCGCTACGAGCCGGAGACCATGAAAAAGTTTTCGGTCACATCGTTTGTGGCCCGTCCCGATGAAGAGCGCGTAAAGGCGGTCGATCCTTCGTTGCGTACAGCGATCCTGACCAATGGTGTCGATACCGAATACTTCGATTACCGCGATGGCAGCGAACGCGAAGATGCCTTACTCTTTACCGGGCATTTAAGAATTTTCCATAATACGAGGATGGCGCACCGGATCATCAAGCATATTTATCCGGCGATCAAAGAGGTCTATCCGAATATGAAGTTATGGATCGTTGGTAATGCCGCTCCGAAATCGGTCCGTAAGCTGGTAGAAAAAACCGAAGGCGCCGAGCTCTTCGAAGGCGTAAAAGATATGCGCCCGTTCTACCATAAAGCAAAGCTCTTCCTCCACCCACAGGATGTTGGTGCCGGTATTCAGAACAAGCTGCTCGAAAGCATGGCCACTGGCTGTCCGATCGTAACGACGGCTATCGGTGCTTCCGGTATCGATGGCATCATCAACGGTATGCACGTCTTCGTCAGCGAAACCGACGATGAATTTATCCAGACGGCTCTTCGCTTACTTGCCAATACGGAAGAGCGTGGTTGGCTGGCCCGTAATAGTCGTACGCTTATCGAGCGCCGCTATAAGTGGTCGAATATCTATCAATCGCTCGACGATATTATCGAAGGTCTCATCCCCGATTTCTTCAAGGTCGGCGATTCACTTCCCGCAACAAAGAAAAAGAAAACCAATTAATGGCATTGCAAAGCGCAGTAACGGCAGGAGGGAAGAAACGCCCTTTGGCGGTGCGGTTTACTATGCTTATTGGTGACCTGGTTCTTCTGAATCTTGCATTTCATCTCGCGTTCATTGTAAGATTTTTATCTCCGATCTTCGCCGCGCCGGAATTTCTGGGAGGTGCTCCGAGGACGATCTACTTCCCGTTTGAAATTTGCCTGACGGCTGCCTGGATCGGAGTAGCGCTGGTGACCGGATTCTATAAAAGGGAAACCCCTTCTTCGCCAGAACAGGCGACCGGCGTCTTTAGAATGATGGCCTTGCTTACGATGGCAGGTCTATTGTATATCGTTTCGCAAGGCGGGTACAATTTCTATTCAAGGCTCTTCCTGATGTATTTCTTCCTGCTCTCAACGACGCTGCTGCTGCTCTACCGGCTTATTCTGCGAATGGCGATGCACGGCATACCATCACCCGAAGACAGGCGGGAAGTACTTATCATTGGCGCCGGAAGAATAGGAGAAAAATTTTTCCAAACGGTTTCCGGCAACCCATCCTATGGGTATCATGTCATTGGCTTTCTTGACGATAACGGTATCACCAGCCGCGTGCGGCCCATGATCCTCGGAAAACTTGGCGAGCTGAGTTCGGTTACTGCGACGCGCCCTGTCGATGAAGTCGTCATTGCATTACCGAAAGCGAGTGAAGAAACGATCGCCGAACTTGTTACTGCCTGTGAAGACCAATGTATAAGGGTAAGTGTCATCCCGAATGATTATGCTGCCTATGAAGGCAAACGCATGATCGAAGAGGTTGGCGATTTCTCTTTGGTACGGATGCGTGAAGCTCCGCTCGATGAGATCGTGAATAAACGGGCTAAGCGTATCTTCGACATTATATTCAGCTCGATGATACTACTAACAGTCTTTCCTATTGTTTATCTTATTAGTGCGATTGCAATTAAACTTACCTCAAAAGGCCCGGTGATATTTAAGCAGCTTCGTAACGGAGAAGATGGCAAGCCATTCGTCTGCTACAAATTCCGCACGATGCGCGTGCTCGATCAAAGCGTTGCCGATTCAATGCAGGCCGTACCGGACGATCCGCGCCTTACGCTTGTCGGCCGTATTCTCCGGCGCACGAATTTCGATGAACTTCCGCAATTCTGGAACGTCCTCAAAGGAGATATGTCGGTCGTCGGGCCGCGCCCGCACATGCTTAAGCATACGGAGGATTACCGCAAGATCATTGGCAGCTACATGGTGCGCCACTTTGTGAAGCCTGGGGTTACCGGCTGGGCGCAGATCAATGGATTTCGCGGCGCAACCGAAACATCCGAAAAGATGGAGCGGCGCGTACATTACGATGTGTATTATATCGAGCATTGGTCGTTCTCCTTCGATCTGGAGATCATCGGCAAAACGATCGTGAAAATGTTCACCGGAGATAAGAACGCTTATTGATGAATCGGGCAGTTTTTTTTGATCGCGATGGTATAGTTAATACCCGTATTCTCGGCGGCTATGTCCGCCATTGGGAAGAATTCGAATTCCTTACCGATATTGGTGATGCGCTCAAAGCCGTAAAAACAAAAGGCTACCTTGCCATCATCATTACCAATCAGCGCGGAGTCGGCACCGGGCTCATGAAAGAATCGGACCTCAACGCCGTTCACGCAAAGATGCAGGAAAGCCTCCTTATAAATTATGGCGTGCAGTTCGATGGTATTATTTCCTGTACCGATCCTAATAACGATTCACCGCGCCGCAAGCCTTCGCCTGCGATGATCTTCGAAGCTCGCGATAAATGGAATATTGATCTTGCCGCCAGTTATTTTATCGGCGATTCTCCGAGCGACATCGAGGCCGGTGAACGTGCCGGTACAAAAACGATCTTCCTTCAGAATACCCATGAGACGGCTCCGTCAACGGCAACCTACGTCATCTCGCAACTGAGCGAACTGCCGAGCATCCTCGCATAAACCCGTATTTTTGCAGGCGATCGTTACGATCGCTTTCTTTTTTATAATCAATTATTCGTATTCATGTCGCTTCTTGTAGTCGGGACGCTTGCCGTCGATACGCTCGAAACACCCTTTGCTGTTAAAGAACGAGCACTCGGTGGCAGTGCAACCTATATCGCTCTTGCCGCTAATTATTTTCTTGAAGGAAAAGATATTTCTCTTGTCGGTGTCGTCGGAGAAGATTTTCCGGATCACGGCTGGAATTTACTTCGCTCGCATAACTTCGATATTTCGGGAGTCGAGGTCGTCAAAGGAGGCAAGACCTTCTTCTGGCATGGCCGTTACCATTACGATATGAATACGCGTGATACGCTTGTTACGGAGCTTAATGTTCTTGCCGATTTCAAACCGAAAGTGCCCCAGGCAGCTACTTCGCCGGATATGCTCGTGCTCGGTAATGTGGCGCCCGATCTGCAGCTCGAGGTAATCGATCAGCTTACGGTAAAACCAAAGCTTATCATTCTCGATACGATGAATTTCTGGATCACCGGAGCGCATGACTCTCTGATGAAGACGTTATCGCGCGCAAATGCACTGGTCATTAACGATAGTGAAGCGCGCCTGCTCGTCGAACATCCGAGTCTAATCGTCTGTGGCAGAAAGCTGCAGCAAATGCTTTCTCCCGACGGTACACGAATTGTTATTATCAAAAAAGGCGAGCACGGAGCGCTCCTATTTTATGACGATAATTTCTTCTCGGCTCCGAGCTATCCGCTTGAAGATATCTTCGATCCTACCGGCGCCGGCGATACCTTTATGGGAGGCTTTGCCGGGTATCTCGCTAAGCGCGGAAGCATCAATTATGAAGATTGCAAACGCGCGGTGATCTACGGAACAGTGCTGGCAAGCTATTGCTGCTCGAAGTTCTCGACCGAAGCGATCGAAAATCTGCAAAAAGACGAGATCTACGAACGCTTTCTGCAGATCCGCGAGCTTTCGGCTTTCGAAGGAGATGAGTGAGCGGTAAAATTTAAAAATAAAAAAACCCGCCAAAGCGGGTTTTTTTATTAAAAAGTATTGCCGTTAGTCGTTCGGTACTTTCATACTTACGAAACGGTCATTGCCCTGATCGTCGCGGAGGTTCAGGCCGATTGCCTTTCCTTTTGCGCTATTGATCGCATTTTCAAATTCGGAAACATTATGCACCGGTTTGCGGGCAACTTCGGTAATAACTTTACCGATAGCACCGATGCCTCGGTCGTACGATTCCGAAGCCGGCTGAACGCTCGTTACATAGACACCATAGGTTACATGGTATTTGTCTTTATCGCCGCCATTGAGGTTACGAACCGTGAGGCCGATGTTATCGAGCGTGGCCGTTTCTTTTTCGCTGACGACATCGCGCTTATTGATATTTTCTTCCGGCTGATCATCGTTCATCGCAATATCGTTATCGCGGCCGCGCAGGCGAACCGGAATATCGATTTCTTTGCCACCGCGCCAGACATGTAGTTTTACAAGATCGCCTACATGGTGCATAGCGATCATACCCTGTAACTGGTTTGGCTCATTGGTCTCATGACCATCGACGGAAAGAATAATATCGTTCGGCTTGAGACCGGCTTCCGAACCGGCGCTGCCTTTGACGGTATTTTCGATACGAACACCGCGCGGCGAACCAAGACCAAGCGCTTCGGCATCGGTTGCATCGACCGGGCGAATATTCACACCGATATACCCGCGATTTACTTTGCCGTTCTTAATAAGATCGGTAGCGACAACCTTTGCCAGGTTGACCGGGATAGCAAAACCATATCCGGCGAACATACCCGTACGGGTGGCGATCGCGGCATTGATACCGATGACCTCGCCCTTCACATTGAACAGACCACCACCGGAATTACCGGGGTTGATCGCGGCATCGGTCTGGATAAAATCGGCTATGCTATAAGCGCCGTCTTTCGAAGTGCCCTGTACCGGCATATCGAGCTTACGGCCCATCGAACTAACGATACCTTTCGTAACCGTCGATTCGAGCCCAAGCGGATTACCTACGGCCAGAACCCAATCGCCGATCTGCACATCCTCGGAATTCCCGAGCGCTGCAACCGGCAGGCCGCTTGCTTCGATCTTTACTACCGCAAGATCCGTCGTCGGGTCGGTACCGACAACGCGTCCTTCGAAGGTACGTTTGTCGTTAAGCTTTACCGTAACGCCGCCTTTCTTTGCGGCATCGGCTACGACGTGGTTATTCGTTAAGATATAGCCATCGCTCGTAATGATGACACCGGAGCCGAGACCTTCGCTCGGGCCCTGATTGCCGAAGGGGAATGGGAAACCACCATCTTCGTCATCGTCACCGCCGCCGCCGCCGGGGTTATTGAAAAAGAAATGGAAAGGGTTGTTGGGGTCGAGCTGACCGCCATTATCGCCTTTTTTAGAAGAACGCTTCGGAGCTTCGGTCTTCACATTGATCGAGACGACCGTCGGCTGAATAGCTTTGGCGATCGCTCGGAAGGCGGTGTTCATCTGCTGCAACCCGGCAGCTTCGGGGATGTTAGGAGTCGGTCCGCCGAGCTCCATAAGATCGCCGGCGCCAAAGGCAAGATTGAGCTTGGAGAGGCCGCCCTGAGCGACGACAAGCCCCAGACCAAACATCACGCCAAAGGCCACCAACAGAAACGGGCGTGCTGTATGTAATTTGGATTTCATATGAGTTTTTCTATCCTTTGTAAAAGTCGTTAATAGAACAGCCCCAGGGCACGAGGGGCAAATAACAATTCTATTAAACGTCAGGGGGGTGGTGAAGTTTCAGGAGAGAAAGGAGAACGAAATAGTGGAGGAAATAGGAGAAAAGGGAATCAAGTACAGAAGGATTAAATTACGGACTATTGAGATAATAATTTTCTAATTTTAATAAAGGAACTTTAACGAAAAAAAAAATTTTGTAGATTTGTCTTTAATATTACTTATCCAAACACTATGAATTTACCTCAAAGTTGGTACGATCTTCCGATTTTACCGCCTAAAGATCCAAGAGTATTAATTGCTGAAGCAATGATTAATGGTGTACCCGGTGTTTTCACTAGGAGTACTAATTTTATCGGTGCTTCCAGTTGGATCGCCAGTCCTTTTGCATTACAAGGAAGTTTAGTGTGTACTTCTCTACACTCTGATGATATGCTTTCAGTTGCCAATGCTGCACAGTGGACTGTAGCTCATCAGGGAATAAATACTTCATCCAGTACGCCTCCACCTATAAGAAAATTGATTTTTATGAGAGGAGGTACTGAATGGCAAAATACTTTTAGCATCGATTTAGGTATAGGAGTTTATTCGGGCTTACAATTGAGTATACGAGAAAATGCTACCAGCGCTGGCGATTTTACTGGCACAGCAACCGGTACAATTCCTGTATTCCAATTTCAGTCAGGTCTTACCGGAGTAGTAACTTTTTCTGTTACTGTAAATATGCTGGGAAGATTTGCAATGGTCTTAAGTGCCAAGGATGGAAGTGCTAACTACAGTATGTTTGAAATGGAGTGGCATGTAGTAGAATAGTATACGGTAATCTATCATGGCTAATTTTATATATTCTCCTAAATGTGACCATGGGGCTTCCAGTTGCGGTTGCGGGAATGGTAATCGTAACATGAATAACATTAGGCGATCTAATAAACCTCAAAGTTGGTATGATTTACCTACTTTCGAGCCTAAAGACCCCCGAGATTTGATCGCAAATGTTAAGATGAATGGTATTTCCGGAAGCTTTGTAAGAAGTTCTAACTTTATTGGCGCAAGTTCTTGGGGACCTACACCATTTATTTTACGCGGCGATATTATTTGCAATGCCTTGCATTCGGATGATCAGCTAGCAGTCGCGAATGCTGCTCAATGGACAGTGCAGCATCAAGGAGGAAATTTTACCTCTTCTTCAACCCCGCTACCCGTTAAAAATATGCTTTTCCTCAGGGGTGGGGTAGAATGGGAAATGAACTTCCAAATAGATCTAGGATTGTTAACTTATAATAATCTTCAACTTAGTTTTAGAGATAATGCAACAAGCGCCGGAAATTTTACTGGCGGAGTACCTGGTACTATTCCTGTTTTTCAATTTCAACCTGGGTTATTTGGTATTGTAAATTTTGCTGTAACCCTAAAGCACTATGGCCATTTTTATATGGTAATTAGTGCCATTGATAACAGTATGTACCCGGTTAATAGTATGTTTGAAATGGAGTGGATTTCAGTTAAATAAACCTTATTTGATATGGCAAGAGCACTTGCACCTCCGGTAAACCCTATATTGATGCCTAATCCTCTATTTGGACCTATGGGGCCTGTAATTACTGGAGATCCAGATAGCCCGGTATATCATCCGGGTGGTGGGGGATTTCCAACTAATCAAGGGACTGGATGGAGTGTTCTTCCTACTCCTCCTACCCCCCCTACACCACCAACACCGCCCACCCCACCAAGTCCAGGACCCGGTCAAGGAAGTCCTTACTTTCAAAATATGCCCGATAAAAAAGGAGGTGTTGACGTTGAACAAAGTAATAATACGATATCTTCCCCTTGGATTCCGCCTTTTCCTCCAAGCGCGCCAGGGCCGATATTAGATTGGACTAATCCGTGGGATTGGTCAGCCGTTATTAATGATCAATTAAGTGGGGCGTTGCATGAAGGAGGGCATGTTCTCACACCTGATCCGCCTCGATCTAAAAATGATCCTTGTAGTGAGGAGCAGCTAAGGAAAAAGATTGATCCAGATTGTAAGGATAGTGCTAGTATTAAGGTTATATTGGATAGCCTAAAAAAAATTTGTAGTTGGTTGTACTCAACTGATAACAAAACACTAGATCTAAAAAAATTAAGGTTAGAAAGTTTGCTAACAGGTTGTTCAGAAGCATTGCAAAGTATTATTACGTGCCTTTTGTCAAAAGATCAAGTATTTAGTAAGATTGGTATTATTAAGTGTAACGTTAAAAATCAAAGCGATTGGGGTGAAACTATTTTTAATAGGGGAACAGACCCAGGGCCTTATACTCTTAGTCTTAACTATACTAATATGCTTGCGAATATTTATCCAGACTTTGCACCAGATGTTGCGGAAGCTACTTTATTTCACGAGCTTGTTCATGCCTGCGGTGGAGCTCAACTCCCCGAATTAGACGTTCTAATTATTACTAGCTTTGTTTATGGAAATCCAGAGACTTGGACTAAAATTGATAGTAGTGGAAGGGCAGATAAAATTCAATATACCTGGCCCAAGTTAACTGATCTAGATGATATTAAGAAAAAGTCAAATCAGAGGGGGATTTTGTTAGATTTTAATCCACCACCAGGAACCGAAAACCATGATTTTGTGCCGGGGCAAAATTTTGTTTGGGATGCAACATCTGGGAAAGTATATTGCAGGGACATAGATAATCAAACACAACATGAGTTAAGTTTAGGGGGCAATTCATTTATGATGGGTGTTGTACGCTGATAATCGAAATATATGTATTTTAGATAGAATTAACTATACTTTGTACAAATGCATCTTTCGCAGGCTGAGATTGAACTTATTAAGGACATTAAATATCGATTGCTGAAGGAACAAAATCGAAATGAATTAGCGATATTAGTAGAAAAAAAAATAAAGTATAGTATTGGTTCGTTGATCTTTGATAGAATAGGTGACAGTGAAGATAGCAAAAATAAAGATTTTGGATATGCTGTGCTTGAAGAATTTTTAGTAAAGCAGGAATTTGACGATCTTTTGAATGTCACTCTTGAAAATAAAGATAAGTTTGAGCCTACGAAAGTACTTAAATATGAAAAAAACAAAGGTGAGCATGGAATAATAGATACAAATTACAGACGTTCGAAAGTTTTTTTTCTCTCTGATCAATTCAGACTTATTTTTCAGCAAAAAATCCTCTCCTACCTGCCCTGGATACTACTAAAACTTAAAATTGATCCATTTGAGGTTTCTGATGTTGAAGTTCAACTTACTGCTTCCAATGATAATGAATTTTTTAAGGCTCATTGTGATAATGCCCACAAAGCTTTACAAGGCCGCCTCATTACTTTTGTATACTATTTCTACAGAGAACCTAAAGCTTTTACTGGCGGTGAATTGAAACTGTTTAATACGGCAGATATACAACAAATCTCTAATTCTGTAGAATATATTATTGAACCTCCCCAAAATAGTATGATTGTTTTTCAAAGCCATCAAATACATGAGGTATTGCCAGTAATTTGTCCTACTAAACAATTTGAAGATAGTAGATTTACATTAAATGGTTGGGTACACAAAAAAAAGGAAAAGTAATATGCTGAATTCAATATATCCTAAATATCAATGTATTTTGGATCAAGAGCCTGGATATTTGCTGCCAGAGCATTTTATCAATTCAATGCCGAAAGTTCATGACTATAGTGATTTAGTATTGTCTGATAGTTTATTAAACGAGGAGCAGTTTGTTGCTAGTAATATTGTTCCTGCAGATGTCATAAGCATGGTTATGGTTGATAATAATATGTTCGTATTATGGGTCAAGGATCCTCACTTAGATATATATTTCCCATTTTGGCTTGGAAGGGAGTATATTAATATTCTTAAGTATATTGAGCAAACGGGAGAAGTACCACTATCAGCACCTGTAAATGCGGTCAGGCAGCTCTATGTTGCCGGTATCTTATTAAGTAAAGAAGAAATAAATAATAAAGAAATACATAGGCAAAAGAAGATTTCAAAGAGTATCGATTCAATGATCCCAGGATATCTAAAACTTAATTTTCTAATCCACCCTTTCCATTTTTCAGCATTGAGAATATATTATAGAAAATTAACACGTCTCGGCTTATTGAAGCTTGGAGATTCACAAAGCCCATTACGTTATGTTGCGCATAATGAACCTGTTGCGTCATTACTCCATTATCTTATATCCCCAATGATTGGGAATATACTTCAAAAAAAGGTTAAGCCATCTTATTGTTATTCTTCGGTTTATACACAAGGATCTGAGTTGCCACCTCATATTGATAGGCCTCAGTGCGAATATAGTGTAACAATGTGTATAGACCATACGCCGGAAATGCCTTTAAATACCAACTGGCCCCTTTATCTCAATGTAAATGGAAAAACAATAGCGGTAGAGTTTGGTATTGGCCAATGTTTATTATATAAAGGAAGAGAAATCCAGCATTATCGAAAAAAATTGAATAACGCCCAGACTTCCACATATATTTTTTTTCATTATGTTGATCAAGAATTCAATCAAGTGCTTCAATAATTAATACGCATTTTTATGTTAATAAACATAGGGTCATTAGTCGTCGTAGGTGCGTTTGTAGTTGTATCGTCTATCCAAAATGTCTTTTTTCCGATTGAGTTAAAATTCTCACAATCAAATTTTGCTAATGAGCAACTTACCAATGAAACTATTACTAGTATTGTCTCTAAAAAAAAAGAGCAGCATTTGATCTGCGATGAATTCTCGGGTCAATGGCAAGGTGTATATGTTGACGAGAAAAATCCTATTGTGCGATATAGCTTTATCCTTGACTCGATCACCTGTTATCCTTCCTCGTTTGATTATTTTGACTCTACTTGGAATTATGATATAAAAGGTATCTTAAGGGTCAATGGGAAGAATTTTGTATATTCTGGGAGCTTTTCTAATAATTCATTATTTGCAGGAGCATATGAAGAAATACAGAATGCAAAGGGCTTTTTCTTTGAGGTTGGTAATTTAAAAAAAAGACAAGGTAAAGATTCACAGACATATACGCTCACCCTAGAGGGGCAGGCCCATGACCTTAATAATTCTTCAGAAATTTTCCCTCGTGCTAAGTATGGTAAGTACATCCTTTCAAAAACTATTACTAGGTCTCCCAGTATGAAAATACTTTCCCCAATAAAAGATAGATATTTTAACTGTGAAGATTTAGAAGGGAATTGGCAAGGAGTGTACTATGATTTTCTTAAGCCGGACAGTAATTATACATTTACAATCGATTCAGTGCATTGTGAAAAGAAAAGGTTTATAAAAAAAGACTCAGCTTGGGATTATAGTTTTGTAGGGTCTATTAAGCGGAAGAGGCAAAATGCCGGATTTTTCGGATTTTTACGTCATAATACGTTTGGTGGTGCGATTTACCATGATTATGAGATTCATTCCAGCGATGGATTGTCATTTAAATCTGACCAGATAAAAATTGAAGTATCAGAAGATTCTGTTAATAGGTTTTTAGTCATAAGCGGGTATGGGCGTGGCCCAAAGCATTTTAATGATACTTCGAAGTTCTTTCCGGGTGCAACTTTTGGTAAATTTATATTATCTAAAAAAATAAAATAGTAAATTACTTCAACGCCGAAAATACCCGCCCTGCCTTCGTGCGATTTTGCTGCATCCCTTCGAGGTGGGTTGCGAAGAAGATGCGGAAGAGGTGGCGCAGGTCATTCTTCGCTTCTTCGGATAATCGTAGTGACGGAGCTTTTTCTATGGGGTTATGCTGTAAATAACGTAGGGAAGTAAGCAGGCCGGCGGAGATTAGAATAAGGCGTTCGGAGATCGGTACCAGGCCATCGGTGCAAATGATCTCCCCGCGATCGGCATCGAAATAGTACTTTGAGCCGTCTTCGGCACAATCGAGCATAATCGCAAATCCGGAAAGTGCTGCATACCGTAAATAAAAGGCAGTAAGCAGGGCCACGGAAGCTTCGGGCGGATTGGTATCGAGCAGCGTTAGTACCGTGCATACCAGATCGAACTGCCCGGGATGGCTTTCCTCGTGGCGCTGGGTCTTTATTAGTAATTCGGCGATATGGGTAGCGGTTTCAATGCGATCGAGATCGGAAGTGAGGTGTCTCGGAGCGGAAATAGTCTCAGCGGCTGAGAGTAAATACAGATCGGTGTGTTCTTTCTTATAGAAGACGATTTTCGAGCAGGTAAAGGGTTCGAGCGCCGAACCGAACTTCGAGCGAAGCTGGCGCGCCCCTTTGGCAATGACATCTACCAGGCCGAAATCGCGGCTGTAGAGCGTGACGATCTTCGAGGTATCGCCCTGCTTTCGGGATCGTAGTGCTATGGCATCGGAAGAAACTAACACCGGGTTGTATCTTTTCTCGGCTTAAAACGTTCTTAATATGAGATTCACTTCTAAATAACGATGGTAACAATGAAAAATGCACTCATAGCAGCTTTCGTAGTCCTGACTGGTTTTATGGTCGGCTGTGCTCCGACAGTCGATACCCCGAACGAGGCGGTAACACTAATTACAAAATCCGCCGGCAGAGTACAGGATAGTGCACGATATTATAGCCTGAACCTCTCGTGCGGATGTCCCTTCCCATTGAAGATCGAAGCCATCGATACGACTCAGGGAGTGATATACGAGTATCCGGATGTCGGCGATACCATCAGTATCCATACGGTTCGCGCCAAAGCAAAATCCGGCCTTACCTCCGGTACGCATATCGGATATATGGCATTGGTTACCATTCCTCCAACGGTCGAAACCCTTCGCGATACCTTGCGCGATACGCTGATCGTACCATAACGACGGCGCTCTTTGGCTGCCAGACACTTACTGTTTCTTGTTATAGTTGCCGCATGGACGGTATGCGGCGCTCGTCTGCCGGCCGTTGCGCTTGGTATCGACCCGCTTCGCGAAGCCCGGCAGGATTCCATCATTGCCAAGTACTTAAAACGCGGTGCCTGGCAGCACAATATGTTTTCCAAAGAGTGGCAGGATGAGATCGATAAAGGCCTCGCCGAAGATTCTACTATTGCTTATCTCTGGCAACAAAAAGCCATGCCGCTCTTTAAGCAGCGCAAATACGAGTATGCGATGCCGTTTCTCGATAAAGCAGTGCAATACGATAAGCATTGGCTCGATTACCGCGCTTTTATGGAATGTATCTTTTCCAAGCAATACCGCCGGGCTCTAACCGATTTCGATTCCGCGAGGAAGCAGAATGGGGATGTTTATATCATGGATCATTGCTACGATTTTTATCGTGGTTTATGCTATTTGCAGCTCGATCGCTTCGATAGTGCATTACTCGCCCTTCATACCGAGATAGAAAAAGCCGAACGCGAACAGGGAAAAGATTGGCCGCATTTTCTCGACATCTTTTACCTCGGCATTGCTTACTATGAATTGCAGGATTATGATAAGGCTATCGCCGCTTTCGAGCGTTCACTTAAGTATAACCCGGCGCTTTCCGATGCAAAATATTATTACGGATGTGCCCTGATAAGAAAAGGAGAGGATGCAAAAGGGAAAGCGCTTATCAATGAGGCCAGGGAAGATGCCAAAGAAGGGAAGACGATCAACGAGGACAGTGCTATCTACGAGCTCTACCCCTATCAGGTAAATTGGAAATTGGTAGCCCCTTAAAAATCTGTCGGTTGATACGTAAGACGCTTGGGTTAAGACATTAAAGGGATTCCTCCCTTCGGTTTGGAATGACAGGTTTATTCACCGTCTTTTTAAATTTGTCATTGCGAGCGAATCGTGGCAAGCCAAGGCGTTTCTCAATACATCCATGAGGTCTCAGATCGCCACGTCGCCTTTCGGCTCCTCGCGATGACAATGAAGAACGATCCAAGCTAATATTATGAGTCCACCTCCGAGAGCCTCATTTAAAATAAGAATGCCCCACAGAAACCTGCAGGGCATTTTACATTCAGTAGTTGCTTCTTACAGTGTGATCAGTTCTTTCGGCGATTTATTGATCACTTCGACGTGATCGTTGCGGACGATCACATCGTCCTCGATACGCACACCGCCAAGACCTTCGATATAAATACCGGGCTCGATGGTAAAGACCTGATGCGGTTCGAGCGTGAAGCGCTCGCCGCGCTGGGATATCACTGGGATCTCATGGACTTCGATACCAAGGCCATGACCGGTACCATGACCGAACTTCGAGCCGTAGCCATGAAGGGTGATATAATCGCGGGCAACGCTATCGACCTCGCGGCCATTCATACCCGGGCGAGCTTTATCGATGGCGCGCTGCTGGGCAATGAGCACTACTTCGTAAATCTTCTGCAGTTCGATCGGTACTTTGCCAAGGGCAATGGTACGCGTCATATCGGAATTAAAACCTTTATAGCGGCAGCCGAAATCGAGCGTGATCATTTCGCCCTTTTTCAATTTCTTATCGGTAGCATGGCCATGGGGCAGGGCAGAACGCTCGCCGCTGGCAACGATGACTTCGAAGGCATCGCCTTCGGCACCGAACTTGCGCGTCCAATAAGAAATTTCGGCAGCAATGTCAGCCTCGGCAACGCCGGGTTTAATCATGGTGAGTACTTTGGCAAAGACCTGGTCGCCGATCTCGGCGGCCTTCTTGATCATCTCGATCTCATCTTCGGTCTTGATCATCGTCATCGATTCGACGAGTTCGCGCTTAGCGACCATCTTCAGATGACGGAATTTCTTACGGATAAAATCGTAAATAGTAAAGGGGATATGATTCTCTTCGAAGCCGACCGCATCGAAATCGCTGAAGAGCTGCTTTTCGACGATAGAATCGAGGAGCGACTGGTTACGATCGACGATCGTGATCTTCGCACCGGCTACCTCTACTTTACATTGGGCCTTATAGCGGAAATCGGTAAAGAAATGTGGTTTGCCCTGAGCCGGAACAACCAAGATGCCATTGGAGCCCGTGAAGCCAATGAGATAGTGAATGTTCGGAAGATGAGTGATCAGCAGTGCATCGAGCCCATGATCTCGTACAGTGCGTTGTAATTTAACGAGTCGTGCCATTACAAGAAGCCCTTTTCTAATAGGGAAAATAACGTGAGAAATAGCTTAAGAGAACACTTGTTACGCCAGTTAGGCTTCGATTTTTTTTAACTATTTATAGGGCAGGAAGGGGTAGTAACGCGAACTCCGGGCTTTAAAAAAATAAATCCCAGCACCCGAAGGCACTGGGATTTTTCTCTCACCTTGACCCTGGTTACAAACGGCCTAATTGGAACCCGCCTACAGCCATGGGTCTCACACTCTGTAGCTATAAACTCAGTGTTGCGACAGAGAGTTCCGGTGATCCCATACATTTTTGTCGCTCGATGAGGGTCTGGGGACTCCGTTTCGCCTTTTCCCGTGGCTTTGTTGTGCATATCTCGCTTTTTACTCTATGAGCGATGATGATGGAACACGAAGCCCCCCACAGATCCTCAGTTGGGTTCTATAGGGGGCCTTCCCAAAGCCGGCCCCCTAAGAACGCGATGATGGATTAATGTTATGTCCCTGTGCTTATCTCGAAGCGTATGTCGAACGATCTGATACAAAATTAAGGGGGTTCTATGCAAATTCTACTACTCAGAAAGTACTCAATTCAGAAGTTTCTAAAGCATCCTGAGAGGTAAATCAGCAAAATCTTAGTATCCTGAGTTTGGAGTTAACCATTTGTTATTATTTGGCTTACAGAAATAGGCTTCCCAAGGCCAGATAGCACCTAATCAATTAATTGTAGGTACTCAAAAGGATAATACTAAGGAATTATATCCATATTTGATATTAGAATGATATTATAATACAGTGTCATTCTAATATGTAAATGAAAAATATAAATATATAACTGCTATGTTATTGATATGGCAGGTATCTTTCGCTGTTATAGGCTATTCAAAAAATTAAAAATATTCTCGTGTTCGCCTATGCCTATCTTCTTTCGAGAGCGATAGCGGTGGTTTTCGACACTGCGTTCGGAAATATTAAGCAATCCGGCGATTTCCTTAGAAGTTAGCTCAAGCCGTAACAAGGCGCAGACCTTTAGCTCCATGGGAGTAAGAGTCGGGCATTTCTCCATAAGGTTTTGCTTGAATTTCGGATGCACAGCCGAGAAGTTCTTATCATATTCTTCCCAATTAAGCGAAACGCTCGGTAGATCCTTCAGCTTTTCCTTTACTTTCTTAATGCCGAGGATCGGGTCGGTAGCGGTAGAAATGATCTGACGAAGGTCGTCCCGGAAGCGCGAAAGGGTATCGACCTGGCTGATAAGATGGGTGGTTTTATCCATCAAATCCTTCTCAAGCTGCTCGCTCTTAAGCCGATACTGCTCAGCCTCCTGCTCCTTCTGCCGAACATGGTGTTCTATTCGCAAAAGATCCATCCGCCTCGCCGCCTGGTCAGAAAGCATTTTTTGTTTCGCTTCGTAAAAGTCCCGGAAGGAGTTTAACGCTTTTTCGTATTCGCCTTGCTTGGTGTAGAGATTGACGAAGAGCTCGTGGCAACTGACAATACTATAGGCTTCATTAGTTTTTATCGCAATTTCTTTTGCTTCATTCAGAGATTGAGTGGCCTTGTCAAAGACATTCATGTCAATCCATAATTCAACTAAATGTAATAAGCTATTGGTAAAGGATGGAGTATTATATACATACTTTTTATAAATTGCACTTGCTTCATTTAAATTTTTCTCGCTCTCTTTATATTTTGTCTGAAATCTCAATGCTTTTCCCAAAATTACTTTAAATGTTGCTATTAAAGTTACGTCGCCTAATTCATTGATAGGAGATTCTATAGAATTTAATATTTGGAATGTCTCTTCCAATCGTTTCAATTCAACAAGTATAGTGCATTCTCTAATTTTTAATCTAAGATAAACACGTTCATTATTAGGCGTAATTGATTTTAGGGCTTCATGGCATACATCCAGGGCATGGTCACTTTGGCCATTTGTCAAATAAATATAGGATAATTCTGATAAAGCAAAGCTGGTTATCCTTGTATTATCTTTTCCCGCAATTGAGACTGCTTCGGTTAAACATTCTATTGCTTGATCGCTAGAACCAAAAGCATCGTAGACTTGGCCAAGACGGTATAATGATTGAGCATGAGCTCGATGCTGAATATCTTTTGCTAATGAATTTGCTTTTCTATACCATAAAATAGCTTCTTCATATATTCCTTGAGCATGGAAGATGCGTCCTTTGAATAGTGCATACCAGACCTCATAATCTGGTGTTGGGTGAGAATCTAAAATATTCCTTATGATTCCAAGCGACAAATTTGTTTTATCGAAAAGAAGTCCGGCATTTTCATTGCATAATAAAATGTGAAGTTTTATGGTAGTCTCCCAATCAGATGTTATTATTGGGTTTGTAATAATTGAATTTAAAAAAGCCATCTGTTCATTGTCCATCTTTGACAAATGAAAAGATTGATAAAGTTTATCTATGAGCTCTTTCGGATTTGGGGTCATTAGGCAACCGGAAATAATAGTACTACAATACAAAATTACGATTATTTAGTAAAAGGATTGTATATTTGTATCTTAATACCATCAATCCGAAGCCATGACAATTATAGTTGCAAATCTGAGCAGGCAAGCTCTTATTAATTTTGGGGTAACTTATACACCTAGCACGGGAGGAGGACCAACTACTTACTCGATGAATCTTCCGGCTAGGGATTTAATTACCAATATCGGCTCTGTAGGCTCAGTACCTGATTCAGCTTCTTCCTGTATCAGTGTTACTGTTATCACTACATCCGGCCCCGTAACAATACCTTATGGGCAAACGCAGCCGCTTCCAACGCCTATTGGTTTTAATTTGTTGGCCGGTTGGGCTGCTAATCAAGAGAATGTTGTAATTACAATGGTAGATATTGAAGGCGGCATGGTAGAATAATTACCAGGACTTTAATTCAATAAAAAAGCCCGCTTTAAGCGGGCTTTTTTGTTTTACAGCGATCCTACCATCTTTTCGGGTCTTACCCATTCGTCGAATTGCTCGCTGGTTAATAGGCCGAGCTCGATGGCCGCCTGACGGAGCGTGGTATTCTCTTTATGGGCTTTCTTGGCGATCTTTGCGGCGTTCTCGTAGCCGATATGCGTATTGAGTGCCGTTACGAGCATAAGCGAGTTTTCGAGGTTTTCTTTAATCGCCGGCATATTTGGCTCAATGCCGACAGCGCAATGCTCGTTGAAGGATAAGCAAGCATCGGCAATTAAACGAGCCGATGTAAGTACATTAAAGATTATAACCGGTTTAAAGACATTAAGCTCGAAATGGCCGGTCATACCACCGACGGAAACAGCTACATCATTACCGATCACCTGGGCGCAAACCATCGTCATGGCTTCCGATTGCGTCGGATTTACCTTACCCGGCATGATCGATGAACCCGGCTCATTCTCCGGAATAAGAATTTCGCCAATGCCGCAGCGCGGGCCAGAGGCAAGTAAACGAATATCGTTAGCGATCTTCATGAGGCTGACAGCCGCAGTCTTAAGCGCACCGCTTAACTCGACCATTGCATCGTGTGCCGCAAGCGATTCGAACTTGTTCTCGGCGCTTACAAACGGGAGTCCACTAAGTGCTGCAATTTTCTTTGCTACGAGATCGGCATAGCCCTTCGGCGTATTAAGACCTGTACCGACGGCAGAACCACCAAGCGCCAGTTCGGCAACGTGCGGCAGGGCATGGTTGATCGTGCGCATCGCATGATCGAGCTGCGAAACATAGCCTGAAAACTCCTGGCCAAGCGTAAGCGGCGTTGCATCCATTAAATGGGTGCGGCCGATCTTTACGACATCCATATATGCCTTTGCTTTGGCATCGAGCGTATCACGAAGGGTTTTAATCGCCGGAAGAACATCTTTTACAATAACTTCATAGGCGGCGATGTGCATAGCAGTCGGGAAAGTATCGTTCGAAGACTGCGATTTATTGACGTCGTCGTTCGGGTGAATCTTCTTCTTCTCATCGAGCAGGTTACCACCGAGCAATACGTGAGCGCGGTTAGCAACGACCTCGTTTACATTCATATTCGATTGTGTACCCGAACCAGTCTGCCAAACAACCAGCGGAAATTCATCGTTAAGCGAACCGGTCAGAATTTCATCGCAAACCTTGGAGATAATATCGCATTTATCGGCAGGCAATACTCCAAGTTCAGTATTGGCCATGGCTGCGGCCTTCTTCAAAATAGCAAAAGCTCGGATGACTTCAATCGGCATCCGGTGGCCGCCAATTTTAAAATTATTACGCGAGCGTTCGGTTTGGGCGCCCCAATAACGATCGGCCGGTACTTCGACCGGACCCATGGTATCTTTTTCGATTCTGAACTGCATAGGTTTGAGAAGATTTTTTAGGTTTTTAACGGCGCATATAACACCATTAACCCATCATCTGTCTCTTATAAAAATACTCGGTCAGAGCCTTATCGAAGGGGGTAGTAGTCTCGAGGACGACGTGATCGATCCTCTCGTTTGCCAGTGAAGAATGCAGGTTTTCGAGATAGCTTTCAAAGGCGGTGCGGTAGCTATCCTGTAATTGATAGGGCTGGGTTTTTATGAAGTCTCCGGTCTCGCTGTCGTAGATAGTTGCATCGCTGGCATTAAGATCGAGCGTTCGCTCTACGGGGTCGAGGACTTGAAACGCGATCACTTCATGACCGCCATTACGAAGTAATTTCAACGAGGTAATGACTTCCTCCGGCTCATCGAGAAAATCGCTGATCACGATCACCAGGCCGCGCCGCTTGATACGCTCGAGCACATTACGAAGCGCCGTCTGTGTCTTGGTCTGCTTGGAGGGTTCTGCGGTTTGAAGGAGCTTTAAGATTTCACGCAGGTAGCTTGCTTTTAAGCGGGCTGGGTAGAAGGTCCGAACTGATTCATCGAAAAGCGCCAGTCCGACGGCATCCTGCTGCCGTGTTAATAGGAAGGCCAGTGCCGCAGCAAGGTAGGTCGCATACTTATATTTTGTCAAATGCTTCGGGTCGCTGGTATAATTCATCGACTTCGAAGCATCTAATACTATATGCGCCTTGAGATTGGTCTCTTCTTCAAACTGCTTGATGTAATAGCGATCGGTTCGGGCAAAGAGCTTCCAATCGATATTACGGATGGGATCGCCCGGAAGGTAAGGGCGGTGCTCGGCAAACTCCACGCTAAAGCCATGGTACGGAGATTTATGCAACCCCGTAATAAAGCCTTCGACCACAAAGCGGGCGACAAGCTCCATGTTGCCAAGCGTCCCGGCTATTTCGGGGCGAAGGTAATCGGTTGAAGAAGGGGCTTCGGGCATTCCTCTTATTCGAAAGCCGGCTTCAATTGTTCCGCCCAGATCGTCGGAGCGATCTCAATAATATCATAATTGGCAATGCCATTGGTTTTGAACGGATCGGCGGATACCATAGCCTCCATTACCGATTTATCTTCGGCCTTACCAAATAGTACGCCTCCGGTACGCGGAACGCGCGGGCCGCTAAAGAGCAATTTACCTTCGGCAAATTGCGAGCGCAGGTAAGCGCGGTGATCCGGAGTGATGGCTTCGACCTGCTCGATCGGCACGGTATAGGTAATATGAATCAGAAAGTACTTCATTGAACTAACTATAAACAGAGATACTTTTAAGAAAGTAATTTTAAGAGATATATGAACACCAATTTCCGTCGTTCAGTCGTGTATTTTTTCTGGCTATTAATTTTTGCAGGTAGCAGTACACTATCCTATGCCGGCTTTGATTCGACAGCGGTCAGAATTCATATATTATCAGAACCTGAGACGCTTAACCCTCTGACGAGTTACAACCTCGATGCAGTCACAATAGAATTACAGATATTCGAGTGTTTGCTGCGCATGGATCCAAAAACAGGAAAGCTAATACCCTGGCTTGCCGAAGAGCTTCCTACGGAATCGGCCGATCATAAGCAATTCGATTTCAAACTACGCAAAGGTATTTTGTTCTCTGATGGAAAAGAACTGACCGGTAACGATGTCATCTTTACCGTAAAAGCAATGAAGAATCCCTTTAACGCGGCGGGGACTAACATTCGCTCTTATACCGATGACGTGCAAAGCGCCGAGCTTATCGGCGGTGATCCGTACCGGGTACGAATCACGTTATCAAAATCAGGCCCATTTATGGCACCGTCAATATTTGGGAGCGTGCTGCAAATACTTCCGAAGCATGTGTTCGATCCTCAGGGATTGACGGATAAATATAATTGGGAAGACCTGGCCACTATTATTGGAAAGAAAGTGGGGGCATCTATACCCGATAGTATTCTCAATTCCTTTTCCGGTAATCCTGCGATGAAGGAATATGGGAAATGGGTCGAAGAATTTGGCCGGGGTGCTGAAGATCGGAAGAATATAGTTGGGTCGGGTCCCTATAAGTTAAAAGAATGGAGTACTAACGATAAGATTATTCTCGACCGCAATTCAAGATATACCAATAAAGGAAATTATCGCTATGGTACGGTCTACCCGAATCAACTGATCTATAAAGAAATATTCGATATGTATAGTGCTGTAACCGCTATGATCGATAATGAGATTGATGTTATGGGATATATGTCCATACATTTTTTTACTACTATCGACACGGTTCGCCATCCATTATTGAGGAAAAAAGGAAATGTTCAGGATCAGTATGCTTCTTTAAGCTGGAATCTGGACCGGCCTTTTTTCAAGGATAGAAAAGTGCGATTAGCCCTGGCACATCTTGTCGACAGAAAGACAATTATCGATTCGGTCCTGTATGGATTGGCAAAGCCGACTCAATCTCCTGTATTCTATGAGAATCCGGAATATAATCTCAATCTAGCAGATATTTCTTTTAATCCCGATACTGCGAGACTTCTGCTTAAAGAAGCTGGCTGGATAGATCACGATGGCGATGGTATTATCGATAAAATGATCGATGGGAAGAGTGTGCCATTCTCGTTCACATTTTTAATTCACATGGGGAATGACATACGGATGAAGATATTACTTATGGTTAGCGATGCTATGCGTAAGGTTGGGATCGATACAAAAGTAGAACGAATCGAATGGTCGGTGTATCTTGAGCGAATTCGTAATCATGATTTCGATGCCAGCTACGCGGGCTGGGCTAACCCTCAGGGGGAGAATGATAGCTATATGCTCTATCATTCGTCGCAATCGAAAAACGGTGGTGCAAACCACGGCAACTGGAATAATCCGCGGGCCGATCAATTACTTGAAGCTATCAGATCGGAATTCGATCAGGCAAAACGATATACCTTACAGCGGGAATTTCAGCAGCTGTTTTACGATGAACAACCGGCAACGATGTTATGGGTGCCGTTTACCCCTGTTGCATGGTCGAACCGGTTTGAAGAGCCGGAGTTCTTTCCGAATACTATTAGCTTCGACCCTTCTCAATGGAAATTGCGAAGTGGTAGTAAGTAATGTTTGTAAATACAGCAGGGTATTTCATTTGAACTAACTCCCGGCTCCCTACATTGTACAACCTTTCCAACCTTGTGTACCAATGAGTATTAAACAACGATATTTATTCTTTGCCTTTTTATCTCTCAGCATAGCTATATGGGGCTGTGGAGGTGGCAAGAAGAGCGACGGCAGCGAGAACCGGGTCGTCGAGCATATTCTCTCCGAACTCGAAGGCCTTAATCCTTTCAATACTACCGGAGCCAATGAGACGTACTCCGAAGAACAAATTTTCGAACGCTTGCTTAAGATCGATCCGGTAACGATGCAATACACGGTGCCCTGGCTCGCAGATTCTCTTCCGGTGGAATCGGCCGATCACATGCAATTCGATTTCCGCCTGCGCAAGGGAGTAAAATTCGCCGATGGTAAAGAGCTTACTGGTGCCGATGTGATCTTCAGCCTGAAAGCGTTGAAGAATCCGCTTAATACCCAGAGTGCCCAGAAACGTGTCTATGTCGATAATATCCATAGCGCCGAACTTATCGATGGCGATCCCTACCGCGTTCGCTTCAAAATGTGGAAGCCCTACTACCTTGCCAAGCAGGCGGCCTTTGGCGATGTGCTCTATATTTTGCCAAAGCACGTCTTCGATCCGAACGGTCTTACCGATAAATATAGCTGGGATGATATCGCTGCTATCGTAGAGAAGAATTCTACAGGCGGAGATATCGATAGCGCAAAGCTTGCTGCTATGACCGTTAATCCCGCTATGAAAGAATATGCACAGTGGTTTACAGCGCCGGAACGCACCCGCGACCCGAAGTATATTATGGGTTCGGGACCGTACAAACTCAAAGAGTGGAAAACCAATGACCGCATTATTCTCGAACGTAATACCTTTTATGCAACGAAGGGCGGATACAAATATGGAGAGGCCTATCCCGATCAGTTAATTTATAAAGTCATCAGCGATTGGTCGGCTACGGTGACGGCAGTAAAATCGCGCGATATTGATCTTATCGGTCTGTTGCAGCCGCCTTATTATGTGAAGGTCGATACTACTCAGCAAAAGTATCTTTCAAAGACCACATTCCCGCTTCCGGCTTATACATTAATCGGTTGGAATCTGGACCGCCCGTATTTCAAAGATGTGAAAGTACGCCGGGCTCTTGCTCATTTGATCGATCGTCAAACGATCATCGATAAGCTTCTTTTCGGGTTAGCCAAGCAATCGCAATCGCCCGTTTTCTTCGGCAAACCGGAATATAACTCGAACCTGCCATTGATCTCCTTTAATCCGGATACGGCAAAACTGCTGCTCAAAGAAGCCGGCTGGGAAGATCACGATGGTGATGGCACGCTCGATAAAGTAGTCGATGGAAAGCCGGTGAAATTTGCCTTTACCTTTCTTGTTAATGCCGGTAATGAAACTCGTAAACAAATTCTGCTTATAATCGCCGAATCAATGCGTAAGGTAGGTATTGCCGCTGATGTACAGACGATCGAGTGGTCGGTATTTCTCGATCGCTTGCGCGATCATAACTTCGATGCCCGCTACGGCTCCTGGCAAAGCGATCCGTTCGAGAACGACAGCTACCAGCTCTATCATTCTTCGCAGGCGAAGAATCGCGGTTCAAACTATGATAACTGGCGCAGCCCGAAGGCCGATCAGCTTCTTGATGCGATCCGCACTGAGCTTGACGATGCCAAGCGCTATGAATTGCAACGCCAGTTCCAGCAGGTGCTTTACGATGAACAGCCGGAAGCGATCATGTGGGTACCGGATAACCCGACCGTCTGGGTAAACCGCTTTGATAATGTTTCTTTCAATTCCTACCGTCCGGGTTATAATATTTCCCAATGGAAAGTACGCACGGCCGGAGGTGGTATCAAACAAACAGCATCTAATTAATGCAGATCGTAAAAGACTATATAGAACGTTCGATGCTGCACGATCTTGATATCGTGCAGCATCTTATTACCAAACTTCCGGAATCAGCCTGGGTATGGCGGCCAAAAGAAGGAATGCGCAGTACGACCGAGTTGCTGCAATACCTTTCCTTTATTGGAGCCGCAAACTTGCAGACCTATATCGATGGTGGATGGCTTCCGGAAAATCTTGTACATCTTCGGGCGGCAAGGGAAGCGACGGCTAGCCTGACACCTGCCGATTTTCATGGAGCACTTGAGGATCAAAAGAATAAGATCAAAGCAATTTTTGCCGATCTTTCGCTCGATGATCTTTCTACTAAAACTACCATCGAGCCCTGGGGTGTTGAATCGCCATTGCTCTATGTGCTACTCAATTCAACCCTCAAGTATTTGGCGGCTTATAGGATGCAGGTGTTTCTATATGCCAAGATGAATGGGGCAGAGATCGGGACGCTTAATAACTGGCGGGGTATCGATCCGCCGCCGAAGCAGGGCTGATCACTTTTTCTTTTTAGCTTTTTTCACAGGCGCGAGAACTTGAAGTAGTTCTTGCGCCTGTTCTTTTTTGGCAGAGCTAATACCGCGCATCGAAACGACCTTGCGCAGATCGAGAATGGCTTTCTTCTTCTGGGAAAGTTTTGCGTAGGCTCTGCCTGAACCGAGATAAGTTTGGGCAAGCTGCTCGGAGGAAAGATCGCCGATTTCGCGGATATGGGTATATCCATCAGCCGCCTTCTGATAGGCACCCGTTTGATAGTAAAGATCGGCCAGTTGTAACGAGGAAGAAATGCCGATCGCATCGTCGGAGTGAACAGCGGCGATCTGCTGGAGCTTTGTAATCGCCGTTGTTTTTTCACCGGCCGCGATAGCCATAGCAACTACCTCTAATTGTGCCTTTGCCCCGATAGAAGTCTCGAGTAGATAGCGCTTGGTAAGCTCGTTGAAGATCATTCTGGCCGAATCGGCATTATCCATTTCATCGCGAAGGTATTTCCCATATTCCAGCATGGCGGTCGGAGCGGCATCGGACGAATAGTATTGTATGTCGAATGCTTTTGTATAATATTCCGGTGCGCGTTCTTTCTGATCTTTTTTCGAGAGCCGTGCCAATTCCAGATAGGCAAAAGAGGCGATGTCATTGGCGGGAAACTCGGTCGTGACTTTCGTAAACAATTCTTTCGCCTCGCTTCGAGAGCCGCCGGAAGCGATAATAGCCTTGCCCTTCATTAGCAGTGCATTGGGATAGAGGGTATCGGTTGCATAGGTAGCGGTAAATTGCTCGAAGGTTTTTATGGCTTGTTTATACGATTCGCCGGTGTATTCTATCTGGCCTTTTCTATACAGCAATCGCGAAGCAAACGAAGCTTTTTCATATTTATGATAGAAGGTATCGGCAAGGATAGCGGCATCGGTATAGCGTTCGAGCACTACTAATGCATTAAGAGCGCCAAAGAGTGATGGAGTAAATTCCGGAGCACTTGGATAAGCAGCTATTACTTTCCGGTAGGCCTGGTAAGCGCCTTTGTTATCGCCGGTGCGCTCCTTTTCACCTGCCGCCAGATACAACCCTTTTGGTGTCATAGCGGAAGAAGCATATTTTTTCGATAATACCGCGATCGCCTCGTTTGCTTTATCATTTTGATTAATGGCGAATGCCGATACAGCGAGATTATAATAGCTGCGATCGAGGAGGTCGGATTTGGGAAGCTTATTGATAATATATTGAAAGGCATTCATTGCCGAACGGGCGCTATCGGTTCGCATACGCAGAATACCAAGCTGGAACATCGAACGAGCGGTGCGATAATCGTCGAAAGTGGGCCGATCAACCGCCTGATTGTATATTTTCGCTGCTTTTATCAGATTACCGGCGGCATAGCTCGCATCACCCCGGCGTGAAAGCGCATCATAGGCATAGCGAGTGATCGAATCGAGCTTCATTACT
Organism: uncultured Alphaproteobacteria bacterium; assembly: GCA_964404255.1. Taxonomy (GTDB): domain Bacteria; phylum Bacteroidota; class Ignavibacteria; order Palsa-1295; family Palsa-1295; genus JAFDZW01. The sequence goes on along the minus strand of CAYOJJ010000010.1, from coordinate 295 downwards.
TTCTCGAACGCTTTATCGGCCTGGGAGTAATCGCCATTTCTAAAGAGCGACCACGCATAGCCGTACTCTGCGTCGATCAGGCGTTCGCTTTTCGGATAGTTGGCCAGCAAGCGGGTAAAAACCTCTTTGGCTTCGGTAATACTATCGTTTCTTAAATATGCTCTGCCGAGCCAGAATAACCCTTCTTCATAACCGGGAGTAGAGGCAGGGGCAAGATCGGTGAAGCGCTTTAGATCTTTAACGATCTCATTCCAGCTATTAAGGGGCACGAGGGCGAGGCCGCGTTCGAGCAGGA
>CAYOJJ010000009.1:0-140035 GCA_964404255.1 uncultured Alphaproteobacteria bacterium | reverse complement strand
CCAAATACAAGGCGGCAGTCTTTCAGGGGTGAAAAGCCGAATTGCCAGAGGAAGAGAAAAACTTGCCGAACTGCTCGGAGTCCGTGAGCAGGCACCGGAATTACATTCCGGCACCGGCATGAGTGAAGCATCGAAAACACTGGTGTATGCGCGAACTGTCATTACACCACCGTCAAAGTCTTAAGGGTAATATGAAAAGAGCAGGCCGATCACTCGACGAATTCTTTGCTGCGGCTCGCAGCGAAGAACCGGTACTTGACACCGATAGCGTTCGTGAACTTCTGGATTCCGCAGCACCCGTGCAGCAGACTATATCACTACGTCGTTCACTGTTTTCAACGAAAGGATTGATTATGACTTCTGTTGCAGGTTTAACCGCCGCCGGCCTCATTGCTATCGGCCTTAATGTCACTCCTACCCCACCGGCACACCAGCCAGTTACTGCTTCCGTACCACCTACTGCTGCTTTTAAAACAGATCAGCAGCCGACGGTTGTCGTTCAGCAGGTGCCCCAGAAAAAAGGGACTGTTATTCGCAAGCAAGTCATTATTGTAAATGATTCTGCTCATACCACCATGGAAAAGGAGTTGCCGCCATTTACGATCGATGGCGTCATCCCAACTAAAGCTTCGACCAATATTCTTGCCCCTAAAGAGATCGCCAAAGTACCGTTGCAAACCGCAAGCGATGCTGATCTTTCAAAGCTTGGCATCAAACGGGAAGCCGATGGTGGAGTAGCTTTCTATATGCAAACCGGCAAAAATGATTTCTCCAAAAACATTCTGCCGAGTACCACCTGGGGTTTGCAGCTTACTGCGGAAACGAGCCATGATCCGGCACTAACCAAGATCTCCCCGACATTGGTAACCGATACCCGCGGTAATAAGCGTCTGATGTATTTTACCAATGAAAATACTTCGATTGCCGTAAGCCAGTCTCATTCTCAAAGCGCCTTACCTGGTGGCAAACATAAAGAAGAGAGTATGACAATGACGCTTGATAATAGTGCCGATACTTCCAAGAAGAAATTCATTGTTATCAAAAAGAATATTCAGAATACAACTATTAGCAGTATTAACCATTCTTCCTCTGCGACTTCAACACTTCCCAGAGTACGCCGAAGCAAAGTACTGCTTAATACTGACGGTTCGAAAACCACTATTGGAGATAGCGTTCGGGCTATGGTCGAGCAATTGATCAAGGAGCATGGCAATTCCGAAGAGCTGAAGCAGGCATTAGCACAAATACAAAATATTCAAACTACCGCAGAGCCGAATGGTTTGAAGATCGTTATTGCCGGAGATAGTCAGAATGTTGCCATTCCGGATCTTGATAAAAAAATGTCTGCTAATGCGAACGTAAATATCGTCGTTAATGTCGACCCAGATAATCACCCCGAAAATCTTGGAGATGTTATCATCGACGATCAACCGATGGTGGCAGTATTCCCGATGCAGGGTAATGTACTCGATAGCCTCATCCCTGTATTAGTTCGTACGGCAACGACTACCGAACAATTCGAAGGTAAAGAGTACGATAATGGTATTATCTTCTGGTATAAGCCAACGCAGGAGTTCGAGAAGGTAATGAATACCTCTCAATCTTCTGTTAGCCAATCCACACAGCACTCCAATGGCGTGCTAAGTAACACCTCGGTCTATCCGAACCCGGCTACGAAAGAGACGACGGTTCATTTTTCGCTTAGCGAACCGCGCTCGATCAGCTTTACACTTCATGATATTCTTGGCCGCCGTATTGCCGATCTTGGAATGTATAACGATTGGCCGGATGGTGAGCATGAACAGCATCTCGATCTCGGGAATGTGCCGCCGGGTATCTACCTGCTTGCCATCGTCACCGATAAAGGCGAGCAGCAGATTGAACGAATCGTTATCACTAAGTAACACCAAAAAGCTATTACAACCAAAAACCTCGGCCAGGGCCGGGGTTTTTTATTTTTAAATGTCGTAGATACTTCGTATTTTTGCTCCGTGAAAAAGACGCTCGAACTTGTCCTATCGCCAGGGACCGTTGCCGATCGTTCTGCCCAGCTTGCCCAAGCTGCAGCCGAACTATCGATATCGCCGGATCATATTACCTCCGTTCATATTCGCAAGCGGTCAATTGATGCGCGCTCAAAGCAAGTCAAATACCGATTGCAGGCCGACGTATTTATCGATGAGCCGGCTCCAATCGAAGAACCCATTGAAGCTCAATATAATCATATCCCTGACTCCGCAAAGCCGGTTATTATTGTCGGTGCCGGGCCGGCAGGGCTATTTGCTGCCTTACGGTTAATTGAGCTAGGGATAAAGCCTATCATACTCGAGCGGGGTAAAGATGTGCAGGCCAGACGCCGCGATCTTGCTAATATCCAGCAGCGTGGTATTGTAAATCCAGATAGTAACTATTGTTTCGGAGAAGGCGGTGCCGGTACGTATTCCGACGGCAAACTCTATACCCGTTCTACAAAACGCGGGAGTGTTGAAGGTGCGCTACGTACTCTCGTAGCACATGGTGCTGCATCAGATATTTTAATCGATGCTCACCCCCATATCGGTTCGAATCTGTTGCCAAAGGTAGTTGCCGCTATACGCGAGAGCATTATTGCTGCAGGCGGTGAAATTCATTTCAATACAGCCGTAACCGGTCTTCTTCTAAAAGAAGAGCGCATTCATGGAGTGATGAGTCGCGAAGGAAAAGATTTTTTTGGCGAAGCGGTGATTCTGGCAACCGGCCATTCGGCACGGGATATTTTTCGCTTGCTTCACGAACATCATATTCTTATTGAAGCAAAACCATTTGCTATGGGTGTGCGAGTCGAGCATCCGCAAGTGCTGGTCGATCGAGATCAGTACCACTCTGCTATACGTGACCCAAATCTTCCGGCGGCAAGTTATAAATTGGTCTCTCAGGTTGCCGATCGCGGAGTATTTTCATTTTGTATGTGCCCCGGAGGTTTTATTGTACCGGCTGCTACTGCTCCCGGTGAATTAGTACTTAATGGCATGAGCCTTTCGCGCCGGGATTCTCCATTTGCAAATTCGGGTATTGTAGTCGCAATAGAAACCGAAGACTTAAAACGATTTGCTACTCATGGCCCACTCGCTGGAGTTGCGTATCAATCGGAGGTAGAACAACTGGCCTTTGCCGCTGGAGGCAGCACTCAGGCGGCTCCTGCGCAGCGTTTGAAAGATTTTGTTAGTGGTACGGTCTCCGCCACTCTTCCTGAGACCAGTTATCAGCCGGGCATGGTATCATCACCATTGCATGAATTATTGCCGGAAGCCATTGCAAAACGCCTTCGTAGTGGTTTTAAGGATTTCGGAAAGAAAATGCACGATTACTTAACCAACGAGGCTGTCGTCCTCGGCGTAGAAACCAGAACAAGTTCTCCCGTACGCATTCCTCGGGATAACGAATCGCTTCAACACCCAACCTGTAAACGGTTGTATCCCTGCGCTGAAGGGGCCGGCTATGCCGGAGGTATTATCAGCGCGGCGCTCGACGGCATCAGGGTCGCCGAGGCGATCGCCCAAACGATTTAATTATTCAATCGAATGATCGTTCGCGCTTCCGAATGCTTCTTATCGTGAACCGATAAAATATAGGTTCCGGCCGAAAGCCCAAGGGAAGCAGGATCGAGATAAATCGTAGTTTGCTGTGGAAGTACCGTTATCTTACCCAACATATCCGTCAGTGTTACAATTGGAGGTTCACTATTCCCTTTTATGGTTATAAGTGCGGAAGAAGAAAATGGATTCGGATTAACCGTTACCGAAAGAGGTTGGCTTTGTGAGCTTTCAACAGCTCCGATCTCTCCAACGGTAGCTTCCAAGGCACCCGAAACGATCGAATTACGGGAGCCAGCCATTTTCACAAATAAGATGGCCGTGTTCGTCCCAAATTTAGTTGCTTCGAATTTGATGTTCACTTGCTCGTTTTGACCTGAAGCAAGCGAAAAAGGTGTCGCAGCAGATGGAGAAAGACTTTCGATACTATAATCGCTGCCCGAGGGCTCGATCCAGATAGAATCGATCTGTAGAGAAGCTCCATCGACAGGAGCTACACCTATGGAAGCCTGGGTATGAATGATTTCACCTTGGGTCACAAATCCAATATTCGGGGGCGTAACGATCGGTGCATGCGCTGCAAAGTGAATTGTATCTTTTATCACTTTTCCGCTACAATCCTCTATAGTCGCTGTGATCGCCATGGGAATGGAAGGATCGAGCTGTTCGAAGATCAGACGATGAAGTGTTTTATCCGAAGAGCAGGGTAAAATAGAGGCATCCGGAGTGACTTTAAAGAACGAACTATCGCTTGGCTGACTATAAGAGAGAGAATAAGATTTTAATCCCATGTCAAGCGTTCGCACATCTCCGAACATAAGAGTATCTGTTGATCCGGAAAAATGATTGGTAATAACAGGAGGATACTTATCAGTAGTAGTAGTATTCGAAACGATACGGTACAACCGTCCATCCGAACCACCGTTAAGCCAGCCGCAGACTAATAATTCTCCATCGGCATCATGAGCAAATGCCGTTACAGAAATAAGCGGGGAAGCTCTATCGATCAATTGTTGGTTCGTAGCCGGAGTGCTTCCATCATAAGTAAGTGCCCAAATTCTACCTGTTCCGGCATCGGAATACAAGTACTTGCCTTCTAATTCCGGCATATTTTTTCCATGATACACATATCCGCCGGTGATCGATACATTTCCATTCGTATGCTGGTATTCCCATATAGGTAGTACCTTACCCGTCGTATCGCACGTTGCGGCATTATAGCAATGGAATCCCTCCATAGTATTCCATCCATAATTCTTTCCTTTTTCGATAATATCGATCTCTTCATATACATTCTGCCCGACATCGGCAGCCCAGAGCTTATTCGTTTTTTCATCAAACCCAAATCTCCAGGTGTTTCTCAGGCCGTATGCATATATTTCTTGCTTGTATCCGGAAGTGTTGCCTGCGAACGGATTATCGGCAGGAATACCATAATTCTTTCCATTAGCAGGGTGATCGACATCAAGACGTAATATCTTTCCGAGGAGTACTTTTAAATTTTGTCCATTACCCTGCGGATCTCCACCAGAACCGCCATCGCCGAACGAGGCATACAAATATCCATCTGCTCCGAAGCGAAGGCAGCCGCCATTATGATTTTCATACGGCTGATCGAGAGTTATAAGATTAAGCTCGGATGAAGGAACAATGGAATCCGGTGAAGAAGTACTGATGGTAAACCTCGATATATAGGATTTTAGACTTCCATCCTTTGTAGAAGTATAATTGAAATAGACATAATGATTTTGAGCATAATTCGGATGAAAAGCACAACCGAGTAAGCCTCCTTCATTGATATCCTGAGATACAACTTTTGAAAGATCGAGTACGACTCGTTTGGTAGAAGCGAGAGGATTATCATCGATCACCCATACTTTTCCCCGCTGCTCAATAACAATTGCCCTGCCGCTATTATCTGGTATCTGTCGGAATTCCAGCGGCCGGTTGAAAGGTGGAATATTCGGATAGGCGGGAGTAAGGGAGTATTGGGCATCAGCAAGCCCTGCAACCATCAGAACCAGTGTTGCACAAAGTAGCACTCGTGTTTTCATAGTTATAGAATGTTAGAGGATGTATCTACTCAGGTCGCGGTTTCGCGCGATACCTGAAAGCCGTTCTTCGACGAGCTCCGGTGTGATAGAAATTTCTGTCGCTGTTATCACGTCCGGAACATCGAAAAGGATCGTATCGAGAAGAGTCGTCAGGATCGTATGCAAGCGTCTGGCGCCGATATTCTCGACCGATTCATTGACTTCAAAAGCGATCCGCGCAATAGCCGAAATCGCTTCCTCAGTAAAGGAAATGCGAACACCTTCGGTTTCCAACAGGGCAGTGTACTGCTTGAGCAAGGCATTCTCCGGCTGAGTAAGTATCTTAACGAAATCCTCCTGAGTGAGGCTCTCGAGTTCAACTCGAATTGGAAAACGCCCCTGTAACTCAGGAATAAGATCGCTCGGCTTCGTCAGATGAAACGCGCCGCTGGCGATAAAAAGAATATGATCGGTCTTTACCGCACCGTAGCGCGTCGTTACTGTCGAACCTTCAACGATAGGCAGCAGATCGCGTTGTACGCCTTCGCGGGAAACATCCGGGCTTCCTTCTTTTCCTTTCCCGGCAACTTTATCGATCTCGTCGATAAAAATAATACCACTATGCTCGGTTCTCTGGATTGCTTCTTTTGCAACAGCATCCTGGTCTATCAGCTTTGCCGATTCCTCCTGTATAAAAATAGCACGGGCTTCCGCGACTGTGAGACGACGAGGCTTCGTCTTTTTCGGCACCATATTATTAATGGCGTCTTGAAGATTCTGCGCTATCTCATCCATCCCAAAACCGCCGCCTACAGGGCCCATGATCTGCATAGATGCAATAGAGGGGGCTTCGCTGACTTCCACCTCTATCTCCCTGGTCTCAAGTTCTCCATCGCGGAGTTTTTTTCTAAACCGGGATTTCGTGCGCTGATGAGAAGCGGCCTGCTTTACTTCTTCATCGCTCGGAGTAGAGGGCTGCTCTTCGCTTTCCGTTGATTCCGTCTGCGGCTGTTGAAATAAGAACCCGAACGGCTGATCGCTCTTTGCCGGCTTTTCAGCCATTGGTGAAGGTACTAAAATGTCAAGGATGCGCTCTTCCGCTATTTCTTTCGCTTTTGCCTCGACCGTTTTAAGCTTTTCCGCACGGACAATAGTGATGCCCTGATCGGTAAGATCGCGAACCATCGACTCTACATCCCGGCCGACGTATCCTACTTCGGTATATTTTGTAGCTTCAACTTTAATAAACGGCGCTCCGGCCAGCTTGGCAAGCCGGCGGGCGATCTCCGTTTTACCAACACCAGTAGGCCCGATGAGAATAATATTATTCGGCATGATCTCTTCGCTCAGCGAACCCGAGACCTGCCGGCGGCGCCAACGATTACGCAGTGCAATGGCTACCGAACGTTTTGCATTGTGCTGACCGATAATATATTTATCTAACTCCCGTACAATCTCATGGGGGGTGAGCGAAGTATCGTTAGAGACCGTTAGATCGGTACCTTGCTTTGGTATAATAGAAACTTCTTCTAATGCTTCCATAATAAAGGGGCAGCCCCGAAGGAATGCCCTTATAATAAATGATTATAATTCCTCGACCGTGATCGAAGTGTTCGTATAAATACAGATCTCCCCGGCGATCGCAAGGGAGCGCTCTACAATATCTTTAGGAGTGAGCGCTGTATTTTCAAGATACGCTCTTGCCGCCGCCAATGCATACGGACCACCAGAACCTATGGCAACGATTCCATGCTCGGGTTCGATGACATCGCCATTACCCGAGACAAGCAGTGCGCTATCTTTATTGACAACGGCCAGCATGGCTTCGAGCCGGCGAAGAAATTTATCGTTGCGCCAGTCTTTGCCAAGCTCCACAGCCGCTCGAGCGAGATTACCGCGAAATTCATCGAGCTTTGCCTCGAATTTTTCAAAGAGCGTCAACGCATCGCTCGTAGAACCTGCAAAACCGGCAATAACTTGGCCATTATAGAGACGGCGCACTTTTCGTGCATTCGATTTCATCACCGTATTACCAAAGGTAACCTGCCCATCGGAGCCGAGCGCTGCTTTTCCATCACGGACGACACCGATCACGGTTGTGGCATGAATTGATAACATACTCATTAAAAAGAAAACATAAAAAGAATCAAAGGCGGTTCGTAGGACTATTCCCTATTTTATTCGCCGTAAATCTCTTCCACAGGATCGTGGCTGGCCGCCCAGGTCATCAGAAGCGCCGATAATGAAGCGATCGTTGCCCGTTCCTCATCTTCCCTTATTACAAGACCGTATGTCTCGGCAACATATTGCATATTACTTAAGATTTTTTTCAATTGCGCCTGCGTGACCTTCCCATGCCAGAAACATACGGTCTCGATCAGCATTTTCCCGTGACGGCGCAAGAACTCGGCCATCGAGATCGTCGGGCTGGCATCGTAGCGCGAGGAGCGCGGATGAGCAATCGCCAGCATATCGGATACATACTGATCGAAATGTTTTGCAAGCGTAGTATTGCCGGGACGCCGTAACACCTTTGCCCGCTGCATCGAAAAATTCGCTTTCGTCTGCGTTCGAAACAGCGGTTTTACCGGATAAAGATCGTAATACGTTTTTTGCGAGCCGTCACGAAGATGTTCCGTATAGACCCATCGCCGCTTAAGCTCCGTCCAGGATGGAAGACGAACGACCGGGTCTTTTTCGCTATCGAGCACCACAAAGCGTTTGCTTCTCGCATTGTAACCGACGATCGTTACCCAATGCGCCCACTGGTTAATACAGATAAGACAGGGCAATCCCTGATCGAGATATTTGGTAAGCGAGCGATATGCTGCTTCGTCGGAAAAGCGCCGGATCTCAATAAGATGAGCGTTAAAGCGTTTTGCAGCCCGACGGAGCATTTTTTCGTCGGTACCTCCGCGAGTAGTACGCGCTGCTTTCGAAATGGTACGTTCATCGACGAATCTACCTACAATAGCCAAAGCATGCTTCAGGGCGAATGGCCCGCATTGCCAGGTATTAGGTTGTGGGTAGAAGCTCATCTGAGAGTACTATGTTATGCTAATCCTTCGGGTATAAGGATCTTTTTGGAAAGTACCGCCCCCTGTTCATTGATGTCATAAATGATCGGTTCGGCATTCGGAATATTCAACTCCAGCACCTGTTCTTTTGTAAGCTTATCGAGCTCCATAACGATCGCACGAAGCGAATTACCATGGGCGGAGACCAATACATTCTTACCGTCTTTGACCAGTGGCAGAATATGATCGTTGAAATACGGAAGAGTTCTTGCCGCAGTATCTTTCAAACTTTCTCCGTTCGGCGGCGGAACATCGTAACTGCGGCGCCAGATTTTTACCTGGGCTTCGCCAAACTCGGCAGCGCATTCGGCTTTATTCTTTCCCTGCAGATCGCCATACATACGCTCGTTAAGCGCTGCATCTTTTTGCACCGGTACTAATTCCTGGTCGGCGCCATGTAAGGCTTCGGTCAGTGTATCGATAGCACGGATTAGTACCGAGGTAAAGGCACAGTCGATGGGAATATCTTTTAAGAGCTTCCCGGCTTCATAGCCATCGCGTTTTCCTTTTTCGGTGAGTCCGATATCAATCCAACCGGTAAAACGGTTTTCCGAATTCCATTGCGATTCACCGTGGCGAAGTAAGATCAGTTTTCCCATAAGTAGTTACGATCAGTAGAGCGGCCGGCGTGACCAATAGAACATCGGTGCGACGGCGATCAATGTCGTGTACAATGTTCCTAATCCTCCGCGGCCCATGATAAAATCGGTGAAGCTCAGTCCGCTGCCGCTGGTAAAGAGCAAAAAATAGATCGAATTATTAATAACCGAACCAAGAAATACAAACAGCAGGAACGGCCAGTTACGCAGCCGCTGCTCCGATTGCTCGGCGCTGGCAAAGTAACCGAGCAGAAAACCTACGATCGTATAAGTGAGCGAATGAGCGCCCGGCGTGCCGCTGGCAAGAATGTCAAGTAATAACCCAAGCCCAAAGCCGGCAAGTTCTGCAGCAAGCTGGCCGCGTTTTAAGACCATCCAGATAATAAAGATCAAGGCCAGATCCGGAACGCCCCCGAGCAGCATAATAAAATTGCTGCTAATGACCTGAAGGATCACCAAAACCAATGCCACTGCTGCTTCTATCAGATAGGGCATGTTATTTTGGCTTCTTTAATAGTTTAGTCAGAGAATCGCTCACATGAGTGGTAAGCGTTGTTCGTTCCTGCTCAAACCCCGGTTCGCCGCCTTTGATCACTACATAACAGTGTTCTACCTTCATCGGGTGGGCCGTTGGCAGTAAATACACTTTTCTAAAGAGCGTATTGGGTTCCGGCTCTATACGAGACACTGTTCCAACCGGGATGTCCGAGGGAAAAAGCGTCGAGTATTCGCTCGTTACTACTTCATCACCTACCTGCACATCAAGCGCCTTGGGGATATTACGAACGACAAGTTCATCGCCATTTTCCCACCCGAGGATACCTTCGATGCGGGTGCGAGTCATTTTTACGGCAACATGAAGCGATCGATTGTATAACCCTTCGACGATCGAAAAACCACCGCTTGTAGCGAAGACCCTTCCAATAAGACCGCCATCGGTAATGACCGGCATTCCGACCTGCACCCCGCTCGAAGAGCCAATATTAAGCGTGAGCATATTACGCTCACTGATCACTGTTTTACCAACGATATCGGTTGCAACTACTTTCCAGCCAGCTTCCGGTTTAAGGCCAAGCATCTTGCGAAGCTCGGCATTTTCTCCTTTGGCTTTTTTCAGAGCGGAAAGTTCGGTGAGTAATTGAATATTGCGCTCTCGCAGTTCTTCATTCTCACGCGAGATGGCAAAGGGATTCGGTATCCAGGAAGTAACCGATTGGAGGGAGCCGACAATAATAGCCGTTGCGGCACGAAGCGGCTGCATTTCACTGCTTCTCGATATTGCCATTAATAAAAACGAAACCAGCACCAACGCCCCGAGGACGACATATTCTTTGAAGAGAACGATCAGTTGGATCAGTCGGCGCATGATGGATTCGTGCCAGCGAGAGTACGCTCACTGTGGCAGCAGCACGTTGCCGCCGCCAACAGGATCAATAGCGTTTGCTCTTAAGCAACACTTTCATATATTTCGGTACATCTTCAACTACTCGTCCGGCTCCGCGTACAACCGCCGTCAATGGATCATCCGCGACGTGAACCGGAAGATTAGTCTCTAAGCGGAGGCGCTCGTCAAGCCCTTTCAATAAGGCACCACCGCCAGAGAGCATCATACCGCGATCGAGAATATCGGCTGAAAGCTCCGGGGGAGTGCGCTCGAGGCTGCGTTTAACGGCTTCAACGATCTGGTTCACCGGCTCGGCTAGTGCTTCGCGTACTTCAACGCTCGATACTTCGATCGTCTTCGGAATACCGGCAACAAGATCGCGGCCTTTTACCTCAACGATCAACTCTTCTTCAAGCGGCATGGCACTACCAACCTGGCACTTGATCAGCTCGGCCGTACGCTCACCAATAAGCATGTTGTAGTTCTTCTTGAAGAAGAGTACTACCGCATCGGTAAGTTCGTCACCAGCTGTACGAAGCGATTCCTGATTGACGATACCCGAAAGAGCAATAACAGCGATCTCCGTCGTACCACCACCGATATCGATAATAATATTACCAACAGCAGCATCGACGTCGAGACCGATACCGATAGCAGCAGCCATCGGTTCATAGATCAGGTGCACTTCTTTTGCACCGGCGTGCTCGGCGCTATCGCGAACGGCGCGCTTTTCTACTTCAGTGATACCGCTTGGTACACTGATCACGATTCGGCGTGAAGGCATCCACGATGGATGACACTTTTTGATGAGCGAGCGAAGCATACCTTCGGCAATTTCGAAATCGGCGATCACACCGTCTTTCATCGGGCGGATCGTTTGGATGTCGCGGTGCGTACGCCCGAGCATAGCCTGGGCTTCACGACCGACGGCGATGATCTTCTTCGTCGTCGTATCGTAGGCAACAATGGAGGGCTCGTTCAGGACGATCCCTTTCCCCTTCATATAAATGAGGGTATTGGCAGTTCCAAGATCGATCGCTATATCAGCGCTGAAGAGATTAAGCATTCTTCGAGGTGCTTACGGTGGTATTCAAAAACTCAGTGTTTAAAATGACGCATGCCGGTCAAGACCAGCGATACGTTGCGCTGCGTTGCCGCAGCAATAACTTCTTCATCCCTAATCGAGCCGCCGGGCTGGATGACGGCAACGGCCCCGGCATCGGCTGCTTCAAGCAGGCCATCGGCAAAGGGGAAAAATGCGTCGCTGGCAACGACCGAACCCTTGAGTTCATGGCCGAAGCGTTTGGCATTATCGACAGCGATACGACTGGAAGCAACGCGGGAAGTTTGGCCGCAGCCAATGCCGATCGTATGCGCAAATCCGGCATCGGTACGCGCATAAACAATAGCGTTGCTCTTTACGTGCTTACAAATTTTCCACGCAAAGACTAATCCGTTAAGTTCATCTTCCGTCACGCTGCGGCCGGTCACCGATTGCAGTGATTGTACGGCATAGAGTGGTAGATCACGCTCCTGCGTGATAGCCCCGCCGACGATAGAACGGGTCTGCTTTTCTGTGGCCATCGTCGATAGCAGTTTCTTCGGATCGAAACGAAGCAAGCGGCGGTCCTTTTTCTTTTGCAAGAGTGTAAGGGCGTCATCATCAAATGACGGTGCGAGAATAACTTCGCTGAAAAACTCATTCAAGCGCTGAGCCAGCGCTACCGTACAGGGGCGGTTCATAACAATGATACCACCATACGGGCTTTCGGTATCGGTCTTAAACGCTGATTCAAAAGCTTCCAGTACGGAAGCTCCTTCGGCAATACCGCAGGGATTAGTATGCTTGATGATACCGACGACTGCTTTGGGATCATCTAAAAACTCAGAGATGATCTCCAGCGATGCTGAAGCATCGAGGTAATTATTAAACGAGAGCTCTTTACCCCAAAGCTGATCATACAGCTCGCGTAGCGCTGTACCGGTTACAAATGCTGATTGATGAGGATTCTCACCGTAACGAAGCTTCGCCCCGGTATAAGTAATAAAATAATCGGAGATCGCACGATCGTAGCGGGCAACATGCTCGAAGCCTTCGGCTGCGAGGCGAAGCCTTGTCGTGCCGGATATCTTACCATTATTTGCAGTAAGCTCCTGTATAAAGCCCGGGTACTGTGATGGAGAAGTAAGCAGACTTACAGCATCGTAATTCTTTCCGGCGCTGCGGAGCATTGCCGGACCACCGATATCGATATTTTCAACGATATCTTCGTGAGTGGAATTGGGATTAGCAACCGTTGCCTCGAAAGGATAGAGGTTTACAATAAGCAGATCGATCGCCTTGATCTTATGCTCGGTTGCCTGCACAACATGCACGGGGTCGTCGCGGCTATAAAGTAACCCACCATGGATGGAAGGATGAAGCGTCTTTACTCTGCCATCCATCATCTCTGGGAAATGAGTCAGATCGGAAATGCTCTTAACGGCAAAGCCATTATCGTGAAGAAATTTTTCAGTGCCGCCGGTAGAATACAGCTCTACTCCATGGCTAATTAATTCGGCGGCTAATTCCTTCAATCCGCTTTTATCGGAAACCGAAAGAACGGCAGTTTTAATCGTTACTGGATGATCCATCAGGATTGATGCTCCAGGCGCTTAACGATCAGTTGCAGCGCCTTTGGATACAAGTCATGTTCGAGTGATAACACTTTGCGAGCGAGCGATTCGGGTGTTTCGTTCTCATCGATAGCACATTCGGCTTGCAGGACGATAGCACCGGAATCGTAATCTTCTTCCACGAAATGGACGGTTGCTCCGCTCCTCTGTTTCCCCGCTGAGAGCACCGCCTTATGGACATGAACGCCGTACATTCCTTCTCCACCGAAATCCGGTAGTAAGGCCGGATGGACGTTCACAATCTTTCCACGATAGGCCTCGATGATCGCCTGAGGGATCTTCTTCATATAGCCCGCCAAGGCGATTAGATCGATATGGCGGCTTCTAAGAAGTTCGAGCATTCCCTGCTCATACGTCGTTTCATCGCCACCGGCACTGACGATCGAATAATGGATCGCTTCGATGCCGTTGGTACGAGCTATTTCGAGCGCTTCGGCTGAGGAATTATTGGAGATCACCAGCACCGGTTCGATACCCTTGAGCGTCCCTAAATGGATAGCATCAACGATCGCGCGGAGATTAGAACCTCTGCCCGAAGCAAATACCGCCAGTCGTAGCAATCTTAGTAAAACGTGGAAAATGCAAAAATACGATTACATTCGTATTCTGTAACTAAAAAGCAAAAGATTTTTGAAAAAATTAGTGGACCACCACGATCTTCTGCCTGAACATCTTTTCCGAAGCATGGAGCTCTAAGACATAAGCGCCTGCCGGTAGCTCAGAAGAGAATTTTGCAGAAAAACTGCTTACTTCTCCATTCTCTATTTTAGTAAGACTGACCGGGAAGACAGTACCGGTAGTTGAGACCAATCTGCCTTCAACTTTAGGATAATTTCCTTCCAGCGCTACCGTACACATATTCTTAACGACGGTGGGATATACCGCTATTTCCTGGTCGCTTTGAGGCAATTCCCAAACGGATGAATTGCCGGTTTCCAGAGAAGCTTTGGCAAAAAAGATCTGTACCTTACCGTTACGAGAATCGCCCCAGATAACGCAAAGGCTATCGCCGGCAATAGCGGAGCATTGGAAATCATTACCTGCCCCGTTTAAAGCCTGAATATGCTGGGCGCTTTCGCTGGAGAGACGAATATTCTTGCCGAAGGTCAGGCCATTATCTTTCGAAATAGCATAGTAAATGTCGGAGGGTACCTCATACCCCGTTTGTGTAGCATTTCTCCTATCGCGCCAGACAACCACCAGATCTCCATTCGGCGCATACGATCCCCAGACAAGATCTTGCACGACCCCATTCCCCACGGCATCGTCATTTACCCGAACCGGTGTAGCCCAATTACGACCACCATCGGTAGAACTGCTGACAAAGACATCCCAATCACCGAGCGTATCACCGGGTATGATAAGCGATAATCGGTTACTATCATTGGGATCGGCAAGCAGTTTGTATCCCAGCTTGGTAAGAGTATCTCCCTTGATGACGGCACTGTACTTTTCGACAACGATATGCTGCTCGAAGGACAACCCCTTATCATACGAGCGCTCGAAGATGTATCGGGCAGGTTGCAGTAGCTGCACCGATGGATACACCACCGAGAACGATCCATTGGAAATAACGGCCGGAGCCGGCATCGGAGCCGCCAGTATATAGCCATTCGGATATGTCCCGCCATCAAGTGTAGCAATAGCAGACCAGGTCGCCCCTCCATCGGTCGAGCGTTTAAAATAGGGACGGTTCGGGGCTTCTTTTGTGGGTAATATCCATGGCGCAGGTTTTGTGCAGATATAAATAGTACCATCGGAAGCACTCCCCGAATTATCTATGACCATCCATGGCCTATCGACTGCTGCTTTATTTGGGACTTCAAGTGCATCAAAGGCTTGAACCGGTGCCGCCCATGTCGAACCATGATCGGTAGAGCGGGCAACATAAATACCACCGGAATCTGGGCTTTGTCGGTAATCGATATAGCAGACATAGAGAATGCCGGTTTTGGAATAGCCCATCGACACATCGGCGGAGTGCCAGCCTTTCCCAAAATGAGGCAATACATTTTGATCGTGCCAGCTATGGCCGCCATCGCTCGAAACGCTTGTTCTAATACCTACGACGATATCGGTTAGGACTCCCGACATCCAGGCCGCCGTTACGATATTCGGATCGTGGGGATCGACTACTATATACGGCTCGCCATCGAAAACGATACCACCCGGCACCTGAATATTTTCCGGCTGTGCCCGAAGCATCGACGCGATGAGCAGTATCGATAGAATCCCTGTGATTTTCATATCTGCTTAGAGCCGCATTATGAGATTTAGTTTAACAAAAAAGGCGGCCATAAAAGCCGCCTTTTTGACTGAAAAAACCGAATATCTCTTACTCGGCAAGAAGCATCTTGATCTTCTTGCTATCGGTCGTATTCAAAATAGCCGATTGACGCAACGAACGCTTGCGCTTCTGCGTCTTTGAGGTAAGAATATGGCTATGAAACGGCTTTTCGCGTTTCACTTTGCCGCTGGCGGTTACACTGAAGCGCTTTTTAGCGCCGGAATGGGTCTTAGTTTTTGGCATAGTTATGATCCTTTATTACACTTATTCTTTTGGGGCAGCTGCATCCGCAGCCGGCGAAGCTGGTTCTTCAAGCTTTACCACTTTCTTTAGCTTAAGGGCAAATTCTGTCGGTTCGCCTGAAGTATTGCCTCCTCCATCGGCCGATTTTTTGCCACCGCCGCCACCTTTAGATTTACCCGGCGAAAAGACCATGGTCATGAGCTTTCCGGAAAGGCTAATATCCTGATCGATCTTCGCAATGTCTGAGATCTGCTCCCCAAAACGGGCAAGCAGTTTTTCTCCAAACTCTTTATAAGCGATCTGGCGACCGCGGAATTGGACGGTCACCTTTACTTTATGCCCTTCCTCGATCCAGGTACGGGCGTGGCGCATCTTAAAATCGAAATCGTGGGTATCGGTACCCGGATGAAAGCGCAGCTCTTTCATCAATTGTTTATGCTGCGTTGACTTAGCCTGGCGATCCCGCTTTTGCTGTTCGTAGCGGTACTTGCCAAAATCCATCAGTTTACAAACCGGCGGCTCGGCATTCGGAGCGATCTCGATCAGATCGACCCCGCGCTCTTCTGCAAGCCTCATCGCTTCCTGGGGCGACATTACGCCCACGGGACCTTCTTCGTCAATGACGCGGATCTGCGGGACACGGATCTGTTCGTTCAGACGTACCCCGAAGTTCTTTACGGGCATTTCGCGGCTAAAGCGGTTCTGCCTCGGAGCCGGTTTCGGCTTTAAAATTGGAGTAAACGTTTGTTTAGCCATGGATCGTTTTTAGGCTAAGACAAACGGAATTCGTTGTAACCAGTATCAAATAATCTTCCGTTAAGTTAAAAATAGCGCGGTGACCTATAGTCAGGCCGCATTTTCAAATAGCGAATGCTAACTCCCCAAGCTCTGAAAAAGTTCGTTTAAAGCGCTATTTTACAACAATGAAAGCTCCCCGGAAACATACCCCTTTATCACCAAGAACTTCAAGATCATATTCTCCGGAGCACAGCCTGCGAACCTCAAGGGTGATGATCTCTCCATCCCAGGCTCGATGGGGTTGCTCGGCAACCAAATGCCCCAGTCGATCGACGATTCGAAAAGTGACATCGGAATGCTCCCTATTCTCCCTGCTTCTGATAAAGAGCATTCCCGTTGAGACCGGGTTGGGAAACAATTCCACGGCTACCGATCCTGAAGGATCAATTTTACTGCCGGTATTAGTACTATCAACAGCATAGGGAGTAAGGAAAAACCGGTCGGCCCAAAGCAAACTATCGGTCGCCTTTGGATCATGGCCTTTATAGATAAAGCTAAAACGGTGGAGCCCGCTATCGAGGGCAAGTAAGCTAATATTCCAAGGGCCAAACGAATGAACAATTCCATTCGAAGCCGGATCATACCCATCGATCGAGCAAAAGCCTATCCCATCAACCAGGCAATCGTAGCGTCCAAATTCAAAACCGGCCGAAGTAAAGCCATTAATCGAATATTTTCCCGACTTTGGCACCCAAAAGTCAAATGATACTTCCCGGTTAGTAGCATCCGGACGAAATTGAACAAAGGATTGCTCTCCAAAGGAAGTCCACCAGGCCCAACTGGCAACGCGCACTTCGATATTCTTCGATACCGTCGTATCGGATAAAGAAAGGCGCTCGAATTCATAATCTCTTCGAGAGGTAACTAAGATCGGGATGGAGCACCGGGCGGTATCCCGATATTCGCCGATGACAGATAATTGATGATCGCCGGAATCGACGGATGGAATAACGATCCGGCTATTAGCCCGATAATTGGGTCTGACTATAAAAGGGGAAAGCGGTTGGATAAGCTCCGAATCTAAATAGATCGAAAGCCGCTCACCTGGTAAAAAACCGCTTACGCTAAAACTTAGGGTATCCCGGATTTCAAGAACGATCGGCAACGTATCGACAAGAGGTCGGATGGCAGGTCTCTTAATTACATAAATGGGATTCGGATTTTCGATAGTATTCACACTGACGATATACTTCCCTTCCGGAATTCTGTTCGGTACTATTCCTATCCATTTAAATTTCCCCTGCTCATCGGCCTGAAGAGAAGTTAGCGGATAATCGCCAACGACGATCGATACTTGTTCCAACGGTGTATAACCGGAACCCGATATTCCCCACTGCTCTTCTGCTTTTATGGTATCGCGGTCTATCCAGAATGGTACCCATTGCTTGTAATAAAATGTAACCGTCTGGTATTCTTCATGTACATCGGTATTATACCCGTGCTGAAAATCGAAATCGAATGACGATGAAAAAGTAATAGCATCGAGACAATGAAAGCGGCACATTCCTGTCGCCCAATTAAAGCATCCTCCGAACGGAGACGGATTTCTTTGACCCGTAAAGTAATTACCGCCATCGAAATAATCTTCCGTACCGGTCAATCTGTAAGAGGTTTTTGGGTTGGAATCGATCGTAAACATCGGATCGCCCTCAAGAACATCCGGGCTTTTGATTGTTGGCAACTGCAAAAGAGTACCGACATACTGGCCTCTTCCGAGCGTATGCTGCATCGGATGCCAGACATGGTAACGGGTTTCGGGGGTACTCTGCACGCTGGTATAAAAATAACCGCTCGTGCGGCGATCTATTTTTTTTCGTGAGTAAAGGATATATCCGCTGACCGGTAAATAATACTCCTGCGTTCTGATATTTATGAGTTTAATATTGGCCCGTTGTTCGAATGGCATTGGGAATAAACAGGTCATTTTTGAAGTACCATCACATTTGAGATACCAATAATCCATTACCCGGGGCCAGACCAACGCCCCGAATAATTTCCCAAGCGAAACCGATACCGACGGGATAGAACAATCGTCCCATGAGATCTCTACGATCAGAGAATCGAGCGTAGGCCGATCTACCGATGTAGGTTCAAAGCATAAGGTTTGAATATAGCCGGGCCCATCGAGTGCAGCGATCTCTATAGTATCCTGAGCTTTCAACAATGTTGAAAAGCCAATACTATCATGAGCTGCCCCTACCCATAGGTTATTAGTGGTATAGGCTTGTTCGGCCTCACGCTGCCATTGCGATAACATAGCCGAACCGACTGCCGGAAGCTGCACCATTGGCAGCACCGGCCTCCAATGGACAGCATACCAAAATAGATTTTGAACGGTCTGATGGTAGGTTATTTTAAGAGAATGCTCGAACGGGACTTGCACATCACTCACCCAACAGCCACTGGAATACCTTGCAAGCGGCGGTCTGATCGGTCCGTGTTCGCTGGTTACCAGTTCATTGATAGTACAGGAGGCTATTAATTTATCATCGACCCATATCTTCAGATGAGCCGCGGTATCGGGCACATCGTACACAAACCAAAGATGAGTAAGAATACCTTTTCCGCTCACCGAAGCAAGAATATTATATTCATCGGGGTCGGTTTGAGGTGGTATCTTATTGCTGGTGATCGCTTCAATCGGTTCGTGAAGCGAATCATCAAGCCGAGCCACCGATAGCGGATCGCTCAAACGAGCGTACGGATTTACCTGTGCTGCTGCAACACAAGGTATGACCAATAGTATTACCAACAACCAACTTTTCATTTGTCAATACCAATGCCTGGACACACGGACAACCTATATTTAATAGACACTTAAAAACACAAAACGATGCAGCCGGTTACAGTCGAACCTGTATTAATAAAAAAAAGCGATCGGTAATGACTCACCGATCGCTTTTTTAATATTTAAATAATATATTATTCCGGTATCGCCGATTCTTTGGCTACCATAGAAATTGCTTCATCGAGTGAAATAACGCCAACATTGCCTTTGCCATGGCGGCGAAGTGCTACCGAGCGGGCTTCCTGCTCTTTGGCTCCGAGCACGAACATGATCGGTACTTTCTTTACCTCTTGATCGCGGATACGGGCATTGATCTTCTCGCTTGAAGCATCGAGCACTACCCGCACACCCATATTACGAAGCGTCGTTACCACCTCTTCAGCATAAGCAGCCTGAGCATCGGTAATAGGGAGTACCGCTACCTGCACTGGCGCTAACCATGTCGGGAAATTACCGGCATAGTGCTCAATGAGCAGGCTGATAAAGCGCTCGAAGGAGCCGAACGGCGCACGGTGAATAATGACCGGGCGGTGTTTGGCATTATCGGCGCCGATGTATTCCAGATTGAAGCGCTCCGGCATGACATAGTCCACCTGAACGGTACCAAGCTGCCAGCTTCTGCCGAGGGCATCCTTAAGCATAAAGTCGATCTTCGGACCATAGAATGCCGCTTCACCGATACCGATGGTGTATTCAAGATTCATGGCATCGGCTGCTTCTTTAACATCTTTCTCAGCCTGAATCCATTGTTCATCCTTACCGCCGTACTTGGTGGTATTGTTCGGATCGCGAAATGATAGACGAATCTTGAAGTCGTTAAAACCGAGCGTGCTCGATACGAACTGCGTCAAGCCGATAGTACGCATAAGTTCATCCTTAAGCTGCTCCGGCATCATATAGATATGAGCGTCGTCCTGAGTGAACGAACGCACGCGTGATAACCCATTCAACTCACCCGACTGCTCATAGCGATACACCGTACCGAACTCCGCCAAACGCACCGGAAGATCGCGATAGCTGCGCGGTTTCGACGCATAGATCATGTGATGGTGCGGGCAGTTCATCGGCTTCAGGAGATATTCTTCGTCATCGACCTGAATGGGAGTGAACTGGCTGTCTTTATAATATGGGTAGTGACCGCTGGTTTTATACAACTCGATATTCCCGATATGCGGCGTCACTACCTGCGAATAGCCCATCTTCTGCTGAGCTTTGCGCAGGAAGGTCTCGAGCTGATTACGAACGACAGCACCGTTCGGCAGCCAGACCGGAAGACCACCGCCGATTTTCGGCGTGATCATAAAGAGCTCCAGCTCTTTACCAAGTTTGCGGTGATCACGCTTTTCAGCCTCTTCCCTTGCCTTTAAGTAGTCTTCGAGTTCTTTCTTCGTGGGGAAGCTGATGCCGTATAAACGGGTAAGCATAGGGCGCTTCTCATCGCCACGCCAGTAGGCACCTGCGATCGAGAGCAGCTTTGAAAATTTTATTTTCCCGGTCGAAGGGACGTGAGTGCCACGGCAGAGATCGGTAAAGTTACCCTGCTCATAGAACGTGATCGGCATCCCTTTCAGACCATCAAGCAGTTCGAGCTTCAACCAGTCGTCTTTTTCTTTAAAGTACTCCACGGCTTTATCCCATTCCATAGGAATGCGCTTGAAGGGCTCATCGCGCGCAGATAGCTCGGCCATTTTTTCTTCGATCTTTGCCAGATCGTCCGGGACGAGCTTTACACCTTCGGGAAGCTGCATATCGTAGTACCAGCCGTTTTCGATCGGCGGGCCGATACCGAATTTCGTGCCGGGATAGATAGCCTCGACCGCCTCAGCCATAAGGTGGGCGCTCGAATGCCAGAAGATCGACTTACCTTCATCGCTTTCCCATTTGACGATCGTCACAGCAGCATCTTCGGTAATAGGCGTTGCCAGATCATACGGCTTGCCATTAACGATAATACCAAGGGAAACCTGGGCCAGACGCGGCGAAATGGATTCGGCGATCTGCATACCGGTGGTACCGGAAGCAAATTGCTTTACCGCACCATCAGGAAATGTAATATTTATATTCGCACTCATAGTTGTGAGCCGTTGTAACAGATGAAATATGGGATTCTACTCCCTGTAAAAGCACAAAAGGCAGGTCAACCGACCTGCCTTTTGCAATCTACACTCTTTAAGTAGCTTACAACAACGAACAGGCCACCCCGCTAAAGCGAGTCGTCGTGGTCGTCATTATAGTATTTAAGCTACGCATAATAATTATACATCTTATCGGCATAGGTAAGTTCCGATGTGTATGAACTGTAAAATAAAAAGTCCGCCGTGGCGGACTTTTTATTTAAAATGTTTTTGATTATTTCGAAGGTCGCGCGACTCCATTCTTGGGCGGCTCGGCCGGAGTTGCCGGTTGTTCCGGAGCGGTCTGGGCCGGAGCTGTCGAAGGTTCGGTACCGAAGTTTACTTTCGGTGCATTTTCCGTACCAGCGGCCGATTGAAAGAACTGGTATTCTTTGAAGCCTGACATGCCCGCTACAATACTTGCCGGGAAAGAAAGGATCTTTGCATTGTATTCTTTTACGCGCTCATTATAATTTTTGCGTTCGGTCGAGACACGGTTTTCCGCGCCTTCGATCTCATGCATGAGCGTCGTAAAATTTCCCTGCGATTTCAGCTCAGGATATTTTTCTACCGTTACCAGTAAGCGCGAAAGAGCACCGGAAAGCTGGCCCTGTACTTTTTCAAAGTTCGCCATTGCCTGCGGGTCTTTGAGTGCTTCGGGTGTTAGCTGGACGGAGGTTGCCTGGGCACGGGCGCTTACAACAGCCTGAAGGGTGCTGCGTTCTGCCTGTACCGAGCCTTGAACGGTAGCGACAAGGTTCGGTATAAGATCGCTGCGGCGTTGGTAAGCCGAACTCAGATTACCGATCGATTCTTTTATATCCTGCTCAAGCTGCACCATGCCATTGCGGGTGCTCGTGAACCAGGAATACAGCACGATCACAATAAAAGCGATCGAGCCGACAATTAACCATGTTTTTTTCATAGATATAGTGGGTAAATCCGTGAGATTCTACGTATGGCTAAAACGAAGTTACGCAAAGATTAAAACCGCAGGCCGAAATTGCCCTGCAAAGAAACGGCTCGCCAAGAGCCCTTTGTCCCCGAGCTATTAGCGAAATCCTGGTAATCGTGAATAATGGTGGTAATAGGATAGCCGAAGCGGGCTTCGAAAATAAGATCGTGGGTACCAATATGGCCAAGCTTTATTCCAACGCCTCCGCGAAGATCGAACCGGAAGGCATTATAATGGCTCGTACCATGCCAATCGCTATATTCCGGCAGGCCCGGCCCTTCCTTTACCGAAAGGCTTGTTGTAGCAATACCGGTACTGAAGCCGATCAGGAAATAGCCGTTCGCTCTTTCACTTTGTAATTTCAGAAAGACTTCGGCAAGAGCATAGGAAAAATAATGGGTCACCGGAACCGGGACGGCAATGGAATCGCCATCGTGAAGGACTTTCGCCGCACCGTCATTTGCCGAGGCGCGCATATCCTGATAAGCAAAATCGAGATAGAGCCCTAAGGGTTGTTTTTCCGGAGCAAAATCGAATGCGAGACCGAACCCGTATCCAACTCCTTGCGCCGCTTTGGGAAAAGCCTGGCCCGACTGAAAATTATAACTGATGGTTGCGTACGGCATGACGGCAAGCGTCGGTATCATTTGCAGCTCGGAGATACGTTTGCGCTTGGCGGTTTTTGCCGAATCGGCAGTAGGCGTCGAAGGCCCCTGGGCAAAAACTTCCCCGCCGACGCAGCAACAAAGCAGCACGGCAATTATTGAAAAGAAACCGGTACGAATACTCACGCAAGTAGTACGATTAATGATACCGTATTCCGACACGCACATCAACGATCGTCGTATTTTTCACCGCATTCAGATTGATCTGTGGCTCTACCGTTGCGGCGATCGACGCATCCCATGATGTAACGATAGGAATATGCACTTCGGCTCCCGCCGGAATCCCGATTCCGACCGTCGAAGTCCAGACAGTGAAATTAACTCCAAGTTTCGGTTCGACCGTAATACCACTCGAACCGAAGGCAATCATATCCGGAACATAACAGCCGAACCCAAAGCCAAAACCGAAGCGGCCGATACTGAAATTTACACTATCCCCTGCTCCAAAGAATCGTTGAAAGATCGAACCTTCGAAATCTATCCCTCCGAGCGGCGTCCGGTAAAGGGCGAATACCTCCAGGCCGGATTCTCCGTTCGAGCGGCTGCCATATCCCACATCTGCACCGATTATCGCGGGCCGGGTACCGGTGGAATCGTTAGAGGCAAAAACACAAGAAGCACTTAGCAGCAGAAAAACCGCCGCCAATAATTTTACCACGCGTAACCAAAATAGATTGATCCGTAAAAATAGGTCGTCTTATAATTCGGGATTTCATCGCCAAGCATCCCGATGCGCAGGCTAACCTGGGGTTCTATTGCCAGACCACCGAATAGGAATTTATACGCGGCATCACCGCCTATAGCAAGGATCGTTGACGACTTATTGAACGTCGTATTATTAAAGAAATAGATATCAGCGGCCGGACCAACATTCAACCCTTTAACAGCATGATCGCTTGTCACATAAAATCTCCATTCGCCACCGAAACCAACAGCGCTATAATCATGAGTATAGCTCCCCTTGGTAATGAACTCTCCTCTTATAGCAAGGCTCGAGGCTTCATCGAGCGAGAATTCGTATTGTGCTTCGAGCAAATTATTCTGCACCAACGCCAGCGGATCGATAGCAAGGCAGTTCGATGGCTGAGCATACGAGGTTGAAGCAACACCGAAGGAAAGCAAAGCACAAAGGGCAAAGCCCAATAAACCTTTTTTCATGAGCGTTATAGAGATGGTATAATCTATACAAATATACTCATATTAGACCCGGAGGCGCTCATCTCTTACACAAGCGCATACTCCTTCAATACCTGGCGGGCAATAACGATGTGCTGGATCTCGGAAGTACCTTCGTAGATCTGCGTGATCTTTGCATCGCGAAGCGCACGCTCGACGAGGTATTCGCGAACGTAGCCGTAGCCGCCGTGGATCTGGATAGCTTCGTTTGCTACTTCGAGCGCGATAGTCGAAGCATAGAGCTTCGCCATGGCGGCCTCTTTGATAAAAGTCTCGTGCTTATCTTTTAAGCAGGCAGCACGCATGATAAGCAGGCGGGCAGCTTCAACCTTCGTTGCCATATCGGCCAGCTTGAACTGGATGGCCTGCAACTGGTTGATCGGCTGACCAAAGGCATGGCGCTCATACGAATACTTGATCGCCTTTTCCATAGCGCCGCTGGCAATACCGAGGGCCTGAGCAGCGATACCGATACGGCCGCCATTGAGGGTTTCCATAGCGATCTTAAAGCCTTCGCCTTCATTACCGAGGCGGTTAGCATCCGGTACTTTTACACCAGTAAAGGCAAGTGAGCAGGTATCGGAAGAACGGATACCGAGCTTATCTTCCTTCTTACCGATATCGAAACCGGGCATTCCCTTCTCAAGGATAAAAGCCGTAATACCTTTGTGCTTCTTGGTATTATCGGTCTGAGCAAAGACGATGTAATAATCGGCGGTCGTGCCGTTGGTGATCCAGTTCTTGGCGCCGTCGATGATCCAATGATCGCCTTCTTTGCGGGCCATCGTCGATTGCTGGGTAGCATCGGAGCCCACACCGGGCTCGGAAAGACAATAAGCACCGAGTTTCTTACCGGAGGCCAGCGGGGTAAGAATGCGCTGCTTCTGCTCGTCATTACCATAGGTTTCCATACCCCAGCAGACGAGCGAGTTATTTACCGACATAACGACCGAGACGCTGGCATCGACCTTCGAGATCTCTTCCATTGCCAGGACATAGCTAACGGCATCGAGCCCTGCCCCGCCATATTCCGGAGAGACCATCATCCCCATAAAGCCGAGTTCACCCAGTTTCTGGATGACTTCGTGCGGGAATTCGCCACTAATATCGCGCTCGACAGCGCTCTGGGCGATCTCATTCTGAGCAAAATCCCGCGCAGCATCGCGGATAGCAATATGGTCTTCAGTTAATTGAAAATTCATCGGTAATTATATAGTACACAAGTTAGAACTGCAAAAATACGAAGAAAGACATCCCCTACTCCCTGTTCGAGAGAATCAGGATAATTATAGATGAGGCCACAGATTGGGTGTTTTTTAGTGAGTCTAGAAATTCAAATAATTAATATTTTTGTCAATCGAACACAAGGTTCGAAGGGAAAATGCGGAAGCCCTTTTAAAGTAAGCACTATAAAACGATGAAATATAAAATATTTAATATTATATTACTTGGTTGTTTTTGGATAGTAGCCTATCCTTTACTACCATTAACTGCAACTGCCCAGATTAAGAAAAATAAATCTAATCATCCCTCTCCTCCAAAACTCATCTATAGCTCCGAAGAAATATTATTACAGAGTTACCCTTCCAGGCTAGATTTGAAGATCCCATTTTCTTATAAACTTTTTACACTGCCAAAACATAAAAAAGCAAATATTAAGATCGAAGGGAATCTCATTGAGTATTATAAAGACGTTGTTCCCGATGATGGATTACCTTTCCCTTCGGGTTTGTATGTTCCGGGGAAATGTAGTGGGGGTGGACCAGCTCCCATTAAGTTTGCTCTCATTAAGATGGATTCAAAAATAATAGCATTCTAGAAGTAAAAGATATATCCTCTGTGGCATCACCCTATTTGATGGAATCTGAGGATATAGATGTGGATATTTATTTTTTTGCTCAAGACATAAATGCCTGGCCCGTCCCCGCTGATTGTCAACGGCCTACCATTTATGTGGGACGTAATCACAGCCGTAAAGATCCTTTACGATTAACCGACAATCCGAAACCATTACAATTTTCTTACGAAATAATTAAATAAAACATAAATACTACAATAGCTCAATTATCAATCTGCGCCCGTTGCAGGTGACCTGAGTAATCTATATAGACTGACTTCCATTCGGTGTAGAAATCGAAGACGGCCCAACCGCCTTCGCGGTGGCCGTTGCCGGTGGCTTTTACTCCGCCAAAGGGCATGTGGGCTTCGGCGCCGATCGTCGGGGCATTGATGTAGGTGATGCCGGCTTCGATGTCGCGCACGGCAAGCATAGCGGCATTGATATCGCGGGTATAAATGCTTGAGGAGAGGCCGTAGATCACTGAGTTATTAATATCGATCGCTTCTTCAAGCGAGCTGCACTCGATCACCGAAAGTACCGGACCGAAGATTTCTTCTTTTGCGATGGTCATATCGCGAGTAACGCCGGTGAAGATCGTTGGCTCATAGAACCAGCCGTTTGAAAGAGAGGCATCCCCTGGGATATTTCCACCGATGATGCAATTAGCGCCCTCTTGTTTACCGATGGCTACATAGCGCTCGATATTCTTGCGCTGATCTTCATTGATGACGGGGCCGACCTGCATGCCATCCTTCGAGCCGTCACCAAGCTTTAGTTTTTCAACTTCTGCTTTGAGCTTCTCGACAAACGAAGCGGCAATATCTTTATGAAGGATCAGGCGCGAGGTTGCCGTGCATCGCTGACCGGTGGTACCGAAGGCGCCCCAGAGTACACCGTTTAATGCAAGATCCATATCGGCATCCGGCATAACGATCTGCGCGTTCTTGCCGCCCATCTCGAGGCAAACATGCTTGGTATTAGCTCCGCAGGTCTCGGCAACTTTGCGGCCGGTATTCGTAGAGCCGGTAAAGCTCACTGCCTGAATAAGTGGATGGCCGACTATTGCAGCACCAACCACTTCACCGGCACCATGCACTAGGTTAATCACTCCCGGCGGAAGGCCTACTTCGAGTAAAATTTCTACTAACACATTGGCCGTCTGAGGCGTATCCTCTGCCGGCTTAAAGACGAACGTGTTTCCAGCCACTAATCCCGGGAAGATATTCCAGGTCGGGATAGCCATCGGGAAATTCCACGGCGTTATAAGCCCGCAGACTCCAACCGGCACTCTGAACGAGAGATTCATCTTGTTCGGTAGTTCGCTCGGAGTATTGATACCAAAGAGGCGGCGGCCTTCGGTCGCGCAATAAAATGCCGTATCGATACCTTCCTGCACATCACCTTTGGTCTCGGCCAGCGGCTTACCCATTTCGCGTGTCATGATGGCGGCGATCTCATCTTTACGGCGAAGCATAATCTCCCCTGCTTTGCGGCAGATCTCACCACGCGACGGGGCCGGGATTAAGCGCCATTTCTTAAAGGCTTCGGTTGCCGCTTGTGCCGCATCATGTACGTCGGAAACCGTCGAAAGTGGAAAGGTACCAATAATATCGCCCCAATTGGCAGGGTTGCGGTTTTCAAAAGTCTTGGAATCCGAGCTATCGCGCCAAGCGCCGTTGATATAATTCTGAAATTTTTGCGGCATAAAATTGAGTTATGGTATCGTGAGGCTTTAAACGACCAACGAGGCCGAAAAGTCGCTCAAAGAATTGTTATCTGCTTCTTGCGCTCACTTTCCATACGGTATCATGAAGAAGATCCAGGCTATTCTCTCCAGCTTATTAGTAGCTCTCGTTACGCTTACCCTTGCTTCTCACGCTATTGCACAAGGCGGTATGGGCAAGCTCCCCCGCTCGGATGTGGTTATGCTTTCGCAAATGGTTCGCGATTCCCTTTCTGATGAAATGTTCGCCCGCATCGTAGATCTCAAAAGGTATGCGATGGCAAATAATGTCGATAGCGCTGCCCCACTGATCGCCTTCAATACCGGCGGTACTACAACTTGGGCCTGGACTCGCGCCTGCGACCTGAAAAATCCTGATGATCTGAAGCGTGTCAATGACGTACTGGCCAAACTTAAAAAGATGTATGCCGATAATCC
Source organism: uncultured Alphaproteobacteria bacterium (assembly GCA_964404255.1). Classification (GTDB taxonomy): domain Bacteria; phylum Bacteroidota; class Ignavibacteria; order Palsa-1295; family Palsa-1295; genus JAFDZW01. Next base: position 111,667 of record CAYOJJ010000009.1, on the reverse strand, counting down.
CGAGTTGCATCAGGAATATTTTGCTGTTTTTAAAAGCAAGGATACCCCCTCCGGCCAGATGGTACATTACCAGATCAATTTAGTTAAGGGCAGTAAGAAAAAGATGGTCAGCTATCATTACTACCCCATCGGAGATAAATTGCTTTACGGCGACGCCAACTAAGCACCGCCAGCACTTTCGAATGAAGATTTCTTTTGTCGGACCGGCACAATCCCGGTTCGTCCAGAACGACATCGAGATCCTTAAGCGGAAGCACGAGCTTCGCGTGATCGATGCCAATATGGGTCGCGGTTCATCGGCTGCGATGAACTTGTTAAGACTTGAACTAAAGATTCTTCTCTCGGTCTTCTGGTGCGATGCTCTGTTCTTCTGGTTCGCCGATTACTACTCGCTCGTTCCTTCGATATTAGCCCGCTTACTTCGTAAGAAAGTGTATGTGGTGGCTGGTGGCTTCGATGTAACGTATATCCCGGAAGTAAAAAGTGGTGCCCGGGTACGGCCATTGCGCTGGTTTCTGGTTCGTAATACCCATCGCTTTGCAACAAGAGTCTTTCCGGTAAGCCATTATGCCGATCATTTGCTCAATACCAATTCTCCGCATCATGGGCCAAGTACGGTTATTTATAACGCCGTCGATACCAAGCGCTTCCCGTTTGCGCCTGGACCACGAAAACCCGTTGCAATCACCGTTACTCAGCTTGATATTGTCCTTGATTACTTATTGAAGGGTATCGATGTCTTTATGAAAGTGGCGCGTGCAATGCCCGATACCAAATTTGAATTAGTAGGCATTAGAAGCAGCGCTCTCGATCACGCCCGTAAGGAAGCGGCCGATCTGCCCAATGTTACAATCACACCGGGGCCGGTAAGCTATGAAGCTTTATTGAACTACTACCATACGGCTTCTACCTACTGCCAGCTTTCGATGGATGAGACATTTGGTGTCGCGACAGCCGAGGCTATGAGCTGCGGTTGCATTCCGGTGGTCTCACAAGTGCCATCGCTCAAAGAAGTCACTGGCGAAACCGGCTATATTGTTGACCGTAAAGACATCGAAGCTATTGCCACGGCGATCAGATCAAGTTTTACTGCTACTGATATTCAAAGAAAAGCCTGTAGCGACTACGTACAGCAATTCGATATCGATAAGCGCGCCGAGCAATTACTTTCTTCTGTTAAATAAACCGATACTCAGTACCTATTAATGAAGTTCAGCCAACATCTCAATAAAGGAGCCTGGGGCTTTGCCACCAAGCTACTTCCGGCTATTTACGGGATGGTGATGACGGTACTTGTATTCAAAGTACTCGAGAAAAAAGAAAGCGGAGAGCTTGCCCTATTCCAAACGATCTTCGGGATGATCTTCACCTTCGCCGATAGCTTTGCGTTGCAGGCAATCGTGAAATTCGGCGTCGATCCCAATAACGATCTTCGCGAATTACTCACTGCCGCTTCCACGCTCTTCGGTATTTTTCTTACAATCGTATTAAGCGTTCTGCTTTTATTCCCTAATGCAATAAGTGTCTTAGAAAATGCTCCGGGCTTTGCTTCGCTTATTCCGGCAATGGTCTTGCTAACTGCCCTTACCGTACCCCGGGTTATCGCAAGCAAGATTTTCCAGATGCGCTTTCATACCAAAGAGCTCTTCTACATGGATCTTATCTATTTTGGCGGCTCGAGTATTATTGTCTATATCTATGGCCTTCTTGGGAAATTGCACGGTGCGTTCGATGTCGTACTCATTACTATTGTCACCGCTACTGCGAGTTCGCTCTATTCTATTATTGCTGCCCGAAGAGATATTCTGTTCAAGCCCCGCTTTTCCAAAGCAATGCTGAAAAAAATCTTTGAATTTACCCGTTACCAGACAGCTACCGGCACGGTGCATGTCCTTCAGCAAAATCTTGACAGCCTGCTCGTACCCGCTATTCTTGGTGTGGAGGCACTTGCCAATTATCAGGTTGCTAAATTCTTTTTCAAGGGCTTCGATGTATTACGCGATACGCAGGGCATTTTCGTCTTTCCGGCTTCGAGCAAGTATCATGCTTCGGGTGATATGAATACCTTAAAGAAGATCATCGAGAAAGCAACAAGCTTCCTCTTCTTATTAATGGTACCGCTCTGCATTGTTCTTATTCTTCTCGCCCCAACAGTATTTCACATTCTTTATGGCACTAAGTTCGATGTCAGCATTCCGGTGTTCAGGATTCTTATTGCAACAGGCTTTATCCTGCCGGTAGTGATGGTTGCTATGAGCGCTCTTGTGGGCATGGGTAAAGTGAAAGAAGTTTTTCGCATCATCCTTGCCTCATTATTTCTCAATACCGCGTTGGCAGCAGGATTATTAAGTACCATCGGCCTTGAAGGGGCGGCTATTGCTTTCGCCGTTTCCATGATAATCCAGGCCGTGGCAAGTTATATTGTTATGCGAAAAGAAGTCCCGCTCGAATTTTCTTCGATGCTTTTTCGCGGCCTACAGGATGGCAAGCACTTTCTGAAAGAACGGTTTAAGTAATGTTATCTTGAGAAAATTGCCAGAGCATAGGCAGCTTTAGGTTCATCCACCTTTGAGAAGTGATAAAAGCCTGAAAATCCACCGTATTATGGCAAATAGCCCACTTCTTTCGTATCTTTGCACATCTCTATTCGTAATATCCAGTTAATTTTTTATTCATGCGCTCTATTACCCGTTCTTTGGTAGTCTGTTATATTGTTCTGGCTTGTGGATTGCTTGCCAGTTGTTCCAAAAAAGAAGCCGGCGCCCCCGGTGGCCCGAATGGAGCGGTGTACGACAGCACTGAAAAAGCCGAACCGGTGAATATCACCGATGCCCAGCATTATATCTATTTCCGTCCGAAAGTCGGCGATACGTACCGGTATCATATTTCCCTGAACTCTACGGCAATGGCCCAAACAGACGATCATATCTTCGGCCAGTACCCGAAAGATGAGAACGCCGTAAATATTAATCATTACTACCTTCGCCAGACCGTACGGGACATTCGCAAAGATTCCAGTATCGAATTTTCCGTCGTATTCGATTCCATTTTAATAAAGATCGATAAGGACACCATTCATCTGAACTTTTCAAGTAATAATCCGGCCTCAAAGGATGACCCGCGATTCAGATCCTTTGCCGGCTTAGTAGGCGAGCAGCTCGTGTGCATCGTTGATAAACATGGTTTGATCAAAGAGATCAGCGGTACTTCTAATCTTATTGCCAAGTATATGAAGCAATTTCCGGACTCGGCCAATACGGCGGAGAACCGGGATCAGATCAGAAAATCGGTCGAATCCTCTATAGCCGATTACCTGAGTCATACAATGGTGCTTTTCCCCAATAAGCCCATGGCAAAAGATTCTACGCTTACCGAGTCAAAAGATATGAATTTCCCGATCTGGCAGCAGGTCATGTTCCCGATGCATCTGGATTCTAAGACCGTTCTTGAAGGCTTTCAGGAACGAGGGGGGAAAGTACTGGCAAACTTTGTAACGACTTCTACGCTTAAGCCGCTTAGAACTCAATTGGAGGATCCTTCTCTTACGGCTACACTCGTGAACCCACAGATGAACATTAGAGAAAGTGCACTCGTTGAAGATGCTACCGGTATGCTTGTTCACCGTGAAGTCCGCGATGAGCGCAGTTGGGACTTTGGAATCCAGAACAAGAAAGAACAGGATAAATATTTTAAGACTAAACGAAGCAGCAGAGACATCACGACCGTCGATCTGCTCCGATAACTTGTTTCGCTGCTAACCCAGGTACATGAGCGAAGAACGGAACGACCAACAACCGGCACCAAAGCGAATTACCTTCGACGATTTCCAGATCGGCGGTGGCGGTACCGAATCTTCTTCCGATAATGAATCCGGCGAACGCAGCGGTTTTTTAAAAAAGGCTGTTCCAAGAATTAAGAATTTCAGCGGCGATCTGCTTGGTGGTAAAAAACTCAAGCTCTTCGGCTCCTCGCAGGCCGAATCGGAACCCGAAGCGCAGCATGATTGGGAAGCGCCGTCCCCTCAATTAGACCCCTTATCCGCCCCGTATTTTTCGGACGAAGAGCAATCCCTGATTCGCGTTCGTAAAGTACCGAAGTCCGCTACGGAAGCGCCATCTCCATCACCTGAGCCAAAGGTGGAAACAAAGACCGTTATTGCTATCGAAGAACGTATTGAAGCTGCACCCGCTATCGAAGAATCCATTGTTATCGAAAAAGAGATCACGGTCGAACCTGCCCCATCTATTGCGCCCGTGATGGAGGATGAACCTGAAGAAGAGGTTGCCGCCTTTGTCGCTGCTGAAATGCCCCTCGATGAAGTAGAAGAGCTTCCTGAAGCAGAAGATGCTGTTGCAACAATGGAAGAAGCCGAGGAGCCGCTTGCTCCATCACTGCGAGTGTACCTTGATTCGCTCCGTCGTTTCGATTCCCACCCGCGCCGCGCCGGCGAAGTTCGCGATCCGCGTAAAGATTTTGTTCTCTTGCTTTCCGAACTGCTCGATCTGCTTCGCGATCATACGGCAGCGCAAAGCGCATTATTTTTCTGGGTCAATAATAAGAAGCAGCAGTTGGTACTCGAATGCGCTTCGCTCGATGATTTTGCCTACCACAATCTGCTGAGTGAGCGCCGATATGCCATCGGGCACGATGCCATAAGTAAGACAGCGTTAAAGAGCGAGCCGCAATTATTAGGCAGCATTCCTCCGCAGGCGGAGTACGATCTTATTCCCTATTATAAAGAGGAGATCGGCATCCGCTCATTCGCTGCAATGCCGGTTCTCTTTGCTGATTCGTTGGTAGCGGTGCTTGCCGTCGATTCGCTTGCTATCGATCAGTTCAGCGCCGAAACCTTGCGATTATTAAGTGAATATTCCAGCCTGATCTCAGGTATGGTACGCTCCTATATCGAATCCTACGATCTTCTTACTTCGGCCCGTACCCTCGAAGCCGCCCGTAAGCTTTATAATATTGCCGGTACCGATCTGAGCTCACGACCCCCACGTGAAGCAGCCCGCATGGGCGAATATATCTTGCGAATGCTTTCCGAAGCCGCTGGTGAACTTGTGGAATGGGAGTGGTTCTCAACCATCACCTTCGATGAAGCCCAACGCACCTGGGGTATTTTGCATTTACAGGCGAAGGATAGCGAAGGCTACGTTGCTCCGAGAACCCAGATCGATCTCGGCGATAGTCTTGTCGGCAAATCACTGCAAAGCGGCAATAGTATTCGTATTGCTGCACTCAATAAGCAGCATGTTCGCTTTAGCTTGCTTGAAGATCATGATAAAGCCGTCGGGCATTCCTTCTTAGTGATCCCGATCCGAACAGCAAGCAAAAATTATGGCGCCCTCGCAATCGAACATAGTGAAGCCGATCGCTTCACGGATGTCGATATTGAAACGCTTGAGCATCTGACGCGAAGCGCCGCCGCTGCTCTTGAAATTTTCTCGTTAAGCGAGATCGTACAGGAGCGCTCGCTTACCGATCTGCTCACCGGTCTGCTCAATAGGCGTGGCTTCGAACAGCGCTTCGGCGAAGAGCTTGCCAGGGCAAAGGAATTTAATGAAGCACTCTCGCTGGTGCTTTTTGAGGTCGATGATGTTGCTCAATATAAAGAGCAGTTCTCCCAGGAAGATCTCGATACCATCGTCCTCTCCCTTTCAAATGTCCTTCAGTATTTAAAGCAGCCGTACGATGCATTGGCGCGAGTCGGAGAGTTTGGTTTTGCCGTACTTCTTTCACGAATGATCGATGAAGAAGCGTATCTCTGGAGCGAGAAAGTACGCCAGAAGATCGTTAGTGAAGTGATCGCCCTCGGGCGCAAGAGTTTCTCGGTTACGGCAAGCATCGGTGTGGTCGGTGCTCGTGCAACTTCTAATCCTGACGATCTGATGGTGTGCGGCCGCCTGGCGCTTGAAAAAGCAAAAGAGCGCGGTGGTAACGAAGTTATCGTTTACTGATTTCCTAAGCCGGTCTTAAACGGCGTCGCTATTGGTTGTGGCGCATTAGGATTCTTAAAATCCCCCGGTGCATCGATGATCGGATGCAGAATGTGATAGTTTGTCAATTCCTGATCGCTCACAAACCCATGACCGTTCGTAACTCTTCCGTTCGGCTCGGTAATACGCACAAAAGCATCGGAGCGAATTTCTTTCTTAGTGTTGTCCCACAGTAAGGAATCGGTTATGACGACCGTACCGGAATCGCTTACGATCCTTACACTGTCATAAGCCGTCATATTCTTATTCAGATCGTTGATAAAGGCCCGGCGCGAAGTAAGCACGCTCGAATGGATATTCTGTTGATTGAAAAAATCGACTCGTACTGAGGAATCGAGCAACGTATAATGCTGCTGTTCATACATCCGAACGCCTTTTGCTTTCAGCACTGCCCGAACAACTCCGTCGCTTGAAAAAGAAACACGGGTATCGCTGCCTATCTGGGTCGGCTGATCCTGAGAAAGGGCGACAGTTGTTTTGGGAGGTTCTATTTCTCCCGAAGTACAGCTTAATAATCCACCACAGAGACAAAGCAGCGACAAAAATTTCTTCACCTGATACCCGCCTTTACAATATCATGTAAATGGATGAGGCCAACGATCCGCTGGCCGTCATCGAGCACCGGCAATTGCATAACTTTGGGCAACGGATCTTCCATGACCTCCAGCGCTTCGATAGCAAGGATCGATGGCGCAACCCACTTCGGTGTCGGGGTAAGAAGCTCGTGTGCCTTTACCTGTTTCATATCGATCATTTCCTGGCGCTGAAAATATCTTCTCAGATCACCATCAGTAATAATACCAAGCAGCTTTTTATTTCCATCGACGATGCACACACAGCCAAGCCGCTTGCCCGTGATCTCGAGCATTACCACCGAAAGCGATGCTTCAGTATCAAGCAGTGGTAATTCGTCATCTTTTTTCATAAGATCGGCGACCGTCATTGTAAGGCGGCGGCCAAGCGCTCCTCCCGGATGCAGGCGGGCAAAATCCTCGCTGCTAAATTTTCGGGCCTCAAGCAAGGCAATGGCAATAGCATCACCCACTACCAATTGAGCCGTTGTAGAAGAGGTAGGAGCAAGATCATGTGGGCAGGCTTCTTCATTTACTATTACCGGCAGCACTACCCCATTGGTGCGGGCAGCCATTCCGAGATCGGAATCCGGTGCAGAGGTAATAGCGATAATAGGGATTCTCCGGTCGTTAGCCGCCCTGAGCACGGGCAGTAATTCATCGGAAGCGCCGCTCTTAGAGAGTATCATCAATACATCACCGGTTTGCAACAAGCCGATGTCGCCATGAGCTGCCTCAGCCGGGTGCAAGAAGATCGCAGGAGTACCGGTGGAGGTCATTGTCGAAGCGATCTTACGGGCGATATGTCCGGATTTACCCATGCCGCTGATAACGACTCTGCCGCTGCAACCAAGAATGAGTTCACAGGCCTTGGTAAGGTTTTCCTCAGGCAAAGCCTCCAGGGTGCGATCGATCGCATCCCGCTCGACTTCGAAGGTGCGACGAACGCTTTGGATAATGGATTTTGTATCGATATTCAACGGCGTTTATTCAGGAAAAAAGTTTTTTCAAAAAACCTTTCGGCTGCTCCGGTTCGGTGATCAGATCCTCCACTTCAAATTTACGCTGCGATTGCTTGGCGTATTCTATAAAAGCCCGGCGCAGATCATTATCGGAAAACTCAGAAAGACGCTCGAATATTTTTGTGGGCTGGGTTACACTTCCTGCATCCCGAATGCCATGCGTACGCAGCAATTCATCGACGAAACCGGTAACCGGCAATAATTCATTAAAAGCTGTTTGGGTATGATGTAGCCATATCGAACGCTTCGTCGAATCAATGGCCAGTACATAGCGCAGAATTCCATGGCCGGTATTTAGCTCAATAGTACGTACCGGCACTCCCGAAATAGGTGAATTCATTCCCGGCTGCCAATAAGAATAGGTCCATCCTGAATCGACACTTGGCGACTCCGGAATAGGATATAAACCCGAGAATTGAATTTCTATCTGATCGTCAACATTTGGCTCATGAATGCTTATCGAAACATCCGTACCACCGATACGGCATTCACCATAGGCGATGACCGGTGACATTCCGAGTGTAAGATCGATCGCCTCTCCTTCAGTACCGATCATAAGATCGCCAACTCCCCACCGGCCTTCACCCAGTACTACACCATGTTCAATACGGTGTAGAATATCATTATAAACCTCGCTTTCGCGCGGCAATAACCATTTGACAAATTCCAGTTCACTGGTAGTGAGCTTTTTAGAGACCATTAGATATGGCTATTGATTCTCTGATGGAAAGCAGCGACTCTAATAATCTTTCAAGATCGGAAAGCGGCAATTGAGAGGCCGCATCGCTCTTTGCGTTTATCGGATCGGGATGGGTCTCAATAAAAATACTATCGATGCCGACGGCCATTGCAGCCCGGGCAAGCGGGGCAATAAATTCTCTTGCTCCCCCCGAAATACCATTCTGGCTCGGCCGTTGTACCGAATGCGTAGCATCATAAATAACAGGCGATCCGAACGAACGCATAATTACTAGGGAGCGAAAATCGACTACCAGATCGCCATAGCCAAACGACGTACCTCGCTCAGTCAGCAGCACATTCTGATTACCGGCAGCAATAACTTTTTCTCGGGCGAATTTCATATCGGCTGCGGCCATGAACTGAGCCTTTTTGATATTAATAATCTTTCCGGTTTTAGCAGCCGCTTCGAGCAGATCGCTTTGACGAGCAAGGAAGGCGGGTATTTGTAAAACATCAGCAACGGCGGCAGCCATAGCGGCTTCCTGGGGCAAATGAATATCGGTAAGAATCGGTAATCCGGTTTCCGCCTTAATGCGCTGTAGCAAAGCGAGAGCCTGCTCGTCACCGAGACCAGTGAAACTGGCACCGCTCGTCCTATTGGCTTTGCGATAGGATGATTTGAAAATGAAAGTGACAGGAAGCCTACGTTGTATTTCAAGAAGCTTACCGGCTACTTCCGAAAGTACTTCATACGATTCGGCAAGGCAAGGCCCTGCAATAACCGGGAATCGCGCCGGATCGTCAAAATATGGTATTGCTACTGGTGGCATACAGCTATGGTAACAGTATTAAAGACAGGGTGAATCCATCGCCGGTGGTTCTTATAATGCCTCTATGGCCTCGTGTGCTTCTTCCATTAACGTAATCTCCTGCTCGCGGTCATTACGCTCCTTACTTTCTTTTTTTGGCGGTGCTATGGGCTTTCCGATCGTTACTGTAATAACCTGATTCGTTTTAGGCAATCTCTCGGTTCTTGGAAGCAATTCGAAGGTGCCTTGAATCTTAACAGGTACGATCGTCGCAGTACTGGCAAAAGCCATGTGGAAAGCACCCCGCTTGAATTGCTGGAGCTTTCCATCTCGCGTTCGAGTGCCTTCCGGAAATAACAGAACCGATTCTCCCTCCTGAATTCTTTTGATCGCGGCAGTAAGTGTCTTTTTCGCTTTTGAAGGATTCGAACGATTAATGATAATGAATGGCCCGGCCAGTAAGGCCCAACCCCAAATAGGGATTCGTGTAAGAGTATGGCGAAGTATGAGCCGAATATCTCGGGGGATCGAAAGCAGCAATACCGGAATATCCGTGTAACTGGAGTGATTGGCGATAAAGACATAGTTGCTGCCTTTTGCAAGATATTCCGATCCTGTAACTCTTACTTTCACCCCGTATAAAACACAAAATATGCGGGACCAGAACCTCGCCAGAGCGCAATATAGCTTTCCGGATCTATCGATAAAAGCCACCGGCACCGATAGCACCGATAACACGATAGTAATAGCGATAAATAAAATACTTGCTACTATCTGACGAACAATCATTCACTAAAAAATTCTTGCTGAGTTGTGCCAACAAAAAAGGCTATGGTAACGAGCCTCTAACTTTTGCAGAGGCTTGAAACCATAGCCTATAATTGAATGACGATCGTTGCTTACTTCGAAGCGGATGCAATGCCGGAATAATTGACAGCCGAAGCAGCGGCTTTCAATTCATCCTGAGTTACCCCGTCACGTCCCTCGACAATGACAAAGATGCGGTCGTTAACCACCGTTCCTACACTGCCTTCGTTGCTCTTCTTCTTCCAATTGATCCAACTCGGAAAACCATTAATTTTATCGGTATGCCAGGATTCATCATTGGTCTCCATATTCATATTGAGCAACGAGGTATAAGCAGCGGTAAGCCCCGCAATATAATTATAATCGAAGATCGATACGGTAATGCGTTTATCACCGTTCTTATATTTTCCAACGGCATGGGTATATTTTGCACCGTTCATCTCCATGTCCATGGTCTCGGGTTCACCATCGAGAGTAAAACCGGAGACCGAAGGCAAAAACCCTGCTAAGGTTTTGGCAGCAATGGCAACACCAGGTGTTTTATTTGCTGCAGTAGTAGTAGCATTTTGCGTTTGTTGAGCCATCTGCTCGGTCGCTTTAGATACAGCATCGGCAGCTTTTTGGGCTTCATCCTCTTTTTTAGAGCATCCGATAAGTACTATACCGCATAGTGCAAGAGTAGAACATAGTTTAAGGGTCATAAGCGAATATGGTAATGATTAATGATCTTCTACAAAAATAAGCAGGTTCTTTCTAAAAAGCAACGGACAAAATCCCGATGTTTTTACTGCCGGAATTACTGGAGCCCGGTTAATAATTTTCCGAGGTAAAATAGCGCCATGCCGATAAATACCAGCATCGGTATCCTGCGGCCGCGGGTTTTATTGATCTCCGGGATAAGATCGCAGGCACCAACATATAACGAAGCTCCGGCACTAAAAGCAAAGAGCATCCCGATCATGTGCTGATCGATCTCTACAAAAAGATAGACGAGCAGCGCCCCTACGATAGTCGATAGACCAAGAGTATAGGTAGCGCGGCGGGTACGTTCAGCGCTCTGATGCCCGGCATTCATGACGCTGGCAACGGTTAGGCCTTCCGGGATCTTATGCAGCAATACCGCAATGCAAGCCAGTACCCCAAGCTCCGGATGAGCCTTACTGATCGAAGCGATCGCCATTCCATCGAAGAAGGCATGTAGTGCTAATCCGCCTACCGCACCGAATACCGAAGTATGGGCAACATGCGGATGTTCATGCGTTTCCTCACCAAAATGAAAATGCTGAACGACCGTATGCTCGAAGAAATGAAGTATGCTAAAGCCAACCAGCAGGACGATCACTGCCGTGTCTTCGCTGGTGCTTAGATGAAAACTTTCCGGGATCAGATCGAGAAAGACCAACGCAAGGATAAACCCGGCACCGAGTGCAAGCAACGAACGCTCCCAGGTATGGGGAAATTTTCGCGCTTTGAGCGCTATCAATCCGCTGCTGACCTGAGCAGCCGCAGCTACAATACTAAGAACTATCCCGAGAAGCAAGCGTATCGATGATTGTGAGCGCCCCAATAACACTAATAATCAGGTAAAAATGCTCCGATACTATTTTCATATGGCCGGTCAGTAATAATTATTCAATAAAGCCTTTATTCGAACCCGCCCTACTTCCCTGCAATGAATTTTTTTAACTTTCGTTGTATCCAATCGCTATTTATCTTACTTTGCTGCAGTAATGAAAACCATCTTTTTTTTCCTTGCTATTGCAACCCTTAGTTTCTCTACTGTTTTGGGGCAATCGATGGGTCCGAACGATCCACTTCCTATTGACCCCACGATCAAGATAGGTACCCTGCCGAACGGCATGAAGTACTATATCAAGAAGAACAGTAAACCGGAGAAGCGGGTAGAATTCCGCCTGGCTGTCAAGACGGGTTCTGTCATGGAAAACGACGATCAACAGGGATATGCGCACTTCATGGAGCACATGCAATTCAACGGGCTCAAGCATTTTCCTAAAATGGATCTGGTGAATTTTTTGGAATCGACCGGTGTCCGCTTCGGGGCTCATTTGAATGCTTCTACCAGCTTCGATCAAACCGTCTATATGCTGCAGCTTCCAACCGATAACCCGGAAACGGTAGCCAAAGGCTTGCAAGTCATGGGAGATTGGGCCGGCAATGCAACGCTCGATAGCGATGAGATAGAAAAAGAACGTGGGGTGGTTCTGGAAGAATGGCGCCTTGGCCGCGGAGCGCAGGAGCGCGTCGGTAAAATCCATTTGCCGCGTGAATATGCCGGCTCCCGCTATGCCGACCGCCTCCCTATCGGTAAGCCGGAGATTATCGAACACGGTACCCAACAAGCGCTAAAAGATTTTTATAAAGCATGGTACCGCCCGGACCTTATGGCCATTTTTGTCGTCGGCGATATCGACGTCGATAAAATGGAGAAAGATGTGAAAGCCATGTTTACTCCATTAAAGAACCCGGAAAATGAAAAAGAACGGACGAACTATACGGTCAATATTCGTCATGATGTAACGACCTCCGTTGCCTTCGATAAAGAGCTGCAGGGCAATAGCGTACAGATCGTATTCCAACGTCCATCGGAGCCGGAAAAAACAGTTGCCGATGAAACAGCCGATCTTTCCCGCCATCTCTTTGCCCGAATGCTATCAAGCCGCTTACAGGAAATCCAGCGCAAAGCCGATGCACCGTTTATTTTTGCAGGTGCTAACGACAGCCGCGATCTTGGCGAGATGAGTGAATTCGGAACCTTCGGATTATTAAAGCCGGAATCGGTTCGCCCGGGGATCGTTGCCCTCTTATCCGAGATCATCCGTGTCAAGCAGCATGGATTTACTCAATCGGAGTTGGATCGTCAGAAAAAAGAAGTATTAAGCTCCTATGAACAGGCGTATAATGAGCGGGATAAAACCGAATCCCGTCAGCTCATTAATGAATATGTCCGCAATTTTCTTCGAGATGAACCGATCTCCGGAGCGTCGTATGAGTATGAATTTGCAAAAAAATATCTCCCCACGATCACCCTTTCGAGCATCAATGCGCTGACAAAGCCGCTTATTGAAAATGCCGGGAGTGTGATCATGGTAAGCCTGAAACAAAAAGAGGGTGCCCCCCCGCCTGTGATGGAACCAGAATTACGGTTTCTCTATGACAGTGTAAGCCGCATAACACTCACTGCGTATGAAGATAAAGTTATCGATAAGCCGCTGCTTGCCAGGAAGCCAACGCCAGGTAAAGTGACAGCCGAGCGCAAAGACCCGACGCTTGACATCACTGAATGGACGCTCTCTAATGGTGCCACCGTTGTTATTAAACCGACCGATTTTAAGAACGATGAAGTGCTCTTCAGTGCTATTAGCCCCGGCGGCACCTCCCTTGCTTCCGATGCAAAAGTGCGTTCTGCATCGATCGCCTCTTCGACTGTCGATCAGAGCGGTGTAGGAGCATTCACTGCCACGGAGCTTGAAAAAGTATTGGCAGGAAAAGTAGCTAATGCGGGCCCGACGATCTCTTCCACTTCCGAAGGATTCTATGGTAATGCCTCTCCGAAGGATTTGGAGACGATGTTCCAGTTAACCTACCTCTATGCGACCGAACCACGCTTCGATAACGATGGGTACCAAACGATCATCCATCAACTCGAAGCCGGGGTCGATGCGAAAGCCAATTCACCAGAAGGTATTTTCTCCGATACCCTCTCCGCCGTTATGACACAGTATAATCCCAGAGTATTACCGGTCACGGCTGAAATGATTAAGGCGCTTTCCATCAACGATGCAAAAGCATTTTATAAAGACCGTTATTCTGACTTTTCGGATTTTACGTTTTTCATTGTTGGCAATGTCGATCTTAAAACGCTGAAGCCGATGGTCGAAACCTATCTGGCCAGCCTTCCTTCGTCATCACGCAAAGAATCCTGGAAGGATGAAGGTATCAGACCACCGAAAGGAGTAGTCACAAAAGCGGTTTATAAAGGTATCGAGCCGAAGAGCCGCGTGGTAATTACGCTCAGCGGCCCGTTCAGCTATACTCCGAAGAACCGATTCTTACTTGGTACAATGGCTTCGGTGCTCGGCATTAAGCTGCGCGAAACGCTTCGCGAGGAAAAAGGTGGTGTCTATGGCGTCGGAGCTTCTGCCGTGCCATTCCATTACCCGGAAGAACGATATACTTTGACGATCTCCTTTGGCTGCGCTCCGGACCGGGTCAATGAATTAGTAGATGCGGTCATGAAGAAACTCGATACCATGACTATGAAAGCGCCGGAAGAGATTTATATGACAAAAGTGAAAGAGACTGAGGCCAAGGAACTCGAAGTTAACCTAAAGTTGAATCGGTACTGGCTTAGTGCGCTTTCCTCTGCCTATTTTAATCGGGAAAGTCCTCGGATGATCCTTCAGAGAAAGGACTTTATTTCTTCACTTACGGCAGCCGATATTCTCGAAGCCGGCAAACAGTATTGCAAAAAGACAAATATGGTAAAAGCAGTGCTCTACCCGGAAATGATGAAAGTTGAACCTCGATAACCTGCGAGGAGCAGTATGACAAGGGCGGCCTATGGCCGCCTTTTTTATTACAAATGTTCCTGTTTGGCCTGGCGGGTCATAAGATCAGTCGTTGCCAGGCGGAAGTCTTTATGCTCGAAAAGGATCCGATAGGTTTCCTCGATGATAGGCATTTCGATGCCATGCTTGTGCGCTAACTGCTTTCCGGATTCAGTAGTCCAGACTCCTTCGGCAACCATTTTCATCGAGGTCAGAATTTCCTCGAGTTTTTTTCCTTTACCGATCTCTACACCTACATGGCGATTTCTCGAATGCTTGGAAAGACAGGTAACCACCAGATCGCCAAGACCCGCTACTCCCGAAAAGGTCTGTTCATCGGCGCCGAGTGCAATACCCAATCGTCTGATCTCGGCAAGCCCGCGGGTCACGAGCGCAGCAACAGTATTATCACCGAAGCCCTCCCCATCGAGGATGCCGGCACAAATGGCGATCACATTCTTCAGGGCCCCAGCAAGCTCGACGCCGATCACATCGGAAGAAGAATAAAGCCGAAACATTGGTCGCATTAATGCTTCCTGCACTTCCCGTGCGGCATCGTGTTCGCTCGAAGCAGAAACAACAATCGTCGGAATACCACGGGCTACTTCCTCTGCATGGCTGGGTCCGCTCAGAGCCACAAGACGATCGGAGGCAGCACCTAAAGTCTCGTGCAATACTTCTGTCATTCGTTTGAGGGTATGGCGTTCGATCCCCTTCGAAGAGCTAACGATGAGCGAATGCCTATCGACCACCAATGACAGCCGTTGAGAAACAGCTCGTAAACTTTGCGACGGAACGGCAAAAATATAGATCTCATTGCCGGTAAGCTGATCGTCCTCGCCGGTAATAAAAATATTCTGAGGTATACTGATACCCCTGAGATAGGTTTTATTTTCACGAGAGATATCCAGTTCGGCAGCCCGCTCCGGCGATCTCGTCCATAAAGTAACGGTATGCCCGGCTTCGGCGGCCACCATTGCTAAAGCCGTCCCCCATCCTCCTGCCCCTATCACTGCAATATTCATAGCTCGGTGTAACAAGCGATAGGCAGGTGGGGTTTTCGCGCAAGCCACCTCTATGAATATCAATTCACCATCTTGTCATTGCAATTTGCACTACCTCGCTCGTTGCATATCTCTATAATGACCGTAAGGCAGGTACGGCAGGGTTTGGCACGCTTTCTGTACTACCGCCCTCACAAATCTCTACTACTTTGATCGCTACCATGGGTTTACAATACAGAACTGGTTTCATTGGTACGGTTCGACCCGATACGTCGGGAAGAAAGCACGGGGTACGGCATGACAAAACTCGCGTATCTAATAGCCATCGTCTTAGTTGCCATGATCCTGGCACTAATTGTTCTGCAACGTTTCTCAATGGCCAAGCCAATGGCTCCCTTCAGTATGACCCAGCCGTGTACAATCTCTTTCCACAATTCCAACCATCAATTACAGGAGACAATGTATGAAAAATATTTCGCGTGCCATCGGAGCAACAATAATTATTGTAATGATCGTTATTAGTCTTGGCGCCGGGTTCTCCAAACCTTCGGGGCCAACAGGTGTACTACGCGCTACAGTAGTCGATGCCAAAACGGGACAGCCATTAATTCGTGCTACCGTACAGATACTCAGTACCAGGCGGGGTGCAATGACTAAAGAGACAGGCATTGCAACGATCATTAATCTGCAACCCGGCACCTATGATGCTGTTGCAAAGTACGCCGGATATGAACCTCAAACCATCAAATCGGTACTGATCAAACCGGGAGATACGACTGAAATACGTTTTAAACTTGCAACAATAGCTTCCGATTCGATCATAATACTAACTCCCGGACTTGTAAGAGAAAAATCAACAACGGGTGCCGCTCTCTCGAAATTCGCGGTTTCCGAAGTTGACGTTACTACTGCCGGGCGCGATGCCGGCATGGGTGGTTATACAGGAGGGATAGTTGCTCAAGGCAACGGCGGGTATGCTGTCCGTGGCAGTCGTGGGGTTCAGAATTCTATTCGCATTAATGGATTCTCTACCAACGATGTTGTCAATGCTCCCATACCCCTGAATGATTTCAATACAGCCGAATACAAAAAGATCGAGGAGAATGAATATAAGGCCGTAAGCCAGGAGCCGCTCTCCACATTTTCTATCGATGTCGATGGAGCTTCATACAGCAACATCCGCCATTTTCTAACCAGCGGCCAGATGCCGCCGAAAGATGCAGTCCGTATCGAGGAAATGGTTAACTATTTTACTTACAGTTATCCACAACCGAAAAAAGACGATCCATTTTCGATCACAACAGAAATTGAACCGTGCCCTTGGAATTCTACTCATCAATTAGCACTCATCGGGCTTCAGGGTAAAAAGATCGAGAAAGAAAATCCTCCGCCGGCCAACCTTACCTTCCTTCTCGATGTCTCAGGGTCGATGGAACCAGCTGAACGTCTGCCGCTGCTTAAGCAAGCCTTTAAGCTGTTGGTCCATGAACTTCGGCCGCAGGATAGAGTATCGATCGTTGTCTATGCCGGAAATGCGGGTCTGGTATTACCTCCAACAACCGGCGAACATAAAGACGATATTCTTGCAGCACTCGATCGCCTTGAAGCGGGGGGCTCCACAGCCGGGGGCGCCGGGATAGAACTCGCGTATGCCACTGCAAAAAAATATTTCGATAAGAGTTATAACAATCGGGTGATCTTAGCTACCGATGGCGATTTCAATGTCGGCATTTCCAATACCGGCGATCTGGTTCGCTTTATCGAAGAGCAGCGCTCGAGCGGTATTTACCTGACAACCCTTGGCGTAGGCACCGATAACTATAAAGATGCCCGCTTAAAAGAACTGGCCGATAAAGGTAACGGCAATTATTATTACATCGATAATTTACTTGAAGCAAAGAAAGTATTTGTCACCCAATTAGGCGGGACGCTTAATGCTATTGCAAAAGATGTGAAAATACAGATCGAATTTAATCCCGACTATGCCAAAGGGTATCGGTTGATCGGTTACGAGAGCAGAATTCTTGCCAAAGAAGATTTCAATAACGATAAAAAAGATGCGGGCGAACTCGGCTCCGGTCATACCGTAACTACGCTCTATGAGCTTATTCCGGCCGGAGCTTCCGATAGCGAACTACATACCGTCGATTCCTTGCGGTACCAGTATTCGCAAACGATCGCTCATAATAATAGTAATGAGATGATGATGGTGAAATTCCGCTATAAGAAACCATCGGATACAACGAGCCTGCTCATTAGTCATCCTATGCTTGCTCCCCTGCCTGAAAACGATGTGCACTATCATGATCATACTTTCGATAACGCTAATCTTAACTTCGCTTCTGCCGTTGCCGAGTTTGGTATGATCCTTCGCGATTCCAAATTCAAGGGTCAGGCCAGCATTGCTTCCCTGCTTAGCAGAGCTAAACAATTCAAAGGCGCCGATGCCGAAGGCTATCGGGCTGAATTTATTAAACTGGTTGAACTATATCAGTTGATGGATAAGGCATCCAAATGATCGTTGTCCCCTCACGTATAATAAAAAGGCGGCCGTAGGCCGCCTTTTTATTATTTCCCCTGAGCAGGTTTTGTAGAAGGTTTATTCACGTGTTTCGGAGTCAGTTCGATAGATTGCATTTCATCTTCGTGTTTTGGCTCCGGCTTATGCTCTTTTATATCCTTGACCTGGAAGTTTATACCTTTTAGCAGTTTATTCGGGGTCCGCGTGGTTGTGACAGTACGATAAACGGCATTCTTGATCACTTCCGAATCGATCAACAGATTCATCGAGGCAGAATCGGTTTCAGTTTGAGAGGTGATAATTCCTCCTTTAAATACCAAGGTACCTTTCATGCCGCCGGCAAAATTCTTAAGTGTGATCGGGAAAGCAATGCCTTCAAGGTAATCCATTTTTTGTGGCGGGTCACTGAAGGTGGCATTATAATTAATAGTATCCGCTTTCTGGCTCGCCCTTTCATCTTTAGTTACATGAATTTCCGTCATTGTATAGGGAAGGCTGGCCTTTCCACCGGATGCAAGCGCTGCAAGAGCTCCCGATCCCTGTTCGAGATGCTGGCCGATCCGAAGTGAATCGGTGTAAGAAAGAACAGCATGCATCATTTCATATTCATAAGCCGTAGCGATGATCCCGTGCTGGTACGCAGAGAGATTATTGAAATATCTGATAGTACCGGTCGGTTCAAGACGGTACTTCAATGTTTGCCCCAGATACTGGGCTCGTGGCAGCGCCCGGATATCTCTTAATCGGGCGGCAAGATCGACTTCCGAATTGGAATTGAACCGGAAATATTCGTTTTGGTCTTTTACCTCACCAACATAAATATGGATAACGATAGAATCAAGCGTGGACGAAACATCAGCACTTCCATCGGGATACACTTTATCGATGTTCTCGGTAAAATCATAGGTCGTGTAGCGGAAGCTTGGCTCGACAAGCGAACTATCAACCTGAGACATCTGCTGCGTAATCTTCAGTACCTCATCTGTTCTCACATGAAAACTTTGACCGGCAACAAAGGACAGGTGAGAAGAAGCTTGCGGTTTATTTTTCTGGGCTATGGAGCTGCCAGCCCAAAGAATACTCAGCAGTAATGGAAGTACTATTCGATTCATGTATTATTTTCGTCGTTCGTTATTGTGTAATAGCGCGATAGAGTGCCAGGGCGGCGAGTGTCATCCCATCCCATAGCTCACCGGAACCAATAGCCGCATCGACCTCGTCCCGTGTTAACAGCACTACTTCAAATTCTTCGGTTATATCGGGCTGGGCCATAACCGGTTTCAGATCGGTGGCAATAAACACACTGCAGAGCTCGTCTGTTACCCCGTTCATCGGATTGAACGAACCGATAGGTTGCAAGGTATCCGATGTAACCCCGCACTCTTCTTCCAACTCCAACCTTGCTGCTGTAGTAGTATCCATTCCCTTTTTTACACCACCACCCGGGAATTCGATACTTATGCGCTGATTCAGATACCGGAATTGCCGGCAAAATATGAGCCGTCCGTCCCTCGTCACCGGAACGATCATCACCGAACCGGGGGTATGGACAAAATAGTACACGCCTTCCTCTCCCGATGGAAGTCTATAGCGGTCACGCCGGTATTGCCACCAGGGATTTTGATCCAGGATCACCCCATCGATGCGGGCAAGTTCTTTTATCATATATTGTAAAAGACAGTTATCTCTCCCATTCGGTGCAATTTTTTTTCAAACCTGTTTGGCGGAACCCTATCTCTATTTCCAGAATTACACTACCTCATCGTACCTTGTACCTTCCCCCGAAGGAGTGTTGTGTGTTCGTTCGAATCCCCAGACTCATTATGAAATCATCTCTCTTCGTTGTACTTTGTATTCTGCTCGCTTCGGTTACTTCTGCCCAGCCACAGCGTCCGAAGTTTTTTATTTTTCCTACCAGTCTGCAACATGGCAGTGTCATAGTTGGCGATTCGGTTGATAAGACCTTTTTTGTAACCGTCGATACTTCTTCGCCTGCCGATGTTTCGGTTACGTTAAGCACCCTTAAAACCTCCGTGTTCCGGATTGTCGGAAGTTCTTCGTTCACGGTAACCAGAGGGACCACCGATACCGTCCGAATTCGTTTTAAACCCGAGGCCGGCCAGCAATATCGGGATACGCTCTTTGCCAGTCATAATGGCGATACCACCTTTTCTAAAAATCCAACGCGTATCACCATGAGCGGGACGGGTATTCAAACCGATACGTTTGCTCATATCTCTGTCGCTCCTACTACGATAAATTTTAGTCAGGTATTAGTCGGCGGCTTCGCTTCAAGGACTGTTGTTATTACCAATACCAGTTTTATAGAAAAGCAGCTTGCTGTAGCAGTACCGGATGCCGATGCCCCCTTTAGTATTACTGCCGGAGGAGGATCTTTCTCCATAGGTAAAAATCAGACCGATAGCTTAAAAATTCGTTTTGCGCCCATAGCCGCGGGTACATTCCGTGATACTCTTATAATTCCAACTAATGCTGATTCCGCGGCAAACAAAGTTGTGAAGATCATTATTGCAGGACAGGCAGTAGCACCGGATACCCTTCCACGAATGTCGGTCATTCCCGCACAGTCTTTCGTAAGTATTGGCTCTGCAGTAGTAACAAAGAGCATCCAACAGGCTATCAAAATTACTAATAGTAGCGATTCCACTATTAAGATCGCCCTTACCGGAGATTGTAAAATTGCTGTCGGTAAAAATTTTGCATTAACCGGTACCACAAACTTTTCATTAGCCCGGAAAGATACGCAAAGTGTAACGATCTCTTTTACTCCTGATACCGTAAAAACGTATGTGGATACTCTTATTATTACCAACAATTCGAGTACTCCCACAACCAAGATCATTATCTTTGGTCAGGGGGTTGCGGGCTCCAAATATCCGAAGATCACGCTCAGCGGCGTAACTACTGGCGGCGGTGGAGGCGGAGGCGGCGGTACCGGAGGTACTTCCAGATTATCCTTTGGAAATGTCAAAACTGATTCTTCTGCCCATAAAACATTTACTATTACAAATACCAGCGATTCGGCCAGAATCCTGATCGGCTCGGTTTCAGCGTTGAAACATCAACAGCAATTCACGCCGATAAATAATTTTGGAGTCTTCTCGTTGGATTCCGGCCAATCCCGCATTGTCGAGATTGCCTTTACCCCGGGTACGGCAGGGACGTATAACGATACGATCTTTGTCACTTCAAATGATAGCACTCAGTCGTCACTACGGATTATTATCAGCGGTACAGGAGTCGATTCTGTTGCTGCTCCTAAGCCGGTATGTACCGTTAATAAACAAATGCTAAATTTTGGGGCGGTTCAGGTGGGTAATGTTCCCATTCAGCAAGTAGTTACAATTCGCAATACCGGCGCACAAGGTTCGACCTTGAATGTAACAGTTACTGCTCCATCGGCTCCGTTCTCTATTCTAAATCCACAATCCACTTTTGTTTTGCAGGCGGGGCAATCGCATTCCGATACGGTGGTATTCAATCCTACCCTGGCAGGCAGCTTTACCGATTCGATAATCATTGTTACCAATGCAGATAATGCCGGGCGCATAAAAATCCCGATCAATGGCTCCGCTACTGTTCCGGATGATGTCGCTGGAAATGTTGTGCTCCCTGAATCCATTACTATTAATCCTAATCCGGTACACAATATTGCCACCCTGCACTTTACCCTACAAAAAGCTTCGGCTGTTCTGCTCGGCATCTATAATAGTGCCGGTGCTTGTGTAGCTTCTTTTGGCAACCAATATTTTGCAGAGGGAAGCAATAGCTTTGAATTATCATGCTCCGGATTTTCTGCCGGCATCTATTATCTGCGATTGGAGCGCGGCGATGAAATAAAAGTACTTCCTCTGGTCATAACTAAATAATTTTCATCTACTCTAAAAAAGAAAGGCGGCGGTTTCGCGGCCTTTCTTTTTTACAATACTTCATATTATTGTGGAGGGGGTATTTGTATTCCCTTCCACATAAAATGATCGGGATACTCGAGCGCCCCAAAACCCAATGGCTTATAGACGTCGTGGGCATCCCGGGTTGCAAGAAGCCATCGATTGATGGCCGCAAACTCCGGATGCTCCATTGAAAAAGCCACCATCGCTTTGGCCAGCCCCTTGCCTCGGTGTGCTTCATCGACATAGACATCGGAGATCCATGAAAAGGTCGTCTTATCGCTTACCAGGCGCATATACCCGACTTGCTTCTCTTCGAGGTATGCTCCTACGACAAGAGCCGAATTATCCATAGCCTCGATAACTCGTTCGCGTGATACGCCGGGAGACCAGTAGGTATTGGTTAGCCAGAAATGCACCTGGCTTTCATTTATACGATCTCTGTCCGAAGAAATACTATACTCTTTAAATGCTTGAGTCATGCCAGTAAAACAAAAAGGTGACCAATAGGTCACCTTTTCTCACGTAAATATATGTAGTAATTATCAGAGGCCGAGATCGGCAAGCTCACCTTCGGTAAAGAAGAAGGCGATCTCCCGAAGTCCGTTCTCGACGGAGTCCGAGCCATGTACGGCATTCTCGCCCTTGCTCTTTGCATATAATTTGCGGATCGTGCCATCGGCGGCTTCAGCCGGATCGGTAGAACCGATCACCCGGCGCCATTCGGCAATGCCGTTCTCTTTTTCAAGAGCGATCGGTACACAGGCACCGCTGGCCATAAAATTAACGAGTTCGCCATAGAAGGGGCGCTCTTTATGGACTTCATAGAACTTACCGGCACTGCGATCGGAAAGACGGGCAAGCTTCATTGCAAGGATCTTGAAGCCTTCTTTCTGGATGTGAGCAATAATATTACCGATATTTCCGGCCTTTACGGCATCGGGCTTAATGATACAAAGGGTCTTTTCGATAGCCATGATTGGGTTGTCTATTGGGATAATGGCGCTTTCAACAACGGAAGTCGAAGGAAAAGTTTAGCAAGAACTTACTGCCCGGATAAGATACTTATTCTTCTCCTTGTTTAGCTTTATAGGCTCTCCAGCCGCCATCGATAACGACGGCATTTTTATATCCAAGTTCGGTAAGGGTATCTGCGGCTTTTGCTCCGCTTTCGCCACCGCCGCAATGGCAATAGATCTGTGCTTTTTTATCAGGTATTACCGATTCAATTTCATCGGCAACCCGTGCTTTATTCAGATTAATAGCACCGGGAATATGGCCTTTTTCAAAATGCTCGGCATGACGAACATCGAGTACAATGGACTTCTTATTTTTCTTTCGTTGCTCTAAAAATTCATCGATGGAAATGTGCTTAGCTGGCATGGAATTTCTCCTTAAAAAAAATCCCCGATCATACAGCGACCGGGGATAGATACTCTACTTCGGAAGCTGCTTATTTTTTCTTTTTCTTTGCAGCTTTTTTCGCTACCGCTTTCTTGGGTGCGGCTTTCTTCTTTGCCGCTACAGTAGCTTTCTTTGCTGCCGGCTTAGCTGCTGCTTTAGCAGGCTTTGTCTTTGCAAGCGCTTTTGCAACTGTTTCACCAAGCAGCGCCGGGCTTTCGACAACGGTAATACCACACTTGCGCATGGTAGCCATCTTTTCATCGGCCGTACCCTTACCGCCGCTGATGATAGCACCGGCATGACCCATACGACGGCCCGGAGGAGCTGTACGTCCGGCAATAAAACCGACGACCGGCTTGGTAACATTCTTCTTCACATATCGGGCTGCCTCTTCTTCTGCCGAGCCACCGATCTCACCGATCATAATAATAGCATCGGTATCGGGATCGTTCTGGAAGAGTTCGATGGCATCGATAAAGCGCGTACCGATGATCGGATCGCCGCCGATACCAATAGCGGTCGATTGGCCCATACCGACATCGACAACCTGCTTGACGGCTTCATAGGTAAGCGTTCCGGAGCGGGAGACGATACCAATACGTCCTTTTTTATGGATAAACCCAGGCATGATACCGATCTTCGCAAGACCCGGAGAAATAATACCCGGGCAGTTCGGACCGATAAGAC
The DNA here is from genome assembly GCA_964404255.1 of uncultured Alphaproteobacteria bacterium. GTDB lineage: Bacteria > Bacteroidota > Ignavibacteria > Palsa-1295 > Palsa-1295 > JAFDZW01. Next base: position 87,682 of record CAYOJJ010000009.1, on the reverse strand, counting down.
GGGATTTTGAATGACGCAGCACCTCATAAACCGAAACCATATCCTTTACCGGAATACCCTCGGTGATGCAAACGATAAGCGGAACACCGGCGGCTTCGGCTTCAAGGATAGCATCGGCAGCAAATGCCGGCGGTACAAAAATGCAGGTTGCATTTGCACCGGTGGCCTTAACGCCTTCGGCAACGGAATTAAATACCGGAACGCCGATATGCGTCGTGCCACCCTTACCCGGAGTGACGCCGCCAACGACCTTTGTACCATATTCCATCATCTGCTGGGCATGAAATGTCCCCTCACCACCAGTAATGCCCTGGACGAGCAGACGGGTTTTCTTATCGACTAATACGCTCATTCGAGTTAAATAATAATATTGCGGTTGTATTACAGAATTACAAAAATACGAAAGAAAAGAGAGTGGCTGGCCGGACTTGGCTTACTGGAGGTGCTATAAACACACAGGCCGTGGCCACCGAAGCAGACACGGCCTGTATATTAACGAGGCTTCTAAGAAAACTTACCCTTTTTTCTTCATGTCCCCTTTTTTCATATCGCCTTTCATTTCACCACCGGGCGGCGGAGGCATCATGCCCATCTGCTGCATGAATTTATCCATTTCCATATACCCCCAGTGCTCGGAAGCTTTGCCATTGGTAATCTTAATGAGATCCATTCCCATTACATCTACCTTTTTACCGGTAGCGGGCATCCCCATGAATTGACCGGAATTCGTGCCTTCCATACGTGAAAGAACGGAGACCTTATCGCCTTCAGCCGTCATATCGACGATCGTCATCTTCATATCAGGGAAGGCTGCCTTAAACTCTTTCATCATGGCCATCATACCGTCACGGCCTGGTTTTTGGCCGGGAGCAGGCGAATGCTCGACGATATTGGGATCCGTCAGTTTTTCCATAGCATCCCAATTACCACTATTGAATGCTTCCATCCATTGCTTACAGCCTTCTTTATTCTTCATCACAGTGGAATCGACTTTCGGGCCTTCGGCGGTTGCCGAACTACCCTGTTGCTTATTGCAGGCAACAAGTGAAAGGGCACACAGGCCCAGTACGCACAAGGAAAATATGTACTTCATAGTTTTAAGAATAGGTGAAAATACTAAAGCCCGGCAGGGATGGGTGCTCCTGCCTATTATAACTAAAATACAACAAAAAGGACCATTGGATTTAAATTCACTTTCATGCTTCTACTATCTAAATATCCTAAATTTGTCCTCTCTATATCCTACCAGGGATTCACTTTCCTCAAATGTTTTTTTTGCTATTGGTGTTTTGCTGTTCTTACTTAAGTAAAACCAATGGCATCATTCGATTTCCATATTTATCCGCTTGAAACTGGCTTTCATGGGCCGACCCGTCCGGTAGCAAAACCGGAATTGGTTGCTTCCTATGGGTATGAGTCTTTCAAACCGTATAAGAATTCCGCTGCTCATTCCGATGAGGATCTGGCCGCGATCTCCAAAGAGATTCGCCGCGATATCATCAGAGCATTAGTAGAGGCGAAAAGCGGGCACTCCGGCGGGCCGCTTGGCTCTTCGGATATTTTTGCAACGCTATACTTCGGCGGGGTCATGAATTACGATCCGAAAGATCCATGGAATGAGCATCGCGATCGCTTCATCCTCTCGGCCGGCCACATGTGCCCGGTGCTCTATGCGACCCTTGCTAACGCCGGCTTCTTCCCTAAGCAGGAATTACTGACGCTGCGTAAGTTGAACTCGCGCTTACAAGGACATCCGGGCCGCGATATGGGCTTGCCTGGAATTGAAAGCTCCACCGGCTCACTCGGTCAGGGTCTTGGAATCGCTGTTGGAATGGCAATGGCCGATAAGCTGGTATCGAAGAATAACCGCCGCGTTTATTCCCTTACCGGCGACGGGGAGTTGCAGGAAGGCGAAATCTGGGAAGCCGCCATGGCAGCAAGTCACTGGAAGCTCGATAACCTGACTGTGATCGTCGATCGCAATCACTGCCAGATCGATGGACGCACCGATGAAGTCATGGAGGTCGATCCTGTTGCCGATAAATGGACGTCGTTCGGTTTCCATACCATTCATGTCAATGGACATAATATCAGCGAGATCCGAAAGGCGTTTGCCGAAGCAAAGGCAACGACCGGCAAGCCGACCTGCATCGTAGCAGAAACCTACATGGGGCATCCCATCAGCTTTATGAACGATGACTTCCGCTGGCACGGTAAACCGCCGAATGGCGAGCAGGCCGAACTTGCTCTGAAAGAATTATTATAAAGTACTACCACCAGAAAACAGAATCAGGATATCTAAATGGCAACAGCAACAACTTCCTCGGCAGTACTCGAAAAACCTGCTTCCACTAATGGCAGCGCAGCTCACCCGTTCACGTTTCTTGGAAAGAAAGCGACCCGCTTTGGCTTCGGCGAAGGTCTGGTAGCACTCGGAGAAAAGTATGATAATGTGGTCGTCCTTGGCGGAGATATTACCGGCTCCGTCATGACCTCATACTTCAAAGATAAATTTCCGGATCGGTTCTTTTCTATGGGGATCATGGAAGCAACAGCTACGCTCGTTGCAACGGGCCTTGCGCTTTCCGGTAAAGTACCGTTCTTTGCAAGCTATGGCGCGTTTGCCGCTTGCCGCAATACCGATATGCTCCGCATTTCGGTCTGCTACAACGATGCCAACGTAAAGATCGGCGGTGGTCATGCCGGTATCTCTGTCGGACCCGATGGCGCAACCCACCAGGTGCTCGAAGAGATCGCCATTACCCGTGCCCTGCCGAATATGACGCTCGTCGTACCCTGCGATTTCCTCGAGACGAAAAAAGCAACTGTAGCGATCGGCGAACACGTCGGCCCCTGCTACATTCGTTTCGGCAGAACCGACACCCCGATGTTCACGACCGAAGATACTCCATTCGTTCTTGGGAAGGCGCAAGTCTTCCGTCAGGGCGGAGACATTGCGATCTGCGCCTGCGGCCCCATGGTTTGGGAAGCATTGGTCGCAGCCGATGAATTAGCTAAAGAAGGCATCGATGCCCGCGTCATTAATGTCTCCACCATTAAGCCGCTCGATCATGATACGATCCTTGCTGCCGCTAAAGAATGTGGTGCTATGGTTACAGCCGAGGAACATCAGATCACGGCCGGTCTTGGTGGTGCTATTGCCGAATATCTGGTCAAGGAACATCCGGTACCGATGGAATTCGTCGGTGTCCAAGATACCTTCGGCGGCTCCGGTGACCCGGACGAACTGATGGCCTTATTCGGGCTTACCAGTAAGGATATCGTTCAGGCCGTTCATAAAGCTATCAAACGTAAGAAGTAATCGTTCTTTTTATGGCAAAAGCCCCGCCTTAACGGGGCTTTTTTTATTGCCTTTGGTTATGCTCCAAATAGCCGGGGTTACCGAACCAACTCCGGCGGGCAGGCGTTACCTTTCGCTCGTCTTTTCGTACCAATTTTCGAGTATTATTTATTTTTAATAAGGAAAATCGTTTTCTTATGGTAAGTGTACATCGTTCCGTTTCCGGCACTACCCGATCCTTCATAGTGCTGGCTCTCTGCATTGTTCCGTTTTTCCTGGCCAATGCTCAGAAACCAACAAAATCAACCGTAAAGACAGCTCCGGCCACCACTTCTTCTTCCGCTGTTGTACTGAAGACTACTAAAGAAAGTGTCTCTCTGCCGGAGTTCGAAGCCGCTTATAAGCGAATGAACGACAAGGATCCCTATATCACGACCTTGGATTCGCTTAAAGATTTTCTTGTTATTTATGGCGACTACCGCCTGAAACTGCTCGATGCGCGCTCCCAGCATCTCGATACAGACCCGAAGATCCAAAAAGAAATGCAAGGGTACCGGGAATTGCTGGCCGGACCGTTTATTCTCGATAAGCAGATTACCGAACCCGCCGTTCAAAAAATGTTCGAGCGCAGAAAAGTGGAGATTAGCGCCTCCCACTTTTTAGCTATGGTCAAAAATTGGAATGATCCTAAAGACACTTTGAAAGCGTATAATCGCGCTATTGAAGCGATCAAACGTCTCAAGAGCGGCGAAGTAATGGCAACGGTTGTCATGAGCGATCGTGTCCGCCATTACAATGATGATCCGGGTAAAGCAAAAATGGCTGAAGTCGATAGAGCGAATAAATTGATTGCTCCCGATTCCGGCACCTGGGAAGGCTCCGACGACAAATCCTCTATTCCCGAAGGCGGGTCGCTTGGATGGTTTACCAGCGGACAAACCATCCGTCAGTTCGAAGATGCAGCCTATTCATTAGAAATAGGTCACTACACTGAGCAACCGGTAAGAACCAAGTTTGGCTATCATGTTATTCAGCTCGATGGCAAACGCCCACGCCTTGGCGGTGTGAAAGTGCATCATATTCTTGTCTCTTTCCCGAGAGATATTAAACGCGCCGATACTCTTTCCTACTTTAAGCGTGCCGATAGTCTTTTGCGGGCTATTCGTGCCGGTGCAAAGTTCGAAGACGTCGCCCGTCAGTCAAGCGATGATAAATTTTCGGCCGATAAAGGCGGCGATATTGGTATTACCGATCACGATACTCATCGCACTGAACGCGATTTCGATGCAGCTGTGTATGCTTTAAAGGATGGGCAAATATCCGGCCTTGTTCGTTCGAGTAAAGGGTATCATATTATCCGCCGCGACGAAAGTTTGCCGGCTAAGACGTTCGATCAGGAAAAGGATTTTCTTAAAAAGCTTTATAAGAACTATTACTTTAACGAAGATAAGCAGCAGTATCTTAGCAACCTGCGCCGGCAGAATGGAGCAGCCATCGTTTTTTCAAGTGTAGATATTTTCCTCTCGAGAGTCGATTCCAGCCGTACTTCCAGCGATAGTAACTGGGCGGTGCACTTCACTCCCGGTGAGCGCGGGCTGATACTCTATTCCATCAATAATCAGGCGACGACCATTGCGGCCTTTATTGATTCTTTGAATGCACAACCCGGATATCCGCTGGCGCGTAATATGGTTAATGATTTTATTAACAAGCATCTCGATGACGAGGCCCTGAAGATCGCGGCGAAGAATGTCAGTACCGAATATCCCGATTTTGAAAAAATGATGGCCGATTACCAAAATGGAATCATGCTTTTCGAACTGGAGAACCGCCGGGTCTGGACTCAGGTAAAACCGGATAGCACCGCCGAGTTAGCCTTTTATAATGACCATAAAGCCCGTTTCCTCTGGCCGGAGCGCATCGATGTATCGGAGATCTATGTGATGAGCGATACACTGGCAAAAAGCCTCTACAAGCGAATCAGGGATAACGGAGAAAACTTTGATACGTTAGCTGCTCAATATACCGAGCGTCCCGGGTATAAAAAGAAAGCCGGGCATTGGGGCTTGCTTACGAAGGATGAAAATGAAATGTCTAAGAAGGCCTTTTCGATCGGTGTGGATGATGTCGGCCAGCCATTCAGTTTTCAATCGGGTTATTCGATCGTAAAGATCAATCGCCGCGTCCCGATCACCCAGAAGACATTCCAGGAAGCCCGTCAGGAAGTAGCCAGCCAGTATCAGGACGATCAATCCAACGAATTGCGCCAGAAGTGGGTACAGGAACTTCGTAAAAAATATAAGCTGGAGCTTTCCTTTAAGCCACTTGAAGAATCGTATGCCCGGATGCATCCGGCAACCTCTCAGAACGCTGCACCGGCAAGCGGGATGTAAGCTACAACGACAATAATACTCGAGTGATCCGACTCTCTTCTCTCCTATCGGTAGTACTGCTTTGTCTGAGTATTGAAGCACCGCTTCATGCCCAGCCCCCTATTTTACGCGACGGTCAAAAGATCGATGAAGTGATCGCGGTGGTCGGCAAGTACCCGATCCTGCGCAGCACGATCGATGCCCAGTTGCAATTAGCTCTCTATCAAGCCGGCCGGACCTCACTTTCTCCCGATTCGGTATCAAAATTCCGTAAGCAAATTCTTCAGGGCGAGATTGATCAGAAAGCACTGCTGGTAAAGGCCGAGCATGATACGACCATTACCGTAAGCGAATCGGAGATCGATGACCAGCTAAACGATCGCATCAAGCAGTATGAGCGGCAGTTCGGTTCTCGCTCGGAAATGGAAAAGGCGTTTGGCAAAACAGTCGCCGAGATTCAGCAATCGCCGGAATTACGGGAGAGGGCACGCCAGCAGATCTACGTAGAGAAACTACGCGGAGCAAAGTTCTCGAAGCCGCCGGTAGTATCCAGACGCGATGTGCAAACGTTTTACGCTTTGTATAAAGACAGCCTGCCTTCGGTTACCGAACAGTATGAATTAGCTTCGCTTGTAAAGCTCATCAAACCGCCGGCCGGCGAAAAGGAGCGGGTAAAACAATTAGCCAAACGGATCGCCGATTCGATCCGGGCCGGCGGCGATTTTGCCGAATTTGCAAAACGGTATTCCCAGCACGCTACCGCTTCAAGCGGCGGCGATCTTGGGGGCCCCTATCCCCGCGGCACTTTTATTCCCGAATTTGAGGCCGCGGCCTTTAAACTGAAGATCGGCGAAATTTCCGACCCGGTAGAGACCGATCAAGGGATTCATATCATTAAGCTGCTCGAACGAAAAGGAGAAGAGATCCGTGTTGCACAAATTCTCTTCAAACCTACGGCTACGAAAGCAACGGAAGATTCTATTTATACGATGATCCTTGCCCTACGCGATAGTCTTATCAATGGCGCCGATATGACCCGACTCACAAAAGCCTATTCCGACGATCAGGAATCCCGCGATAATGGCGGATATTTAGGGAAAGTAAGTCCCTCCGATCTCGGCCCGGAACAGCGCGGAGTGCTCGATTCGATGAAGGTTGGCGATGTTTCCCGGCCAATAAAGATATCGTTCTCAAAGACCGTCACCGGCTATCAGATCGTGAAGCTACTCAATAAAGTCGCCCCCCATCAGCCAACGGTCAATAATGATTATAAAGAACTGGAATATGCAACAATTCAATGGAAGCAGATGCAGGATTTCCAGAAATTTATCGCCGATGCGCGTAAAGACATTTATATAGATATCCGCGATCCGAGTTTACGATAGCCGTGTATGGCTCCCCGCAGTCCCAGCACCACCCCGATACTTTTCAGCGAGACCCAACGATTTTCTAAATGGTGGCTGCTCCTGGCGATCGAACCACTTATTATTATCATTCCTATTTTTTTAAGCAAGGACGTTCCCTGGCAAACAATGGCTTGGGTCATTCCGCTTACAGCCCTTGCTCCTGCGCTGATGCAGACTGCTGTCTTACAGACGGAATATCATACGGAAGGTCTTTACATTAAATATATTCCGTTCCGGTGGAGATGGAAGTTCATTTCTTCGGAAGAGATAACAACAGCCTATATCAGAACCTATGACCCCATAGGAGAATATGGAGGCTGGGGCATTAAAAGAATGGATAAGAAAACCGGATGGTGCTATAACACTCGGGGAAAGACAGGCTTACAACTTATCTTAACAGACGGATCGAAAATTCTAATCGGGACACAGCACCCAGACGATCTTACTCCGATAGCCGAGTTCTGGTCTTCAAAAGGTTAACGGACGTATTTTCTCATTTTTCTTTTGTAACCTTTGGCAAAAGTTCGGTGTCTATAATATTGAGTATATTGTAGTCTCAGTGCAGTGATTCGTTTGTTTGAAATTGATCGTCCTTTCTCAGCCATTGCCGGCCAAGCAGCCCTGATAGTACTGTTATTATTTTTCTCAAGTATCGCTTATTCTCAGGATTGGATCAATATCAGCCCTACTGGTATGAACTTCAATTCCGGCCAGACTACCGGTGGAGCAATGGAGTACAAAGCGGGAAAGTTATGGGTAGGTATTTCCACAGAAATATGGATGAGCCCTGACGATGGTGTTACCTGGAAAAAAACTAATTTCTCACCTCAATTGCTCGGCGAAGTAATTTATGAAATAAGTTTTTATAACGATCTGATAGGACTGGTCTGCGCCGGAGGAAAAAATGTGTATCAGACAACCGATGGCGGTACAACCTGGCGGGTAATTAAATCGTATCCGGCTACCACCTATAGCGCCAAGTATATCAATTCATCACAGGAGATCGTCGTCACCTACGATACGCCCAACCTCGTCTCCATTTCTCATGATGGCGGCCTTACTTGGAATGATGTCTATAATCCTGTTGGAGGAAATATCGAACAAGCGCAGGTCTCTTCTACAGGCTCTATCTTCGTGATGCAATTACTCCCGAATATTCAATCGAGAATGCTGCGATCCGACGATCTCGGAGCAACCTGGAAATCGCTATCCGGCAGATTCGATTACGACTGCAATTCTTTTGTGCTCGATGCCTGCAATTATATGTATGTTATTAACGAGGAGTCGCTGCTTCCCCAGGACTTTAAGACGGATATTTTTACGAGCGAAGATGGAGGCCTCTCTTTTTCCCGCTATCAGATTAAAGATACGATAGGATATGGTTGCGGCTCTATTATCAGCCCCGCCTCGTCGGTTCTTTATATCCAGACAATATGGGATTTTTTCTTTAATGACGGTATCATGCGTTCGACCGACGAAGGGAAAACGTGGAAGTCGATAGGAGGTCCAACCGGATTTCGCGACTCCCGCTTAATTGCTGCTAAAGATATAAATACCATTTTTGCCGCCGGCACCGATGGCAGTATCTGGAGAACTACGAACAGCGGAGGCGATCCCATTTCGAGTACCGGAGTTCCTAATACTATCTTGCTTAGTAAAAACACCCTATTCTCGAACGATACCATCCGTCCATGTGATACCACGTTATATACGGAGACCATAAAACTACAAATAAGCGGATGTAATACTCCAACACTCGTCTCCCAATCTATTTCCGGAACGGATGCCGCCGATTATACTCTGGATATTCCAGCCCCGACAGTATTAACCAATGGAGATTCTATTGTTATCGGTTTTCATCCATCTTCTCCGGGTCAGAAATCCGGAGTTTATAGTTTCACATTAAGCGATGGCAGAGTATTCAATGTCCAGTTGTCCGGACTTGGCCTGATCCCTACCCCATTGACATTGGCAAGTATTTCTACCTATCAGGTCGATACGATCGGCGATAGCGCTCATGTGCCGATCGGCGTTTCAGGTTTATCCCAGCCAACGACAGTTGAAATGAATATCAATTTTGATGTGACGGATCTGGTGTATCTCGGAACGACCGCATTGAACGGGACACCGCTGGATATACCCGGCACGACAACAGCAGGCTTTTCCCGCATTCGTATCCCGGCTGCGGATGTTTCTTTGGCCGGCCCTTCGGCCATTGCTCATTTCCTTTGTTATGCCGATACGCTGGCCGTACCACAAGTACGCTTCGATATGCTTACTATTCCTGATCAAACCTTATCCTGTGCTTATACCGTCGATACAAAGACCGTAACTTCCATCATAGTACCGTTTGGATGCGGGGCTCCTACCCTCTCCTATTTTCTACGGCATAAAGTACTACCGACATTTTCTATCCGTCCGAATCCTGCTTCCGGTAATTTAATTATTCACTCCTCAAGGCCGGCTGCAGATGTAACGACGGAGGTTCTCGATCAATTGGGCAGAACCGCTCTTTCGGAACGTACTGTGGCATTTGCCAATGGAGAGAGTATCATCGATGTTTCAGCGCTACCTATGGGGACTTACTTTCTTAAAATAACTTCCGGTGACTGGTCTGTTACCTTACAATTTGTTGTAACCCGTTAGCCTTTCATAAAAAAGAAAGCAGGCTCTCGTGGCTGAGAGCCTGCCTTATGAAGCCGACACGTAATCACTAACCCATACAACAATGAGTACGTGCAACTTACACTTTATCTTATTTTACGGCCATTAGGATCGACCGTTCAGAGCGGGTAAGGACCGAACCATCACTATCGACAGCCCGAACGCTCACTGTAAATTCTTCAGGAGCACTACGAGGTGTTGTACCCGATACTGCTTTCCAGATCCAGGCGTCCGTATTCTTCTGAGCCGCTACGACAGCTCCTTTAGCATTATAGATCGTTATATCTCCCTTATATCCGGCATATAATTTTACCGTAATGGTGCCGGAAGCAGAGTTAGCCACTACCGAGAGCGGCAATTGCCGGTTACCAATGCCATTGGCAATATTAGAGGGTGCCGATCTCATTATCTGCACCGGAAACGAATAGGTTCTTTCCGCAGCAACGATGGTGAGTCTATCGCTATGAAGGGCTCCGTCGTTGACCGTATATTTCAACCGTACCGGCGTCTGCTCCCCGGGTGCAAGGGAAATAGGAAGCATTTGACCGCAGAAAGAAACGAAGTCGATTCCCTGATTCCCCAATTGCATAAAGGCATCATCAATTTCAATATTTCCGGCCGAGCGATTGATGAAGATGAAATCCCGTCCCGAAGAATACTCAGAACTGCTAAAACCTATCACTGAAGTAGTATCTTCCAACGATATTACCGCACCATTAGATAGTGGAGCCGTAATTTTTATCGATAGCGGAAAGCTAGTACTCGAGGTTGTAGTGTTGATTTTTAATATTGCTTTAGTAACTGCATCAAGCCGCTTTCCACCTATAGCCGAGCATACCAGGTGTATTCCGAACTCAGCATTGGCTTCAAGAGTCATTGGCAGCGATAGCGCCGGAAGCAGGAAACAGGAATCGCCACCTTCAACTTCAATACTGGAAATAATAACCCGACCAGGGCTTTGATTATGGATAATTATCTTCCTTGAATTCTTGGCACCCATCAGGACGCCTTCCACGCAACCGGGCTCCAAACTACATTCTAATTCCGTATTAAATTTTCTTATACGAGATGAACACTTCGATGGCTTTAGAACGGAAGGACGTATCGGAATAGCAAGGGATCCGAGCCTGATTTCAGAACACACCCTTCCCTTACCAGGTGCATTTCTGCCGGTACAAATATTGAAAGTAGTAGCCAGCAGCAGGGCAATACCTACTGCAAAATATTGTTTCCCGTGATGTAGCAAAGTCTCCGAGGGGGCAATCCCGAAAGCTAAGCGAAAAAAAATAACGATTTTTATCTAGTACTAGTACTGGTAAAAAAGATCGTCTGGATAAACGTAGACAACCGATCACATAATAGTAATCTATTGTCTGTTAGTAATAATACCTTACTGGAAATTTTTGTATCCCGTATGCAACACCTAAATCATTTGTGGCATTAAATATAACTATTGTGGCTGCCTATTAAGTTCTTCGTATAAACAAAAAAGGCGGCCGGTGGCCGCCTTTTTTAAAAGGTAAAACCATTTAGAAATTCAGATGCAGAACAGGAGAGATCATGAAGAAATCGCTCCATTCCCATTTTTTCGGGTCCCGACCGACGACAGAAGCATACTTGGCTTCAAGGTCGAGCCAGGAGAATATCTGCAAGAAGCCATCGGCCATAAGCTGATTACAATACTGAAGGCTGAGCCCCCAATCATAGCCATCGCTGCCGCCATGGCGGTATCCGATCTTTGCCAGCGGGTCGAACTGATCGAACGATTTGGCGATCACAACATCCATAGAGCCGGGCTGGCCGGGCAGCACATTCTTTGCACCGATAGTAACCGCATTGATACGGTGAGTACCGGCACCAAGCGATATATAGGCGCCATTGAGAACACCGACAAATTCATACGTACCCCAAATATGGGTGGACAGATCGAGATAGAATAAGCTATCTTTTTTTCTACCCAGCCAGGTACCACTGACGTAGGTAGTACGATAATTGGAGTCGGTAGAAGCACGCAAGGAAAGCGTGGTGATCGAAGGAGTGAAAGCCTGGAAGAATTCACCGCCGACACTGATAACTCCGGTACGCTTATCGATGAGATTCAGATTTTGAATGATCAAGGCATTAAAGCCCTGCGTCCCTTCAAGCTTACGCTCTTTAATGCGTAAACCGCCATTGATCGAGAACGGAGTGATACCGGCTTCGCCGAGCTGGAAGTTTAATCCGAGACGAACATCGGTATTTTCTTTATGGATAATACCCTGGATACCAACGTTGCCGGCCTGCCAGAATGGTAATCCGACGTAATCATTACCAACGGTCATTCCGAACCCAAAGCCGGACTTAAAGATAATATCGCCGCCAAATAATGAAGCATTAATAAGCGCATACTGAATACGGGTCTGGACGTTTGGCGTCGAGACCATCGTATATTCAATATCGTTACGATTATTGATCTTATTATATAGATCTTCGCCAAGAATGCGCTTGATCGTCGGGGTGCCATAAATACCTACGTTATCGATAACGATACGAAGTAATTGTACTTCGTCCTGATAGGTATTCTGGCTATTTCCTGTAAGAGCATCACGTGAGCCCGGCTTTTGGGTAACCATAAGATCTGCCTCGGTATTCGGGGTCAGATTATAGCCGCCTTTACGAAGTGCCGAGATCACACGGTTGCGCACACTGCGATCGGTAACGATATATTGGATCAACTCATTCTGACGGGCAGTATCAATCGACTGGATGGCCGCCATAATATTGCGAAGAGCACGATTCTCTTCCTGGGCATACTTCAATTCATCCTGCCAGTTGACTTGCGTCGTATTGCTTTGCTGCTGCTGCGAACCTGGCTGAGCGATCACCTTCGAAGCGGTGACGGCCAGGACAAGACAAAGTGCGAAGAAGATCGATCGATTCATTTTGCCGGTTATTATCATTAACATGCGTGTCATATTTGGGTACTCCTTCGCCTGTCTTAGAAATAAAATCTTGGTGTAATGGTAAAGAATCCATCCGGCTCCCAAGGCTTGGCATCGCGAATAAGCGGCGATGAGAAGCCAAGTTCGAGACGAGCATGGTCAGGGATAAGTTCGATCCAACCGCCAAAGGTAAAGACATGGTCATAGGCAGCGGAAAGGCCAAACTTAGAATTCTTATGGTTCACATATTCGACCGCAAAGTGGGGTGAAACCGGAGCCGATACGCGTTTGAGATCGAGTATCTTTTCAGCATCGGCAGCCAATGCCAGTGGATGAGCCGAAATCTTACTACCGGAAGAAGTGTACGTAGAGCCCGGAATGATAGACTGCTGGACATTTAATATTCCGACACCGGCCGAGACCTGGATAAAATTATTCAGATCCAGCTGCAAAATGGTCGGAACATATAACTGAGCGATCATCGAAATACGGTAGAAAGTCTTATTGGCAGGAATAGTCGCCGGATTACCATTAAGATCAGTAACGGTAATTTCTGCGCCGTTCTTAATAATACTTCCATTGCTTGACTGCGTAGGCATGATGGAGAACTTCAACGCTAACGGCAGGTTGAACGCGCTAAAGAAGTCGATACCTGCAAAGTAAGCATCGAGCGAACCACCCCAAGAGCCACTTAAGCGACGGGCATTGAATGTCCAGAAATCGCTATCGCCGATATCGAGTGGGAATGCAACACCAAGTTTTACATTACTCTCGCTACCAATCTGATTTTTGAAGTTCAACCAGAACCGTCCTTCACCGCTCGACCAAAACGGCATCCCAACTTCACTATTGCCGGTCTCGAGTTCTAAGGAGAGATTCTTTGTAACATTCACCCACAGGTGATTGATAGAAAGATCTACTAAACGATCGCCCTTGGTCGCACGGTACGTAGAAAGAGCTTCATCCGGAAGCGAGGGGGTTTTTTCAGGATCGATCGGTAATTGCAAAGAATCTGATCCATCGCCGGTTGTTGACGGCAGGGTCTCGAGGAAAGCAGCATCGGATGTTGGCAAGCCATAGAAGCGGCGCTGTTCATCGAGAATAACGCGCTTCGAATAAAACTGCGTAAACATCTTATTAAAGATATACCGCATCTTGGTATCTTTTACCAACTGGCTACCGTGAGGTACGATCTCGCCCGGAATTTCTACGTTTTCACCCTGGGTAAGATTGATATTCTCAAGCAGGCCCGGAGTGCGGTGCATGAGCTGCACCACCTTTTTACCCTGGTATGCTTTTGGCACAATAGTACCGGAATTATCGGATTCATCATCAAAAACCGAGATACCGCCTTTTTTCTTTTTCGATACCTTTTCTTTATTATATCCGCGAACGAGGATATGAAATGGTTCTACCTTGTCCTGGCCGGCAGGTGCACAAAATAAATAATATTCCGATACATCGAACTCATCTCTTTTAAGATTGAATGGTTCTTTTTCAAGAGCATCGCGGAGCTGATTCTGAAGATCGAAATCTGTTATCTTCCACTTAATGACGTTGGTAAACGTATAGGAATCTCCATAATTATCCAGCGATTCGAGAAGCTTATACGTTCGATCGTTCAATTTCTGAAGTGCCTTTACGGAATCCACAACCGGCTGTGCCTGCAGCAACTGCAATGGAAGTACCGTAAGCACTAAGACGATCCACGTTACTACTTTACACATTTTTCTTTGTGTCTTCGTCATTGTTTGTTCCTCTGATAAACTCACGATCATAAAATGATTACTACTACCAGTTAGTCGTTATTTTTTCTTAGGATAGATCGTCATTTTCTTCGTCTTGCTTTGTCCGGTCTTTGGATCTTTAATGACGACATTGATCTGTAATCCATCACGTTTTGGCGGTGTAGATGGAGTTTTGACTATGCGGGTAGTGAAATCATAATCCCCAACTTTTGAAGCCTTTTGATCTACAAAATTCTGATCGGACGTAATCTCGAGATCACCCGGCAACGGCGATTGGTATTCAGGATTATCCAATCCTAATCCGGCCTTGAACTTGATAGACGGATTTTCGCCGATCGTCCAGGAAGATTTCCATCCGCCAACCAGCAACGGCGGCGCCTGGATCGGAAATTCATCGTTGCGTAATTCTTTAAATTCTTTCGAGAAGACCGAACGATATGAAACCTTGACCGAAAGTTTTTTACCTTCATCAGCAAGAAACTCTGGAGTATATTCCGCGTTCGGCTCATTGACAGTCTTAACCTCTTTACCGTCGACAAACATCTGGATACGGTAAATACCATCAAGATCGACATATTTGGCATTGACCTTGAACGGGAATTTTGTAAGAGGCATTGGCTTGCCGTCATCGTCGATTGGGTAATATACTCCTGAATCGCCGGCTACCGGCTTGAGCGCTTTTACAAGCACCGTAAAGGAGTTAGTGCCGATATCCTTTGCTCCACCACCACGGTTGGCCTGACCTTTGATCTTGACCGTATAGCTTTGTCCAATATCGGACGGGGCCGGAGTAAACGTCCAAACCCAATTCGTATCTACGCGAACAACTTCTCCGGGACCTTCAACTTTCGTCATAGTCACACCCTTCGATTCCGCACCCTCGATCTTGATCGGGTTCGGCAATTCGATGCCCGGGAAAGCACTGAAATCCGAGATCTGCGGATAGACAGCAAGCTGATCGGTAACTTTCGCTTCCGGACGCTTTACATTTACGACGAATTCGTTATTACCGAGGTTCGTCGAGAAGTTGCTGTAGTTACCGGTTAAGAGCGAGTCAATAAATCCTTTGAGAGCGACATTCTCGGTAATACCATCTTTTACTTCCTTCAATTCACCGACTGTCAGATGAACAGCACCGATCTTAACCGTATCGTCATTGGAAGCAGCCTGGGCAACACCGACGATCTGGTTAGTACGGGCATTAAAGCGAAGCTTATAGGTTCCTTCTCCATAGGAAGGTTTGAATTTGTATTTAAAGATATAATCCTGCCCCATGCGTGTTCTTGGGAAGAGACTCGTATCCCGGGACATTTCGATGGAATCCATCTTAGCATCGTTTCTGAGGATCGTAAGGGAAAGATCATTAACGGAGTCACGGACCGGGTCGGACACACGCACCTTTACCGAGAATTCACGTTCCGGTTCTTTGGGGTCGCCGAGGATCATCGATTGATCGGAGGTACTGGAAACGCTTGTCTGAGAACCACGAAGAGCGTTAATGATCGTCTCAGCAATTAATTGAATACGCTTGTTCTTGCGGGCAAGCGCTTCTTTCTCGCGTTTGAGTTCTTCTTCGGCATCATCGCGTTCTACGATGATAATGAGCAGCTCAAGTAGAACCGCAAGGTAGAGAATAAAATATACTTTTCCGCCTCCGCCTTTGCCTGACATAACGTTTTTCCTCTAGTAAAGCTTTAAGTTCGACACAACAAGCGCACCAGCGCCCGGTTTTAAAAACACTTTATATTCGCTGCTCGTGGAGCGATGGGAGCAGGCGCTCAACCATCTTTGCGATACAATCGAGCTCGACATTAACATTCATTCCTGTGCGTAACAAATGAAAGGTTGTCTGCCCGAAGGTATGAGGGATAACGGCAATCTTGATCTCGTGCTCGTTAAGCGAAGCAACCGTGAGACTGACGCCTTCGATAGCAATCGATCCTCTGCCAGCGATATATTTCATCCACTGCGGCGGAAGTTTGAAATAGAACTCCCAACTTCCATCAAGAGGCACGATCCGTTCGACACTTACAACTCCATCGACATGCCCTTGGACTAAATGCCCCCCTAATCGGGTTGAAAGGGTCGCTGCTCGTTCTAAATTAACCGAATCCCCTACTTTCAATGAGCCAAGCGTTGTTTTTGATAGCGTTTCTGCAACGCAAATGACCTCAAAAGACAACGTCTTACGATGTACCACAGTCTGGCAAACGCCGTTAACTGCAATAGAATCATCAACTTTTAGGTCATCGAGTACTTTCTCTGCCCTAATTTCTATACGCAAAGAAGTACCTTCATTACTCTTAGCAATGACCGTGCCGATTTCTTCTATAATACCGGTGAACAACCTCGAAAAAGTTGATTTTTATAGATTTTGTGAAAAACACAACGTGGAAATCTACCCCTGGTTATTGGTAAATTTTCTTTCCTTTATTGCTTTATCGACTCTAAAATGAGTTCGGCCACCCGCAAGGCAGCAGCTCCATCTTCTCCGGATACGATCGGTTGTATCCCGTCTGTTATCACCCGATGGAATGACTCCAATTCATAGAGTAATGGATTCATTTCTTTCACATCGGGACGTTCATAAATGATATTAAGCTTCTTCTCTGCTCTATCGATCTCGCCAAGATTGAACATGAGAGAATCGGCAGCCGAAGCTTCTTCCGGACTCACTAACCGAAAGACTTCGCAATGTTTAGATGCAAAATCCACCGACACGTATGAGTCACGTTCGAAAATACGTAGTTTTCTCATCGGATTTTGAGAAATACGACTGGACGTTACATTAGCAACCGCCCCGTTTTCAAACGTAAGCCGTGCATTGGCAATATCGATCTCATCCGATACTACTGCTACACCACTGGCGGCAACCGTTTTGATCGGGCTCTTTACCAGTGAGAGAATAACATCGATATCATGGATCATCAGATCGAGCACTACTGCTACATCCGTTCCCCGCGGTTTGAATTGTGCCAGCCGGTGCGACTCAAAGAAGCGCGGCTCCCTGATATATTTATCGACCGCGAGCAATGCAGGATTGAACCGCTCGATATGACCGACCTGAATACGGACGTTATGCTTACGGGCCAACGCAATCAATGCATCGGCTTCTTCGATCGTGGTAGTAATGGGCTTTTCGATCAGGACATGCTTACCTGCTGAAATAGCCTGCGAGGCAACTGCAAAATGGGTACTGGTCGGAGTAACGATCGAAAGTCCGTCGCAGGCTTCGATGAGCGACTCCATGTTCGTATAGCTTGCTACATCGAGATCGGCCGCAACCCGTTCTGCTTCGCCGGCATTATTATCAAAAACTCCAACGAGCGTTGCCGTGGATACCTCTTTCCATAACTTGGCATGGATCTTTCCGAGATGGCCAACACCAATAACTCCTACTTTCATAACGTGAACGATGTGCCGAGAGAAATAACGTACCTGAAATCAATTGTACTTTTTCCATCGATCGGATGATTCTCATAGATCGGGAAATAGAAGCTAATCTGTGGGATCGAGCCATATTCCTCGGCTACCCCCTGCAATTGCCAGGGTAGCCAGGATACGATCGATACGCTTACCGAAACACCAGCATCGGTCATAAGCTGCTTTGCAATATCACCGATAGAAGTGGCCGTAGAAAGCGACCCGTGTTGGAAGTTACCTACCCAACCGGCATCGGCAAAGAGACCGAAATCAAACGATCGTGTAAAACTACCCCAACCCGATATCGGATTTGGAAGGCGAATATCGAGATTACCACTTATAAGATCGGTTCCCTGCAGTGTATGCTGGTAGGTAGGATCGAACCGGTCATTACCATAGCCGCGAACTCCGGCGCCTCCATCGAGAATAAAGTGTGCCTGTTCGCTGAAATGGCGGCTGATGCTTGCAATGCTGCGGAAGAAATCATTACGAAGTGATTGGGAGAACGTCGCTCCTGAAAGATTGTAATAATACTGGTCATTCAGAGAGCCGTTGGTTCTGGCTACCGTAGCCCGAAGATGAAGCCCAAACTCGCTTGAAATAGGAATAAAGTGCGAACCTGAAAGCAGGAATTGAGAGAATCCTTCCGTTTCAGTGGAATGATGAAGCCCGGTACTATCGAAATATTTTTCTACAGAAACCAAGTTGCCGATACGAGCGGAGAAATAGGCTTTAGTATTACGGCTCGCCGAGATATAATTGTAATGCATACCGAGTGAGCGTTCGATACCCGAATCCCAATGTTCGGGGTACACCGGATAAACAATATTCTCCTGATCATCAAGCGCACCGCGCTCTTCATAATCAATGTCGAAGCCGATCTTATGAGTAGCACCGAGATATAGATACTCCGGACGGATCGTATGTTCGAGTGAAAGATTTACACCCACTACGTCATTAAGTTTTCTAATATCAACCCCCAAACTGGTAAGGCGTCCGAGAATTGGCATATAGTGTTCGAATTTCAATTCGCCATCGATATAGTCGTACCATTTAGGATCGACGAGCCCGATGCCATCGTTCATCCGCTGCGGGGCCAGTTTGGTAATAAGTTTGAAATCTCCCGATGTTTGCCGCACCATGCCGAACTGGAAGCCAAGACCAAGATTAAGCCGGGATACTTCGTCGTACCAGATAATAGGACGAATCACATCGTAGCGTTCGCCTAACGGCGGGTAATTATTATACTGCTTCAAGAATGACCATTGAGTTGGAGGCATCATCCTGCTGGTATTATATCTTCTATCGAGGTCCATCAAGCGGTAAGAAGTATCGATCTCATACCAATCCACTTTTTTAGGTGTGACTGCCGTTCCTTCATAGGTCGGGCTTACCCAGTCCCAGGGAGTGAAAAAGATTCTTCCCTGCTCAGGCTTTCGATAAGCAATGCCCTGATTGACTGATAGAGGGATCGTAGCAATACCCGTCGTACCATCGTCGTAGTGCAAGGTCAGATCGAGCGGCATGACGCCGACATTCTTATTACAGGCGGTAATCTTTGTCAGGTAAACACCGCCGGCTTGCTGCCCTTCATTCGATACACTGCCGGCCGAATAATCAATAGTCCGGGTGCTGCCAAACCATTGGTCGAAGTACCAATCGAGATCGGCGCCGGAGACATCCTGCATCGCATGTTTAAAATCGTTGAGGTTCGGATGCTTGAAATGCCAGCGTCGGAAATATTCTTTCATACCCGCCCAGAACATGGAGTCGCCAAGGACATACTCAAGTTGCGCCAATCCTGCAAGAGTCTTAAAATAGACCTGCCCCGCATTCACGCCTTCTCTAAACCAATCGTGAGGTATCGTTAACGGCTCTTCGTATCCGGCAGTAGCAAGTGATAGATACGGCGAATAATAATTTCTTCGGCTATCATACTCCGGAATAAAGAGCGAGCTTAGCCATGAAGTATCGCGATACGGCGAGCGCTCATTATGAATACCATAATAAGCGTTCATACCCGTCATTTCGATGAACTCGGTGAATCCTTCATCGAGAAAGGCATAGCGAGTCTCGTTATTGCCGAGCATTCCATAGAACCATTGGTGCCCCCCTTCATGCATAATAAGTCCTGCATTCGGGCTTCCATCCATTATAAGCTGGGGATATTCCATTCCACCATCGCCCGCATGAGTATTCGTAAAATTACGATACTGGTACCAGCCGACTTTCTTCGAGTGATGATCGAGCATTGCAAAGGTATTCTTCATTGCCTCGGACCAATATTTTTCTTCGCTGGCTTTATATAAGCAGTGCACCGTTACCGTATCGCTCCAAGTATCCCATTCGTGAATGTATTCGTGAGCGACCCACGCAAAATCATGCACATTCGATGCTTTGAAATGCCAGGAGATCATCCCTGCTTTTTTTGCAGAGTCGGGATGCACTATACCCTTCTTTACTCCGGCAGCTATTTGATCGTAGCCCCAGCCAACTTCGGTAGGATTTTGGCATTGCCCCGTTGCACCGACACAGAAGTACCCCGGTACATTTACCGTAACATCGAATTCACCCCACACGCCATAAAATTCACGGGAGACATATTCCTGATGATGCCATCCTTCGCGATCGTATTCACAAATCTTGGGATACCATTGACACATGGAATATTTGATACCATCGCCATTCATCCAGCCGCTGCGACGGGTCTGTAAGGGTATCTGTTCGAAAAAACTCATCGAAAGTTTTACCGAGCTCTTTGGGGCTAACGGTTTTGGCAGATCCACCTTCATGATCGTGCCGGCGATAAGAGGCCGTACGGACGCCCCTCCGACATCAACGTCTGGAATTTTATATTCTCCCCAATCACTGCGTTTGTAATGCTCGAATCTGTTAACAAGACCAAGATCATTCATTGCCTTTGCACGCACATGCATCATAGAGCCGGGCTGAAAAGCATTAGCATATAAATGGAAGTAGACTTCCCGAAGCGTATCCGGTGAATTATTAGTATACACGACCGATAGCTTTCCATCGAACGAATGGATGGAATCGATCAGCGTACCGGAAATAGTATAAGAAACATGTTGCTGCCAATAATCGGAAGGCTGGGCAAACAAAAGAAAAGGAAATAATAGAACGGCGAAGAATACACTATATCTCATTTCGCAAGAGTTTGGTCAACGACCGGAATGTAACGCTTTTTAAGTGGGGGTAAATCCCAAACTAATGCTTCAACCTTCTATTTGCAAAAATAGAGTAATACATAACCATTCACTTCGCCTTACTTTTATGGAATGAGCTACATAATCCTAATTCGGCTCCAGGAAAATATTGGTGAAGATTCCATTCGTTAACTCGAAGGTGTTTCGGGCATTGTCATTAACCATTTCGGTATTGAATTTCCCTGAAATTATCCTTCGATGCTTATCATAAGAAGCCACAGTGACAGAACCTATTTGTGGAAACGAATGAAAACTTGAATCATAATAGTTTGAGTGAGACGGATTATAATCCCTTGTATAGTAAGCTATGTCTACATAAGGGATTGTATAAGGTGGGGTCAAAATATAATAAGGAAGTCTGAGTCGTAATTGCCGGTATCCGTCCTGATTTGGTATACCAAGTTGTATCTGAATAATATTAGAAAGCCCGGCTGTCAGATTACCACCGGTGATCACTCCCTGCCTATCTTTAAATGGATTTTTATCGAACTCGAAACTGAAGACTGGCTTTTCGCCATACGGTACAATAATAAAATGGCCATTAGTAATTCTAATACTATCGATAGAATTTTCAGTAGGAAATAAAGCAGAGGGGTGGACAGAAAATATTGCAGAAAAGGTGTGAGTCGCCAGATCCATCTTCGTTATATTCATCTCAAGAGAACCAGAAAATGGAAAGAGAGCACTATATGAAGAGGAAAGACTATAGAGATCGACCCAGCCCGTATCGGGAGGCGAATTATGCGGCCCTGTCTTTAAATCCATATGTTCAAAGACCACGCTCATCATAAACGTAGAGTCCTTTTGCATGAGTAGTCTAAAACTATGATCGGTCGTATCATAACAGAAAAAATTGTCGGTTACTGTGAAGGAGGCTGAATCGTGGATCGATATTGTGGCATCCCCATAAGACCCAGAGTCGATAGTAGAATTCTTCCCATCGCTTGTATTTGGAGCCGATGAGTCCGAGCAGGAGGAAAGAACAATGCTTGAACCGAAGATCAATAATAGAAATACTATATAATAGGTGCGCATGGTTATCGGTGATTATTTACCCAAACTTACGAATACTTTTATGTTACGATCTCACTCTTAAAAAAGTATGCCGGCAATTCTGTCTTCTTTCACTCTTACAGAAGCTTTTCAAGTCGAGCAAGATCTTCAGGATAGGTTACTTTAATATTCTTCTCACTTCCGGGTACGAGTTTTGGATAAATACTAATACGTTCAAGAAGCTCGGATTCATCGGTTGCTTCATATCCGTCGGCAAGAGCTACCTTAAATGCTTCGGCTAATAACTCTTTTCTTGCTCCCTGCGGAGTCTGTGCTCTCCATAAACAGGCACGGGAGACCGTCGCAACCGCCAATTCTTTTTCTTCTCTTTTTAGGGTATCAACAACCGGTAGTGCTGCAATCGCCGCATCGAATTCTTCACAAGCAGTAATAAGCTCGGTGATAAGATGCTCATCAACACCGGGGCGGGCAGCATCATGAACCAGTACAATAGGTGAAGCAATATCTAAAGCTAAAGCTTGGAGGCCATTATGAACCGATTGCTGTCTGGTAGCTCCACCCAGGACGATCGTTACTCGTTCAGAGGCATCGGCTGCAAGCGCCTTCATTAATTCCTCGGAAGTGACGAGAATAATGGAGCCGATCTCGGGATGCAATAAAAAAGTATCGAGGCTGTGACGATAGAGCGGTTTCCCAAGCAGTGATTCAAGCTGTTTTGGAGCTCCGTACCGAGCGCCGGAACCTGCTGCTACAATAATAACATCAGCTTTAATCATGGTCGTGTTTCGCCGGCAATTCTCCCCGATGATATTCCATTGAGAAATTATATTCGGGGAACATCTTCGGAAGCCTGAGTAACGAGAGGATCATTACTCCGGTTGACATCCTATCGATAAGGCTGGAAGTCGGCCATCCGAAATGGAAGGTGATCTGTTTGTCCGGGAAATCGTAACGCAAATTGCTGATGATCGCTTCGAGTTTCGCATACAGCGATCCTACTTTTAGCGGGAAGCGGTAGTGGTTCGGGCCAAGCTTCTCCGGCGCACCGGCACGTGGCGAATAGAACGTCACGTATGCAGCAGAGCGGGATTCACTGATCGGAGAAATATCTTTCGGGCGCCGCAGGTAGATATGGAATTCTCCATCGGTTTCGGCGCACTGGATCGTCAGGTCGAAAAGGTTATCGGTCTGATGATATTCAATAATTTCTGGAGCACGTTTCTTTGCGACGCGCATGCCGATAATAAGCGATATACCTACCGCAACCAGCCACAAGAGCAAACCCATCCAATGGCTATAAGCGATCACACCGAAGCAGGCAAGCAGTAATAAAAAGAGCGCAAAAGTTACTGTACGCGAAGTAAAATATTCCCTGATCTCCTTTGAACCGAGGCGATACCGATAGATAACGAGCGACCCCATATTGATCGTAAAGCTTGCTACCAACCCTACCGCGTACATATGAGCAAGTGTTTCCTGGCTACCGGCAGTAATTAAAATAATGAGCGTAAAAAAAGCGGCATTTAATATATGAATACGATAGAGGGAATGACGGTTATTCGTTTTGATGATCCATCCAAACCCATAACGATGAGCAACACGCTCGATGAGCTCGCTCGATGCAACAAAGGCAGTATTGACTGCCATAATAAGCGTGAAACTGGCCAGGGCGCCAACAAGAATACCAAACCACTCTCCATTAAGAAGCGAAGCAAAATAGGTAAGCAGATCTTCACGATGGGCCATGAAGTCGATATCCGGACGAGTAAGAACTAACAGAGAGATAAGCGGGGTAAAGATACCGACGGTTATCGCGAGGAATAAATAGGCCTTGTGAATATCGCGCCAGCTTTTGGTAAGGCCGGCAGTTTGCACGACGCTTTCAATACCCGAGTAGGCAAGAATAACGCTCGAAATACCAAAGACTATAAATCCGGCTCCGCCGAGTAAGCTGCCATCGGACACCTGATGCCAGGTATCGACAAATCCTTTTATTACTAATCCACCTTGACCCGGAGCAAAATCGGTAAACGCCGAGGCAACCATTATGCAAAGGACGAATGCCGCTCCAATGAAAATACCATAAGTAAAGCGGGCATTCTCCTTGATACCGATAATATTAAGCCCACAAATGCCCCAAATGATAGCAAGCATTAACCCATAGGAAGTTAGGGTCGATAAATGGAAGAATGAACCACCATTATTAACTGCTGCTACGGTTGAAATCGAGGCAGTAAGAATATAATCGACTAAAATAGAAGCTACTGCAACAAAGCTGACGGTGGGACCTAAAACAAGATAGCTAAAACTATAAACGCCTCCCCCTTTGATATTATGATGCTCGAGGATATGGGCGATCTCGGTCATGCGGTTTGAAAGAACACGCATAACCAGTGAAGCTAAAATAATGAAAACAAAGGCAGTTAGGCCAAGCGTAGCATAGGACTCCGCCGGAGCATAAAAGATGGATGTTAGTTCATCCATCAGCGTAATGATAGCTACCGAAAGCCAGGTTAGCCACCACTTGCCCCCCTCGAAGAAGGATAGAAGATTCTTCTTGCGGGAAAGGGCTGCAAATGTAATTATTAGTAGCGCAGAGACTGCTACGAGTACAATGGGCTTAATCACGGCGGCATTTAACACCTACCCCTGAGGAAACATTGCTACTCTTATTCTGTGAAAAATGGCCGTTTTTGAAACTATTGGACTATCAGCCCAACACTGGAATGGTCGTTTTTATGGAGGATTGAAATAGTATATCTACCTCTTGGAAAACCGGAAATATCCAGTAGTAAATGCCGGTAGGCGGTAATGGTGGCTTTTTCCTGAAATACCGTGTGTCCAGATAGATCTGAAATATTAATCGTGGCCTCACCAAGGGATGATTCACAGAGAAGCGAAACTCCGCTTGAAGCCGGATTAGGATAAATACTAAAATGAGGAGATTTTCGATATCTGAGAAAATCGCTTAGCATATCGATGCCGCATCCCGAAGGACCTTCTACAGTAGTTGCGGCTCCGGTTGCAGCCTGGAGAGAATCCGTGAAACAGACTTCCTGAAAAGCTGAATACAGAACATTCGAACAGGTTATTGTAGAATTAGAGGTACTATCTACAAATACTCTGAAACGGGCAATGGCGGCAAGGGTATCGCCTAACTGGTCGGCTGCAGGTATAATAAGATGCGATGAAGTCGGGGTGATAGAAGATAGAACATCGACTTGCCGTCCTGACTTTACTATCGAACCAAGGTACTCCAGTTTGCTATCGAAAGAAAGATCGAATTCAAGATCGGCAGATCGCTTTAATCCTAAGATATAGATTGGAATATCGATCTCTTCACCAAGAGCAGTGGCTGTTATCTTAGAAGGCATCCGTAGTGATACCGGGGCTATAGGCGTGCCTCCGCTATTGACGGTCATCCATACTGCACCGCTGCTATCACAAGCATAGATGGTATCTTTCGTTATAGCAGCAACAAAGCGGCAATCGGGAGTGGGGCCGTTCGGACCACCGATCGAAATCCAATGCTTACCATAATCAGTCGAACGCAGGATCCCATCACGCGATGTCTGTACGAAAAAAGCACCATCGTTTGCAATACTGATCGAACCGCAAAAGTAATTTCTATCGAGAACCGCAGTTGTAAATGACCAGCTTATGCCCTTATCGAGAGATACCAATACTCCGGCCCTGGGGTCAATCCCTGCAACGATGCTCTCTTCATTAATAATGGCAATCACATCGGTATCGCAGGAATCGATACCTATAGAAAAGCAATCGCGGTCTATTTTATCCGGCAGTGTCCTGTTCCAGGACGCACCTGCATCTCTCGATTGAAAAAGCGTCCCCGATGAAGTACCATCTTTACTAACGCTTAAAACATCGATCTCTCGTGAAGAGCGGGTTTGAATATGGGTGATCAGTTCGGTACCGCTCGGCGTAATATCGCTCCAGGTGATGCCGCCATCTATTGAAAGAAATACAGTATTGATGTCGGCTTCACAAACGATTCGATCGGCTGAACCCAGAAAGTGCGCACTTAGGCCTGCAGAAAGCCCCGGGAAAGAAATGCGCTGCCAGGAAAACCCGCCATCAGTCGTCTTAAAAAGAAATTTTCCATTAATAGCAATGCCCGTATTGGCATCGTAAAATTCAAGATCGTAGATCGGCTCCACGGCAGTTGGGTCAGGGGTTCGCTCGGTCCAGTTCATCCCATTATTGGAGCTTATCCATAACCTATTTCCAAAAGCCGCATATAGCGATCCGTTTCTATAAGTCAAAATTCCCGATGTCCCGAAGGTAACCGGCAATGAGCCTGCAGAAATATTTCTCCATTGCCCCTGTACCACCATACCGGGGAAAAGTAGTGATAAGAAAAAGGATATTCGCAGAAAACCAAAAAGCACCGTTCAATAACTATTTTCCTTTACAACTGCCGAAATAAAGAATAGTTACCATCTTCAGGTTATAGCAAGCCGTTCTTTTACTTTGGGCGCATAGAGGATTGCGGCGATCGCTAAGACTATCTCCAATGACCCGCTATACTGGAACATTCGTACTGAACCTACTTCATGGACAAACGGCATCCCGAGTCCGATCGAGATAACAAGCATCGGGGAGCGAATAGCCTGATATAATGAAAATACCCTGCCCCGGTATTCTTCCGAGGTTTGCTCCGCAATTGCCGTAGTGATCGAGACCCAAAAACACGTGCCGATCACTCCGAAGATAGTATAAAGAGCCATAACCGGCAGCAACGTATCAAAGAGTGTAAACAGTAGTACTACTACTCCATCGAGCAATACGATTAGTGCCAGATTTTTTCGCCCTCTGGCTATGGCCACATCGAACGGACGGTGTTCCTTGGGTATTGATGCCATAATAAAGCCGCAGAAAATACCACCGATACCCATCGAAGAGAATAGCCAACCCGTTTCTGCCGTACCTCCATGTAGTGCTTCTCTGGCAAAAATAAAGATCAGCGGGAATTGCACTCCGATCACCAAATTAAACAAACCCATCAGCATAAAAAGGAATATCAGTACACTATTATGACGAACGGCATAAAATCCGCCCGCAAGTTCTTGCTTGAAAGTAGTACTACGCTCCTGTAATTTATGCTGCGGCTCAAGATCCCACACCATTACCGCAGAGAACAGAAAGCTGACAGCATTAACAAGAAATGCCGTTTGAAAGCCGAATACCCCCACCAAAAAAGCGCCAAGCGATGGACCGAGGATCATCACCAGGCTCATCATACTTTGACGTAATCCGTTAGCCTGGGTAATCTCTCCTTCCGGCACATACTGGGGTTCTAATGCCTGCCGTGATGGTTCGAACAATTGAGTAAAAGCAGCCGATAAGAATCCACATACGAAATAGAGTGGGACCTCATTAACAAACGCCGTTACAAAGAACGACACTGATCGGACAAGATCGCTTATAAGCAATAACCTTCGCTTATCGTACCTATCGATAATATATTGTACGATGGGGACAGCAATGATCGCCGGCATCATTTCCGCGAGGCTGATGCCTCCTATTGCAAGTACATCCGAAGTTTTAGAAGAAACAGCTGCAATAAATGCCAGGTAACCAATATGATCTCCGATACCGGAAACAAATGAACCAGCCAGCAAGCGCTTATACGACCGATGGGCCGATAGCCGCCTGGCTTTCGCAAAGAAATCAAATATTCTACGACGTAAAAAATCCATAATCAATAAGGAGATACCATTCTCCTTTTGGTATTTCTAATGAAGGCAGAACTGACGCAGGATGCGTCAATCAGAATAATAGTAAAGAAGCCCTAAGGCTTGGGAATTCGCGAGTACTAATCGATGGCGAATTCCAACTTGGCAGTGATCGAAGCTTTTTTATTCTTCGAACTGGTATTATAGGTACCTCCGTAAGAATATTCTTCGTCGGAGTTTTGACCGGTGATCTGAAAAATCCCCATCTGAGCATTACGCAGGCCGCCCAGGCCACCACCTGCATTTTTCGCGATTTTTTCTGCGCGGGTTCGGGCATCAGCAGCAGCAGAAGCGAGCATCTCCAGCTTCAGCTGGGCAAGCTTGGTATAATAGTAGCGCGGCTCATTCGATTGAAATTCTATTCCCATATTCAGTAACTCGGTCACTTCCCGCGAGATCATCTCGATCTTATCGACTTCCTTCGATTCGATCTCTACGTTTTGACTCAGGGTATAACCATCGAATATCTGGTTCGTCTGGCGGCCGTTGTTATCGTACATGTACTTATAATCTTTGTTCGAGAAGACGGCGCTAAAGGTAATTTGCTTAGCGTCCACCCCTTTGCCGACAAGGTACTGCCTGATATTATCGGCATCTTTCTTAAGCTGGGAATAAGCTTCCTGCACCGTCATCGAATGGCGCGAGAATGAGCCGCTCCAGATGACAAGATCGGAAGTAAAATCTTTTTCGGCAAGGCCGACTACCCGGATCGTCTCTTTAGTCTCATGGGTCTTTCTCCAGGTTCCGGCAAGAACCATAGCAGCGGCGACGATGGCGACCGCAAAAATTAAAGCACTGATCCAGGTTTTCATAAAGGGTTACGATATTACGATGTTCAAATATATGAAGAAATTCCGGGGATGTTTCAGATTATATGCTATATTTATAGTATGATCTATCATATTACGACAATTGAAGATTGGGAGGCCCAGCGGCATCTTACTATTTTCACCGATCCATCCCTTCAAACTAAAGGATTTATCCATTGTTCGAATGGCAATCAGGTTGCAGCGATAGCTACTGCGCTATTTTTAGGAAGAAAAGATTTGATAGTAATTTCAATAGATGAGTCGCAATTATCCTCGCGCGTAGTTTGGGAAAATTCGGGAGGCGCAGAAGAACACTTCCCCCATGTGTACGGCCCGATTCAAAAAGAAGCGATCGTTTCTGTAGATCCTCTTGAGCCAAATTCCGATGGATCTTTTTCGTTTGATCCCGAATCGCTATCCTAAAGAGCAGATGCGTCTGAAGCGTTCGGCAGACCACAAACAAATATCCATAAGATCGGCTACCGGTTTATTGGTATCCAGTGTTGTTGGCATATAGGTCGGTGGCCCATATTCAGGGGTGACGGTAATTAGCTCATTATTTGTATCAAGGTTCTTTACCATCTCGGACCACCAGCCCTCGAATTTCTCCAAATGCTCAGCCCATTGCTTTATGCGGGGATCGGAAACCTGGGGACCATTTTCATACCCTACCCTGCAATGAATATGGATAGTTCGTTTTATTGCTAATTCAATTGCTTCGGAATGATCTTCGAGCATCGATTCGGTCACGCAGCACCAGTGGCTAAGGTCGGCATTGATCTTTAATTCGGGAAATTGCTTAAATAATCTTACCGCATTCATGGGCGAAAAAAGCGGGCGGCGGCGATGCGTTTCATGAGCAATAGGAATACCAATTTCCTGCTCGATCTTTAAGACTTCTTCAAAAAAATGACACTGATCCTCAAAACTCCATAAGTCTCGGCCGGCATGAGCAACAATTTTTGCCGGTTCTACTGCTGAAGCGATTCCTACAAGCCGCCGGAAATCTTCTATATGATCGGTAATAGAATTTCCTTCCGTATAAATTAGCGGTATATAGTCTAAAGAGTACTCGGTTAGTAATCTTTTAAGCTTTTCCCTATCTGGCATTTCGGCAATGGCGCTTTCAATACCTTCATAGCCGGTTTCTGAAACAGATCGGAAATGGCTTTCCAAAGTACCTTCCATTCCCCACAGCGACTTATATATTGCTATTTTCATACAGCAAATTTACCATCCATTTTTTTTATAAAGACCAAATTATTAAAGGATATGATTCATTCGCATACTCAAACTTCAAATAGAATTACCGGCTCTTCCGGCGGCTACGTATATGGTAACCCTTTCTTTATCCGATGGCACAATCGGCCACAGGAAAGTACTAATTGAGTAGTTTTTTATAGGATTATTTAAGAACGAATAGATAGGTGCACAAGTTAGCATAGAACGTTGCCGAGTAGTATCCTGTATTCATTATCGTCGAGGTTCGTATGTCTAATAAGCCTATTGTCTTTGTTCATGGATTATGGATCCATCCAACCGCTTGGGAACCGTGGGCAGATTTTTTCAGAAGCAACGGTTATGAATGTTATACTCCACCCTGGCCGGGGGATGGTTCTACTGTCGCCGATTCAAGAACGAAGGCTGTAGCAATAGCTAACCGGGGAGTGAGAGAAGTTGCCGATAGCCATGCCACTTTTATTTCTAAGCTTTCTCAACCACCTATATTGATAGGTCATTCGTTCGGTGGTTTATTAGTCCAGAATCTTCTCGGAAGAAATGTAGCATCGGCCGCCATTGCCATTGATCCGGCGCCGATAAAAGGAGTCTGGCAGCTACCGTTCTCGGCCTTAAAATCAGCCTTACCGGTGCTTAGTAATCCGTTTAATCTTACAAAGGCAGTCTCCCTTAATTATAATCAATTCCGATATGCATTTGGAAATGCTGTAAGTGAAAGCGAAGCGAAGGATATGTTCGATAAGAATACGATACCGGCGCCGGGGCGACCATTATTCCAAGCCGCAACCGCTGCGTTCAATCCGTGGTCTGAGACGAAAGTAAATACCACGAATGCCAATCGCGGTCCATTACTCATCGTCTCCGGAGAAAACGATCACATCGTTCCGCCAGTACTTTCTAAAGCTACTTTCAAAAAATATCGCAAATCACCGGCCGTTACGGAATTCAAATCCTTTGCGAACCGCGGTCATTCTTTAACGATGGATCACGGTTGGAAAGAGATTGCGGAATATTCGCTGGATTGGCTAAAAAAGAAAGGGTTATAATCGAATCAATTATCGAGTTCGAAGTCGTGCTCGATAGTCGTTCGATGACAGGTATCGACATATACACCGTAGGTAGAGGTCTGTATTGCATCGAGCTGAATATGCCAGCGATTATTATTTAGTTTCTGCCCTGAGATACTTCCTATATGAATAGGGAGTGTATCCTCACATTGCTGGCAAAAACAACTATAATATTGATACATCTTTAAAGGTGTAATCTCTGAATCTTTCAGCTCAAATTCTGATAAGGCGGGATTAATGGTAAAATAAACAGCCCGATATCCCCCTTCATCGGTAGTACCAATATGAGTAGCGAACTCATCGTGATACATAAAAGCGATTTTCTCACCAGCTATCCGCTGTTCTTTATTCCAATCTGAGTTGTGATAGAATTTATACTGTTGTACTTCTGGAGTCGCTGAAAGTCCACACGAGCAAATAATTGGTGCCATTGCTACCAGAATACATAGAAATAAAAGTTTTTCTAAATGGAGTGCCATAATCGTCTCTATGTGTTTATCCGACTGTAACTACTTCATTCAAAAGTAAATAGTTTCTGCAGCACAAGTCAAAACAACTGGCCCGGCCGCTTAAAAATACTCATATCCAGTGGTTTTCGTCCTCGGTGCATTCCATACTTTACCGAAAGAGTATGAACAAGATTATGCATAAAATCGGCATAGGCACCGGTACCCGTCATTCGTGTACCGAAGTTAGCATCATTTAATTTCCCTCCCCGGATCATCTCGACCCGGGCCAGTATTCGCTTTGATTTCTCGGGAAAATTCTCATCGAGCCAGTTCACAAAGATTGGCGCTACAGCCTGCGGTAATCGCAAGATCGTATGAGCAACAAATGATGCTCCGTTCTCACTGGCGCGTTGAAGGATATTTGGCACTTCGCTATCATTAAGCCCTGGAATGATCGGCCCAACCATAATTCCTGTCTGAATACCCGCTTTCACCAGTGTCTCCATCGCTTTGAACTTCATACCGGCCGTGGAAGTACGTGGCTCGAGTTTTCGGCGTAAGTCCGGATCGAGTGAGGTGATAGAGAGCATTGCGCTAACGAGATTTTGATCGGCAAGCTCTTTTAGCAGATCAAGATCGCGCAGTATTAAAGCATTCTTCGTGAGAATGCTTACCGGGTTCTTATACTCGAGAAAGACTTCCAATAATTGCCGCGTAAGCTTGAACTTCCGCTCTGCCGGTTGGTAGCAATCGGTATTGCCGCTCATCATGATGCACTTTGGCTGCCACCGTGGATTATCGAATGCTTTGCGAAGTAATTCCGGTGCATCGTGCT
This sequence comes from uncultured Alphaproteobacteria bacterium, assembly GCA_964404255.1. Lineage (GTDB taxonomy): Bacteria > Bacteroidota > Ignavibacteria > Palsa-1295 > Palsa-1295 > JAFDZW01. The sequence goes on along the minus strand of CAYOJJ010000009.1, from coordinate 55,454 downwards.
TGACCATGATCTTGGATTCAAAGTCGATACCGGCATTAAAGCCAAGATACTCGTGGTACGGCCGTGCTCTGCAATATGCGCATCCATGCTCGCAACCGCGGTAGGGGTTGATCGAATATTCCATCGGAATATCCGGACTGTCGTTCTTAAATAGGATCGACTTTGCACGATCGTTCAGAAACTGTGTCTGCACGACCGGCAACTCTTCGAGCTGCGTATCCCATCCATCGTCAAAGGCCTGGTAGGAAACCGTCTCGAACCTGTTCGTAATTTCTAATGCTGTTCCTCTCATATCAATAGGTGCCTATAAATGTACCTACCAATATAGTAATAATTCAGTAGTTCGTTTTAAAACTTGTACTATCTTGTCGTGTTGTGCTAAAAACGTTCTTGAGTAAATATGAAAGTATTATTCTTCCTGTGGTTATTTTCTATTTCGTCTGCCCTGGCGCAGCAATCGCTTCCCGATTCTCTCTGGCCCGAGCTTCCTACTATGTCTTCGACCGGTGGAGGCCGGTTTGAAGATATGTACTTCCTCTCAAAGACCTTTGCGTACGGTATCGAATATAGCGGAATTCTCCATACGGCAAATAATGGGATAACCTCCTTTCATCCGGTTCTCGATACTAATAATAAGCAGATCACCGGCACGCGCTGTATCGGCTTTCATACTGCTGCCAAAGGATGGATCGGTACATTAAGGACTGGTCACGTTCTTCTTAAGACCAATGATAGCGGCAAAACCTGGCACGACCAGCTACTTCCGGATCCCAAACCAGCCGGTATCTGTGGGATGTCCATTGTTAACGATCATACGATGTGCGCTGCCGGTGCCTTTGATAATGGGTTATATGATTCTACTTCTGTTGCCGTATTTATCCGTACAACCGATGGCGGAGAAAGTTTTACATCGACTGATATGTCACCCTATGCCAAATCTCTCGTCGATTGCTACTTCCCTACAGAAACTCATGGTTTTGTAAGTGGCTCGGTTGGCGGCGATAATTTCAAGAATGGGAATGCAATGATTCTCGAAACAACCGATGGCGGGGCTCATTGGAACACTCTTTACCGGTCACCGAGAATTGGCGAGCAAGGCTGGAAGATCTATTTTCGTACGCCGCTCGATGGTTATGTCGCTCTTCAGGGAAGACCGAATACTGAAAAATTCATCCTGAAAACTACGGATGGCGGCGCGCATTGGAGCGAGTCCAGTCTGGGCTTTTCTGCTTTAGAGTGGTATCCTGAAGGAGTCTGTTTTATTGACAAAGATCATGGCATTGCGGGTGGGTATCAGGATACAGTCTATCTTACCTCTGATGGAGGTGATAGCTGGCAAGGGTATAATTCAACAGCATTCAAAGGTCTCAACCGCTGTCGCAGGATCGATGATACCACCGCCTATGTGATCTCATTGGCTGTTCACACATTCAGAACACAGCCCTTTTCTTCAGTTGCGGTACCTACTTCAGCCGACCACCCACTTCCCTATCCTAATCCTGCCTCCGATGTTATTCTTATTCCCTTACCCTATGACGGAAGATGCAGCGTTGATATTCTCGATCTTTCCGGCAAGCTACTTCTTTCAACCGGCGCCGATAGATACCTTAAAGTACGAACCAGTACTTATCCTAACGGTACCTATATTGCTCGTGTTAGAGGTCATGATGGAATTCAGAATATTCGATTTGTAATTGCTAAGTAACATATTCCTGGTTATCTGAACTCGGCACCATACTCTTCATAATAGTACTTTTACTACTGGCGTTCCATTGCTAATATTTGATCTTATATTTCCTGAAAAGTTTTCTAAATGCTTCCCCCCAATTTCCTTCATCCCATCGGTCTTTTTTTGTATTTAAATAATCCATGACTTTTTGAGTACTTTCCTTGCTACAGGAGAAAACCGCCTCTGTAACCGCAAAAAGTTCGTACGGATACCGTACCGAACTTATCCGCTGAAGGAGTTCAGGAAGAAGGGTCCGTAACTCGGCTTTTGAAGCATGGTCTAATAAAGAATATAAGTCGGTGCCATACCAATAAAGAATTCCCTTAGAATAAATATCGTGTAAAGCCGTAGCATTGCGATGAGTTATTATATCCAACATCAGTGGCAAAATAGAATCTTTCGTCCCATAATGATTATTCCATTCTTGCCAGACAGGTTGTCGGCCGGTACTTAACCCACGAGCGAAATAGATAGCTGCTTCTTCAGGGCTATCGTGTATTAATACTTTTGTTGTCGCAAGATCGATCACTTGTTTCTCCGAAAAAATTTGTAAGATTAAGGCTCTAAATATCGGGCAATAGTAATCGACGAGTGCCTCATCCAATCTAATACATTGTTGCGAGTCACAGGTCGTGTAAATCTCGGTCAGGAGGTCATTGGCAGCACTATTTTTATAGGCCGCAATACTTTGAAAATAAGCCAGCGATTTTTCTGAATCTTTGAATTCCAAAAGAGTACCCCAGGCAATACTATCCGGAAATGCTGCGATTGCCATAAAACCTTTACTACCTGCAGCCCGGATCAGCTTGATATCTTCTTGTTTATGATAACATGCTAATGCTGTAAGCGACTCAGAAGTGGGATTTAGCATTACCAGCCCCCGAATCCTGGCATAAGTTTTTTCATCGGCACCATTGCATAGCAGCGCATCTTCTAACAAAGAGCCGTTATCACATGTATTAATTACCTGACGCACGCATTGGCGGCGTTGGTCGAGATAAAAAGAGGTATCCCGGGCATATTTCGGCTGCCATTTTATCTTATAATATAGTATAGCAGAAAGCATTTGCCGGCCTGCTATACAGCCGTTTATCATACTGACGAATTGATCATGCTGCAAAAACTTTAGTAATACTGTACTAAGGGCCGGGTATTTTCTATCGACTAACCCCCAGGCAGCATATCCACGAATGATAGGATTTTCATGATCAGTCAGGCGGACTAATTCTTCGATCGTAGCTTTCGAACTTAACGATTTAAAAGCCAGGTATGTGTCGGTGGTTTCTCCTCCAAAACCAACGCTCTCATAATCCAGGCGTTTTGCAGAATCTAATTCATTTACTATTTTCTGTATTTTGGGGCGGTAGTATTGCTGTGAAGTATCCATTACACCAAAAGAGCGAGCCGCTACTCCGTATGGCATAGATACTATTATAAGCACAAATACAATTAATGCTGGTGCTTTTCTCATTTTTAATACCACTTTTAAGAAAACATATTCCAGCAAGAGGGCTTGCCTTCTATATATAAGATGCAACTAACCTTCCCTGCCTTACAGTATCCTAACAACAAAACTCATGCCAATCACATAAACCCGAGCTGTTTGGAGATGACAGCGCTATCATATACCTGGCTGTGGCCGCTGATCTTGCCATGAGTAAAATGATATATAGTAATGCCATTCGTCTTGATAGGTTTTCCGGTAGCCGGGTACCTGCCAAGGGGACCAAGATTAGTACCGGTCATGATCCAGGTGATGCCGATCGTGTTCAGCTCTTCGATCAATGTCTGGATCTCAAAATGAATATCGGGAAATGGGACAAAGCTGGCATCAAGACGCTTGATAAATTCTTCCTGGCTTAGCGTTAGACCTTCGTAGGGATCGCCTCCATCAAGGAAGATCGTATAGCTTGAATGCAGAAATTCGGCAACGGCGCTCTTATCATGCTCATTCCAGACGCGCTGTATAAAGGCTCGTAGTGTTGCTTCGTTACTCATTATCTTTTTTCTTTTTAATGGTCTTTTTCTTTGATGGGACGGCCAGTGCTTTCAGCGCTGCTTTATCCAGATTTTCTTTGAGGCGCTGCTTAATAACTTTTTTGATGATTGGTAGCGGCAATGGCTTATCGTTAGGAAATTGGATCGTGCCTTTGCCTCCTTTATAGTCCGCGAGCTCATCCGCCAGTGCCTTAGGACGGGGATATATACCGACATGATGCTTGAAGCCGGCAAAGAAGATCAGCATACCATGCAGTTTGAAGGCGGCGACACCATAACTAATGGCCTCTTCGGCTTCCGGCGCTTCTTTCTTTACCATTGCGCGTATTGTTCGCAGTCGTTCACGCGTCTGCTTCGGGCAAGTGGCTATAAACTGATCAATCGTCGTCGGCTTTTTCGCTGCTTTTGTTTCTTTCATAGTTCTGATCGTCTTTTCTTCTATCATTGAAACATCGTAGCGAGGTTGTCGTTCACATGGAAGTATTGATCGTTATCTCTCAACCATGAAAATATTTTTATTTGTTTCTATCCTCCTGGTTACCGGTTCGCTGTATGCTCAGGATTCCATAGCCGCAGCAACAGCTCCTAAGACGAAACACCCTACTTATGGGATCGATATCGGTGGCTTTGCCTACGATGCACACCACAGCGGACTTACGATCGGAGTATTATGCATAGGTAAAGAACGCAATGGAGTTACCATTGCTACGCTGGCCGAAGTTACCAATAAGCTCAACGGAATTTCTTTCTCGCCGTTTCTTACCTGGGCCGATACCCTCAACGGAATATCGATCAACGGACTATTATTCGGCGGCGCTTCTGCTTGCGATTCTCCGCCAAAGCTGGTAAATGGTCTCGTCATTAACGGTTTTCTCTCGGTTGTAAGAAAAGCTAATGCTCTTATCATTAGCCCACTTAATGCGGTTGAGAAGATCAATGGAGTTCAGATAGGTGCATTCAATATCGCCCATGAACTCCATGGCGTGCAATTCGGGCTGATCAACTATGCAAAAAACAGCATTATCCCCTGGTGCCCGATTATTAATATCGGCTGGAAGACTGAGAAGTCATGAAGCGCTCATTTCGGACTTCGGATAGTCTCATTATTATTTACCGTACCTGTCCAAGGTACGACTTAGGATAATTCATACGTTACTCTCGGGCGTTTCTGTGGATAATTCGAATAATACTTTACTACAGTGGTTCAATAAGTCACGTACGGGTGAGGTCGCCCCGCCATAAGCACTCATACTCCCCTGTATAGCATATATACCATTATTTGTAAGAAAGAAAAAGGATATATGGCCGGGAGGTGTAAGCGCTATATCGTCGGTTCTGACTGCTAAGGGCAAATATTTAATGGCAGACTCCATTACTTCCGATACTCCTTCTCGTACTTTTTCGCGCCCAATTCCGCCAATAATGCCTCCCCCATCACTATAATAGAAACTCGCATCACCGGTACAAAACATTATTAGCGCATTATACCCGTAATTATTATCGTGCTCTACAACAACACCAAATAGTCTATTTTTTATAGGATCCACATTTAGGTCGGCTACTGTCATCCGGAGAGCCCGATTTCGCATATCAAGAAATATTTCGCTGGGCTGGCTTGCCGCAACAGGGGCAGCAGGGACTCTTTGAGAGCGCGCCCGTTTTCTATCACGAAGTCTAAAGTAAACTATAAACCCCAAAGCTATTAGTGGAAAAACAAGCGCTTCCATATAATAAGAAATTATTGTATGTTGCAACTACTGACCAGCTATATTAGTGTCTTGCTATATTACATACTTATAGGTATTATTTTCCTTAAAATACCATGATAACTTCAGAGCGATTAAAGAACGAGAAAGAACGCCCTATAAATAATATTTTTATTACCTATACACTTTAATTATTTTAGCCTCCTCGCCCTTTTCCCATTCCTCAATTTGAATTTCTTTTACAATCGAATCTCTGCTGAATATCACATTAAGGTATTTACTGTAATCGGGATCGATGACATCATAGGTGATTTTTAGAGGGTAGTTAAGAATAAGGCTTCCATCTATTGGGCTTTCCGACCTTCCCAATAGTTCCAGGACTTCTATCCGTGAACGGTTACTAAGCAGATGCCGCGCCATCAAATCATCGACCATCTGATCGCGATCGCCGCCATCGAGATTAACATCCGTTTCGTTACACCACTGGTCGCTATTAAAGGGTATCGCATGCTTTTGTGGTGGCAAAAAGAAAAGGATAGTCACTATGCAAGCTACTATAGCAAATAAAACTATTGGGGTTCGCATTGGAATATCTACTTATATCCGCTGCTCGAGTTACATATATTTTCAATAATAAAAAAGGCGTATCTTATTAATACGCCTTTCATTCTCTTAAATATTAATTGGTATTAACTTGCACTCAGTTCTGCTTCCAGATCACGTAATGATTTTGTAGGACCACTATTATGTTCTTTCTTTGCTTCGCGAAAAGCAAGTTCATCTTCACGATCTTCAAGAAGTTGTTCGATAGCCCGGAATTCTTCATAAGGAATTACCACAAATTGTGGCTCCCCATTTTTTCTCAAAATTTCAGGATGTAATGGTAGTAACATAATTATCGGTACGAGTCTTTCCTATGAAGGATTCGATAAATTATTATCTCAGAGCCCTCAACATCAAAGAGCACTCGATAGTCCCCAACTCTGAGACGATACGGTGGCTCAAAATTAGTTAGCTTTTTAACATCACCCTGAAGGTCATTTTCCAGATTCATCATTTTACGATAAATACCAGTACGAATAGCTTGCGGAATGTCTCTATAATCTTTTTCCGCTTTAGAAGTTATCCGTACTTCGTATTTCATCTTCTATCTCACGAGCAGCCGCTCGTCGTGCCGCAGTCTTCGCAGAGGGTGCAGGCGCCGTTGCGCTTTACTCTCATGGAGCCGCAGGCCGGGCATTGTTCGCCGGTGTAGCCTTTGGTTTTGGCTTCGCGGTATTGCTGCTTGCGGGTTTCGGCGGCAGTGGCGGCGCTCGTCATCATGACGGGTTCGTCGTCTTTTAGATTCTGGCTCTTTAAGCGTTCGACTATCTCATCTTCGCTCGGCGCTTCGCGCTGGGCCGAAGCCGGTGCGGGCGTTGCCGGAACGTGATGGTGCTCGTGCTTCGGTTCATCGACTGCCTTGACGTGCACAAAATCCTGACGGCCGAGATACTCATAGCCAAGGGCACGGAAGACGTAATCGAGGATCGACGTTGCATTCTTGATCGCCTCGTGACCCATAACGGAGCCCGCCGGTTCGAAGCGCGTAAAGGTAAACGTATCGACAAGTTCTTCGAGCGGTACGCCATACTGAATGGCTTTCGATGCAAGCACCGAGAAGCAGTTCATAAGTCCTTTGAAGCTTGCGCCCTCTTTATACATATCGATAAAGATCTCGCCGAGCGACCCATCTTCATACTCGCCGGTACGCAGATAAATTTTATGTCCGCCGACCGTTGCCTCACGGAGCCAGCCGCGGCGGCGCGCCGGAAGCTTCTGGCGGCGCGGCTGCCAGACACCTGTTTCTTCAGCCTGGGTATTAATAAGCTGGTGCAATTCGGCAGCGCCGACGGTTTCCATCGACTCATCCATCGGATCGCTGAAGAGCACTTCTTCGGCCAGATCGCCATCTTCGCTCGTGGAATTCAAAGGCTGCGAAAGCTTCGAGCCATCGCGATAAAGCGCGTTGGCCTTGATCATCAACTTCCAGGATTCCGTATAGGCATTGCTGATATCGGCGAGCGTTGCCTCGTTCGGCATATTGATCGTCTTGGAGATCGCACCCGAGATGAATGGCTGAGCAGCAGCCATCATGTGGATATGCGCAGCATACGGAATGAAACGCTTACCATACTTACCGCACTTATTGGCGCAATCGAAGATCGGTAAATGCTCTTCGCGAAGGTACGGGGCACCTTCGATGGTCATCGTGCCACAAACATAATCATTGGCACGGTTGATCTCTTCCTTGCCGAAGCCAAGGGCAACGAGCATATCGAAGTTCGGATCGTCGAGCTGTTCTGCCGTAAAGCCGAGCTTCTTGCAAAAATCCTCGCCGAGCGACCACTTATTAAAGGCAAAGCGGAGATCGAAGACGTTATCACACTGCTTATCGATCTCTTCGATCTTCTCATCGGTAAAGCCTTTGAGCTTCAGCGATGCACGGTTGATCGAAGGACAGCCGACGAGCGTACCATGTCCTTTGCAATACTTTTCGATCTCTTCGATCTGCTTTTCGGTATAACCGAGGCGGCGAAGCGCCTTCTCTACCGATTGATTAACGATCTTGAAATATCCGCCACCGGCAAGCTTCTTAAACTTCACGATAGCAAAATCAGGCTCGATACCGGTCGTATCACAATCCATCACGAGACCGATCGTACCCGTCGGGGCGATAACCGTTACCTGGGCATTGCGATATCCATGCTTCTCGCCGAGTTCATAAGCGCGGTCCCAGCATTCGCGAGCAGCCGTAAGCAGATCCTCGCGGCAGAGCTCGGCATTAATACCCATCGGCTTAATGGTCAGACTTTCGTAGCGATCGGCAGCAGCGTTGTAGGCAGCAAGCTTATGGTTACGAATCACACGAAGCATCGAATCTTTATTCGCTTCATAGCGCGGGAAGGCGCCAAGATCGCGAGCCAGTTCGGCGCTCGTTGCATAGGATTCGCCGCACATGATGGCCGTAAGCGCACCGCTCATTGCCAAGGCTTCCTTGGAATCGTACGGAATGCCAAGGATCATCAAAATGGTACCGAGGTTCGCATAGCCGAGGCCGAGCGTACGGTAATCGTACGAACGCTGAGCGATCTCGCGCGATGGGAATTGTGCCATGAGCACCGAGATCTCGAGCGTGATAGTCCACAGGCGAACGGCATGCTTGTATTCTTCGATACGGAATTCACCCGTTTCTTCATCGAGGAAATGAGCGAGGTTGATCGAAGCGAGGTTACAAGCCGTATCGTCGAGGAACATGTATTCCGAGCACGGATTGCTGCCATTGATGCGGCCATCGGTCGGGCAGGTATGCCACTCATTGATGGTCGAGTCAAACTGCAAGCCTGGGTCGGCGCTCGACCAGGCCGAGAGCGTGATCTCATCCCAAAGATGCTTTGCCTTCACCTTCTTTGCCACTTTGCCGCTGGTACGCCACTTGAGCTCCCATTCTTTATCTTCGGCAACGGCATTCATAAACTCATTGGTGACGCGGACGGAATTGTTCGAATTCTGACCGGAAACCGTCTGGTAGGCTTCGCCTTCGTAATGCGTATCGAAAGTCTTGAAGTCGATATGGTCATATCCCATTTCGACGAGGCGCAGGCAGCGCATGATGTAATTCATTGGTACGCCACGAGCCAGCGCCTTCTTGATCGCAATATCGAGATCGGTATTGGTATGACGATCGACACCACCCTCAACAGCGATCTTCATGATCGTATTGAGGAACAGATCGCAGATCTTCGAGCCGGCAACCAGCGCAGCTACCTTCTGCTCTTCGTTGGATTTCCAGCTAATAAAGTTTTCGATATCCGGATGATCAACATCGAGGATAACCATCTTCGCAGCGCGGCGGGTCGTACCGCCGGATTTTACAGCTGCGGCAGCTGTATCATAAATCTTGAGGAAGCTCATCAGGCCGCTGGAATGTCCGCCACCGGAAAGCTTTTCACCGGCCGAGCGCAGAGCGCTGAAATTCGAGCCGGTACCCGAGCCGTATTTGAAAATACGGGCCTCACGGGTTAATAAATCGAAGATACCGCCTTCGTTTACCAGATCGTCGCTGACGGACTGGATAAAGCAGGCATGGGGCTGCGGGTGGGTATAGGCGTCGGTGGAGCGGGTAAGATCGCCGGTCTTCGGATCGACGTACCAGTGCCCCTGAGCCGGACCGGTAATGCCATAGGCCCAGTTAAGGCCGGTATTGAACCACTGCGGCGAATTCGGAGCAGCCATCTGACGCATGATCATATAGACCATTTCGTCATAATAGGCCTGAGCATCTTCCTTGGTATTGAAATAGCCGTGCTTTTCACCCCAATAGCGCCAGCAACCGGCAAGGCGATGGGCAACCTGCTTTACCGAACGCTCCGGACCGAGGACGGGCTTGCCATCTTCGCCAATGAGCATATTGCCATCGGCATCGCGCTGCGGAACGCCGGCTTTACGGAAATACTTCTGGGCAAGGATATCGGTAGCGACCTGCGACCATTGGCGCGGTACCTCGATGTCATGCATCTCAAAGACCGGTTTTCCATCAGGATTGCGTAAAACACTCGAGCGCATCGTGTACTCGAATTGTTCGGCCGGACTTTTTCCTTTTGTAGTAAAGCGACGGGCTACCTTCATACTATTCGTATGCTCCTTGTTTTTACAACAATTTTTGTGATTAAAGTATTGCTTAGTTGGGGCTCGGGGAGCCGAGGGGGCAACGCTCAGGATTCCACCGAACAATGCACCGTATGGGGTCTGAATAGGGCTGCTGGCTTGTGATCGTTCTGAACCATCGGCTGTGTTTCATCGTGTTTTTTCATCGTTCGCATCTTCAACCTACAGTCGTGGTGAGTAATAAAAATTTGATCGTGGTCAGCTCGATTTTATTAACACAAACCCGAATTCAAACTCAGAAAAACTATGCTCAAGAATTTTAAGCAAGTTGTAAATACAAATTTAGTAAATTTCATTCTATCTTGTAAGGTAAAACAGCCCGTATTTATTAACAATCTTTTGAACATGAATTCGGGTTATCAACAGCCCATTCTTTAAAGCAAATAACTCCTTAAAACTCGGTAAGATATAGTAAAATACCGGAATATTATCTCTCTATTACAAACGGGATAGTTTGCGTGTCTTCTTTTCCTTGCTTCGTTGCTTTTATCAGCCAATAATAGGCACCATTGGCGAGGCCGGAGCAATCGTGAGTAAAGTCGATCTCCGAAACGCCAAGGGTACCATTAACAACCGTCGCCACCTTCTTCCCAAGCAGATTGAAAAGTTCGATGGAAAGCCGGTCGGAGCCAAGATGAAAATCATTATCGACTGAAATATGGATATTTTCTATTGTACTTCGCAGCGGATTCGGAGTAAAACTATAGTTTGCAAAATGCCGTACAGTTGGCAAGACATCGGCGCCGGTAGTATCAACCGGAATATCATGAAAACCCGAAACAGGAGTAAGAAGAATATTATCGGCATTGAAGCTAAATTCCGAGGCCTTCCCTTTTTCTACAAAGGTATAAGTAATAGTGTGCTCTCCTCTATCGAGGTAATATGTACCCAAATTGACTTCCGGAGACCTGAATACCGTATATACATCGGTATCTAAGAAGCAACTTATCCGTGTTGGCTGCTTACTATCAACCGAGACATCGAAATCGGCATACCGAGAACCTAAGATATGATAGGAGCTTACCCTAAAGGTATCTGCTACTGGGACCTTGAATGATAAGATCAATTTATCACCGACCTTGGTCGCAGCGTAATACCGCGAATATTGATTGCTCCAATTATCATTTTGTTTATATCCGAGATAACTGCTTTCAGTATAGCCTTCGGCAAGCACTACCTTCATATCCTCGGCTTCATAATCTTTTACTCTGGTAATACTCACCGATGAATCGCTTACTGCTGAAGGAGTGAAATTCCCTTGTGCACGGATTCTATAGCTCCCATCTTTTACCCAGGGGATACTGATAGGAAAATCAAAGGAATAATCACCAGCGACGGTGCGATCACCCGGTAAGTAATTAGCCTCAGTATTATTTAAATAGATCGAAATCTTTTCTCCAGGAACAAACCCACTACCATGCACTCGAACGGAATCACCGTAGCGAAAAAGCATTTGAGTAGTATCGTAAAGAATGCAGACCGTTGGTTTTGAAAGAACGGTAATCGGCTCGGGCCTGGTATAATTATTAACTTGTAGGAGCGAAGTACCGGCGTTAATAGAATCGGGGATCGTTAAACGATAAAAGAAATGCCCGGCTTTATCGGCAGTAGTTGAAAAAAGATGCTGAGTACCAAGCACTACCGTAACCGATTCATTTGGAGAATAGCCTGAGCCTTCCACACTCCATAATTCACCGGGTTTTATAGTATCCCTCTCCGGCCAGAATGGTGTCCACCGCTTATAAAAAAAGGAAGTAGTCCGATAATCTGATTGAAAATCATTTCGGACACCATGTTCCTGTTCAAAATCGAATGATTTATGAAAATCGTAGGCGTCAAAGTAATGAAATCGATAGGAAGTAGACCACAACTGTGTGCATCCAGCAAAGGGCAAAGAGAAGGTACTATCGGAGAAAAACCATCCTCCCGTAAGATAATCTTCAAGACCAGTATAATGAATCCGATTGGTTAGATCGGAATCAATATAGATATAAGGATCGCCCTCCATAAAATAAGGTGGGGGGTTTTCAGGAAAGGCATAATGCACCCCTATAAATTTTCCTCTTCCTAAGAGTTTACCTACGGGATGATAGACATGCCACCTTGTTTTTGGCGTCTCATAAAATTGACTCAGAAAATATCCCTGAGTATATCTATCAACCGATTCATTAGAATACTTTAAAATGCCACTGAAATTGATTGGCGCATCATTCGGATTTTCAAGAACAATCTTTGCATGCACATAAAAGGGCATAGGAAAATAAGAAGCCAACTCCCCTTGCTCTGTCGCTCGTAACTGCAAGGCATTTACATTTCGAAATCCATTGCTGCACCCAAAGTAATCTAAGAGTGGAACACTTACGCTTGGCTGTGGAGAATTATCCCAATATATTTTTAGCGTGGTGTTTCGTAATAATTGATATTGATCCGGAGTAACATGAATATTCATCTCCTGGATCATTCCGGGGCCAAAAATATCGGCAATGGTCTTGATGGAGTGCGGTTCAATAGTGTTACCAAACGGTATCGAAGAAGCCGCTTCTTTCCAAGGGGAGCCTTTATATTCATGGATGCTTTCTGCTTGCTGCTGTTGCTTGAGATATTGTTGGCCGGGCTGCAATCGGAAGGAATTGAATAAAAGACTATCGGCAAACGGTCGGTGCTCTATTCCCCAAAATAAACAGCAGATCCCCTTTTCCCATTCTGCATAGTAGGTGATGCGAAAATTTCTTCTATAGGGTAACTGTACATCACAATTTAATCCTCCGGAAGCGAGGGAATCGAAAGGATAATGCAAGGCGCCGTGAGGTTGGCGAAACAGGTCATACAGATAGGAAGAGATAACCAGGGAGTCATCGATCCAGATCTTAACCGTCATTAATGAATCTGCCGGAAGATCATAGTACATCAACCAAATATGGGTCAGTACACCACTGCCCTGACCTTGAGCAATTATATAATAATTATCGGTCGAATCATGCTCCCATACCCAACCTACTCCCGATGAAATTTGTACCGGCAAAGTATCGGCTCCATCAAGGCGGCAAATCGCCCGGGGATCTGAGACGCGGTAATAGGGATCGAACTGTTGAGACCGTACACTTCTTCCGACCAGAATTAATATGAGAATAATACCTATATTACGAATGACCACCATAAAAGAAATTATGCAACGTATAACTGAGTATAGAAACGGGAGTTTCTGTAACTATTATTATGCCTGATTTACTCCGTGGACCTGCAATATGACTGGGGGAAAAATTAATGCCAAAAGCAAAAAACGATCAGTCTTTAAGATCGGTATAGATCTTCTCCCAATCCACTAACGGCGTCATTACTTCTTCATGCATGTGGGTTGCTACTCCTGGAATAGGTGAAAGACAGAGGGCTTTCGGGCCGAAACGGATTCCCGCATAGAGTTTTTTGCTTAAATACCGGTCATTTGCACCTATACACGACCTCCAAAAGATAGTACGATATTTCTTAAATGTTTTTCCCTGTGCTAAAAAAGTAAAGGTCGTATCGGTGACTTGCCTCCAATGGCAATATCTGGATAAAAAGATCAAAGAAAAGCGTAAGTACTTTGCCTTATATCGGTCCGGGTAATCGGGCGGATGAATAATAAGAGGAATGGCTTGCAGTTTTTTTCGAATACCAAACGATGGTAAAAATCGTTTTGTCGTGATATATTCTTGTTTATGATCCAGTAAATCCACTATCCATTGGAAAGCATGAGCGGTATGGAAGTAATCGTCTTCGCAAAGATAGACCCAGTCTTCATCTGCAGATTCAAACGCTAATTGCATCGAGTGGCGTAATGATTCGTCGTTGCCCCAGTCTCCCAATATAAGCGAGCAGGGGTGTGTCTTAAAAAAGGCGACCATTTCATCGCTCAGCTTATCGCCTAATACTGTTATTGTATGTTCTATACCTTCAAGCGAGGACCGTAAACTCAGAAAACATTTTTTGATCAATGTTTTCTTATCGGCATTAAACGGGCGTGGCGCGTTATGCAAGGAATGCACCAGATCGCAGGTCCGGAAGATAATGTGGAAACGAGGAGTTTGCATTAGCTAAGAGATCGCCCGAGAATTTCGCTCCATGAAACACAAATATCGGATTCTTCTTTTTCCGGAGAATAGTGGTTATGAATATATTCTGACGCGGCCATTCGTTTCTCATCCAATGCAGAAGGATCAACGCTATATTGCTGTGTAACCGATTCCAGCGTTTGCACAAAGCTGCGAATATCGGCAGCTTCAATAGGGAATGAATGCTCTGGAAGAAAATATTCCCGCCCGCCGCCGCCATGATACCCGATAACGATACACCCTGCCGCCATTGCCTCGGCAGGCGGAAGAGCGAACCCTTCCGGGTAGCCGAAGCTCAAAAAGATCAATGAATCTCTCATAAGAGCCGCCGTTTCCTGCTCTTTCAGCCCTTCAATTGGCTTAATAGTGTATCCATCCAATGCCTTGTGGAGTTTTGCGATGTTAAGTACTTCCTGAGCTTCTTCCCTATGTTTACGCGGCATAAAACAGAGTTGCTTTTGCTTTATCCGTTGGAAAGAAAATAATATCGGATCGATCGCATTCGTGATCCGATAGATCTTCAGTTGAGGAAAAATCGATCGCAGATATTCCCTGCTATCCTCTGAAACAACGATGGTCCCGATAACCAAAGGATCAAGGTACGGTGTATCTGGGATTGAGTTATCGAATCCGTGTCGCGCAAAGGTATAGTAGCAATTTTGGTTAAAAATAACTTTTCTTACCGGAGGCAATGCAATTTCAAAAAAACCGGAACGGTTGAAAAATGTCTTATCTATGTCGATCCGTAATTTCTTACTCATCCCCGGCCCGTAAATCTCTGGAATAACCAGAATATCATCGTCTTTCCATCGAATTTCCGACCAGGTAGTTATCGGAGTGGTATTGGTAAACCAGTTAGGACGAAACCCTTTCTTATAATGCAGTATCTTCGCATCAATACCATGACGCCTGAGAATGTCTGCTTGCCGGTAGAGTTTTTTAATCCCCCCAATCGGTGAATTATTATCCGGAGATATAAAAAAAATTCTCTGCATTATTAACTACTCAATTTATTTAGCAATTTCTTTGCCATCGCCGAATGACTAAAGGAAGCCAATTTCTCTAACGGCACCTGGGATACCGATCGATAAAATTCCTGATCTTCAATTAATCGCTTTCCAAGACTAATGGCTTCAGCTATTGCAAAAGGGTGTTGAACCATCAATTCCGGGAAGAGCTCCGATTGATGACCGGTAGAAACCGTCGAGATGATTGGCACTTGTAATGCAGCCGCATCCAGAACATTTCTTCCCCAGGTATATCGCTCATCCATATTGATCCACATATAAGAACCTCCATAATATCCGAAATACAATTCAAATGGTTTTTCCCGTAGAACCGTAAGCTTCTCTTCCGCATAGTAGTTTTTTACTTTATTGATTCTATAGTAAGGGTCTAATGTGCGATAGCGTTTTAGCATCGTAGGGAGCGTTTTTAATCTTCGACTCAGTCGCGGTTCAGAACCAACGATGGGAATGTCTAATTGTTTGGCGACTAACATCTCTGTTTGCCTTGAGGAAAGTACGGCAGCAAGGAACGCCTCTCTGCGACGTTTTTCCATTGGGGTGGCAACAGCCCTTATTTGTTCGGATGGATGTGGAATACCGATATATTCTACTCTTGTAGTCGTCAATGCCCTAAAAAAATCAAGTGAAAGCCGATTAATAACATTGACCAGATCGGCCATATTTAGAATATCCCGTACGATAGTATCGGGCCTGAGATAATCTGTTGCCGAACCTTCGACAAGCGACACCCATTGTACCGAATCAGGTTTTGACTCAAGACACTTACGCTGATGGGCGAGGAATGAAGCATTTAAATTTCCTATTATAATATCATAGTTTGCAAAATCGGAAGGTTGAAAAAGACCATTACAGCAATACTCTCCATCGAACGCAAACACCCAGGCTTCGACACCGTTAATTAGCTTTCCCTGCTGACGATGTTCGACGGCCTTCCATCTGCCCGGATTGCCCCCCAATACTAAAACTCTCGGTTCGGAAAGTGACATAATATCATAAAAATACGGTTGCGAACCCCTGTCCTCTTTTTTTTTTAATTTTTTAACTCCCACCGTTGTTGCCGTGAGCTACTATGAATGATCAATCGTCTTGTGTAGGGATCATACTGGCCGGAGGCTCGGGTTCGAGGCTCTATCCTTGTACGAAAGTAACTAATAAACACTTACTTCCGATCGGCGAGATGCCGATGATCTTTTACCCGTTAAAAAAGCTGGTCGGAGCCGGTATTACCGATATTCTTATCGTTACCGGTACCGAGCACATGGGAGATTTCATTTCCCTGCTCGGCTCGGGAAAAGATTTCGGCTGCCGGTTAACCTACCGTGTGCAGGACGAGGCCGGTGGTATTGCTCAGGCACTATCGCTTGCCGAGCGGTTCGCGGGCACCTCGCCTATGTGCGTTATCCTCGGTGATAATATTTTTCAGGAGAGCATTAGCCCGCTTATTTCAGATTTTAATAATAATTCCGACTCAGCCTACTTATTACTTAAAGAAGTATCCGATGCCGAGCGATTCGGTGTGGCGGTCGTTGAAAACGAATCCATCGTAAAGATTATCGAGAAGCCACCCGAACCACCTTCGAAACTTGCGGTGACGGGTATTTATTGTTATCCTCCCGATGTGTTTGATATTATTCGAGGGTTGCGGCCATCGGCACGCGGAGAGCTTGAAATAACCGATGTGAATAACGCTTATGTAAAGTGTAATCGCCTGCGCTATACCATGCTCAATGGCTATTGGAGCGATGCGGGGACGTTCCCTTCTCTGGCAAAAGCAAATGAACTTGTTGTTACTTCCCAACCGGAATTTTGATCTTCACACGCATCCATGAATCTGCTTATTACCGGTGGAGCAGGCTTTATAGGCTCCAATCTTGTTCATCTTGCTATCGAGCGTGGACATTACGTCGTTACGCTCGATGCACTTACCTATGCCGGTTCAAAGGAGTATCTCTCCGATCTTGAGACTTCGAAGGCTCATCGCTTCGTTCATGGCGATATTCGTTCGAAAGAAACGGTAGAAGCTGTTCTTCAGGCTGGTTTTAAGGGTTCACCATTCGATGCCGTAATTAATTGTGCTGCTGAGACCCATGTCGATCGTTCACTTATTCAGGCTATCCCCTTTGCCGATAGTAATGTGCTTGGCACCGCCGTGCTCTTAGAACTTAGCCGTGCTGCCGGCATTCCTGTGTTCATTCAGATTTCAACCGATGAGGTCTATGGCAGCATCGAAGGCAGCGGTTCATTCACCACTGCCTCGCCGCTTCATCCTTCAAGCCCCTATTCTTCTTCTAAAGCCGGAGCCGATCTTTTTGCGTTGAGTTTTTATAATAGTTGGGGCTATGATGTGCGTATTACCAGATGCACGAATAACTATGGCCCGTACCAGCACCCCGAAAAATTTATTCCGACCGTTATTACCTCGATCCTGAACAATCATTCTATTCCTATTTATGGCGATGGGAAAAATGTCCGGGATTGGATCTTCGTCCGCGATCACTGCGAGGGAATTCTTGCTGTCCTTGAACGCGGCAAAGCCGGGGCCATCTACCATTTTTCCGCATCGAACGAACGATCGAATATCGATCTGGCAGAATCGTTAGTAACGATCGTTGCAAGAAAGATCGGCCGGGATGAAGCCGATGTTCGAGCCCTGCTCACCTATGTTACCGATCGCCCGGGGCACGACCGCCGCTACTCTCTCGATAGTAGCGAAACCCGTACTGAACTTAACTGGCAGCCTGCAACCTCATGGGAAGATGGTATTGAAGCTACCGTCGATTGGTACTGCACCTTAATGCCATCAGTCTGGTAAAATGAAACTAATTATTATTGGCAACGGACAGGTTGGTTCGGCGCTTGCAACTGCTTTCGCCGATCATGATCTCCTACATTGGAAGAACGATATTTCCGATCTCGATAGCGTAACGATAGAATCAGTTGCGCCCTCTGCCATTATTAATGCCGCAGGCAAAACCGATCTGAAGTGGTGCGAAGAACATGCCCGTGAAGCCTTTCGCTCGAATGTGGAAGCTCCGGTGGAGTTGTACCAACAAATATGCGCCCTATCAAAAAAGACGGGACAGCAAATTCGGTTTTTACATTTTTCGAGCGGATGTATTTGGGATGGTCCGTACGATGAAGAAGGCAAGCCCTTTACTCCGAATCACCCGGCACGTCCGGCGGCTTATTATTCCTGGACGAAAGCAGCCTGCGACCTTTTTCTCCTCAGTGAAAATCCATCGAATGTTGCGATCCTGCGTCCGCGCCAGGTATACTCTTCTTCCACTTCTGCGAGAAATACTCTTTCCAAATTGCTTCGGTATCCGAAATTGATCGATACTCCGAATTCCATGTCGAATATGGATTCTATCATCGCAACCGTGCGCCACTGCTTATCTGAAACCGATTGGTCCGGTATCTGGAATATCTACGATCCGGGAATAACCAGCCCTTTTAAGATCGGTGAATTACTCGCCGAGGCCGGATTACGGGAAAAACCGGCAAAGATCACGAAAGATGAGCTTGATGGTTTTCATAAGCCCAAGCGGGTCGATACCGTCCTCTATGACAGCCGTTTCGAAGAACGTATTAAACCCGATTCATTAGAAAAGGCGCTGCAAAAAACAATAGCCGAATTTAAACAGAAGCTTACGAAGGATCCGATATAAGTTCGATCTCCTCCTGCTGGAAGAAATCCGTTTCTATTTTTTTCCTTTTCAAAAAGGCATATAGGCTTTGCTTAAGTTCGGGCAGTGTCTGTGCTTCTTCAAGAACCTTCTTTGTCAGGGCCTGGGTCTCTTTATAGCTGAGCTTTTTAATAGCAGCCGTTATTACATCTACCTTATTCGGGGCGACGGAAATTTCATCGAGCCCCAGCCCTATGATGAATGGCAACGCCATCAACTTACCGCCCATTTCGCCGCAAAGCGAAACCGGTTTTTTCCTGACATGGGCCGCTTTTACTGTCATCGCGATCAGACGCAGCACTGCCGGGTGCAATTCATCGAACAGATGAGAGATAAATTCATTGCCACGGTCAACAGCAAGGGTATATTGTGTCAGGTCGTTCGAACCAATGGAAAGAAAATCACATCGTGCCGCGAATGCCGTGGCATGTAATGCCGCCGCCGGCACCTCGATCATTACGCCGTATTTGATCTTTTCATCAAACTTCTCATTATCAGCCCGAAGCTGGGCTTTTGCAGCATCGAGATGGGCAAGCGCCCTATCGAGCTCATCGATAGTTGTGACCATAGGAAATAAAATCTTGATATTTCCTTTGACAGAAGCCCGTAAAATTGCGCGCAATTGAGCCTCAAGAATTTCCGGCTGATCGAGCAAGTTTCTGATACCGCGCCATCCAAGAAAAGGATTTTTTTCCCGAAAGCCTCCTCCGATAAGCTTATCCCCACCAATATCGAAGGTACGAATAGTAATCGGCGCCGGAGAAAATCGATGAGCCAGATCAGAATAGATTCGCGTCTGCTCCTCTTCGCTTGGTATCTCATCGTTAGCCGTCAGAAAGTGTTCGGTGCGCAGCAGGCCAAGGCCGCGAACAACTTTTCCCTTTGCTTTACTCAGCCGCTCGGCTTCTTCGATAGCTTCAGGACTGATGAGCTCCATATTCATACTGATGCTGATCTTGCGGTCATCGAGCGTAATGGCCAATCCGTCCGAACCCGAAGCCGCCCGCACCTGAGCGCGCTTCTCTTTGATTGAAGCAGCAAGTTTATCGCGGTAGCGGGCAAGGGTTTCGTCATCGGGAGCAACAAATAATTCGCCGGTGTACCCATCGATAATAAGAATATCGCCGGTCTCGATATGACCGGCTGCGCCACGAAGGCCAACGATAGCCGGCAAGTTTAACGATCTCGAAAGAATAGCAACATGGCTTGTCTGACCGCCGGCATCCATTGCAAAGCCAAGCAATTCATGACGCGAAAACAGGATGGCGTCGGCCGGAGTCAGGAATTCTGCAACAACAATAGCCGGATGATCGAGTTTAGAAACGATCTTTTTATTTTCTATCAGATGGCGCAGTAGGCGTTGCTTTACATCTTCTACATCGTCGGCCCGTTCTCGCAGCAACGGGTTTTCACTGGTTTGCAGAAAATGCTGATAATGGCTGAATTCGCTATCGACGACAAATGCAGCGGTCTTATGTTCTTTGGTAATTCTATCGCGAATTGTCTTAAAAACCACCGCATCGTCGAGCATCATAAATTGCGCCTCGAAGATAGCGGCTCCCTGGATACCGGCTTTATGATTTGCAATGGCCGCTATTTTTTCGATCTCCGATTTTGCGCGGGTTATTGCATAGGTAAGTTGTTCGAGCTGCTCGACGGTTTCGTGCTCATCAAGATAGCGGTCTTCGGCAACCAGTAAACTTCTGTTAAAATGGTAAGCTGGCCCGATGGCGATGCCACCATTTGCCGGAATCCCTTTATAGTGCAACATGATCCTAAACGATGAGCCTTAGATATAACAACCTACAATATACTATAACGCAGTATCTAAGTAATTTATTTTACTCATACAAAACAAAAAGGCGCTCAAGAGGGCGCCTTTGAAAATTCGATCGTATGGGTCATTGCTTAATAAATTTTTTAATCACCGTTTTTCCATTTATAGTATAACGGAGGAAATAACTGCCGCTGGAAAGATCGAAAAATACACATGCGAACCCGGCATCCCATCGACTATGCCAGGCCGCTTATTTATGCGAGGAAAGGACACTTAATAGTCCATCGGCATCTGCCTGTTCGACTCTGCAAATGGAATGATACTCACAGGTTGGGCATACTTTTGGCCGTCGTTCGGCCGAAACCAGCGGAAAACGGGCCGATACAATACCCGCCACATAGGCTTTGGCAAACTCAATAACCTCGTCGATAAAATCGGTCAACTGCTCTTCCGATTCGAATACGGTTCTGGTCTTTGTTTTTTCAATGATCTGTTTTGAAATAGCATCGGCAAGAACAAATCGGAATTCGCGCTTTTCACTGCCAAATTTTAATTGGTGGTATAAAGCCCCGACTCCTTTTACTGCTTCTGTTCCAAGAGCGGCCTTAAGCATATCCTGAGCGATTCTCAAATACAATGGCAACTGCAGTGAGTATCCCGCTTTCATATCGGCCGCAGAGGCAGAACTGCCGGTCTTATAATCGACAATGACGAAATTATGTGCGGCATCCATATCGATCCTATCGATCTTACCTCGAAACTTGATCCCCTCTACCTCTGCCGCTGCCGAGCTATCGGGATACTTTTCCTGCTGTACAGGGGTCTTTGCTCCGAAGGCAAGTTCAAAATAAGCGGGCTGTGCCGATATATCCTGCAAGCCGGATGATTGCTCTTCGGCAATAAATCTATCGATGATGCTTTTACCGCTGCCCCGCACATCGAAGAGCCGTTCTCGATCCAGGCGTTCGAAAGGATGCAAACCTGCCGTCGCACTTTGCGGATAGAGTTCGTCGATAAGTTCTCGCGCCTTAGCAGGTGCTTCATCGCCCATTGTACGAATATCGAGGCCTCGTTCTTTAAACCGATCGAGCAATTTAAAAAGCACCGCATGAACCATCGTGCCTTCTTCCATGCGGTCGAGCCCTTCTTCGACTTCCCGTTCTTCAGCTTGTAAACCGAGGACATACCGCGCAAAAAATTTAAAGCCGCAGTTGGCATAAGTTTCAAGCTGGGAGATAGAATAAATTCTATCTCGGTAGGCTTCTATTTCTTCGCGTTCTTCATCGCTTAATTCTTCGATCGGAATGATTCCGCTGTAGCGGCTTTCATACAGATGACGCCTCGCCGATTCAGCTTCGATCATCCTTGGCATATCGGTACGAAGCCTGTTGAGCCGGGGTGTTGTCATACCGGCTTCTTCGGCGCGCGTTATAACCTCCGGCAGATCGATCACACCTATTGCCGCTTCATGTCGGTAGAATTCCGATGAGCTGAGCACCGCTTCTTCCCGGAATCGTTCGACCGGAATATCCAGAATTTCCTGTACTGCCCCGATCATGGAAGAAGGAGCATACTGTCTTGAACCATCGGGCGAGTTGCGATGCCAGGTCAGTGTTGTTTTACCGAGTGAAGTGGTAAGAACCTGATAAAAAAGAAATCGCTGTTCGCGAATATGATCTTCCTGAGAACGGGTATGCTCACTCGGAGTAAAGAGCGAGCGGCGATAGGTCTTTGGAAATAATCCTTCACGAAGGCCAAGCAGGAATACCCGGTCATAATCACCGCCCACGACCTGATCGAACGAGGTAACTACGACGGTACTTCCGGGTTCAGGGCGCAGGGTAAATCTGGTATTCGTGGCCGCTGTACGCAAGCGTTCAAGATAAAAGGCCGCAGAAAGTGGTTCGGAGGAAAAGCCAAGCGTTGAAGTAACCATCACGAGGTCTTCCAATACTTCGATGGCCGAACGGTAGCTTCTCGTCTCTAACTCCAGTTCTCCCGATGAGAGTAGTATCTCTGAGTGAACCAGTACCGAAGGTAATACCCCAAGTTGAGAAAGGATCGACCGGAAGTAGGTATGAAATTCCGCCGGAGTGCGCCAGTGAGATAATCCAAGAGCATACGAACCCAAGACCCGAATACCATCGCGTACCGATTCCAGTTCTTCTAAATGCAGGCGCGCACGGCGTTCTTCGAATTCATCGTCAAAGCCGGCCGCTATTTTTTCGCGCAGTCCGGAGCTATACTCGGCCACTTCGGCATCCCAGGAAATACTGCCTTGCCGGAAATAAAGACGGGCGAGCACCCGTAATAAAACCCGCTTATCGATCGGCCAGTTATAAGAATCCCGAAATACCAAATAAGGAGATTCGAGCAACCGGCGGACTCTCTCTCGCGAAAGCCCGAATGCCCCAAGTTCCAACAAGCCTTCTATCGCAAAATAGACCGATGAGCTTCCGAGCGAAAGGCGGTTCGTTAACTGAAAAGGAATACCATATTCGCGAAAGATCGCTAAGATACCGGGAGTATAAAGATCCTGATCTCCCGAAGCCACACAGATCCGCGCTATATCGGTAGTGCCTTCGCGAATAAGCTGTTTGATCGAACGGGCTACAAACCGGATCTCATCTTCCATCGAATGAGCCGCATAGAGACTGTAGTGCTCGGACGCATCAAGCTTCGAGCGATGACGATACCGATTGAAAAGAGTTTGGCATATATGATCGTGGATCGCAGAAGCGGTATCGGAGCGCTGTTCGATTACTACCGCTCCGAGAGAGCGTAATTCGTCGAGAAGCTCGATCTGAAACTGGAACAACTCCGTGTTGTTCGGCTCCAGATCGAAGCCGATATGCACCCCTATTTCCTGCTGAGCGATCAGCCGGCGCAGTAACGATGTTATGGGCTCCGGGAAACGTACGAATGGCGCAACGATCACATCCGTTACCTCCGGAAAGAGAGCTTTCAATATAGCCGCCAGTTCCAATGGATCACGAAGTAATTTTTCTGCCAAAAGATACTGGCCATAATGATCGATGAACTTCGAAGAAAGTTTTTCCTGGTAGGCCGAATAGATGAGCGTAATATCTCGAAGCTTCCGGTACTGCGATGAAGCTTCCTCTGCATCGAGACGTTCGAGTAAAGTCTGCAGACGCTCAGGAGTTACGCCCTGCTCTTTCATTGCGGCGATCGTCGCCGCTATCTCATCGAACGTGCCGGCAAAAAGCGGCAATGAAGCAGCGCTATTGCCGCGCGCTTCAAAATAACTTAGCCGTCCTTTTTCAAAAAGCTCCCTGATAACGAGTTCGAGAATAGCATTCGATTGAGACTCGGAAATTAATTCAAGATCGGGGCGTAGCTGCTCACAAAGCCGGGTAATAAATTCGGAAAGGGAAAGAATATTCGGGACGATCGTTGCTTTACCGGCAACAAGTGTTGTCACTCTGTTGATAAGGTCTCGTGCCTCGGCTCCGGTCGGCACGATATAGAGGAGCGATGCGATCGTGCCACCAGCAACCCGGTCGCTTACCTCGAGAGCGAAGGCTCGCCTCGGGGCTTGCTCCTGAATATTGGTTGCTAAAAACACGATAGTACAATATTCATATTATGAACGCCAGACAATTACAAACCGCTGCTGCGATCGCAGCCAGGTAAGCGCATAAAGCTTATTACGACCGCCATAAACAGAAAAGACCGTATGCGGACTGGCATCGAATTCCTGAGCTTCTTTCGAGCCCGGTTTGATCTCGCCCGGCGCGGCACCTTCAATGATCGAATCAAGCGGCTGCTCCCCGCTTTTAATAAAATTTTGATTTACAAAAAAGCCCCGCAGTATGCGTTGCAGCCTAAGCCATTTTATCGTATCGGAAAGGGTATCCCGTTTTTCAAAATACGAAGCCGCTTTCCAGGAATCGGAAAATACTTTTTTCCCTGTTTTTGTATAAATGCCAAAAGAAACAACGATCTTATCGAATCGCTTTGCTTTATTCGTTTCGACCTGAAGAATATACGGATGCAATGTATCGCCGGCCATATCGTATTCGCGAACGGTTCGCAATACAGCGCCGAATGGCTTTTCTATTGGAGCAACAATAGAATCCTTCGGCAACAACACTCCGTACACTGCCGAGAGCACGAGAATACAGAATGACATTATAGCTCCTCTAAGCGAAGAACGACAATTCGTTTTTCGCGCGTACTCCAATAGATCGCCTTCGAACCACCTGAAGCAGAATAATAAGTAAAGACCGGAAGCTTCGCTTTAGCAAGGGCGGCAAAATCTTTTTGATCGATTCGGCGCGTTAAGGAGGAATTCGAGTTCTTTGCCAGCGAATCGGCAGCGAGGAAATGTGACTGCCGTAAAAACCGATCGAACTCCGAGCCGACGATCTCCTGACGTTCTCTTTCATTAAGCTCCGGGCGGTCATTGGTATAAGATCGTAAGAGCCATCGATCGGTAAAGAGAATTCTTTGTCCGCTTCTGAGTTGGAAGATCACGCTATCCTTGCGTATATCGCCCCCGGTTGCCGAAAGGGAAAATTCAACGTTAGCACTGTCATCGCGAAAAGCAACGATCTGATGGCGGGAAAGCTGCTTTGCCGAGCTCGTCGATTGCAAAAAGAGATCGTCGCCCCGGCCATCTTCATCGACAGCGTTCAAGCCGATCCAATACAATGTATATTCTCCGGAGCCAAGCGTTGCCGGATAATGATAAACGATCTTATTCTTTCTACCTCCTACCGCAATATAGGACGATTGATCTTTTTCATTCTTATACAGGAAAGCGGCATCGACCGGAATAAGAAAATAATCGCGAAGCGAATCCACGATAAATTGCTCTGAGGTTGCAGGATAGCGGTGGTTTACTTCTTTGAACCGCTCGAGTGCAACTTCGATCTGCTTGAGCGTTTCATTCGCACTTTGGATGGTGGCGCGCTCGCTTGCTCCTTCGAGTTTTCTAAAACCGGTTTCTTTACAGGCGCATAGCACCAGCAGCGATACTGCTGCAAAGAGAAGACGGATGGAAGAAGTATTCGTCAATGGCTTGCCGGAAAAAATTATGGGTTATCGGTCAGGCATTCGCTCGGGCGTGCATCGAGCGACATTGCTGCCTCGGAAGAAAACTGTACTCCATCGTTATTAGCATGTTTATCGCGCGGATCGCTTACACTTCCGATAACGAATAAGTCTTCTCCCAACTCTACAATATCGCCAACGGTTCGGCATAGCCATTTCATTCCAACCATTCGCTTCAAGTACCCCGAAAAAAAGAAATGCTGCAGCTTATCGCGGTCATCGATCCGACGGGTATAGATATTGGCCGGCAAATTGCCTACGCGCTGGTTAAATTCATCATCCGATTCGAACGTCAGCGGCAGATCGAATTCTAAACCGCGGGGTAATAATAATGGGATGCTTCGATGATCAAGTACGCCAAGCGCCGAGGCCAGCAGCGCCGATTTGGTGTTGCCACCGCAGAGCACCAATGAGCGGCGGTAGATAGCATCCATGGCAGTCGTGTCATCCACCGTCATTCTGAATGCCTTCCATTCGGGCGAACGAAGTTCATGCCGCAACTCCTGCCCTTGCGAATAGCCGCTCGGCAAAAGGACATTCAAGATAAATTGCCCGACTTTTGCAAAGAATGGCTGGGCCATTGTAACCCGGGCGGGCAACAACAATACCATACAAACCACGATCCTATAGTAACGACTCAGCACTCTACAAGGAAGTTTTCTACAGAATTGTACACGATTACTCGGTGGTGCGGTTCCACCTTCCGAAATAATGAAATGATAACGGAATATTATTGAGCTATGACCGAAGTTGTTTCGCGCAGGCGGCCGATCAGTTTTTCAAGGCGGGCAGAAAGATAGCGGCGGTGCTCGGAAGCAGGTGCATCTGGTGGAAGCGGTTCAAAAAATAACGGCACATCGGCAAGAGAATAGATGGCTTCGATCATAGGATATTTCTTCCGATACCTGGTTTCAGTCGCTGCCTTAAAGGCTTGGTTTGTAATGATCGTTATCGGAACAGAATACTGGGTACACCAATGCATGATCTGTTTCGATGTTGCCGGCGCCTTATCGCTGGCGGCATCTTCCAACTGTTCTACAAAAAAACAGACCGTTCCGCCATCAGCAGCAAGCTTACCTTCAAGACCGGTGAGCGCAAGAGCAAGTTCGCCGCCGGATTCTATTTTTGCTCCAAGGAAAAGCGAAGCGCCGTATTCGATACAGCTTCCGCTATAATCAATATCGATGTTCGGCACGCTAATGCTAAGATCGCGTTTAACGATCTCGGAAATTCGTTGCAATTCCTGTTCATACACAAGGTCTTCGACACTAACCTGTTGTGAACGCTTAGTAAGCGGCACCTTCTCCGAGCGCATCAGAAAGAAGGATGAAGAAAGCACCTCGAACGGACGACCGGAAAGATCGATCGAAGCCACCTCCCGAAACGGGGTCGAACTTTTAAAATCTAATTCCTTACCATTCTTATCGAGGAATTTCACACCGATGGCCTGAGCCATTCCGAAGCCGGCATCCCGTGCTAACGGTTCCTCCCAGCCAAGCAATACCGAGTGCGCCCCTTCATCCAATACATCCCGGATCAATTCCCCTACTCCGTACGTGGAACCCCAGTGATCGAATTCCTTGCTTTTCGATGGACGTTTTTTTTCTGCCGGGCGCTCGGCGATCTGCATTAATTCGATCACACCCGCAGCACCATTATCACCCGCAAAACCGATGGGGACGATAAGCTGCTCGCCGGTAGCTGCGGTAGCTTCTACTTCAAGAAATGATCCGAGCGTGGCGGTTACCAGTTGCTCAAGCGTACCACGCTCGCCACTGACGAGCGGATACTGATAGACCTTCGACGTTTTAAAGGCACGGCGAAGATGCTGGGAAGCAAGCGAGGCAAGTTCTCCGGAAGAAAAACCCGCAAAGGAGCGGGTAACGATCCACAACGGTTGTTGCATTACAAGTCCGATAACGAAAAGACAAAGTTACGGTAAGATCAATATCCGGCTTCGCGAACCCATTCGAAGGTACCGGGCGGCGGGAATGCCCCGCTTAATCGGTAATCGGATACCATGAACTGATCGACAAAATATAAGCGGATGTTAAGATCATAGTACGACCATATTTGATACGGGCGTGATCCTACATTATACGCCGGATTTGCTTCAATATTTGTCGGCTCGCCATAGATAAGATAGATCTTTCCACGATCGGTTCGCCAACCCGGACCAAGCTGGTTGAAATGGCTATTGGCATAGGCCACCCGGCGATAAAATACTTCCATCGGCCTGGTAGTGTGGGTGCCACGGTAATAATTCGCGCCTTCCCAAAAATGCTTGATCGCTTCCCGTTTTTGTGCAGGTGTATTTGCCGAAGAGAGTGAATCGTATGCTCCCCCGATGGCAATAAGCATCAGTTGTTGTACTGCTTCGTCAAGGTCGCTGCTGACGAGCGGGACACCATGCCCCACTCCTACACGGAGCTTATGCGTTCGATACGCAAGAGCTTTCTCGCGCAAGCCATTGCTCGTAAGTGCCGTATCGGTGGCTGAAGGGACAATAGCTGTCAGCAAGCGGTATTTCCCCGTCCACAACTCCTCGGAAAATAATTTGCTAAACTGTGCTTCCCTGTTCTTCCCACCGGGGACAAGGACGGTTACTGTTCGGGCAAGCTCGGCATTTGTCGTATCGACGATCAGGTTTACCACCCAGAGCGGTGCACTCTGAGGAGCATTGTAGAGTTCAAAAAATGCTCCTGCTTCTTCCGGTATGAGTGCTGAAATATCGGAGCCGATATTGGGTATAAGCTTGCCTCCGCTTCGTGAGCGGTAGATAAGCATATCGCTCATCGCAAAAGCAGTACTGTTGTAGTTAGGAGTCCGGTATTGCTGTGATTCTTCTGCGCGGTCTCTTTTTGAAAGATCTACCACTCTTACGGCAATACGGTAGCTATGCGAAGCCGGGAGTATGACCCGCTCCTGAGATGCATCGGCCCGGGATTCATCGAGTTCTTTAAGCTTTTCCATGACGCCTGTTTCGAGCGAGATATTATTTTCTTTCTGCCGGGTAATAAGGAGGCTATCGGTTGCCGAATCACGGACCTCAAGCGTTACCTGGTAATCGGCAACATAGCGATCGACCGCGTTTTGGAAAAAAAGAAAGGAATACGGTACCGCTATATAAATATCGGTACGAACCGAATCCGGATGCGCGGTAATCTTAAATGAAGCGATCTCAACATCGATATGATGAATCGGTTGATGATCGAACGGTTCTTCAGTCTGGCAAAAAGAAGGAGTACTCAGGCCGATAAGCCCAAGCAGGAAGATCAATGACCAGCTATTATGCCAGTACGCGGCCCTCAAGATCGAATTCATCGGCTGCTGTAACCACTGCCGTAACAATATCACCAAAGGAAAGCAGACGGTCGCTATGAAGTTTGATCTCCGCATCTACTTCGGGAGCATCCGCTTCAGTGCGGCCATAGAAGAACCCATCTTCGGCACGATCGACTAGTACTTTCAGCTCCTTACCAAGTTTTGCCTGATTCAATTCTTCTGAAACTTCCCGTTGAATATCCATCAAGCGGGCCTGCCGGCGGAGTTTTTCGGAATGCTCGACAGTATCCCCGAGCGGCTCGGCTGTCGTACCATCTTCCACGGAATAAGTAAAGACACCAAGACGATCGAACCGCATCTGTTCGACGAATTCTTCAAGCTCTGCAAATTCTTCCTCGCCTTCGGTCGGGTAGCCGGTTATAAGTGTCGTGCGTAGCGCTATGCCGGGCACCGTATCGCGGATCGTACCGATAAGATCTTCGGTTGCGCGGCGGGTAATACCCCGGCGCATCGACTTCAATACTTCCGTTGATGCATGCTGGACAGGTATATCGAGATACTTTACGATCTTTTCCTCGTTGGCCATTACTTCTAAAATATCCAGAGGAAATTTTGCCGGATAGGCATACATAAGCCGGATCCATTCAATACCATTGACTTTCACCAGACGGCGCAGAAGATCGGAAAGCATCCGGCGGTTTTCCAGATCAAGGCCATAATAGGTCAGGTCCTGGGCAATAAGCACCAGTTCTTTTACACCGGAAGAAGCAAGCATCATTGCTTCAAATGCCAGTTCTTCGATTCCTTTAGAACGATGCCCACCCCTCATGATCGGGATAGCGCAGAACGAGCAGGGATTATCGCATCCCTCGCTGATTTTTACATACGCATAGTGCTTTGGAGTAGTGAGGACTCGCTCACCGAGAAGGTCACGCTTAAGATCAGGGCCAAGAATAGCTTCAGGAACAACGGTTTTGATAATACGCTCGAAATCCTGAGTGCCGAAAAAGCCATCGACTTCGGGAAGTTCTTCGCGAAGCTCTCCCTGATAGCGTTCCGATAAACAGCCGGCCACATAGACTTCCCTCACATCCCCGTTCTTTTTCATCTCGAGGGCTTCGAGAATCGAATCGATGGATTCCTTTTTTGCCGTATCGATAAACCCGCAGGTATTAAGGATGATAATATCGGCATGCTCGGGATCGCGGGAAAGCTCTACGCCACTCGAACGCAGGCCACCCATTAAGATCTCGGAATCGACGGTATTCTTTTCACAGCCAAGCGTTACGATCGATACTTTTTGGCGGTTATTAGGGCGTTGGATATTCACTAAAGAGTAGTAACAGTGACGGCGTTCGGGCGGTTGCGTATGATCTCACCCATCCCTAAAATTGCTTATATTTGCTCTGTCTCGTCTAACTATTTCGTTCATCCATTGTCAGGCCGTTTTTATGATACTGATGATTACCTGTTGCAAACGGACTGAAATTATCGCAGTAAATAGAGTAGAAGTAGAGTAATGACATTTAGAGCCACCCATACTAATTTTGTCAGGAAGACAATATATCCCAGACATCTATGTATCCGACAGAACATCTGCCAGACCATGACCGCATCCATCCGGTCGGGTTACCTATCGGTACCCCCATTCAACGACGACGTTCCCGGGCCAAGCGCCATCGCGCCTGGGAACAAATAGAATTGCAATCCGGCGGCTTGTATGCTACCTATTTGCAAGAACTATCGAAACGTTATCCATCACTAAGCTCCATGGAATTGCGCGTTGCGGCTCTGGTTCGGGGTATGTTTCCCAGTTGGGAAATTGCCCAGAAGCTTGGCATCAGCGAAAAAACCGTGGAAAACCATCGAACCAGTATCCGCCGCAAGCTCGGGCTGGAAAAAGGTACATTGCTAACTCATTTAATAGGAAATAGTAATTAAACTGGTATCTGGTTAACGACCTTATCCCGATATTCTGCCGGCTCTCCTTTGGAAGTCAATCCATTAATACTGATAAAGCGAGTGCCGGCAGGAACAGTTGTTTTCCGTTGCCATCTTGCCCAATCAAATAAACAACGATGGTATCTCACCAAATTGAGGCATTTTTACATTAAGTCCACCCTCTCAAAAACTATTTGTTTTTTTTAGCAACAATATAGCATTCTTGATGTGTTAGACAAGCCGTGACCTACAAACAAGACACTGCCAAGTAAACTATAGAGGGTATATGTACCCCCTCTTGAAAGCTATTTAAAAGCTTCTTCTTACCCTACCAAATCGGCCAAAAAACTCTTTTTTTGACCACTTTTTAAACCTCTTAGTACAATTTAATCAACGGGAATCCGTTGTTCTTAGCATCACACAATATGCCACAGACAAAAGAAAAAATATTTACCCAGTATCAGGTATTCATCATTGCGGTTCTGGCATTCCTGCAGTTTACAGTTATTCTGGACTTCATGGTGCTCTCGCCGCTTGGCGTTATCCTGATGAAAACCCTCGATATCACCCCGTCGAAGTTTTCGGTGGTGGTTTCGGCCTATGCCTTCAGTGCAGGAGCTTCCGGGCTTCTGGCTGCCGGTTTTGCCGATAAATTCGATCGTAAAAAACTGCTGCTCTTCTTTTATGCAGGCTTCATCCTTGGAACGGCGCTTTGTGCCATAGCTCCAAATTTTGAATTCCTGCTCATGGCGCGCATTGTCACCGGCCTCTTTGGCGGTGTCATTGGCTCGATCAGCATGGCTATCATTACCGATATATTTGCTATGCAGGTTCGTGGCCGCGTTATGGGCTATATCCAAATGTCGTTTTCCGGCGCTCAGGTATTAGGTATTCCGATTGGCCTTTGGCTTGCCAATAATTTTGGCTGGCATTGGTGCTTCTGGATGATTGCCGTTATCGGTGTAGTTGCCGGTATAATCATGGCGATGAAAATGCAGCCGGTGGATGAGCATCTAAAAGTGCCGCAGGATAGAAATGCCCTGCACCATCTCTTCACAACCGTCTCGAAACCGAAGTACGTCTTTGGCTTCCTGGCAATGTCCACGCTGGCTTCCGGCGGGTTTATGCTCATGCCGTTCGGTAGCGCGTTCGGCACCCATAATATGGGTCTGACGCTTGAAGAATTACCCATCCTTTACCTGGTAACCGGCATTTTCTCGATGCTTGCAGGACCACTGGTTGGAAAATTAAGCGATAAGATCGGCAAATTCAAAGTATTTGTCATCGGTTCGGTCGTTGCCATGGCCTCGGTGATCGTTTATACTAATCTTGGTATTACACCGCTGTGGCTTGCCTGCGCGATCAGCATTGTGCTCTTTACGGCAGTGATGGCTCGAATGATCCCTGCTTCGGCAACGATGACGGCTTTGCCGACCATGGCCGATCGTGGCGCCTTTATGAGCGTCAACTCCGCTATGATGCAGATCGCCGGTGGTATTGCCGCCGTTGTGGCCGGCCAGATCGTCGGCCAGACATCTGCCGGTATGATCCTGCATTACGACACGTTGGGATATGTAGTCGTTGGAGCAATGATTGCGATGGTCATTATGATGTACTTCATCGACCGGATGATCAAAGTAACTCCGCCCCAACACTTCCCCGCGCCTGGCTCCGGGGCAGTACCTGAAGAGGAGCCGCTGCCTGAATTTGCCGGCGAAATATTGTAATTCCATTTGATTACGGCCCCGTATTTGAAAAACGGGGCCGTAAAATTTAGCGGGTGCCTCCCGAACTTCCCTCTTTTAGCCCTCGTTGATGTTTAGCTATTTACGACTATCTATATTTTGAGTACTCAAACCACCACTGAACCGGGTGCAATAACCTTTACCGAATACGATCTGGAGAACGGTCTTCATATTATTTTATGTGAAGATCACAAAGCACCGATCGTCTGTGTAAATATTGCCTTTCATGTCGGCTCCAAGAATGAAACCCCCTCGCGTGCCGGCTTTGCCCATCTCTTCGAACATTTAATGTTCGAAGGATCGACGAATGTACCGCGCGGCGCTTTCGATAAATACATCACCGAAGCGGGTGGATTTAACAATGCGTATACGACCGAAGACAAAACGAATTATTACGAAGTACTCCCTTCGCATCAACTCGAACTTGCCTTATGGCTCGAAAGCGATAGAATGCTCGGTTTTGTGCTTGGCGATGACAGTCTCAGAACGCAGAAAGATGTCGTAAAAGAAGAAAAACGCGAACGCTACGATAATACACCGTATGGCTCCTTAAGCGAGCGCATGATGCGGCTTGCCTATACCAGCTTTCCTTATAAGTGGACTGTTATCGGCGATATGGAAACCATCGAAGCAGCTACGCTCGACGATGTAAAAGATTTTTATGCTTCGTTCTATGTACCTGAAAATGCGGTACTGGTTATAAGCGGAGATATTGAGATAGGAAAAACCAAAGCGCTCATCGAAAAATATTTTGGCGAGATCCCAAAAGGAAAAACGCCGATCATGCGACCCGTTTTTTCCGAAGCTCTTCAGCAAGGCGAACGACGCGAAGTAGTGACAACCGAAGCCGTACCGCTTCCGGCAGTGTTTTATTCTTATCGAATGCCTCCGGAGGGTACTAAAGAAGCCATGGCTCTCGATCTGCTTACCGATATTCTATCGACGGGAAGAAGCTCGAGATTGTACCAGAAGCTGATCTATACCGATAGAGTAGCCTCCGAAGTCTCATCGTATGTCGATCTGCGCGAAGCTCCCGGGCTGGTGTGGTTTTATGCCGTTGCCAATCGGCCGGAGCAACAGCTCGATCCGATCGAGGCAGCATTGGATTCCGTTATTGCTTCGGTTTGCGAAGAACTCATTAACGAGACCGAACTTCAGAAGGCAAAGAATAAAATGGAAATGAGGCTTGTCGCAAGTCGGGTAACTGCCAGCGGCAAGGCCGATCAGTTAGCTCATGCGTACACGTTCTTTGCCGATACCGCCCGCACGAATATTGTGCTTGCCGCTTATAATGCCATCACTGTGACGGATGTTCAAGTTGCGGCCGCTACCTATCTGCGTCCCGAACAGCGTTGCGTTATTTCCTATATCCCACCGAGAGAAACCGAATGATCGTCGACCGTACAACCGCTCCTTTACCAGGCTCTATTACCCAGATCTCTTTTCCGAAGTTTATTTCTACACAACTTCCGAATGGAGTGCCGGTCTACCTGGTAGAAAATCATAGTCAGCCACTGGTTAGTATTTCTCTGTATTTGCGCAGCGGTTCTTCGCTCGATAGTAAAGAGACACAAGGGCTCGCTTCTCTTACATCGGAATTACTCACCAAAGGAACGGCTACCCGAAGCGCTACCCAGATCGCCGAGACGATCGATTTCGTCGGTGGTTCGCTCGGAGCAAGTTCATCCTGGGATTCGACAACGATCTCTACTTCGGTTCTTTCCCGCTATATCGATATAGCGATCGACCTGCTTTCCGATGTCGTTCTGCATCCGGTATTTGCTCCTGAAGAGGTAGACCGGATCAAGACGCAACGCCTTGCCGGTATCCGCCAGGCCAAAAGCGACCCCGGCTACCTTGCCGATGTCATTTTTTCCAAGGATATTTATGGCGCTCATCCTTATGGTTTTGAAGCAGCGGGCGCCGAAGCTTCGATATCGGCTCTGCAAAGCGAGCAATTGAAAGCATTTTTTGCTTCGATCTGTATGCCGGCCAATGCCTTTTTTATTGTTGCCGGCGATGTAAGCGAATCACAGATCGTACAAAAACTCGGCGATGCATTTTCAGGATGGAGTAATACGGTTCTCGCTTCTTCAAGCCGCCCGGCAATAGAACCGAACCCGAAGACGAAAGTTATCCTCGTCGAAAAACCACAGGCCGTACAATCTGCTCTTCGCGTCGGGCACCTCGGTATTACCCGTTCTTCGCCCGATTATGTACACTGCTATGTGCTCAATATGCTGCTTGGTGGATTTTTTAATTCGAGGATCAATCAAAACCTTCGCGAGCGCAATGGGTTTACCTATGGAGCCAGAAGCTTCTTCGATGCGAGGAAACAAAGCGGCTCGTTTATCGTCTCAACTGAAGTACGTACCGAAGTGACGGCTGCCGCGACGCTTGAGATCGTTAATGAGTTGCGATCGATCCGTTCGGTGCCCGTCGGTCCCGGTGAGTTGGAAACCGTTCAGCGCTATATCATCGGTAGTTTTCCGATCTCGATCGAAACTCCTCAGCAGGTAGCAGCCCGTGTCGCAAGCCTGACCCTATATGGTCTTGCTCCCGATTACTTCGATCGGTTTAGAGATGCCGTCGCTGCAACCACGACCGACGATCTGTTGAAAGCTGCCGGCCTGCATATCCAACCGGATGCCTTGACCATTGCCATCAGCGGCGATGCTAAAGCATTAGAACCGGAGCTTCGGTCATTCGGTGACGTCGAGATCGTCCCGATCTGGTAATAATTTATCCATTTTAGATAACTGTGCAAACAAGTACTGTAACTTCTGTCAATGGTTTCGCCGGCAAA
Source organism: uncultured Alphaproteobacteria bacterium (assembly GCA_964404255.1). Classification (GTDB taxonomy): domain Bacteria; phylum Bacteroidota; class Ignavibacteria; order Palsa-1295; family Palsa-1295; genus JAFDZW01. The sequence goes on along the minus strand of CAYOJJ010000009.1, from coordinate 19,879 downwards.
GAGCTGGAATATGCTCAGGATCTGGTAAAAAAATATACTTCGGCAAAAAAGGAAATAGCAAAGGTCATTGTCGGTCAGGAACAGATCGTCGATGAATTGCTCATTGCCCTGCTTGCGAAAGGCCATTGTCTGTTGGTTGGTGTTCCGGGGTTGGCAAAGACTCTTCTTATCAGTACGCTTGCCAACGTGCTCGACCTTGATTTTAGCCGTATTCAGTTCACCCCCGATCTCATGCCTTCCGATATTACGGGCACCGAGATCCTCGAACAAAATATTTCCTCCGGCTCCAAAGAATTTCGGTTTATTAAAGGGCCGATCTTTGCTAATATCATTCTTGCCGATGAAATAAACCGTACGCCGCCAAAAACACAGGCAGCCCTTCTCGAAGCTATGCAGGAGCATAGCGTAACGGCAGCCAATACGACCTATAAACTTTCCGAACCGTTCTTCGTGCTCGCCACGCAAAACCCTATCGAGCAGGAAGGTACGTATCCATTGCCGGAAGCCCAACTCGACCGGTTTATGCTAAACTTATGGCTTGATTATCCCAGTGCAGCCGAAGAAGCGCAGATCGTGAAGACGACGACGAGCGAGTACGTCCCCCAATTACATAAAGTTCTTTCTGCCGCTGAGCTGATCCAATTTCAGAATTTGGTGCGTTGTGTCCCGGTTGCCGATAATGTGATCGAATATGCGGTGCGGCTGGTGGGTTCGACCCGCCCGGCAACTTCGGCGGCTACAGATTTTGTTAAAAAGTATGTCAGCTACGGTGCCGGCCCGCGCGCTTCGCAATATCTTGTACTCGGAGCGAAAGTTCGCGCATTGCTTAACGGCCGTTATACTCCTTCGCAGGAAGATATTCGTGCCCTCGCCGTGCCGGTACTTCGTCATCGTGTAGTGATGAATTTTAATGCTGAAGCCGAAGGAATTACTACTGTCCAATTGATCGACCGGTTGGTCTCGGAAGCATAAGTGTCTTTGCGTACCTTCTCACGATATCTTTATATACTACTGGTACTATGCATTGCCATTACGGCAAACGCAGGGGGACGATATTGGATCGTCTTTAAAGATAAAGGAATATCCGCAGGCTCTTTCAAACCCGGTACCCCCGTGTTTGAACAAGCACGGTCATTGCTATCGCCCGCCACAATCGAGCGTCGTAAGCAGGCGATGCATACGGTTAATGATGCCGATGTTATTTCCATTGAGGATGCACCTCTCGATAAAGCCTATCTTGAAGCAGTGTCCCATAGCGGTATTCATTGCTTAACGGCATCGCGATGGCTTAATGCTATTTCTGCCGATCTAACTACAACTCAGCTTAAGGCGCTGAAGCATTACCATTTCATACAAGACATCGTACCGATCGCTACGCGAGTCAACTCCGGCGTTACCGGTCAAGGGGTATCTGCTTCACCGTTACTATCGCTGACTGCTACCCCGAGCGATCAATACTGCGGCTACGATACGATTGTAAATCATTACGGGTTTTCAGCCGAAGTATTGAATAAGATCAATGCCGTCCCATTGCATAAAATGGGATTCTCCGGCAAAGGGGTAACTCTCGGTATTCTTGATTGCGGATTTAACTGGCGGAATATGGACGTCGTCAAAACCCGTAACGTTATCGGTGAATACGATTTTATTTTTCATGATTCCATTACTTCCAATCAGGAGAACGACGTCTGGAATCAGGATGGTCACGGTTCTGCTGTCATGGCCATTGCTACCGGCTATTATCCCGATTCCGTTATCGGCCCGGGATATAATGCTGCAATCATGCTGGCAAAAACGGAAGATCTCAGAAGCGAAACACCCCTCGAAGAAGATAATTATGCGGCAGCGCTTGAATGGATGGAATCCCGCGGCGTGGATATTACTTCTTCATCGCTTGGATATCGTGGTTTCGATAGCGGGTTTGTAAGCTATGAATATCCCGATCTCGATGGCAAGACTACGATCTCCGCAAAAGCGGTCCAGCGGGCTGTTCGTCTTGGAGTGCTGGTTTGTACAGCCGCAGGAAATGCCGGCTTTCAGGATCCGCCAGCGTTGCTCACTCCTTCGGATGCCGATAGCATTCTTTCCTGTGGTGCACTGCGAATCGACGATACGATCGCTTCATTTTCTTCTAACGGGCCGACACCGGATGGCCGTATAAAACCGGACATTTGTGCTCCCGGAGTGGATATTCCTACCTACGATCAAAATGGCATTCAATTCAATGCTACGGGTACCTCAGATGCTACTCCCCTGCTATCAGGTGCTTGCACGTTAATAAAAGAGGCTCATCCTGAAGCTACAGCACAACAAATCCGCAATGCTATTTTGCAAACGGGCATCCTATTCGAATCGCAACTGGCAAATAATAGTTACGGACATGGACGACTCGATGCCTACAATGCCGCATTAAAGCTCGGTACGATCATCGGTCACCAACGGCTTTCCCGCCACGATACGATCTATTCGGTCTGTGTGCCGATCGCAGCGAATAATAAGATCAAGCAGGCAGAGATCGTATACTCTGTCAATGATAGTACGTTTTCTAATTCATTGCTTTTAGGTTTAGCGGAAGATTCGCTGATCTATTCGGCAACATTCCCGGCGCTGGCTAAAGGGACGCTGATACGATATTATGTTAAGGCAACCGATGGCGCCGATACTGCAACACTCCTTCCAAGAACGGCGCCGGATTCTTCTTTCTATTTTTATATCGGCGACACCATAATAAAAACGACGTCCGGTATTTCCACCATTGAAAATCATACGGCCTGGGAAATATATCCGACCCCGAGCTCAGGTATCGTTACTATTTCCGGTCTGAGCAGCGAAACAGTAGAGCTTCATATTATCGATGCTATCGGCCGGGAAGTCTATTCCGGATCGATGAGTGCCGGACAGGAATTTGCCCGTTTGGATCTATCTACTCTTCATTCCGGGACCTACCGGCTCGAGATCATTACCAGTAGCGGTCAAAAAGAATATCATCGTCTGCTTATCGTACACTGATGACGTTCTTAAATCCTTATGCCCTCTTTGCCCTGGTAGCCGCAAGTTTTCCGGTACTCTTTCACCTGTTTGCCCAACGACGGGCCCGCCGGGTTGAATTCAGCTCCATCAGGTTTTTAAAGCAGCTTGAAAAGAGCTCGATGCGGAAAGTAAAGATCCGCCAGTTATTGCTCCTTATTCTTCGGACGCTATTGATCGCTTGCCTAGTCCTTGCATTTTCCCGGCCGGCATTACGCGGGACAATGGGCAGCTTTCTCGGTGCTTCTCATGCAAACACTACGGCTATCCTGCTGTTCGACAATTCGGCCTCGATGATGCGGGCAAATACTTCGGGCACGTACATTAAGCAGGCTCAGGACGCTGCTATCAAAATATCGGATGCTCTTGAAGATGGAGATGAGCTCATCATCGTACCGATAGCTTCGATCGAAAATGGTAAACAATACCGCCGTCTTCATGACCGGCAGGAAATTCGAAAAGCTATTACCGATCTTAGTGCGACCGATGCCCCCGCACAATTGGATAATGCCCTACACGTTGCCAGCGCAGAGTTAGCTCGTTCGGCAAATGTGAATAAAGAGGTCTATCTTATTTCCGATAACCAGGCCGATAATCTTAAAACCTTGCCGGCCGGCGATTCTACACTAAAACTGTTTGATGAAAAGACAGTCTTTTTCCCCATTACTATTTCTGCCGGCGCCCCATCGAGAAATCTTTCTATCGACTCGCTGAAAACTATTACTACAGTGTTCGAGCAGGGACGGAGCGTCGAATTCTCTGCAACGATAAGGAATACCGGAGAATCAGCTGTTGAAAATGCTGTCGTCTCGCTCTTCTATAACGATGAGCGTGTTACCCAGCAAACCATTGCCTCTATTGCATCCGGTAAGACGGAAACAGTCACACTAAGCGCTGTCCCGAAGACAACGGGGATTCTGGCCGTTCGCACTGAATTGGAAGAAGATGCGCTGGCCTTCGATAATAAACGCTATCTTACCCTTGATCTTCCAGCGGCAGAGCATATTGCTTTGTTTTCCAATAGTCCGGGCGATGGCCAGTACATAGCTCTCGCCTTAGAGCAATCGCTGAGCGAGAATGGCACTTCATCGTACATTGTCGAAGAGCATCGGCTTGAAGAATTGAGAATGCTGCCTTCTCTGCGATCGAGGCTCGATGGCGTATTTATAGAGATCGGTTCAACCGCCATTACGGCTGCAGACCTTACCGCCCTGAAAGAATATATTTCTGCCGGTGGTACTGTAGTACTCTTCCCACTCGCCGATATTACACCAAGTGATTTTACCGCTATTGCCGCTCCGCTCTCGCTTCCGGCATTGCAATCGGTCGAGGGTTCGCTGAACACCGGTGCGGCCTATAGCAGTATTGCATCATTCGATCTGGCGCATCCGTTCTTCCGAGGTATGTTCGATGAAAACTCGCTGCCGAATACACGCGGCATTGAATCGCCAAAGATCTATCGTCATTATAAGTTTACACAATCCGGTACTTCCCTTATAAAGCTTTCCGATGGTTCGCCGTTGCTTTCCGAAATAAAAGTCGGGAAAGGAACAGTGTTGCTTTACTCTATTCCACCGAATTTTTCTTATAGCGATCTACCGCGTAAACCAATCTTCCTGCCGCTGATACGCCGTAGTGCCGCCTATCTTTCCTCTCTCAGTAGCGGCAAGCAACTCGCCGTGGCGAGCTATACTACCGGCGAACCTGCCGATCTTATCTTACCTGTAACAGCTTCTGTCCAGACCGGCGAACGATTACTGGTAAAAGGGCCTAATGCCCAGGCTGTTCGTATCGAAGTTAAGGGTACGGCCAATGGCGGCAAGCATATTCAGCTCGATCAAACTCCTTTTGCCGGCATTTATTCGATCTTTAAAGATGCCGAATCGAAAGAACCGATCGTCTCTTATGCCATCAATGGTTCTACACTGGAATCGAATACCACCTCTGCTTCGGCAGCCGATCTGCAGACAGCTATTAAAAAGACCGGTATTGCGCCAGCGAATTATCATCCTATCGCTACTACCGAAAAAGATCTTACCACATTCATCAAACAATCGCGATTCGGAGTCGAGCTTTGGCAGATCGCCTTAGCAATTGCTATTGCCTGCGCCATTGCCGAAATGCTTATCGCCCGCGAAGCCAAAGAACCGGCGGCCTCGTGAAGAACAATTCACTATCTTGTCATTGACTTCCTGCCGATCGTAAGAGTTGTACCGGGTACAATTCACTTTATACTCTCTACGATCATGAAAATATCTTCTCTTGTATTATTATTCTTTTTTTCGCTTATTTCCTCTTCCTTCGCTCAGGGAGGAAATGAAATCAGAGGTGGGAATGCTACTTATAATGCGGCCTACCAAAATAGGTCTCAACGATCGATCACTCAATTTCTCAATGATACGATCATGGAGGTTACCATCAGCGGGCTCTATAATGCAAAGGCCGATGGATATACTTCGATTTTTGCTTTAACTCAATACGGCACTACAGTCGATTCGGCAACGCAATTTATCACCGATCGGATCAAACGATTCACCGACCAGTTAAAGAAACTCGGCATTAAAAAAGAAGAGATCGCTATTGATGAAATTTCCCAGGTGCCGGTCTATGAATATTCCGTTGAGAAAAAACTGTTTAGTGATACGTATAATGAGATCCCAACGGGGTATGAGATCAAGAAAAATATTATTGTCGGGTATTCTAACCCCGAATTAATGGATGATATCATGACCGCAGCCGCTAAAAGCGAGATCTATGATATCGTTAAGGTTGATTATAATGTGAATGACATTGCCGGTAAATATGCCGAATTAAGAAAGCAGTGTTTAAAGCAGATAAAAGATAAGATCACCGATTTTACCGGCATGGGTTTAACGTTTAAACCGTTGCAGCAAACCTTTGCCGAATCTTCCAATTCGTTTTATCCGCTCGATCGCTATAGTCAATATCAGGCTTATAATAATTCAGCAGTGGCTCTTACAAAATATAAAAAAGGCTCGGAAGTAAATGCCGCCGCTAAATCGACCACGTATTACTATGACAAATTACCATATAGCCAATTCGATGTGGTACTTAATCCGCAGATGATCGAGCCTTCGGTACAATTTACGTATTCGATCACCATAAAATATATCCTGAAAGGGCCGGATCGCCCGGTTGCGATTACTGCACCTCTCGCAAAGTACGAAACACCTAAAAAAGCCCCTCGAACCGGCAAGCAAGTAAAGATGCGATTACCGAATTCTGTGAATTTTAAATTCGATGTCGATGGCACTGATTCTGAAGATTGATCAAGTATACCGTAGCGCTCCGGACGAATGATCCGGAGCGCTACGATACTTAGGCATCGATCTTTGGTTCTGCTTCGGTACGCTTGATCTTCTTTTTCTTTTCCGTCAGCATCGTCTCTTGCTTAGTTTGGCGGACTTTGGCCGCACAGCAAGGAGGAACCGCCGGCTGTAAACCGGCCGTCTGCAGCCCGAGCGAGCAGACAAAGACGGCCGTGGTCATGATAAACGAGCCTTTATGAAGCATAGCTGTACTGGGGCTCCCAGCCATTTTCTCCTTCTTTAAGAAGCTCGAGGAAGTGCCAGGTGCTCGAGTACATATCGCTCGGTCCGAACTCATCGTAACCGATACGGGTGATCGTACCATCGTCCTCTTTATGGAAAGTAGAATACCCGGGTGTCGCAAATTTCTTGCCTTCTTTTTCATAGGCAAAACCCATATCGGTCGAAAACTCCATGTCCCTATCGGAAAGCATTCTGAATTTCCAGTTTCTGCTCGATGCAAATTCTTTCTGCACTTCCGGTGTATTCGGCGAGACGACTACCAAAGCCGAGCGATTCTGCAAATGCCCCGAAATACCGTTTATCTCATCGGCCCAGAGCGTGCAGTACCGGCAGCCCTTTCCCATATTATGGATTACAATAAGATCGTTCTTATCGCCAAAAAGATCGGCGATCCGTACTTCTTTATTATTCCAATCGACAAGGACGTACGGCTTATCGACTTTATGAGCGCGGGATTTTAAGATCTCAATAATGCGCTGACGCTTTTCGAAGATCTCTTTCTGGATCTCTTCCAATTCCGGGGTACTATATAAACCAGGATATTCGTTTTGCATATTCAAAAAAGGTTTGTGATTAATTATGATTCAAAAATACCCGATAAGACCCCCGGGGTGGTTTCGAAAAATTGCTAAAATCAGAACTTTGCGCAGGCCGTACGGTATTTGCTCGGAGCCACCCCAAACTGCTTTTTGAAAGCATCTGAAAACTGGGCCAGCCCCTCTATTCCCACCATCATACAGATGTCGCCAATGCTGGTATCGGTTTCACGGAGCAATTCCGCGGCTTTTTCCAGTCGCCGCAGCAGGACATATTGATAAGGGGTGATCTCGAATACACTCTTAAAGAGCCGGATAAAATGATATTGGGAAAGGCAGGCTACCGAAGCTATCTCGCCGAGATCGATCTCTTCGGTAAAATGAAGGTCAATATAATCTTTTGCTTCCCCCAGCCGGTAGTAGACCGAATGCTTTGCCGTATGCCGCTGCATCGGAATGCGCGACACTTCTTTATTGATCAGGTCTTTCGCCCGAAGTGCGCTTTCAAGGATCATCGATACACCGGATTCTAAGGCAGAAGGCTCTACGATAGGTGTTTTATCGAGATTCCCTTTTCTGTAACGGGAAAGTTTTTCTATGAATGGGTTATTGGCTTCAGTCTCGAATAATATCGCTGAATCATCTTCCCGCGCGGCAGGAAGCTTCTCGATCAGTTCGTCGAGTTCTTTCTGTAATGCTGCAAGTTCCGGTGTGGCTTGTTCTTTCATTCGCGCTTTTTTCCGGCCACATCCACAAGGATCGGCGAGCAAAATATGGTATCGGGATTATTCCGATGAGCATACCAATCGTCAAGCATCGCCTGTCCCTCTTCGGCAGTCGTTGCGCCGCTCTCCACCATTAAGTGCATGTGCTTGGTAAAGAAGCGGTCGGCCCATTCTATCACATCGCTATCCGGTCCTCCGGCCTGACAATGAGGGGAATAATCGATAACTTCAAGATCATTATCTTTAAATAAGCGAGGGATTCGGGCGGCAATAAAAGCATCGCCACCGCTGACTGCCCAATGCCGGATCACCATCTCAAGTGCTCCATCGAAGGCTCCGCCCTTTGGATAGAGGCCAAGGCCGGAATAGAGATAATCTTGAATGGCCAGTACACCCCCGGGCTTTAAGAATTGGGTGAGATTAGAAATAAATAATGCCGGATCGGGTACAAAGCCGATAACCCATCTTACAAAGATCAGGTCGTAGTGTTTATGAGGCAGATCGGCAGTTTCGGCCGTGCCCTGCACGTAGGATACATTATTCCATCCCCGGTTGCGAATGACCGAATCGAAATGTTCGAGATAAAGGAAGCCAGGTTCGAGTGCCGTGACGGAGCCGCTATTACCTACACGCTCGCGAAGATCGATGCTAACAAATCCCGGACCGGCACCGACATCGAGACAATGCCACCCCTGACCTACACCGATCCTATCGAAAAATTCATCCGTTACTTTTTTCCAGACTCCGTGCTGAAAGCCAAGCCGATCAAGTTCTTGCTGATTGATCCCTAAGATATATTCTTGTTCTGTTGCCATGGGTAATGCAACAGCGTTTAGAAAAGGAAGCTTCCCAGTATGAATAAGCAAGAATTGAGAACTTTACTTATAGCGAAAGTATTTTGATACGGTGTTTGTATTACCCAGACCTGCTATGAACCGATCGTTTCTTCTGCTTGCACTCTTTTCTTTTATCCTATTTGGTTGTTCGGACTCCGGTACCAGCGGAAGTACCGATGATCCAAATGCCTTTATTATCCCTTTGAATGTAGGATATTATTGGGTTATGGATAATAGTGACTTCTCAGCCGATGGTTCTTCCCATGCTCAGGCGAATGATACGATTAAAATATCCCCTCAGACACGCCTTTCCCCTAAGAACGAAACGTTCTATGATTACGATGGCAGGTATGTAACCAAACATAGCGATGGTCTTTATTCAACGGATAATCTCTCTGAAGGGCCTTATTTATATATCAAATATCCTGCCTCGGTAGGAGATGCTTTTCGCGACGGGCGATTTACCCAGACCACGCAAATGACTATTCAACGGCCCGGTAAATCAGATACTTCCATCACTCTGTACACGCGTTATACCGTCGCCGGAAAAGATAAGTCGATAAGTGTTCCAGCCGGTAATTACAGTTGTTATGAATATCTAACGGCCTGGTTTCAGGATAAAACTAATACTGTCTATCAGGAAGATCATCTCTATTTTTCGCCGAATATAGGTCAGATAATGGTAGAGCATTTTGAGCGCAATGCAGCAGGATCGATGATCCTTAAACATCGCTCCAGGCTTCTCTCGAGCCATCTGCAATAGTAATTTACTATTCCTTAATAAATCTTCCGATATATATTCTTGGTCCTTTGGCCCGCTGAATCTCTACGGAATAACTACCAGGAGCAATAGCTGCAACCGATAACGGAAGTATCTCCTGCGCGGGAGTTATTATTGCCTTTTCAGACCACACAGTAACCCCAAGAATATTACTGATGAAAATAGTATATTCCCCTTCTTCCAACTGGCTGCATTCAAGTTGAAGAGTGGCCGAAGAGACCGGATTTGGGAAAAGATACGATTCGGTTTTTTGCTTTGGCAGCGACGCAGGAACATCTAAAAGACACAGTTGCTGCATTTGTATATCGGTAGGAGTAACAACAAATCCGAGGATACGGTGAGGCAATGAATCGCCAAAACCCACGGTATAACCTTCGAGCACCCTTAACGAGTCGGGCTGTGCCAATGCCATTGTATCGGAGAGAAAACATCCGGAAAACGTGGTATCGAGCACAGAGAAAAAACTTGTTCTCGAAGGAGAGGTTTTTCCATTGATCTTTGCGGATAAAAGAATTTTTTCACCTGCTCTGGTAATACTCGCCGCATTAAGAGCGAAATCAGGAATACTCATATATTTCGTCCAGAGCAAGGTACCATTTCCCGATAATTTGAAAAATAATATAGAAGGGACGAATACAAAACCACGGTCAGCATAGAATAACTTGATAGTCTGATCACCCATTGCAAGTACCGATCCATCGGGGAAGCTCGTGATGGCGATCGGATTTACATTACCGATCGCGTCTATTTCCCGTGCCCATTTTACTCTGCCGTACTTGTCGCATTGAAATAAGTAGGGGTGATCGGGAATACCAAACTTATTAGTGGTACCTCCGAACAGTGTAAATCCACTATCGGGCATACTGCAGGAGGCCCGGCAATAAAGATACGGTGCAATAGTGGAATAGTACTGATGTCGCCACAAAAGATCGGCGCTCGAAGAAAATTGCTCCGCAAAAACAGCGACTTCATCACCCTGAGAAACGATAGAGGTAGTACCACCGATAACATAGTTTCCATCGGCAGTAAAGCACATGGTGTTATTAATAGCTTCGCTATCGAGAACATGCTCGTTACTGACACTTCGCTGCCATATCCGCTCACCCGATTTATCTAATTTTATAATATTATCTCCGGTAATACCTATTACTCCACTATCTGCCGTCGGATAAAGAGTATATCCTCCAATATGCAGATCGAACCATTTCAATTCTCCGGTGGAATCAAAGCGCAAGGTATTACCCCGGTTTGCTGAGAAACTGGAGCCCGTTATAAAATCTCCGTTAACATCCTGGAAGATAGAAGTCGGGGGTGTAAAGTTGGATTGTTCTACCAGTTTAGCCCAAAGTACTTTTCCATTGCCATCTAATTTTATAAGGAACGGACGGCTATATACAAATTGGTCTTTTGCATAATATCCCCCGCTAAGCATATACCCACCGTCACGGGTTTCACAAGCACAAAGGATATCCACGCCGCGGCTTAGGGTAAATTGCTCCTGAAAACCGGATTGGCTTCGGACGCTTGCCAACGGCAGTAATAAGAAGAAAAAAATAATACTATATGGCAATAGATAGCTTTGTCTCACACAATCCTCAACATAAAAACTGTCGATCGCCGTTGAAGTTACATAGGCAAGAATAAAAGACCAATAAAAAATGATTATTGTACATAATAGGAGGTCAGGTCCATGGTAGAAGCTAAATAGATATGCCCGGTATTATTGCTCTTAAAGTACGTTTCCGTGCGGATAAGCCCTTTCCTGGGTGCATAATAAGAAACGAGTACCGTCGTCGTATCCGGAATATCGGTTGTCCCTTCCACGCCCAGTTCTCTTATTTTAAAGCAGGTAAAATCCTCAAAACCGGTCTTAATAAGCGATTTTGAAGAATCCTGGCGAAGAATATCCCGGAATATGCTCTTATCAGGCTTCACTACATCCATCAGTACTACCTGATCCCCGTCATTCATCGAATTTACACCAAGGATAGAGCGCAAGGTATCGCTACTTGAAACAACCTGGAGTTGAAAGGTGGTGTCGCCGTCGAAATAATAGACATAGGTATTAAGTCTATTTTCTTTTATAGAATAGGTTTCAATTCCATATACCGTATCCTTTTTAACTGCTATAAGCGTATCGGGTACATCGACAAGCTGAGTACCGTCATCTTTGAAGGCCTGCACGCGATAGATCCAATAATTTCCAACGGTTAATGGCATAAATTTACTGCCGTTATAGAATGGGCCATCGGGCACGGTATCCGGGGAAGAACATCCGATAAAAATAATACAACAGATCGCCAGAAGAGCAAGGGATGCTTTTACCATTGGGTGTAAGAAGATGTATAATAAATTGACAAGAATTCAAGACAGAGAATTCCCTGTCTAATGTATAACTGAAGGTCCGCCAAAAGGATAAGAGAACACCACTTTATATCCGGTGGTCAGGGTAGTAACGACCTGTTTTAATGCCGCACGAAGCTCCGGTAAGGTTTCGGCAAGATACCCATGTCCCCCGCTTTTGGTAATGAGCCAGATAAAAGAGCCATCCGGCTGCGAACGGTAATTGATCACATACAACGGTAACTTCATGGCGTGGATCAATGCTTCAAGATCGGTAATAGAATGCCCGCTGCAATTATCGTCACCATCGGTAACAATAAGGGCGACATCCGTTCGCAACGAATCTCCTTTTATTCGTCGGTCGGTGATATGCTCAAGCGAACTCCAGATCGCATCATAAAGTGGGGTAAGATTCGTGCGAATGGTATCGAAGAAATGATAGAACCGCCGAATAAGCGGCCGCTCCATAGTATGGGCACTCGAAGCAATAAATAACCCTTCTCTTCTGGTACCATCGTACGTTGGCTGCCGTTCACTGTTATCGAAGGCAACTGCAGAAAACGAAGGATCGCCGGGGATGGAATCGAGCAGTACATCCAGATACTTTGTCAGCGTGTCATAGGAATGAAACATCGAACTGGAGTTATCCAGGATGAAATTGATCCCAAGCCCATGAGCAGTAAGAGAGGTTGTCTTTTCAAAGCGGATTATTGTTGCGGTGTCACTGCCTTTTGTTATGAGGATATCAGAAGAATCCAGTGCCGATACAACAGTACCATCCGCCTTCCATATCCGAAGATAAGCGGTATCTTCCACGAACGTCGTAATAATTTGAAATCCTGAACCACTACGCAACGAAACCGAGGAATTCAATATGACCTGGCTGAATAACCGCGTCGTCCCGGCGAACCATTGACCGATCAATAGGGGTAGTATGATGTACCTGGTCACAAAATATCAGTTCTTTTTTCAAAGAGTAAGTTCCGATCCTGCCTCTTCAAATCCGCTTTACGTAACTCTTACGTAATCATTCTTGTCTGAGATATTTACCAGAACCGTGAAGCTACGAACTCCCATCTGCCAAGCGAAATAGCTTCCTGATGGCTGCTATTGCCATTACGCTCGGACGTTGTATTCACTAACTTTCCATTCACGATTATGAAGAATGCTACATCGTGCTGCGTTGCAGCCCTCATCTGCTTGTTCTTTTTTTCTGCAGGGTTCGCCCAAACCGCTTCTTCTTCGGTAAGCGGAGAATTCTCTTTACAGGGACGGCTGACCACCACCACCGGCGCTACAGTAGCCGACGGTGCTCATACTCTGGTTGCGAATATCTATTCTAAAGCAACTGGTGCACTCGCTTATACGGAAACTCAAACAATAACTACGGTCGATGGATATTTCTCGACTATGGTCGGAAGCAAAGGTACCGATTCGTTACGAGTCAATGCCTCGACCGATTATGAACTCGGTATTACGATCGATGGACAGAGCGAGCTTGCTCCGCGTCTTTCGCTTGCCGGTTCTTTAAAATCCCTAACTGCCGAAGTGGCTGCAAACGCAAATGCCGTCGGAGGCTTTGGAGTTTCTACTGCCGATAGCGCAAAACCTAATACTCTTTTAGTGCTCAATGGATCCGGAAAGATCCATGGTTCGCTGCTCGATAGCGGCCTCGTAACGAGCGTTAATGGCTTAAGCGGTGCTGTCAATTTCCAGGGTGGCGGCGATCTGAGCGTTAACACACAGGGCAATACCATCAGCCTCAGTTTCAGTGGCTCCGGCGGGGGTGGGTTATCACTGCCCTTTACTAAGTCGGTCGATCTTTCCTCCGGCTCTGCATTCAGTATCACCAATACCTTAGGTGGTTCTGCTGCCAGTTTTATTAATACCGGTCTTGGAGCGGCTGTGAATGCGACTGCTTCGACAGGAGCTGCTATTATGGCTACCAGTTCTGCTGCATCGCAGGCAACACTCGACCTTCATAACTCGGCCGGTGCTGCTATTAATGCCGTTGCAAATGCCAGTGGTACCGCCGCTTTGACAATAAAAAACGAAGCTTCGGATGCTACGGCAAAACTGATGTCGGCCGTCAATGCTTCGAATACTACTGTTCTTGATGTCGCGACAAATGGAAAAACTACTATCCAATCGACGGTGGGAGATGCACTGGAAGTGAGCACATCGGCAGCCGGTGAAGCAGCCTTAAAAGTGACCGGCGGCCTTAAACTTATCGGTGCTGTTGGTTCGGGCCAGATCAACCTTGGCCAAACTACAACAACGATCACCAACGCATTGGTAAAAGCAAATTCGATCATTATGATCACCACCACAGGAGCGGGCAGCCTGACACTGCCTCTTCAGATCGCTTCTCAATCGAATGGTTCATTTGTAGTATCGGTGCTATCGGGTATTCTTAGTGGTGCTGTTACCGGTAATGTCACCTTTAACTACCTGATCATCAATCAGTAATTTTAGAACAGGATCGTAGTATGAAATCCATTCTACCTCTTTTTACTATTGCCGTTCTGCTGATGGCAGGCACTGCTTCGGCCCAGATAGTACTGCAAAAAGCGGTGGTCAGCGACGGAGGCGGCGTAGCTTCTAACGGGACGACCATTGCTAATGTGACGGCAGGGCAAGCCGCTACCGGCAAAGCTTCCAATGGTATTACTACCGGGCAGTTCGGCTTCTGGAATGAGAAGCCGGTTGCTAATTCTGGTATTCGCATCAGCATGCCAAGCTCAATTCGCTCGGTAAGCACGGTACCGAATCCTGCTTCGAGTGAAATGACGATCCGCACGACGCTCGCAACCAGCGGTACGCTCGATCTCGCTATTTACGATGCATCGGGTAAACGGATCGCCTCCGTATTCTCAGGCTATAAAAATGCCGGTACGTTCGAGCTTCGGTATAATGTTGCCAGTCTGGCAAGCGGCGTATATTTCTTAGCAGCTTCGATGCCGGGCGCGTTAGTGCAATCGCGCTTTAGCATTGTGAATTAATTGTCGCTAATATCATAATAAGCGCCTATCTCTGCACAAGAAGTTATAAAAATGCATCCTGGACGATGATAAATACCTGATGGCGGCTCAAGCGGGCCGCCATCATTATTTATTAAGCCAGCGTAAGGGATTTTGCTTGGTCCTGCCATTCCAAACCTCGAAATGCAGGATCTCTCCAAGCTCGCTATTACTGCCACTGCGACCGATCGTTTCTCCTTTCGTAACGACAGAGCCCGTGGAAACGGCTGTTGATTCCAGATTTGCATAGACCGTAAGTATTCCGCCTCCGTGGCGAATAATAACCAGAGTGCCATAGCTTGGTAATGAACTCACTAATGCCACTTTTCCTTTTTCAGCAGCATGAACAACAGCACCTTTCGAACTGCCGATATCGATACCGAGATTGACGGTTACCGTGCCAAGCTCTTTATTGCGCTGCTCGCCGAACCCCTGCACAATACGATGAGAGCTCGTGGGCCAGCCAAGCGAATGCGGGCCGGCAAGATTTTTTTGCTCTTCGCTATCGAGCCGCTCCTGCTTCTGCTCCTGCTGAGTCAGCTTCTTTCCGGCTTTCCGTTTTTTCTTTCGCTCGGCTTCGCGCTTTTTCAGCGCTTCCTTTCGCTGGCGAATCTCTGCTTCTTCTTTTGCCGCTAATGAAGCAATGATCGCTTCGAGGCGCTTCGCGCTTTGTTTACGCTTATCGAGTTCTTTTTGTAAGGCTGCTTTGCGGGCCTGGATCGTCTGCAATTCTTTTTGAGTCTGTTGCCGTTCAGCTTCGCGTTCGTGCTGCTGGGCTGTGGTCTCATTAATTGCCCCAAGCTGAGCTCCGAGCATCGAAGCAACTTCTTCCCTGTTTTCGGTAAGCGATGTTTTGGAAGAATCGAGCGTGGATTTATTTTTACTTACCGCTTTGGCAGATAAGGAAGCAAAGTAAGCGCTGCGGCGATGAGCTGCTTCCTCTATGGGATCGTCAAGGCCACTGCCCGTCGAAGGCTTCTCGCGGTAAGCGCCGGTAATATACCGATGTAATGCCTCGGTAGCATAGCGTGTCTTTAAGGTATCGATGGTATTAGAAGTTTGCTTGATAGAAGTATCGAGCTCCGCTTCTTCGGATCGTAGTTCTTCGGCTCTCGCTCTAAGACCAGCTAATCGTGCCTGAAGCTTTTTAACTTCGGCATCGCGGGCGGCAAGCTGTTTTTTTGTTAAGCGTTCTTTGTGAGAGTGTTCGGCTATCTGGCGTTCGGTCTCGACAATTTCTCTGCGAATTTGGGCGAGCTCTGCTTCACGCGAGAGCCGCTCTTTATGGACGGCTGAAGTATGTTTTTTAGGCGCAGGTTTTCGTTTAGGATGCCGGCGTGCCGTCACTGCCGATATTCCAAGGGCAGTAAGTAGTATGGCGATTACAACTATCCGGTACGCTCGAAGAAGAGACATTCGCCGTGTAAAACGATAGAGCGTGCGGGTTTGTCCCTATAGAACTCAATAGAATCGCTCTGCCGTTGAATTATCTATGACATCGATCGAAGAATTATTTCCAACCCTCGAACGGGTAGTTGTTTTTACGGGCGCCGGAGTATCGGCAGAATCCGGCATCTCGACCTTTCGGGCACCGGATGGCATCTGGGCGAGATTCAACCCGCAGGAGCTGGCAAATCTTTCGGCCTTTATGGCTAACCCCGAACGAGTATGGCAATGGTATGAATATCGCCGCTCGGTCGTCAACGATGCAAAGCCGAATGCGGCACATTATGCGATCGCCGATCTGGAACGAATAGTAAGCCGCGTCGATGTCATTACTCAAAATGTCGATGGACTTCACCGCCGGGCCGGCTCTACGATTGTCCATGAACTTCATGGTTCACTGCTCGAGCATCGCTGTTTAGAATGCGGGCTCGCGTACGATCTGAATGAGGAAGAAAGAGATGTCCCTCATTGTAAAACCTGTGGCGGACTTATCAGGCCGGGTGTAGTGTGGTTTGGAGAAGAACTGCCAATCGAAACCTGGGATCGTGCTGAGCAGGCTACCCGGGATTGCGAGCTCTTTCTTTCTATTGGCACATCCACTCAGGTCTATCCTGCCGCTTCGCTTCCCTTTCTTGCTTTACAGCTTGGAAAAGTAGTACTGGAGATCAATCCGGAGCGTACCGATCTTTCCCATAGAGCCGATTGCTCTATTCAGGAGCCTGCTGCAAAAGCAATGCCGGAACTCCTTAACCAAATAAGAGCCGCTAAGAAGACACTCCATTAATTGCAATTCCCTTGGAAAGGATTTCTTTTCCAACCGGGCATTCATTACAGCGAAGTTGCGTGCAATAACTACGATAGAGATAAAGTGCTCCTTGCTCATTCGCCGTTGTTTTTATGTGTTCTCCTTCAAGTAATTCCTGTTCAATAATCGATACGTACGAGGCTGTTGAAGCAGAGCTTAGAGCAAACCATTCATTCATAATATCTTTTTCTTTGAATGGCTGCAGTCGATCCTGGGCCTGCATCCGAAGAAAAGCAATTCGTGCGGGAAGAATAACATTAAGGTAAATAGCCGCGCGCCGTTCCTCTCCGAGAAGTGAATAGGGACTATCTAATACACTTTTATAAGAAGTTCTAAGTGCCCACCACTGCTCGGCATCTTCGAGAACAATATCTTCATTAATCGAAAAATTTTCTCGGGAAAAATATCTTGCCGCCAGAGAAGCGGCAGCAGCCACTCTTCGATAGGGGGAATTTACCGGGCGAATACGAAAGAATGCCCAATCGCCTTTGCTTAGTACCGGTGCTATTGGGTAGCTGACCGTTAAGGCTTCCCAATGGCTTCGCAGAGTAATAAGATATTCATTCGACTCGGCAGGATACTTTGGATTCGGAGCTTCGAGCAAACCTGCAACACCGAAGAAAAGCGCTTCAAATATCTGATGCAAAGAAGCAAGTGGTTCTCTGTCCCTGATTTCCTGAAGCAACGTCCTGGGAAGTGCCTTGGCAAGCGCCGCCATCGGCTGACGGTTTTGGCTATAGCCCAGCGCATCGAGTACTTTTTCATAAACACGATCCAATAGCCCTTGCACCGTAGGCGATGCAACTCTTGAGATCAGCTCTTCAAGCCGCAATTCAGCGGCAGTATGAAGCAGCTTATGTTTTCGATTCATCGGTACTGCCAGATTATGCGGGAAGCACGGCAGCTCCGGAGAACGATCATAATGCCGCTGGAATAGCTGTCTCCAAAATGCTTTCTCATCGAACATCAGATTACTCCGGAGTTCAAGTATAGGAATATCTGGGTCAGCCCTATACTCGCTATCATTATCCATTACCACATGCAATATAACTGAAGAATACCGGCTATCGGTAGTATGACCATGATGAGACCAATCTGCTGTATGACGATGCAATTCTATATCGCCCTGAATGCGAAAACCATCGAGAAGGATTTCAGCCCCAAGAAAATCCGGACCGCCGCGAAAGGTATTAAATGTACCGGCAGAAATGATCGTCGCCGAAGAACCATCAACGAGTCTCGGAGTAGTAACCAAGTACTGCTCATGGGATTTCCAAATATGGTGAAGGAGCGATTCCTGAAGTTCGCTTTTTTTCATCGAAGCGTTTTACTCATAATAACGCTTCGGTAATTTACGACATCCCACGGCGTATGTTCTATAAACCGGTATCCACGCTTTTCGTAGTAGCGGATAAGATGAGTTGCAGGTTCGGCAGTATCGAGCGCAAGCTCGGGAATGTTGCGATTGGCCGTTTCCTCTTCTATCACATCCATGAGTTTAGCGCCAATGCCCTGTTTCTGCAACTTAGGTTCGATGGCAAACTGTCCGAACCTTGCTACATCGGAACGATCATACCATGGCGTGCCGCCTTTTCCATCGGGTAGATATAAAGTAATCGTACCAACCAAAGCTCCGTCCTGCTCCACAACATAGCAAATGCCGGTTGAGATACGATCGAGCGTCGTTTCATCATCCTGATGAGTAGCAAGAAAGCGCAATCCCATATCAGCAAGCGATTTATAAGAGCGATGTAATAAGGCTGTCAGTTCACTGACCGAATCGGACTCATTCCATAATCTGATCACCAGATCACCCGCCATAACCTACATAAAAGCCCGCATAGCTGTTACTAATTCCTCGGCCACTTTGCGTGCGGCTTCGGCAAAATCGCTTCCTTTTGAAGCATAGGTAATCGAGCGGCTGGCATTAATAAGGGCAACACCGTTTCCATTGGCTTTTAATACTTCTTCGAGTGAACCACCCTGCGCACCGACGCCCGGGATAAGAAATGGAAGGTCGGGTGCTAGATTTCGCAGAGCTTCAAGCTCGGAGGGCTTAGTAGCTCCTACTACCAGGCCACAGTTACGCTTTGGCTCATTCCATTTATTTACGGTTTCCGTTACCTGCTCGTATAATTTCTTTCCCGAAGCAAGCTCAAGATATTGGAAATCGCGGGCGCCAGGATTCGAAGTAAGCCCTAAAAAGAACGCTCCCTTACTCTCATCCTTTAGGAAGACCTCTACCGAATCAAAGCCCATGTATGGGCTCAGCGTTACACAATCGAAGGGAATAGTTTTTTGAAAGGCAATAGCATACTGATCGCTCGTCGAGCCGATATCGCCACGTTTTACATCGGCGATAGTAAAAATATGTTCTGGTATTGCTTCGAGGGTCGCGGTAACGCTTTCTAAACCTTTTGCCCCGTTAGCCTCGTAGTACGCCAGGTTCGGCTTATAAGCACAGGCAAGATCTTTTGTGGCTTCGATGATCGCTTTATTAAAAGCGGCAACCGGATCTTTCTCTTTCTTAAGGATATCCGGAAGCTTATTCAGATCGGTATCGAGACCGACACATAAATACGAACGGTTCGTTCGTTGGGCAGCAATAATTTTTTCAAGGAATTTCATACACTTATTTGGTAAGCAGTGCCGCACCGATCACACCGGCTTTGGTACCGAGCTTTGCCGTTCTGATCTCTACCCAGCCGCGTTGATGCTCAAGCACATGGTCGTGCAATGCTTTGCGCGCCGGCTCCAGCAGGAAGTTTCCTGCCTGTGCAACCCCGCC
>CAYOJJ010000008.1:0-145042 GCA_964404255.1 uncultured Alphaproteobacteria bacterium | reverse complement strand
GGCGGACGCGGTGGATACCAACCCCGTGGTGGAGGCTATAACCAAGGCGGCGGAGGCGGTGGATACCAACAACGCAGACCGTATGGCAATCAAGGCGGTGGAGGCGGATACGATCAGAATCGTGGTGGCGGACGTCGTAACTATCAAAACGACGACAACGATAACATCGGTAACCAGATGCCACCGGACGATATGGAATAAGCTTTATTGTAAGCAAATAAAAAATCCCGTGAAGTGTAAGCTCCGCGGGATTTTTCATTTATGGGCTATCCTATTTCGTCTGCTTTCCCTAAAAATCCGAGTTATCGACATCATGGTCATCATTTTACATTGACGATATGATACTTTGGAGTTTTCAACAGTTAATTGGTAAATAGAAAAGATGCCATAGGATATATACGATATGGTAGGTATGACACTACTCCGCTTGTATTTCCAGATCCTATAGTTGACTAATGACTTTAGGTGAGAATAAAACTTTTAAGACCTCTATGTGTTACAAATAATAACAGGTAAAACAATATGAAACGAGTACTAATTCGGTCTGCCGTTTTTGGGTTATATTTGCTATGTTTTACTGTCGCAAACGCTCAAACCTCTATAGATTCCATTAAGATCATAATGAATGACCTTAAGATGTCTCATTCTTATTATGACAATGGTGGCGGCTTTGGTAATGGTAACCCAACAGATATAAACGAGACAATACTAGTTTCAAAGACACAACTTTTCAAAATTCAATCGGAGCAAAGGAATGGAGACACTTTGCGTCTGGAAGATCGACTGTGGGGATTTCACATTACTATCGGTTCTGATAGTTTATTAAATACTATTGACTCTTTCGAGTACCATCTCAATATTCCAGTTTATGAACAAACTTATTATCATTTCGTACATCCTCAAATCTTGCGTGATTCAAATATTATAAAAATTGAACTTTATCCTGCTCAATTAGCAGATAATCATTTTTATTATAGTTCTCACACCCATACTAACTATTCGGGAGGTGGGAATAGAGATGAATGGTATAATTACTTGCAAGCGGTCTCGACAAGTAAAATGTCGGTGTATATTTATCTTCACAGACCAGTATCAAAAGTAGAAGATGACACTCAAAAGAAAGCCGTAGAGTCTGTATATCCTAATCCCGCCAGTTCTATTATAACGCTTTCTCCTTCTATCCCCGACAATATCATAGTAGATATTTATACCGTGGGTGGTATAAAAGTTAAAAATGCTGTAGTTACCTCCAGTAGTATTGATGTTTCTGACTTACAGCCCGGTGCATATTTTTTGAGAGTAAATGGAAGCACGCAAAGATTTAGTGTTCAACGATAAAAACAGTTATCAATAAACTACTATCTTTTTGTTATACATTTTCCCATTCTTAGTAATAATGCTACAATTATACATTCCCGCTGGATAACCTGAAATATCTAATTGCACTCGCGAATTTAAAGTGAAATCATTTGCATGGTAAACTTGCTGCCCGATTACATTTGTAATTAGTAATTGCACTGATTGAGGTTCAATGGCTTGAAATTCAATGGTATGATTGTGTTGGTTAATAGTAATTCCAGTTGATGAAGCTGGGGTAAACTTTTCAACGTTGTCTATTTGACCTGTACCTATAATAAATTGAAGAGCATCAGTAGAAATTACTATTTTACCATTCTTTGGTTGGCTTATTATATCGGGGACACCCCAATGATAATTACTGTCTTGATGCCATCCATTTTTATCAATAACTAAAAATGAGCTATTCCTTGCCCCTACGAGCATATAATTTTCACCATAAAAAGCAAGGCTAAGCAATGACACCTTTGTTAAAATTGGTGTAACAGTTTTTAATGAATCGGTAGATACAAATAGCCCCCCATACTTATCAAAACGACTTACAGGTGGACCAAAATCCCATTCCAATGTATAAATTTTTCCAAAGGCATCGGTAGTAAATTTAGTCCAAAATGTTTGATTGGGATCAGAGCCAAGAGGTACATAAGCTCGAAAGCTGCTTCCTTTATCAGAAGAAATTTCTATTAAATCGCCATAGCTTGAAAACTGAAGAATAATAAGTCCATCGGCTGAAATGCTAAAGGGTGCAAAATAAGGAGTTTTTGAAATTTTTGCCCTTCCCATAGAAAGTAACTCACGCTGGTCATTATAAATTATTATTTGACCAAAGTTTGAATCTTTTCTTTCAGCCCAAAGATACCTATTATTTTGTGAATCTACTGCAACTTGTTTGATAAAATAATCCGCTAGTATTGTATCGGGTGTCCATGTATTTCCATTATCGTATGAATAATTGAGAATACCATTGTTTGAAATAATTATTTCATTCTTTTTTCCAATAGCAAAGCCATACACATTAGGAAATTTAACAATCCAACTAACTCCTAAATTATCTGAAACCCATAAATTAAATCTAGAATCAATTCCCAATACTCTGTCAGAATCTAATAAGTGTAAAGTTACAAAAGGATCTTTTGGCGGTGGGTAGGTTGTCTCCCTAAAAGAAAAATATTGTGCTCTTGTTTCCGATGTAAAAGCTAAAATATTTAGAACTGTTAAAAAACAAAAGAGGGTGTATTTCATAAAATAGTAACACTAAGAGCAAAAAAATGTTGCTTTTGAAGTTATTTCCAGTTTTTTGAACCTCCCGCATTCAATACTGTTATTATTTGATTATCAAATACTAACAGTACCGTTTCATGTCAGATACCCGAACTACAGAGCTAGCAAAGGCTTACGCCCCGCAGGATGTTGAAAAACGCTGGTATGCGTCCTGGGAGGCCGGTGGCCTGTTTTACGCTTATCGCCCCGACGAGGCCCCGCAGGACCCCACCGGCCGCCGTGCCGTCGATAAAGCTCCGTTCGTCGTCTGCATGCCGCC
Source organism: uncultured Alphaproteobacteria bacterium (assembly GCA_964404255.1). Taxonomy (GTDB): domain Bacteria; phylum Bacteroidota; class Ignavibacteria; order Palsa-1295; family Palsa-1295; genus JAFDZW01. The sequence continues at coordinate 142,146 of CAYOJJ010000008.1, read as the reverse complement.
ACCGAATGTTACCGGTATTCTGCACATGGGCCATGCGCTGAATAATACGATTCAGGATACCTATATCCGCTACCACCGGATGCTCGGCCATGAATCACTTTGGATGCCGGGTACCGACCATGCCGGTATTGCTACTCAGACAAAAGTAGAAAAGCAGCTTCGTGAAGAAGGGAAGACCCGCCATGATCTCGGCCGCGATGCTTTTATCGACCGCGTATGGGAGTGGAAGCATAAACACAGCGATTTTATCGAGAAGCAGCTTCGCGCCCTTGGCTGCGGCCCCGATTGGCGCCGTTTTGTCTTTACCATGGACGATGGCTATTATAAAGCCGTTACCGAAGCCTTTGTGCGTTTATATGAGAAGGGACTGATCTATCGCGGTAAGCGAATCATTAACTGGTCGCCACTTGCACAGTCGGCTCTTTCTGACGAAGAGGTTCTTTATAAAGAGACGCAGGGTAAACTGCATTTCTTCCGCTATCCGCTTATCGATCGAAAAGACGATGAGCCTGAATTTATTATTATTGCCACTACACGTCCGGAGACGATGCTCGGCGACGTTGCAGTAGCGGTTAACCCATTCGACGAGCGCTACCAGAAGCTTATTGGCCGCAAGCTGATGTTGCCGCTAATGAACCGTGAAATACCGATCATTGCCGATGATTATGTGGACAAAGAATTCGGTACCGGTTGCGTAAAGATTACCCCGGCTCACGATCCGAACGACTTTGAGATCGGCCTGCGTCATAACCTGCCACAGTTAAATGTGATGCACCCCAATGCTACGATTAACGAGCAGGGTGGTGCATATAACGGCCTCGATCGCTTCGTTGCCAGAAAGAAGATCATTGAAGATCTGCAGGCGCTCGGGCTTGTAGAAAAGATCGAAGAATATACCCATTCCGTAGGATATTCAGAGCGCGGCGGCGAAATGGTTGAGCCGTACCTTAGCGATCAGTGGTTCGTAAAAATGAAACCGCTCGCTGAACCGGCTCTTAAAGTGGTAGAAGACGGGCTCATCCGTTTTCATCCTGAACGCTGGATAAATACTTATCGCCACTGGATGACCAATATCCGTGACTGGTGTATTTCGCGCCAGCTCTGGTGGGGACAGCGTATTCCGGCCTGGTATGGTGGCAGTGGTGAGATCTTCGTAGGTCGCACGGCAGAAGAAGCTCGTGCAAAAGCCGATGCTACAGGATATACCGGTCATTTGCATCAGGACCCTGATGTTGTCGATACCTGGTTCTCATCGTGGCTCTGGCCGTTCGCTACCTTTGGCTGGCCGGAGAATACTCCGGATTTACAGACGTTCTATCCGGGTAATCTACTTTCGACCGCACCGGATATTATCTTCTTCTGGGTTGCCCGTATGATCATGGGCGGCCTTGAATTCATGAAGGATGTGCCGAAAGCCGATGGTACGCCTCGCACCGAAATGGAAGACCTCGTGCCATTCCGCGACGTCTATTTCCATAATATAATCCGCGATCAACTCGGCCGCAAGATGAGCAAATCGCTCGGTAATTCACCCGATCCTTTGGATCTGGTTGCTAAGTATGGTACCGATGCTGTGCGCTTCACCTTGCTCTATCTTGCACCGCTCGGGCAGGACGTACGCTTTGGTGAAGAAAGCTGCGAGCAGGGAAGAAATTTTGCTAATAAGCTCTGGAATGCTACGCGCTTCGTAATGATGAAGCGCGATGAGTATAGCTCAAAGCAGACCGAGCCGACCTTCGAATCTGAAGATACAGAACTCATAAATAGTACTCAAGGGACTGCGGCAAAGAAGAAAGCAACGACCGGCTTTACCATGAAGCCGCCTACAACGCTTGCCGATAAGTGGATACTTTCGAGAGCTAACCGCACCGCTCGCGATATTAAGAAATCGCTCGACGATTATCTCATCAACGATGCCACTAAGCAGCTCTACGATTTTATCTGGAAGGATTATTGCGATTGGTATCTCGAGATCGTAAAGATCCAGCCGGAATCGACTCCATTGGCAGTAGAAGTCCTCGAAGGTATTCTCCGCATGCTGCATCCGGTAATGCCATTCGTTACCGAAGAGCTTTGGCATGCGCTTACCGGCAATCCCGACTCGGTTCTTATTGGCCGTGATGATTATATCACCGCCGATGAAGGAAAGATCGATGACGATGCCGAAATGGCTTTCGAATTCGTTCAGAAAATCGTTGAAGCAGCTCGTTTACTTCGTGCTAATGCCAAGCTTGCACCAAGTAAAGCCACCGATTTTGTTATTCGCTTAAAAGGTGCTGACGATCAGAGTTTAACAGAATCTGCCCGTGCAATTCTCGAAAAACTCATTCGCGCTGAAGGTCTGATAATTGAAGCTGATGGCGGAGTGGAGCTTTCTGCGACCGAATATGCTTCCGAGCTGCTTGGAGGCAGGGGACAGGTCTTTATGAAGCTCGAGGCATTAAGTCCCGAAGAAGCTCAGAAAGAAAAAGATCGTTTACGCAAAGAGCTTGAACGCATTGCCAAGAGTGTCGAAGCGATCACCAATAAGCTGGCAGATGAAAAATTTGTTGCCAGAGCACCTGAGCATATCATTCTAAAAGAAAAAGAAAAGCTCGAAAGCTTCAAGATCCAGATGCAAAAGCTCGAAACAAGTGTCGGATGATAGAACGCTTCAAAGGAGTATTCTTTGATTTCGATTTTACCCTCGGGGATTCTTCCGAGGGTATTTGCGAGAGTGTTAATTATGCCCTGCGGAGGATGTCCTTACCCGAAGCAGAACGCGAGCTGATTTGTAAGCAGATCGGATTGCCCTTGTTTTTGATGTATGAGAATATAGCGGGGCGTTCGGATCAACATGAGAAAGAACAATTTCGGGCGCTTTTCAGTGAAAAAGCAAATGAGGTTGTTGTTGCTTCGTCATCGTTATATCCTTCAGTCGTTGATTTGTTGAAGTCTCTTTCTGAACAAGGAAAGCACACGGCTATTATTTCTACCAAACGCCGTTCACATTTAGTTGGTATTGCCGAAAAGCATTCTATAGGGCAGTATGTTTCTCTCATTGTTGGCGGTGATGAGGTAAAAGTCCACAAGCCCGATCCGGAGGGAATACTAAAAGCAGCGGTAATACTTAGTCTTAAGCCATCAGAAATCGTTTATATTGGCGATAGTATTGTCGATGCCGAAGCAGCTGCACGGGCAGAAGTGGATTTTATTGCGGTGTTAAGCGGTACCACAAAGCGAGATCAACTTTTGGAGTATACATCAGTAGCTATAATTGACCGAATTGCAGAAATGCTAGGATAGGGCAAAAGTATTTGCCTCGTTTTTCAAAAGACTAACGGTATTTATAGTATAGAGATATGTATCAGACTATCTATTATTATGAAATATTTTTTCTTATTAGTCATTTTCAGTACTTTGGGGATTCGAGAAAGTGTAGCTCAAAATCTTAATCAATCCTTTGGCCCTTATTCAATTATGCTTGGAGATACTATATTAATCACTAGCCCCTCGGTTAGTGATGATCAATACACCTGTATTGTAACGGATGGGAATGGCGGCCACTATCATACGTACATTGCTTGTGGGTACACTTTAGGGTATTGCGCCTCTTCCTGGGGGTTCGGTAAACTACCTCCATTTTATAGTCTTGACAGTGGAAGTCTCTACTTAATACCTACTGACACAGGTAAGATATTAGACACTATGTTGTTTAGTTTTAGAGGATATACAGCCAGTGGAACTGGCACGTGTGCTTCTTGCGAAAATACATATAAAAAAGCTATTTATACGATAAGTGGTGAATGTCATGCTGCCAGTAATGGGTCATTGCCGAATCTTCCTTCTATCACCTTTCATCCTGCGACTTCACATCTCTATCCTAACGATACCATTAATACATTTCTTAAAAATTACACCTTTGATTCAGTCACATTTAGTGAATGGAAAGTGTCCTCGACTTCTTCAAATGCCTTTTCTATTACAGTCCTAAAGGAGACAATACCAATAACCCAACTCGGGCGCAATGCTAAAGAAACAATTACACCAATTAGGTACGTACTGTCGACACCTTCATTGCCTACTACTAAATCTCGGAGTGAGTATCTATCTCTTCAAGTCAGGGTTAGATCTTCAAAAGCAGATACAATCCTAAAGAATCAATGCCTGGTGACATTATTAGCTGAGCCAAAAAATGATATTTCTGATCATCCAGTAATAGATAATAAACCGCAGCTAATGATAACTCCAAACCCTTCTACTCATAAATCGGCGATTTCTATTGTTCTCAGCAAACTCTCTAATGTTAATATATCTGTATATAACATCCTTGGTCAGCGCATTCAAACTCTTCAAGATGGTCAGTTAGGTGCCGGTCAATACCAATATAATCTTACACTACCTACCGGACAATATATGATTTGCTTAACAGACGATATGAATATCCAAACTGAAGAGATTATATTTCAATAAAAGGTAGAATTAGTATCTTTCTGGGTCGTGTTACTATTAAAATCCGTAATACTCTATATACTTATGACACCTAAAGAATACCTCGACTCCTTGCCCGAAGACCGGAGAAAAGTAATTTCCGAGTTACGGGAATATATCCTTAAGGCTGATCCCTTAGTTAAAGAAGTTGTCGGCACCATGATGGGCAAGGAAATGCTCATGTACTGCCAGAAAGATGTAATGAAATATGCCTTATCGAGCGTGAAGAATTATATGTCGCTTCATTCGATGGTGATGTACGGAAGTTCTATCCGGTTCGGTGGGGGAGGATTGCGAGAAAAATTTGAGAAACTCCTACCGAAAGCTACTTTTCAAAAAGGGTGTGTAAACTTTAAAAGTGCTGCGGAATTGCCACTGGAAACGGCCAAGAAGTTTATCGAGGCTATGGCAAAAGTAGAATATCCTCCCAAAGAATTTAAGGAAAGCTTGGAGAAAAAAGCCTCGAAATTAAAAAAGAAAAAGCTCAAGGGTGGTTAAGGGGAAATAATATTGAACATATTAATGCCGAGGATTGTCTGATTTACGATCATTCATCCTTGGTTTTACTATGAAAAATCATAATTTCGTTCTTTTGGCATTCTCTTTGCTTTTGTTTGTGTATGGTTGTAGCAATAGCAGTTCAGTTCAAGACTCTATTTCACCAAGCGTACAATCTTTATTCCCATTAAAAGCAGGAAATGAGTGGGTATACCTCTCGAAAGAATACGATACGCTCGGGGTAGTAAGAGGTCCTATTGATACAATTCGTCTCAAAATTTTAGAAGCAACTACCTTTAATGGCATACCGGCCTTTAAATACCAAGTGATAGGCCAGGATGACGATACTTCCTATATTTTTTACAACCATTCAACCGAGGTTAACATCGCTGGCTCGTTGACTGCTACTCCTGACGTATTATTGCATTCATCACTCAAATTAGGAGAATCGGTAACTCTTTTGGATACTGTCTATGATTTTGGCGAATCAGAAAAAGAGACATTCACTTTTAAGCAATCAAAAGCAACTAGTATTCCTGCGGGTACTTTTTTTGGATTTCAATTTGAAGATAAAAGAATTACAATCACTACTAATTCAAATGAAATCAATACCCGTGTTTCAAATTATACCTATGGCATGAACATTGGTCTTCTTTTAGATGAAGAATATTATTCTAAATCTAATGGGGGACTGTATCTTAGCGGTTCGTTAGAATTATATTCTTATCATTTAAATTAATTTATTATTGCTAAGAAATGGGATATAACTCTTAAGGTCACAGATAATTCGTATTTTTGTAGCTTAGACTAGGCTACTTATATGATTCATACGTTTGATGTTGTTATCGTAGGTGCGGGCGGGGCTGGTCTCCGGGCCGCGGTTGAAATTCCTTCACAGTATAGCTGTGCGGTGCTTACCAAGGTACACCCGCTGCGCTCCCATACCGGGGCGGCTCAGGGTGGTGTCTGTGCGGCGCTGGGCAACCTGGAAGAGGATACGCCGGAATGGCATGCCTTCGATACCATCAAAGGGTCTGATTACCTCGGCGATCAGGATGCCATTGAGGTTATGTGTAATGACGCCCCGCGTGCCATTATTGAGCTTGAGCATATGGGAATGCCGTTCTCCCGTACTGACGCCGGTCGTATTGCCCAGCGTCCGTTTGGTGGTCATACCCGCCCGGTCGATAAGAACGACCCCGATTCCAAGCGTATTCCGGTAAAGCGTGCCTGTTATTCAGCTGATCGTACCGGTCACGTTATGCTTCATACGCTGTATGAAAATTGCGTAAAGAACGAAGTTAATTTCTTCAGTGAATACTTCGTTACCGAGCTTCTATATGAAAATGGGGTCTGCTCAGGTGTTGTTGCTATTGAAATATTAACGGGTGAAATTCATACCTTCCATGCGAAAGCCGTGATGTTCGCCACCGGTGGTGCGGGTCGTGTCTGGCGTATCACTTCGAACGCTCACGTAGGTACCGGCGATGGTTGTATCTTAGCCTATCAAAAAGGCCTGCCGCTCGAGGATATGGAATTCATGCAATTCCATCCTACCGGTTTATGGAAGTTGGGTATTCTTGTCAGCGAAGCTGCCCGTGGCGAGGGTGGTATCCTTCGTAATAAGGATAACGAGCGCTTCATGGAGCGCTATGCACCAACCGTAAAAGATCTTGCACCTCGCGATATGGTCAGCCGTGCCATTATCCAGGAGATCAGAGAGGGAAGAGGCATTAAAGGATCCGACGGCACTTCCTATGTCAATCTTGATTTGACGCATCTTCCGGCTGAAGTTATTAACGAAAAGCTTCCTGAAATTACAGGTTTTGCCCGTACCTATCTCGGTGTAGAACCCACGAAGGAAGGCGTGCCGATTCAGCCGACAGCTCATTATACTATGGGTGGCCTGCCTACCGATATTAACGGCCGCGTATTGAAGAATGCTTCCGAACCTACCGTCGGCTTCTATGCTGCCGGTGAGTGTGCCTGTGTGAGCGTCCATGGCGCTAACCGCCTTGGCACTAACTCCTTGCTCGATCTTATCGTCTTTGGTCGCCGCGGCGGCAAGGCGATCGTCGAATTCCTTAAGACAGCCGAGCTTGCTCCATTACCGAAGGACGCCGGTGAATATACCAAGAATACCGTTGCCGCATTAAAGGCAAAGAATGGCAAAGAAAATTGCGCCGAGATTCGAACCGAGATGCAGGATTCGATGATGGATAACGTCGGTATCTTTAGAAACGAAACGGGTTTGAAGGAAACAATGCATACATTGGATGAACTTCAAAAACGCTTCGATAATATCAAGATCGACGATAAGGGAATGCAGTTCAATACTGATGTCCTCGAGGCTATCGAACTCCATAATCTTCTCGAAACCGCAAAGATCATCACTGCCTGTGCCGAGAATCGCAAGGAATCTCGCGGCGGCCATGCCCGTGAAGATTATGAGGAACGCGATGATATCAACTTCCTCAAACACACCATGGCTTATCGTAATAGCGATGGCTCAGTTCATATTGATTACAAGCCGGTCGTTATTACTAAATACCAGCCGAAAAAGCGAGTGTATTGATCTTTACAGACACCGACCCGTGCTAGAAGCGCTCTTTCGCAGGATAGCCCTCCCGGTCCTGTTACTTTTTGCGGCCAGCTCGATACTCTGGGCGCAAAATTCTAAGCGAGAGTTCTGCTTTACTTTTTCACCGAATGGAAATCTTCCATTTGCCTATTATGGAACGGCCGGTTATTATAAAAATCCATTTACGTGGGATTTCAAATGCCAGATAGCGACGAATTATGTCCAGTCGCTATCGCTTGGCTTTGAACATATTTCTGAGACCAGATCACAATTCGGTAAGTGGGGAAGTAGGGGCGATGTAACGCGGCCGGGCTCCGATTTTGCTGCCACCATTAGTGAAGTCCTGCCAATGAACATTGCCTATTTTGAGCTTGCAAAAACATTCATCCGCTTCGATGATCTTCGTTTTATTGCCGCTGTTGATATAGGATACGGTGTTGGGTTACCGGTTGCGACCGTCACCAGATCAGACGATCACAGCAGCCGCGAATTCGAAGCAGAAGGTATTTGGACTTCCTATTTTTTCAGTGGCAGCATTAGAATGCGTTATACAGTCTTAAGAACCAATAATATGGAATTTGGTCTGACGGCTGCAGCGAGATATTGGGGGTTACCTACACTGGGCCCCGCAGTGATAGAAAGAGCTGCTAACCGATATTATGGCCCCGATATGGGCACTGTGCATGAACTGGGTTATCTCGTTGGTATATCGGTCGGGATCAACTGAGGATCGAGAATACAAGTCACATTTTTATCGACGGAGAATGCGCATTCCGGACAGTGGTGACGATTTTTAACAACCGATTTCAATGAATCGGTATGGGTATCTGTAATAATATTTCTAATGATCTGAAGTATCTCTGCTTCAATTTTATCGCATTCAACTATAGAATAGACGTGCGTTCTTTGCTCGGCCGTAGTAGAAAAATAAAGATGTGTCCTGACGGTTTCGATAGTATAGAGCTTAAAGATAAGGTAGGCATAGACTTTCATCTGGAAGTCATACCTGGCAATATCCTCCGGAGTTGGCCGTTGAGTAGTTTTATAATCGACGACATTCCATACTCCGTCGCTATCCTGAAATAACCTATCTATAATACCGGAGAGCACCAGATGTTCGGTAAGATTTAAACGAATCGGAAGCTCAGCAAAGCTTGCAGTCGCGGAGAGAATGTGCTGCAACAGTGGATGGCTATTAAATAATAATATCTCTCTTTGCAAGCGTTCGAAAGTTTCACGTTCTCTGGTTGTGAAGCTTGAAGTAATACCGAGCGTTCGCTCGATAAGAGGAGCAAGAAGGGTCTCATCGACTGCAGTATTTTCGATGAGTTCGCCGATATGTTCTAATACGGTATGAAAGAGCCGCCCGTAGGTAGAGCCACCGGAAATTTCAAAAGGATCGTCTGATTCATCCTGTACTGTCTTTGGCAGTTCTTCTTCAGGAATTCCGAGTTTATATCTCAAGTAATATTTTGTGGGGCATTCCGTCCAGGTCAAAAGCTGGGTAGGGCTATAACGGGTAATGCCCTGCTGCGGCGGATATTCGGATAAATCTATTTCGGTGATCGGGGATTTCTCGATCGTATCGAATAATTCTGCCTGATGACTATCTTCCAGCTTTTTAATGATCGGTATCTGCAGATCGATAGATTTATCGATATATTCTTTAGTATTAAGCTCCGGGTCATATAATTGAATGATCCGTTGTAACGTTATTTCCGAAACAGCAACGAGTTCTGATGCTGTAACTGATAGACTGCTCGTTAGCCATGCTAACGGAGTGTTGCTTGGAATTTTATCGGAATCGAGGGTGGCGCTAAATATGAGGCTATTTTCTGCGCGAGTCATTGCTACATAGAAGATGCGTTTCTCTTCTTCTATTTCCTCTAATTTCTCCTCTATCGCTGAAAGAGTAGTAATGGGATGCTTGATCGCCTGTCCTTCATCGGTCAATACCTCGATCGGGAAATACGGCCTCCTTCTTGAAAGGGATATACCGGTGCGTCCGAAACTACGGCCCTTGCCTTCGGCAAGATAGGGGAGAATAACGATAGGGAATTGCAATCCTTTACTGGCATGAACCGTCATAATGCGAACAGCATTTTCTGTAACTTCTGCCGGTGCCTGCTGCTCACGCTCTCCACGTTCCTGATAGAGCAGGCATTGATCGACAAATTCCCTAAGCGGCAGATCGCGTTGGGCGGCAATATCTATTAACTTTCGAACATTCGATACCTTTTGGATGCCATCGGCAAAAGTGTAATAGACGAGTTCGATAGCACTTTTATCGACTATTTTTCGAAGCAACTCCCTCACACTCGTTCTTCCGGCAAGAATAAGCCATTCTTCAAGCAGTTGTAGTGCCGATGCCAGAGGAGTAGATAACAGGAATTCGTAAAATGTCAGTGATACCTGTTTCTTCCATAAGCGATGATATTGCCAGATCGTCTTATCATCAAGGGCGATATAGGGAGAGCGCAGGAGACCGACGAAGGACAAGGTATCTCCGGGATCAAGAAGAAATTGTAAGAGCGTAATAAGATCAATGATCTCCTGCTGCTGGTAAAATCCTAAGCCGCCATTGACGGTATAAGGAATTTTATGGGCTCGGAGCTCCAGCTCAAGCGAAGCAAGCTGGGTACGCTTTCGAAGCAAAATAGCAATGTCCTTGAAGAGGGCAGAACCGGCAGTCAGATGATGAATTGTTTTGGCAATTACCGTTTCTTCGGAATCGGCAGGATTATCGGGATTAGTAGCATCCGATAACACCAGACGTACGTCGCCGGGTATTTTTTCGATCCTTCCAAGAACTAACGGTTTGTAATAATAGGCATGGTCGGAACGAACTCCGAAAAGCCGGTCGGTAATTTGATTAATGACTCCGAGCGGAGCTTCGAGCATACGAAAGCTTTCCCGCAATTCGATCGGTTTCTCATCACCGGTAATAGCCAGACATTCTTCAACCGTTTGCTGAAAGACTTCAAGGTTTGCTTCTCTAAAGCGATAAATAGATTGCTTCGGATCTCCAACGATTACACTTTGGATATGATTGGTAAATGCCTGTGTTAATGCTTTCAATATCCGGTATTGGCGTTCATCGGTATCCTGGTATTCATCGATAAAACAGAAGCGGTATTCGGCCGCGATCTCACGAGCAACTTCCGGCTCCTCAAGCAAGATCATCGCCCGCTCGATGAGTTCGTCATGATCGAGAAAGCCAAATTGCTGCTTCTGCTCGTTGAAGGCTGATAGTACGAGGCGGTATAATTCCAGAACAGCTCTCAACCCGGAAAACGTAACCTCGTTCAGTTGGGTAAATGCCTGAGCATCAGCAATGGCAGGTACATAACATAGCGCTTCTTCGAGCAATACCGATGTGATCGATGCCGCTTCCTGGGCCGAAACCGTTTCTTTTCTGCCAAAGACTGTTGCTAATGGTGTTAATGCTTTGGTGAGCCATTGCTCACATAATTCATAAAAAGCAGTGATCTTTTGTTCAGGATTTTTTGCAGCTAAATAATTATTATAGGCTTCATGTGCAGCCTCACCTTTTTTGCCGGCTATAATAAGCGAACGAAGCCTGGATAAGCCTTCGGCGGTGTCTTCCGAAGCAAGTACCTGGATTACCGTAGAAATATATTCTTCATGTAATTCTTTTAGTATTTCGGTATCGGTGCGGGCGGAGAAAAAATTGGTCGCCGCCTCGGCCGTGAACCGCTTATCGAGCATGGTAGCGAGAGTATCTTTTAATCGCTGCCTGCCATAGAGCATAAAGGCTGTCCGAAGTGGTAGATAGTTTTCTTCGTTGTTATAGATCGAGGTAAGAACCGTATGAAATGTGGTATCGATACATTCATCGATAAGCAGTTTGCGCTCGATCCCTTCGATCACCACAAATGCCGGATCGATCTTTGCTTCGATAGGATGATTACGCAGCAAGTGTGAGCAAAAAGTATGGATCGTTGAAATAGGGGCCGAGTCTATTTCGTATAATGCTTTATAGAGTGTCGAGATCGCTTCGGGGTGTGTGCCACTATCCTGTAATTCGTCTATGCGTTCTCGAATACCTTTGGCGATCTTTTCCTGTAATTCTGCCGCGGCATTCTCAGTAAAGGTGATTGCTATGATCTGCGAGACCGACAGATCGGTAAAGGACTCTAGTAAGTGAATATATTTTCTAACCAGTGTGTAGGTTTTCCCACTACCGGCATTCGCGATCAGTACAGAATGGCGATCGGAATAAACAGCCTGCTGCTGTGATGGGGTGAGCGCCATATTACGATTCGTGCTGCTCCTTTAAACGAGCTTCAATCGCCCGCATTTCCATTCCCATTGCTTCGAGCGTAGTAGGATCGAACCCTTTTTCAGCTAATTCAAAATACACATTATCTTCGGTGAGGATATGCTGGATAAGATTTTCAACGATCAGCCGTCCGGTAGTAACGATACGTTTTACAGAGATATGCATCGGGACTCTGTCTTCCTCAAAATCACTAATAGCATTACAAAAATCATCGAAATAGATACGAAGATATTCGTGATCGTAATTTAGGAACAGAAATTTTACCCGGCCATTGGGCACCAGTTCTTCAAGTCGTGGGAAAAAGACCAATTCTTCTTTTACCAGATGGATATTCAGATGCTCCCGGATGGTCTCTCTTGTTTTTAGAAGCAAGGCATAATCTCCGGTAATAAGCGAAGCACGGTATCCCTCTTTTTCCAGGCGGTCGATCAAACGAAGCAGATCGTCACAGGAATGACGAAAGGCTTCATGCTCATCGAGAAGCTGGCGGATAGGGTCGTTTACCGATTGATTACTTGTATTCATTCCAACACTTTATAGAACAAGATTTTGTTAGTGCGGATTCGTGGAGAAAGAGCAGAATATAAAAAAGGAATATTCAGAGCTTGCCGGGCGGCTTATTATGCCGCGCCTGCAGGTGCACCAGTATCTCGAAGATTCAGCTTATCGGGCAAGGATCGATTCTGCCGTTACCGAAGGAAAAGTCTGTGGATTTTGCGTTTTTGCAGGTTCTGTTAACGAAGTACGGGCTGTTGTAAACACCTTACAACGATTATCAGGTTCTACCCGTAACCGCCGGTTGCTTCTTGCCTGTGATGCCGAATGGGGATTGCCAATGAGATTTTCCGGAGAATGTACCGAATTCCCTCATGCACTGGCTTTAGCCAAATCAAGCTATCCGCAAGGGATAGAATTAGCAGCCGAAGCGATCGGCAAAGAACTCCGTTCGCTGGGAATTCAATGGAATTTTGCACCAGTAGCCGATGTGAATTCCGACCCCGAGAATCCAATCATTAATATCCGGGCCTTTGGTGAAACTGTCGGTGTAGTATCTTCTTCTGCCATCAGATTCCATAGTGGCCTTCAAAAATCCGGGGTTCTCTCGGCCGCAAAACATTTCCCCGGCCACGGACAAACAAAGATCGATTCTCATAGGGCGTTACCGGTTCTCGATCTGCCGCCCGATCATTTCGATCGCATAGAATTCGTGCCATTTCGTTCTTTAATTGCCGAAGGAATTCCGGCAATTATGACCGGCCATCTTGCTGCCCCTCGGCTTGCCAGATCTCTTGCAGTCAAAGACAGCGAAGCAGATCTGCCGGCTACATTATCGCCAGTCCTCACGTACAAGCTCCTGAGGGAACAACTCGGATTTGAAGAGGTGATCGTTACCGATTCGCTGGAAATGTCGGCATTAAAAGCGTATGGTTCTTCAGCTGAAGTTGCGATAAAGGCATTCATAGCAGGAGCGGATATACTACTCATGCCGCCTGATGTCGAAGGAGCCCACTCGGCACTTGTCGAGCTTTTTATCTTGGATAAACAGTGTTATTTTCAAGCAAAACGATCCGCAGAACGGATTGAAAAACTATTGGCACAATACTCCACGAAATCGGTAGAAATGCCGGATATTGAGGCTCATCGGGCTTTAGCTCTTAATATAGCGTATAAAGCTATCGAAACGGAAGGGGATACCCAATCTCTTTCACAGATAAAGAATGTATGTATTATCCCGGATGATCTGCTATTGCAGCAAAAGAAAGTAGAGGAGCTTGCCAAGCAATGTTTAGCCAGCACAAACTGGAGGCTACTATCTGTCGATGATCTCACTCCCACAGCGCTCGCCGAAACAGCAATCTGTATCCTGCAACGACCACGCGGAAAGCTCCTCGATCAGGATACCGATATAGTACTGAGCCCCGTACAACTATGGTTGAACACGCAGCAACAGTGGGGGATAGCGGCCGGATGTATCATTTTACTCGGAAATCCGTATCTGCAATCACAATTACAGGGAAATTGTACCGTAAAAACGTACAGCGATTCACTACCGTCTATCATTGCTCTTTGCCGCTGGATTCAAAAAGCGTTATGAAGATTATAAGCAGTATTGCCATTCTTTTGGTAGTGCTCTCCAGCATGGGAGGGTGCCATTCATCGAGGATGCAAACCTCATCTGAAGAATCGTCACAGCATGATACGGTACTACATCGACCACCTGAGGCTATAAAATTCAGCTTTCACCTTAAGACCCTGTTATCATTAACTCATCCTGACGACGAGATTAACATCGATACCAATGGGCAAATGATCTTCGAACTGCACCAACTCATGAATTCGGGCAAATGGAGAAACCCGACCGGCTTTTCTTATATGAACAAACTTGATGACGATACCTTATGGTCGTTTATTAAAAAGTCATCGCTTTTTGACGTTCAAATTGACGATGTAAAACCTGAGTGCCCGGACGGAGATCTATTATTTATTTCAATTTATCGTTCGGATTTAAACAAAACTGTATCATTCCAAACGAATACTTGTGCCAAAGATTATAATCTGCTTACCGGTGAGCAACGTCAGTATTTTCCGCAGTTTTTAGCCTTTTTACAGCGGGTTCGAGATAAGTACCGCCCGCACCTTAAAGAATAAGGCTTTCAAGGCGAATTCTACTTGGATTTTGGCTGTTTTAGAACCGATTTTTCTCAATACACCGAAATATAATAGCACTGTTAAAATGGCAATAAAACGTATCGCTCCGTTCAAAAACGAAACATATAAGGATTTCTCATTACCGAAAGAATTTGACCTTCAAAGTGCGGCGCTGAAGTCGGCTCGCGAAAAATTGGGATCGGTCTATCCTATTGTGATTGGTGAACAAAAGATCAAAACCAATGACTATATCATCTCCAAGAATCCGGCCCGTCCTGCGGAGATCGTTGGAAAATTTTCAAAAGGCACTATTGGGTTAGCACAACGGGCTCTCGATACTGCGGCCAAAACCTTCGAAACCTGGAAGAATGTCAGCCCGGAGCATCGCGCAGATATTCTTTTTAAGGCTGCTGAAATTTGCAGAAAACGCCGCTATGAGATCAATGCCTGGATGATCCTTGAAGTTGGCAAGAATTTTCTTGAAGCCGATGCCGATACAGCCGAAGCGATCGATTTTCTCGAATTCTATGCTCGTGAAATGTACCGCCTGGCGGGTCCCCAGCCGGTAGTAAAGAATAAGAATGAGGAAGGATATTTAGAATACCTGCCGCTCGGCGTCGGGGTGATCGTACCGCCGTGGAATTTTCCTTTTGCTATTTTGGTCGGCACGGCAAGTGCCGCTATCGTAACGGGTAATACGATCGTCTTAAAGCCTTCGAGCGATTCTCCGATGATGGGCTGGCTCTTTGCCGAGATCATGGAAGAAGCAGGGCTACCGGCCGGCGTCTTGAATTTCTTTACCGCTCCGGGCGGGGAGATCGGTGACTATCTGGTTAAGAGCCCGATCACTCGTTTTATTTCTTTTACCGGCTCTAAAGAGATCGGTTTGCGAATTAACCACCTTGCTTCCGAGCATCAACCCGGCCAGAAATGGATCAAGCGGGTTGTAGCAGAAATGGGCGGTAAGGACGCCATCATCGTCTCTAAAGATGCCGACCTTGATTCCGCCGTCGATGGGGTTGTTTCAGCAGCCTTTGGCTTCCAGGGACAAAAATGTTCGGCCTGCTCCCGTGCTATTGTCGAGCGCCCGGTCTATGAGGAGTTTGTAAAAAAGGTTAAAGAGAAAGTAGCTACTCTTGAGATCGGCGATCCTTCTGAAAATAAGAAGATCGGCCCGGTAGTTAATCAGCGGTCACAGCAGAAGATCCTTGAATATATCGCGATCGGAAAAAAAGAGGGGACGCTCGTTGCCGGTGGTGCAGTAGCATCCAAGGATGGATATTTTATCCAGCCTACGGTATTTAGCGATATTGCTCCTAATGCCCGCCTTTCTCAGGAAGAGATATTTGGTCCGGTACTCGCTATTACTCCGGTTAAGGATTTCGACGACGCACTCAAGGCAGCTAATAATACCGAATACGGACTTACTGGTGCCGTTTATACCAAGAACCGTAAGAAGCTCGATCGGGCAGCCAAAGAGTTTTTCGTGGGTAACCTGTACCTCAACCGTAAGTGTACTGGTGCGTTAGTTGGTGTTCATCCGTTCGGAGGATTCAATATGAGCGGTACGGATTCCAAAGCCGGTGGCCGCGACTATCTCCAGCTCTTTATGCAGGCCCGTTCGGTTGCTGAATACGTTGCTCCGGCAGCGGCAAAAAAGACTACCCGAACCAAGCGCGTTAGAGCTATTAAAAAGTAACCGGTGATCCGAACATACATCGAGGCCATTACCGAGGCATTGCACTATGAAATGCATCGCGATGGTACGGTCTTTTGCCTCGGAGAGGACATCGGCATATACGGAGGAGCTTTCAAGGCTACCAAAGGTCTCTATAAAGAATTCGGCCCTGAACGGGTGATCGATACTCCTATTGCCGAAGCCGGCCTGCTCGGTGCGGCTATCGGCGCCTCACTAATGGGGTATAAGCCGGTAGCCGAACTCCAGTTTTCTGATTTTATTACCAACGGCTTTAATGAACTGGTAACGGTTGCTGCTACTACGTCATATCGTTGGGGTTTGCCCGTACCGATCGTTGTCCGTTGTCCGAGCGGTGCCGGTGTCAGCGGTGGGCCATTTCATTCTAAAAACCCGGAGGTTTGGTTCGTCCATCAACCAGGCTTAAAAGTAGTATGCCCTTCAACTCCGGCCGATGCCAAGGGGTTATTATTAGCCGCTATCCGGGACCCCAACCCGGTACTGTATTTCGAACATAAGCGTCTGTACCGTTCGCAAAAATCTGAAGTACCGGAAGGCGAGTATATAGTCCCGCTCGGAAAAGCATCGATCGTCAAAGAGGGTAGTGACCTATCTATCATTACTTATGGCGGCACGGTGCCTGCCTGTATTGAAGTTGCGATAGAGTTTCAGGGGTCAGGAAAAGGATCGGTTGAAGTCATTGATCTTCGTTCTCTCGTACCCTTAGATAAAGAGGCTATTATTGCTTCGGTAAAGAAGACGAGCAGGGTACTGATCGTTCATGAGGATAATATAACGGCCGGTTTTGGAGCAGAGCTTTCGGCCTTTATCACCGAGCAGGCTTTTGAGTATCTGGATGCACCCATCCAGCGAGTTGCCGCCGCCGATGTGCCAGTGCCCTTCGCGCCAACCCTTGAGAAAATAGTGCTTCCTTCTAAGGAAGTAATAGCTTCGGCAGTAGAAAAGCTGTTACGTTATTAAGCTTCGAGCTCTTCTTTTAAAAATTGACCGGTATAGCTGCCGGTTTTTTTATAGCGGGCTGCTATCTGCTGGGGGGTCCCTTCATCGACGATCATTCCACCGTTATCGCCACCTTCGGGACCAAGATCGATGATCCAATCAGACATCTTGATGACATCCATATTATGCTCGATCACAATTACGGTATTTCCCTTTGAACGAAGTTGAAGTAATACTTCAAGCAAATGTTTTACATCCTGAAAATGCAATCCAGTAGTGGGTTCATCAAGAATATAAAGCGTCTTACCCGTCGCTACTTTGGAGAGCTCCGTTGCAAGTTTTACGCGCTGGGCTTCACCACCGCTTAAGGTAGGTGCCTGCTGGCCAAGACGAATATAACCTAAGCCGACATTCTCGAGAGCATCGAGCTTACGACGGATCCTTGGAATATCCTGAAAGACTTTTATGGCATCAGTGACACTCATGCTGAGGATATCCGAGATCGAATATCCCTTGAAATGGACTTCAAGCGTTTCGCTATTATAGCGTTTCCCACTACAGGTTTCGCAGGTAACCAGCACATCGGGAAGGAAATTCATCTCTATACGCTTCATGCCGGCGCCTTCACAATCTTCACACCGGCCACCTTTGACATTAAAGGAAAAGCGCCCGACCTTATACCCGCGAATCTTGGATTCCGAAAGTCCGGCAAAGAAATCTCTTATCAGGGTAAATAAACCGGTATAGGTTGCAGGGTTTGAACGCGGCGTTCTGCCGATCGGGGTTTGATCGATCTCAATGACCTTATCGATACGCTCCAGGCCGATTATACTATCATACGGGTAGGCGACAACATTGGAGTTATAAAAATGCCGCTGAAGAATAGGAGCCAGTGTCTCATTCACCAATGTAGATTTACCCGAGCCGGAAACACCTGTGATGCACGTAAGGGTACCGAGTGGTACTTTGAGACTGACATTCTTTAGATTATTACCTTTTGCCCCTTTCAGCTCGACAAATTGCTCATGCTTTTCAGGCTGCTTGTGATCGGCCGTTAAGATATCTTCCCCGGAAAGGTATTTTGCCGTTGGGGAGTCTTCGGTAACAAAGAAGCCATTCTGAGAATAGGCTGACTTATTGGTAAAATATTCCGGTGGGGCATAGGCAACTATCTTTCCACCATATTCCCCGGCGGCCGGACCTATATCAGCCACGAGATCGGCAGCAAGCATCATATCCTTATCATGCTCGACCACGATCACTGAATTGCCGATATCCCGAAGCTTCTCCAGGGACTCGATAAGACGGCGATTATCGCGTTGATGTAGCCCGATGCTTGGTTCATCGAGAATATATAGCACTCCGACGAGCTGGGTACCGATCTGAGTCGCAAGCCTGATGCGTTGGGACTCGCCTCCGCTTAAGGTTCGTGCCGGGCGGTTAAGAGAGAGGTATTCCAGCCCTACATTCAAAAGAAAATCAAGCCGGGTAACGATCTCATTTATGATTGGCTTGGCAATGATAGCATCATTACCGGAAAATTCGATACCGGCTATTCTGGCTCGAAGCTTTGATAAAGAAGAAGTAACAAAATCCTGAATAGAGCTGCCATCGATCCGGACGAATAATGCCTCCTGTTTAAGCCGCCCTCCGTTGCAAACCGGGCAGGGCTTAGATGCCATGAATTGCTCCGCCCATTGTTTCATGGATTCCGTAGAATCCTTGCCTACAGATTGACGCAAAATCTCCATCAGACCCGCAAAACGAATCGTATAAGTCATCTCTTTACCGGAATCACTCTTCCAGGTAACCGATAGTTTTTCCTCCCCAGAACCGTTAATAAGCATTTCCATTAACTTCTTTGGTGCTTTCTTTAACGGAATAGAAGTCTTGATTTTAAATGATTTAAATAAAGCTTCTACTTGCGCCCACAGCCAGTTCTTTCGCTTCTTTCCAAGAGGCACGATTGCTCCCTCTTCAAGGCTTAGCGAGGTATCGCCAATGATAAGGGATTCTTCAAAATCTCGCACCTCGCCAAGACCATGGCAGGTGCCACAGGCTCCGATAGGTGAGTTAAAAGAAAACGTGTTCGGCTGTAATTCTTCGTAAGATCTGCCGCACTTTGGGCAGGAATATTGCTCGCTATACAGTGCTTCTTCTATCTTTCCTGAAGAAGATTCAAAGAGCACCGTAAGAACCCCTTTTCCTTCTTTTAATGCGCTTTCGACCGATTTTGTTAAGCGCTCGGCTGTCTTATCGCTCAACGCCAGACGGTCGATCACTAATTCGATCGTATGGACTTTATATCGATCGACCTGCATCCCATCAACCAAATTAACAATATCGCCATCGACCCTGACTTTTGTATATCCCTGCCGAAGTGCCTCGGCAAAAAGCTCCCGATAATGACCTTTTCTTGCCCGTACATAGGGCGCAAGAATGGTTAATTTAGTCCCGGAAGGGCGGCTATTTATAGAATCGATGATCTGGTCGAGTGTCTGACGCTGTACCGGGATATTACAATTGACGCAATACTGAATTCCAAGACGGGCAAAGAACAGACGCAGAAAATCGTAGATCTCGGTAACGGTGCCAACTGTCGAACGGGGCGAATTTCCAATGGTCTTTTGCTCGATAGATACTGCCGGCGCCAGCCCTTCCACTACATCGACATCCGGCCGTTCCATCATGTCAAGAAACTGCCGGGCATAGGCGGAAAGACTCTCCACATACCGACGCTGGCCTTCAGCATAGATAGTATCGAATGCCAGTGAAGATTTACCACTCCCCGAAATCCCGGTAATAACGACAAGCTTTTCGCGGGGAATATCAATATCGACGTTTTTTAGGTTATGGACGCGCGCACCTCTGACGACGATCTGCTCTGAGGGATGATTATCCGTCTGCTCTAACTTACTGTTGTTGTGTTCTTTACCGGGCATAAACGCACACTCGAAATTCAGCCTTTTTTCTGGGGTAGCAGCAGGCTAAGTCGTTGAAAACAAAAAAATCATAGTGAATGGTTGCCTTGACGATAGCGTTGTATATTTATAATTGTGAGTACGCCTAATTGCCGCCGGGAATTGCTTGGAATTCGTGGGCTTGCCAAAGATGATCTTCTTTGGATCCTCGAACGCTCGACCGATTACATTACTAAACTCGATACCGAAACTACTACCCATTTCGAACCCCTGCTCGCCGGTAGAACCGTTGCCAATCTATTCTTCGAAAATTCCACTCGAACCCGCTCATCATTCGAGCTTGCCGAATTACGACTAGGAGCAACTCCGCTTTCGCTTTCTATGCAGACAAGCAGCCTCACGAAGGGGGAATCGCTCATTGATACTGTGAAGGTTATTACGGCAATGAAGATCAATGCCATCGTAGTGCGCCATCAATCGGCCGGGGTACCGCAATTACTTCGAAGGCATTTGCCGGATACTATTAAAATTATAAATGCCGGAGATGGTGCCGGTGAACATCCGACGCAGGCCTTACTTGATGCGGCAACGCTCATAGAAAAATTTGGCTCATTGAAGGGCAAACGAATTGCCATTATCGGTGATATAACTCATTCGAGGGTAGCACGTTCAAATATCCTGTTATTGCAGCAGCTTGGGGCCGAGGTCACTGCAGCAGGTCCGACAACGTTAATCCCCGCCACATTTGGCTCGGTCTTTGGAGTAGAGGTAACTCATAGAGTCGATGATCTGCTTGACAATTGCGATGCGGCGCTTATGCTTCGTATTCAAAAAGAGCGGCAGGATAGAGCGTACTTACCAAGTATCGAGGAATTCAGAACGATCTTTGGTATAACCGAAGAGCGATATAATAACCATCCGAATCTTACCATTTTACACCCGGGGCCGGTGAATCGGGGCGTAGAACTTGACGATGCTTCGCTCGATGGTGCTCGATCGATGGTGTTCCGCCAGGTCAGGCGCGGCGTTGCTATTCGTATGGCCGTTCTTGAATGGATCTTTAGCGATAGTAATTAATATAGTTTATGCATATTCTTCTAACAAATGCTCATCTCATCGATCCGATAACCAATCGCGATGAGCAGGGCATTGCTATCGAAATTAAAGACGGAATGATTGTAAAGATCGGCAAAGCTGATCCTTCATCTTCTGCAGAACAATTCGATCTTCACGGCGCTGTCGTTGCCCCCGGTTTTTTCGATATGCATGTGCATCTTCGCGAGCCAGGGCAGGAATATAAAGAAACGATCGAGACCGGTACTACTGCCGCAGCGTATGGTGGGTTTACCGGTGTCTGCTGTATGCCAAATACCGAGCCTTCCATTTCCGATCCGTATGTGGTTTCCTACATAAAAGATCGCTCGAAAGGCTTATTGGTAGATGTAGAGATCTGCGGCACCATGACCAAGGCACGCAAAGGCGATGAACTCGCTGCCTATGGTTCATTGCAGGAATGCGGCGTTAAAATGGTATCCGATGACGGGGGGGCCGTTCGAAGTGCCGAGGTAATGCGCCGGGTATTTGAATATGCAAAAATGTTCGATCTGCTTTGCACCCAGCATTGTGAAGAACATTCGATGACCAAAGGTACCTGTATGCATGAAGGAAAAGTCTCGGCCAAGCTTGGGCTGCCTGGCTACCCTTCGGTTGCCGAAGATATTATTGTAGGCCGCGATATCCTTCTGGCCGAATATGTCGGTGGTGTTCGCTACCATGCGGCTCATGTATCGACGAAAGGCTCCATCGAGCTTGTCCGTGCTGCGAAAGCTAAAGGTTTACCTATTACCTGCGAAGTAACACCACATCACTTTACGATCACCGACGAAGCAGTAGAAACACATTGGGCGAATGCAAAAATGAACCCGCCGCTTCGCGAGCAAAGCGATGTCGATGCCGTGATCGCCGGATTGCAGGATGGCACCATCGATTGTATTGCCACCGACCATGCCCCTCACGCTACCTCTGAAAAAGAAACGGATATGATGAGTGCGGCCTATGGTATTATTGGCTTAGAATCGGCAATCGGCCTAGGGTTAACACAGTTAGTGCACACAGGAAAACTCACGCTTTCTCAGTATATTCAAAAGTGTTCGTCTAACCCGCGTGCTATTTTACGACTCCCACCCATAAGCTTTTCCGAAGGTTCACCGGCTAATATGACGATTATAGATCCGGTAAAGGAATGGACGTTCTCCAATGAAGATATCCGTTCAAAGTCATCGAACACTCCTTTCAAAGGCACACCATTGAAAGGAAAAGCTATTGGAGTTATAAATAACGGTCAATATAAAGGAGAGCTCTTCTCCGGCAAGTAATTCGTAGAGAATACATGGCATTCAAAGGCTTTTCATTATTCAGGCGCGATCTCGTCGACCTTTGGAAAGGCCTGCTTGAGTATTTGGGGCAGCATAGAATCCTCAAACGTATCGTTGTAACAGTATCTATTGTTTTTTCTTTAGCAGTTGCCATCAATCTTCTCGATCTTGCTTTTAAGCCTGCTCCCGATGTACAAAAAGAAATTCTTAAAACCCGCTTTGCGAAAAGTATTCAGGCTGAACTTCAGAAGATACATTTTTCTTCTCAGTTTGTACTCGATTCCATTAGTATAGATCCTCAAACTCCCTTTTATGGGCAGTTACTGAGCCGCCAGGCATCAGCACTCTTCTTAAAAAATTATCGCGATCTTTGGCTCTATCGACATTCTCTCGGATCGGTTGAAAAACGATCGAACGAACAACGAAAACTAAGTTTTGCTTACTACGACCAGAACAATCGTCTTCAAAGCTGGTACACTGAGAGCCTGTGTTCGCCGGGATTCGATACTGTATATCTCTATGGCAAGACCCTCGAACGCCGAAACAAGTTTACAATCATCGATAGCGATGAATTCAATCTTTATTATGTATCGGCTCGAAAGATCGTCAATAAACAAGGTACTTATAGTGGGTATATCCTGATTAAATATAAAATAGCTGCCAACGATCTTGCTGAGAGCAACCATACCCGGTGGCTCTGGCGCGATGCTGACGATTCTATCAAGCGGGGAATATATATTAGCAATTCAAAAGTTCTGACTCCTACTCCGGTCGAACATTTATTATTTATTGATAGTAATGACCGGACGACGACCTTTGGAAGCCTCAAGCTCGATTCAAACTATTGGCTTCATGAAGGACAGGGTAATGAGGCTGGCGGTATGGCGCTCGTCGGAGCAGGAGCCGAAATAGTGTTAGTGCTTATTCTTCTGGCAATACTGTATCATCTTTATAGCGAACGAATGCAGCACCAACGCTTACAAGGGCAGAGGTTAATCTTCAGTGTTGCAGCTATTATGATCGGCATTAGGCTCATTCTCTATTTGAGTGTATGGCCGGTTTTCCTTCTTTCGTTGTTTCCTTATCTGCATTGTGCCGTCCTGCCATTATCGGCTGAAGGGTTCTTCTTTGACCCGTTACAACAGATCATTTCTGAGGTCTTGCTGCTGGTCTTTCTTGCATTTATCCCGACCCATATATTTTATAGTTCAAAAGAAAATTCTAACCGGCACCTTGCGACCTATATATTATATACTTCTAGCTTACTGCTTCTACCGGCTTTATTATTCCTTGGATATAACTTCTATTGCCAATTCGTACTCGAACCGCTTACCGATTCGATCGGGGGCATCACGGCTATTATCGGTTCCAGCCTCTCACAATCGCTGGCCTTATCGTTATGTGCTGCTATTATTTTACTTGTTATTCACTATTCCCATATTATTGAATTTCGTCTTACCAGGCAATATGTTTCGAACCGGACATTTCATGGACCCATCCTCTACCTATTTCTTTTAATTCAACTTTTCATACTTTTTTCGGTCGTTAGCCTCGATTATCATCAGTTTGGCTGGAATGTAGCAATTGGAGTTCTTCTTATCGCATCTTTTTTTAGAGCAGCCCGCCTAACGGCAAGCCAGCAGTTCTTTACTTCGAAACCCATTGGAAGACCAAGTATAACACTCTTAACCTATTTGATCGCTTTCGGAGCGGTTTTATATTCTTTTCAATTAGAGCAGGCGCGGATCGCTATTGCCACACGGCAAGCACGAATTAAAATAGCAAAAACCCTTTATCCGAGCGAAGCCTACAACGAAACCTTTGCTGCAGCTACACTCAAAGAGTATGCGACTACAATAAAAGATACTTCCATTAAAGATAAGCAGGCGTTTCTCCTGCATAGTTTTTTATTCTGGCGAAATTTTATTCTAAGTCATCCGGAATATAAACTATCATTTGAGATAGTAGGTCATACATTAAATGAACGCCTCTATTCGATCGATCAAACGGGTAGCGGGTTTCTATTCGCTGCCGATAGCAGTAAGGCCCAGGACAGATCGTTACATAGTGTCTCCATTTCCGATACGACGGCAAATTCCGGTTTTTGGGGAATACCCATTACCATGCATTTACACTTATTTTATCAGGAGCAGCATCGGTTATTGCCTTCGGATCGGTTGAGCGATATTTTATGGGCATCCAATAATATTTCATTTGAAAAACTCTATTCGGGCTTTGCTTTGGTCGATCCCGAGGCCGGACATATTCTGCAGGGGCGGTTTCCAGAGGGATATTTCGATTATTCCCAATTACGAAACTCCTACAGTAGAGAAGGGAGCTACGAAACACCATCTCATGACTATATCTATGTCTCTTCCGAACGCCTGACCCCGGAACGTACCCGCGCGATCGCGTTTATACCCTTCGCTTCTTTTAAGGACTTTCTGCATATCGCGGCAGAGGTTATCGATATTTCTCTTGTCTTTTCGTTATGTTGTTGTCTATTTCTCCTGCTATGGAGAGTGATCGAACAGCAGAAGCGAATCGTTATGCTTTCGCTGCAAGAGCGCTCGCTGCTTATTGTGCTGGCGGCGATTATTATATCGTTTTTTGTCATTTCGCGCGTTGTGGAATCCTCACTAAAAACGGCCATCAATGCCGCCTCAGAAGAATCGTTTAGTACAAAGACTTCCGGAATTAAAAACCAGCTTTTGCCGGTACTTTTTAATGATTCCACTCATATCCAACAGCAACTCGATCATGAAGCGGCTGCGCGTAATTGCGACCTGGCGCTATTTACCGATCAAAATATCCTCTATCGTTCGACTTGCCCGGATTGCTTTGAACACGCATTACTGCCGGTCATTCTTCCGACAACCTTCGATTGGAAGCTGGCCGAACGTTCGAATAGCGAAACGACGATCGCCTCATCTGTGCAATCGACTCCGTTAAATGTATGGATCAGTGCTGCCGGTCCCGGCAATAGCAATCCCAAATATAAGATCATGGTCGTGCAGCAGCTTGAAAATTATACGACGCTGCAACAACATGTCAATGCCTATATTTTCGATGGTATGACCGTTATGGCTTTGCTGATATTAGGATTTGCATCTTATCTTGCGGCCCGTAGTGTCCGTCCGTTGCGGCAGATCAAAGAGGCCGTGGAAACTATCGCCTCCGGCAGTCTCGCTGTTACACTGCCAAGCCAGCGAAGCGATGAGATTGGTGAAGTGATCGAGGCCTTTAATACAATGACTAAGGAGCTGGCGACAAGCCGCGAGCGAGTCGCCCAAACCGAGCGTGAAGGCGCCTGGAGAGAAATGGCGCGACAGGTGGCGCATGAGATCAAGAATCCACTGACACCGATGAAGCTTTCTATTCAACATGTTCAGCACGCCTTTGAACACCAGGATACGAACTTCCAAAATATCTTCCGTCGCGTACTTCGAACCCTGAACGAACAGATCGATGTCATGACGCGCATTGCTACGGAGTTTGCACGGTTCGGAGAAATGCCGCGCCGCCGCTACGGATTTATTTCGCTCCCGAAGGTTGTCGATAGCGCTGTCGCGTTATTCGATGCCGAACGTTCCCGGATCAGATTTGCTGTCGATATTCCACAATCCATCGGCCGTATTTATGGTGACGAGGAAGAATTCAGGCGCGCGTTGGTTAACCTGATCAAAAATGCACTTCAGGCGATCGATAAATGGGGGATCATTCTTGTAACAGCTGAAGAACGTTCGGGGCTTATCTATCTTAAGATCAGCGATTCAGGCGCCGGTATGAATGAAGAAACACTTAGAAAAGCATTCGATCCTAACTTTTCTACTAAGACAAGCGGGATGGGGTTAGGACTTGCTATCGTGAAAAAGACAATTACCGATATGAGTGGTACTATCAGGGTAGAAAGCGTGCTTGGAAAAGGTACGACTTTCTTTATAGAGTTGCCTTCGCGCGAAGGAACAGCGCAGTCATAAGTTATAATTGCTTTGCCACGGCATCGCAGACCTGCTGTAGCAGATCGTCGTATGATATTTCCTGCCGTATGCGAGCGCCGGCGGCATGAAAATGACCATTTCCTCCAAAATGCTTTGCCACTTCTGCTGCCGATTTATCTCCTCGTGAGCGGAAGCTGATCTTCCATCCTTCCTGCAGTTGTAAGAAAAAGATCGAAAAATCAAGAGAGCCAATTTGCAAAGGAAATTGAACAAAACCATCGACCTCCTCGGCATTAGCCCCTGCTTCATGCAGATCGGCCTGGGTAATGACCTGTGTCGCAAGACGTTCATCAAAAAAGAATTGAAGCGATGCCAAAGCTTTTGCAACCAGTTTTAATCGCGAGGGTTTGGCCGCATTATACGTATCATTGTATGCCGTTACAGGATTAGCGCCAAGCTCAATCAATGAGGCACAAATCTGGAAAACATCTGAATCGGTTCGCGGAAAACGGAAGCTTCCCGTATCGGTCATGATAGCAACATATAATGCCTGCGCTGCTTTTGCCGATATACGGCCGCCAAATACTTTTTGTCCTTCTTCAATAAGACGGTAGATGAGTTCTCCTGTAGAGGAGGCTTCGGTATCGATCAATCTAACTTTTGCAAAATCTTTTGGCTCTAAATGATGATCGATGAGTACGGTATTAGTATGTTTTGGAAATAAACCGGCCATCGTTTTTGTACGCTCCGGATCGTTCGTATCAAGCATTAAGAATGCATCGCTCTTAAGAATCAGGGCATCATGTTTTTCACTATCATACTGCTCGATAATAGGACGCTCATGCTCAAGAAAATAATATTGTTCCGGAAGGGGAGAGTAATTAATGACCGATACTTTTTTCCCTATCGAAAGCAACCACTCGGCAAGACCGATTTGCGAGCCAAGAGCATCGCCATCGGGATTAATATGAGTAGTAAGGACAAACGATTCGCTGTTGCGAATAACATCGATAAATTGATCGGGATTAAATTCTTGTATAATGGGATACATAAGGGGTGGCTAACAGTCTGAAAAGCGGCTACGTTCTTCTAGTAAATGAAAAAGCACGCATTATTACCTGCGTGCCTTTTCCTAAAGAGATCGAATTGAAATTAATTGATCGTCCAGGTATTACCTGATTTGAGAAGCTTCTTCAGATCGGCAGGCGATTTCTGTTTTGCTGCAGCGATCTGTTCGGCCATCTCAGCTTCATAGGTCGGGCGCTCGGTAGAAAGGAATACACCAAACGGGACGGGGAAGCCTTCCATCTCACCCATTCTGGCGAGAATTGCCGCAAGGATCGGATCCTTTTCATTGTGTTTTAAGATCTCTTCAGCAGCAACATCGGCTACATTCTTTACCGTCGGGGTAAAGCCTTCGAGCACGATACACTTATCTTTTGCTTTGCCGAAAATAAGAGGTTCACCATGTTTCATGAGCAGAACATGGTCGTCTTTTACATCTTTTTCAGTAAGATCGAGAAAAGCGCCATCGTTGAAGATGTTGCAATTCTGGTAGATCTCCATGAAGGAAGTACCCTTATGAGCGGTAGCACGCTTAATGGTCTCCTGCATGTGCTTCGGATCGCGATCGATCGTACGGGCAACAAACGAAGCAGAACACCCGAGGGCGAAATGCACCGGGTTCAGCGGATAATCGATCGAGCCATATGGAGTAGATTTTGTCTTTTTACCATGCTCGGAAGTAGGAGAGTACTGTCCTTTGGTCAAACCGTAGATACGGTTATTAAAGAGCATGATATTGACATCGAAATTGCGGCGAAGGATATGAAGCGTATGATTACCACCGATCGAGAGACCATCTCCATCGCCGGTAGCGATCCATACCGAAAGATTCGGGTTTGCAGCCTTCACACCGGAAGCAATAGCCGGCGCACGACCGTGAATACCATGAAAGCCATAGGTACTCATGTAATAGGGGAAGCGCGATGAACAGCCGATACCCGCAACAAACACGGTCTGATGACGAGTTGCATTTAAGTCGGGCATCGTACGCTGTACCTGGGCGAGAATAGAATAATCGCCGCAACCCGGGCACCAACGAACATCCTGATCGGAAGAAAAATCTTTAGCGGTAAGAGCAGCCACGGGGACATCCACAGTACTATTCGGGGCGGCTTTTGCCTTCATCGGCGGTGGAGCAATGCCGGCGCCGCTTGACTTGAATGGTGGGGGTGTCGGTGGTTTTGGTGTATCTGCCATAATTTCCTGTACTTTAAAATCTTAGCACAGTAAAAACAGCAAAAAAATAAGGTTCGTTCAACGAAGAACCTCCATTAGTCTTAAATAAACCTTAATTATAAATGAAGCCTGATGGCCAGCGCAACATCGGTACGGGCAGATGAACTGAAAATATCATCAAAATGAGCCGTTGCCAAATCCACATCGATAAGATTGATAAGGGTTGTCCCCGCACCTAAGGTAAGACCATTCTGATCTTTTTGAAAAACATATCCTCCTTCGAGACGAAGAGAAGCAATATCACTTTGCTTTTCGAGCATCAAGCCGATACCGATTCGGGAGTGATTCAGACTTCCTACAACATCGGTAAGCCCGGTTGCATATTCGATGGCAGCTTTGCTGGAGAAACTACCTATCCCCATACCTGAACGATCAAGATCAAGGCGAGCCCCTAATCGCAACATCGTCGGCAAAGAAGTAGTAAAACTGGAGACATCCTGCAAATTACCGCTATATTTTTTGCCGAGTACACTCGTGTAGTCCGGGTTCGAAGCATTGATATATACAATGGTATCGTGAAGATGATCTGCCGTTCGAACGGTGGCATTTTTCGACCAGGTAATAGAGCCAATATCTGTTACAGAAGCTCCTACCCCCAGTATGGAACCGCCATCGCTGCTTTTGAACAGATCAGCACTGACACCAAGATCAATTCCGAAGCCGCTACCAGCCTGATTATTAGTAATAAAACCGAAGCTGAAAGAGGTTGGTACGTTTTTAGGGTCAAAATCGGAGGTGTAAGCCGAACGAATAGTATAATTGACATC
Source organism: uncultured Alphaproteobacteria bacterium (assembly GCA_964404255.1). GTDB lineage: Bacteria > Bacteroidota > Ignavibacteria > Palsa-1295 > Palsa-1295 > JAFDZW01. The sequence continues at coordinate 112,684 of CAYOJJ010000008.1, read as the reverse complement.
AATAGCGGCACTATTATTTCCAGGAGAAAAACCAAAATAGTTACCGGGATCCAGACCAATATAACCGGTACCTACAACATATTTTAATGCTCCACCCACTTTCAATGAGCGAAGCATACCATCATCTTTTACTGCGGCAGATAACAAAGTGCAAGCATAGCTTGCCGAATATTCATGATACCACAGACCTTGGAAATCAAAATCTCGAACGGTATCTCCCGGGCCTTGAGTTATTTTTGATTCAAAGCGTTGCAACAAGTCCAAGAATGAATTTTCAATCACCGTTCGTGCTGCGGCATGAGTAGTCCAGGTAAAGGCAATAGTACCTATATTATCTGAGTGATAGGAAACTCCAAGTATTTCTACATCGGCCCGGCCGGACATTTTTTCGTTCATGAGCAGGTCGGCTATTTGTTTGCGCTTTTCTTTCGAGATATTTCCATTTTCCGGTTTAAAAATGCTTGAAAGAGAGCTCGCATCTTTGAAGCTGGGGCCGGCATCGATACCATAGCCGGAGACGGGAAAGACATTGAACGTCCAGGTAATATTTCCCTGAGGTTGGAGTAAGGCAGGATTTAATCCGACAGCCGATAAGCCCTGGCTGTTTACCACATAAGTTCTACCGGCTCCATGGGCTATCGGTGAAAGATGCTCGTATCCTTCCTGGGCAAAGACATTGGTAAAAAATACTAAAAAAGAAAGAATGAGGGTAGGGAATAGTATTCTCATTTGCGGTTTCTTCCTTTATTCATAAAAGCTTCCACATCTTCAGAAGAACGGGGCGATCCGATAGAAAGAATAATCGGATTACGCTGGGATATAAGAATATCGTCTTCGATCCTGCATCCTATCTTCCACCACTTCGGGTTGCAGGGGCTGCCTTCGGGAATATAAATACCGGGTTCTACCGTAATCACCATATTCTCCTGTAATGGGCCATACGTGCCGGCATCGTGAACATCGAGCCCCAGATAATGCGAGGTACCGTGCATAAAATACTTTCGGTACTCATCGGCATTCTTGATAATACCAAGACGCAATAATCCTTTTTGAATGACTGATACTGCTGCCTGATGCGGTGCCTTAAAATCATTGCCGATCCGTGCCGCTTCAATACCGGAATCCTGGGCTTCATAGACAATATCATAAATTGCTTTTTGCTCGGGAGTAAAATGCCCATTGACCGGAAAACTTCGCGTTACATCGGCGGAGTACCCATGATATTCCGATCCCATATCCATCTCGATAAAATCGCCATCCTGGGTTTGGCGGCGATTAGTTTCATAGTGCAGGATGGTAGAGTTATTACCGCTTCCCACGATACAGGGATAGCCCGTATATTCTGCGCCCCGTTTAGTGAAATTATATTCTCCAAGCGCCTGAATTTCATATTCGTACCAACCGGGGTGCACTGCTCGCATAATGTCGTTATGTGCCTGATTCGAAATGCCGATCGCAATTCTCATCAAGTCCAATTCTTCGGTCGTTTTTATCATTCGTAATCTCGCGAGCACTTTGGAAAGCGAAGCCAGAGTTACTTTTGGAAAATGCTTTTCAATCGAGGTTCTGACAGCCGTAGAAAGGTATACTGTTGAATCGAGCAGGGCATCGGTCATTTTATTGGGCTCGGGGGTAGAATAATATAACGTATCTGCTAAAGGCAATAATGAATCAAGGATCGGACGAAGCCGGTCGATCGTAGCGGCATTCTTAAATCCAAGAAGTTCTCGAGCACCTTCAACTCCGAGCCGAACACCAGTCCAGGTTTCTTTGGATGGATCTTTCTTATCGACAAACAGGATCTCTTCTACCTTATTAGCCTCGTTTTTATATAACACCAGTGCCGCATTCGGCTGAATGTGGCCGGTGAGATAATAAAAATTCGGGTCTTGATGATATTCGTAAGAAACATCATTCGCTCTTGTTTTCGGCGGTGCCGATACGAATAAGGCCACCGAACGTGCCGTCATATAAGCAGCTACGGAGTCTCTGCGGCTCTTATGAAAAGCCGGGCTTAAGCGATCCCGGTCGTACTGGGCATAGTTATCCGAAACCTTAAGATGTTGCGGTTGCGAATGAACAGAAGTATAGCAGAAAAAAAAGATAAGGGGAATGGCGAGCCCGAAGAATAATTTAGAGCGCATCTATCTTTTTTGCAAGGGTAAAATCCAGATCGGTAATTCCGCCTGCCGCATGCGTAGCTATCGATACCCGAACCATTTTGTAATCGTGCAAAAATAGATCCGGGTGATGATCCAGCTCTTCGGCAGCGTCGGCTACTTTAGATATAAAAGCAGCACAGGCTTTGAAATTCCCGAGATCGAAGTCTTTTTCAATCTCATTTTTATCGGGGTTAAAGGTCCAGCCTTGTTGCAGCTTTGCAATAATATCCGAATAATCCAACCGTTTCATAGCTTTCTCTTCCATACTATCTTTTATAATAGTTATTAATCCATATCATCCTCATCGCCACCTTCGGCCACCTTAAGCTTACCACCTACATAGAGGAGGTAGGTCTTCATGAATTCAGTGATCTCTCCATTCATGACGGCCTGCACATCGGTTTTGGCGTATTTGGTGCGATGATCTTTTACCATAGTATAAGGTTGAAAGACATACGAGCGGATTTGCGCCCCCCAGGAAGCCTTCATTTTATTGCCTTCAATCGCTGCAATTCGAGCTTCTTCAATTTCGCGGATAATTGCAGCAATGCGGCTCTTAAGCATCTTCATAGCTCGCTCGCCGTTCTGCAACTGCGAACGTTCTTCCTGACAGGCAGCAACTACTAAATGGTCTTTACCGGTGGAATCGGTATATTTATAGGTAAGGCGGACTGCGGTTTCTACCTTATTAACGTTCTGACCTCCCTTACCACCGGAACGGTAAGTATCACGTTGTAAGAAGGCCGGATTTATTACGATCTCTTCGTTACCTTCTTCAATTACGGGATAGGCATAGACACTTGCAAAGCTGGTATGACGGCGGGCGTTGGCATCGTAAGGAGAAATACGTACCAGACGGTGTACACCGCTTTCGGCTTTCAAATACCCAAAGGCATTTTCACCCTTAATTTCAAGCGTAGCCGATTTAATACCGGCACCTTCACCCGGGAGTTCGTCCATCATGGATACTTTATATCCATTACGCTCACCCCAGCGGGTATACATACGTTCAAGCATTTCCGCCCAATCCTGCGCCTCGGTACCACCCTGGCCGGCATTGATCGTGAGGATAGCATCTTTGTGATCGTCAACTCCGGAGAGCATAACGGCTACTTCCTGAGCACTCAGTGCTTCCTCAATTTCCTTAAGTTCGCTATTTACCTGATCGGCAAGGGAAGGATCTTCTTCGGCAAGCTCGACCAGCGCATCGGTATCATCGACACGGGATTTTAGCTGCTGGAACTCGTCCCGTTCTTTTTTCAAACGGGTAAGCTCCTGCATTACCTTTTGGGCAGCGCGTTGGTCGTTCCAGAAATCAGGTGAAAAGGATTGTTCTTCAAGCGAAGCGATTCGCTTTTCTTTTACAGAAAGGTCAAAGAGAGTCGCCGAGCTCTGCGAGGCGGGCACGCAGATCGGCAATTGAGATGGCAATTAGTTCTGACATAGGGAGGTTCAAACGCAAAGAGCGAGGGAAAGGTCACACCCTCAATACTCTTTTTTATTGAAAATGGCAATAGCTCCTCCCAGATATACTCCCGAAAGTAAAATAATAAGACCGATCGGCAGCCAATCCACCGGTTGCCCGAAGACCACATTTTTCATATTATTGCTCATATCGGTTGCCTGTGGAAAAATATAATACAACACGTTGGCGATCTTTGTGAGCGTGGTAGAACTCGACGATGTGCTCACAAAATTTTCGATGGCATGGCCGAGTGCAATTAAGCCGGAAAGAAAAAACAGGCCTATACCCACGATGATCGAAAGAGCGCTCGACCTGGAAAGTATGCTTATTAAGACTACTACGGAATAAATACCCGCAAACCCCAGTAGTATAAAAATTATACTCAGCAAAAAGGCCGGATTCCAATTTCCGAGCCCCAGTGATGTAACGATCCACATACCGAGGATAAACCAGGAGACTTCGAGCAGAATGATCAGCAGGCAAGCGACATACCGACCCAGTATATACTTCGATCTCGAAACGGGTTTCGAAAGTAAGAGATCTATCGTGCCTTTCTCCAATTGCGAAGTAATAAACCCGGTCGTTGCAAAAATACCGACGCAAACGGTCATAAAATAAAGGATCGCGGAGAGGAAGGTATAAAAAATATTCAGCACCGTGACCTGAACAATCGCCGCTCCAAGCGATTGGTGCGCTCCGCCCGGTGTAGCAGTTTCAAGCTTCTGCATTGCCTCCTGAACCGATGAATTCTGGAAGACAAAGAAAGTAATTATAATGATTATTGTCGAGAATATAAAGAATCCTATTAAGGTTTTCTTTGCCCGGGCTTCGCGGAACGTCTCTTCAATAATAGCTAAGAATTGCTGCATAAATTTTTTCAGGATAAGGTGGCTCGTTGAACATCCGAATTACCAATGAGTTGCAGGAAGAGATCTTCCAGCGACGAACGCTTTTGCGATAGACCGGTGATAAGAACGCCTGCCGCACGCAGCTTATCGATACAGGCATTAAGCTCTTCTACCGAGGCGCATTCGATAGTAATATTTTGTTCACCGGAAGAAAGCACACTGCCGGAAAGAATTTGTTTGGCCTGATCGGTCTGCTCGGTCGAAACCGATAGATCATAGCTGTCTTTCTGGGAAGTGAGACCTTGAACTGTACCTTCTGTTATTACCGTACCTTGGCGCATAATAGCCACTCTATCCGATACTTTCTCAACTTCGGAAAGCAGGTGAGAGTTAAGAAATACGGTCTTGCCCTGTTCTTTCAGATGGGAAAGTACATCGCGGATTTCCTTACGACCGACTGGATCGACGCCATCGGTAGGTTCATCGAGAATAATAAGCTCCGGATCATTAATAAGGGCCTGGGCAAGCCCAAGGCGCTGCATCATTCCTTTAGAATACTTACGCACCTTCGTATTGCGCCACTCGCTCATACCAACCAGGCCAAGCGTTTCGGTTATTCTTGTTTCCAGAATGTAAGGAGCGACTTCCGAGAGCTTACCGAAATACCGTAAGACTTGCTCACCGGTTAAATGCAATGGATATCGATGATTCTCTGGTAAATACCCGATAAAGCGTTTTGCTTTGATCGAACCGAATGGTTCGCCGAGCATGAACCCGCGGCCACCGGAAGGGAAGACTATACCGAGCATACATTTGATGAATGTCGTTTTCCCGGCGCCATTAGGTCCGAGGAGGGAATAGATCTCTCCTTTACGCACGGAAATTGAAACTCCCTGCAACGCGGGAATAACTTTTGGGCCATCTCCGAAACGTTTTGAAAGCGAATCGGTTGTTACAACATATTCCATTAATGAATCAGACGATAAACTGTAAATATACTACATGAACTTGAAGCTTACACGAAGGCATGAAGGAAAGGTTGCACTGGTTACTGGCGCGGCAATTGGAAATGGGCGAGCGATGGCCGAACGACTCGCCGATGAAGGTGCGCAGGTCGTGATCGCCGATATTGCTTCGGCCTCAGAAACCATCGATGCTATTGCCGCTTCGGGCAATCTTGCTCCATTATATGTTCAGGCCGATATTACCAAGCAGCGGGATGTAACTTCAGTAATGGATCGAGTCCGTAGTATGTATGGTCATCTTGATATTCTGGTCAATAACGCCGGTATTTATGATGAAGAGCCGTTCGAACTATTATCGTTCGAACGATGGTCTGATGTCATTAATGTAAATCTGAATGGTTTATTTCTTATGTGTAAGGGTGCACTGCCGTTTATGAAGGAACGACAGTTCGGTCGTATTATTAATCTTTCGAGCGATACCGTTTGGCTTGGTACTCCGTACCTGACACATTACATCACCAGTAAAATGGGTATTATCGGCTTTACCAGGGCACTCGCTTCCGAAGTAGGGCGCTTCGGGATAACAGTGAATGCCGTAACGGTAGGGCTTACAGCTACTCAGCGGCCGGCCGATTCGAAACTTGGTTCATCGATGCTCGAATACGTTTTACCGCAGCAGGCGATCGCTGCAATGGAAACCCCGGAAGATATTGCTGCAGTAGTCTCATTCTTATCTTCTGAGGATTCTGCAATCATAACAGGACAAACAATTAATGTCGATGGTGGTGTTGCGCGCCACTAAAGGGAACTCTACCAACTAATTTTCTTTTATGAGTTGGCTTTTTTGAAAATGGCGCCGTAGCCAAGTGGTAAGGCAGAGCTCTGCAAAAGCTCCATTCATCAGTTCGAATCTGATCGGCGCCTCAATCTTAAGAACGTTGGTAAAGCTTCGCTATTGTCTGTTTGGTATCTTCTTGTTTCTTGCCATCCGGCCGTGTTTCTCACAGGATTCTCCGTCCCCAGATCATAAGAAACCCCGGAAGAAAATATGGCTTGGCCGCTTGATCAATTCTTCCTATTCCGAACTCGCACCGATCATCTCTCCAAATGGCAAGTTGCTATTCTTTACAATGGGGAAGGATCATCCCTTGAATATCGGCGACGATCATCTGCAGGATTGTTACTATTCTAAATTGCTGCCGAGTGGAATGTGGTCTGCTCCCAAAAATCTTGGCTTGCCGATCAATTCCATAGGTAACGATGCTATTTCCGGTGTTTCGGCAGATGGACGCACCCTCTTTATTAAAAATTTTACGTATAATCCTACGAGCGGGCTTTGCTTTGCCCGGCGTGATAGTTCTAATAAGTGGACTATCTCGCCGATCACTATTCAGCAGTATTCAAATTCAAATGCTCTTTCTTCGCAGTGTATAAGTGTGAATCGGGACTATATTGTCGTTTCTATCGAACGTGATGATAGCTTTGGCAAACTCGATCTATATGTTTGCAAGGTGATCGACCGCTCGAAAAATCTCTACGGACCGCCCCAAAACCTCGGAGTTATTATTAATACCTTTGAAGACGAGTTTGCTCCTTTTCTTGCAGCCGATAGCAAAACATTATATTTTTCGTCCCGGGGCCAGAAAGGATATGGAGAAGCAGATGTCTATATGGTCAAACGCCTTGACGATTCCTGGGTAAATTGGACAACCCCAAAAAATTTAGGAGAAGACATCAATACCACCGGAATGGATGCTTATTACAGTCTCCCGGCATCTGGCAGCGAGGCTTACTTTTCTTCCTCTAACGGCAACAATCATCTTGATCTATATAAGATACCATTATACCTGGATGAACGTCCGGACCCTGTAATGCTTCTTGAGGGGGAAGTGATGAATAGAAGAGGTGAGCAAGTCCATGCCCTCATCGTTGCGACCGATATGGAGCAGAACATGGAGCTTTCGAGTTCGGAATCTTCTGAAGGACTTGGAGAATTTTCTTTGATCCTGGCTTCAGGACGCCGCTACCGCCTTTCCGTCTCATCTCCCGGATATTTACCCTTTAGTACTGAAGTCGATCTAACTAATTTCAGCGAGTTTTCCGATACTTCCATAACTCTTATTCTCGATAGTGTTGCCATTGGCAGTACCGCTACCTTGGAAGATATCTTCTTTGATCTTAATCAGGCGACCCTACGTCCGGAATCGTTCTACTCCTTAGACAAATTGGCCGATCTAATGAAAGCGAATCCTTCATGGGTGATCCGGATAGAAGGCCATACCGATTCGCTTGGTACCGATGAATTAAACATGGCCCTCTCTGCTGAGCGAGCCAAAGCGGTGGTTTCTTATCTGGTCAGTAAGGGTATCAGTAGCGACCGATTAGAGGCTCAAGGGTACGGACCTACCGTCCCCGTTGCCGATAATGCAACCCCAGAAGGACGCCAAAAAAACCGAAGGGTTGAATTCAGGATCATTAATTTTTCAGACAAAAAATGACTGAAGTTCAGAAGCAGCATATTCTTGAAAAAGCGACCACTCTTGCCAGAGGGAGGGGGCTTGAGGTACTGCATTTTACTGCCCGTGGAAGCGACGCTCGCCCAGTACTGGAGATCGTCCTTGACGGACCGAGAGCGGTCGGGCTGGAAGATTGTGAATCCATCAGTAAAGCTCTCGATACTGAGATCGAAACTTTCTTGAATTCCAATATTAATTATAGACTTGATGTATTATCCCCAGGAATCGAAGAACCAATAAAATACGATTACCAATTAGAGCGAAGTATAGGCAAATCTTTAGAGATCACTTTTACTAAAGAAGAGAAGCCTATAACAACACATGGGTTACTGGAATCATATACAGATAAAGAACTTACTATAATTGAACGTAAAACAATGAAGAAAGGGCAGCCGGTTAAAACCGGCGAGAAAAAGACAATAAAACGTGCCTCAATCACCAAGCTCCACCAAGTAGTTGTCTTTTGATAAAATAGTGAATTTTAGCTGCATTTGTACTGTTTGATTTAGTCTCAAAAGCTGTTTTTTATTAAGGTACAGACTTTGGGCGACCAAGTCTGTTTTTTGTTTGTAGTAAGCATGAATCCACAAATTGTCGAATCGTTCGCGGAAATGGTCCGCGAAAAGGGAATAGATCGCGATATCCTCATGAGTGTCATCGAGGAGACGTTCGCTATGATGGTTCGCAAAAAATACGGTCAGGATGCAAAGTTCGATATCGTCATGAACATGGATAAGGGCGATATTGAAATTTATCTTGAAAAGTCCGTTGTGGAGAATGTTGAAAATCCGACCGTCGAAATATCTGTCGAAGAGGCCCGTGAAAAATCCGGTGAAGAACTCGATGCCGGTGACGAATACGTCGAGATCATCAAAATGACCAAAGACTTCGGTCGTCGCCTGGTCATTACAGCAAAACAGAATCTTAATCAGAAGATCCGCGAGATCGAAAAGGATAATCTCTACAATGAATACTCCTCTCTGATGGGAGATATTATTGTCGGGGAAGTGTACCAGCAGCGCCGTGGCGATCTTTTTATTCTCCATGAACGGCGTGAATTGTTATTGCCGGCAAGCGAGCAGATTCCTCGCGAACGCTGGCGTAAAGGAGATACGATCAGGGCGTTGGTGAAAGAAGTCCGTCGTAATTCGGCCAACTCGACTCCTGTAGTTATTCTTTCGAGAACCGATAATAGATTTTTAGCAAAGCTGATGGAAATCGAAGTACCGGAAATCTATGACGGCTTCATCACCATCAAAGCCATTGCCCGCGAACCAGGCGAACGCGCAAAAGTAGCTGTCGAATCAAACGACGATCGTATCGATCCGGTAGGAGCCTGTGTAGGTATGAAGGGAGTTCGTATCCATTCTATCGTTCGCGAACTTGCTAATGAAAGCATCGATGTTATTCCTTGGGCTGATGACCCGGAAATGTTTCTTGCCCGCGCTCTTTCGCCGGCAAAGCTGATTTCCGTTAGCCTTGACGAAGAACATCATACTGCTACCGCCCTTGTTTCCGATGATCAGGTATCGCTTGCTATCGGAAAGCAGGGACAGAATGTCCGTCTTGCTTCGCGGCTTACCGGTTACCAGATCAATCTCGTAAAAGAAGCCCGCGATGAAGAAGATATCGAGCTTATCGAATTCCGCGATGAGCTTGGGCTCGATCTCTATACTGAGCTCATCAAATCGCGTATCGATACTGCCCGTGAATTCCTCAATGCACCGGAAGAAGTATTACTTTCGGTCAAGGGAATGACTTCGGAGAAAGTACGCGAGATCAGGACCATGCTCGAAACCGAACTGCAACAAGCCGATCAGGAGCTCGAATCGCTTGCCGAAAAAGCAGGCTTCAAGCTGACCACGATGCGTTCGGATGCTAAAGAAGTAACCGGATCGGAAACCGAGTAACCGCCATGAACAGCGTCTTACTCTCCACTACAGTTTTATTTATTCGGAACCGCAATTCCATTATATGGCGTCAGAAACTGCCGAAAAAACGAAGAAACAAACAGTCCGTACCCTTGCTACGGAACTCAATATCAGCCATGACACCCTGATCGAGTTCTTACAAAGCCAAGGGTTTTCCGGCATTAAGAGTATCATGTCCAAGATTGACGACGATGCTCTCGATGTAGTAATGAAACACTATGGCAAGGAAAAGGACGTTACTGAAAAACGCCAGAAGAAAGTTGCCGCCTTTAAAGAAAAACGTGCTAAAGTAAAAGGAGATGGAGCTGAAGCTGAACCTTCAAAAGCTCCCGTTAAAGGTAAAGTTGAAAAACCCGAGGTCGAAGTTGGTCAGGCTGTTGAGGTAGAAACTCCGGAAGTAGAAGAAGAACCGGAAGTTACTATCGAGCCTGAAATAGAAGCTCCTGCCCCCATTGAAGAAGTGCCTCCGGTTGCCGAAGAGCCCGAACAACCTCCGACCGAACTTCCTGAACCGCCAGTGATGACCGAAGAACCGGTAGCTATTGTACCGGAACCGGTTATTGCTCCTGAAGAGCTAGGCGCAACCGAAGATCAGAATGGTCCTGCAATGGGTGAGGGTAACGATGCCGATGCCGATCATCGTCGCAAGCGTCGCAAGAAAAAAACTACGGTTCTCATTTCCACTTCTGCGGAATCTCCGGCTCCGCTTCCCGGCTTAAAAATCAAAGGGAAGATCGATCTCGACGCTCTTAAACCCAAAAAGAAAGAACAGCCTAAAGCACCGCAGCCACAGCTAAAAACCGCTGGAAATCGTCCGGCTGGCCAAGGCCCTGCTCCTGCTGGTGGCGATAAGAAGAAGTATAAGCCCCATGAAACTCGTCGGAAATTAGATTTTGAGAGTGACGAGAAAAAGAAAAAACCGGTTAAAGAAAAAGGGGTTGATAGTAAAGAAGTTCAAAATGCAGTACGTCGTACCTTAACTGGTATTGACGATAACAGAGCGCTCGCCGGTCGTGCGAAGATGCGCAAGCAAAAACGCCGTGAGCGCGCCGAGACCGAAGAGCGTAAGATGCAGGAGCAGATCGAGCAGGAAAGCTCGGTCATTCGTCCGACCGAGTTTGTGACGGCAGCCGAACTCGCTAACTTGATGCGCGTCGATGTTGGCCAGATCATTTCGAAGTGTATTGCACTCGGATTGATGGTTTCCATCAATCAGCGTCTCGATAAGGATACGATCCAGCTCGTTGCCGATGAATTCGGCTATACGGTCGAATTCCAGGATGAGTACACGGTAGATACACTTGAAGATACTCCCGATGCTCCGGAAACCCTGAAGGACCGTCCGCCGGTCGTAACTATCATGGGTCACGTCGATCACGGTAAAACATCGCTGCTCGATTATATTCGCAAATCGAACGTCGTTGCCGGTGAATCGGGTGGTATTACGCAGCATATCGGTGCTTATGAAGTGACGCTCGATAACGATCGCCAAATGACCTTCCTTGATACGCCCGGTCACGAAGCCTTTACGGCTATGCGTGCCCGCGGTGCTCAGGTTACCGATATTGTTATTGTTGTTATTGCCGCCGATGATAATGTGATGCCACAAACGTGGGAAGCTATTTCTCATGCGCAGGCGGCCGGTGTACCGATCGTATTCGCCTTTAATAAGACGGATAGGCCCGATGCTAACCCCGATCGTATTCGCCAGCAGCTTTCCGATAAGAATATTCTGGTCGAAGAATGGGGTGGTAAGTACGGCACGGTAGAGATCTCGGCGAAGACCGGTAAGAATGTCGATAAGCTGCTCGAACGTGTACTGCTCGAAGCAGATATTCTCGAACTTAAAGCGAATCCTGATAGAATGGCTCGTGGTGTAGTTATCGAAGCCGAGGTCGATAAAGGCCGTGGTATTCAGGCTACGGTGCTTGTTCAGAAGGGCACGCTGAAAATGGGTGATCCTTTTATTGCCGGTATGTTCTCCGGAAGGGTTCGTGCTATGTTCGATGAGCGCGGTAATCGTATGGATGAAGCCCCGCCGTCGCGCCCGGTTCAGTTGCTCGGTTTCGATGGTATTCCGCAGGCCGGCGACCAGTTTATCGTTGTAGAATCCGATAGCGCTGCAAAAGATATTTCTACAACCCGCCAGCAGCTTAAACGCGAACAGAACTTCAAGCAGATCCGCAGCGTCATCAGCCTCGATGATATCAGCGCTCAGATCAAAGAGGGAAGTGTTCAGAACCTGCGTATCGTATTACGCGGCGACGTAGATGGCTCGGTAGAAGCCTTGGCCGATGCTTTACTCCGTCTATCCACACCGGAAGTAAAAGTCGAAATCGTGCAGCGTGGCGTCGGCGCCATTACTGAAAATGACGTAAACCTTGCCTCAGCCAGTAATGCCATTATCGTTGGCTTCCATGTTCGTCCGAATCTCGATGCCCGTAAGATCGCTGCCGCAGAGCATGTCGATATTCGTTTATACAGTGTTATTTACGACTGTATAAATGAGATCAGAAGCGCTCTCGAGGGTATGCTTTCTCCGGAGGAAAAAGAAGAAGTCGTCGGTTCAGTGCAGGTCAGAGATACCTTCAAAGTCCCGAAAGTTGGTACGGTGGCCGGTTGTTATGTGGTCGATGGCTCTATCAGCCGCAACTCGAGAGTCCGCGTCGTTCGCGATGGTATTGAAGTCTTTAACGGCGGGTTATCTTCGCTTAAGCGCTTCAAGGACGATGTCCGCGAGGTCGATGCCGGTTACGAGTGCGGTATTGCCCTGGAAAATTTCAATGATATTAAGGTTGGCGATGTGATCGAAGCTTATAAGATCGTAGAGATCAAGCGTAAGCTGGAAACACCGGTGCCGGCAAGATAATCGTATGTCTATTCGTACCGAACGGGTTGCCGGAGAGATCCAAAAGGCGATCTCCTCTATCTTTCGTGAAGATCTTTCCTATCTGACTTCCGGAGGCTTGGTAACAGTTACTGCCGTAAAGGTTACTCCAGACCTGCGCCACTGCAAGATCTACCTTTCTATTATTTCGATCGGAGAATCGCGGGCGCAAACAATGGAAAAGATCGAGAAGGATAAGAGCAAGGTAAGAATGGCGCTCGCGAGAACTCTTAATCTTCGGTATGTTCCCGAGTTGGCTTTCTTTCTTGACGATACCCAGGACGAGGTCGATAAGATCGAACGGCTCTTCAAAGAGATCCATGATCGTGAGCGAGCAGCCGATAGCGAATAATCCCACTCCTATTTTTACCAGCGCCGATCTTGCTATCGATCATAAGCGCGTTGCCGATGCCCTGCTTTCCATCGAAGGCGCAATGCTGCTTGTCGATAAAGAATATGCCGTTTCCTCCTTTGCGGTAGTCTATACTTTACGGAAGGCACTCTCGCGTCTTTCCGGTGAAAAATGGATCAAGGTAGGTCATTCCGGTACGCTCGATCCATTAGCGACTGGGCTTGTGATCCTTGGAAGTAAGCGCGCTACTCGGCAACTAACTTCATTTCTGGCTGCCCCAAAAGAATACCGGGCAGAATTCCGTCTCGGCATTACAACGCCGAGTTACGACCTTGAAAAACCGATCACTGTTACTCACGATCTGCAGGGAATTTCATCCGATGAGGTTGAGAAAACAGTATTGCAATTTATCGGCCGGCAATTGCAAATCCCTCCTATCTTTAGCGCTATTAAACAAGGAGGAAAGCCGGTCTATGCCAAAGCCCGCAAAGGCAAAGAGGTGACGATAGAACCCAAAGAAATAGAGATCTATAATATAACCAATCTCTCTATTGAACTTCCGTATGTACGATGTACGGTTGCTTGCTCTAAAGGGACCTACATTCGTAGTCTTGCTCATGATATCGGCCGGACCCTGGGCACCGGTGCTACACTTACGAATCTCCGACGCACAAAAATAGGGGAGTATTCCGTTGAGGATGCACTTGCACAACAACAGTTGTATTCGTTTTTCCCATCTGCGACGACCATCTCTTGAACGTTACTTTTGGAATCGAAAACGCCGTCTATGTTGCTCGAACGATCGCAACCCTTGGAAGTTATGACGGCATCCATCTTGGCCATCGGGACATTCTCAATACGCTTCTTACCCAACAGGAGCAATTTGAATTTTCCCGAAGTATCGTCCTGACGTTCGATCCTCATCCCCAGGAAGTACTAAAGAAGAATAATACTTCCATTAAATTACTTACGACGCTCGAAGAGCGGCTGGATATTCTTCGGCATACCGACATCGATGAAGTTGTAGTTATTGCCTTCACCAAAGAATTTTCGCAAACACCATATTCGGAGTTCTTCAAGGAAATACTCGTCGGAAAATTGGGGATTGCGGCTATGGTGGTTGGTAGCAATCACGCCTTCGGGAAGAACAGGGAAGGTGATGTAAAACATCTGGAATCCCTGGCGAAAGAAACCGGTGTTATGGTAACGGAGGTCCCCCCGCATCTTATCGATGGAGTTCATATCAGTTCAACTAAGATCCGTGCGGCTATAGCCGAAGGGAATATTGAAACGGTCACCAAATACTTGGGTAGGCCATATCAACTTAGAGGCACTGTAGTAAACGGAGATAAAATTGGCCGCACACTGGGTTACCCGACGATTAATTTAGAAGTGCCTTCCAACAAATTATTACCGAAAGATGGGATCTATAGCGGAAAAGCAACCCTTCAGGACGGAAGAACATTTACTGCTGCAATAAGTGTCGGTGCCAGGCCAACCATTACCGATTCCTCCGAGCGCCTCGTAGAAGCCTTCCTGCTTGATTTCGATGAAGAAGTCTATCGGGAAACAGTTACTCTTGCTTTCAATAATTACCTTAGAGAACAAATAAAATTCGATTCATTACCCGCACTCCAGTATCAAATAGAAGCCGATATTGCACTGATAATAGCTGGCACTGCGCACCTGCAGTAACCGTGCGTATATTTGTATTCTAACTTACTATATAGTCTATGAAACAGTTTGTATCTGTAGTGCTTGTCGTGATAGGGATCATTTCAGCTTCTGTTTCATTTGCATTACCACGGTTTGCTCTTAAACGTGGAGAAGTCACCTGTAGCGGCTGCCACGAAGATCCGAGCGGAGGAGGCCTTCGAACAAAAGGGGGCGAATCCTTTGAGATCAACGGCCTGCCTATGTGGAAAAAAGGGGATTCTTTCACCGGACAACTCTCCGAAGGAATAAAGCTTGGTGCTGATTTCCGCAGTCAGTATATATGCTTTTCGCAAAAAATGCCAATCTTCAGCCATGGCGACTCGATAACTCCAGCTCAAAAATTAAAAGATACGACCGTCAGCGTTGATGGATTTCACGCAATGAGCTATGCCATCGAATTGAGTGCAACGGCTACCAAAACGCTTTCCGGGTATCTTCGGTATGACCTTAATGGTCAGACTCCGACTCAGGCCTTCGCGCTACTTCATTTTGTCCATTCCTCCGGTGAATTATGGGAGAGTGGAAGTGTATTAGGTGATGCTTATATCAAGTTTGGCGCATTTTTACCCACCTTCGGAATTCGTTTTGACGATCACACCGTCTATAGTAAAAGCGGTACGGCTGGACTGTCGGGCTTTGACCAGGCAGGATTGTTCTGGGCCCCCGGGTATCGTGATATTGGCGCTGAATTGGGCTTAACGTTATTCGACCATATCGGAATTCAGCTTGGTGTTTATAATGGCAATGAGAAATTCATTGGCGCTTCTTTTGCCGGTCAAAACCAAAATAAAGCCTTCTGTGCAAGAATAGATGCTGCAACAGAACTGATTGAGGATGCTTTGTCAGGGGAGATCGGAGCTTCTTATTATACTCATGCGGCCGATGCTCCTGCCGGCGCTACAGGAAACGATCTGTCCCTGATGGCAGTGCATTTGGGGTTGCGTGGCGGCCCGGTCTCCATTCTTGCAGAATATGATGATGGAAAATACGTGCCGCTCTACAGCGCCTTTAATTATCTTCCAAAAAAATCTACTGCTCTAACAATCGAAGGTTCTTACCATATTTCCCAGGGCATAGATGGTATCGTGCGGTTTGAAACCTACGAAGATCAGAATGATCAGGACCAGGTGGTAACCGAAGTAAAGGATCGTATAACTGTCGGCGCTCAGTGGTTTCCGCTTCGGTTTCTCGAGGTTCGTCCCGAATATCGTATTGCTACGGTAGAAGTCCCGAGCAGCGCTCAGGACGGATTACGCGAGCAGCACACCCAGACAATGGGCTTAGTACAACTTCATTTCTTCTTTTAATGAAATCAGGCACAATAAACGGAGAATTAGTGACCTCATCCGAGAGTACATCGGTACTATTTTCGGATGGCATCCACTTTATAATCAAGGATAGTTCGGGCTCGTTAAGCGAGGTTTTTTCCGATCCTCAAGGCCTTTCCGATGGCAATGCTATAGGAGGAGTGCCGGTCGAATTGGAATCGGAAAAGGCCCGGATAGTCCGAGAACGATTCCAAGTGGGTAACGGAAGGTCTGGATCAGGGGGTGTCGGAGATCAGCAGACGAAGATATTAAAAGCACCGATGCCCGGGATGGTAAAATCCGTTTTAGTTGAAGCCGGTACGCCGGTAAAAAAGAATTCGACTGTAGTAATCCTTGAAGCAATGAAAATGGAAAACTCGATTACCGCAGGTGTAGAAGGAATAATTAAAAAGATCGTTGCAGTAGCAGGTACTTCATTAGAAAAGAATGCCATCATCTGTGAGATCGGAATGGGGTAAAAGTCCTTCTGTTGTAACTTTACATAATGCATCTATTAACAGAATCATATTATTTCAACGATCTTAAGCGGTTTTCGATCATTTTAATAGAATCAAGCTTTCTGCTGATCGTCGCTTCATAGCTTGCAGCATCCCAATAACCTCGGTCCTCAAAATATCCTTTTACAAGGAAGTTATGCTTTAAGGCTTCCGTTACTTCCTGGGCATTGCCCGCGCTTGCGGAAAGCTTATTCATTACATCGGTAAGCGATACTGTGAGGTTCTTCAAGCTCGCTTCTAATTGTACGTAAAGTGAGCTATCCTTTAGCAGATGGCCTACCGTACCATTGCCTTGCTTTATGTTTTCGAGAATATCCGAGACTGCGGATGCACTTTTTTGGGCGTCGTCAGTAATACTTTTAAGTGAAGAATTTGCATTATCTATACTGGTGGAGATCGTACCCATAAGCCGATTTGTCGATTCGATCGTCTTTACCAGATCGCTATAGAGATCTTCTTTAGTCAATAAACTTCCCAGTGTACCTTTACCTTCGTTTATATTAATAACCAGTTTATTCAGATTGCCCAAAAGCTCTTTTGTTGTATTCACAATCCCGGTAGCAGAATCGACAATACTCATCAATTCGGGCCCGCTTTCACCAAGAATAAAGCTTTCCGGCCCAAGAATGGTAGTATTCTTCGATCCTATGCTGATAGCAACCCCCTTATTACCTACTAACCCTTCAGTTACGATCTTTGCCCGTGAATCGGTATGGATAAGATTCGTGGCCGATGTCACCACATTGATCGTCAAAAGAACGGAATCTCCTGCTTTAGCCGGAAGCTCTACCTGCGCTACACTTCCTACATTTATACCGGATATCTGAACTTGAGCCCCTTCTTTTAAACCACTAACTTCTTTGAACTTGATGTAATAATGTGCAGTATTACTAAAGAGCTTTTGCTTATTGCCAATAACAAACAGCAATACAATCAATAATGAAAAGCAAAGTATTACGAAGAGTCCGGTTCTGGCTATTGGGATCTTGGATAGCTTCATAGCTGCTATTATTGAATACTTTGGAAAATTTTATCTCTTCTGGAGCGATCGAGTTCGGCTGCTTCAAGAAAATCATTCAAGTGAGATTCTTTCTGCTCGCGAAGCTTTTCGATAGGCCCGTCAAAGATCTTTTTACCCGCCTCTAATACGATGGTTCTATCACTAACCGTATAAGCCGTCGGCAGATCGTGCGTAACGACAATAGAAGCAACCCCGAGCTGTTTCTGAAGGCCCAGGATGAGTTCGGCGATCGAGGCGGCCGTAATAGGATCGAGTCCGGTGGTAGGTTCATCGTAAAGAATTAGTTTTGGCTGTAAGACGATAGATCGAGCCAGTCCCGCACGCTTTTTTTGGCCTCCGGATAGCGAAGCAGGCATGACATCGAGTTTATCCGATAAACCGACAAGCTCAAGGGCGCGGGTAATACGTTTTTCCCGCTCCTCCATACTTAATGTGGAGTGTTTTTTGAGCACGATATTCATGTTTTCCCCGACTGTCATCGAGTCGAATAATGCCCCCCCCTGAAACAAAAAACCGATCTGCTTTCGCATGGCATGCAACTCATGATCGTTCATTTTCGTGACGGGTTTTCCTTCGTAATAGATCTCCCCGCTGTCAGGTATTAGCAGGCCGACTATAAGCTTCAGCAATACGCTCTTCCCTACTCCGCTTTTGCCGAGAATAATCAACGTTTCCCCTGGATATAGATCGAGCGATATACCCTTTAGGACTTCGAGTTTACCAAAGGACTTGGAGACATTCTGCACCGATATAAGCGGTTGTTTGGTCTCCGTCATGATACATCAAAAAAGAATACCGTTGCTTTTACAACGAGCATATCTGTTATTAAAATAAGCAATGAGCTTATGACTACGGCATCTGTTGCCGAACGACCGACGCCTTCAGTACCTCCGGTAGAATGATAGCCTTCAAAACACCCTACTATACCGATGATAAATCCAAAAATGATCGTTTTCATTACCCCAGGAACAAAGTCCACAAAATTGATACTATTAAGGACACTGTTATAGAATAACTGCCAACTCATTCCGGCCTCGATTTGCTGTACGACTGCAGACCCTAATAGTGAAATGACATCAGCATAGACCGTCAATAACGGAAGAGCGATCATGCAGGCAAGCACCCGGGTAACAACCAGATAGTTGAACGGATCAAGCGCAGCCACCTCCATAGCGTCGATCTGCTCGGTTACCTTCATCGACCCCAACTCTGCTCCAATTCCTGCCGCTACCCGTCCTGCAACGATCACCGAAACCAGTACCGGGGAAAGCTCCCTGAGTACACTAACCGCCACCATTGCCGGTACGAAGGCTTCGGCCCCGAATTTTATCATGGTCGGGCGGCTCTGCATGGTTAGAACAGCGCCGATTACTATTGCTACCACAGCTACCAGAGCAAAGGAACGGACGCCAATATCGTATATCTGCTTGACGGTTTCTTTGATCTCAAAAGGCGGAGTTACCATCTTGCGGAGAAAGCGAAAGGCAAACTGAGCCAATGCGCCGATCCGGCTAAGAATACTGCTGATGGTTAATCGCGACGTTAATTGCACACTGATATTATTTACCGATAAATAACAACAGGCACACCGATGGTGTGCCTGTCTAAAAGATTAAAATTAAAGGAGTAAGATATTACTTTTTGCCGCCTTTGCTTTGCTTGATAAAATCACGGCCTTTTTTAATATCTTCATCTTTCGGATCAATAGCTTGTCCTTTTTGATAATATTCATCGGCTTTTTCAAACTTCTTGGTCTGTAAGTAAGCCGCCCCCAATATCTTATACACATTTAGCAAATAGGGAGATTTTGCCGAAAGCAATTTTAACGAGTGGTTTTCCAATAAGCCGATCGTTTTTTCATACTGTTTTGACTGGGAGATGTATTGAATTCCAAGACGGGCATAGGCCTCCCCGAGCGATTCTTTCTGCTCCGGAGTTGTCGCAACGACATTTGCCTGATCCAGAGATTTTTCTGCATCGGCCATGCCTGCGGAGGTTTTCATCGCCACATCGGCTAAACCGATCATTGCATTTAAATTCTGCGGATTTTGCTGCAGGGCCTTTTCAAATGAGGACTTTGCCATATCGGCCTTACCGGCAAAATTAAACAACTGCCCGGCTTTAATGAAATTATCCGGATTGGGCTCTATGGTATTTATTCTTAAATACATTTCGGCAGCCGAATCATACAATTTCATTGTCGAGTAAAAGCTTATTACTTGCTGTGCAACCTTCAACTGGTCCTCTTTTTTACGAACAGTATCGCCATGCAAAGATTCTTTCCATTTTTCAAGACCGGCAAGAGTATCATTGACAGAGATAAGTGAATATCCGTAATAATACAGATCATTCGGATTCAATGTTTTTGAAGCCTTAAAAATATCGATTGCCTTAGTAAATTCTTTGCTAAAGAAGTAGCTTCGAGCAAGATAATTTTGAGTATATTGCTTTAGAGAATCGTCTTTAGAGGATTGCTCCAAGTATGGCAATGCCTTCTGGTACTGTCCGCTTTCAGCAAGGGCCTGTGCAAGCAGCCAGATACCATCCTCATCCGTCGGGGCAAGTTTTACATACTTCTCACCATAGATTGCGGCATTTGCATACTGTCCGGATTTGAAGAAAATTTTGGCCGTTTCCAAATAGGCCGGGGCATAGGTAGAATCGATCCTTGTAATCTTGATCCATTCATTGATCGACTTATCATATTCTCTTAGTCGATAATATAGGCCGGCCAATTTTGCCATAATAACGGTATTGGCAGGCTCTAATTTTTTAGCATCTTCATATTGCTCTTTTGCCAATTCAAAGGCGCGCTGCTTTTCATAAAGCTCGGCAAGGCCAAGGTAAGGACGAACATCATTGCTATTAACCGCTTGAGCACGGTATAGCGTAACTTCAGCCGATTTTAAGGAATCGACCGATAAATAATATCTGGCCTGGAAGAGATAGGTAGCAATATTTTTATCATCGATCTTTATAGCCTGGAAAAATTCTTTGGAAGCATCTTCCCGTTTTCCCTGCTTTCCGAATAGGATTCCGCGAGCGACACGCACCATAACATTTTTGTGCTCGATATCATACGCTTTTGCAGTAACCGCTTCCACATCGCCAAGAGGCTTATTGTTTTCTATCATGGCAACAGCCTGGGCTCCCAGAATTGTAGGATCTTTAGGGTTAGAAGCCGCAAGAGCGTTCATATCTGCCAATGCCTGCTTCTTATTGCCGATCTCTATAAGGTTTAGAGCTTTATTTACCTGGTCGTTGGAGGTTTGGCCGAAAGCGACAGTTGAAATAAGAACGATGCAAAAAACGAAAAACGTACGAAGGTTAAATTGTGTCATTTTTGGGTCAGATTGTTACCAACGCATAGAGCAAATCTTATGCCACTGGTAAACATAGGTAACTGGAGAGGAATTTCTACAAAGTATAAAAGATCTGTTAAATAATTGTAATATATTTACTTAAAGAATACTCACTTTGGCGCTACGATCTTAATTATTTGTGTTCTCGGCAAGACATCATATTTGAGGAACACCCGCTGGCCATCGGCCGACATGGCATAGGCAAGAAAGCCCCTCGGAATAGAATTCGGAACTTCGGTAGTATAAGCACATACCCTGGAAACAAGCGGATATAGCCCCTGATAAATATAGGCTAAATGCAAAATGATAGGAGTTTGGCTTTTGGGAGAAGTAATCGGCAGTGCTTTTACAGCCGTATCTGCGGCGCTGGTGAGCGAGTGGAGCCATGAAGAACTGATAAAACCTATGGCTGAAGGATCGGCTTTAACGGCAGCGATCACACTATCACTCGTTTGAAATCGCTTGATATTCCCAGCCAATGTTGTATTGGTCAGATTAAATACAGAATCAAGGCAGGTCTCTGTTGCCGATAAATAGGAAGTAGAATAGTATCTTGCACTTCCCTTTTCCAATACCATAGAGCGAAGCGTATCGAGATCGATCGATGTACGAGCAGATTTAGCTGAAGCAATAACAGCGATACTATTGAGCGCAACATCGAATTCCGGGAGGTCTGTTTTAGTAGAATCGAGCAAATGGTGTTCTCTGGCCGTCAGGGGTCTGGCGATCAGAACAAGGCGTGCCTTATTTGAAAGTAAGAGATCCAGTGCTTCCGAAGCAGACGTATATTTTACTGTAACGTGAGCATCCGGTGTTTGGCTGCTAAAACCCTTAATAAGGCTATCGACCACCGGCTTAAGGGTCTCATCGGCTACAAGCTCGAATGAGCCGGAAGTTGCGGTATCGCTCGGCGGTATATTTTTATCGGTTTTACTACAAGCACAGAACGTCCCTATCAGAAGGATACAAAAAAAAAGAAACAGGACGGAGTTATTTTGCCGGTGATTGCTGGCCTTTGCGTAAGGCGCCGATTGAAGTCGACATTCTGAAAATTCCATATAATACTAATAGAATTGCAAAAACCATTCGTACCGTCGGATCGAGCATATCCAAGAGCGATTTATCGAGCAACATATAAATGCCCAGCCCAAAAGCAACGATCCCGAAGAGTAAAAAGAACAATGTGAATATTTTCATAGTACTCGCTTCGTTAAACTACACTACAAATATAATAAAAACGCCGCTTTATGCGGCGTTTTTAATTGCAGTTTAATGACTTAGCTTAAAGACTATGGGTATTGTCCACCAGACCCTAACCGGAGTACCATTTTGGCGAGCAGGGGTAAACTTAGCTTTCATCAAAGCATCCTCAGCCGCTTTATTGAAGATTTCATTATCGGTTTTATCGATCGTTACTTTCTCGACGTGACCATCCTTGGCAATAAGGACAGATGCAATAACCTTTCCTTCAATATTACTACGTTTTGCAACTTCCGGATAAACAACAAGACCCTGGATATTCTGAATGGGCTTGGGTTCATCCGATACATCGACGAAAGCATCGCGATCCGGGACATCCTCCTGTACCGGTTCTTTCGGTGGCTCGACGTGAACAGCCTGATCCCCGCCATTACCAATAAGTTGTGCCCCATTACCGCTACCCTCACCCGGAGTAGAGGTCTGAACCGGTAAATTATTTAGATCCGGCATCGTCTGGTTCGGAGCCTGAATATCGGGCACCGGCACCGGAATACCGAAGGTCGGTTTTGCCACATCCATCGCAGGCGCCGGAGCGACCGGAGCTGCTTCCACATTATTATCTTCCGTAGAAGGCGGTGGCGCTAATTCGGCTAAGGAAGATATCTTACGAATTCTCGGTACTTTTTTATCATCTGCTTTACCGATCAGGTCCCAGGCATAATAGAACCCAAAGAGTAACAGATGGATACCGACAGCAATAAGAAAACCTTTCACGGTATTTTTTTTGCCGTTCTTTTTGATATCTATTCCACCATACAACTCCATACCGGGGAGCGTCAGATCACTTAATCCCATTTCTGTTTCTCCTTATTGGTTAGAGTGTACTGATTGCCTGAAAATCTTTATCATCCATCGTGATGATACTGAAGCGCTTTTCATTCTGCCCCAATTTGGCCTGCACCAGGTTAAGGTCATCAATGAGATCTACCAGTTTTTGGTAGGCCGCTGCACGATCGATCTTAATGAGCGTGGAAGTCTTCGGATTTTGGCGTAATTGGTTTTCCAAAATCTGTGGTACTTCCTTTGCTGTTACTTTGACCGGCGGATTTTGCCCGACGTTCCAAAAGACAGCTTCATCTTTACGCACCATTACGGTTAATAAATTCGATTGGGCAACTTCGACATTTACTTTACTATCCGGAGGTAGAGAAATTTCCATTACCTGCGGAGTATTAAATGTCGTCGTTAACATAAAGAAGGTAAGCAAAAGAAATGCCACGTCCACCATCGGCGTCATATCCATTCGGACACCGACTCGTTTCTTATGTTTTTTTCCTTTGCCTTTACCCTCGGCTTGTACTACTTCTGCCATGGTTTCTTACGATCTTGGTATTGTACTATTCAATCTATCGTGCAAGATGCAAGGTAGTTTACCGGGATTCGGTAACTAAATTGAATCTTGTAGCTCCGAATTTTTGCATGGAGCGCATGATGTCATCTACATAGCCGTAACTTAATCCTTTATCGGCATTAATAGCATATCGCATCGAAGCATTCTGAAGACGGGTCGCTTTTACCGCTGCCTCGACCTCACTCTTTTTGAGCATGATCTCCGGAGTTTTCAGAATGGTAGCATCGTCCATCGGCTGGCCGGTCTTTGCATCGACTCGGTTAAGTGATTTGAAGATCGCCACCCTGTCTTTTTCATTAGCCACGCCATAATAAATCAGTGTATCAGGTGTTTCTCCGGGATTTACCTGAGAAAGACCGATGCTGATCGTAGCGATATTAATATCGGGAAGTTTGGTTGTATCGGCCTCTGCAACCGGTAACGAAATCGTCAATGCATCGTTATCCGATTTGAACTTGGCCGTCAGCATGAAGAATGTTAAGAGCAGGAAGCCGACGTCCACCATTGGCGTCATATCCAGCCGAAACCCATGCCGTTTTAATTTAGCTTTTGCCATAGGAGCGTATTCCTATCGAGGATTATGCTTTGGCCCCTTTACCGAGAAAACGGGTTTTAATAGTTTCGAGAAGATTCAACGAAGCTTCGTCGATCAAATAGGTGAACTTGTCAACCTTATTGGTAAAGAAGTTATAAAAGACAATAGCAATAATTGCGCCACCGATACCAAGAGCCGTATTCCACAGAGCTTCCGAAATACCGGTCGAGAGCTGAGAAGCTGCTGCACCTCCGCCGCTTTCACCAAGAGCGCGGAAGGAGCGGATCATTCCCATAACCGTACCGAGAAGGCCTACCATCGTGGAGATAGAAGCAATGGTCGAAAGAACAACGAGGTTCTGCTCCATGAGCGGAGTTTCCAGCATCGTAACTTCATCGAGCGTCTTCTTAACTTCTTCAGTCTTCTGCTCTGGAGTTAAGCTATCATTGTTTCGAATATCTTTAAAGCGGGAAATACCGGCTCTAAGGATATTTGCAACACTACCCTTTTGCTGATTGCAAAGATCGATCACCGCATCAAGGTTACCTTCGTTGAGATGCTTTTCAGCAGCATGAAGGAATTGATCGAGGTCTTTCTTGCCCTTTGCTTTTGCAAGGCTAAGCATACGCTCGACAACAAAAGTAACAACCATCAATGAAAGAGAAAGCAGCATACCTACAAGGAAACCGCCCTTATACATAAGACCCGGAATGTTATCTTTTACAGGATGTTCCTTGGTCAACGGATCGGAAAAATTCGAAGGATTTCCAAGTACATACATCCAGATTCCGAAGCCGACAATGATAGATAATACTATCACGATTGCCACAAAGGTGGAATTCTTTTTCATACAGTTGTTACTTAAAGGTTAGGTTAAAAAATCTATAATTTTCCTCAAGAACACAAATATACGCCCTGAGTTTTTCCAAATCGTTACTTTTCAGCGATTTTTAGGAAACTGATAAACACACAATACCCTATTCGAATTTCGGAAAAAACCCATTCGGCAGCAAAAAAAGCAGTCAAAAAGTATGCCGAAAATTGAATATTATATTATCAATCTGTAAGAACAATCATACTTTTTCAAATGAGCATTATTAAATAATTAATTACTAATCAAACTGTGCCAGGGTTGTATCTAGAGTTTCCTTTACAGTCTTCTTGAATATTTCCATTGCTGAACGGACATGTAAAGGAACGGACATGTATCTATATATCATTGTTAAATCACGTCTTACGGTCCATTTTCTCCTTGGTATCATTGGCATGACATTTCTAAATTCTGTCTGTTCTCCGAGCATATGTCCATAAATGGGGCCGGCACATTGTCCTGAGGCTATAAGCCTTCCTATTAAGGTATAATCGTCGGTTTCTGTAATAATCTTTGGATCCTCATCTATTGTTCTAACCAGATGTTCTATACTTTTTCTTAACCGATCGTTCTTTGTCGGCAGACACCATTTCAGATTTGAATAGGAATGCTTCGTGGATGCTTGCAAAATGCGATACTGTTGTTTACTTATTGCAAGAATGACTGGATCGGAATAGAGTATTTCAGATGCAATGGATTTTAATCCGGGAGAAGGAGCAAAGCATATATCGACTTTGCCGGTCAAAAGAGCTTCAACTACTTCCTCTTGTGTGCCAGATATAATAGTATTAATAATTATCTTAGGAAAGGCAGTTGATAATTCTTTATATAAAACGGGAAATAGATATTGCATAAACCCTTGTCGGCCTGCAACTGAAATAGTCCCTTCATCGGAAACAACCGCTTTTGTTTGCCTGGTAACTGTTTCTACTTCTTTTATGATGGTGCGAAAATGAGAGAGTACTTCTCTTCCCTTTGGAGTCAGGATGGCACCTTGTCGGGAACGGATAAAAAGGGAGGCTCCGAATTCTTTTTCAAGAACCGATATTGCGGTCGAGATCGCAGGCTGAGTCAAGCCCATGGAGCGGGCAACCATATTGATCGACCCATATTCCGCTACTTTTGTTACGATCTCGATCTGCTGTAATGTCATATAAAATATTATTATATTTACTATAAATAACATTAATTAAATTTATTATCATTCCAATCTGTTTGAGAATCATTCTAATCTATATCTGATAATTATACCAATGAGTACCTCTACTAACGGACAACAAAAAACCGGCACTGAAACTGTAAAACGCGCCTTGCCGGCAATGCTAAAAGGCGGTGTTATTATGGATGTTGTTACTGCAGAACAGGCTAAAATAGCCGAAGAGGCCGGTGCCTGTGCTGTAATGGCGCTCGAGCGTGTTCCTTCCGACATTCGAGCACATGGTGGAGTAGCAAGGATGTCCGATCCGGAGCTGATACTTGAGATCATCGATGCTGTCTCTATTCCGGTAATGGCAAAAGCCCGTATCGGTCATTTCGTGGAAGCACAGATCCTGCAGGCACTTGGAGTCGATTGTGTCGATGAGAGCGAGGTCCTGACCATGGCCGATGAAGAGAACCACATTGATAAGACCAAATTCACGATCCCTTTTGTCTGCGGCGCAAGAAATCTCGGAGAAGCACTTCGCCGAATCAATGAAGGTGCAGCTATGATCCGCACCAAAGGCGAGGCAGGTACCGGAGATGTAGTAGAGGCTGTTCGTCATGCCCGCTCGATCCTTGGCGAAATCCGTAAGCTTACTTCCATGGCTTCCGAAGAGCGCTTTACTTATGCAAAGAACATCGGCGCTCCCTATTCGTTGGTTAACGAAGTTGCTGAGACCGGAAAATTGCCGGTTGTCAATTTTGCCGCCGGTGGCCTGGCTACTCCCGCCGATGCAGCCCTATTGATGCAGCTTGGTGTCGACGGCGTCTTTGTTGGTTCGGGTATCTTCAAATCTAATAATCCGGCGAAACGAGCTGCAGCGATTGTAAAAGCAACTACGCACTATACCGATGCAAAGGTGCTTGCCGATGTCAGCCGCGGACTTGGTGAAGCAATGTTTGGTAGAACCGTCGCTTCCCTTGCGGAATCAGAATTACTCGCCTCCAGAGGCATCTAAAAAACAATGAGCTTTAGAATTGGTATTCTCGCCCTGCAGGGCGACTTTCAAGAGCACGCTCAAAAGATACGATCGCTCGGCCATAATACTACTGAAATTCGCCGTGGTAAAGAACTCGATGAGATCGATGCTCTGATCATTCCGGGTGGTGAATCTACAACGATCGCAAAACTGGAAGATGCAGCCTCTCATTTTTCTTTTGCCGAACCCGACACAAAACCGTTGTTCGATCTTATCAAAGATAAAGTCCTTGCAGGAATGCCTGTGTGGGGTACTTGTATGGGAAGTATCGTGCTCGCTAAGCAGATCGAAGGTTCAACCCAGGGGCGGCTCGGTTTAATGGATATAACAGTCAGAAGAAATGCTTTTGGCCCACAGATCGCAAGCTCAGAAGTCGATCTTTCTATTCCAGCCTTGGGAGATATTCCCTTCCCCGGGATATTCATTAGAGCACCGTTATTTACTAAGGCAGAAAAGAATGTAGAGGTACTCTGTGAATATCATGGGGGCTTTGTCATGGCTCGTCAGGATAAAATGCTGGCTACTGCTTTTCATCCCGAGATAACAGATGATCCTCGGGTTCATGATTATTTTATTAAGATGATATAAATAAAAAACCCGCCAAGGCGGGTTTTTTATAACTTTAAGTAAGGTAGAATTACTCTGCCGGGGTTTCAATAGCGGCTTCACCGGCAGCTTCGATCTCCGTAGTCGGAGCTTCGACGATACCCGGAACCGGCTGTACCTTTGGTGTGGTCTTACGACGGGTCGGACGCGGCTTAGCAACCTTCTGGCGCTTTTCACCGCTATCGTTCCAATCGACGAGCTCGAGCAATGCCATTTCAGCGCTATCACCAAGACGGCGACCGAGCTTAACGACACGTGTATATCCACCTGCGCGGCTGGAAACCTTCGGTGCGATCTCGGTAAAGAGTGTCTTCAAAACCTCTTTATCGCGAATGACTTTGGCAACCTCTCTGCGGGCATGTACACGCTTTGCGGCAACAATCTTCTCATCTCCTTCGAGGTTATGAGCGTTCTTTGCGCGCGTAATGATCGGTTCGACATACATACGAGCTTCTTTCGCTTTGGCGATCGTAGTACGGATCTTCTTATGCTTAATGAGCGAACTGGCAAGCGACGACAAGGTTGACTTGCGGTGGCTGGCGGTTCTGGTCAGTTTTCTTCCTTTATGGCCGTGTCTCATTGGTATTCTTCTCCGCGAATGAGTAGGTTATACTTAGGCTTTTACTTCGGTATATTTATCGACATCCATACCGAACTGCAGGCCGAGCTGTTCGACAATACGCCCGAGCTCATCGAGCGATTTACGGCCGAAGTTACGGAAGGTGAGCAGTTCGCGCTCATCGCGGCGAACGAGATCACCAAGAGTACGGATGTTTGCTGCACGCAAGCAGTTCTGAGAACGAACCGATAAGTGAAGCGTATCGACATTGGTATTGAGAATCGAACGGATGCGTTCGGTCTCGGTATCTTCGATCGGCTTTGGCGGAAGCTCATCTTCCGGTCCGCCGAATCGGACGAACATATTTACGTGATCGCGCAGGATGCGGCCGGCGATCGTGATCGCTTCTTCCGGTGAGATAGAACCATCGGTTTCGACTTCCAATACGAGCTTTTCATAGTCGGTCTTCTGACCTACACGGGTCGGCTCAACGAGGAAACGAACGTTAACGATCGGAGTAAAGATAGAATCGATGGCAATGGTACCGATCGGTGCATCTGCTTTCTTGTTCTCTTCGGCCGGTACATACCCGCGGCCATGACCTGCCTGAAGCTCCATCTGCAGACGGACGTCTTTGGCAAGGGTAAAGAGATGGTGATCGGGATTAAGGATTTCGATCTCGGTGGTGAATGCCTGAAGATCACCAGCCTTGAATTCCTTCGGTCCCTTTACATCGACGATGAGTCTCGGTTGAGACTGCATATCGGCTTTGATACGAACACCTTTAATGTTAAGGATGATCTCTGCAACATCTTCGGTTACACCCTTGACCGAAGAAAACTCGTGCTGTACTCCATCGATACGAAGGCTGGTAAAGGCACTGCCCGGGATCGAAGAGAGCAGGATCCTTCTCATCGAATTCCCGAGCGTCGTTCCGTACCCTTCTTCGAGCGGCGACGCGATGAAGCGTCCGAAGGTCGAAGTAGCACTGGAGCTTTCGAGTTCGATGCGGTCCGGCATATGGAGTTTTGTCATACGATCGCTACCTTTAATAGATTAATAAACTTTTGTGGTTGTACGTGAATATCTGGTTCAATACTATTACTTCGAGTACAACTCGACAACGAGCTGTTCGTTAGCATTGAGCTGGATATCGGCGCGTTCCGGAACTGCAAGCAAGGTACCGGAAAGCTCTGCTTTATTCAGAGAGAGCCAGTTCGGCAACCCGGCATCGCCACGGGTACGCTTGAGCGCTTCGTGAACGATCTCAAGCTTGCGCGAGCTCTCCTTTACCTGAACCACATCGCCAGGATTAAGGATGTATGAGGGGATATTGACCACTTTACCGTTGACGGTAATGTGGCGATGTAAGATCAACTGACGAGCGCCTTTGCGCGAATTGGCAATGTTCAAACGATA
The DNA here is from genome assembly GCA_964404255.1 of uncultured Alphaproteobacteria bacterium. Taxonomy (GTDB): domain Bacteria; phylum Bacteroidota; class Ignavibacteria; order Palsa-1295; family Palsa-1295; genus JAFDZW01. Next base: position 82,853 of record CAYOJJ010000008.1, on the reverse strand, counting down.
GAGAACATTATCGAGGCGGCGCTCAAGGAGCTTTACGAGGTTATCACCCGTAATACCGCGCATACGGGAAGCCTTCTCGAATGCAATGCGGAATTGGGTTTCTAACAAGCCATAAGTACGGCGGATCTTCTGCTTTTCGCGAAGCTGAATACCGTATTCGGAGATCTTAGAACGGCGGCCATTGCCATGCTGCCCCGGAGGATAGTTTCTCTTTTCGATCGGACACTTATCAGAGAAACATTTGGTGCCTTTAAGAAACAGTTTTTGCTTCTCGCGGCGGCATAACTTACAACTTGGATCTGTATAACGAGCCATGGTTTACGATTGAGTATTTGAAACAAAACAACGATTCGGCTCTTACGCACGAATCCCTTTCAGCCTTTTGCCTTCTTCCTTCACAATGACTCTTGTGAAGTTTACGACTAAAAAAGACTACTCTAAAAGATCAGACGCGGCGCTTTTTTGGCGGACGGCATCCGTTGTGCGGCATCGGAGTGATATCGCGAATCGATAACACATCGATACCCGCTACCTGCAAGGCACGGACGGCAGCCTCACGGCCCGAACCCGGTCCTTTGATGAAGACATCAACTTTACGAAGTCCCATGTCATAGGCTTCTTTCGCTGCCGATTCAGCAGCAACCTGCCCGGCGAACGGGGTATTCTTTCTGGAGCCTTTGAAACCCATCTTCCCTGCCGATGCCCAGGAAAGCGTGTTTCCGGTGAGATCGGTCAAAGTGACATGGATGTTATTGAACGTTGCACGGACATGGGCGATACCATGTGCCTGTGCGGAAATTTTCTTTTTGCGCTTAGCGGCGCCTGCTGCTGCGGTCTTTGCCACGGTAGGAAATCCTTACGTTAGTGATTACTTCTTAGCTGCTGCTTTCTTCTTACCGGCAACCGTCTTACGTTTGCCTTTGCGCGTGCGGGAATTGGTACGCGTACGCTGGCCGCGAACCGGAAGGCTCTTACGGTGACGCAGGCCGCGGTAGCTGCCGATATCCATCAGACGCTTGATCGCCAACTGCTGTTCGCTGCGGGCCACACCTTCGACTTTATATTCGTTGGTGATGATCTGGCGGATAGACGAGATTTCGTCTTCGGTCAGATCTCCGATGTGTTTATCCTCGGAGATATTAAGCTTTTTCAAAATATCGCTTGCCGACGATTTGCCGATCCCATAGATATAGGTCAGCCCGATCACGGAGCGTTTTTGTTTCGGTAAGTCTATTCCGGCGATACGTGCCATGCGTAATTATCCCTGACGTTGTTTATGCTTCGGATTCGATTTACAAATAACGCGAACGACACCCTTACGGATGATGACTTTGCAATGTTCGCAGCGCTTCTTGACAGATGCTTGTACTTTCATTGTCGTATTCCTGACAAAATCACTTATAACGATAAGTAATGCGCCCTTTGGTAAGATCGTACGGAGAAAGCTCTACCGTCACCTTATCGCCTTCGAGGATCTTGATATAATGCATACGCATTTTCCCCGAAACATGAGCTAAAATGGTATGCCCGTTATCAAGCTTTACGCGAAAAGTAGCATTGGGCAATGATTCTTCGATCACACCATCTACTTTAATCGCTGTTTGTTTGGACATTACCCTTTATAAATTACCTACTTATAGCCCGTTGCAAACCACAATGAAGCAATTATCGTTCCAATAAGGAAATAATTACCTAAAAGTGGGCAACTTTTATTTGGTTAAAATTTCTCCACCCCACGGCCTGATCACGACCGTATGCTCGAAATGAGCGCTGGGTGAATTATCGGCTGTCACGATCGTCCAGCCATCCTTAAGCGTTTTAACTTTCCAACCGCCGATATTTACCATTGGCTCGATAGCAATGGTCATTCCCTCTTTAAGCTCAAGATTCACGAACCCGCCTTCGAATCGGTTCGGTATAAAATTCGGAACCTGGGGCTCTTCATGCAAATGCCGGCCGATACCATGTCCGACAAGATCACGGACAATTCCGTAACCATGGGCAGTGCAATAATCGTAAATGGTCTTGGAAATATCGTAGATCCGATTGCCGGCTTTTGCAGCGGCAACTCCAAGCATTAGTGATTCCTGGGTGACAGCGAGAAGTTTTCTCTTCTCTTCGCTAATAGTACCTACCGCAAAAGTATAGGCTCCGTCACCGAACCATCCATCTTTCTCGACCCCAACATCGACGGAAACGATATCACCGTTTTCAAGCGGAACATCATCCGGAAAACCGTGCACGACGGCATTGTTCTTCGACATACAGGTCGCGAACTTATAGGTCAATCTTCCTACTTTGTAGTTCTTAAATGCAGGACGGGCATCATGGCTTTCAATAAACGCTTCGGCTTTATTATTAAGCTCAAGCGTTGTTATGCCCGGTTGGATGAATGGTTTTAAGTGTTCGATCGTAGCGGCAACAAGGTGCGCGCTTACTTTGATCTTCTCGATCTCTGATTCCGATTTTACGGTAACACGGCTATCCCACATTCAACCGTATCAGGAATAGGATCCGCCGCCCATCGAACGGCTTTTGATCTTACCGGATTTCATCAATCCTTCGTAATTATGCATGAGCAGGTGCGACTCGATCTGTTGGAGCGTATCGAGAGCAACACCGACCATGATGAGGAGGCTGGTACCACCGAAGAACTGAGCAAAACTCGACGTCACGCCAAGAGCCGAAACGATCGTCGGCAAAATAGCAATGATAGCTAAAAAGATAGCGCCCGGTAAGGTAAGATAGGTAAGAATATTATCGATGTAATCCGATGTATTCTTACCGGGTCTGATACCCGGAATAAATCCGCCCTGCTTCTTCATCGTATCGGCAACATCACGCGGGTTGAAGGCGATAGCCGTATAGAAGTAGGTAAAGACCACGATCATCAATCCAAAGATCACTGCATAGCCTGCCGAACGATAATCGAAAAAGCGGGCAACTCCCTGAGCAAATCCGGATTCCGGGAAGAATTGCAGGAGTGTCGTCGGGATGAACAGGATAGCCTGAGCGAAGATGATAGGCATAACACCGGCCGTATTGATACGGATCGGGATATGCTGGGTCACACCGCCATAGACCTTACGGCCAATAACGCGCTTCGCATATTGAACCGGTATCTTACGTACACCTTGCGTCATATAGACAACAAAGGCGATGACTCCGATAAGAATTGCGAACATGACTAATTCAATAATCAGGTTCTTACCGGCATCAGTACCGACGCCATGCAATTCATCGACCAAGGCATTTGGAAGACGAGCTATGATACCGATGAAGATAATAAGCGAAATACCATTACCGATGCCTCGTTCGGTGATCTGTTCGCCAAGCCACATCATGAACATGGTGCCGGCAGCAAGACAGAAGATAGTGCTCATCGTAAAGAGCACCGGCCCCACTCCTTCAGCAACCACGCCGGGTCCCATATTGCGCAAATGGACAGCAACGCCAAGAGCCTGCAATGCAGCTACAACAAAGGTACCGCTACGGGTAAGCTGGTTGATTCGTTTACGGCCTTCTTCACCTTCTTTCTGCAATTTTTGGAAATACGGCACCACACTACCCATCAACTGAATGATGATAGAGGTAGAGATGTAGGGCATGATTCCCAATGCAAAAATGGCGGCATTCTTGAATGCGCCGCCTACAAAAAGATCGTATAATCCGAAAAGCGAATTCGCTCCTCCCTGGCCGGCAGCACGCTCGAGGGCGTGAACGTCGATACCCGGAAGCGTGATGTGCGCTCCGAGACGAACGACTACCAGCAGCGCGATTGTATAAATGATACGCTGGCGAAGCTCTTCGATCTTGAAGATGTTTCTAAAATTATCGGTTAGCCTGCTCATTATTATTAAAGATAAAACAGGTACTACGGACGAATACTATAAAAGTATCCGGATGATTACGCTCCAATTAATTCGACCTTGCCGCCGGCTGCCTCGATCTTCGACTGAGCGCCTTTGGTGATCTTGTGTGCCTGAACAGTTAAAGCGACGCTGAGCTCTCCATCACCGAGGATCTTTACCGGTTGATGACCACCGGAAATAACACCGATAGCGCGAAGTACGGCCGGCGTTACGGTCTCGCCTTTCGGCAATTTACCGGCGCTGGCTGCTTCATTCAACCGGGAGACGTTGACTTCGGCATAATCGATTCGGAACGGTGCCTTGAAACCGAACTTCGGCATAATGCGAACCATCGGCATCTGACCACCTTCAAAACCCATCTTGGTCTTATAACCAGCACGAGAACCGGCGCCTTTTGCACCTCGGGTAGAGGTCTTGCCATGACCCGAACCCGGGCCGCGGCCGATACGCTTGGTATTCTTAATTGCTCCTGCTGCTGGACGTGGATTACTCATTGTCTATTCAGATTGATTTGTTTACTTGAACGCGGGTCTTCCCCGCTCGCATAAAAAATTATAACTCTGTAACTTCAACCAAGTGACGAACGGTTCTGATCATCCCACGAATAGCAGGGGTATCATTATGCTCGACAACATAGTTCGGACGACCGAGGCCAAGGGCCTTGATCGTGCGCTTATGAACCTGGAGAGTGTCGGTAATGCTCTTGGTCTGTTTGATCTTAAGCTTTTTCATCGTTCTACTCCCCTATGATTATCCGTTAAATACTTTTGTGACCGCAATGCCACGGCGCTCGGAAACCGAATGGGCATCGCTGAGCTGCTCAAGGGCAGCCATCGTAGCCTTTACAAGATTATGCGGGTTAGACGAACCTTGCGACTTCGTCAGGATATCCTGTACACCGGCAAGCTCGAGCACAGCACGAACGCCACCGCCGGCGATAAGCCCCGTACCGGGAGAAGCCGGCTTGAGCAATACTTTGCCAGCGCCGAACTTACCGAATACCGAGTGAGGAATCGTACCGCGACGAAGCGGAACGATACGCACGTTACGCTTGGCATCTTCTGTTGCCTTCGTTACAGCATCGGTCACTTCGTTAGATTTTCCGAGACCGATACCGATATGACCATTGCCATCACCGACAGCAACAATAGCGTTAAAACTAAACCGGCGTCCGCCTTTTACTACTTTGGCAACGCGGTTAACCGCTACAAGCTTATCTTTAAGATTGAGATCTGATGAACGTATCTTCGCCACGAGCTTTTCCTGTGCTTGAGTGATTAAAATTGTAATCCGGCTTCACGGGCAGCATCGGCGAGCGCCTTAATGCGGCCGTGGTATAAATATCCATTACGATCGAAGACGACGCTGGATATTCCCTTGGATTTTGCAGCCGTAGCAATGTCTTTTCCGACTGCTGCCGACTTATCGCTTTTCTTGACTTTGCCTTCTAACTTCGAGGAGTTAGCGGCAGCAAGCGTTACGCCCTTGGAATCATCGATGATCTGAGCGTAGATATTGGTGTTGCTGCGAAATACTACCAGACGCGGACGCTCAGACGTACCACGTACTTTGCTGGAGATCGCATAACGGCGGCGAACACGACGCTTTGCTTTTTCTTGTAATTGGATCTTTGTTGCCATGGTCCTTACACTCCTCTAAACTTATTTACCTGCTGTTTTGCCGGCCTTGCGGATGATCTTTTCATCGGCGTACTTCACACCCTTGCCTTTGTAAGGCTCCGGCGGACGGATCGAGCGGATCTTAGCGGCTACTGCACCAACCAACTGCTTATCGATACCGGAAATGGTAAGGGTCGTTGGGCTGGTAACATCGATCGTGATCTCATCCGGAGCAAGGAAGATAACCGGGTGAGAAAAGCCGAGGCTGAACTGAATCCACTTGCCTTTTTTCTCGGCTTTGTAACCGACGCCAACCATTTCGAGCTTCTTTGAAAAGCCTTCGGAAACACCAACAACCATGTTATTGGTCAGGGCGCGGGTCAGCCCATGCAATGCACGATTACGGGCTTCATCGTTCGGACGGGTAAATGTCACTTCGTTCTGTTCGATCTTCGGCGTGATTCCTTCCGGTACCGGCATCGCCAAGGTACCTTTCGGTCCTTTAACGACGAGCTCGCCGTTCTTCGATTCGATGCTGACGCCCTTCGGCAGCGTGATCAGTTTTTTTCCAATTCGCGACATAGTCGTTCTTTCTTACGCTCTTATTAGTCAATATTACCAGACATAGCAGAGGATCTCACCACCGACATTTAACTGTCTGGCCTGCTTATCGCTCATGACGCCGCGGGGGGTCGAGAGAATCGCGATACCAAGACCGGAAAGCACACGAGGAGCTTCGGTAGCTTTGGTATAGCGGCGCAAACCGGGAGTGGAGATACGACGGAGACCAAGAATAGCCGGGTTGCCGTCTTTATATTTCAGGGTGATGCGAAGCTCGCCCTGTTTATTATCAGCGACGCGCTCTACATTTTCAATGTAGCCCTGTTCCTGAAGGATCGTGCTGATCGCATACTTCAGATTCGAAGCCGGGACAATCACATACTGATGTCTCGCTTTGATCGCATTACGTAACCGTGTTAAGAAATCACCGATCGTATCCATACACTTTTATCTCTTTATACTATGATCTGGGTAGTGGTTCGTTTACCAGCTTGCTTTACGTACACCGGGAATCTTGCCATCGAGCGCGAGTTCGCGCACACACAAACGGCAGAGACCGAACTTGCGATAGTAGGCATGAGCCCTGCCGCAACGGCTGCAACGGTTATACTTTCTGGTCGAGAACTTTGGCTCCCGTTTTTGCTTAACTCGTAACGCTAATCGTGCCACGTGCTTAGTCCTTATTAAAAATTATTGTGCAACTGCTTCGCCTTCGCGCTTGCGGAATGGCATACCGAATGCCTTGAGCAATTCGTATGCTTCTTCATCGGTCGTGGCGCTGGTAACGAACGTGATATCCATACCGGTGATACGGGCGACTTTATCGACGTCGATCTCCGGGAAGATGATCTGCTCTTTGATGCCGAGCGTATAGTTACCACGGCCATCGAATGACTTATCCGGCACACCGCGGAAATCGCGGATACGCGGGATAGCCAACGAGATGAGGCGATCGAAGAATTCATACATACGATCGCGGCGCAGCGTAACACGGCAGCCGATGCTCAGGCCTTCGCGCAATTTGAAGTTCGAAATAGACTTCTTTGCTTTGGTTACCGCAGCCTTCTGGCCGACGATAGCCTCGATATCGCGGATAGCAGCTTCGAGTTGTTTCTGATCGGAAGCGGCTTCGCCGACACCGACATTTACAGCAATCTTCATCAGGCGCGGGACCTGATTGACATTGCTGTAATTGAAACGCTTCATCATTGCGGGCACTACTTCATTGGCAAACTTGCCATGAAGCCGTGCAGCAACGCCTGCTACCGCATCTTCGGTAGATGCACCTGCAGCGGCCTGCTTGCTTTTTTGTTCTTTTGCTTTTGCCATGCTACTTATTCTAATTGACGATAGTTGCCGTCACACTTTTATTACGCGATTACATCACCCGATTTTTTAGCGACACGCTCATAGGTGCGCCTGCCATTGGCGCCTTCGGCGACACGACGGCCGATACGGGTACGTTCATTGGTCTTCGCATCGACCAACATAACATTCGACGCATTCACCGGATGCTCGCGCTCGGTGATACCACCCTGCTGGTTAGCCTGAGTCGGACGCTCATGACGCTTGAGGATATTGACACCCTCAACCAATACACGGTTGGTTTCTTTGAACACGCGGAGTACTTTGCCCCGCTTGCCGCGATTCTTTCCGGTGATAACTTCTACAAGATCGTTCTTCTTGATACGCATGAAACTTCTCTCCTACGATTAGATTACTTCCGGTGCCAGCGAAACGATCTTCATATACTGACGCTCGCGAAGCTCACGGGCGACGGGTCCGAAGATACGCGTACCACGCGGTTCGCCCTGGGTATTGAGCAGCACCACAGCGTTTTCATCGAAGCGAATGTAGCTTCCATCGGCGCGGCGCGATTCCTTCTTGGTACGAACGATCACGGCCTTGGAAACTTCGCCTTTCTTTACCTGCCCATTGGGGATAGCAGATTTAACGCTGACGACGATTACATCGCCGACGCCGGCATAGCGACGGTCATGGCCGCCGAGAATACGAATACAGCGTACTCGCTTGGCGCCTGAATTATCCGCTACTTGTAAGTTCGATTCTTCCTGGATCATCGCTTCTTCTTTCCGTCTTCTTTAATTACTTTGCACGCTCGATAACTTCAACCACACGCCAGCGCTTTGTCTTAGAAAGCGGGCGGGTTTCCATGATGCGCACCGTATCGCCGGCCTTCGCATCGTTGTTGTCGTTGTGAGCAACGAACTTCGTCGTTTTCTTAAAGTACTTTTTGTACTTTGCATGAGCAACCTGACGCTCCTGGGCAACGACAACCGTCATCTGCATCTTATCACTGACAACCTTGCCGATACGCTCTTTACGGCGTCCGCGAGTTTCAGCAGTGGTATTGGTAGTTTCTGACATACGATCTTTATCCTAATAATTATTTCGTTGCCTGCTTACGCTCGCTAAGAACAGTTTTGATGCGAGCATTATCGCGACGAAGGGTTTGGATCTGGGCACTGTTATCGAGATGCCCGGTAACCTTCTGAAAATTCAGCGCCATTAAACGGGCATTATTCTCGGCGATCTGGCGCTCGAGCTCTCCGTTATCGCGGCCGCGTAAATCGGTGATCTTTGTCGATTTCATTGATCAATATCCTTTCTTATTTACGGGTCGTGGTTTCTTCGACGTAATCCGGACGGACGACCATCTTGGTCATAACCGGAAGCTTATGCGAGCTAAGACGCATTGCTTCTTCGGCAACCGAACGCGGAACACCACCGACTTCGAACATCACCGTACCCGGCTTTACGACGGCTACCCAATATTCCGGAGTACCTTTACCGGATCCCATACGGGTTTCAGCCGGCTTTTTGGTGATCGGTTTATCCGGGAAGATTCTGATCCAGATCTTACCGTCGCGCTTCATGGTACGCGAAAGCGTAACACGAACGGCCTCGATCTGACGGCTGGTGATCCAACCGGTTTCCAGACACTTCAAGCCGAAGCTTCCGAATGCTACCTGAGCTCCGCGCGTTGCTTTGCCGCGAACTCTTCCCTTTTGACGCTTACGGTATTTAACTCGTTTTGGTAAAAGCATTGCTTATACTCCAAGAAAAAATATTCTTACTCTGCAGAAGACGATGAACCTTCCGACTGACGCGGTCCACCTTCGCGGTTGTTGCGGCCACGGCCACCACGTCCGCCACGACGACGGCGACGTTCGCCACCGGCAGCAGAAACGATCGGACGGCGATCACGATCCTCGGCTCCATAGACTGCTAACTGAGCAGCGGTCTCGAGCGGAGTCTCACCCGTAATATCGCCACGGCATACCCATACTTTAATACCGATCGCGCCGTAGATGGTCTGTGCAGTGCCACGGGCAAAATCGATATCGGCACGAAGGGTATGCAGCGGAATACGGCCTTCCTTATATTGTTCCGTGCGGGCAATTTCAGCACCACCCAAACGGCCGGCACACATCACGCGGATACCTTCGGCACCGGAACGCATAGCCGTCGAAACAGCCATCTTCATAGCGCGGCGGAATGCTACGCGACCAATCAACTGCTGAGCGATCTGATCGGCGATGAGCTGAGCATCGATCTCCGGACGCTTTACTTCGTTAATCAAGATCTTCACTTCTTTGCCCGAAGTGATGTTCTTCAATTCTTCTTCAAGCTGGGCGATCTCTTTTCCGCTCTTACCGATCACGACACCAGGACGGGAGGTATGGATCGTAAGCACAACACGTTTGGTCGTGCGATCGATGGTGAGCTTGGAGATACCGGCACGCTTCAAACGCTCTTTTACATAAGAGCGGATGAGGTTATCCTCTTCGAGCTTCTGCGCGAAGTTTTTGTCATCATACCAGCGCGCATCCCACGGACGCGTCACTGCGATCCTGAATCCGACGGGGTTAGTTTTTTGTCCCAAAGCGCTTGAAGATTAAGTGAAAGTGATTAGTTACAGTCATTACGATTTCTTGGTCCGTTTAGCAGCGGGCTTCTTGGCTTTAGCCTTCGGAGCTTCGGCTACAGGCTCGGCAGCTTTAACGGCCGGCTTTGCAGCAACAGCACGAAGAGCTTTCGGAGCGCGGTTACTGACAACGATCGTCAGGTGGTTCGAACGCTTACGCATTCTGAATGCACGACCCATCGGAGCCGGAAGAATACGCTTGAGTACCGGACCGCCATCGGAGAAGCACTCGCTGACGAAGAGATCTTCGACATCGATACCGCGGTTATCTTCCTTCAATTGAAAATTAGCAATGGCGCTGCGCAAGGTCTGCTCGGCAACGAGCGAAGCCTTATTCGTCATGAAGTGAAGCGTCGAAAGTGCCTGAGAGACTTTCTGGCCGCGAATGGTATCGAGCACCAACCGCATCTTCACGGGCGAGCTTTGGATATTACGTTTTTTTGCTACTGCTTGTGCCATCGTTGTTCTTATCCAGCTTTTTCTGATTTAGAACCGGAATGCCCACGGAACGTGCGGGTCGGAGCAAACTCACCGAGTTTGTGGCCGACCATGTTTTCGGTCACATACACCGGGATAAACTTATTACCATTATGGACGGTAAAGGTATGTCCGACGAATTCCGGCGGAATCGTGCAAGCACGAGCCCACGTCTTGATCACTTTCTTCTGACGAGCTTCGTTAAGTACATCGACTTTCTTCGAAAGCTTCTCGTCGATATAGGGTCCTTTTTTCAGCGAACGTGACATAGATTACTTCGTGCGACGTTTTACAATAAACTGATTCGATGCATTCTTCTTGCGGCGAGTACGTAAGCCTTTGGCGAGCTGACCCCACGGGGATTTCGGATGCTTACGACCACCACCAGATTTCGATTTACCTTCACCACCACCCATCGGATGATCGACCGGGTTCATGGCCATACCACGAGTCTGGGGACGAATACCGAGCCAGCGTGAGCGGCCGGCCTTACCCCAGCTAATGTTAAAATAATCAGAGTTACCTACCGTACCGATCGTTGCGCGGCACTCGATCGGGACCTTGCGCATTTCGCCGGAAGGCATCTTCAGCGTAGCGAAGTCACCTTCTTTAGCCATGAGCTGGCAGGAATTACCGGCCGAACGGGCGATCTGGCCGCCACGACCCGGCTTAAGCTCTACATTATGGACAAATGTACCGAGCGGCATATTCTTGAGCGGCATTGCATTGCCGGAGACGATATCGACGTCTTTACCGCTGGCAAGCTTAGCGCCCACCTGCAATCCGTCAGGAGCAATGATATAGCGCTTTTCACCATCGGCATAGTGAAGCAAAGCAATACGGCAGTTACGATTCGGATCGTATTCGATCGTAGCAACCGTTGCGCCGACACTATCTTTATTGCGCTTGAAATCAATAATGCGGTACATCTTCTTATGTCCGCCGCCACGATGACGTGAAGTAACACGTCCGGTATTACCACGACCACCGCTGCTTTTGATCGGAGTCAAAAGCGACTTTTCGGGAGTCGTTTTCGTTACTTCGTCGAAGGTCGATACCGAGTAGTATCGGGTCGCCGGAGTACGTGGTTTTAAGTTTCTTATTGCCATTTCAGTAATTCGTTGATTGACTTATCGCTTCAATCGAGCTTAGTTAGTACAATTATAATTCGTTTGCTGCCTTTACTTCCATCGGCGTGAAGACGTCGATCTCGAAGCCAGGCATTAATGCAACGATCGCTTTCTTACGACGGCTCTTCGAACCGCGGATAGCGCCACGACGGGTGAACTGCGAGCGTGTACGCTCGGGCATCCACATCGTGCGAACTTCGGCTACCTTTACATTAAACTGCTTTTCGATCGTAGAAGCGATTTCGATCTTGTTAGCCGTAGGAGCAACTTCAAAAGAGTAAATACCCTTTTCGCTGCCTAAGGTAGCTTTTTCGGTCAGGAGTGGTTTACGAATAATGATCTGCATTTCGTTAGTACCTTTCTTTAACCGATAGCAATGTGTTCAACTTCAACATTCTGCGAACCGCCATTGAAGGTCTGTTCGATCACCGGAATAGCCGATTGCTCAACAAGCACGACACGGTTGCGCCATATATCATACATGGAAGCTTTTGTCGCATCCTGTACTGAAAGAGATGCAATGTTTCTGCCGCTCTTATACGCTTTCTCGTCGTGAGAAGCCGTGATCAACAGCGAGTTTTTCTCATTAAGACCGAAGGCATTGAGCACGCCCTGCATCTTCTTGGTCTTGATCTCGGAGAAGTTAAGATCTTCTACTACATAGAAGGCTCCACTCTTCACCTTCTGGGAAAGAGCACTCTTACGAGCAAGCTGCTTTACCTTTTTCGGCAAGGACTGCTCGTACTTATGGGGCTTCGGCCCGAAGAGCGTACCCCCACCCGGGTGCAACGGGCTCTTGATATCGCCCTGACGAGCACGACCAGTGCCTTTCTGACGGAAAAGCTTTTTGGTAGAACCGGCGACTTCGCTACGGCCCTTAGTACTGCGCGTACCGGAACGGCGATTGGCAAGCGTTGCCTTAATGGCAAGCCACATCGAATGCTCGTGTGGTTCGATACCGAAGATGGCATCATCGACCGTAACGGTCTTGCCGCTCTTCGATCCGCCTAACGTATATACATCTAACTGCATGGCTGTGCGATACTCTGGTTCTTATCCTTTTACCACTTTTACAAATTGATTCTTGGCACCGGCAAACGAGCCTTTCACCAAAATCAGATTCTGCTCGGGAATGATGCGGACGATTTGCAAATTGCGGGTCGTTACCTGATCACCACCCATACGACCGGCCATACGCTGTCCTTTGAAAACGCGGGACGGATAGCTCGATGCACCGATAGAACCTGGAGCACGAACGCGATCCGATTGGCCGTGAGTTGTCGAACCGACACCACCGAAGTGGTGGCGCTTTACAACACCCTGAAAGCCACGACCTTTAGAAGTGCTCACCACATGAATGGTATCGCCCTCATGAAAGACATCGGATACTTTCAGTACCGAACCGGCCTTGAGGCCCGACACTTGTTCATTGTCAAAGGAGCGGATCTCGCGAACAAAGCGAAGCGTCGGGGTACTCGCCTTCTCAAAGTGGCCTTTGAGCGGAGAATTGGTCGTGCGTTCCGGCTTCTCATCGTAGCCAAGCTGCACGGCATCGTATCCGTCGTTTGCTTTTGTCTTGATCTGCGTAACGTAGTTAGGACCAAGCTCAACGACGGTCACAGGAACATACTGTCCCTCTTCGTCGAAAACTCCGGTCATCCCTACTTTTTTTCCAAGCAATGCGCTCATAATTTTCCTACGCAACTAATCCGGCTTTCACCGGCAACACTTTTAGTTAATTACACGATTGTCTAAACGATCTGTTAGACCTTGATCTCAACTTCTACACCAGCGGGAAGTTCCAGCTTCATCAACGCATCGACGGTGCGGCTATTGGAATTGAGAATATCAATCAAACGCTTGTGGGCGCGAAGCTCGAACTGTTCGCGGCTCTTCTTATCTACGTGTGGTGAGCGATTTACCGTGTACGTAGATTTCCTGGTCGGAAGCGGAATCGGACCGGAGACAACGCAGCCGGTCGGCTTAACAGTACGGATGATCTTTTCGGCTGACTTATCGATCAGATTATGATCGTAGGATTTCAGCTTTATTCGAATCTTTTGCATGTGCTATGTAACAGCGCTTGATTTGAGAAAGAACAAAAGAAGAAGCGCACCTCTATGTTCTTAGAGGTGCGCTTCGACAAGTTATTTCGTGATCTTATCGACAACGCCCGAACCTACGGTGCGGCCGCCTTCGCGGATAGCGAAGCGAAGACCTTCTTCCATAGCGATCGGCGTGATGAGCTCGATAGTCATTTCGACGTTATCGCCAGGCATAACCATGTCCGTGCCGGTCGGAAGGGTTGCAACACCCGTTACGTCGGTCGTACGGAAATAGAACTGCGGGCGGTATCCATTGAAGAACGGGGTGTGACGACCACCTTCTTCTTTGGTAAGAACGTAAACTTTTGCAGAGAAATTGGTGTGCGGGGTGATAGAACCCGGCTTGGCGACAACCATACCGCGCTCGATATCATTCTTTTCAACACCGCGGAGAAGAATACCGATGTTATCACCGGCCATTGCTTCATCCATTTCCTTGCGGAACATTTCAACACCGGTAACAACCGATTTCTTCTGATGGCCAAGACCAACGAGTTCGATTTCGTCACCGACTTTAACACGACCACGCTCAACACGGCCCGTACCTACGGTACCACGACCGGTGATCGAGAAGACGTCTTCAACCGACATCAAGAACGGCTTATCAACGTCACGAGCCGGGGTCGGGATGAAGGTATCGACAGCATCCATCAATTCATAGATGCACTGTAAACGCGGATCGTCGGTACCAGCACCTGGCTCAGAACCTGCATTGAGGGCCTGAAGAGCAGAACCACGAATGATCGGGGTATCATCGCCCGGGAATTCATACTTGCTGAGGAGCTCACGGAGTTCGAGTTCAACGAGCTCGAGAAGTTCCGGATCAGCAATATCACACTTGTTCAAGAATACTACGATACGCGGCACACCAACCTGACGAGCAAGAAGGATATGCTCACGGGTCTGCGGCATCGGGCCATCGGTAGCAGCACAGACGAGAATGGCGCCGTCCATCTGGGCAGCACCGGTGATCATGTTCTTCACATAGTCAGCGTGGCCTGGGCAATCGACGTGAGCATAGTGGCGGTTTTCCGTCTCGTACTCTACGTGCGCGGTAGCAATTGTGATACCACGTGCTTTTTCTTCAGGAGCGTTATCGATAGAATCGAAAGAGCGAACCTGGACTCCAGTCGTCTTCTTCGCAAGCGCCATGGTGATGGCAGCCGTCAAGGTCGTTTTACCATGATCGACGTGTCCGATCGTACCAATATTGACGTGCGGTTTATTCCGTTCAAATTTCTCTTTAGCCATTGTCGTCTACCAGAAAATAAAAGTGAAATTACCGCATCGAGTTTGGATTACTCCATTCCCGTCTGCGAAGGTTTTACTTAAAAATTGTGCTTTACGCTTGAGTAGGCTTTGCAGCCTGAAGTTCGCTTGCTTCGCGCTCGGTAGTGAATTAGTAGGGCACGTATCTACTTGATTATTAAGCAGTTCGTTTACCCATAAACGCTTCCGGATTGCAGAGGCGAACAAGGTGCTCCTTTATTGGAGCGAGGTGATAACCGGTTTTTGCTACTAAGAGTTTCCATTAATACATGATTTTGTATATTTTACCCCACTATCCCCACCAAAAGACTCAAATATCGCCACATCGGAGCATAATAGAAGAAATTAGTGTTGAAAGCCCTCAATCGAATTATATTCATCCTGTAGTATGCTTGATATTAAAGTTATCCGCGAAGAAACCGATCGTGTACGTGCCGCCATTGTTGCCAAACGAGGTGACAATGTCTTAGACAGGGTGCTCGAGCTCGATTCTGACCGCCGTGCAATCATCGGCCGGGTCGATGTCCTCAAGAATAAGCGTAATACCGTTTCGGATGAAGTCGCCCGCTTAAAAAAGAATAAAGAGAATGCGGACGATGTCATTGCCGAGATGAAAGTCGTCAGCGATGAGATCACCTCGCTCGATCATGAGCTTCGTGCCGTCGAAGAGGAATTGAATCATCTGCTCGATACTATCCCCAACCTCCCCCATGAATCGGTACCCAAAGGAAAAGATGCTTCCGATAATGTTGAAGTAAAGCGCTGGGCTCCCGAATCGGTACAAAATCCTTTTACTAAAAAATCGGGGATGGACCATTTAGAAGTTGCTGCTAAGTATGGCCTCTTTGATTTCCAGCGTGGCGCAAAGATCGCCGGCGCTGGCTTCCCACTTTATACTGGACGCGGTGCAGCCCTTGAGCGCGCACTACTAAATTTTATGATCGATACCCATGCCAACTCACATGGGTATTCTGAGATTCTTCCTCCTCTGTTTGTCAATAAAGCTTCGTTACGTGGTACCGGTAACCTGCCGAAGTTTGGCGATCAGGTTTATTACATGCCGGAAGATGAGCTATATGCTATTCCGACAGCAGAAGTGCCGATCACTAATATCTTTCGCGATGAAGTATTAAAGCTAGAAGAATTACCGATCAAATATGTTGGTTTCAGTGCCTGCTTCCGACGCGAGGCCGGATCGTATGGTAAAGACACCCGCGGCTTCCTCCGTGTCCATGAGTTTAATAAAGTAGAGCTGGTAAAATTCGCCTTGCCGGAAACAAGCTACGAAGAGCATGAATCGCTCACGGCCGATGCCGAGCGTATTCTTGAATTACTCGAGATTCCCTATCGCCGCTTACTTCTATGCGATGGTGATACCGGATTTTCAAATGCAAAGACGTACGATCTTGAAGTATGGGCTCCTATCGAAGGTACCTGGCTTGAAGCTTCCAGTTGTTCTAACTATGAGGCTTTCCAGGCTCGTCGGGCGAACATCCGTTTCAAACGCGATGCAAAATCGAAACCGGAGTTTTTACATACGCTCAATGGCAGCGCACTCGCAACAAGCCGCTTGATGGTGGCAATACTCGAGCATCATCAGCAGCCCGATGGCTCGATCACGATGCCGAAGGCACTGCATCCATATCTCTCCTTCACAAGCATTTCTTAATAGATATTTCTTCGAGCTATATAGATTAGATGCTATGTTGGTTTACTAACGGGCACCGATGCATCTTACCAAATAATGGCAGAAAGCAAATTGTTACGAATGGATAACGTAGGCATCGTGGTTGAATTCCTCGATGACGTTATTGCTTTCTTTTCCGAGATAGGTCTGAGGCTTGAAGGTCGCGCTATGATCGAAGGAGAATGGTCCGGCAAAGTTACCGGCCTACCTTCCCAGCAAGTGGAAATTGCTATGATGGTAACTCCCGATGGCCATAACCGTATCGAGTTATCACGATTTCTTACTCCACCTACTGTCTCAGATCATCGAACTGCTCCTGTAAATTCACTGGGCTATCTGCGAGTAATGTTCGCCGTTGAAAATATCGATGAGTTGGTAGCTCGGCTTCTTAAACAGGGAGCACAGTTAGTAGGTGAGATCGTTCAATATCAGAACTCCTACCGGCTTTGCTACATTCGTGGCGCCGAAGGAATTCTTGTTGGATTAGCAGAAGAGATAACAAGTAAATAAGAAGTGACCGACGTGACACCCTACCCTTTTTCTTATTCAGCGCAAGGCGAATTATTCTGCGAGTCTATTGCCGTCTCTTCTTTAGCACAAGAGTACGGCAGTCCTCTTTTTGTCTATTCGAAAGCAAGACTTGAACACAACATCTCTACCATAAAAGAAGCTGCGACCCGCTCTAGCAGAGCCTGGGATCTATCCTATGCCGTAAAAGCAAATTCCAATCCTGTCATCTTACAGATGATCGCATCGGCAGGATTCGGTGCTTCCGTTGTTAGTGGTGGTGAATTACTGGCCGCGTTAAAAGCGGGCTTCCCTGCCGAACAAATATCCTTCGATGGACCTGGTAAAACCCGCGTGGAGATCGAGCTGGCCATTATAAAGAATATCAAGGCTATTGTCGTCGAAAGCCAGCAGGAGCTTGAACTTATTGCCTCAATAGCATCGACGCTCGGGACTAAGGCCAAGGTAATGATTCGGGTGAATCCTCATGTCGATGCTAAAACTCATCCCTATATATCCACCGGATTACTGGAAAATAAATTCGGTATCGATATAAACGACGTACCAAAGATGCTTGCGGGCTTTCATTCGGATATGGTTTCCGTGATCGGCCTGCATATGCATATTGGCTCGCAGCTATTAGATATCGCTCCCTATGTTGAAGCAGCTCGCTCCATCAGGGCCGTAACCGATCTACTTCGCACTCAGCAAGGATTAACCCTTTCCTATCTAAATCTTGGTGGTGGGCAAGGCATTCAATACCATAATGTCATTTCCGATCAGCGGCTGAAAGAGCATTCCAACCAAACCAGCGATTCAATATCGTTCGATGAGTTCTTTACAAAAACTTCAGAGTTGTTCGAAGGACTGGGAGTTAAACTTTGCATCGAACCGGGACGAGCAATAGTCGGTGATAGTTGTGTTTTACTAAGCGAAGTATTATATACCAAAGCCAATCCGAAGCGCACGTTTGCGATTGTCGATGCAGCAATGAATGATCTGATCCGCCCAAGCTTATATAAAGCATATCATCAGATCGTACCGGCGAATATCAGTGAACAGCGAGACTGGATCACCACCAGTATTGTTGGACCAATTTGCGAAACCGGAGATTTTTTTGCACTCGATCGAACGTTCTATTCCGTTCGATCCGGTGAGTATATTGCGATCTGCTGTGCAGGCGCTTATGGATTTGTACTCTCATCGAATTATAATCTGCGTCCGAGAGCTGCAGAAGTGTTAGTCGATGGCGACAGTGTAAGTGTTATCCGCCGTCGTCAAACGATAGAAGAAATCATTTAACCGTACTATGGGAATCAGACTTGGTGTTGTTGGAGCAACTGGTGCCGTTGGCACTGAAATGTTCAAAATATTAGCCGAACGTAATTTTCCGTATGACTCACTTCGCGCTTTTGCCAGTGAGCGCTCTGCCGGAAAAGTTATTAAGCATAAAGGTAAAGACCTTGTTATTGAAGCTACTACCAATGACATTTTCAAAGATCTTGACATTGCTCTCTTCAGCGCCGGTAGTTCTATAACCAAGCAATTCCGCGCTGCAGCAAAAGAAGCAGGATGCCTGATTATCGATAACTCCTCAGCCTATCGTATGGATAGCGATGTGCCGCTGGTTATTCCTGAGATCAACGGAGAAGATTGCAAAGGTCATAACGGAGTAATTGCCGTCCCAAACTGCTCGGCCATTGTTATGCTCATGGCCGTGCATCCGATCAGACTGGTTGCTCCCATTAATCGTATCGTTGTTTCGACCTATCAGGCTGTAAGTGGCGCCGGTGCAAAAGCATTGGATGAATTAGTGCATCAAACAGAGGAAGTTGCCGAAGGCAAAACTCCGACAGTATCGGTATTCCCCTATCAGATCGTTTATAATCTTTTTAGCCACAACACTGAGATCAACGAACATGGCTATAATGGCGAAGAGTGGAAAGTCATCCACGAATCGAAGAAGATCCTTCATGATGATACTATTTCTATCACCGCCACTTGTGTTCGAGTACCGGTTCAGCGTGCTCATTCTGAAAGTATTAATATTGAATTTAAGGGTGAGCGTCCTTCTTTAGAATCTATCCGTGAGGCTATTTCCAAAGCTAAGGGAGTGAAGCTTGTTGATGATAGAGCTGCTAATCACTTTCCTATGCCATTAGAAGCGTCGGGTGGCGATGATGTCCTGGTTGGCAGAATTCGCAATGACCTCAGCAATCCCAAAGCAATTGACATCTTTGTAAGCGGCGATCAACTCAGAAAAGGTGCTGCTCTTGACGCAATACAGATCGCGGAATATATGATCGAAAAAGGCTGGATAAAGTCCTGAGTAGAAATGATTGAGTACCGATCCGTGTTTTAACATCGATGCAAACCGGAAACGGTATTTTTCTCTTGGTTATAACCATCCTCTATGGACTGCTTGTGCTGTGCGGAGCATTGTTCTTTACTAAAAAAGAACTCTTCTCTTCTACAATGTACTGGCTTACGGTTGTGACCGGCATCTTCCATGCCTTTTTTATTGGCACCTATACTATAACGACAGGCCACTGCCTGCTGACAACAGCGCCTGAGATATTTAGCCTCGTAGCTTTTACACTGCTGACTACCTATTTGATAGTTGAAGTGCGGCCGGATACCCGTTTCGGTGCAACGGGATTACTGGTGATCTGCGTCTCTTTTTTATTTCAACTGGCTTCGTCGATCGGCCTATGGAGTCAGGGGGCAAGCGAGCCAAATCCTATCTTTCTTGCGCCATCGTTCAATATTCACGTAGCAGCATCGGTATTCGGTTATGCAGCCCTGACACTTTCAACGATCTACGGTTCACTATATCTGTTGCTGTTCCGTCTTATTAAAAAAAATAATTACGGCTCGCTCTTTAACGAAGTCCCCAGTTTATCCCGGCTCGAACGCTATGGCGTACGCGCATTGCTCGTCGGATTCATCTTCCTAAGTATCTCTATTTTGTTCGGCTTTTTGTTGATAGAAAAGAATTTTACTGCTTCGGAAGCTTCTCAATATTTTACCGATCCGAAGACGATCGCGACCTTGCTTATCTGGTTAGTCTTTGGGATTACCTTGCTGCTGCGAAAATTTGCAAGGATTGAAGGCCGTAAACTGGTGCTCTTCTGGATGTCCGGCTATGCCCTGACACTGCTTTCGATGACGGTCATTAATAGTTTTGTAACCGAATACCATCGCTTCCTCTAATGCCCTCTCGGTTGATAGCTGTCGGAGTTTCTCATCACTCGGTACCGATCAAGTACCGCGAGATGGTCGCGCTTTCTGCCGAAGAAACGAAGGCCTTATTGCGCCGGATCAAAGAGCAGCTTAGCGATGAAGCATTGGTGATCTCGACCTGTAACCGTTCTGAGATCTATGCCCGAGTCGATAACGAACATAGCGATGCCGATCTATTGATCGACCATCTCTTTGATCTCAAAGAAGTCCCCGCTGCAGAACGGCTCCAGTTACAGGAGCAATTTTCAAAGCTTACTTATGGCGATGCCATCCTTCATTTGTTTGAAGTAACGACCGGTATTGATTCACAGGTATTCGGCGATCAGCAGATATTTACCCAGATCAAGGACTCTTTTCGCCTGGCTGAAGAAGTTGGAAGCGCCGGGCCGTTCATGTCGAAGCTCTCACAGGCAGCATTCCGAGTAGCCAAACGGGTGCGCAATGAGACAAAGATCACCGAAGGCGCCGGAACGATCAGCTATGCTGCCGTAGAATTCGCGAGAAAAGTCTATGATGATCTTCGCAATCGCACCGCCCTTATCATCGGTGCAGGAGAAACAGCCGAGCTTTCTATCTCCTATCTGCTTGAACGCAATATCGGCACGGTCTATGTTGCCAACCGATCGCTCGAGCATGCAGAAATACTGCTGCGAAGCCTTCATAAATCATTTCCATCACTTGAGTATTCCAAAGCGCTCTCGCTAAGCGACATGGCTTCGGTCATACCGGAAACAGATATTATTATCAGTTCAACGGCAAGTCCTGAATTTGTACTACGCAAGAAAGAACTGGAACAAGCGCTTGGCAAACGACAGCGTTCGACACCGCTTGTGATCGTCGATATTGCCGTCCCTCGTGATATCGACCCGGCGATCGGCTCATTACCGAACGTCTTTTTAAAAGACATTGACGATCTTTCTTCTATTGTCGATCAGAACCTCACTAAACGTAAGGCAGAGATCCCAAAGATCAAAGCGATCATCAGCGAAGAGTTTAATAGTTTTGTCGATCTTTTTGCCAAACTCGAAGCCGGGCCCACTATCGCCGAGTTACGAAAACTCTTCGAACGCATCCGGCAGGAAGAATTGGAGCGGCATAAGCAGAAATGTTCGCCGGAGACGTTTGCAATGCTCGATGAGATGACCCGTAAGATGATGAATCGGTTACTTCATACCCCTACCGTGATGTTAAAGGAAACATCCAATGGCAGTATGCAAGAGCGTATCGAACTGGTACGCGCCTTGTTTGCACTGGATTCATCGATACCAAAAGATAGCGAATGAGATCACAAATTATCATCGGATCGCGTGGAAGCGATCTTGCCCTTTGGCAAAGTAACTATATGAAACGTAGACTCGAAGCACTCTACCCTGCTTTGAGCGTCTCAATCGTTATCATTAAAACCACCGGTGATAAAATTATCGATTCACCGCTTTCGGTTATCGGCGGAAAAGGCGCATTCACCGCAGAGTTAGAAGAAGCGCTCATAGCCAAAGAAGTAGATATTGCCGTTCATAGTCTCAAAGATCTGCCGACCGAGATTCACTCTGAGCTTACCATTGCTGCTATTCCGGAGCGCGAAGATGTCCGCGATGCCCTGCTCGGTAAGTATGAGAGTATCGAAGCATTGCCCAAGGGCGCAACGGTTGCTACAGGAAGTTTGCGCCGTAAAGCTCAGTTATTAGCAAAACGTAGCGATCTAACTATTATAGATATTCGTGGTAATGTACCCACGCGAATCAAGAAGCTTGCCGATAACGGATGGGATGCTATGCTGCTGGCATCAGCGGGTTTAGTAAGACTATCGCTTACCGAGCATATTAAAGCATTTATACCTACCGACGATATTTTACCTGCTCCGGGACAAGGAGCGCTGGCGATCGAATGTAGAAAAGATGATGCGGAATTGATAAGTCTATTGCAGGCACTTGATGATAAGAATACTCGCCTTGTCGCCGAACACGAACGCCTGATCCTTCATGCACTCGGCGGCGGTTGCCAGATGCCATTGGGTACGTATGCTTCGATCAATGGAGATACCATCGAACTTTCCGCCTGCATTGCCAATACCGATGGTACTTCACTTATCAGAAAGACTGTTTCAACAACTAGTTCTGCGCTAACTATTAGCGCTCTTTCACTGGCTGACGATCTGCTAAATTCCGGCGGCACTGAAATCCTTCGCTCATTACAGGAAACCCTGAATAAATCGTAACCTATGCCCTCAGTTATCCTTACCCGCCCGATCCAGCGCCAAACTAAAGAAGACAATCATTTTACTGAAATACTTTCTCAGGCCGATGTGAAAGTCATTTCATTGCCAATGATCCAAATCGATTTCCCGAAAGACACTCGTGATCTGGATTGTGCATTGAGCCGACTTGCCAAAAGTGAATATGAATATTGTGTATTAGCAAGTCCTACAGCCATAGATTTTTTCCATGCCCGGGTAACTGATCTCGGTTTACACGATGCTATCGCCGCCAATGTAGGCTTTGCTACCGTTGGTGAAAAATCAGCTGCGAGGCTCGAACAATATGGCTACCGGATAACCGCACCGCTTCCCCATGAAAATGCCGGAGCGGCAGCGCTATTAACAATGCTTCGAACAGTCGGGCTTGAAGGTAAGAAAGTATTACTCTTGCAATCGCAGATAGGTTTGGTAGTCTTAAAACGTGCTTTGGAAATGTGCAAGGCCGATCTCGACCACCAGGTATTATATGAGACGACCGGCCCAACCCTGCACGATGCGGCAATGCTTATTCATCTGCTTGAAGAAAGTGGCGATGCACAACCGGCCGTTGTAGCATTCTTTTCTCCATCGGCAGTGCATTCGTTTGTAAAGACGATTGTTCAAATGAATTCGCAGTTACGGTACACGTTACCAGCTCTTGCAGCTATTGGCGAAACTACTGCAATGGATATCAGGATTTTGCTTCAGCGAGAGCCGGAGATAATAGCGCGTAAAGCAAATCAGGAATCGTTAGCCCAGGATATTCTCTCTTATTTAAATACTCGAAATGAAACCAGTATTACAGAATGACCTATTATTACGGGCTGCCCGTCGCGAACCCATCGAACGTTCACCAGTGTGGTTCATGCGTCAGGCAGGCAGATATTTGCCTGAATACCGTGCGATTAGGTCGAAGCATGATTTTTTAACTATGGTAAAAACCCCGGAGCTGGCTTCGGAAGTTACCATTCAGCCGGTCGATCTGGTTGGTGTCGATGCTGCAATCATCTTCTCGGACATTCTTACCGTACCGGAAGCGATGGGAATGCATTTAGTAATGGAAGAAGGAAAAGGCGGCCCAAAATTTCCCGAACCTATCAGGCTCTATAGCCAGATCAAAGCATTAAAGGAGATTGATCCGACCAGAGATCTTTCCTATGTGAAGGAAGCGATCCAATTAACTGTCGAACGGCTTAACGGTCGTGTTCCGCTTATTGGCTTTAGCGGTGCTCCATGGACGCTATTCTGCTATATGGTTGAGGGCAGTGGCTCTAAGGACTTCCGCCATGCAAAGCAAATGATCTTTACCCGAGAAGAAGATGCTCACCGTCTGCTCTTAAAACTGGCGGATGCTGTAAGCGAATATCTTATTATGCAGATCGAAGCGGGAGCGGATGTCGTTCAGATATTCGATACCTGGGCCGGTATTCTTACACCGGAAGATTTTGAGGATTTCTCCTTGCAATATATTGCACGTATTGTTCGCACCGTAAAAGAGCGGACGCATAATCGCGCACCGGTAATTGTCTTCTGTAAAGGTGCAAATCAATCGCTGGTAGAAATTGCAAATACCAATTGCGACGTAGTCGGCCTCGATTGGACGGTCGATATATCGGAAGTTAAAGGCCTGTTCGATGGCTCGATTGCATTGCAGGGAAATCTCGATCCGATGCTATTATACGCTACCGAAGAAGTGATTCGCGACCGGGTATTCGAGATCGCCGAGAAAATGGGTGATCCGACCGGACATATTTTTAATCTCGGACATGGCATTTCACCCGATGTCGATCCCGGTAATGCCCGTGCCTTTGTGGCAGCGGCTAAAGAAGCATACTCAAAACGGTAACGTATGAACCCGGCATATTCTTCTCTACGCGATCGAACTACTACTTTTTTACTCGATCTGCAGGATGAGATAACCTCTACCCTTGCAAAGCTCGATGGCACTATACCATTTCATGAAGATAGCTGGGAGCGCTCTGGCGGCGGTGGTGGTAGAACCCGCGTTCTTACCGATGGCAATATTTTTGAAAAGGCCGGAGTAAATTTTTCAGCAGTGCATGGTACTTCCCCAAAGTACCTCAGTGCTTCTTCCCCAAATGCCGGAAATTTTTATGCGACCGGGGTGTCGCTAGTGTTGCATCCCCATTCACCGAAAATTCCGACGGTTCATGCTAATTTCCGCTACTTTGAATTATCGGATGGGAAAGCCTGGTTTGGCGGCGGGATGGATCTTACACCGTACTACCTGGTCGAGGAAGATGCAGAGTACTTTCATAACACTATTAAAAAGACCTGCGACAAGCATGATTCATCCTATTACCCGCGCTTTAAGCAATGGTGCGATGAATATTTCCTGATCAAGCATCGTCATGAATGCCGAGGCATTGGCGGGCTTTTTTATGATAATCTTGGTGGTACGCTCGATGAAATGGAGCAAATATTCGCTTTTCATCAAGATATAGGCCGCAGCTTCCTGCCGGCGTATGTGCCAATCGTCGAAGATCACCGCAATGAAAGCTACAGCGAAGAGGAAAAGCGTTGGCAGCTATTGCGGCGAGGCCGCTACGTCGAATTTAATCTGGTCTATGATAAAGGTACTGTTTTCGGTTTGGAAACCGGCGGCAGGATCGAAAGTATTCTTATGAGCCTTCCTACACTGGCCAGATGGGAATACGACCACCATCCGGAAATTGGCAGCCCGGAAGATAAGCTGCGTCAGGTTCTGGTTTCACCCCGTAACTGGGCTACGGTGTAACTCTATGCGCATAGATCTGTTGTTACTTTGTTTCGGGGTCCCGGCCCTCTTGGTAGGGCTCTATAACCGATTTTCGTATTTGAAATTGAAAGAGAATTTATTTATACAACGATCGCCAACCTGGTTTAAGGTTTTTATTTATTCCAGATTGATTTACTGGTATATTTTTGCTGTCATGATTACGGCGTTTCTTACGGCTATGGTCATGTTCAACGCCAATGGCAACCAAACCCGGCAGATCATCGCTTACAAGCATGCCGGTATCGAAAATATACCTGCGTTTATTATCGGCGGGCAGATCAGTACTATATTCCTGCCATTGATCTTTATTACACTTTTTGTTGCCATGGTTGCGTTAGGTGTAATCGGGAAAGCGGTGTTAAAGCAAATGCCGGAAGAAGGCAGGCTGGAAGAGCGATTCACCCGCTTTCGCTTTACCTTTGTTCTATTATCACTCTCTTTAGTATTACCACCTCTTCTGTTTGGAAGTTTACTAACGCTGTGAAAAATTCAAAAAAAGCAGTAGTGCTCTTGCAATTCGGAGGCCCGGATTCGCTCGATGCCGTTGAACCCTTTTTGTATAATCTTTTCTGTGATGAAGATATTGTACAATTTCCGCTCGGCTTCTTAACAAAAAAGATTTTTGCCAAGATTATTTCCTCGACACGATCGAAGAAAATCAAAGGCAAGTATGCGGAAATGGGTGGTAAATCTCCTATCGTCGAACAAACATTCGAACAGCAACGAGCTTTACAGAAAGCACTTGATGAGCGTTATGGAAAAGATGAAGTTTATGTCGGGCTTGCCATGCGCTATTGGAAACCGTTTACTGCAGCCGCGATCGAAGAATTAACGAAGCGCGGCATAACCGATATTGTGCTTTTGCCATTATATGCTCAGTATTCTATTACTAATGCCGGCTCAAGCTTTAACGAATGGGATAGAGAAGTAAAGCGTCTTGGTAAGAAATTTAACGACCGCCGGATCAATGAGTACCATGTCGACCCGAATTATATTGCCGCATTTAACGATCGTATCGATGCGGCCTTAAAAAATTTCAGCTCAACGGATGGACTGCACATTCTCTTCTCTGCTCATGGTACCCCAATAGACATTGTAGAAAAAGGCGATCCTTACTCAAAGCAGATCGAAGCGAGTATGAATCTCATTATGAAAAGCCGCCCGGAAAATTTTAAATACAGCCTTGCGTTTCAAAGTAAAGTAGGGCCGAAGAAATGGCTGGAACCCTCCACTGATGAAACAGTGGAAGCGCTGGCCCATAATGGTTTGAAAAAATTATTGGTAGTCCCGATCTCTTTTGTAAGCGATCATATTGAAACCGTCTATGAAATAGGCATAGAAACGAAAGAAGAAGCTCTCTCGGATGGGATAGAAGAATTTCACCTGGTCGAAGGGTTAAAAGATTCTCCGCTCTTTATTAAAACGCTTACCGAACTCGCCGCAAAAGAACTGGACTCAATGTAAGACAATCATCCGGTTTCGCGCCGCAGCCCGGGCGCTTCCGGTAAAATTTAAGATATAGGTAAGCTCTCCACTTGGAAGTTTTTCAACCGGAACTGAGAAAGAATGGCTTCCTTCTTTTGCCGCCGATTCATCGGTATAGATAGTCCTTCCAAGCTGATCGAAAACCGATAAGCTGATCATACCAGATTGATAGGTCGTGTACGGTAATTCAATAGTCTTAGTCGATTCCGTTGTCGGGTTCGGATGCGGTGCTCCGGCAATAAGAAGGGGTTTGCCTTGTAATACCGATTGGATTATTGGATCTCCGCAAACGAATTGGACTGAAAAATCGGTATTTGTAGCATCACTCGAAAGCACACAAGTCTCATAATCCGGATCGCCATTATTAATTTTCAGCAGTTCAAGGGAGACGGTACTCCGGACGGTATCGGTTACGGCCGTTCTGAAATAGAATCGCGCTACTGGCGAATCCTTCTTAAGCATGATCTCCGTTGGAGAAGTCATCGCGATATTTAATTGCTCTTGATGATTTGGTAGTTTTATCGGTGTTACAAAGATTTGAGTACCGGTAGAAAATGCCTCGGTTCTATCGGCATACCATAATAGATCTTCGTTATATACCAGAGAATAATTCAATGCCGTTAGATTTTTTCCTTTCCAATCCAGATCCGGAATTACATCGATCGCTCCGCTATCCGAAGCAACGATATCTTTATTTACCTGTTCAAGCCTGAAGTTCACGTGATCTTTTGGTAATACATTTACCGTGTAACTCACTGTTTTAAGTGGAGCCAGATCGTCATCGGTTAAGATACTCAATAGGCCGGTATGGGGTCCTGAAGTTCGTGGCGACACCATGATAATAACAGTATCCGTTTTAAGCTGACCGAGCGTTTTTGGGGTGATTGGTGATTGGACTATCGAATAGTCGATTCCCGTGATTGATGTCGAAGTAATATGAACATCAGGGCAATCCGTATTCTGGATGATAACCGTATCAAAAAGGGTTTTGCACAGGCTCATAGTCCCAAGATCAAGCGTCTTGTGATCGATACTCGCCAACTTATTAGAGTACTTTATAAGCGCATGAACAGCAAAACTGGTATCTTTGGTGGAACCGTCGGGCAGCGTGTATCTAATCGTGATGATGCCATCGTTTAATGAAGTGATCGTGGGGTCAACGGTCACGGTGACTGCGACAAACGAAGAAGAGTTGAGTAATAAAGACGGTAGTTTGGGGTTAACATTGCATGAAAGTGCCGGAACAGAAGCACCGGAAAACGTAATACTTTGAATAATCACACTATCGCATCCTGGGTTAAATATCTTAAAGCTAATGGAATCCGATTGTGAGCAATAAGCAAATCTATCCGGGAAGATGACAGATGAGGTTGGCGGACTACAAACTAATCCTCCACTGCCAGGTAAGCCATCGCCATGCAATGCTGTAAATGAAACTCCTGAATCGGTCGCTATATGATATTTATAGGTAAGCTGTGCATCGGAACTACTATTCTTTTTAGGAAAAAAGCGAATAGGAATAGTAAGAGTACTATCGGGAGCAAGACGTAACGGCAGAGAAAGTCCGTTGGTAAATGCAAACGTGACAAGATCTGTATTAAATAACGAATCGATCACCAGCGTATCGCAGGAGTTGTTGGTGAGCGAAGCGAGAGTATCCATCGTATTACAAACCGATAATGCCGGCAGTGAGAGAGTAGTCGGTGTAACAACACTCACTATTCGATATGAACTGCCACTAAGTGAAATGGCGGTGTCTTTGGTTACTCCTTTTTGATTCAAATGTAAAATAATCTTTCCGGACTGGTTGCCGGTAGTTCGAGGTGAATACCGAACCCTCAACGATAATGTACTATCGGTTGGTATCTGGATGGGAAAGACAACAGGATTGTTTGCCTTATCGAGGACTGTCCAATCAGATGAAAAGAAAAAGGAAGTATCGACCAACTCGAGGGTATCACATCCATGATTTGTCAGAGAAAAGACGGTATCGATCATCCCCGAACAGATATTTACCGAATCCAGATGAAAGGAAGTGTCGGTCAGCGAGAACGTAGGCTGATTAGCAAAAGAACTGACATCTACAGTTACAGTTGTGTCGAAAAACGTCGTACTATCGGGTAAGCGGCTATGAATTCGAACTTGAAAAGAAGTAAGGTTTTTAGCCGATGACAGTAAGCCGGGATTCCAGGAAAAGGATAAGGTGTCGTTTTGAAAAAGACCTAACGAATAAGAAGTATCATGGGTCTTATTGAAAGAAAGAGCACCTGACTGGATAGCTGGATCGGTAGAATCAATAAAATAAATACTATCGACGATCAACTCGCCGCAGCCATAGTTAGAAAAAATAACCTGACCTTTCGCAAAATTGCATGTATTGGCAGTAAGCGAAATTTTTGCCGGATATAAATTGGGATTGTGCGGGCCTTCGTGCAATTCCCCATCGCCCCCATCTTCGCTCATATAAATACCACCATATTCATCTGAAGCAATAATTAGCTCACCGATACATCCTCCAACCCAAAACCGGGTATCGCGCCAATTGCTCGGGCCGCCTACTGGTTTCCAGGTGTGTCCGCCATCAATAGAGCGGTATAAGCCCGGAGGATTATTTTTTTTCTGATACGGAGTGTTTTCCTGCAGATATAATACATCACCCACTCCTGTAATATGACCTGTTGGCCGGCCCGGAACTGTAGATATTATGGTAAAATTATGCCCATAATCCTGTGAAACTTGTATAGCAGTAAAATTTAGAGGATCCGGGAAATATCCTTCTCCAGCCATTACAAATGTTGAAGTCCCTTTTTTGGCATACACACTCCAGGATTCTGTAGTGACGTTATTGGTAAACCAATTTATCCCTCCATCATCCGTCCACATGGAACTACCAAGCAAATTTAACCCGCTTCCATCAAGATCGAATACGGAAGCTACGCCATGTAACTCATCGACAAAATTAATATCGTTAATGCTATAGGGGCTAATTCCGAAAAAGGAAGCACCGTTGGTTGTGGAAATGCCAATCTTAGGCAAGGTGTATCTACTTGAAAATAGTAATGTCGTTGGTGTACGATATACTGAGGTCAGCGAGCCGGCGAACGAAGTATTTTCCTGCCAGCTAACTCCCCCGTCAGTTGTTTGCCAAAGGCCGTGTGCAAACTTATCACCCTCTACGGCTGCCCAGCCATTAAGAGAGTCGATCATCTGGATATCATTGATAACATCAAAAGCCGTATAACCGAATGGGATCGTACAAGGCAGCCATGTCTTTCCGTCATACGTTCGCATCAGGCCGGTCTGGCCATCGATTCCAATAAATCCGCGAGTTTTATTAAAGAAAAAACAGCTGTTCATTGATGGGAAAACATTCGGCGCGCCGGCAAATTGGGCAATTTTTTTCCATTTAGCACCGCTGGTGGAGGGCAAGAACAGACCCAGTACAAGTGCCAGTATTAGAAGTCGTAATGCCGTGCTTTGTATTCTTCGATAGCCAACCATTCATCACATAGTGTCCGTCAGAATAACTGCTATTCTAACAGAAGATTACACCTCAAAACTGGTTTTGGGGATATATAAAAAGACACTTTTCAATGAAGAAGAATTCACGTAATTGTAAGCGTCCGGGAAGTACCTTTTTCCTGTACCTATCGTTAAATACAACGTGGAATTAAGACTACACGGTTATGAAAAAGATTGTATTGTTACTGTTATTAACCTCATTAGGCAGCGGCTGTTACACCCAGATAAAGTCCTCGGGTGACTATTGGGGATATTCCGGCAGGCACCATCGAGCAGTACTGGTCGAAAGCGATACCATTCGCCCTGAGCCTCAACCAATGGAACAATCGGCTATCGATACTACCCTTCCGCCTCCACAGGATTATAGCGATCTTCCTCCGGATAATGGTGGCGGCGCTACCATTATTAATAATTATTATGACGTTGAGCCCTGGAGACATCCGTATTGGTCAAATTGGGGTTATTATACTTATGCACCGGGAGTTTCATTCTCGATAAGCTATGGTTCGCCAGGGTGGGGATATTATGATCCTTACTATTATTGGTATAATGATCCGTGGTATTGGGGGTATAACTATCCGGCATACTATGGATTCGGCTACGGTTGCTTAGTGCCGCCGTATTACCCTCATTATTTTGGATACCATCATCGGTATTATTTGCCTGATTATGGCAACCACAACAATGGTAACTCATCGGGAAATTACCGTGGTACAAGACGCGGCCGGATCACCGGGGGTGAGGATCGCTCGGGAAGAAGCTTAAATTCCGGTTCGGGCGGACGGAGCTACAATAGAAGTAACTCAACCGGTGGATCGGGAGGCTCTTCGCGCAGAAGTGGGCAACGTTCATCTCAAGGCAGTGGCGGTGGTCAGCGGAGTTCTTCCGGGACATCGCGACAGATGAATATCAATGCACAACCAGTTGAACGTCAGTGGCAGCCAGAGCGCTCACGCTCGAACCAGGTAAACTCTTCTTCGGGAGGTTGGACTCGCACTGCTCCGCAGGCTACTCATTCTCAATCTTCATCGGGGCAGCGAAGCGAAGCACCGAGACAGGGCGGTGGTAGTTCTGGTGGCCGTTCTTCTGGCCGGTGATCATAACGTTTTTCTTACTAACTATTTTTCAGCAATGACAATGCCGTTTTCTTACCGGTTGGTCCTGAGCGCTTTAGGACTTTTGCTTATAGCTTCTTCCGCCCACAGTCAGGGAATCTTAGATGGATTACGGCTTGGCAGTAATCCTCTTTCGATCGGTACCCGGTCGATGGCTATGGGAGATGCGATGATCGCTGCCTCGAATGACTATTCCACCCTTGCCTACAATCCTGCTGCGTTAACCCTGATGGAACATGGCGAATTGGCATTATCTGTTTTCTTTAAGAATAATAGTTCATCCGCACAGTTCTTAGGTACTACCAGCACTGACGATATAACGAATACCGTTCCTTTTTCTTTCGGATATGCTGCCCCCATCGAAACAACACAGGGACACCTCGCAGTCGGTATTAGTTTAGATCGCGTAGCCGATTTTACTTCCAGTTATAAATTTAAGGCCGTAAATCCCTCTTCTTCATTTTTAGATACCCGCGGATTCGTTAATGACCCGGGTAAACGAGGAAGAACTATAAATGATTATATCAACGACTTATATTATAATAACCTGGCGTATTCTCTTTTCCTGACGTATGCTGTAGATTCTATTACTCCTTATCTCACAACTCCGTTCAGTGGAGGGCTTGAGCAATCCGGCACGGTAATTCAGGAAGGCGGCATTAATGCTCTACGTGTCGGCGCAGGTATAGATGTTGCTGAAAATATAGCTGTTGGTGCAACGGTCAATTTTATGTTCGGCAGCTATAATTACCGCAGAAATTATTCTGAGACGGATGTAAATAATATTTTCAGCAGAACCGACTCAACGAATCCAAATGGCTTCATGTCTGCCCAGATCGTCGATACCCGCTCGCAATCGATAGGAGCAATAAATCTCAAACTCGGCTTATATGCCGAACCGAACGAATATGTGCATTTCGGATTAACCTTCGAAACCCCTACTTTTTATAGCATCGACGATCAATTTAATCGCTATGGCGTCAGCTCCTTTAACTATGGCGTTGTTTATGATTCAAGAACATTCGACCCGCCGCTCGAAGGCAGCATTGTAAACTCTTATAGCGTAACCACACCATTAAAAATTGGTGCCGGTTTGGCATTCAGCCACTGGGGCCTGACGGTTGCAGCTTCGGCCGATTACTGCGATTATACCCAGCTTCGATTTGATGATGGTTCTGTCGATCTTAGCGATCTTAATGATTATGCCAGAGAATCCCTACGCGGCGTCTTACGCTGGAATATCGGCGGTGAATACTTAATTAAGCCGATTGGTCTTTTAGTACGAGGCGGGTATAGTGTCAATCCCTCCCCCTTCAAAGGCGACCCCTCCAGTTATGATACCAAAACGATCAGCGGAGGCTTAGGACTCTTACTTAGCAAAGCGACCATGATAGAACTCAGTTATCAGCGTAGTACCTATTCCACACTCCATACGCTTTACAATGATTTTACTGTTGCCGGTACCCCTGTCTCTGCCTCTGTAAATAATGATGATATTGTTTCGAGTGCTTTTGCACTATCCTTTAGTTTTAGATTTTGAGCAATAAAAAAGCCCGGTATAACCGGGCTTTTTTATAGTGTGAAACACTATTAAATTCCAAAATCTACACCGAGCGTCAGGAATGATGCTGCATTGCCTACTACTAAGCGGCCTGCAACGTTCGGAGAGAAGAAATATCTGATACCACCCTGGATACCAAAATAAACGCCACTTCCGTAACTGTAGCCTCCGGTTGCGCTCACATTTCCGTAATTAAGACCAAGACCGATAAAAGGATCTAAGTCGCGGTTATCAAGCACAAAATGGTAATTACCATAGACCCCGATGATGATCCAGGTAACCCCATACCCCGGAGCCCAATCGTAAGTGTAATAATGGAGCTGACCAGATACTCCGATAATTCCTGGGCCGGCCTCATTGGGTTTTGTTACAGGAGCTTCGAACATACCGCCGAGCGAGATTGCCCCACCATACTGGCTTAAGCCGATATGAGGGCCTATCATGCTCTTTCCGTTTTTGAACTGAGCGTTCGCCGTGGCAGCAGCGAAAAGCAATGCGCAAACCAGGAGTGAGTAGCTTAATAATTTCTTCATATATAATAACTTGAATGACTTGTTAAAAAAATTGTTCTGTATACGAATATACAAAAATAATTCATCGTACCACCCAAACATAGGGACAAAATCCACAATCTTTTACCATTCCCCATGCAGGCTCTTATAGAGCTACTCCAGAAACTTTCCGACTCAGAACGCGAAGCATTACTTCGGGAAATCGAAGGTGAGCAGGCCGTTCATTTTCTTCTTATTCGTGCAGTGTTCACTACTCCAGACCTGAGTGCAACTGCTTTTATTTCGGCTCAGGGGATCACCACGGCTACCTTCAATAAATCTCTTTCGCTGGCTCTGAGTGTTGTTTCCGAATTTTTGGCCAGGCACATCTCTACTCCCTATGACGATATTTATCTGGTTCGTGAGCTTGTGATCAGAGGTCTTACCAAGCAGGCAAAGCACACTTATAGTAAATTGGAAAAGACGCTCGAACAAAAATTGCAATATTCGCAGTTGAATGCGCTCTATCACGAAGGGACAAGAATTTGTTATCATACCGGAGATAAAGAGTGGCTCGAAGTATTACGGAAAAAGATCCGTAAGAACTCTGACTTATTAGCACGCTATAATGAGATCGATAAAGCGATCATGGTCAGCGTGCTAAAAATGGTACGCAAGCCTTCGAAAAATCCCATTCAGGCAAAAGAAATCCATTCGTTGACCAAAGCGGCAACCGCATTCGGGCACCCGGTATTGGTCCATAATGCCCTGACAACAGAACTGGCTTATTATACGGGTCCGGGGTTCGACCTTGAACAAGCATTCAAGCTTATTAAGGCACTTAATTCCCATGTACCAAAAACTCGAGATCATTTAGAGGCTTATTCTTATACGCTCGCCCGATACAATTACTCTAAATTTATTTGCGATTTTATCGTGCCGGAAGATCCTGAGCCGATCTTCGAAGAGCTCAGATCGAGAGTTGGTACCGGTGGCACACTCGAGGTTATCTCCTTCTATGTAAATTTCTTTTGTTATTTTCTTTCTATCGGAGAGGTCGAAAAAGCGCTAGCCATTGCACAAAAGATCTCAAAAGAACAGGCGCAGGACAGGGTATCCTACCTTAAAGAATATATTGCGGCCTGGGTAGCCTGGGTAAAGAACGATCCGGTAGCGTTTCGAAACGCCATTAGTGCCTATTATGCGGCTGCCGACCGCCGTGATTCTCCTGTTAATGACTTTTATACCAGAGTCCTTGAAACCGATTTTGCTATCAAAAATGGCAGTTTTTCACTTGCTTATAGTAAAGTTGAAGCCTTAAAGAAATTTTCTTACCGTTCGCTGCCGGCACCGCAACGCGACTTCTTATTACTGGTGAATGCACTACATAGAAACATCCAATCGAACGAGCGCCCTGCCTTAAAACCAAAGCATCTGGCTAAAAATAAAAAGGACCGCCTGCTGATCACCCACCGGATCGTCCGTTTTCTTTTCGATAAATTGAGCTAATAAATGGGAAACTCTCTCGGCAGAGGATTGTTTTAAGTCCTCTGATTTTTAATAACGATTTTTTAATAACTTAACGTACTATGCCAAGCGGAAAGAAGCGTAAGCGTCATAAAATGGCAACCCACAAGCGCAAAAAACGCCTGAGGAAGAATCGCCATAAGAAGAAAGTTCGCTAAGCGGCAGCTTTCCTGCTTGTCTACGGCTTTCGACGGCTTGTACTTTACGGTACAAGCCGTTTTTCTTTTAAAACTCGTATCGGACTCCTATAACCGGAATGATTGGTACATCGTAGTCATTATGAACTTCCGGTACATCATTTGAAAATCGAAGGAAATGATCTAAAATATTTTTAGTATTTAAGGCATTGAGTACGGAGGCGTAGACTGTCATCGCCGAATTACTCCAATTGAATTTAAATTCCGCTGTTAAATCGAGGCGTATATAAGGATCGAATCGTGCCCCGTAGATCTTAGTAGTATCATAGACTTCCCCACCTTCCATTGCCGAAGCATTGAGATCAAATGGAGTATAAGTACTTCCCCCGGTTATCGTAAATTTTTCGCTGAGTGTCAATACCGAAGAAGTACTCAACGGTATATCATATCCGCCAAGAAGGTTTGCAATATAGATATTATCAAAGTTGCCCCAATGCGGGATATTATCAGAGCCTTTGAATTCCTGACGCACATACGATAGCGTACCGGTAATATAATACCCTTCGTTGTAATGCTTCAGCACAGTTAGCTCGGCTCCATACGTTTTCCCGGTGCCGGTACTTACCAGCCCTGTATATTCGGTGGCCGGTATAAAGCTAGTATTCAGCAGCGAAAAGAAATTCTTATTGATAGCATCTACCGGTGCATCCGTATAATCTTTTTGGTACCCTTCTATTTTGACCATCCAATCCGGAGAAGGTTTGTACGTATATCCGAGTACAACATGCTGGGCTTGTGTGAATAGCAGCGGCTCCGGCTGGCGATGAATGCCAAAGGCGGCAGCAAACGTATGCTCGTCCGTCGGCGACCATGCTAAAGAGAACCGTGGCTCATAGGAATGACTATTATTATAATCTATAAACTGAGCAAAAAGACCGGCATTGAGTACTATTTCAGGAATAATATGCCAGTTGCTATTTAAGTATGGCTCGTAAAGGAAAGTATGATCGGCAAAGCTCAAAGTATAATCATAACCACCCGGTTCATCGTATGAGATATCCTCTCGACGAACCGATAGGCCGGCGTCGATAGTTAGCGCTGCATTGGGAATAATACTTGTCTCCAGTTTTACAGTTGAAAAATCGTTTTCCAAGTGCTCAGTGCCAGCCGAGACACCTTCACGATACCTATTCTCCGTTCGATTTATCAATAGATGAGTAATCAGATGATCGGAAAATATGTGCTGCCAGTTCAAGCCGGCTACTACCATATCCGACCCTTGAGCTAAGTTATCGCTTGTGGTATTCCTGACATTCAAGCTTGCAATACCCCAGAGGCCGGTGAAACTGAGCTTATCTCTATCGGTAAGTTTGAGACTGAGCTTCAACATTGCATCGTCAAAATCCGGCAATTGATCGTAATCCAGAATTCCGACTTCTCTCAATACCGATAATGTCGAATGTCGGAAGCTCGCCAGAAATGACGATCCATCCGATACCGGAATAGGTCCTTCGAGCATTGCTTCTAAACCCGTAAAGTTGATCTCTCCTGTTCCTTCTATCCGCTCGCTATTACCATCTCGGGTATGAAGATCGAAAACAGCAGACATCTTCGAACCGTATTGAGCTGGAAAAGCGCCGGTTAAAAAATCGCTATTACTCAGCATTTTACTATTAATGGCACTGATAAGCCCACCGGAGCTTCCATTCTTACCAAAATGATTGGGGTTTGGCAAGTCGATACCATCGAGCAGCCACTGCAATTCCATCGGTGAACCACCCCGAACAACAATAAAATTATCGCTCGTACCTGTTCCTGAAACGCCGGCAAAATTCATTGCCATTCTCGAAGGATCCTGAAAAGCACCGGCATACCTATTGACATCCTGAATGCTAAAAGGTACAGAACTAATTACCAATGCTTTGTTTATTGGATCAAGCGCATTATTACCGCGCACAGTGATTGTATCACCTTGTAAGGCAGATTCTGTGAGTTCGAAATTTAATACCGTCTGATGCCCTGAGCTCACGACTACTTCCTGGATGGAAGGCGTATATCCAAGACAGGAAGCCTTGACCTGATAATGGCCGACCGGAACATGAAGAATGCGGTACTCGCCGTTTTCCGAAGCAATAGCCCCAAGCTTTGTTCCTTCGATAGAGATTCTGGCTCGCGGCACCGGTAATCGGGAGCTCGCTATGATAACCGTACCACGAACCGTTTCGGTATGAATAGCTTTTGCAGAATCGGATTGAGCAAGTATCTTCGAGCAGGTGCTCAAAAGAAGGAAGACCGTTATAAGAATGGGGAGTTGTTTGCCCATATTAAGGCTCTATATGAATTTCGGTTTTGATCGTCATTGCCTTGGATAACATAGCCGTTACCCCGCAGTATTTTTCTTGGGAAAGCGAGATCGCCTTTTGCAACTGATCTTTATATCTCTCAAGATCGTCACCTCTAAAGATGTACTGAAGTATGACATCGGTATAGACTTTTGGATGTGTTTCGGTTCCATCGGCAATAACTTTTACCCTGAATCCTGTCAATGGAACCCGCATTTTGTGAAGTATCGAAACAACATCCATACTGGTACAGCCTGCCAACGAAAGTA
The DNA here is from genome assembly GCA_964404255.1 of uncultured Alphaproteobacteria bacterium. Lineage (GTDB taxonomy): Bacteria > Bacteroidota > Ignavibacteria > Palsa-1295 > Palsa-1295 > JAFDZW01. The sequence goes on along the minus strand of CAYOJJ010000008.1, from coordinate 44,973 downwards.
ATAATAAACGCTTGGGGCTGGGACCGGCAGAGGGCGTTCCATCGGGGTGAATATCATCGAGAGGAATAATGTGATCCATGACCACACCATCGAAGTGCATTCCTTCTTTCCAGATACATTCTATTTCGTGGTGCATATTATTTCACAAATTGTAGACGTTGAGTTGCCTTTTCAAATTCGGCAGCAGCAGAAAGCAGAGAAGGTGTCCACTGCTTCAAATAGCGTTGATAGAGTTCATCGCGGGTTTCGGCGGTAAATTCTTCTTCGACGAACTTAGTCGAAAACTTTCCTTTCGCAAAAGTCTCGTTGGTCATTACAAAACGATGAAACGGTATAGAAGTAGAAATACCGGCTACTTTCATTTCTTCCAATGCCCTGCTCATTCTCGATCGGGCGCCATCACGGGTTAGATCCCAAACGATCAGCTTTGCAAGCAAAGAATCATAATATCCGGAAACTTCAAGGCCCTGATAGAGAGCACTGTCATTACGAACGAAGGCTCCTCCGGGATGACGAACAAAGGTGATCTTGCCAAGGCTCGGCAGAAAGTCATTCCAGACATCTTCTGCCTGAATACGGACTTCGATCGAATGACCTCGAAGGTGAATATCCTTTTGAGCAAATGGCAGCTTGTTCCCCTCGGCAATGCTGAACTGTTCGCGAACAAGGTCGTAGCCCGTAATAAATTCTGTTACCGGATGCTCCACCTGAAGCCTTGTATTTACTTCGAGCAAATAGAATTTATTATCTTCATCCACTAAGAATTCAACCGTACCGGCGCCTTCATACTTAGCTGCTTTGACCAGTGCAATAGCAGCCTCCCCCATTTCTTTCCGGAGCGATTCGCTCATTACCGGCGAAGGAGCTTCTTCAATAAGCTTCTGGTGGCGGCGCTGAATGGAGCATTCACGCTCGCCAAGATACACTGCATTGCCATGGGAATCGGCTAGAACCTGAAACTCGATATGTCTTGGGCGAGAAATATATTTCTCGACATAGACTCGTGAATCGTTAAATGCACTCAGCGCTTCTCCTTGCGCGCGCGCCAGGGCTTCTTCAACATCTTCTTCTTTTTCTACTACGCGCATCCCTTTTCCACCGCCACCGGCTGCCGCTTTCAGAAGGATTGGATACCCGATCTTCTTAGCAACGGCTTTCGCTTCATCAGCGGTATCTAATGCTTCGGTAGTTCCTCCCGGAGTCGGCACACCAAGCTTTAAGGCAAGCGTACGTGCTTTGGTTTTATCACCAAGCAAGTCGATAGCATCAGGCTTCGGGCCAATAAAGAAGATACCGGCTTTATTACATTCATCAGAGAAATGCGCATTCTCAGAGAGAAAGCCATAGCCCGGATGCACCGCATCGGCATTCATTTTTTTTGCGGCGGCAATAACCTGTTCGATATCGAGATAAGATTCTCGTGGAGTATTACCGGCTAACCTGGTATAGACCGATGCCTCTCGTACGAATAACGCCGTTTCATCATGCGGTGAGCAAATGGCGGCCGTATTGTACCCACATTCTTTTGCAGAACGAATGACACGTCTGGCAATTTCCGAACGATTAGCTATAAGGATAGTCTTAAAATTTCTCACAAGAATCTTAATTGAGTTCTACGATCGTTACGCCCATTCCACCTCCGGTTCGATCCGCAAAGTGGAAGGATGCTACCAGTGGTGAAGTACGAAGATACTGATGAATTCTCCTGCCCAGAGCGCCGGTGCCGGTGCCATGAAGAATTTCGACGGTCGAAAGATTTCGGGCGCTGGCATCGGAAAGGAATTTCTCCACTTCTAATACTCCTTCATCGCCATATTTTCCACGAAGATCGATCTTTGGTTTAAACATCTCGTCGAAGTAAGCACCCGATTTTACAGGCGCCTTCCGTTCTTCGCGTCGTGCTGTTGCCGAAGAAACCGTCTCAAGCTGAGAGCGCTTTACTTTCATCTTCATCATACCGAACAGTACTTCTGCTTCTTTATCATTTAGCGAAAGCACTTCTCCGATCTGGGAAGCATTATCGATCATTTTAACCTTTGCTCCGACCGTAAGTGGAATATCTCCCTGATCCTGAATCACTTTGGCGCCAGTCTTTGCTTCCACTTCATCGGTGAGCGATTTAAGTTCTTTCTTCTGTTTGGTTCGAAGATCAGATAATGAAATGGCTTCTGCGTTCTGAGCTTCGATTGCCTCACGAGCTTCCCTGATCGCTTTTTCGATCATGCTGTTCGCTTTGGAAAGCAATTCTTCTGCTTCTCGGGAAGTCGCAGAAAGGATCTTCTTTTTATCGGCGGCAAGTTCATCGCGCTGGCGCTCAAAATCCAATCGTTCGAAGCGCGCCTTACCCAGTTCACGCTCGAGTTCAGAAGTCTTCTGTAAGAACTCCTGTTCTTTTTCTGAAAGCGAATTGATGAGCTGTTCTAACCGATTGGTCTTGCCACCCGCAAGTGCTCTGGCCCGCTTAATGATCTGATGGGGCAACTCATATCGCTCGGCAATTTCAAAAGCATGGGATGAACCGGGAAGATTTATCCGAAAGCGATAGGTTGGCGTTAGCGAAGCCTGATCGAATTCCATCGAGCCATTGATCGCTTCATCCGAAGATTCTGCAAAAGCAGCCAACCGACCGTAATGGGTTGTAGCAATAGTAAAGCCGGCGAATTTCGTCAAGTATTCAAGAATTGCTTCAGCTAATGCTCCGCCTTCTTCAGGGGCGGTGCCACTACCAATTTCATCGAGCAGTACGACGCTATATTCATTCGTTTGTTCGAGAATCGTCTTGAGCGAGCGAATATGCGAACTGAATGTGGAAAGATCATCGGCAATAGATTGAGAATCGCCAATATCGACAAAAAGACCATCGACACTCGGAATGGTAGATTCAGGCTCTGCCGGGATCGGCAATCCGGCCTGAGAGCAAAGCAAGAGCAGGCCGACCGTTTTTAAGAGCACGGTTTTACCTCCGGCATTCGGGCCGGTAAGAACCAATGTATGCTTAGAATGATCGAGCTCGATAGAAAACGGAATAGTTTTCTGCCGTCCGATCTTTGAAATAAGAAACGGATGGCGGGCTTCGATAAGCTTTAATTGTAATTCTCCGGGATTCTTCTGTTGAAGACGTCGCGGAGTATGAGCTATGATCTGTGTCGCATACCGAGCCTTTGCATACACCGCCTCGATATGCCCGGCGATCTCCAACGATTTTAATAACGGGCGAACCGATTTACGGAGTCGCTCGGTCAGCTCCCTGAGTATTCGATCGATCTCCCGCTGTTCGGCAAATTCTAAAGAACGCAATTCGTTATTTAGGTCGATCGTTTCGGTTGGTTCGATATAGACCGTTTGCCCCGTTTGAGAAACCGAGTGAATAAGCCCCGTAATACGGCGCTTATGCTCGATCTTAACCGGAATTACGGCGCGGCCATCGCGCTGGGTAATGATCTGATCCTGCAGGAGATCATCTTCGGCATACTTCTTCAGCAGCGACGCCAGCTTATTACGGAGCCGCTCACTGGTAGTAACAATTTCCCGGCGGATATCATGTAATTCACTGCTGGCATTATCACGAACAGCGCCATTCTCGTCAAAAACTGCCTCAAAGGAAAGCTCCAGTAATTTATCTTCAAACAGAAGAATGGCCGATTTCCAGATCGTGGGAGTTTTTGAATTACGCTTTGCAAAAAAGTCACGGAGATTTCTGATAGCCTTCAGGGTCTGAACCAATGGTTGGCCTTCATCCTGATAAATAGTACTGCCTTCGATCTCAACTTTATGGAGCGTCGTCCGTACATCGGAGATGCCGGAGAACATCGGAAATTCACCCGCGGCAAATAGATTTCGCAATTCATCTATTTCCGATAATGAGCGTTCTATGCTTTCACTATTTAAGGTCGGCCGAAGTTCATTCCATAACGCCTGCTTGCCGAGCGGTGTACCTGCAAAATGTAAGTGCGCATCGAGAATATTGACATATTCCAATTTCTCGGCTGCATGACGAAACGGACGAATGATCTCTCGAATAAAGGAAGCGCGCAGTTGGGCTTCAAGAACTTCTTCAGTATTTATACCGGATTCGGTATTCGTATCCATGAACTAAAAGAGGCATTATGAATTCTCGAACACATGTTCCGAGAATTCTGTAAGTGGCTTTAATGGGCTGGCAAGCAGACCGACCGATCCCAGACTGAGCCGATAGAGTTTTGAACTTCCAACCGTAGAAGCAGATGGAAGATGAAATAATCGAAGGACGGCGAGAATTAACCCAATGCTTAAGAGCATCCGAAGACCGCCCGCAATAGCACCAAGCAGTTTATCTAAACCGGCAAGCATTCCCTGTTTAGGCTTTATCCTTTTAATGATAAATCTTCCTACTACTACGATTACAATAAAGCAGAGGAAAAAACCTAATACCGGAGCCAGATAAGAACCTCCGAAGAAGCTTTTACCAATTCCTTCACCGATCAGCCCTGCAATAATGATCGCACCTACGAACAGCAGAAATGAAGCGAGCATTGATACAAACCCTCTGCTCCATCCTTTCCATAGAGCAAGCAGAAGTAAGATACCGATGATAATATCTATCGTCATTAAGAAGCCAGTACAGCAAGTTTTTCTTTAACGATCTCCTGCACCAGCTTTCCATCGGCCTTGCCTTTGAGTTCCTTCATGAGCACCGGGATAACTTTATTGGTATCAGCCGGACCGGCAGCCCCTACTTCGGCAATGACTTCCGAAACTCGCTTCTCGACCTCTTCCCTGCTCATCTGCTTCGGAAGATACTCCGTAATAACTGCCAGTTCGGCCTGCTCTTTTTCTGCAAGCTCCGGGCGGTTATTGGCAGTATAGATCTCGATCGAATCCTTGCGCTTTTTAGCAGCGGAAGTAAGCAGTTTCAATTCTTCATCGGCCGTCATTTCTCTGTCTGCACCGCTTTTGTCGAATTCGAGGATAAGAGCGCGGATACTGCGCAGCGTCTCAGTGCGTACTTTTTCCCCTGCTTTCATGGCCGCATTTAGATCGGCCGTTATCTTTTCTTTTAAACTCATGGTTTTCTTTCTTAAAATCTTTTCTACATTATGCCTTATTCGGCATTCTGATCATAGCTCCGTTAATTGCCTTTCCTTCAGCAGAAGCGAGGTAGAAGCAAAATGAAGCAATATCGCTTGGTTCGGTCCAACGCGGAATTTCTTCCGGTGAACCCCATTCTTCATTCGCTTTGGTATGAATAACTTTCGGCAGGATAACATTGGCTGTAATTCCAATATCCTTTGTTTCTTCAGCCACTGCCTGCGTAAATGCTATAACAGCAGATTTTGCCGCAATGTATGCAGTTTTTTTAGGTTCGGAATGCAGAGCCGTATCGGCTCCGATAGTTACAATAGATCCGCTTCCCTTATTTTTCATGGCAATAACTGCCTGTTTCACCGAAATAAAGGTCGAGAGAAGATTGAGATCGATAATAGATTTAAAGTCGCCAACGGTTATCTGATCGACTGTTGTCCAGGGCTTTAAACCGCCAATAGTAGCAATAAGCTGATCCGGAATACCAACCGATGCAATCGCTGTAGCAAATGCCTGCTGTACCGATGCTTCACTGGTACTATCGATCAGATGCGAAGAATATCCTTCGGCAACGAACTTATCATCAAAAGCATCGAAACCAACGACTTTCCACCCTTTTTTAAGGTAGAACGCCCTGATAGCTCTCCCTAATCCTCCGGATGATCCGGTTAAAAATAAGACTGCCATACGTTGTTCCTGAAAGAACAAACATACGCAGTGACCCAATAGGGTTTCAATTTATTTGCTGATGATAATCTTCGAGGAAAATACGGTGGTCCCACTAACAGCCTGAAGTACATAAGTACCATTCGAAAGGCCAGCAGGCAGCGAAAGAGCCCCGGAATGTCCTCCAGCTTCCTCCTGTGTAATAGGAGGAAGTTCTCCAAGCTTATGTCCGGCAAGATCAAAGAGCGAAAGAGCAACCATCTTACCAGCACCAAAATCGTAGGATATAGTCACAGTGCTGCTACTTACTAAAGGATCGGGCGTCGTAAAATATGGAGCATTATGGTTTTTCCCCGATTCTACCTTGGATTGCGACGCAGAAGTAATAATAGATTGCTTTCTTATGCCATTATTGTATATGTAGGTCAACCGTAAATATCCATTATCTTGAATATCCAGGGTGGAAACATGTATGCTATCGCTTGAAACACTCCATTTGGGCAGCATGGTCAGATCGGTTGTGACGGCCATATTATAGAGAGAATCTCGTTCAACAGCTACGATTGGATTTTTAGAATTATGATTATCCTGAACGATAATAGTGCCCTCAGCTCCCGAACCATTAAATCCTATAACCGGGCTGGAAGTATCTTTTATATAGCTATCAAAAGAGCCTAAGCCTCCGGCAAAGGCATAGCCATCGTCAGAGCCTCGACCGTAGAGATAGACTCCTACCGTAGTATCGGAGCTGATAATGTGTGTACCTTCCGCGGAAGTATTTTTACTGCCAAGTAGAATTGCTTCCCAGCCGGTTGTGCCGATCGGGGTTCTTCCGGACCCGCCGCCTGCACCACTATAACCGAATGTAAACGAAGTACCCGGAGATGACAATGGTTTTCCATCAATAAAAGTAGTGGCTTCATTCGAGACCGGTAAAATAATGTTTAAGAAATTCTGAAATGGAGTTTGACCGGGACGAGTAACTGGAATTTGAAAAATAGTATTTTTACCATAGCCTCTAACGGGGTTCACTACTACCATATCAGGATCTCCGATATTTCGTGAGGTTCCAGGCGCGCCGAAACTGGCACTTGGCACGTATTGCACCAACATAAAGGTGGTATCGCTGCTCCAAAGAGCATGAGGAGATATTACACCATCATCGAAAATATATTGGTATCCGAACGCTTTATTTATTGTAGCAGCGGGGCTGCCGTTGCGGACAATGATCTGGTCTTTCTTTGTACCCACAACGAGATAAGCATCACCGCCATATTGCCGACCAGTAAAAGGTGCGGTAAAATAAGTATCCGCCCAGGTTCGCGTTGGTGAGAGCATCTCTATAATATGATCGCAGGTGTTATCGTCGTCTTTGATATTAGGACAAACAGATGCACCAATGACCCCAATAGGTTTATTGGAAGTAATATAGCTACCGGTCAAATCTTCTCCAAATACCGGATCTCCGGCCGATTGGTATTGAATACACTCGCCACGATTAAGGAGAACCATAAATACAGAATCTTTAGGATGGACAGCCGTTAACGGACTTCCCGTTTTCCGGATACCCCAACTTGGAGTAATCGAGACTACGGTGCTATCGCGATCGGCAACGATTGAAAACTCGGAAGGCAGATCAATAATATTTAATCCATAGCGGTCGAAGGCATTGAAAGAGGCGACAACATATTCAGTGCCCCAGCCCATGGTTGGAATGCAATACATTCCATCGGAAGTAAAAGGCGCACGGGAAATAAAATAGACCGATACATCTGCATCATCCGACCAAACATGAATAGCATTTTGTTCTATAGAATCACTGGAAAACATCATGGTCGATAGAGGAAAATCAGTAATTCCACCTGATTCACAAGCTATTATTTCTGTATTATTTGCGGCCACCGATCGATCAATGACCGGATTATTACCAACTTGAATATGGACGGCCGTATTGGTTAGTGATGAAATATAAATGTAGAGGTAATAAGCAGCACCGGGCTGATTCCTATCAAAATTTTGAGGAATACAAAACCAAAAATCCCGTCCCACCCCCGTAGGATGGTTAGATACCTGTTCCGGCGATTCCGTTGTAAGTATATGGGTTAATTGGGCATATCCATCCTGCCATAGGGCAACGCTGAACGCCGCAATTAACCAAAATAGGATTTTTTTCATAAAGCTATTTAGAATGACGTAGTATATATTATATAAAACCATGCTGCCGGGCAATTGTTACTTTTTTTGTAGGAAATTCTCTTGAGAGCCTACAGAAAAACCCACATTTTTATGAACTTAGGGGCTTGAAAGCCTGTTTACTATTGGCTTTTCAAGAAGTGTGCTTGCACTACAGGCATAACTTTATATTTTATAGGAGTTTAGGTAATATGGCTAAACAGCAGACATTCGGTGATAAATTGAAGAAGCAGTCGGTCGAACGCGTTGAGTTCGTTCCGCAGCTCGGAAAGAAAGCAAAGCTCGTACCGGTACGCTTTATCGGTATCAGCAAAAAAGGCGGTTCGAACGGCTATGTGTTCGAAGACCGTATTGCCCGTTTAGCTGAGCCAGAAGGCGGCGGAGATTCGATCATCGTCTAAACGATGAAGCGGCTTGTCTCGCTTATTCCCAGTGCAACAGAGATCTGTTTTGCCCTTGGATTAGACGACCAGTTGGTAGGGGTTTCTCATGAATGCGACTTCCCTGCCGAGGCAAGCACCAAACGGAGCGTAACCAGCTCCGAGGCTCATACAGGCCTGAGCAGTAAAGAAATAGACCTGTTAGTTCGTTCACAACTTGACGAGACCGGTTCGATCTACGATCTTGACCTCAAGGTTTTAGAAGAGCTTCGGCCCGATGTGATCTTCACCCAACGCCTCTGCACTGTCTGTGCCGTCGGCTACGACCACGTAAAGGCCACCGTAGAACAACTAAGCCATAGGCCACTGGTTGTTAACCTCGAACCCTCTACGCTTAGCGATGTCATCGATTCTTTCGGGATCGTTGCCGCTTCCGCCGGTTGCCCTCAAGAAGCAACCGAACCAATGGCCACTATGGCAAAGCGGTTCAAGGAAGTACAGCAGCGCTGCTGCGAGCTAAGCAAGCCCAAGGTCTTATTTCTGGAATGGTGCGACCCTCCGTTCGCCAGCGGTCACTGGATACCCCAGTTGATCTCTACTGCCGGAGCAACACTTACCATCGTCTACGATGGCTCTCCTTCAAGAGAGATCACCCACGAAATGATCGACCGCAGCGAACCGGATATTGTGATCGTTGCCGAATGTGGCTTCGACGTTGCAAGACAGCGGCAGGATATTCCTCCCCTTCTTAAGCGATTGAATCACATTCCCTCTGAAGTATGGATAGCCGATGGCTCGCAGTACTTCTCAAGGCCGGGGCCGAGACTCGTTGAAAGTGTTAAGATGTTAGCCGGTATTATTCATCCGGAGTTACGAGATGAATATTTGCCACCTTTTATTGCAAAAGGACAAGTAGAAAAGTTTTTTACAAGGAAGTAATCATGGCATTTCAGAAAAAAGAACAAGCAGGCGGTAGAAACGGACGTCCGGGACAGCCGGGCCGTAACAACGCCAACAATAAGCGCGATAACAACAAGAAGAAAGTTGATCCGCTTAAACTTCGTGGTATTAAGTACGTCGATTACCGCGATATCCGCATCTTAGAGCGTTTCATAAACGACCGCGGTAAAATTCTTCCTAATCGTATCACCGGTGTAAGCGCTAAAGGTCAGCGCGATATCGAACGCTCGATCAAGCATGCCCGCCATTTGGCTTTGCTCCCGTTCGTAGCAGCCGGAATGAAATAATCAGAGTTTAGAACAGAAAGGCAAATCCAATGTCACGAGTTTGTGAATTAACCGGAGTAAGACCGAAAGCAGGAAACCACGTTTCCCATGCGGTCAACCGTACAAAGACCCGTTTTATCCCGAATCTCCAGACCAAGCGCGTTTGGGATCCGGAGAAGGGCCAATTCGTTAAGATCAAAGCTACTGCCCGTGCCCTTCGCACGCTGGATAAAAAGGGCTTTGCTGCGTTCAAGAAAGCTGCTCGCTAAGATATTCTTGTATCAGGAAAAGTCGCTCCCGAAACGGAGCGACTTTTGCTTTTTATGAACCCCTCTTTTTTTCGCTCGCTTATCAAACGAGTAGAGATCGCCTTACGGAAGGCGTTTATCGCTATTCTTGCCTTGCGAACGACACAAAAGATCACCAGATATCCCCTATCTCTTCCTGAAGCCCCTACTATCCTTTTTCTGCGCCAGGATCGTATAGGTGATGCTATTATAAGTACGCCATTACTCGTCGAGACAAAGCGGCATTTTCCCAAGGCCCATATTATTGTGATCCTCGGAGAGAATAATAAGTCTATTGTCCCGCTCTTACCCATCGATTGCGAAATACAGATCTATAAAAAAAACCTGTGGCAGGATTTGAACATGCTTCATTCCCTTCGCGAACGAAAGATCGATGTAGCCATCGATCTGATGGATAACCCATCTGTAACTTCCTCTGCCATTATCTCTCTCATAGGTGCGGCTTATTCGATCGGAGTCGAAAAAGATAACTCGGCAGTGTATTCCGTTACCGTCCCGCAGTTCGATCATCATTCTACTCATATTACTAACCGGATCGTGGAGTTATTACGGCCATTGGGGATCGACCCGGCTGCTGTTCCATTACAACCAATTCTAAAGAAACCGACTTCAACAACGATCGAAGGGAGAGTTGGTCTTAATCTATCAGCGGGTTCGTCAAATAGAGAGCTTACCACAAAAACAAATGCGGAAATTTGTATCGGTCTTTTGCAGGGTAGGTATGCAAAAGAGGTACTGTTACTTTATCATCCCAAAGACGTTCAACGAGCACAAGCGGTCGCTTCTCTGAGCGCTGATAAGCGGGTGATCGTTGCACCGCTTACCAAGAGCCTCGTAGAACTTGCCGAGCAAGTCGCTACCTGTGAGCGGCTTATTACGCCCGATACCTCGATCGTCCATATCGCTGCCGCCTATTCTATACCGCTGGTGGCGATCTACATTGAAGCAACAATGCATAATTTTCATTACTGGACTCCGGTAGGAGTGCCCTACGAAATGATTGTCTATCCCCAGACGTTCGAACACGTTAGATCGGACGAGGTGCTCGATGCCTATAAAAAGCTCGTTAGGCAGATCGAGACCGGTACTAAGATTATTACAACGGTGAGAGCAGCAGATCATGTGGCGTAACTATAAGCGGCTTCTACCATTCGCAAAGGCCTTCCGGGTTACGTTTGCCATTTCGGTCTTTTTCAATATTCTTACTGGCTTTGCCAGTGCCGTAGCAATGGCTTCCCTGCTGCCGGCAATGTCCATTCTTACCGGTGATACGGCTCAGATGAAAGGTGTTCCGATGGGCGGCATGCCGATGCCCTCGATGGGCAAGAAGAACTGGTTAAATGAATTCACTAATTATTTCATAACCGGAGATAAGATCACAAGCCTTATGAAGGTTTGCATTTTTATCTTTGTGGTTTATCTGTTAAAAAACCTCTTTCAATACATTGCTAATTACGTGATGGCATTGGTCGAAGGAGGAATGAGCAAATCCATACGCGATACGGTTTTCGAAAAGCTCTCTACACTATCTTTAGATTACTTCTACGATCGAAAGATGGGTCATTTGATCGTACGGGTGACCGATGATGTGGGAATGGTAAACTCCGTGCTCTCTTCGAGCATGACAACCCTCATTCGCGAACCGATACAAATACTGGTCTTTTTATATGCTTTGATAAGTATAAATGCCGAACTGACAGGAGTGGCTCTTGGCATTGCCATACTTAGCCTCTTATTGATCACTTTTATTGGCAAGCGATTGAAGCAATATGCCCATAAAGTCCAGGAAGGTATTGGAAATTTTGTAAGTATTGCCCAGGAGTTTATTTCCGGTATTAAAGTAGTAAAATCCTTCGGCATGGAGGATTATGAAGTAAAACGATTCAGGAATGAGACAAAGAATTATTTTGCTTATTCGAGGAGATTAGTTAGAATAAAACAGACCGTCAGCCCCTTGAATGAGATGATGGCTGTTGGCGGCTTTATCGGAATTCTCTGGTTCGGCGGTCAAGAGGTCTTTGCCGGCAATGTAAATGGTAGCCAGTTATACTTTTTCTTAATATCACTTATCAGCCTGATGCAGCCTGTAAGAACATTATCGGAGGTGATCGGGAGGTTGCACGAAGGTTCTGCCGCGACCGAAAATATCTTTACCGTACTCGATGCAAAAGCTACGGTTGCTTCCGGAACAGTGAAAGCGCAGATCGAACATACGACGCCAATTGAGGTTTCGCACGTTACTTTCAAATATCAAAATAGTACGGAGGAAGTCTTAAAAGATGTTTCCATCGATATCAAACCGAAGGAGATTTTAGCATTGGTCGGGCCAAGCGGCGCCGGCAAAACTACCTTTGTCGATCTTCTTGCCCGCTTTTATGATCCAAGCTCCGGAAGCATCTCCTTTGACAGACATGACCTCAAAGAGTATGACCTCCAATCTCTTCGCAAACTCTTTGGTATCGTTACACAGGACACGATTCTTTTCCACGATACGATTTACAATAATATTGCCTATGGAAACAAGCAGGCCTCCAAAGAAGATATCTTTGAAGCCGCCAAAGCTGCCAATGCCCATAATTTCATTCTACAGTTTCCTAACGGATATGATACGATGGTCGGCGATCGAGGCGTGCGCTTATCCGGAGGACAGCGCCAGCGTATTGCCATTGCCCGTGCACTATTAAAGAATCCTCCTATTCTTATTTTTGATGAAGCAACCAGCGCTCTCGATACTGAAAATGAAATGCTGGTTCAGGAAGCCATAGAACGTCTCCTCTCCGAGCGAACGGCCGTTGTGATCGCCCATCGATTATCGACGATCCAGCATGCCGATCGTATCGCCGTATTCGACAAAGGCCGGATCGTCGAACTCGGCTCCCATGAAGAGTTATTGGCTAACCCCAATGGCATGTATTACAAGCTATACCATATTCAGCAGCGTGCTGCTACCGAAGGCCTTGTCCTTACCCCTGAAGTTTGAAATAGATGAGTTCTTCCCAGCAACAAACAAAGGCAGCATACGTCAAAAAACGACGGGCTGAGAAGGAATATCATTTTGGCTGGCCACTGAGAAAACGTATTATTCAAAAGATCGAGCGTTTCAATAAAGCTCTTACCCTCGGGCTATTGGGTAAGCTAATGAGGACAAAAAAAATAAAGGGGAAGCTTCCACTCAGCGATATTAAGAAAGTCCTTATTCTTCGTACCGATGCAATCGGGGACATGGTCGTCACTTCCCCTCTTTGGCGGATATTAAAACAAGCAAACCCTGAAATTAAGATAGGTATAGCAGGTAGTTTTAGAAATATCGACCTGCTTCGCTGTGACCCGGATGTCGATCTGGTATTCGATCTTACAAAAAAAGACAAACAGCAATTAAAGGCCGAATACAAACGATGCCGCGAAGAGCAGTACGACCTCGTATTCTGCTGCACACTCCATAAGCGCACCAAGAGTGCCATTATGGCCTGGCGATGTGCGCCAAAAGCCTATCGGGTAACGACCGTCTCGACTAATCCGGAACGTCATGAAGAGATTTTCTCAAAAACCATTGAATTACCGGATCTGGAATACCTTATCCCAATGCCGGTACAATTGCAGGCGATGCTCGAACAAAGTATCGATCTGAAGGTACACGATGAACTACGCTTCCTCTCACTTTCCATTTGTAAAGAAAACGAACAGGCAATAAAACAGCGAGCCAATGAATTACTTGCTATAACGGCTTCTTCACGATTTATTGTGTTTAATACCGAATCGGCCAATACTTATAGAGAATGGGGATACGAGAACAATTATCAATTGGCCAACCGGCTTACCAAATATTTCCCCGACCTGTTGGTAGCACTCTCTTCTTCTCCTAATAGGGAGAAAGAACTAACGGATTATCTTGCTTCAAAAGAAAATAATAAGAGAATTCACTACTTTCCTACCAAAGACCTCCATGAGCTTACGGCTTTGATCCGTTTTAGCGATCTTGTCATTACTCCGGATACTTCAGTCATTCATCTTTCCAGTGCTGAGCGAAAACCGGTGATCGGCTTTTTTTTGAGGCACAATGAATGGTTGCCCTATCGCGTACCTGCCAGAATATTCATACCAAAAGAAAAAGAACCCGTTACTACTATACTTATTGAACCGGTATTTCAGGCTGCAATAGAATTATTAAGTGCAGAGAAGCCCGAAAAACAGATCATCACTTATACAGACCCTTATCGAACCGTTATTGTACCACCTATCGAAGTTTCCGATCTTCAGTTTACTTCTTAGGTGTTCGGAAAGAAAGCTCTTCTTACTGGATAACAAGTGGTGCCGGAGTAAAACAAAGTATGAACATAAGAAGCGTCAATACACCTACCATTTTCCTTTTGAAATCGAGCGGCGATTCATCGGCCGTTTCCGGGTGACGGAAACGGATGACCAGGAGAATCATAATGACCCAGAAGAACCAGGTAGAGCCCCCGTTCAATGTGAATGGTATTAATATTGCTTTGAAGGACGACATACTGGCCGGAAGCAATTCAACAAGTAATTCAGGTATCGAAAGAGCACCTAACAACATAACCGTAGCAATGCCGATGTTGCGGTGCGCTCGTTTTGAAAATAATCCATACGTGGTATGACCGCCATCAAGCTGGCCGACGGGTAACAAATTTAACGAGGTGACAAATAACCCGAACCATGCAGCACAAAGCATCGGGTAATGGTATATCTCCGTCATCGGAGGAACGTATGCACCGGAACGGGCAAATATCTTCTCAAAAAGAACATACATTATAGTCTTGCCAAAAGCAAGATCGCCACCAGGATCGTGGGGATAATTCGGATAGCCGGGATGTATGTGTTGCAAATATTCAATACCGGGAAGCGTAAGAAACCCGATAGCAAGGATGAGCAGGCAGACAATAAATCCAGCGATAGGACCTGCTATCCCGATGTCAAAAATAACTTTTTTACTTGGCAGCCGGCTTCGTGTCCTTATCACTGCGCCGAAGGTACCAAAGTTCGGAGTCATACCGAAAAGAACACCCGGAAACGGAATATAAAACGGAAGCGTCGCATCCACATTATGGTACCGGGCAGCAAAGAAATGCCCGAACTCATGGGCGCTTAAAAAAAGCAATAACAATACGGAATATTCCAATCCATACGGTAGATTTTCAAGATCAAGCGGATTGTGACCGGCCCAGGCTACACCGGCAAGAGTAGTCGTAAAAAGAGTAAGAATAAATAATGCAAGGTGGAGCCAGATACGCTGCTTACCAAAAATTGTATCGAACCTTGACTGGATTTGTTCAAGCATGAATAGTACTACTCCTCGGTAACTTTGAACGGCAAGGCAGATACCCGAACCCCAAATTCATAACCGCTTTCCTTATAATTACCCTCGATGCCATATCGGGATGCTCCATAGTGGTATTCTCCATAGAGGTCGAGATAGGTCTGGTGCAGAGTATTGATCCTCAAGGTTAGATCAGCCGAGTATTGAGGAAACGAAGGACTTCCGGCAGTAGAGAGCGTGGCAAATAGATAACTCGAATGCGGACGAAAGATCGGTATAATATCTATTGTCACTGGCACTTGCAATTCCGGTTCTACATGAGTAATCTGGTGAAAAACGTACTTAATTCCGCCTGAAATGGCAAACCAATCTCCTTCTTTATGGGGCATGATCTGCGTCTCTGCAGAAATGAATTCTCTGCTGTAATGACTGCTCGAACCTCCTACCACCTGGTCTTTGGAGCCATCGACAAGATGAGAAGAGATATGGCTAAGCCTTATGCGAAGCGGCAGACGCTCCCCCCTATATGAAACCCCTAAAGGGAACACAGAATAGATACCGAAGAAATAATCGGCTGTTTCTACCGGAAAACGAAAATCGGAATAATACTTTAAGCCGCTCCACACCAGACCTTCTCCGCCGAAACTAAAATCTTTGATCTTGAAAAGATCGCCGCCATATCCCATTTCAAGACGCAACCTGGTTCTCGAAACATCTTTTGCAACTTCAAATCGGTTCGGCTCAAGAAAAGAACCGCGAGCCTGTACCCACGGGGAAAGGCTCACCGATTCAAATACCATTTCCTGAGCTAAAGAAGTACCGGCAGCAAACAATAATACCAAGGCTGCAAGGAGCGCAGTTATTCGGGTCATGGATACAAAACGGCTACTGATCTTTAACAGTGCACGAAATTCTTTATAAAAATAAAAACGCTGCCGATAGTACTATCGGCAGCGTAAGATCGACATTCATCAATTAGATGAACAGCGGTGCTAATACAAGGGTGAGCGTCGAGATCAACTTGATGAGCACGTGAAGTGACGGGCCGGCTGTATCCTTGAATGGATCGCCAACCGTATCGCCAACGACGGCTGCTTTATGAGCTTCAGAACGCTTGCCACCAAAGCTGCCCATTTCAATAAACTTCTTGGCATTATCCCAGGCACCGCCACCATTATTGAGCAGCAATGCAACAAGAATACCAACGATGGTTGCAACCATGAGGAAGCCGGCAACGGCTTCACCACCCGATGCAAGGCGCGGGTTTGTTGACGGGTCTGCACCGTTGAGCTTCATGTTATAAAGCCATTTGAAGACTAAGCCAACGACGACCGGTGCTGCAGCAACAAGTACACCGGGCATAACCATTTCCTTTAGCGAAGCACGGGTAACGATATCAACCGTTCTGCCATAATCAGGCTCATCGGTTCCTTTGAGGATACCCGGCTTCTCTTTGAACTGCGCGCGAACGTCATTGATAACAGCGTAGGCAGTCTTACCGACAGCTTTGATAGCCATCGAGGTAAAGAGGAATACCAGCATACCACCAAGGGCAGCAGCTACGAATACTTCCGGCTTCGTAAGATCCACAGCCGTAAGATTCAACCCGTAATGGGCGAGTTCATCGAGATAAGCCGAGAACAACAAGAAGGCTGCGAGTGCGGCAGAACCTACTGCATATCCTTTGGTAAGAGCTTTCGTGGTGTTACCAACGGCGTCGAGGCGGTCAGTCTTCTCACGAATATGATCCGGCTGCTGGCTCATTTCTACGATACCACCGGCATTATCGGTGATCGGGCCGAAGGTATCCATAGCAAGGATATAAGCGGCTGTACCAAGCATACCCATCGTAGCAACGGCAGTACCGAATAAACCGGCATGCTGTAAGCCGCTGCCATCTCCAATGAAATACGAAGAGATGATAGCTGCACCGATGACAAGGATCGGATAGGCTACGTTTTCAAAACCGACGGCAATACCGGCGATAATGTTTGTGGCCGGGCCGGTCTGCGATGCTTCTGCAATGCTCTTAACCGGACGGTAACGATACTCGGTGTAATACTGGGTAATGAACACGAAAGCCTGAGCAGTAACAAGACCGATCACACCACAAATGAAGAAGCTCAACCATGCACCGGCTGCCGGGCCGTTCGGATCGGCAGGAGCAAGGAGCCATTTGGAAGCGATAAAGAATCCGGCAGCAGCAAGAATGGTCGTTACATAATAACCGCGATTAAGTGCCTTCATCGGATCTTCGGTCTCTTTGGCTTTTACGGACATGATACCGACGATCGAAGAAAGAAGCCCGAAGGCTCTTGCGACGAGCGGGAATAACAATACGCCGAGAATGCCGACTTTGAAGGCACCCGGGTTGGCTACGAAGAGGCCTGCAGCGAGAATCATCGCACCGATGTTTTCGGCAGCGGTCGATTCGAAAAGGTCAGCACCACGACCAGCACAATCACCGACGTTATCGCCCACGAGATCGGCAACTACGGCAGGGTTACGCGGATCGTCTTCCGGAATACCGGCTTCCACTTTACCAACGAGGTCAGCACCGACGTCAGCAGCTTTGGTATAGATACCACCACCAAGCTGAGCAAAGAGCGCTACGAACGAAGCTCCGAAACCGTAACCGCCAATAAGCAGCGGAATTTTAGCAACGTCCTGATCGGCTGTTCCGACAACACCCATCGCCTGAACGATGGCGAAAAGACCGGCAACACCAAGAAGCGATAACGATACTACGAACAATCCCGATACTGCACCGCCGCGAAGAGCCGTTTGCAGCGCATCGTTGAGCGACTTTGTAGCAGCACTTGCCGTACGGATATTAGTACGGATCGAAACCCACATACCGATATAGCCCGAACCTACCGAGCACAACGCACCAAGCACGAAGCTGAGCGTTGTCCAGAATGCAAGGGTGGTTGTGCTGGCAACCGGATCATGCTCGTTATGAGCACGGACAAACCCGTACACTATAAAGATAACCGCAGCGACCACGACGGCCAATAAGATGATGGTTTTATTTTGGCGACGCAAGAAGGCTTCCGCACCCTGCTTGATAGCATTAGATATCTTCTGCATGGCGGGTGTGCCCTGGTCACGTTTCATGACATTGGGGATCAGGTATAAGCCTGCGAATAGCAAGCCGATAACACTGGTACCTAGAACGATTGCTAATTCCATTATTCTATAGCGTAGAGTTAAATAAAAGCCGTAAAATACCCCGTTAACGCAAGGGATATATGATGATTATGAAAGTGCGAAAATACGAAAAAACTGGCTTCCCTGCCCTAAAAATGGGTTTTGAAATTAAGTTATACAACAGTATCAATACACCTTAATCCTCTTGGAAATTAAAAGGTTAGTCCCGACGGTATTAATTTTTTACCTATTTAAGTGCATAGCTCGTCAACAGATAATTTTTACCCTCTTGCTTGGTTGTCCATTTAACGGGGTCGCTCTCCGTAACCTCAACCCAATAGCCCAATGTCGGACTATAAGAAAAAACGGCACTAAAATGTTCAGGCTCGGATGGGTTTTCCAGTAATAAGGAAGACTGTTGTACTTTTGAAGTATTATAAGGCACTCCATCTATATTAATAGTAGCTTCCCCTACATATGCCATTGTATCCTTATCTGTTAGAGTACTATAATTATACATTAGATGTGAACCGAAGGGAAGCAAAATCCAGGGCTCAACCAAAGATTGTTGAGTATATAGCTCTATATCTCCGTTAGACTTATAATTAACGTATATTTCCGATACATAAGGATCGTCATTATGGGTAATCCTAAAATGACAAACATTATCTCTTCCGTATATAGAGAGACCAGATTCTACTACCGAATCTAATTCCGACCATGTATGAGACTCAACAGTGCCATTGGTATCGATCTGGGTACCCGTAAATCTAAACCAACTGCCTGCTTTGGGAGGGTGTACTTCTGCTGTTTGCAGCGAGCTTGTAGTTGGCTCAGAACAACCAAAACAGAGAAAAACCAGGAGGAGTAAAAAACAAGGTTTCATAGAACTCGTTTAAGATAGTTTGAATATTAAATATACGGAATTTACTGTTGTTGGGCTTATGAATAACCTGCCATCAAAGAGCAGGACAAAAGAGAAGGTAGCGCACAGTAGTCATCTCGTGAAAAGAGGAAAAGGTAAATCCCCAACAACTACAGATTTGAATCATATCTTCTTATTCACCACATTCATGGCTTTCTCTGCTCCCTGATTTACGATCTCGATACAGCTTTCTACTGCGCGGATAGTCATTTCTTCTATCAACGGCTTTTCGTCTTCTTTGAATTTTGAGAGGACGTAACGGGCCTGTTCGCCGCGATGGAAGTTATTGCCTACGCCGCAGCGCATGCGGACGAATTCATCGCTGCCGGTTTCATAGATTACCGATGTAAGGCCATTGTGACCGCCATCGGAACCGCGAAGGCGAAGACGCAACGAACCCGGAGGAATAGCAATATCATCGCAGATCACGACGACTTCCGAAAGCTCGGCCTTAAAGAACGCCATCACATCGCGAACGGCACGGCCGGAAAGATTCATAAAGGTGATCGGCTTTACCAGGACAATGTCCTGATTGCCAAGCATTCCTTTAGCATAGTAATACTCCCCTTTTCCCGGGCGCCAGCCTTGCGAGCGGCTAAGTTTGGTCTCGAGACGATCGACAATATCGAAACCGATATTATGACGAGTCCCGTCATATTCTTTCCCGGGGTTTCCGAGGCCGACAAAAATGTACATGAGCTATTACAATAAGCAGATAAAAAAAGACTCGTTGACACTTCGAAGCGGCAACGAGTCCTTGATGTGTAAAAAAGTCCGTTTAGGCTTCTTCTTCTTTCTTACCCTTAGCTTTGATCTGCTCGGGCTCGGTCATCTCTGCTCCCGGAGTTGCGGCCGTTTCATCGGCTACCTTCGGAGTGTTACAAGCGATGATCATTGCATTCTCATCATGTAAGAATGTATAAGCATCGTTCTTCGGAAGATCTTTGATATGGATACCATGACCGATTTTGAGATCGGTGATATCGACATCGATGTGCTGTGGAATTTGATCCGGCAGAACGTTGATCGTCAGCTTATGCATGATGTGATCGAGCACACCACCGTTATCGCGAACGCCGATCGACTGGCCGGTGATCAAAACCGGAACTTCCAATTTGATCTTTTCACCTTCATGAAGCTTCACAAAGTCGATATGAGTAACCTGATCAGTGATCGGGTGGAACTGGATTTCGCGAAGAATGCAACGGGTTTCTGCACCGCTGAGCGCGAGCTTTACTACATGCGTCTCATTGGTGTAGATAAGCGGACGAAGATCGAGTGCTTTTACATGGAAAGCAACCGAAGCCTCACCGTGCCCATAGAGCACACCGGGAACACGTCCTTCAAGGCGAAGGTGATTGGCGGAGCTTCCGCCGAGTTTAGTACGCGGTTCTGCCGCGATATTGATATCTGCCATTGTAATTTACCTTTCATCAGCCGTCGCACACTTACGTTATCGTTAGATAAGCAGTGCCCAGCGGCGCTGGTTAAAGATTCCTATTCGAATGAATAGGCGTTAAAGAAACTTAGTTGTCAAATAGCGAGCTGATCGAAGCGCGCTTATTCGTCCGTTTGATCGCCTCGGCGAAGAGCTTGGCTACCGATTTTACCTTGATCTTTTTCGATTCACGCGCTAACGGAATCGAATCGGTAACGAGTAAATACTCGAGTGGCGATTGCTCAAGCCGTTCGATCGCCTTTCCGGAAAGCACCGGGTGCGAACAGGCACCATAAATTCTCCTAGCCCCGGCTTCCTTCAATGCTTTGGCAGCATTGGTAAAGGTACCACCGGTATCGATAAGATCATCGACGAGGATGATATCTTTCCCTTCCGGCTCGCCGATGATATTCATCACTTCGGCAACATTCGCAGCAGGGCGGCGCTTATCGATAATGATAAGATCGGCATCGAAACGTTTCGCAAAACTGCGCGCCATCTTCGAGCCACCGACATCGGGCGATGCGATCGCCAGGCGCTTGAGGTTCAGGTCCTTGAAATGCTTCGCAAACGCATTGGAAGCATACAAGTGATCGAACGGAATGTCAAAGAAACCCTGAAGCTGCGGAGCGTGTAAGTCCATCGAAATGACGCGGTCGGCTCCGGCCTCAGTTATCAAATTTGCAACAAGCTTGCTCGTGATCGCCACACGGGGCTGATCTTTACGATCCTGACGAGCATACCCGAAATATGGCAGCACGGCAGTGATTCGTTCGGCGCTGGCCCGGCGGGCTGCATCAATGAGCATCAGCAGCTCCATGAGGTTATCCGAGGGCGGCATCGTCGATTGGACGATGAACAGATCGACACCACGAATATTTTCATCGTACTTTACCCAGATCTCTCCATCGGAGAAGTTCTTGATTTGCGCTTTGGCAAGTTTGACGCCGAGCGCTTTTGCAATCTTCTGAGCAAATGCAGGATTGCTCCTGCCGGCAACGATCTTTAGTTGTGACATACCCACGAATAAGCTGGCGTTACCAATAAAAAAGAGTTCTTAGAACCAAGAACTCTCACGATAACAACCAGACGATCTCAAGCTGGGGTGGCAGGATTCGAACCTACGAATGGCGCCTCCAAAGGGCGCTGCCTTACCGCTTGGCGACACCCCAAACCACACTTTTGTTAGTCAGAATGGATTGGTACTCCTTCGAGCGACGAGATAACAGATTGCAGTAAGTGGTAGTTCGCTAAATATGCCCCGCTAGGGCTTGCTGGCCGTAACTGTATCATTCCCAACTCATAGTAGCGAATTCCGGTCGTAAAAACAACGTAACGGGCATAGGTCACAGTATCCCCATAACCGCGGACAATCTCATAATTAGCAAAACGCATTTTGCTCTCTTTAAAAAGCTCCGGAGGACGGGAAATGCTAAAATTATTGTTTTTTGTACGGTGCAGATTGATGGATTCCTCAGCTATTGCAAGAAGCCCCTGCTGCTCATAGCGGCGGCGAAGATCTGCCGAACCCGGAATTTCCTGTAAAATGAGGGCCGCATTGCGTTCGACATTTGTATAGACAAACCCTACGTTCTCCAGGTCCTGAATATGTTCGATATTGGCCTGCAGCCATCCTTTGGGATATTTGCCCGCCAAATCCCCTACCGGAGAATGGAAATAATCGTCTTCAAGCTGGCCGCCATATTCATAGAACGGCTTTTCCTCAATAAGCTTGACCTTGGGATAAAAAAGCGAACACCCTTCGGCCGCCAGCAACAGAGCAAGAGAAATAATCAGGAATAATGATCTCACAACTACAAATATACCAGTCCGATAAGGCCATCGGATTGCAAGAGTGTTACAGAGGCCGTTTCCATTGCTCACGCTCTAAACTTATGGAAAAGCTCAATCGGTGAATATTCCCCAGTTCGTCCTGGGCATTAAAGCTTTGGAAGGCATAGTCTATGGATAATTTAGGAAGATGAATTCCCGCACCAAGCGTAAGCTGTTTTGTATCGGTAAAACCAGCCCTGAGAGCAACGATCTTCTTAAATTGATACTCGGCGCCGATATGAGCATCCGCGCTGATCGGGCCAAGAGCTACCTCTGCTACTGAGCCGCGATTTTCAAAACGCAGGTCGAGATCAAGAACCGGCATCAGGGTATGATCGGTCAGAGAAAAAATATTCCAGAGATAAGCACCACCGATCTTCACTGTCGGAGAGACCAATTCTTTTGTACCAGTGCTGTAGGAAAGAAGGGTTGTTGTGATGTCCTGCCCTACAGCCGCAAGCATAAGATTTGGGATCGGTGTATATCTGATTCCGGCATCGAAGCCAATGCCGGTTGCTGAGTTCTGAGGATCGAGCTTTCGGATGATGAATTTTAGATTGACTCCATAAGAAAGCAGCGAGTCCCGTTTTTGCCCATATGATAAATAAAACCCCCAATCATAATTACCAAAGGTCTTGACCTTAGAATAATCGAGATAATTATCACCATCGAATGTGCCGCTGCCCGTCACATCGACAAAGGCATTTCTGGTATCCTTGATATTATCGATACCGATATGAAAGACCGATAGCGCGGCCCCTCCTGTGGCTCCGACCGGAATTGCAACAGCGCCATAATCGTATTTGACCGTCCCATCGAAGCGCGATTCATGCATTCCGCTGATCGAGGGAGCTTCAAGAGTGGTTAGATTTGCCGGATTCCAATAACCGGAAGTAGCATCGTTAGAAAAAGCAATAGCCGCTCCCCCCAAGCCCAATGAGCGGGCTCCGGCGCCAAGCTGTAAGAATTCACCAGAATAGGCACGAAAGGACTGCGCCCAAAGCTGCGAACTACAAACAAGAATTAGGAAAGCTGCTACTAACCGATACATTAAACCATTTAACAGTATTATTCTACATCGGCCGGACGATTAAAATTCATTCGGCAATAGTTTTTGCCCCTACCATAATCCGAATTCCGAAGGGTATTTGACATTCCAAAACGTCAGCCCCTGTGCCGGAGCTATATATCTTGCGCGGTCAAGCTCTACCGGCTTGTTGAGAAGATCGGTAAATACTTCGGCCGATATTCTTCCTTTTGCCGTCTCGATAAGAGCTCCGGTTAGCGCCCGTACCATTCCTCTGACAAAGCGATTGGCCGAAATCCAAAAGACGATCTCCTCTTCGGTTATCTTGAATTCAGCGCGGGTAATAGTACATCTGAAATGATTGACATCCTCCGTTTGCTTTGAAAACGACGTGAAGTCATGTTCACCAAGCAACAGGGGCGCCAGATTTTTTAACACATCTTCATCGATCGCATAAGGAAGCTGCCAGTAATAACTTCGTTCAAGGGCAATGCGCTTTCTCGATATATTATACCGGTAGCTCCGTTCGAGAGCTGAAAAACGAGCATGGAAATCTTCCCTGACTTCCCTTATATCCCTGACAACCATATCCTCACCTGTCAGAGCATTGAGTGCTTCATTGAGCTTCCACAGGGGCAATGCTTCGGAAGGAATAATATCAGCATGGGCCACAAGCCCTTTTGCATGAACACCGGCATCAGTGCGGCCACAGCCGAGAACCGTAACCGGTTGGGCAAAGAGCTTCACGAAAGCGGCTTCCAATTCACCCTGTACCGTACGGACTCCGGGCTGTACCTGCCAGCCTGCAAAGCCGGTGCCATCGTATTCTATGAGCAATGCTATTTTCACCGGCAGTAGTAACAGTTTTTTAAGAATTACGTTATAGTCCGAAATAAATTATTTCTAAGCCATTATGTGTGGAATCGTTGGATATATTGGATATCGCAATGCACAGTCTATAATCGTTGCCGGCTTAAAGCGGCTTGAGTACCGTGGATATGATTCTGCCGGTATTGCAACGATCGAAACGTTGACTCCAAGCGGTAACTCCCATTCTGTTTCCGATAGCGATCAGTTAGTGATCCGCAAATGCAAAGGAAAAGTAACCGATCTCGAGGAAATCCTTCGCAATTCCATTAGTACTGCTACAGTCGGCATCGGCCATACCCGCTGGGCGACCCATGGCGTACCCAGCGATATTAATAGCCATCCTCATACCGATCAAACGCATGGTATTGCCATCATTCATAATGGTATCATAGAAAATTATGCCGCCATCAAAAAGACGCTTCTTGAGCGAGGGCACACCTTTGAAAGCGAAACCGATACCGAAGTACTTGCTCATTTGATCGGCGAATTTTATAGTAAAGGAATTTCTCTGACCGAAGCGGTAAGGCTCGCTCTTAATGAAATTGTAGGCGCTTATGGCGTCTGTGTTCTGGCCAAGGATTCCCCCAATGAGATCGTCTGCGCCCGCAAAGGCTCGCCTATTGTAGTAGGAATAGGCGATAAGGAAAATTTTATAGCAAGCGATGCCGCTGCTATTGTTGCCCATACCCGTAACGTCATTTATCTTTCCGATGGAGAGATCGCTACGGTTACCCATGATGGGGTTAAAACTATAACCGTTGCAGATGTAGAGGTAACGAAAGCTGTCGAAGAGATCACCATAAAACTTGAAGAGATCGAAAAAGGCGGCTACGAACATTTTATGCTCAAGGAGATCCATGAGCAGCCTTCCACGGTCCGCGATGCTATGCGTGGCAGGATCATTGCTGATGAAGGGACTACGATCTTAGGTGGCTTGCGGGAATATATCCCCGGGCTGCGCAATGCCAAGCGTATTATCATTATAGCCTGTGGTACCAGTTACCATGCCGGTCTCATTGGCAAATATATGATCGAGCAGTTGGCTCAAATACCCGTCTATGTGGAATATGCCAGCGAATTCCGGTATCGCAATCCTGTTGTTGGTGAAGGCGATTATATGATCGTCATCAGTCAATCCGGCGAAACTGCCGATACCCTTGCAGCAATGCGCGAAGGTAAGCGTAAGGGGGCGATAGCGCTCGGTATTGTGAATGTCGTTGGCTCGACAATAGCCCGCGAATCCGATGGCGGAGTCTATGTACACGCCGGCCCCGAGATCGGCGTTGCATCCACAAAGGCGTTTACCTCGCAAGTCACCGTTCTCGGTCTGCTTGCGGTAATGCTTGGCCGCATGAAAGGCTTATCGATCGTCGATGGCAGAGAGTATATCCGGGCACTCGAAGAATTACCGGAGCATATTTCCAGCATCCTTAAGAGCTGTGAGGCAACCGTAAGAACTATTGTAGAGAAATATAACGAAGCTGATCATTTCCTGTATCTCGGCCGTGGATATAACTACCCGGTCGCCCTCGAAGGAGCCCTTAAGTTAAAAGAGATCTCTTATATTCACGCCGAAGGATACCCGGCGGCAGAAATGAAACACGGTCCCATTGCTTTGATCGATGAGAATATGCCGGTCGTGGTCATTGCCCCGAAGGACGATGTCTATGAAAAGGTTATTTCTAACATTCAGGAAGTTCGTGCCCGCCGCGGTATTATTATTGCTATTGCCAGCGAAGGCGATACCGAGATCGCTTCGCTTGCTGAGCATGTGATCTATATTCCGAATACCCTGCCGATGTTCATACCGATCCTTTCGGTCATTCCGTTGCAGTTACTTTCCTACTATATGGCAACGGCCCGGGGTGCAAACGTCGATCAGCCGCGTAACCTTGCGAAATCGGTAACGGTTGAATAAGATACTATTAACCATAAAAAAAGCGCGCCGTTGGCGCGCTTTTTTTATGAAGTATATTCCTTTTAGAATCTTCCGATACGATAATCTTTTACCATCGCATTATCTTTCAGGTTTTCCACCCATTTACCGAAGAAGCGCTCTTCCTTTTCTTTGGTCAGTGATTCGAATAACTTCGGTTTTTGCTTATCGTACAAGGCCTTATCGGACGGACGAAGATCGACCAACTTTACAATATAATAAGCATTACTACCTTTAATGGGTTGGCTGATCTCACCTGGTTTTAGTTGATAGAACGCGGCAGTATTAACAGCATACTCTTCACCAAGCTCCTGGGTAGATTCACCGGGCCCCATCGTTACAGAAATAATCTTATAGTTGGTATCGACCGAAGCAAGTTTCTCCAGTCCTTCTCCGGCGCCAATCATTCCGCGGAGCTGCTTGGCTTTTGCCGCTACACTTTCAACCATTTTCTGACGGGTAACAGCGCTTTGAATAGAGCGCTTTACTTCTCCTTCAAGCGGTTGATACCCTTTGGGTACACTTTCAGTCACCTGGGCAACAACGATTATCTTTGCACCCGGTATCTTCACCGGCTCAGAGATATCCCCGACACCAAGATCAAGAATATAGGTCGTCCAGGGTTTATATCCAAAGATCGGCTGTTGAGATTTGCGCTGCACCAGCGGAGCATTGGTGATCACACGCTGATCCATATCCTTTGCAGCCTGATCGAAGCCCTTCTTAAGCGCCTGTTCACGGAAAATATTCGCCTGCTGCTGGACCATTTTGCTGGTCTGCGAGCTGCTTTTGATCTCTAAGGGAATGGTCTGAATCGTCAGTTTACGGGATGTATGGCCCATAACCATAATAATGTAGGTTCCAATTTCTGTATGAATTGGGCCGACAAGTTGGTTCAACGGAGCCTTTTTAACCTCCGCCATAACGGCAGGATTAGACATCTTTTCGGTCAGCCATCCCATATCGCCTCCCGCGCGGGCAGAAGGATCCATAGAATACTGCTGGGCAAGCGAAGCAAAATCGGCTCCACTGCGAAGCTGGCTCATTATCTTGTCCGCTAACGCATTAATGCTATCCGGACTCTGCTGCTGCACCGGATTACGGCCGGCGCCAAGGAAAATCTGCTTGAAATGATATTGGACATCGCCCGAATCGGCAATACTGCTGACACGGATAACTTTGATCTGTCCTTTACCGACAATAACCCGAATATCACCAACAGCGCTATGCATAAGCAGCGAATCGGTATTTGGAATTTCAGCAAGACTTTGCTGCGTAAGCGGTGCGGCCTTTTGAAACCCGAGATCGGAATATTCGCGGGCTAATTCACCAAGAGAGCTATCGCTCTCAGTAAGGGGTAAAGACTTCCAACGCTGGGCAAGGCTATTCGCATGATCGATCGCCAGTGCAGAATCACGAGCCGTCGGCAACTCACGGAAGATCACGAGCTTGACTTTTTTGCCTTCTTCGCTCTTAAATTGCCATTTATGATCTTCGTAATATTTTTTCATTTCATCGTCGGTCACTGTTTTCACAATGTCGCGATACGAATCGGATGGTGGAGCGATCTTAACGACTTGCGTTACGGCCTTAGCGTTCTGGATATCGAAGCGCTCCCACATTTCAGAATTCGTCAGGCGAATAGCCGAAAAGAGCATTCCCTGAAGCTTTTCGCGCTTGAGTTCTTCGCGTTCTCTGGTAGCGATCTGAGCAACGACGGTATCATAGCGCGGATCGCGGAGCGTACTCCAATACTCCTGTTGGCGGAACCGGCCCGATGAATCGGTAAAACTGCGGCGGATATCTTGCGGCGGATTATAATATAACCGGTCACGAACTTCCTGGTCGGTGATAGTAATATCGTAATCTTTGAGCTTTTGGTCGATCAACTTATCGGTTATTACAGCATCCCATGCTTTATCGCTGACCTCAGCTTCTTCGGCATCGGTTAACGTACTGGCTTTTTTCTCATCAAGCTTCTGCTGACGGATGCGCTGATACATATCCTGATAGTCTTTATTCGGAATGGGCATCCCATTGACCTCGCCGATAGCATCCCCTGTACGCTGACCTTTACGGAAGAAATCTCCCTGTGCGCCCCATTCGAAAATAATCATTAAAAGAAATGCGCCTGCCAGACCGGCAAAGATCACGGTCATTTTCTCGCGCATTTTGTTCATTATCGCCATACTTCTTAGCTACTTAAGGTAATTATTATAATTACTTATATGAAAAGCAAATTATAAGCACAGAATAGCTCCGAGTAGTTCCATTTTTCCCCTTAAATAAGGGTTTTTAGCCAATCTTGTCAATAACTCCGGTTTTCAGAATCCGATAGAGAACCTCATGCCCATGGCGGAGCTTTGAATAGGCGCTAACGTCTTAGTAGTCTTTGAATAAAGGCTTTGCTCAAGCCGGTAAGCCAGAAATTGAACCGTGGAACCGATCAGAGCACCAACTAATAGATCGGAGGGATAATGAACCCCTAAATAGGGTCTTGAAAAGGTAACAATGGTAGCGTATAACACCAAAGGAATGGTGAAATACCACTGTCTTAGCTGGAGCGCTTCCCCGACGGCAAACCCCATACTAACACCGGCATGGCTCGAAGGAAAAGAATAGCCAAAAACATCAGGATCCCGTTTTACCACTTCCGGAAGATCGGTAAAAGGTCGATCGCGCTTAACTAAAGGTTTGATACAAAGCTCTTGTAATCCTATGGTTAGGGCCGTTGCACCTAAAACCGTTAATCCACCATAGGTTAGAGACTTATCGTGTGTTACGATGCCATCTACAAGTTGGAGACCCGGAATAACGACGACAACCGGCAATAACGACCTCGAAGCAAGCAGCATTGTTCCATCCCAATATTCCGACTTTCCCGATAAGTGATTTATCGAAATAATGAGACCATCATCGAGCGCTTTATGATGTTGCGACGAATCCGGCATCATCTGGCTAAAAGCCGGCGTCGCTGCCACGCAAAAAAGCAACCAGACGATTATGTACGATAGTCCCGACCTTTCCATACTACTTTCTTGTTTGAATATTGGATCGGAACACAAATAAGGAAAAATAACAGGTACAGTTGGTATAACGGGAAATACGGTAATAATTTTAATGTCCGTAACGAAAACATGACCGGCAATAGTATAAAAAGATCGCCGAGAAGTTTCAAGCCGATCGCTATCAGTGCCATAGTAGTATTACCGATAAATACTCCTCCTATTAATCCTACCATTCCTAAATAGCCAAGTAACAGGATCAGCCATCCCATAAAACCGATCGATTTTCCACCGACAACCCACCGCTGTTTTTGGCGCCACCATGTTTTGAATGAGCCCGGCGGATTCGTTTCGACGAGCAGGTCTTTATTTGCCTTGAATTTTACATCCCAGTTCGATTTCCACATGGTTTGAAATAAGGCCACATCTTCGGTTACACTAAAGGGAATGCTGCGATACCCTCCTACTTCCTCATACGCCTTCTTTCGAAGCGAAAGATTATTACCGATAATAGAAACCGGAATGCCGATATTTATTGCCGCCATACTCATGGCCAGTAATTGCATCATTTCAAAAGAATGGGCTCCGGCCAGTGGAGTTGCTTTATCGAGTATAGTGATACTCGATACCATTCCCGTGCGCTCATCATACCAGTTTAGATAATTGCGTACCCATTCGGCAGGGACATGGCAATCGGCGTCGGTAATAAACAAGTATTCACCCGAGGCAAGATCAAGCCCATGGATAAGGGCATTAACTTTCCCTCCACCGCCGAGCACCTCTTTACCTACGAGTGAGAGTAGTTTGATAGCCGGGGTACCTTGCTGCCAGGCAGCGATCTTCGAGGCCGTAGCATCGGTGGAATGATCATCCACCACAATGATCTCCACTTTTTCCGGCGGGTAGTTAAGCTTCGTCAGGGAATCGAGGCACCGATCGATATTTGCCTCTTCATTACGGGCGCATATTACTATGGAAATATTCGGTTCGCCGGCAGGCGATTTGGTTTTACGATTGCGCAGACCGAGCACTACCCCATAGGCAAAGCATAGCAATGCCAGTGCATACAGCCCTGAAAGGATAATAAAGATCATGCTACGCGATGCATATCGATCTGGTTATTGCCACTCGATAACCTCTGCATGAAAATCCAACAAAATGTTATTGGGGTCATCGGTATGCATTTGCATAACGATCTTGTCCCCTATCTCCAATTTTCCGGTACCCTTTGGAGTTCCGGTAAACAACATATCGCCCTGCTTGAGCGAGCACCGCAGGGATAAATAGTTGACCATCATTTCCGGAGAAAAGATCATTTCTTTCGTCGAACCACGCTGGCGAAGTTCACCATTAACATATAACGAGAACGCCAATTGATCGAAAGCCGGTGCCGTTTCAAACGGGATAAAATGGCTGACCTGTGCCGAGCCGTCGAAGCCTTTGGCCAGCGTCCAGGGCAGTCCCTTGCTCTTAAACTCGTTTTGCAGATCACGCATAGTAAGATCAAGCCCGATGGCGTACCCGAGAACGATCTCGCTTGGCTCATAGGCATGGATGCTGCGGCCGCCTCCGCGTAATAACAGCACCAATTCAGCCTCAAATTCAAGCGATTGGGTTTCCGGCGGATACTCTATTACATTGTAAGATCCGTGACGTAAGGCGCATTCCGGCTTAATGAAAATAATAGGATTGGTCGGCTTTTCATTGCCAAGTTCGAGAATATGATCGACGTAGTTTCTGCCTACACAAAAAACGGTGCCGCTTTCGATGGCCAGTTCTTCCGGATGATCGATATCAAAGATCAATTGCATATTATTCTCCTAAGTTCTACATACGAATATACCGTTTAAACTTTTCTCAGACCACTTGTCCGGCTGCCCAGCCCGATGACCAGGCCCATTGAAAATTATATCCTCCAAGCCAGCCGGTCACATCTACTACTTCTCCAATGAAATACAATCCCTTTACGGCTGTAGCCTCCATCGTTTTAGATGAAAGTTCTTTCGTATCTACTCCACCTGCAGTTACCTCGGCTTTATCAAAGCCCTGAGTAGTTTCTGGATAAATATTCCAATAGCGAAGTTCTTCCAACAAAAGAGCGTAGGCTTTATTTGTATATCGATCCAAAGTATCAGTGTGGTGATAGGCCCCCGCCCAAAGATCGGCAAATCGTCTTGGAAGAACCAACGAAAGAACTGCGGCGAGTGTCTTATGCGGACGTGGCTGCTGCAGCGCCGGAAATACCCCTTCGGTATCTGATGCTAACAGATCGATCGATATTGGTTCACCCTCGTTCCAATAGGTCGAAAGTTGTAATATCGCCGGCCCAGAAACCCCAAGATGAGTAAATAATATATCGTCGTAGAATGACCATTTACCAAACGATACTTTTGCTGTGAACGATACTCCTGCTATAGCTGAGAAAATATGTTTATCGTTCTCATTCCATAGTAGCGGCACCAGAGCCGGTTTTGGCTCGATAACATTCAAGCCGAAAGCTTTGGCAACTTCATAACCGAAGGTTGTTGCGCCCATTTTGGGGATTGAGGCCCCACCGGTAGCGACAACAAGCGAAGTGCTTAACCATTGTTCTGACAATGCCTGTACCTCAAATCCATCCTCTGTTCTTCGAAAC
The DNA here is from genome assembly GCA_964404255.1 of uncultured Alphaproteobacteria bacterium. Taxonomy (GTDB): domain Bacteria; phylum Bacteroidota; class Ignavibacteria; order Palsa-1295; family Palsa-1295; genus JAFDZW01. Next base: position 13,039 of record CAYOJJ010000008.1, on the reverse strand, counting down.
GATTCTATCTTACAATTAAGCACGATCTCTATATTATATCGCTTGCATTCGGTAAGTAATAGTTGAAGGATCTGTTTCGAACTATCGGTACAGAATAGCTGGCCATCTTTCTTTTCGTAGTACTCGATCCCGTAATGCTCGACCAGTTCAATAAAATCTTTCGGGGTATAACGCTGCAATGCCGAACGACAGAACTGCGGGTTATTGGAAGAATAATTCTCGATACCAACCGAACGATTGGTAAAATTACACCTTCCGCCGCCTGAGATAATGATCTTCTTTCCGGCCGATGAACTGCGTTCGAGCACAATAACCTTTCTTCCCCGCTTTGCCGCTTCTATGGCACAGAATAACCCAGCCGCTCCGGCGCCCAGAATAAGGACATCGCAACGGATGCTCATGAGATCAGAATACTTTTAAGCGAATATCGAACCCGGCAGTTATCGTGCGAGTCGGAGGAGCAAGAATAACGCTCGAGGTCGGAGTAGTGCGTTCATATCGATAGAACCCTTCGATCGTCAACTGCTGGTTAATATCGTAACTGAAGCGCGGCTCGACGATCGTCTTAGTTACACCACCATTACTGGTTCCGCCCGGATTGGTCAGGATCGTATTGAAGGTATAATAAATATCGCTGGAGATCGTTTGGCTGAAATTAAACGTAGCTCCAAAATTATTCTTGAGGTTCAGTTTTAAGAACGGTATCGAAAGGCCGGACTTTTGGAAATTTGCATTAATACCAAACGTAGTCGAAAGCCGTGAGGTAATACGATTGAATGAATAATCGGACGACCAATCGGTCTGGGTATCGTAATTCAGGCTTGCGTTTAATCTGCCGCCCCAGATCTTATCCCAGGTAAGATCGAGCGCAATAAGCGGACGGAAGGCATAGGTTACCGTCTGCAAAGTAGTCAACTGTACCGAGTCTCCGGCATTCAACTTAAACTGGCGTTTATAATTTCCGGTATATCCATGGCGGAAGGTAGCATGATCGGCAAAAGAGAAGATCGGAAATTTTTCAAGGCCAGACCAGGTAAACGAATAATTTAACCGGGGCAGGTATTCACGCAGTATTCCAGTAAAAAATGGAAGTGTCTCAAATCCTTCCATGAAACTTTCTACCTGCAACTGATTCTTCAGGACTGCCGGCATAGTATCACGCTCAATATCGGTTGTATAACCGGCATTTGAACTCTTCTCTATCCATTTTTCACCGACACGTTTAATACTGCTTTGGGTAACATTGATAAAGGGCAGCGGCGGGATAGATAAAAAGGTACGTGAAATATCGCCGGTCTTTTGGGTCGTCAACGGTTCTATCGAACCATCGTCATGAATTCTCAAAGCATCGCGCTCATCATAAGTAAACTCCGTTTTCCAATTTAAATTGATCGTTGCTCCACTCCATAGCGGGCGGCTGGTTTGGAGTTCAAAGGTATTCTTTTGAGTAAATACGTCATTAATATCTACCGATTGACCTGGAATAGTAGATTGACGTAATCCATGACGAACGCCAAACTCCACGAATGGGAATTTCGGAATGAATTTGATGAGTAAGCGACCATGCGGATCGGTGATCAACCCTAGCTGATAGGCTCGCGAGGGACCAATGGCATCTTCTTCCGGAGAGAAAATTCCTTTGGTCAGCAAGTTAGAAATACCAGACCCTCCGCCTTGTAAGGCTCCGTTAAGGCTGAAATTCGTTTGGATAAAATTAAATTTTGTACCATTCCAATCGAAGAATGGCTTTTGGATCAAGGCCTTTGAAAGATCTCTCAGTGTTACGCCGGGTTCTTCCACAATTTCTTCTTTAGGCTGTTCCGGCGGCGCTTTCGGCAGAAGCAGCGTATCGCTTGAGGAGAGATCGTCATGAATACCTTCGGCGCCAACTCCTGGACTATGAGCCAGCGTATCAACCCCTTGCGGCGTACCAAAGGAAGGCTGGCGTTTCTTTATCGTATCGACTGCCGTTGGCGGCGATACTTTCGATTTGGGATCGACACGCCTAATATTTGGCTTTCCGGCAATGGGACCTTCATCGACTACGCCACCAAATGGTTCGTCTGCCTTTTGAACGACGTTAGGTGCGGATAAATCCTGTGATCCCCCCATTGAAAGACCTGTATTTGCCGCCGCACGAGCCCCACGGCGCGGTGCTTGTTGGTTGTTGCCACCGGCTCCAAGTACATCGCTGCCAAAGATATCGTTACCGAGATCGCGCAGGTTAAACTCCAGTCCTGTTGTTATGGTATTGTTCCATTGGCCTGTTCGATCGTTCTGTGCTCCACTTTGAGCATCGTACCAATGATAATCCACTACATAATTAAAGACCGGACGAATATATTTATCGATCCAAAGTAACCACGGTAAGCGCGGACTTGTCGTTAATTTAAATCGCTGATTAACAAGAAAATCTTTTCCGGGTCGTACCAAGGCTCCATCCTTAAAGAAGACATCCCCCAGGACATCCTTGAACGGCCGCTGATAATAATAGACCGAATCATAGGCATAGACGGGCTTGCCAGAATTATCAAGATATACCGGGGTATTAGGCCGGGTGTACGTTTCTAACGGTGTAAGATTACTGACGGCATTAAGATTGAATTCGATCTGCGGCGAGATCAAGCCGTTCTCGGTCAGTTTCCAGGTAAATGCAAAGCTGCGAACGGCAGAATCACTTCTGGTAATGAACGGTACTAAACTTCTGATGATCTCCAAACTATCTTCGATATCGGCGAGTGGAGGGAACACCAATGTAGAAGAACGATTTAAATAGTGCAGCCTGCTACGGGTGAAAGAAGCTCCAAGGGTAAGTCTCTGTGGTAAGAAATTGATCTTGTATAGTGAATACCTCCCTACATCGAACGTACTAGGATTGATCCATGTCAGCGGAGAGACCGATACATTTGGCAGCGTCGGCAAATCATATAAGACACTTGCCGTCCAACTCCAGTTACGATAGTAGTCATAAATTGGCGACCTTGTAAATTCTTCTCCGTATCCGAACCCTAAAATTAATCGGTTCACAAAAGAAGGCAACAGGAAGAACGATCCGGGGAAATTAAATTGTACACCTGCTAAGCCGATACTATTACGAATAGTAAGGGTCTGGCTAACGAGGCGGATAGAATCCTGCAAATGCTGGGCGATACCGGCATCGAGCTGACCGCTATTCGCCCGCTCCTGTATTTTATCGAGTGCACTCGATACCTCGACATCGGTATTCGGTAAATATTTTGGTGAGTTGAGCAGTTCGCTATGAGCCAGCACCAATGGGATTTTTGTACCGCGTTCGAGCCAACTTGGCAGGACTTTCTGCATCTGCAATTCAGCGGTTAATCCCCAACCGGAATTCAATGAGCGTAAAGAATTAAAGCGTTCATCGACGCGGTGGAAATCCGGACGTTCATAAAGAAAATTAGTTGTTAACGTCCCGAACTCTGCCAGCTTCATTTGGACATTGCCGTTAAGGGCATAATCGCTTCTATCATTAGCATCGAGCAGACGAAGCTCATCGAACCAAACTTCCGTTTGCAGACAGTTCGAGCCGGTTCTATTCTCCACCCCTAAGGTAAATACCGGTGCATTGGTAATATTCGGACTTCCTATGACGGTGTATTCGGAGCCGATAAATCCATCGTTTGCCGGAGCGGTGAGCACATCGGTGGAGCGAACCTTGGATGCTTTCAATGCTGCAAGAGTAGCAAAATCGACATGGATATTAGACCAATCTCTCGTGAGTGGGCGGCGATACTCGTAATAATTGTATTGATCGGTACCAAAGCGGAAATAAATCCATGTTTTTCCGATAGTATCAGTTGGCGAATTCAACGTCGTCGGCATCGTTTGATCGCCATGTACCCAAATGGCCATCGAACGATAATTAAATAGATCGTTCGGCGAGGGAAATACTCTTGTTGCTTCGCGCTTGGTACCATCGGGAATACATTTGATCTGTAAGGTAATCGATTGCTCGTTACCGAGAACTACCGCTGCCTGGCCGGCAAGACGATCGCGTTCAGCGCCCGGCGGTGAAGTATAATTCGTCGGTGCGCCGGCATTATCTTCGATATTTACATAATTGACTGCAAAGGAAGTGTCACCGATCGGATTATTCGGATTCAAACCGGTTCTGGCACGAGTCCACTGGCTGCCGGCTAACCCAATATCATAAAAGCGAACATGCAGGCGTTTTGAAAAGCCCGTGAACCACATGCGATAATACGAGATGTTAGAGAATGAGGAATCGAGATTTCCTACCATTCTCTTAAAATCGTTTATCGGTATTCTGAATTGAAACCACTTGCCATCGGTATTACCGATAATGTATGGGTTGCTGGATGTAGTGATCGGAATATCGTACTCATAGTAACTGTTATCGAGATTGACAACAGAATTACCATCAAGATCTTCGGTATCGGGAATAAGTCCTGAAGAACGGTCCTGCTCGTTACCTTCCGTACCGTTTACCTCTTCATAATTGCCGCTGTTTTGAGTATAGCTATAATTATCGTTGCTCGGATCATCTGGATTATAAGCACCCGGAATCGCTGTCTTTTCCTGATCATTCGTATAGCCATCGAGACCGACATCTTCACCCGGATCGTAGTGGCCATTATTATTCTTATCTTCGGTTTCAAGGCTATCGTCCGGAATAACATCTTCGGAAATGCGACCCATATCGAAGTGAATCACACCATCGAGCGGCTGACCGCCATCTTCCTGAATATTCATCCAGAACTCAATAGCATCCGTATTGGTAGCCTGCACATTTAAGCCCTGCAGATATTGCATCATCCCGCCCCAACGATCCGAGGCATTGGCACCAAGATCGGGAGAATGGTTATAAATACCCTTAGGATTTTGCGGGTCGTATACTACATCGAGCACCTGGGCGAATTCATTCGGCGTAGCAACGCTCTTATTCGGTTTGATATCCGTTATCCTGACGTCCTGTGGGTAAGCTTCATACCAATAGGTCTTCGCTTTCTTGGTATTGATCTGGCTTCTCGTCTGGCCTACATAGTTAGCATAATCCTGAGGCTGAGAAGCGTGAACCCACCGGCCGTAACTCATATAAAGCGGAAATTCATTTCTTCCGCCTTCGAAATCATCGAGATAAGCAATACTGGCGCCATTATCGACTGCCATCGGTGATTCCTGGGTATTTGGGTTCGGTAAGGATAATGCACCATCGAGCTTAAAACTTATTTCCGATTTATCGCGAAGATTGAAGATAGGGATAGCATTAAGCCAGTTCGTGAGTGAAGGAAACGGTACTTTATAACTGAAATCGCTGCCAAGGATCCAGTTAGAAAGCGGCTCTTCTCCCTGCCGGGTCTTGATCGTCGGCAGATGCATCGAATAATTAAATAACGAAAGACCGAATAATCCCCTATCTCCTAATGGTAATTCGCCGCGCAACCCCAGTAACGTCTTTGTGGAAGTTGTAAAAATATCGTGGGTATCGTAATCGACACTGATCTGGCCTGCTGTTGCCAGTTCGGGTTTTAATAAAGTAATAGTCCCACTGTTAATATCTACACGGTAATCGGTACCTTCTACTAACTGACGCCCTCCGGCCGTCACACGAACACTGCCTTCGACGATATTGAAAGCATTCAGATTGATGATCGTTGAAGTACCGCCGGCATATTTTACATTGATCGCAATCTGGGTATTCTTCGAGGAGTTATAATTGAAGTAACTCGATTGCTGGGTGTAGATTTCAGGGAAATAGAATGTTGAATCGGCTTTATACTTCGGATTCTTGCGCTTTTGTTCGGCCTGATAATCTAAGATGCGCTGTCCGAATGGCTGCAAATAGGGGAAAATAAGTGTTCCGCTTCGCGAATCTAATAACGGCGAAACGGCGCCATTCGATATAACATCGAACAATCCATCGGCTTCACGGGTATTGGTCGCATTGTTATATCGGTCGAGCCCCATAACCGAGATCGCTTTATCGAGGCCGGTCGCCGAACGGACGAATTCATACGATTGACCCGTCGGAAAGGTATAAGCAACGCGAACACTAAAATTCTTTTGGTCGATATTTGTAGCGCCTACATAGTAAGTATTTTTCAGAAGGTTTTTCCAGGAAGGATCTGCCGGCGTAAGGCGTCGCGGCTTTAAGAGTTTTAAGACGTAGGCGGTATCATTAGCCGTTCCGATCTGCTCACCGACTTGTCCGGTCGGGGTGCGGTAACTTACGGCATAAAAATCATAATCGGAAGGCTCCTGATATAAAATAATAATACCGGTCTTCGGATCTAATCTATATTGCGAGGTATCTACCTTTCGAACATATCCGGCAGAAATAGAATCTTCTTTTGTGCCCGCCTGATGATAGCTTATACCATACGTGGCACTGCCTGCCGGTAATTGCTTTAGATCATAATGAGCGTAGGCAACCGTTTTCTGCTGATCGGTCGTGGAGACGCTTCGCCATAATTCAACTGTACCGGGAATAACAATATCGGCCGTACCTTGCGTCGGGATCGTCGAATATACTTTTTCGAATAGGGGTATATACGCCGTATCGAGGAAGTACACATTCTTGCGGTAATTAGCCGGCTGAATGGTAAAATCGGTACCGCTCGAACTGCCCGGGCCGCCTCCAAATGTTTTGGTTTGCCGCTCGGCCTTTTTCTGTGCGGCGACGGCCGTTAGATACCATGGACCGAACCGCATTACCCCCTTGAAGCCAAATAAACCGGATTGAATACCGATATACTTCGATGGGGTGGTTAGCGAAATATTTCCTGCTTCAACCGATTGAATAATTTCATAGGGATAGCCTTGATAACTTAACTTAAACAAGTTATCGAAAGAAAACTGCCGCAGGCTTCCGAAATCGGTATTGATCTTTACCTTATCGCCGATCGATCCGCTGATATTCATATTTACTTCCTGACGGAAGTCGATACCGGTTTCAGAACCGGAGAATAAGGTACCGGTTGTCTGGAGAAATTGATTATCACGATACGCTAAATGAATAGCGACATCACCATTTACCCGCAGATTAATCGAAGGTTTGCCGAAGATCGTCGGGACGATCGATGGTGGAATAGGAATTTCAATCTGCCCGTAGTCGCTTAAAATACCCGGTGTCTCATCTTTTTTTCCGCCAGCCCCGCCCTGATTTTTTGCGGAAGATGTTCCAGCACTCGCACTGGTATTGTTTTGTGCACTCTTGAGCAAACCGCTTTCGGTCCGGTCATCCATTCCCTGCAAGACAAACTGATCCGGAGTATAGGTCTGAGGTATGGTTGCATCGGCTCCCAATAATTCATCATGAACGGTTACATTACCGGCAGAATCGAATTCAAGCCGTCGTTGGTAGGGCGCTGGAGGTGGTTCAAGCGAAACGGATGGTTTGAGAGTCGGCCGGGGATGAATAACGATAACGCTATCCTTCCCTCCTCCAAGAACGTTCGGCACTAACGAACCAAAGAAATCTCCGACCTTATCAATAGTATTAGAGATCGAATTAGTAGCCGAATCTATTGCTGCAACAGCTTCAACTTTCGAAGTATCTTTCGGCGCTTCTTTAGTGGTGGTAGATTTCTTTAATCCGGAACATGATACTAAAGCAAGCCCAATGGCGCAAACAAGACACCGAATAAAAATCGGTCTGCCCTGAGGCTGACGAAGCAGTGAAAAAAGATATGTGGCCTGCTTTAGTGGCAGAAAAAGTCTATCGTATGCGCAGCCACCGTGGTCTTTGCACGATGCCTACAGGGTGTAACAAATTGTAACGTAATAACCTACAGGTTAATAATCAGTCACAAGGGTTCGATAGCTTTTTCCGTTAGTGAAAGGGTAGAATTTTTAACAGTACTGCTTTTTTAGCCGTTCCGTCCAAATAGGGGGTCATTCTTACAAGAACCTGTAAATGAATCATTTACGTTAGTTGTCACGTTAAAAAACCTCATGAGTTTCATTCAAAAGCGAACATCGGCAGGTCAATCCTTAACGACCTCATTTCGGCTTTGGCGCTATATTCTTGCCGCCCATATCGGCCCTTTTATCCTTGCCTTCGTTGTTACCATGTTTGTCTTCCTGCTGCAGTTCTTAATGAGGTTTATCGATAAGATAGTCGGAAAAGGCCTCGACTTATGGACTATCGTTCAACTTATTGCGCTTAACCTGGCCTGGATGGTCGTGCTTGCATTACCGATGGCCGCCCTGGTAGCGAGTTTAATGGCCTTCGGGTCGCTCGCGTCTTCGCAAGAGTTAACGGCAATGAAGGCTTCCGGAATGAGCTTTATGAGAATGCTTTTTCCGGTTATTACTGCCGCGGCATTGCTTGCTTATGCCGATCTCTGGTTTAATAATGAGGTTTTGCCGGATGCAAATCACCGGGCAAAAGACCTCATGTCCGATATTCAGCGAAAAAAACCTACGTTTGTTGTTCGCCAGGGAGAGTTCACCGATGACGATGCCCTGCCCGGGTATTCGATCCTTGCCCAAAAAACTTTTGAGCAATCGAATAATCTCGAGGGAATAATTATCTACGACCACTCGGTACCGAATGAGACGAAAGTGATCACGGCAAAATCGGCTACTTTCAGTTTTACTCATGATTTTGCCAACTTAGTCCTCGATCTTCGCGATGGGGAGTTTCACCAGTCTTCGACCGTGCAGTCCGATGCTTATCGCAACGGTATCTTTAAGACCTATCGGGTACGAATACCAACCAGTGGTTTTGATTTTATGCATCAGCAAACAACCGAGCGAGGCGACCGCGAACTTTCGGCAAGCGATCTGATGAAATATGTCCGAAGCCGAGATAGCACGGCTACCAGACAAGTAAAGTCGTTGAGCAATGCTCTCAATCGCTATGCTACGCTGCTCGTTTCCAAGACTCCGGATATAACACCTATGGCCGGCACGGCCTCTAAGACTGCAGCGACCGGTGCCTTCCGGCAATCGTTATTTGAAATTTCAAATCTTGCTGCCCAAGCTAAGAGTACGATGCTCGATTCCGGAAGCTACCTCGTAGAAGTGCATAAAAAGTATGCCCTGCCGGTTGCCTGCTTTGTTTTTGTTCTACTGGGCGCTCCGCTCGGAGCGTTGGCTAAAAAAGGCGGCATTGGAATCGGCGTGGGGCTTTCCATTGGTTTTTTTATTCTCTACTGGGCTTGCCTTATCGGAGGGGAAAAACTCGCCGATCGTGGGATCATTGCCCCGTGGACCGGGATGTGGGCCGCTAATATTGTGCTCGGCATTCTGGGACTTTATCTCTGTTTCCGTGTTCTTAGAGAATTAACGGGTATCGGATTATCGCCGATACCGCTTCTAAGACGTTTGAAAAAGAGTCATGTATAAAGTATTACCTGTGCTGTTATTGGTCGCAGTGGTTACCACTTTGATTTCCTGTTGCGATCCGGTACCCAGAAATTCCTTCCCCACTGTCGTGTATTCAAGTTACTCGGATACAGCCATAAAGGATGTGATCCCGGAATTACCGCCACTCGGTTTAGATTCTCTTTACTACCCAATCTATAAGTTCGATATCAAGAATACTGGTACCGAAGCCGATACTTTTACCGTGATCTTCGACCGCGAAGCAAGCTATTTCGATCTGACGAGCTATCCGGTGCTCTTTGACCAGCAATATGTTTTACCCGGAGAAACGAAGACGTTTAAGACCTACGGGCCCGTTCCCTCCAATGCATTGGACACTGCTAAATACCGCTACCTTGCTTATTATACTTCTACACCCGATAGTATCCCTATCTCCATCATGCGGCCAACCGTCACGATCTATTACGGAGCCACTCCGAATGGCCCTGAAGATTGCGGCAGCCCGGCCAAGCAATTAGAAGTCAATATCGATAAATTTTAGATCGATGAATGGCAGCAGCCGGAATTTTTTACATGCATTCTTTAGATCTGAGTCTTCGGGGGGGCTCTTACTCCTTGTTGTAGTAGCGATCGCTCTTAGTATTTCTAATTCTGCCATATCTCCGCTGTATTTCCACTGGCTACAGTACCCTCTTGCTTTAGAACATGATGGTTCGACATTAACGGTTCTACAATGGATAAATGACGGTCTGATGACCTTTTTCTTTCTTGGGATCGGCCTGGAAATAAAACGGGAGATTACCTCTCATGAGCTGCGATCTCTTGGAATATTACCCTTTACAATGGCTCTGGGTGGGATCGTTGTTCCGGCATTGATATTTTCACTTGCAACTTCCGGCACTCCATATCAAAAGGGTTGGGCTATCCCGACCGCTACTGATATAGCTTTTACCCTTGGCATCCTCTCACTCCTTGGAAAGCGAATTCCTTCTTCATTACGCCTTGCTGTTGTATCGCTTGCTGTGATCGATGATCTCGGTGCTGTTATTATCATCGCCTTATTTTTTAACGAACAGCTCTCGTTTTTATATCTCAGCATTTCGTTATTGATCCTGCTATTACAACTGCGTCTTGCCAAGATATCGACTATACCTTCCTTGGTTATCTTTTTGCTTGGTATCGTTCTATGGTATACTCTGCTTTGCTCAGGTATTCATCCGACCCTTGCCGGCATCATTACCGGTTTGATCGTTCCGATCACGCCGGCCGTCAAGCGATTTGAATTTCGGTTAGAATCGATAGTAAATTATGCCATAGTCCCATTGTTTGCCTTCGCGAATGCGGGAGTAGTAATTAATAGCGCCGCCCTCTCTTCATTGTTTTCTAATGGAGTATTTGCAGGGCTGGTGCTTGGTTTGGTGATCGGCAAACCCCTCGGTATTATTATTGCAAGCCGCTTAACTACCGCTTATTCTTCTTCGGTATTTCCCAAAGAAATTACGACCAAACTACTTACCGGAGCGGCGATGCTTTGTGGGATCGGTTTTACGATGTCGCTATTTATTACCTCCCTTGCCTATGGCTCGGCTATACTAATTACCGATACCGCTAAGATCGGCATCTTATGCGGATCGGCTTTATCCGGTATCGGCGGGTACTGGTATCTGCGTTCGGCTTCAAATTAAGGCAATTTTTCAGTAAGCTGTATTTCCTTACCTGCTTCAATGTGTACCTGCTCTCTCTTCATAAGGTCTGGACCCCATTTATAAGCTGTGATACGGCCTTCGGCATCTTTTTGCTGATCTAAGAGCCAATTATCTCTCCAGATAACCAGTGTATAATCTCCCGGAGGAATATCTGTCAATGAGAATGAACCGCTGGTATCGGTAATAGCAGCGTAAGGATTTTCTGCCAGAAAAAGAAACCCTTTCATCCAGGGGTGGACATCACAGCCAATACTAACAATGCCTTTCGCTTCCACTTTTACTTCATGCGGCGGCGCTCCCTGCGGCTGTGCTTCATTTAAGATAGTAGCACCCTCTTTTGTGATATGATAATTATGCACTACACCATCGGAATTGATGACTGTTAGTGGCGCCCCGACCGGCAGTATTTGAATATGTGGTTTAAATTCACATCCATGCTGATCGAGTTGTGCATTGGTAACACTAAACGCTTTGCCTTGCGATATTTTTTCCAAATACACCACACAGCCGGCAATACCACTTCCATTTCCGGGGGCGGCAGAATTTTTATGCGAAGTACCACAAACATCCTGATCTTTCTGGGTCTCGATATCGCCGATCGATCCAATGGCAGTACTTAACTGGACGATACCTTTAATAGAACCGCCATTGGTAACGGAGATGGTTTTATATCCGCTTGTTGCTTCAGGAAGAGCTCCCGTATCTTCTTTCTTCGAACAAGAAGAAAGGACAGTCACAAATACAAGTAATAAAAGAATTGAGATTCTCATAGTATTTCTCTTAAATACAAAAGCCCTACTCAGAAAGCAGGGCTTTTATTATTACATACTCATAACACTTACTTCACGGCAAGCCTATGCTTTTTCGGCTGATCGTTCGAGCTCTTTGCTTTCTGATCGGCAGGGGGTGCAGGCGTGGGCGCCGCAGTCGGCTTTGCCATCATCATTTCAGCATTCGGCACTTCCATGCGGGCCATCGAGCCTTCATAATCGCCGTTCGGCAATACATATTTTGCCGTACCGTTGATCGTTGCATAGGGCGAAGGCTGTAATGCATTATCATTGCCGATAGAATGCAGATACTCTTGGACAGCTTTTATCTGCATATCAACATTGCCACCAAGAATTTCCGGGTCGGCCGGAGCCGGTTTTCCACCGCTCCACCAGAAAGCCGTCATTGGTGTTCCTGGCATAATAGAATCCGGGCGGGCAAGCCAGCGGGCAACCCATTCCGGACGCATACGCTTCTTTACATTCGTAAGATTCGGGGCTTTGGCAGCAGCCTCTCCGGCACCATCGACGTAGTGGCACGATAAGCACTTCAACTTATCGAAGAGTGCCTTTCCATAAGGTACCAGCGACGTATTGACCGGATATTCATAGCTTGTCATTACCAACTGGCGCTTATGCATTGCCAGGAAGTAATTCGTTACTTTTGAAATATCATTATCGCTAAATCCATAGCTCGGCATACGAAGCTTTACAAGCGGACGGATCTTGAAGGGCCCCTGTAAGAACTGATGTAACCAGTTTTCCTGCACACGGCTGCCTTCCGGCCCGAGATATGGCGGAGCGAAATAAGCCAGATTCTGATCCCCGGCAAATTTGTCATTGATATATTTTGCAACATATCCACCACCGGCTTCAACTTTATGACATCCGACGCAATTATTCCAGTGCACAAATAAGCGTCCCTGATCGAGACCATTTTGCAGAGCACTGCCTTTCGGTTCTCCATAACCGTTTGCCACATACACACCAGTCTGCGATTTCAGGAAGACCGAGAGAGCATAGGCTTCCTCGGTTGACATTTGGAAGTTCGGCATTTTCTGAGCCAACCGATCGGTCTGATAGACGCGAGAGTTCATCATTTTCCCAACCGTCCAAGTATACCAATCCTGGTTCTCATGGATAGCATGCTCATCTACTTCGCCAAGCGGTAAACCTGCTTTTGCAAACCTTGTTCTCCAGCTGCCAAGTACTTTTCCATCAAGATCGCCATAGGAAAGTTCACCGGGGGTT
>CAYOJJ010000007.1:0-146426 GCA_964404255.1 uncultured Alphaproteobacteria bacterium | reverse complement strand
GATTGGTAAGAGGCGGCGTTGGGGGAAGTTTGAGTGGGGGTTGGGGGTTTGGGTTTGGGGGTTGGGGGTTGGGGTTTTGGGGTTTGGGGTATGGGAAATGCGGGTTGGATTTAGTCCTTCACTAGACCTGTCATTCCGAACGCAGAGAGGAATCCCCTGACGTCCTCGCCAATCGTCTTACGCACCCACCATTGAAATGGTGGGCTATTATGTTGCCGTCCCTTCGGGACTCAACTCCAATTTTTAAAGGCCCTTACTACACCATGTCACTACCGAGCGAAGAGAGGAATCCCCTGACGTCCTCGCCAACCGTCTTATACGAGAACGTAGCCTCAGAGAGGCGGCCTGTTGTTTTACGTAATAGTTTGGTCGGTGTCAAGGTGTCATGGTGTCAAAACCATAGGGTTTGACACTATGACACCTTGACACCAGAGATTACGGGATGCATCTTTTTTATTGCATATCAGGCTGATTGGTATCAAGGTATCATGGTATCATGGTATCATGGTATCATGGTATCATGGTATCATTTCTCTATGGGTTTGATACCATGATACCTGATACCTTGAGGTGGAATACATTCTTTTTTTTTATTGCTTAAGACGGTCGGATAGGAGGTCAGGGGATTCCTCTCTTCGTTCGGAATGACAGGGTTTAATAAAGGTCTTTAAATACGGCATTGAGTCCTGAAAGGACGGTAACATAATAGCCCACCATTTCAATGGTGGGTGCGTAAGTCGATTCGCGAGGACGTCAGGGGATTCCTCCCTTCGGTTCGGAATGACAGGTTTATTAAACAAAAAAGGCTCAGATGCCAACGCATCTGAGCCTTTTGCTTATAAACAACACCCCTTATCCGTGCAGGCTCGAATACCCCGCTTCCCCATCAAACGTAGAGAGGTTTTCCGTCTTTACGACGTCGTAACCACCGGCGCTGATCTTGCCGATGACTTCGAGTACCTGATTGTAATTGCAGGGCTTGGAGTCGCTAGTCGTGAAGCGGCAACGCCAGAAATCGGTGTACGATGCTACCGGCTGAGCATTAGGATAAACTTTCACGCCTTTGTTCTCCACGATCGAAAGCGCGAGATTACCGGATGACATTGCTGAAATATCGGTACCGACTTTGTTCGGATCTGCTCCGCTGTAATCGAGGAAGATATCGACGCCCATCAATTCCTTCTTGGCTTTGTACGAAGATTTTTCCGTTACGCCAAGCTTCATCGCTTCCTGCGTTGCAGCGTAGCTGACGGCTTTGAGCTTCTCCGGCTTCTGACCAAGGCGAGCAACTACTGCTTCGGCAAATTCTTTCGTGCCGACCTTCTGCTTGCTTACGCCTTCTTTGTAAATATCATAGGTATGCACACCATCTTCAACAGCACGCAACCAGGCGTTATGTGCTTTCTCGGCAACGTCCTTCTGCCCGATATGCACGAGCATCATGATCGCACCAAGGAAGAGGCCCGAGGGATTAGCAAGATTCTGATTAGCACGGCGCGGAGCAGAACCGTGAATAGCTTCGAACATCGAAGCGGCTTCACCGATATTTGCAGAACCGGCAAGACCGACAGAACCCGCGATCTGAGCGGCAACGTCGGAAAGAATATCGCCATAGAGGTTCGGCATTACGATAACGTCGAAGTTCTCCGGCGTATCGGCAAGCTTTGCAGCACCGATATCGACGATCCAGTGATCGGCTTCGATGCCCGGATATTCCGGTGCGATCTCATCGAACACTTTATGGAACAGTCCATCGGTGAGCTTCATGATGTTATCCTTCACGAAGCAGGTTACCTTCTTGCGGTTGTTCGTACGGGCGTACTCGAACGCGTAACGGATGATCTTCTCCGAACCCGGACGCGAGATAAGCTTCAGGGCCTGAAAGACCTGATTGGTCTGGCGGTGTTCGATACCGGCATATAAATCTTCTTCGTTTTCGCGGACGATCACGACATCCATCACCGGATGCTTCGTTGCGATATACGGATGGTAGCTTACGCAAGGACGGACGTTTGCGTACAAGCCAAGAACCTTACGAGCCGTTACGTTCAAGCTCTTATAGCCACCGCCCTGCGGCGTGGTGATCGGAGCTTTGAGGAAAACTTTCGTGCGTCGCAAAGAATCCCAGGCGCTGGGTTCGATACCGGTCGTGATACCTTTGAGGTAGAGCTGTTCGCCGATCTCGATCTCATCGATATCGAGCTGGGCTCCGGCAGCTAAAATAATATCAAGCGTCGCCTGCATGATCTCAGGTCCGATACCGTCACCACGAGCGATCGTAATAGGAGTCTTTGCCATAAATTCGTAATAAAGAAGTGATTGGTAATTACAGACTACAAATTTACCACAATTGCGTACGGGGTTCGGCAAATAGACATCCGCCCACCATTGAAATGGTGGGCTATTATGTGGCCGTCCCTTCGGGACTCGAGATTCGAAGCGGTTAATAAACTTGTCATTCCGAACCGAAGGGAGGAATCCCCTGAGGTTCTTGCAAATCGTCTTATATACTAACCGGAACGCTATATGGCTACCCTTTTATTTGGCAGAAGCCCGGCGAAGTTTATCGTTAATAGCCCGGCCAAGGCCTTCTTCAGGTACAAGCTCTGCATAAATAGTATCCAGATCGAGAGCATCTAATTCTCGCAAAGAAGCAAAGAGTGATCGTGCTGCTTCATTAAGATCGCCGCTTGACGAAAGAACTCGTTGAACCGAGTGAGGAAGCAATTCGGAATATTGCTTAAAAGCAAGGAAGCCTGTTTTCGGAGCGAAAGTTTTTGGGTAACCAAGGAGGACTTGTTTTCGCGGCGCATAATGAGATTCCAGCATTCCCGGGCCGGCGGGATTGGATGTGGAATGGATTTCAATAGCGACATTTCCCAGCACGGCTTCGATCTGTTCAACACTTATACCACCCAGACGAAGAATAGTAGGCACTCCATTCTTCTCGGCAACAATAGTGGATTCCACTCCAATAGTGCAGGGGCCGCCATCAAGGATGTAGGCTATTTTGCCTTGAAGCTGATCGTACACATGCTGTGCTGTTGTGGGACTGACATATCCAAAAGGATTTGCACTCGGAGCGGCCAGTGGCTTATTTATCATCCGAAGCAGCTCAAGGGCCAGCGGATGAGATGGTATTCTAATGCCGACGGTATCAAGTCCGGATGTTACAATATCTGGTATTACTTCTTTCTTAGGCAATACAATCGTCAATGGCCCGGGAGAAAACGCTTGAAATAATTTCTCTGCCCAACCGGGAATACCATTGGTATATTGGAAGACTTGTTCTATATTATGGCAATGAACAATTAGCGGATCAAAAAACGGCCGGTCTTTAACTTCAAAGATCGTCGTAACTGCTTTCGCATCGGTTGCAATTGCAGCCAGCCCATAGACTGTTTCGGTAGGGATAGCAACGAGCGAACCACCGAGCAATAATTCGGCTGCCTTTGCAATATCGGTCCCGATAATAGTATGGAGCATATTCGGGGCAGATAACACTTTGATTTCCAGACCGGTTACCGACGTATTTTTGCAGACAGATGAAAGAGCTATTTCCGAATAGATTCGCCGAAACCACCAAATACTATGCCCTCGGGCTCTGGAATGGACTCGACGAAGACCACTGCTTTATTTTTGCTTCGGGAATAGCTTTCAACGTCCTGCTATGTATTATCCCGCTTTCCCTTATTCTCTTCCAGGTCTTTTCTATCATTATGCAAAGTGATGATTCGGCCAAAGCGGCGGTCATTGAATTTATTAATAGAAGTTTGCCAATCTCACAGTACGGCTCCTCGGTTCAGGACTGGGTACAAAACCAATTTTCGTATATCTCCGATGTCTCTTTCATCCCGGGTATTATCGCTCTTATCATTTTACTGTGGCTTTCGAGTGCCTTATTTTCTTCACTGCGCTCGGCAGTGAATGGCATTTTTCATATTAAAACCCGGCATAATCTTGCCTTGCTTAAGTTAAAGGATATTGGCATGATCTTTGTCGTCTCTTTTTTACTGCTGCTTACGATCCTCATTAACCCGCTTATTGCGACATTACAAAAGATCAGCAACGATCTCTTGCCAGATTTTCTGTCGTCGATTATTCATAGTACCGTTATCACGGTGATTCCATTGGTATTGATGCTGATCCTATTTCTGTATCTTTTTAAGAGTCTTCCTCATCAGCGCATTCCATGGCGGGTAGCGGCATTATCGACGGCCATAACGGTCGTACTTATCGAAGTAATGAAATATGTTTTTACGTTTTATCTTCAAAAGATCTCCAGTTTAGGAGCGGTGTATGGGGCTTATGCCTTTGTTGCCGTTGTATCCTTATGGGCCTATTATGTATCGCTGGTATTTACCATCGGGGCATTGATCGGCAAGCTCTATTATAGCCGGCTGCTGAGCTGATTTTTTATATTGGAACCCAAATATTCCGTATATTTGTAATAGATACGACTGTCCGATATTGTTTTGATACCAGCCCAATCCCCAGGGCACTTAAAATAATTATGATAAATCCTAATAATCGGTTTCTATACCTATTTCCGAATCCAGTATCCCAGAAGTGTTTCTGATTGTGGGTCCTTGAAACAAAACAGAATCGAATATTCATAATGAGGATGGGGCATGTTTAACGACATGCCCCTTTTTTTTTATTCTAAAGCCAGATTATTATGTATATTTGTAACGATTAGAGGTACTTTCTTCCCCATCATTATCAAGGCTCCTCTTACTCATTAAGACTTTGGAAATTTTCCAAAGACCTCATATTACTCATTTTACATCATTATCTTTTTATAACAATGAACACTAAGCGCTTTTTCCCATTAGCGTTTATTCTGCTATGTTGTGCGTTTCTCGGTGTAGCTTCACGGCAATCCCTTGGACAATCGTTGTATGCAGCCCACGTCAATAATTATGGCCTCCAGAATACGCTCGGAGGTTATTCTACTATTGTCGGTGCTAAGGGTACAACCCAGTTATTTAACTCCACGACTTATCCCTACGATATAGCCTATAATAGCTATGTAAATATTTCGATGCCGTTCTTATTCAGTTATGACAGCGTCGATTATCCGGCTGGTTCTAACCTTCAAATCCGCTACGATGGCAAAGTAGTATTTGGGGATATTAACACCAATTACGACTATGGTAACGATCTTGGCAATACTAATTTCGCCAATATGATCATGGGTTTCGGTACGCTATATTCCGGATTTACCAATTATTACAGTGGTAATGCAGGTCTTTTCTATAATGTGACCGGCACGGCACCGAATCGTGTAGTAACCGTCGAATGGTATAATTATACCTGGAATTACTATTACGGCTGGAATTATGGTTATACCATAAATCAGCAGATACGACTCTATGAAACCAGCAATAATATTGCTATTAATTACTCCTGCAACAACTGCTACCAGTACTATGTCTATTATATTGGTGGTATCGGTTTAAATGGTCAAAATGCCAGTCCGTTCAAATCCTATGTAATCCGTTCGAGTCCGGGAGATTATTACGGCGATTACCCGTATTCCCCCTCGACTAATTATCTCTTTACCGTACCGCAACGCCGCTTCGATATTAATTTATCGAGCGCTCCGAAAACGGTAAACTTTGGCTCGGTCCAGACCGGCTCTACAGCTAATCAGAATGTAACCGTTACCCATGTTGGTAAAGAAAGCCAGCTTACTATCTCTAAGGCGACGATCACTGGCGACCCGGATTTTACAGTTGTTTCTATCCCCGGACCTACGAATCCGGGTAAGAGCAATAATATTGTCGTAAAATTCGCTCCGACCCAGGATGGTTTGCGTTCGGCTGTTATGACGATTATCAGTAATGGTACCGATAGTGGTGTTCAAACGATCGCCCTCCAAGGTATTGGTCTTGCGCCGTTGATCGCTATTGATTCTAATATCAAATTCAAAGGCAAGATCACTAAAATGGGTACGACCCTCATTCAACCTATTGTTATCAGCTCGGTTGGAGGGGGTAGCTTATTCTGGACTTCCTTTAATTTTACCGGTCTCGATGGCGGTGAATACCAGGTTGCAAAATATCCCGCGGCGAATCCGATACCTGCCGGAAAACAAGATACATTGTGGGTTGCTTATGTTCCGACGAAAGAAGGTCGCCATATTGCGACGATGAATATCATCAATAACTCCATTAATAACCCAGTATTACCAGTAACGCTCTGGGGTACTGCAACGCTGCCGCACATTGCTCTTTCACCGGGTGTTACTATTCCGTTCGATTCCGTCTATCTCGGTGACGAACATTGCACTACTCTTACCATTAAAAATCCGGGCACGGATACCTTATTACTCTTAAGGAATTATGTCTCGAGCAATGATGGTGATTTTACCATTTCAACCTTGAGTGGTACAGATACGATCATCCCTCCGGACAAGAGTCAGGATATTACTATCTGCTTTAAGCCGAAGCAATTTGGCAGCCGTGCAGCAAGATTACTGTTAAAAACCAATATTATTCCGACCTTTGAATCGGTCCGTCGCGATACCGCAGGAACGATCTCCATCAATATCACCGGCAACGGTGTACCGGTCGGCTTGCTTTCGCAATCGATCTCTGGCGCTGAAGGAGCTGGCTTCAACGACTCAACGATCGTTGGCACCACCGTCT
The DNA here is from genome assembly GCA_964404255.1 of uncultured Alphaproteobacteria bacterium. Lineage (GTDB taxonomy): Bacteria > Bacteroidota > Ignavibacteria > Palsa-1295 > Palsa-1295 > JAFDZW01. The sequence goes on along the minus strand of CAYOJJ010000007.1, from coordinate 139,773 downwards.
GTATCTGGGATACGATCCGTAATAACGGCGATGCCGATCTGACCGTCTCTTCAGCAAAGCTCAGTGGCAGCAATATGACCGACTTTACGGTCAGCGGCCTTAAGACGCCGTTCATTATCAAAGCTCATAGTGTGGTAATAGCTCAGATCTGCGGTACCCCAAGTGCTGCCGGTTTACGCAATGCCTCGCTTGCTATTACCGGTATGAGTAATGGTAAATCCATTACCTCGACGAGCAGCTTGAATGTCTTTGGCTGGACCGTCTGTGCAACCGCCGATCCCTCACCGCTCTTCAAGGATAAGCTGGTACTCGATGGTACGGTCGATACGGCAACCGTCACTATCACCAACTGTGGTGATGTACCGACGAGCTACACCGCTTCCTTACCGAACGGTACGGTTTATAGTCTTATTTCCCCGGCCACCTCGGCAATCGTCGCTCCGAAAGCAACCACGAATTTCATGGTTACCTTTGCTCCGACGACCATGGGTGCGCTTCCGGCTACCCTGACGGTTACCCCGTCTACTCCGGAATTAGCAGCTATCACTGTTCCGATGACTGGTGTCGGTGCCTGCGCTTCGGTTGTTGCTCAGCCGGTAACCATTCCGCCGACCGGGGCTGACGGGCACTCCAGCTTTACTGTTACCATCGATAATGCTCTTGGTAACTATGCCTGGACGGCTGGTACTCCGCTCGTTACACCAAACGATGGCATCTTCACGGTTACGAGCACGACCATTGCCGATGCCTCGGCTAATGGGACAACCACCATTAATATGGACTTCCATCCGAGCCAGGTCAATACACCCTATTCGGCGCAGTTAAGCTTCCCGAATGCGGCTCCGTCGTGTGCGCCTCCGTTGACGGTTGCTCTTACTCAGACCAGCACCAGTGCCAGCGTCGATACTCGCAGTGAAATCGATGGCTTCAAGCTCGGCCAGAACCGCCCGAATCCGTTCACCACGACGTCGGTCTTTACCTTCACTACCCCGACTGAAGCGGCTGTTCGTTTGACGGTTAGTGATGTTACCGGTAAGGTAGTAAAAATCATTTCTGACGGGCGTGTTTCGGCTGGTGAGCACAACGTAACGCTCGAAGCAAATGACTTCTCGAGCGGTACCTATGTACTTACCTTGCAGAGTGGCACGACTACTCTCGCTAAGACCTTTGTCGTCACTAAGTAAACAATAAGATTCTATTCTATAAGAAATTGGTCATAATGAAATAATAGCACAGAAGTGTTCATAAATGAGGGAGGGGCCGTTCGTAATGAGCGGCCCCTTTTTTATGTCCCGTTATATCGCTTCCCATAAATTTTATATCGGCACCAAAATAATATTGTATATTTGTGGCGGTCGGGGAAGAAACAAATACTGTATTGAAGCTCTTGTTTTTGCCATTGGCAAAAAACGGGAGTGTTGTTTCATATACATCATACACACACCCTCATGAACCAAACCTTTCTTCCCCTGCTGCGAAAGATGTTCGTAGCATTCGTGCTTTTATGTTGTGTCAGTACCTATTCCCTCGGACAATCCTTGTATGCTGGCCGCGTCAGTAACTATGGAGTTCAAAGTGTGTACGGGGGGTATTCTACTATTGTAGGTGCAGGCGGCACTACCCAATTATATAGTTCGACCGGATCGTACACCCTCGCCTATAATAACTACACTACGATTTCTCTTCCATTCCTCTTCAGTTATGATAGCGTTGACTATCCGGCGGGTTCTACCCTCCAGGTACGCTATGACGGCAAACTTGTCTTTGGTGGAATAAACAGCAATGCCGATTGGGGTAATGACATTGGCAATAGCAGTTTTGCCAACATGATCATGGGTTGGGGCTCCTACTACTCTGGGTTCACTGCCAATTATGGAGGACCGGCCGGAATTTTTTATAATGTAACCGGTACTGCTCCAAACCGCGTGTTGAGCGTAGAATGGTATAACTATACCTGGAATTACTATTATGGCTATGCTTATAATTACCGGGTCAATCAGCAGATCAGACTCTATGAAACCAGTAATAATATCGGCCTGAATTATTCCTGTAATGGCTGCTATATGTATTACGTCTATTATTTGGCTGGTATTGGATTGAATGGCAAATCTACTTCTCCATTTATCTATAATAGAATTGTATCGAGCCCCGGAGATTATTATGGTGGATATCCTTATACTCCGTCAACTAACTATTTGTTTATTGTGCCGCAGCGCAGATTCAATATCAATCTCTCGAGCACTCCGAAAACGCTGAATTTCCCATCGGTCACTACCGGATCTTTTGATAATGAAAATGTGACCATAACACATGTCGGCACGGAAAGCCAGCTCAAACTCAATAGAGTTACCATCACCGGCGATCCGGATTTTACTGTAGCTTCGACCCCGGGCCCGCTCGATCCTTCGCAGAGCGATAATATTGTAGTGAAATTTGCACCGACTCAGGATGGATTGCGCCAGGCTGTAATGACTATTGTAAGCAACGGCACCGACAGTGGGACCCAATCCATCATCTTAAAAGGTGTCGGTCTTGCTCCGCTTATTGCGATCGACTCCAATATCAAGTTCAAAAACACGATCACTAAAATGGGTACGGCGCAGCTTCAGCCCATTATTATCAAGTCTATTGGTAGTGCCGGGTTATTCTGGACTGGTTTTAATTTCAATGGCCTCGATGGCAGTGAGTATCAGGTTGCCAAATACCCGACATTAAACCCGATACCGGCTGGTCAGCAGGATACTGTCTGGATCGCTTATACTCCAACCAAAGAAGGCAGGCATATTGCTTCCGTAGATATTCTTAATAATTCTATTAACAACCCGGTACTCAATGTAACGCTATTCGGCACTGCGACACTGCCGCATATTGCTCTTACACCGGGAGTAACCATTCCATTCGATTCTGTCTATCTCGGCGAAGAACATTGCACAACGCTTACTATTAAGAATCCCGGTACCGATACCTTGCTGCTCTTAAAGAACTATGTCTCAAGCAACGATGGTGATTTTACTATTTCAACCCTGAGCGGTACCGATACCATTATCCCGCCGGATAAGAGCAGAGATATTAATATCTGCTTCAAGCCAAAACAATATGGCAGCCGGGCAGCACGACTCTTATTAAAAACTAATATCATCCCAACCTTTGAATCGGTCCGCCGAGATACCGCCGGAACGATCGCTATCAATATCACCGGTAATGGTGTACCGGTCGGCATGCTCTCGCAATCAATCTCCGGGGCCGAAGGAACCGGCTTTAACGATTCGACCATCGTTGGTACCAGCGTCTGTATCTGGGATACCATCCGTAATAACGGCGATGCCGATATGACCATCTCTTCGGTAATGCTCACTGGCAGCAACATGGCCGACTTTACGGTCAGCGGACTCAAGACTCCGTTTATCATCAAAGCCCATAGCTCGGTAGTCGCTCAGATCTGCGGTACCCCGAGTGCTGCCGGTTTACGCAATGCTTCGCTGGCGATCACCGGAACAAGCAACGGGAAATCCCTTACCTCGACGAGTGCGCTCAATGTCTTTGGCTGGACCGTCTGTGCAACTGCCGATCCGTCACCGCTCTTTAAGGATAAGCTTGTTCTCGATGGTACCATCGATACCGCTACCGTCACCATCACCAACTGCGGTGATGTACCAACCAGCTATACCGCTTCCTTACCAAACGGTACGGTCTATAGCCTCATTTCCCCGGCCACCTCGGCTGTCATTGCTCCGAAGGCAACCACGAATTTCATGGTAACCTTTGCTCCGACGACCATGGGGGCCCTGCCAGCTAACCTGACGGTTACTCCGTCCACACCGGAATTAGCTGCGATCACTGTGCCGATGAGTGGCGTGGGTGCCTGTGCCGTTGTTACGGCGGCGGCTCCGACGATCCCGCAGACCGGATCCGACGGACATGCCAGCTTCACGGTTACCATCGATAACACCCCGGGTAACTATGCCTGGACGGCCGGTACTCCGCTGGTAACACCGAATGACGGTGTTTTCGCTGTTGTCGGTACGGTTGCTGATGCTTCGGCCAATGGCACAACGACCGTGAACATGACCTTCAATCCGAAGCAGATCAGCACCAACTACTCGGCCCAGCTGACCTTCCCGAATGCGGCTCCGGCTTGTGCCGCTGCGCTTACGGTTAATCTCTCTCAGAGCAGTACCACCGAGAGCGTCGATACCCGTAGCGAAGCCGATGGCTTCAAGCTCGGTCAGAACCATCCGAATCCGTTCACGGTCAATTCGGTCTTTACCTTCACGACCCCGACCGAAGCTGCCGTTCGTTTAAGCGTCAGCGATCTCACGGGTAAAGTAGTTAAGATCATCTCTGATGGCCGTGTTTCGGCTGGTGAGCACAATGTTACCCTCGAAGCTAATGACTTCTCGAGCGGCACCTATGTGCTGACCTTACAGAGTGGTACTACTACCCTTGCTAAGACCTTCGTTATCACGAAGTAAGGAGGAAATCAGAATTGGAATTTTTCCGGAAATGAAGATCACTATGAGACAACAAACAGAGGTAAATTAAATATACAAATGAGGGAGGGGTGTATCATACAGGTACACCCCTTTTTTTACTACTGAAAGTCGTCCTCATAAAGCTGCGGTCGAAAGAAAAATTATATGCCATCCAATAATTTATATTGGAACCAAATTATTTTATTATATTTGCAATTGCTACGAAAGGGATACTCATACCAAAGATCTTTTTTGTATTCATAAATCATACTTCATACCTCATGAAAACACTCATTCTTTCCCCCGTACGATTAAGTGTTATCTTAGCGATAGCATTATGTTGTTTACAGAATCCCCTCTTTGCTCAACGTATTAATACCGCAACCGTAGGCACATCGAGTGCAACCTATAGCAGCATTAACGGACTACCAGGAACCGTCACCTTATCAACCTTCGGTTCTTCAGTGTATTACCGGACAGTCAGTATGTCATTACCTTTTGCCTTTACATATGACAATATTTTTCATGCCAGTGGTTCGACGATCTATGTCCGCCAAGGACATATCAGTCTGAACGCCAGTAGTTCTCCAGACCCAACATATCAAACCTATATCGGCAATTCTTCTTACGCAAATATTATTGCTCCGTTGATGGGGCTTCAGGTTTCAGCGCCGGATGGCAGCAGTAGATGGCTCTATATTGTAACCGGGACCGCTCCGAACCGGGTACTGACGATCGAATGGTATAAGTGGGGAGATTACCCCAGTCAATCTCTCGGAAATACTAGCTACCAGGTGCGGTTATATGAGACGACAAATAATATAGAATTCCTCTACAAGGACTTCAATTTCACCATGAACAATTCTTCGTACTCTTCTTATAAAAAAGGTACGGGATTGAATGGTAGTACCAGCCCGACGTTTATATCGGTGCCGTTGCAAACAGGGACAATTGTTACTCCATCGAAGAACTACCTTATTTATTACTACATCCCACCCAATGCTCAGTTGGGGTTAAACTTAACGAATCCTAAATCGATAAATTTCGGGTCGGTTATTACCGGTAATGAATCGGTAAATACTATCACCGTGACGAATGTGGGTGACGATTCTCGCGGACCATCGAAGCTTTCGATCAAGAATGTTACGCTTACCGGTGATCCGGATTTCTCTATCGTTTCAGCGCCTCTTTCTTCCGATTCGATTGCAACCGGCGATTCCAGAACCATTTCTTTTAAATTCCGGCCAACAGGAGATGGCGCCCGCTCGGCAACACTTACTGTTGTTTCCAATGGGATGGATAGCGGTACTCAAAGTGTCGCTATTCAAGGAATAGGACTTGCACCATTGATCTCGGTAGATACGAATATTATATTTAAGAATACCCGGACATCCATGGCGCGATCACGAGATGCAAGGATCGTTATTACTTCAACGAATATTCCTACATTACATATTACGGGGTTTGAATTCATTGGAGAAGATGCCGGTGAATATTCGGTATCACGGTATCCGTCTTCGATGGATATAGCAGGAGGAACAAGCGACACGGTTTATATCCGATATACTCCTACGAAAGAAGGCCGGCATGTAGCGACAATGAATATCCTCAATAACTCGATCAATAATCCAATATTACCGATCACGTTATGGGGAACAGGAACATTACCGCATATTATTGTCACTCCTTCTACCATCCATTTTGATTCAGTTGGAATCGGAGAAAATATTTGCCAGGAAGTAACAATATCCAATCCCGGTACCGATACCTTGCTCATTACCCAAAATATAATGACAAGTAACGATGGTGATTTCACCTACACCGGCTTAGTTGGTACCGATACGATCATTCCGCCGGATAAATCGAAAACGTTAAATATCTGCTTCAAGCCAAAGCAGATGGGTAGCCGTATTGCACGAGTACAGCTTTCAACAAATATCCCGAAGACCTTCGAGCCTGTGACGAGAGATACCGCCGGATCGATCGCCATAAGTATCACGGGTACCGGAGTGCCATACGGTTTACTTTCCCAATCGCTTAATACAGGTGTTAGCTTTAATGATTCGACGATCATCGGAACGACCATCTGTCTGTGGGATACGATCCGCAATAACGGCGATGCCGATCTGACGATCTCTTCAGTCAGTATCACCGGTGCTAATGCGGCTGATTATACCCTCTCTGGTATCAAGACTCCGTTTATTATCAAAGCCCATAGCTCGGTAATCGCTCAGATCTGCGGTACCCCGAGTGCTGCCGGATTACGCAATGCTTCGCTCGCTATCACCGGAACGAGTAATGGGAAATCTCTTACCTCGACGAGTGCGCTCAATGTCTTTGGCTGGACGGTCTGTGCAACCGCCGATCCGTCATCGCTCTTCAAGGATAAACTCGTCCTCGATGGCACTGTTGATACCGAGACCGTTACCATCACCAACTGCGGTGATGTACCGACGAGCTACACCGCTTCCTTACCGAACGGTACGGTTTATAGCATCATTTCACCGGCAACTACTGCTGTCGTTGCTCCCAAAGGTACTGCCAGCTTCATGGTAACCTTTGCTCCGACAACCGTGGGGCCGCTTCCGGCTACCCTGACGGTTACTCCGTCTACCCCGGAATTAGCTGCGATCACCATTCCGATGAACGGTGTCAGTGGCTGCGCCTCGGCTGTTGGTAATACTCCGACGATCCCGCAGACCGGTGCCGATGGACATGCCAGCTTTACTGTTACCATTGACAATGCTACCGGTACTTATGCCTGGACGGCTGGTGCTCCGGTCATTACGCCGAATGATGGTGTCTTCACCGTTACCAGTGCATTGGTCCCGGATGCTCCAGCTGGTGGACAGACGACCCTTACGATGGACTTCCATCCGACCCAGATCAACACGCCGTACTCGGCTCAGTTGACCTTCCCGAATGCAAGCCCGGCTTGCGCTCCCCCAGTTGTGGTTGTTCTTTCTCAGACGAGCACCAGCGCCAGTGTCGATACCCGTGGCGAAGCCAATGGCTTCAAACTTGGCCAGAACCATCCGAATCCGTTCACAGTCAATTCGGTCTTTACCTTCACCACCCCGACTGAGGCTGCTGTTCGTTTGACGGTTAGCGATCTTACAGGTAAGGTGATAAAGATCATCTCCGACGGTCGTGTTTCGGCTGGTGAGCATAGTGTTACCCTCGAAGCGAATGACTTCGCCAGTGGTACCTATGTACTTACCTTGCAGAGCGGTACTACCACTCTCGCTAAGACCTTCGTTGTCACGAAGTAAGGAGGAAATTAGAACTGGATTTTCCGGAAAATTAACGGTCACTATGAAATAAATCACAGAGGTAATTTATATTATAATGAGGGAGGGCATACGCAAGTATGCCCTTTTTTATTTGGAAATTCAACAAAAATGTACTATATTTGTAAGATTCAGGAAATATGTATCAAAAAAATCCTGTTGTTTGAAACCAAGTCTTTTTTTCTCATTTAGAAAGACTTTGTTTTTTAATCATACGTCACAAACCCTCATGAAAAACAGATCCCTCATTTCAATACAAGCGCTGCTTGTATTGGTACTACTATGTATTGGAACATCAGCCTCTTGGGCTATTCGTGTCGATAAAATGGTAGCCAAACCCATTACTGACAAATTCATAGAAATCGTTGGTAGCGGCGGCGCACTTCTACCCAATGGCAGCATCGGGTACCAGTCATACTATACGAATGCCGATTATAATACCTATGTCGCGCTACCATTCGCCTTTAATTATGACGATATCAATTATAGCGCTGGTAATACCATGTATGCCCACATGGGTTCGCTCAGTTTCAATTATTGGTCAAGTACATCCAATTATTGTTACTACTATTCCATTATGACCGGCCAAGGATACCCGGCGACCTATTTTCCGAATGCGATCGCCGTATTCTCCGGCTTACAAGCTGGCAATTCAAGCTATACCAGCGGTGTCTATTCTATGACTCAGGGTTCGGCTCCGAATCGTAAGTTCATTGTTGAATGGTATCAAATTACCAACTATTATGCCGGTGAACTTGGTAATTGTAGTTACGAGGTCATTCTCAACGAGGGAGCAAATTCTATCGATTTGCGATACGAGAAAAATAATTTTTCTATGACCAATTCTTCGTATTCTTCTTATACGAAATGTGTTGGTCTTAACGGTAGCACTTCTCCTTCCTGGGCACAGCTCTCTATTACCAGTTCTACGTTATCGACGCCAAGCACCAATTATCGTATAGGCCCGCCGGGACCAAATATCCAGCTTTCTTCCTATCCTAAGTTGGTAAATTTCGGATCGGTCGTTACTGGTGCAAGTGCTAATAATTCTGCTACGGTGCAGAATGTTGGTACTCTTATCTATGGACCGCCGATGCTTTCGGTAAAATCTGTTTCTATTACCGGTGATCCGGATTTCAGTATTGTTTCCGTACCGGCTCCTTCCGATTCGATCAGTATTAACGATACCCGTTCGATCGTTGTAAAATTTTCACCGACGATCGATGGTATCCGTACTGCCGCGTTAACGATTGTGACCAATGGCGCGGATAGCGGCGTTCAGACCCTTAGTTTGCAAGGTGTTGGTTTGGCTCCCCTTATCTCTGTCGATACCAATGTACTCTTTAAGAATAAACAGGTACGACTGGGCCAGTCGATGGTCGCCCGAGTGATCATCAATTCTACGAACCTGCCGACGCTTAATATTACCGGCTTCCAATTTGTCGGTGCAGATGCGGGAGAGTTTTCGGTAGCGCAGTACCCTTCTTCGATGGCTATTCCGGGTAATAAGAGCGACTCCGTATTCATCCGTTATACTCCGACCAAAGAAGGCCGCCATATTGCGACGATGAATATTCTCAATAACTCGATCAATAATCCGGTATTACCGATCACACTCTGGGGTACCGGTATCCTGCCGCATATTGTCGTCACGCCGCGTATGTTGCAGTTCGATTCCGTTGCATTGGGAGACCAAATTTGCAAAGAAATTACTATCAATAATCCTGGTACTGATACCTTGCTCATTCTGAAAAATATCATGAATAGCAATGACGGTGATTTTACCTATGCCGGATTAGTTGGTACGGATACGATCATTCCGCCGGATAAATCGAAAACATTGAATATTTGCTTCAAGCCGAAGCAGATGGGTTCGCGTGCGGCTCGGGTTATTCTTACCACGAATATTCCGAAGACCTTTGAATCTGTTCCGAGAGATACGGCAAGTGCTTTCTCTATTACCATCAATGGAACGGGTGTTCCCTATGGTACCCTCTCGCAATCGATCAACGGTGCTGAAGGCGCTGGATTTGTCGATTCGACGATCATCGGAACGACGGTGTGTATGTGGGATACGATCCGCAACAACGGCGATGCCGATCTGACGATCTCCTCGGTTGGTATTACCGGCGCTAATGCCGCTGATTATACCCTTTCGGGCATAAAGACTCCGTTTATCATCAAAGCCCATAGCTCGGTAGTCGCTCAGATCTGCGGTACCCCGAGTGCTGCCGGTTTACGCAATGCTTCGCTGGCGATCACCGGAACAAGCAACGGGAAATCCCTTACCTCGACGAGTGCGCTCAATGTCTTTGGCTGGACCGTCTGTGCAACTGCCGATCCGTCACCGCTCTTTAAGGATAAGCTTGTTCTCGATGGTACCATCGATACCGCTACCGTCACCATCACCAACTGCGGTGATGTACCAACCAGCTATACCGCTTCCTTACCAAACGGTACGGTCTATAGCCTCATTTCCCCGGCCACCTCGGCTGTCATTGCTCCGAAGGCAACCACGAATTTCATGGTAACCTTTGCTCCGACGACCATGGGGGCCCTGCCAGCTAACCTGACGGTTACTCCGTCCACACCGGAATTAGCTGCGATCACTGTGCCGATGAGTGGCGTGGGTGCCTGTGCCGTTGTTACGGCGGCGGCTCCGACGATCCCGCAGACCGGATCCGACGGACATGCCAGCTTCACGGTTACCATCGATAACACCCCGGGTAACTATGCCTGGACGGCCGGTACTCCGCTGGTAACACCGAATGACGGTGTTTTCGCTGTTGTCGGTACGGTTGCTGATGCTTCGGCCAATGGCACAACGACCGTGAACATGACCTTCAATCCGAAGCAGATCAGCACCAACTACTCGGCCCAGCTGACCTTCCCGAATGCGGCTCCGGCTTGTGCCGCTGCGCTTACGGTTAATCTCTCTCAGAGCAGTACCACCGAGAGCGTCGATACCCGTAGCGAAGCCGATGGCTTCAAGCTCGGTCAGAACCATCCGAATCCGTTCACGGTCAATTCGGTCTTTACCTTCACGACCCCGACCGAAGCTGCCGTTCGTTTAAGCGTCAGCGATCTCACGGGTAAAGTAGTTAAGATCATCTCTGATGGCCGTGTTTCGGCTGGTGAGCACAATGTTACCCTCGAAGCTAATGACTTCTCGAGCGGCACCTATGTGCTGACCTTACAGAGTGGTACTACTACCCTTGCTAAGACCTTCGTAGTGACAAAATAAAAAGTAAGAGCCATCTTCCTTTAGAAAGGGTCCGGTTAGCCGGACCCTTTTCTTTTTGGCAGCATTTGGAAATTCTGTCAGCAAGTACTGTCATAGCTTGCCAGTTTGACATTTAGAAACGTATCCTCACTCATGGAAAACAACCCGTAATCGCCATTCTTGAGTTTGGCACGATAATTTACATAAGGGTTCTCAGAAGTTTAACAATTATTACTAACACAATGACAAAGATCATAACCAGACCCCGTGCGGAATTCGAGATGTTACCTCGCTACTTCCGTCATTTTTTTGAAGACGCTACCCGTGATGTTGAAGCAACGTTACCGGCTGGCTCCTATGTCCCCCGCGTAAATATCTCGGAAGATCCCACAAACATTTATGTGCATGCCGAGCTTCCGGGCTTAGCAAAAGAAGATGTCAAGATCACCGTTACCGACGGTATGCTTACCATCCGTGGTGAGAAAAAGCAGGAAGCCAAACAGGAAGGCCGCAACTACCACCGCATCGAACGCCGCTACGGCCAGTTCGTGCGCCAGTTCACCCTTCCGGAGAACATTAACGACGAAGCCGTAAAAGCTTCGTTCGAGAATGGTATCCTCGAGATCACCGTGCCGAAGAAAGAACCGGCAAAACCGAAAGAGCGTGAGATCCCGATTAATGGTATCTCTGTAAACTAAGCATTTAATGATGGTTAATGGGGGTGCATTGGAGATGTACCCCTTCACCATTTACCGGCTACAACCGCTGAGTTTGTATGAGTGTATTAGTATGAAAAGAACCGAACTACTGGCATTACAACCGATGTTTTTCGCACGATTTTCATCTATAATCTAATTCGATCATGGCTGTATATGCGATCATGGGAGTCATCGTGATTCTCTTAGCGGTATTGGTAGTAGCATCCATCGTTGCAAAAGCGCCAGGTAAGCGCTACGATGGACAATAAAGAAAAATTTTTGAAAGGATTATAATAACTATGGGAAAAATTATTGGAATCGATCTTGGGACTACTAACTCCTGCGTCGCGGTAATGGAAGGCACTCAGCCGGTCGTTATTGCTAACGCCGAAGGTATGCGTACGACCCCCTCGATCGTCGGCTTTACCAAAAGCGGCGAACGCCTCGTTGGTCAGGCCGCTAAACGCCAGGCCGTGACGAACCCGACGAATACCGTGTATTCGATCAAGCGCTTCATGGGCCGCCGCTATGATGAAGTAAACGAAGAACAGAAGCTCGTGCCGTATAAAGTCACCTCCGGTGACGGTGGTGCTGCCCGCGTCGATGTACAGGGCAAAGAGTATTCGCCGCAAGAAGTTTCGGCCATGATTCTGCAGAAGATGAAGCAGACGGCCGAAGATTATCTCGGTACGAAAGTAACCGAAGCCGTTATTACGGTACCGGCGTACTTTAACGATGCTCAGCGCCAGGCAACCAAAGATGCCGGTGAGATTGCCGGTCTTACGGTTCGCCGTATTATCAATGAGCCGACCGCTGCTGCACTCGCCTATGGCCTCGATAAGAAGCAGAAGAGCGAGAAGATCGCCGTCTATGACTTCGGTGGTGGTACGTTCGATATCTCGATCCTCGAACTCGGCGATGGTGTCTTCGAAGTAAAATCGACCGATGGCGATACGCATCTCGGTGGTGATAATATCGACTCTCGCTTAGTCGATTACCTTGCCGATGAATTCGTGAAGTCCGATGGTATCGATCTTCGCAAAGACCCGATGGCTCTTCAGCGCTTAAAAGAAGCTGCTGAAAAAGCAAAGATCGAGCTTTCGCAGTTAATGCAGACGGAGATCAATCTTCCGTTCGTTACCGCAACGGCCGAAGGACCGAAGCATATGAATCTCACGCTTACCAGAGCGAAGTTCGAAACGCTGGTAAACGATATTTTGCAGCGCTCTATCGAGCCGTGCAAACGTGCGCTTCAGAATGCAAAAGTGACTCCCAATGAGATCGATGAAGTGATCCTCGTCGGTGGGTCGACCCGCATTCCGAAAGTACAGGAGATCGTTCGTACCCTCTTCGGTAAAGAGCCGCATAAAGGTGTAAACCCGGATGAAGTAGTTGCCGTCGGTGCAGCTATTCAGGGCGGTGTGCTTGCCGGTGAGGTAAAAGACGTACTATTACTTGATGTTACGCCGCTTACGCTTTCTATCGAAACGCTTGGTGGTGTTGCAACGCCGATGATCCCGGCTAATACGACGATCCCGACCCGCAAATCGGAGACGTTCTCGACGGCTTCTGATAATCAACCTTCGGTTGAGATCAGCATCACTCAGGGCGAGCGCCCGATGGCGATCGATAATAAGTCGCTCGGTAAATTCCATCTCGATGGCATTCCGCCGGCTCCGCGCGGAGTACCGCAGATCGAAGTTACCTTCGATATCGATGCCAATGGTATCCTGAACGTCAGCGCTAAAGACAAAGCCAGCGGCAAAGAGCAGTCGATCCGTATCACCTCTTCGGGTGGTCTTTCGAAAGATGAGATCTCGAAGATGAAATCGGATGCCGAAGCTCACAAAGCCGATGATGTCAAGCGCAAAGAGGAAGTCGATACCCGCAATCAGGCAGATGGAATGGTATTCCAATCGAAGAAGCAGCTCGACGAACTCAAAGACAAGATGACGCCGGAAGCCCAGGGCAAGATCAACGATGCGATCGCAACGCTCGAGACCGCCCTCAAAGGCACCGACACTGCAACGATCAAGACCGCTCTCGATGCCCTGAACCGCGTCTGGAGCGAAGTCTCGACGCAGATGTATCAGAACACCTCCGCCCCGCCGCCACAAAGTGGCCCGGACATGGGAGGCAACACAACGAGCACCGCCGGCAACGTAGAAAATGCCGAATACACGGTGGTCGATGACGAGAAGAAGTAAGAAATTACTTTTGGAATAAAAAAAACGGCGGTAACCCCGCCGTTTTTTATTTTAAAATCCGTATTCTTTCCAACGCTTATCTACCCTATCGATGATCTCTTCATTCATGATGCAGGGATTCGGGTAGCCCGTCTTCCAGGTGGCATCTATGCCCATGATGCCTTCGTAGATTGGGATAGAGCGTTCGAGTGTGGTCTTAGTGAAGAAAATATCTCTCGCGGCATCAAAGCGGGTGAAGATACCCCAGAGGGTTTCCATGTCGCTGCTAAGATCGACATCTTCGCTTACGGCGGCTACGATCTTGGTGCCGGTTGGTAGGTTTGCTACTCGCTCGGGAGCTATTAATTTCTGAATTACTTCGCTGCCAGCCGTTTGAGTTGGAGCGATAATATCATTTTCAAGGTGCTTTGCTGCATTGCTCTCGGAAGTATAAGCGCCTTTTACTTTTACCACCAGTAGCGCCTTTTCGTAACTGCGGTATTCGAGGATTCGGCTATCAATATCGGTGAGGTTTCTTGCTTCGCTGCCGGTCTTGAAATAGAACTCGTTGATCTTACGCTCGGGGTACGTGCCGCCGCTTGCCGAGGTGGCGAGCTTATGCGTAGCATCGATGAGCATCTTCGAGCCGAGATTCATCGTGTAGGAAGTAAAATCAAGCGTATCCATTGCTACCTTCGGGATAAGCAGCAAGTCGTAGTGCGGATCGAAGTGATCCGAGATAGAACGCAATAACGCACGGGCATCGCGGTTATTTACGGCTTCATCGACAATGATCGCGCACTTGGTAAGCGAAAGCTGATTATCGCTGGCAAGCGAAAGCGCTGTCTTCATCGCTTCCTTGCCATAGCGCTGCTTCATCGATACACCGATCAGGTTATGAAAGCCCGCTTCAAAGAACGCCCAGACATCGCGCACTTCCGGATGCATGAGCTTTGCCAGCGGCCCGAGAATCTGCTGCGTCGCATCACCGAGCCATTTATCTTCCATCGGCGGCTTCCCTACCACGGTAGCGGCAAAGATGGGATCGGGTCGAGCGGTGATTGCCTTCACATGAAAGACCGGAAACATCCCGGCATGGGAGTAATGCCCGAAGTGATCGCCGAACGGACCTTCAAGTCGGCGTTCATTCGGCGAGACTAAGCCTTCCAAAATAAATTCTGCTTCTGCCGGTACTGCAATAGAAAGCGATTTGCCGCGCGTCATCTTCGTCGGTTCACCGCGAAGAAAACCGGCAAACAGTACTTCGTCGATATTCTCAGGCAACGGCGATACCGTAGCTAATAACATGGCGGGATCACTACCTACGGCAATAGCAACTTCCAGTGAGCGATTCATCTTCTCAGCAACCGAGTAATGAAAGCCACCGCCTTTTTGAATCTGCCAGTGAATACCGGTTGTCTTATCGTCGAAGAGATGAACGCGATACATCCCGACATTTCGCTTGCCGGAGATAGGATCGTAAGTAAAAACTTCAGGAAGCGTGATGAATTTTCCGCCATCATCTCTCCATGTTTGAAGTACCGGAAGCTCGGAAAGTTTTAATGGAAGATTCAGGCGAGAATCGGAAACCTGTTTTGGCCTGGCTGCCAGTGCCCGCTTACCAAGCGAACGTGCAGCATCCATAATTGCTGAAGCCTTGGGAGGCATCAACTGCTCGGCAGCAGAGATCAACTTATGCCCTAGTTCATCGGCAGAGCTACCGATCGCCAGTTCGATACGTTTATCGCTGGCAAGGATATTCATAGCCAGCGGATATTTCGAGCCGATGATATTCTCAAATAAAATTGCCCGCTCACCCATACGCATAGCACGAACGGCAATCTCCGCTGCTTCAAGGTGCGGATCGACCGGCGCAGAGATACGAATTAGCTCGCCTTCTTTTTCAAGAAGCTCAAGATATTGGCGCAGGGTATGGATCGCTTTGCGCTTCATGCTTACAAATCTTCAGAACGCCAGCCGCGCTCGGATTCAAACCCGCAGTGCTGCAATACTTTATTGACGAACCCTTGCACATACTCTTCCACGGTTGCAGGCACATAATAGAGTGGCGGTGAGATCGGCATTACGATCACTCCTTCGCGTGAGAGCGTTGCGAGTTGTTCGAGCGTGATAGTTGAGAGGGGCGTCTCACGCACGCAGATAATGAGCTTGAAGCGCTCTTTCAAACAAACGGCTGCCGTTCTTGTGATAAGCGTATCGCCAATGCCGGAAGCGATCTTTCCTATCGTGGAAGTCGAGGCCGGGAGAATTACAAAAGCATCGAGATGGTTAGTGCCGGATGCTAACGGAGCTGTTAGGTCGGTATCGGCAAAGACATTCTTGCAGTGCTCACCGAGCTGACGCTCGGGATCGCTCATGCCGAGTTCGTCTTTTGCAACGGCCTTCCCCCACTTACTCATGATGAGGTACTTATCTTCGGGGCAGCGTTCGAGAAAATCTTTTGCATAGATCGTCCCGCTCGAGCCGGTGATGCCGAGCCCGATACGAAGCGGACGTTGAACTTCTGAACGCTTGATCATGGTAATGCGAGTTGAACTCCTGTAAAGACGAATGCAAAGACAACAAAGCCCAGCACGGCATTAATCTTAAAAAATGCCAGCTCGATATCTTCGGCTTTATTCTGTTCGAGATAGAGCAGGTAGCCGGAAACGGCCAGCAAGACTGCTACGACAATACTGCCATAGAATGCTGAGCCATAGACGCCGCACAGTAATACAAAAGCAAGTACGTGAATGATACCTGAGTAGCGCAACGCCTTCTTTTTTCCAAAGACCGAAGGGAATGAGAAGAGTCCTTCTTTCTTATCGAACTCCTCGTCGTAGGTAGCATAGATAATATCGAAGCCAGCTACCCAGCACCAGGTAAAAAGAAACAGCCATAAGACCGGCCAGATATGCGAATCGATCACCGGATTAATAGCAAAGTATCCACCCAGCGGCCCAAGTGCCAGCGAAAGCCCCACCCCGAAATGCGCCCAAGGCGTAAAGCGCTTTAAAAAGGGATAAAGCACAAACACTGCAAGCGGTATCGGCGAAAGCATCAGGCAGAGGGAATTGATACTTGCAGCAGCAGCGAGATACACAAGCGCTCCGGCTATCATTACCCCATAGGCTTGGTTAAGCGTCATTCTACCTGAAGGAAGATCACGAATGGCCGTACGAGGGTTCTTGGCATCTATATGGCGATCTATTATTCGATTCAGTGCAAAGCCAACGGTACGCGCACCTGTAGCAGCCGCTAAGACCAAGAGAGAAATAGTAACAAGGCCACCTGCTGTCGGCACTTCAAGGCCGGCCATGCGCCGATTCCAGTAGCCGAGTGTCATACCGGAGAAGATCACCGGCAGCGAAAACAAGGTATGTTCTATTTTTACGAACGAGAAGTATTTATTCACTGAGCTCAGGGGCTATTGCGGTCATGATGGCACGGTCAAACGTCGTAATGCTTCATAGTAGCCGTTTGCCCCCTGTCCCATGATCCGTTGAATATTCGGAAGCCCTTGCAACACCGAATGAGCCCGAAAACTTTCCCGTTTCGTAATATCGGATAAATGCACTTCGAAAATAGGCCCGGAGAAGGTTGAAAGTGCATCCCTCAGCGCATAGGAGTAATGCGTGTAAGCCCCTGGATTTATAATAATACCCGTCGCCCATTTGCGAAACTGATGAATAAGATCGATCAGCACTCCCTCATGATTCGATTGAAAAGCTCGTAACTCTGCCTGCTGTGTTGATGCAATATTAAATAGCTCGGTATTGATCTCAGCGAGCGTCGTGGTGCCATAAATCTCCGGCTCCCTATCACCCAGCAGATTCAGGTTCGGCCCATGAAGGATGAGTATGTTCATGCTCAGGAAACAGAATTAATAAACTCAATAGCCTCTTTAATGCGAGCGGGTTTTGCTTCGCTATACATTATTGCAGAACCGATCCGTTCTAATAATACTAATCTCAGTGAACCCGACTGTTGCTTTTTATCACGCGACATAAGCGACACAATCTCTACGGGATCGAATTCCACCGTCGGCATCGGTACTCTGCCGAGTACTACTTCTATTTCGCGCCACTCGTCTTCGCTAAGCAGCCCTTCTGTCATTGAAAGCCACGCCGCTGCTCTCATCCCAAGAATAACCGCTTCGCCATGCAAGAGCGCTGAAAAGCCGGTAGCGCTTTCAAAGGCATGGCCAAAGGTATGTCCGAAATTTAACAATTCTCGTACCCCGCTTTGCCGCTCGAATTCATCGGCACTTACATATTTAAGCTTTTCTTTTGCTGCTTCCCTGATCAATAGCTCATACCCCGGATCAAGGCCGCGTAAGAGGCGGCGTATCATTTTGGATAAACGCTGCCACAATTCAGGGTTTCCGATAAGCGCATATTTCAACAGCTCACCGATACCTGAGTGAAGTTCGCGCTTTGGAAGTGTCTGTAAATAGATCGGATCGATAATGACTCGCTTCGGCTGATAGAAGGTGCCGAGCGTGTTCTTCATTTGTTTGTGATCGATCCCGGTCTTTCCACCGATAGATGCATCGACCTGTGCAATGAGTGTCGTCGGAATATGAATGATCTGAATTCCGCGCTTATAGATGCTCGCGGCAAACCCAGCAATATCGCTTACTACCCCACCGCCGAAGCTTACAATGAGATCACTTTTACGCGAAAGATTTACTTCATCGAAGGTATCGATGATCTCAAAAAGTGTCGAGCTATTTTTAGAAGTCTCACCCGGTTCGATAACAACCTGATGCAGTGCAAAGGCCGGAGCCCGCTCTTTTGAAATTTGCTGCTGGAGCTTTTTACTATGAAGAGCAGCAACGGTCGAATCCGTAACTAGTACGACACGCGCTGCACCAAGATCGGCAATAGAGCGTACCAGTTCGCTCGCTGCGATGCCACTTCCGATTGAGATTGTGTGCTCGGTTAGCTTTGATGGCACGAGTAACGTCTCAAACTTCGGGCGAAGCTTGATGTGGCGAGACATTTGCTCGAGCGCTTTTAATAATTCTTCGGCAAGTTCGGCGGGCGTTCTATCGTTATCGCGCTGGCTGCGGGCTACGAAGTGGAGTGTTGATTGCTCATAGAATGGCGTGCGCTCGGTGAGCAGGTCGCGCATCTTTTTTGTCAGTTCTTCAACCGAACTGCTATATAGTAAGGGCCGCTGAGAACCGCCGAGTATCGAAGCCGTTACATTTTTTATTGCCTGTCGAACCGTTACATCAACCCAGACTACAATGCCGCTCCCGCGCATCAGTTGTCTATTAATCGCATCGAGCGGCGTGCCACCACCAGTTGCAACAATATACGGCCGTTGCTGAAAATTTTCTTCGGCTATCTCGGCAAGCGTATTGCGTTCAAGAGTTCGGAAGGCTGCTTCTCCTTCGCTTGCAAATAAAGCAGCAATAGACTTACCGGCGCGGCGTTCGACTTCTGCATCAAGATCAAGAAATTCATATCCCGGCAAGAGCGCAGCAAGCTCTTTACCGATAGAGCTTTTGCCAGCTCCCGGTAAACCGGTCAGATAAATATGTCGGCCTCTCCAGGTCATTTTATATTTGCTGCTATCCTACGGTGATTCACCCGGTCCTGTACTTCATTCATTGTATCGCCGCCGAAGGTATCGAGAATTGCTGTTGCGAGTGTTGCCGCTACAACTTGCTCGACGATCACTGCCAGTGCCGGTACTGCACAGACATCGCTGCGCTCGATATGCGCCTGTGTTTCTTCACCCGTCGCCAGATCGACTGAATCCAACGGGCGCATGAGTGTAGAGATGGGCTTCATCGTCGCCCGGACAATCACGGGCATACCATTGGTCATTCCACCTTCAAGGCCACCGGCATGATTGGAAGAACGGCTAACCGTATCGCCCGCAATATGCAATTCATCATGGGCTTCTGAGCCCGGTGTAGCTCCAAGAGCAACACCATCACCAATCTCAACTGCCTTTACTGCCTGAATGCTCATCACCGCTTGGGCGATAGCAGCATCGAGCTTTCTATCCCATTGCACATGGCTGCCTATTCCTACTGGCAAGCCATACCACTCGGTCTGCACCACACCACCAAGCGTGTTGCCTGACGACTTAGCTTCGTCGATCGCTGCTTCTGCACGCTTCGTCGCTTCAGCATCGAACATTGTTACGCTCGAAGCGGCAAGTGCACTCTTTAATACTTCTATCTCACTAGGCCGCTGAGCTGAAGCAGAAACCCTCCCAATAGATACGGTAAATGAAAGGCAATCGATACCGATATGAGCAAGGAATTTTGTGCAGATAGCGCCGAGAGCGACACGCATTGCCGTCTCACGGGCACTGGCGCGTTCTAAGACATTGCGAAGATCGTCGGTATGATTATACTTTATCGCTCCGACCAGATCGGCATGGCCGGGCCGCGGGATGGTTACTTTTTGATACTCAACTTCTTCTGGGACAACGGACATTTTTGTTGTCCAATGCTTCCAGTCTTTATTTTCGATCTTGATGGCGATTGGAGCGCCGGTCGTAATGCCAAAGCGAACGCCACTTACGATTTCAGCCGCATCGGATTCTATCTGCTGGCGGTGTGAACGCCCATAGCCGCCCTGACGGCGCTTAAGGATAGGGTCGATATCAAGCGAAGCAATAAGCGGCAAACCAGCCGGTATGCCTTCGATAATACCGATGAGTTCTTTACCGTGCGATTCTCCTGCGGTGAGGATACGTAATTGGCTCATGCCGTTAATAACACCGAAAGACGCTCGTATATCGTCGTAAATTCTTCGAAAGTAAGCGGGGAGTCCTTCGGCAAAAGCCCGGTAAGCCAAAAGACTTGCGAAAGGGCTGCTTGTTCGATCAGCATTCCCAGGCCATTAATGGTTTTTGCTCCGCTTGCGGCTGCCGATCGTAAAAAAGCCGTTTGAAGTGGATTATAGATAAGGTCGCTGGCAAGATCGCTTTCATCCCAACGAAAGCCTGCAGCAAGATTGCCGGTATGATTAATTTGTCCAACCGGCGTTGCCTGAATGATCATTCGCTTACGCGATTGCGGAAAATCATTCACAAACTCATTGATCGACATTACTCGTACCGAGGGGCCGGGTGCCTCTGCTACACAGAACTCTGCCAATTGTTGAGCATTGGCTATCGACCGTGCTACGATCGTAAGTGATAGAGGCATCCATTGAGTACACAAACTATACATTATCGCTTTTGCCGTTTCTCCACTACCGAGCATTACTAAATGATATTGGTCAGGATCGAGGTTGGGGTAGGACCGTTTTAATGCAGTAATATACCCCTGGCCATCGGTACTGGTACAATCGATCCCATTGGCAGTATAGCGTAAGGTATTAGCCGATCTGATAGCAGAAGAAGGGCCGACATGTGTCTTTGAGATTAAAAAGGATGTGCCCTTGTAGGGATAGGTCACATTGGCGCCGGTGATTCCTAAATGAGCCATCTCCAAAACCCGTAGTTTGAACTCTGCTTCGGAAGGCACTTCCTCTAATGAATAGAGCATGGGAGCACTATCATATCTCAGGCGGGAAGCAATAATCGGAAATATTTCCCGATGGACTGCATCGGAAATACTATGGGAGAGCTCACGCCCGAATAACACTGCTTTCATAACCCACTATTGTTTTTACGTTGCAAGTCTATCCATTGCGGTAAAGAACGATGGATAAGAAATAGTAACAACTGAAGCTTCAGGAATGGTTACTTGCACATCTGCCCGCAATTGCAGCAATGCAAAGCTCATCGCTATTCGATGATCTCCGGCTGTATCTATAGTAACATCTATAGGTGCAAATATACTATTACCAGTGATAGAAAGCTCATGAGGAGTTTCTTCAACTGTTCCGCCACATAGCCGGATATTTTTGGCGATCGCGGCCAGCCGGTCGCTCTCTTTTAATCGAAGTTCACCGGCATCTTCGATAACACTATTACCATCAAGAAACATAGCGAGCACCGATAGCGCGGGTATCTCATCCTGAAGATTGGCAATCAACTCACCGCCGATAGTAAATGGGCGCAGTGCGGTGGCTTGCTCACCGGCTACAATAATAATACCAATGCGCTCTCCGTGCTTACAATAGACCGATTCAAAAAAAATGGGAGCGCCGCTTGCAATAAGGCAATCCAGTGCTGCAGTTCTTGTCGGATTTAAGACGCAATGCTCGAGGCGAATATTTTTTTTCGCAATGAGCGCACCGACAATAAGAAAAACTGCTGCAGAGAGATCATTAGGGATAGTATAGCTATACTCAGAAGCAAGCAGCATTTCACTACTGGTTCTGGCAGAGATGCGATTTGCGCTTCGCTCGACGGAAACTCCTAATGCTTGGAATAACAACTCGGTATGATCTCTGCTTTGCCAAGGCTCTTCAATAGTGCAATCAACTCCTGAGACATAAGCAGCCAGTAGCAACGAGGATTTTATCTGAGCCGAGGCAACCGGAAGGATCACTTCCCCAGTGTGGAGTTGCTTGCCGCGAATAGTAACCGGTAATGAACCATTCGTAGTCGTAATATCGGCACCAAGATTCTTACATAACAATTCTGCAAGACGCTTCATTGGTCGCCGCGAGAGCGAAGCATCGCCGATAAGCTCGGATGAAAACTGCTGCGATGCAAGAATGCCCATCAGGAGCCGCGCCGTTGTACCGGAATTTCCACAGTCGATAGGAGACGTCGGTGGTATGAATCCTTGCTTCCCCACTCCATGCACGATCAGTTTATTATCAGATCGCTCAATGCTAACACCTAATTGTCGAAGAGCAGAAATCGTTGTTTGAATATCGGCCGGTAGTTCATTAACTTCTTCTATCGTTACGACAGAAGTAGTAAGCGCAGAGACCATCAATACCCGATGAAGGATCGATTTATCAGGTGGTAAAGGAAAACCTGAGATATAAGATGTCGGTGAGTGCTGCATAGATACAAAAGACGCCCCGAAGGGCGTCTTTTATTTAAGCATTAATTAGCTGTTTCAGCATACTCTTCGATCGGCGGGCAGCTACAGACGAGTTGCCTGTCACCATAGGCACCATTAACTCGGCCGACTGAAGTCCAGAATTTATTACCGCGCAACCACGGAGCCGGGTACGCAGCTTTCTCGCGTGAGTAAGCATGCTTCCAATCGTCGGCAATAAGCACTTCGAGCGTATGCGGCGAGTGCTTTAGGACGTTGTCTTCTTTATCGGCACTGCCTTCAGCAATTTCTTCGATCTCTTTCTTGATGGAAATAAGTGCATCGCAGAAGCGATCAAGCTCATGCAACGATTCGCTTTCTGTCGGTTCGATCATCAGTGTACCGGCCACCGGGAAAGAAACCGTCGGCGCATGGAAGCCATAATCCATCAAGCGCTTGGCGATATCTTCTACTTCGATACCAACCGAATGCTTGAAGCCGCGCATATCGACGATCATTTCATGCGCTACTCTGCCCTTGCTTCCCTGATAAAGAATCGGGAAATGTTTTTCCAGACGGGCTTTGATGTAATTCGCATTAAGGATAGCGACCTTCGTTGCTTCGGTAAGTCCATCGTAGCCCATCATGGCAATGTATGCCCACGAGATCAATAAGATGCTGGCACTTCCCCACGGAGCAGCAGAGACTGCATGCGTAGCCTGATCGCCACCGATCTCAACTACGGCATGACCCGGTAAGAATGGAGCGAGGTGCTTTGCAACACCGATCGGTCCCATTCCCGGACCGCCACCGCCGTGCGGGATGCAGAAGGTTTTGTGAAGATTCAAATGGCAGACATCCGCGCCGATCATGCTCGGGCTCGTCAAACCAACCTGTGCATTCATGTTAGCGCCATCCATATAAACTTGGCCACCGAATGAATGGATGAGATTACAAATTTCGATGATGCTTTCTTCGAACACACCGTGGGTCGAAGGATAGGTTACCATCAGAGCAGCAAGATCGTCTTTGTGCTGTTCGGCTTTTGCACGGAGATCGTCGAGATCGATATTGCCATTAGCATCGGTCTTAGTAACGACGACTTTCATGCCAGCCATTACAGCACTTGCAGGATTAGTACCATGAGCCGAAGCCGGAATGACAACGACATCACGATGTCCCTGCCCGATCGACTTCAAATACTCACGAATTACCAATAAACCGGCATACTCACCCTGAGCACCGGCATTCGGCTGCAGCGATACGGCATCGAAGCCGGTAATATCGCAAAGTGCTTTTTCAAGCTCGGTGAATACTTTCTGGTAACCTTTCGTCTGATCGAGCGGTGCGAAGGGATGAATTTTGCCAAAGCCAGGCATCGTCACCGGGATCATTTCCGAAGTAGCATTAAGCTTCATCGTGCATGATCCGAGAGCGATCATCGAATGCGTAAGCGAAAGATCGCGGTTCTCAAGTAACTTGAGGTAGCGCAGCATTTCCGTCTCGGAATGATGCGAGTTAAAGACCGGATGCGTAAGGAAAGAAGAAGAGCGACGCAGTTCAGATGGGATTGCACTTACAGCCGAAGCAGCTAAGACATTCACATCAAGCTTTGATCCGTTGCTTCCTTTTACGCTCTTAAAGAGCGAGAGCAGTTGCAGTACATCATCAGCCGTCGTCGTTTCATCGAGCGAAATACTGACGCCCGAAGAAGTGTAGCGTAGGTTGATGCCTGCTTTTTCAGCTTCGCTACGAAGCATGGTCATAGCAGAAGCATCAAGAACGATATTAACAGTATCGAAATATTCTTTCGAGGTCAACTTATAACCTACATCGGCAAGGCCTTTACCGAGCATGGTTGCCAACGCATGCACGCGATTAGCAATAAGCTTCAATCCTTCAGGGCCATGATAGACGGCATACATTGCAGCGATGTTGGCAAGCAATGCCTGTGCGGTACAAATATTACTCGTTGCTTTATCGCGCTTGATATGCTGTTCGCGCGTTTGCAGTGCCATTCTCAGGGCACGCTTATTATTAGAATCGATGGAGACGCCAATGATACGACCTGGCATCTGACGCTTATAGGCTTCGCGGGCAGCAAAGAAGGCTGCATGCGGACCGCCGTATCCGAGCGGTACTCCAAAGCGTTGAGCACTACCATATACAATATCGGCGCCGAGTTCGCCCGGAGGGGTAATGAGTACTAAACTTAACAGATCGCTGCCAACGGCTACTTTTGCACCATGACTATGGCAGGTATCGATGAAGGCTTTCGGGTTATGGATCGCGCCTTCATTATCGGGATACTGGATAATAGCACCGAAAATATCGTCATTCCAATTTTTGGAGATATTCTCAGGCGTATCGACGATCAGATTAATACCGAGCGGCTCGGCTCGGGTAATAAGTACATCGAGCGTCTGTGGAAAGACCGAACTCGAAACGAAGAGCGTATTGGCATCGCGCTTTACTAACTCCTGTTCGCGCACGGCATACATAAGATGCATGGCTTCGGCAGCAGCCGTTGCTTCATCGAGCAGCGAGGCGTTTGCGATCTCCATACCCGTGAGGTCGATCACGACCGTCTGGAAATTCAGCAACGATTCTAATCGTCCCTGAGCAATCTCAGCCTGGTATGGAGTGTATTGGGTATACCAACCCGGATTTTCGAATACGTTTCTTAAGATGACCGGTGGAGTAACCGTGTCATAATATCCCATTCCGATATAAGACTTACAGATCTTATTCTCGGAAGCTAATGAAGCAATATCCTTCAAAAATTCGACTTCCGTTTTAGCGGAAAGACCGGACATTGGCTGCTTTAATCGGATCGAGGCCGGAATAGTCTCGGCGATAAGCTCTTCAAGTGAGGAAAGGCCGAGCATTTGAAGCATAAGCTGCTGCTCGGTAGTATCGGGTCCTATGTGGCGGGTGTGAAAGGATTCGTATTGGGAAAATGCGGTACTCATTCTTTGGGTATTGGTCTATAGAATGAGCAAAACAACGAAAAACGAGGAATAATTTTTATCGGGTAAAGAAGTAGTTAATTCCTAATCTTTCAGACAACGACAGGAAAATTTATATTTATCATCGCCAAGCAAGAGATTGCCCATAATAATATCCTTACCGGATGAGGTCAGGATAGCATAGTAATGGCTGTTGGGATTAGTACCAAGACTGGCCGACCACCAATAGCCTTCCTGATTTAAGAAGTAATAAGCATTGCTATCGGGATAGTATTGACCTCCTCCAAGTGCAGTAAATCCAAAGGCATTTGTTGCTCCAAGATTCGGGCTGTTCCAATCAGCGGTAGCTTTAAGGGCACCGCCGGAATGTTGGCCACCAATAGTCGTAATCAACTGCTGCCATTCGGCCTGGCTTGGGATATGCCAGCCCTTGGGGCAAATACCCTGTACACCACTTGGGTTTGCTGTGCTTGCAGCCGAGCTATTCATTACGGTGCTCCATTCATAAAGCCGGCCGTATTTATTGCAATCGGCAGTAGGATAACAATCGCTCCCCGAAGCATTATACCTCAGATTTTCAGCCATCCAGTTCTGTTTACCAATACAGACCGCTTTATATTTTTGTCCGTCACGGGCATCGGTGAATTCGGATACGCAATTGGAATAACTATAATCATCATGGCCCTCCTGATTGAGCGGCATATCCGGGCTTGCCGGGGCATGAGGAAGAGTAAACTGGCTTGCAGTATATTCATCGCCCTGTGGGTTCAGGTGAGCAATCCCGGTACTATCTCCATCGTATAATAGTGCATGGAGAAGCGAATCTTCCATTCGTTTCGCAAAGTCATTATCGACGGGCGCCGATGTGCCATCGCCATATCCGTAAGAATAATAACTAATAGGCGATTTATCTATAAAAGCCTGTTGAATAGGAATATCAACTTTAACAGTCCCGCGTTTAGCCATGGAAGATTCTCCTGCCGGAATAGCACATATTACCTAAGATAATGGTCTTAGAAAGCGAAGGGATAGTCTCAATAAATTTTGAATTGATCTTTAATAACCAAAGTCCGCCATCACGGCTTTTCTTTTTCAAAAAGGTTTGCCAATCGATCAGATTAGCGATATTCTCGAGATAGGCAAAGCTAAAATATCCATTTCGTACCTTATCATACCCACCCGCTCCGAGCGAATAATTTAGCAGCTCTTTTATCTGAGCATCGGTCGAATCGTATTCGGAAATACCTGGTACAGCTTGACCAATCAGAAAACCATCAGGCATACCATGAGTGCTCAAGATGACTACTCCATATTGACCGAATGATTCAAGCGCGCCGACAGTACATTTATCATATTCCAGTAAAATTACTTTATAGGCGCCTGCATTTTGAATAGTGGTTACCAGCTTATTTAGCTCACCGGCTGCGTATAGATTATCGACATCGCCGGTAGCAACGAATGGAGCGTAGATCAGAATATTTTTATTATCGATAGTATGGTTGGCCGCAATAGGTGATGAAAAACCGGTTGTGGATTGCGTGGGAGTGCCACCCCGATTAAGGCTGAGACTGTCACTCCCAAAGCGGTTAAGAGAAAACGTGGCGTGCAGGCCAGATTGTAACTCTATTTCGATATAAGAGCTATCGTACCAAAAAGCATCTTTTACCGTGGGTTGAGTGCGTACCCAATCGGTAGTTTTTACTATTATCTCTCCCGGACTGCCTGACGAGCTTTGAGCAATATCGACGAACATATTTTGGATAGTGTCGAGGATATGCATTACCTGATTGACTGCTGCTGTTGAAGTAACCGATGTTGTTTCCGTTGCAGACTTACAAGATACCAGGAATATGGCAATCAGAATGACAACAATAGATTTATGCATAGTAAATGGGGGTAGGTGCTGCATAGATCTTAGCAGAAATAAAGTGCACTGAATGGGTGTTCAACTGTCATTATTCTTAAATCGTTTACCATTACTATGGTCAATATGTATAAAGAAAAAGCCCTCTTAAGAGGGCTTTAGTAATAATATCTATAGGGGTAATTTATTTTCCTTCTTCAACTACAGCTTTAAAGACCTGCCAAACCCCATCTCCGCCTTTGATAGAATCCTCGTATCGGGCTTCCCCGTTGGCGACCGTTGAGAAATCTCCCATGGAGATATCGACATGGGCGTTACCATTATTTTCGGAAAGCTCGAAGGTCATAGTGAGATGGTTTTCGGGAATGTCTTCCATAGTACTATTAGGATCGAAGACGGTATAATCCAAACGGCGATTCGGCTCAAACACTTTTACGTTACCTGTTACATAGACTATCCCATCGGTAACACTTTTCCAGATAAGCGGGCTGCCGATCTTCCAATCGGAAATAGCCTCGCAACCATACATATATTTTGGGGTCAGGGCTGGGTTAGTAAGGGCCTCCCAAACTTTTGAGACCGGAGCGGCAACATCGATGCTGGTTTTTATCGTCTTTTCTACCATAATTACAGTGTTTATTGGGGTCCAACATAGAGGCACCTATGGCCAAGTTCCTCTCCTGCCAGGCGGAGCTACTTTGAGCTTCCTGCTGTTTCCAATGTTCGCTTTTATCAGGGGGTACTGAAAAGTGCACTCACCAAAGCGAACTTGCAAGGTACTATTCTTGTAAGAACCATTGAATCAGTACAGACCAGTGAAGCTTACACCTAAAGCAGTACAATTGAACCAGGTATCCGCCAAAGCATTATGGTATGTAATGGCTTTGGTTCTCTTACCACTACTCATCTCATCGGCAAGCGCCCAATTTACCGGCCCCGATAAACAATATCAAAATAAAACGGCTGTTGCCGATACGCTCACGGAAAAACTCCTGATGCAGCGCCAGGCCATCAGAGCCGGTACTGACCCGCAGGCTCTCGAAGGAGCTATCGATCCTTCGAAGTATGTGCTCGGTCCGGGAGATGGAGTTTATCTCAATGTGTATGCCGCCCATTTCCTTGATCAGGATCTTACGGTCACCCCCGAAGGCAAGCTTATCGTCCCGCGAACCGGAGAGGTTTCTATTAGCGGTCTGACGGTCACTGAGGCCGAAGCAAAAGTTAATAAACTTCTTGCCCGTGATTATAAAATGCCCGATGCGCATTTATCGATACGGCGCTTGAAGAGCATTAAAGTGAGTGTTCTTGGTGAAGTATTACAGCCGGGCATCCAGACGGTTACTTCCCTGATGAGAGTAAGTGAAGTAATTGCAAAAGCCGGGGACTTAAAAGAAAAATCGGCCTTACGTAATATCGAGATCAGGCGCCCCGATGGCTCGCTTCGTACGACCGCCGATCTTCTGAAATATTATGAAACGGGCGATGTAAGTACCAATCCGCCCGTCGAAGGCGGCGATGTTATCATTGTCAGAAAGGTTACCAAGTACTTTACTATCAGCGGGGCTGTTGCAAAACCGGGTATTTATGAGTTTGCTCCGGGGGATAAAATCTCTACGGCCATTGAAATAGCAGGATCGCCCTTGCCATCGGCACAGCTCGATTCGATAGAAGTTGCAAGCTTCGGCCCTAATTCACCAGATAGAGCGGTGCGCCGAACGGTAAATCTTATCTCAGGCAAAGATGAAGAGCTACAGGAAGGCGATGTGATCGCCGTCAAAGGGTATAGCCAATATCATACTCCAAGGGTTGTTTCGGTATCCGGTGAAGTAACCTATCCAGGAAAATACTCTATCGAACTCGGGCAGACAAGAATTCTCGATGTCATCCAGCGCGCCGGAGGCATCCTTCCTACCGGATCGCTCGATGAAGCCGTCGTACTTCGCCGGGCCGGTATTGGCGCCTGGGAATCCGATCCGGAATTCATCATGCTCGAGCGTATGAAAGGAACGACCGAAGAGAAGCGCATTACCGACGATCAGTTCAATTATTACATGGCCCGCTCGCGTCAGCTTGGCCGCTCGGTCATGGTAGTAAACTTCAAAGATCTGATCGAGAAGAACGATCTGTCTCAGAATATTTTACTGCGCGACCAGGATTCGATCTGGATACCAAGAGCCCGCGGGTTCGTCAGTATTCTCGGCACTGTTGTCAACCCCGGCAATATCACCTATGAAGAGGGATATACGTATGAGGATTATATTGCACGGGCTGGCGGCTATACTTCTTCT
Organism: uncultured Alphaproteobacteria bacterium; assembly: GCA_964404255.1. Taxonomy (GTDB): domain Bacteria; phylum Bacteroidota; class Ignavibacteria; order Palsa-1295; family Palsa-1295; genus JAFDZW01. The sequence continues at coordinate 109,869 of CAYOJJ010000007.1, read as the reverse complement.
TCCGATAAAGGGGCGGTACGCGTGATCAATGCCAAGACCGGAAGTTATATCAATCCTCGTTCCGATTCGCATTATCAGATCGGTCCGGGCGATTCGATCATTATTCCTGCCGAACGGCCCACCTTCTGGGAAAACTTCCAGCTGGCCACGGCTATCACAGCGCAGGTTATTACCATCATTGCCGGTGTGCTCTTGCTTCGAAAATAAGAATTTCAACGATGACTCAAGAACCAACTTCTTATTCCACCCCGACGGCTTCGCCCGCACCTGAGAAGAAGAAAGATCTCCATCTGTTGGATTTCTTTTCGGCAATGGCCCGCAATAAGCGCATTGTGTTTCTTTACATGATCGGCTTCGGGTTTTTCTTTTTTGCATTTACCTACATCATGCCGTTCACTTATTCCGGACTATCGACTCTTGTTCCACCGGAAAAGCAAAGTGGCGGCAGCCAGTTATTATCGTTTCTGACAGGTTCAGGCGGAAGCGGCGCCCTTGACCTGATGAAATCGGCAGAAAACCCGGCGCTCGATATGTTCAAAAATATTCTCGATTCACGAACAGTCTCCGAAGAAATTGCCCGTGATCCTCGTATCAGAAGATATTTTTCTTCCTGGGATACTACCGAGCGCTATATCGGCTATATGGTGAACGAATGCCTGACATCGGAACCGCTACGCAATGGTATTTTTAATGTACAGGTTGATATCAAAACCCACTGGTTTCCGAGCGGCGCAGAAAAGGACTCAGCAAGGGCTCTTGTCCCCTACCTTGCTAAACTCTTCGTCGAACATCTGGACTATTACAACCGCGAACGGCTAATGACTACGGCCCGCAATACCAGGATCTTCGTCGAAGGTGAATATAAGTCCCGAATTCTACAATTAGATACCGCCTATACTCACTTGCAGGCGTTTCAGCAAGAACATAAAGCCATTGCCCTGACCGAGCAGCTTGCCGCCGCCGTTACCAGCGCGGCACAGCTTTCTTCGCAGGAACAACAACTTTCCATTCAGGTAGCTGCTGCCGAGCGGGAGATGTCTCCGAACGCCGGCCAGATTGAAATTCTTCGTTCGCAGTTAGATGAAACTCGCCGTCAATTAAAAAAATATGATGAAGGCGGAGTCGGTGAATATGTACTCGCGCTCGATAGCGTACCGACTCTTACCCGCACTCTTGCAAAGCTTACCCGCGAAGTGAAAATGCTCGAAACGGTTTCGGCTTATCTTCGCCAGCAGCTCGAACAGGAGCGGATAAACGAACAGCGCAATTTGCCAACACTTACGGTATTGGATTCTGCGATCGTACCGGAGCGCAAGAGTTCTCCCAAACGGGCAGTAATGCTTGCTCTCGGAGTATTTGCCGGTCTCTTTATTTCCATTTTATATGTGATCTGGAAGAAATTTAAAGAGAACGTCAGAGAGCATCCTCAAGAGCATACCCGTTACCTGATGTTTCTATCTTATCTTAAGGGCAAAAAAGCTACTTCCTAAGCCGTCGTCGTACCATGCGGGTACTATGCATCAATTCCATGTTCTATACAGAGGCCTATCGCCGCTGTATCGATGAATTAGGAACGCTCGAGGGAATTGATCTTACGGCCCTGACGGTCGATGGCTGGGTCATGAATGAACGCCTTACCAAGACCACACCGTTGAAAGCAGCCGCCCCCTATTCCTTCGTAGTCGGCACCGCCCTATGGAAAGGTAAAGAAAATCGCGGCTTTTATATTTCAGGGCTAAAGAAAGCATTCCTGCTTTCACGACCGGATATCATCTTCCTTATGGAAGAGCCCTTCTCGCTGTTCGCACTGCAGGTGTTATTTTATCAGTATCTGTATGCTTCTTCGGCGCCTATAGTTGTCTTTACCTGGAATAACCTTTCATACGAGGTCTTCGATTACCGCCCCTCCTTGTGGTATCGATTGGTTTCCCGTTGGACGCTCGATCGCTTTGCCGGCGCATTAACAGCCAATACCGATGGGATCGAAGCTCTTAGAAATACCAATTTTGCCAATCCGATACAAAAGATCGGCTATGGAGTAGAAACGGCTTCGTTCGAACAGGTCGAAGAAGATCAGGTTACGGCTCTCAAAATGCGGTTGGGATTATCTCCTGAAATTCAGGTCATAGGATATGTCGGCCGCTTACTCTATATGAAAGGCCTGGACCTCCTGCTCAAAGCCTTTGCCACTGTAGCTTCAGATACGACCAGGCTTCTGATCATCGGCAGCGGAGACTATGAAGCAGAGATGCTTCGCCTGGCCGATGAATATAATATTCGCAGCAAACTCATCCATATTCAAAGTGTAGCTCATGCCGAGATCCCGGCGTACATGCATCTACTGGATATTCTCGTATTGCCGAGCCGAAGGGTGAATATGTGGGCTGAGCAATTTGGCAGGGTGCTAATAGAGGCTCAGGCGGCGGGAGCAATTGTTATCGGATCCTCTTCCGGAGCGATACCGGAAGTAATGGGAGAACAGGGATTCGTCTTCGAAGAAAATAATGCCGATAGTTTGATTCAAACCCTGCATGCCGTTCTTTCCTTGCCGAAAGAAAAAAAGGACGAACTCAAACAATTAGCCCGCGAGCGTGTACGCTCGGAATTTTCCTGGTCGGTGTTCGCTAAACGAGCGGCATCGTTTCTTCGTCATATTCTCGATAGAGGGTAACGATGGCCGCAACAGAATTTGCAAAAAAAGCGACCCATGGTTATGCGTGGAATTACCTTTATAAGCTTTCCGAATTCGGGCTGACCAATCTCTATACAATCCTTGTCGTCCGGCAATTCGGCCCGGAAATCTCAGCTCCTTATGCGGTCTTTTTATCGTTGGCAGCAATTCTTTCGATGGTAGGTGCTTTCGGAGTCGATGGAGTACTGCTCCGGTTTATCCAGCGAATTATTTCCAATGAGCATACTTCTGAACCTGAGTCGTTCGATAAGATAGAAACGCTTCGCCTGCCTCATTTCATCACGACGCTTCTGGCGTTTCGAATGCTAATCATCTCCGCAGTCTCGCTTCTTGTCGCCTGCGTATTTTTAGTATTACCTATATGGGTGCCTTCATTACAGAGATCGTTCGGCGCTCTTCAACTATATTCCCCGCATCTGATCCTTTTTTTAATAGCTCAGGGCCTGAGCGCTTTTTCTACGTTCGCACTTACCGGTCTGCTTGAGACTAAAAAAGTATTTTTAAGCAGTATTATTTCCCGCTCTGCCCTTTTGCTTATAGGAATTGCCCTGATCGTCACTGGCAATCTTACACTTACTACTGCTATTACGCTTTATACCGGCAGTTTTTGTTTAAGCGCAGTGCTTATGTACAGTTCGCTACGAATGCACGTCAGCATCCATAGCGGTTCGGTTAGCCATCTGAGCAGTACAACTATCTTTCGGGCGATCCGCTCCTTTTTAACAAGGCCACGACATATACTGAGTTTCCTGGCAACACCACTGCTTGTGTATGGTATTACAACCTGGGGAAACGACTTACTAAGTACCGTGCTCGGCAAACAGCCCGATATACTGATGATGCGAGCCATCTTAGGCGAGCACTCCTCCCAAATAGGTTTATACTATTCGGCGGCGCAAATCTTAATGGTGACCGAATATATTTTTCTATTTGGTCTGGGGGGCACTCTTGTATCTATTTTTTCAAAACTTGCGCATCAGGATGAATCCGAAGGCAACGGATACCCTGCCCTTACTAAAGCCCGTCAGGAAATTGCCGGCTTTCAAAGTATCGTCTTGCTTCCTCTGTGTACGTTCGTTTTTTTATTTATCGATTCGATCATAGCGCTGTTACTCGGCCCTTCCTTTTCCAGTGCTGCCATTATGGTACAGATCGGTATTGTTTCTCTGATTATTAGTGTTGGCGGTTTTGGAGGAGGGATGCAGATCACGTCGCTGGTCTCGGCAGGCAAAGAACGGATCGTGTTTAAAAACCGCCTCTTCTGGGGAATCCTGAATCTCATCATTAATGTGGTACTTATTACCTTCTTCGGAGGGCTCGGAGCGATCATCGGTACTCAGTATTGCAACGCCGCGGCTTGTGGGACCGAAGCCTATTTTTCCAGAAAGTATATTGGTAAAGCGATCAACCTGCCTTCGACAACCCGGTTGTTAGTGCTTTCGTTTACGGCCTCTGCTTTGGCGATGCTTGTGTGTAATGTTATCGGTGTATCAGAGATCATCCGGCTTATCCTCGGAGGCTCTCTCAATATTGCCCTTATACTATTATTTTATAAAATATTTTCCGTGCCGGAGTTACAAATTCTCCACCGGCGACTCGAAAATCTTTCTCCAAAGCTCGCAAACCGTTTGCGCTAAGTTTGGTGTTTGTTCGGCATAGAGAAACCCACATTTCCATGCCAGTATCGAGGCCCTATACTATTGTTATTCTTGCCGTATTATGGATCGGCGCATTAAGCGTATCGGTGAAAGCCGGACAGCCGGTAGCACTTTCCGAATCTTCGCTATCGGCAACCGATAGTACAAAGAACGGGCAGACCGATAGCACCGATCAACTTTTTCAATTGGCCATCAGAATGGGCGAGCTTTTTGGTGTTCATAAACATGCTTTTATTATTACTTCCTCGCCAAATGAACACCTTACTCCTTTCCAAGAAGGTCTTTCCTTTATGGATTTCAACAGGGTGAACGGATTCGTCTTAGGATTGGCAACTCCATCGTTTGTAAATATCGGAAGGCATGAAGAATTAGGTATTCGCGGTGGAATCATCTATGGTTTCGCCGAGCATAAAGGCCAATCGCAAGTAGCAGGTGAATATCGGATCCCCCTTTCTTCTTTCAGCGATACCACCCCAGTCGAACTATGGCGATGGGTACCGACCCTTGCACTCGGGGCCGAATATCATGACATGACTTCCACTGAAGATTATTGGAGAGCCGACCGCTATGAGAATATGGTCTATGCTTTTTTTGCCCGCGAAGATTTTCGCGATTACTTCAAGATCGATGGGTGGAATGCTTCGATGGCCTTTCGCCCCAACCTCTATACCGAATTGAGAGTAGAATATCGCAGCGATATTTATTATGACCAGTTACAGCGAGTATTTTACGGCCGCTTTGGCGGAAATAAAGTATTGCCTGAAAATCCTCCGATCAGTACGGGCCGTTATAATTCCTGGGTAATCACTGCCGGCAACGAAGAGGTTAACCCAAAGACAACCCGGCAGCCAAATGTCTTTGGCGATAACGTTTTCCTGGAATACCTCAAAGGCCATGCCTTCCTGCTTCAATTAGAATTTGGCTCCAACCCGGCAGCATCTACGACCTATGCTTCTTATTTGTTCGAAGCACGGGGGTATGTACCGATTATCAGCGGAATTTCATTCGATACGCGTCTGCGCCTGCAAAGTGTAACAGGAAATGTTCCAATTCAAAAACTGCTATATCTCGGAGGCCCTTCCACTCTCCCAGCCTATAAAAATAAGATCTTTGCCGGTAACAGGATGGCTCTTCTTAATACCGAACTGCGCTTTAGCCTTACCGAACTTAGTTCGTTCTTTCAGGCCGCCGATGTTCAGTTACTTTTGCTGAATGATTTCGGCTTCCTTACTATCGCCGATTCAAATGCCAGCCCGTTGAAAGGATTTCAGGATCTGCGCACAAATACAATCGCCTATAACACAGGAATTGGTATCGGACATACGGCCGGCATTCAACTCGGAGTAATGTTTCGAACCGATATAAGCGGTGGAGACCGTTTCTTCTTGCGATTCAAACGGCCATTCTAAGGCTATGATCGTTTCTTTTTAAAATATTCCTTCAGGATGGCTCCGCATTCTGCATCGAGGATACCGCCGATGGTATGAATTCGATGATTAAGCCGTTTATCTTCGGTTATGGTAAATAATGTCCCGGCGGCACCGGCTTTAGGATCATAGGCACCGAAGACCAGCTTTCCGATTCTTGAATTTACCATTGCCCCGGCGCACATCGGGCAGGGTTCTAATGTCACGTATAGCGTGCAATCGGTAAGAAATTTTTCTTCGATCGTAGAACAGGCAGAGGTTATGGCGATCATCTCTGCATGAGCGGTAGGATCGTTTAGTTGCTCGGTTTGATTATAGCCTTTACCGATCACTATTCCATTCCTGACGATCACGCAACCGATCGGGACTTCATCGGCTTCAAAGGCTTTTTCAGCTTCGCGAAAGGCAAAGCGCATCCAGTATTCGTGCGGCTGAGAAAAGGGATTATCCTGCATTGAAATGGTGGGCCCTGCAGGACTTGAACCTGCGACCAATCGATTATGAGTCGACTGCTCTGACCAACTGAGCTAAGGGCCCTTTCTTGGTTCTCACGAGAGCGCAGTACAACACCGCCAATCGAACGTGAATTCCGGGGATAGATTATGGTGCTAAAACGTTTTCCACCCGTTCTCATTTATCTTCTGTAGTATGAAAACCAATCTGATTCTCGTTCTTCTTATCTTTAGTAGTTTTTTTCTCGGTTGCTCCGATTCAGCCACTAATACTGGAACGGGAAATTCTTTACCCCCAACAGCCCAATTAACAGCCGGAAGCACGTTTACATATAATGAGGTAACTATCGATACCCTGGGAAATATTGATCCGTTATCCGCTATCACGACCATCGATTCTGTTGCCGAGGTAGGAGTTACAATCTATGGAATGACGAATGTGACCCATATAGTATCGACTTCGTTTGACCTTGGATGGCAGGGCACTTCCGACCGGTACCTTTATAAAACAGCATACGGCGACTTCATAATAAATGAATTGGGCGCTTCCGATATTCCTAATACCTGGGTGCAATATCCGGTACATTCATTTACCAATTTTTCTAAAGTACTCCTTGATAGTGTCGATCCGATACAAGGACATGCCGTTATAAAAGAAACTACTTCTTTTGGAGGCATTGTCTCACAAACAGTGAAGGATTCAACCTTTACCTGTTCTAAAATTAACGTTTCCCTCGATCTCTCGCTCACTAATTCTCCTGATCAAAACGTGGAATTTCATATCCATAGTTATATGATCGTTTCACCCAAGCTTGGGTATATAGTTAAAGAAAGGCGGGAGCCATACGCTATCATCGGATCCGGACAAACGGCTGCCGGAGTTCAGCGTACCTTGATCGATTACCATATTCAATGACGACAACCTTTTCTATTCTGACTATCTCCGGGAGCCTTCGCGAAGCATCCGCAGCAACCGCTATATTAAGAACGCTATCTTCCATTGCTCCTGAAGGCTGCGCTATTACCATATATGACCGTTTGGGTGATTTGCCGCATTTTAATCCGGACATCGATATAGAACCTTTTCCAGAATCGGTACTACATCTGCGAGAGGCCGTTGCTAAGGCTGATGGTATTATTATCGGCACGCCTGAATATGCCTTTGCTATGCCGGGAGCTCTTAAAAATGCCTTTGATTGGCTGGTTTCTTCCGGGGAATTATTGTATAAGCCCACAGTAACGATCAGTTCATCGCCCCTTGCTTCTGGGGGAGAGAATGCCCATGCCTCGCTATTACTGGTGATGAAGGCATTAAGTACAGCTATCCCTGAAGGTGGTTCGCTTAATATACCATTCACAAAAAAGCGTATCTCAGCAGAAGGAAACATTACCGATCCGGTACTTTTAGATGAACTTCGTGCGATTGTAGATGCCTTAATTAAGAAAATTCAGAATAAAGGATGATACCAACGTTCTTTGCTACTGCTAAACAGTGGCGTAATTGGCTCTTAAAAAATCACGAATCGGCTAAGGAAATTATTGTCGGCTTTCATAAAAAACATACCGGTACCCCTTCCATAACCTGGCCTGAATCGGTCGATCAGGCACTGTGCTTCGGCTGGATCGATGGTATTCGCCGTGGTATCGATGAAGATACCTATTGTATTCGCTTTACGCCACGAAAACCAAAAAGTATTTGGAGCGCCGTAAACATTAAACGAATAAAAGAGCTTATCGAGGCAGGTGAGGTAGCACCGGCCGGTCTTAAAGCATTTGAAATACGGGACGAAAAGAAAGCTAATCTCTATTCTTTTGAACAAAAAGAAGTTGCTTTTACTCCCGCACAGAAAAAGCTCTTCAAAGCCAATACAGCAGCATGGAAGTATTTCGAATCGATGCCACTTTCTTATAGAAGACCTGCGACCTGGTGGGTACAGAGTGCAAAACAAGAAGCCACAAAAACTCAGCGGCTCAATACCCTGATTGCAGATTCCGAAGCCGGAAAAAAGATAAAGTCCCTTTCTTATGCTTCAAAGCCAAAACCTAAAAAGACGAGTAAATAGAGGGTGAGATTTCCTCAAAGTTGAACACTTCCCCCGCCTTCCTGCGTTATCAAAATCTATATGACCGTAACCCAATTACAGACACGCACTTCGGAATTATTGGCCGCATTGGATACCGTTTCCACCGCCAGCGAGCTCGAACAATTCAAACTTGCCCATTTGGTTCGTAAAGGTTCTATTGCCGAGCTCTTCGAAGACCTGAAATCTGTTTCTAAGGAAGATAAACCTGCTGTCGGTAAAGCACTCAATGAACTTCGCACGACCGTAGAATCCGAATTTAAGAAGAAGGAGAGTTCTCTCGGCAAGGGAAGCAAAACTGCGGCAGAAACCATCGATCTTACCATGCCGGCCCGTCCGGTCATCGTCAGCGAGCCTGGCCATGAGCACCCCCTTATTGCGACGCTCAATCGAATGGTTTCGATCTTTACTTCTCTTGGCTTTGAAGTAGCTTATGGTCCGGAAGTTGAAGACGATATTCACAATTTTGAGAAATTGAATTTTGCTCCGGATCATCCTGCGCGCGATATGCAGGATACGTTTTTTATTAAGCCTTTAGAAGACTGGACACCCGATAATCATCTAAAGCCGGCGCTCCTTCGTACCCATACTTCTCCGGTACAGGTACGGCTTATGGAATCCGGCAAACTGCCGATCAGAGCCGTTATGCCAGGTCGCGTCTATCGTAATGAAGAGATCACTGCTCGAAGTGCGGCCTGCTTCTTTCAGCTTGAAGGTCTGGTTATCGATAAAGGCGTTACAATGGCCGATCTGAAGGCTATTTTGTTGATGTTTGCCCGTCAGTTTTTTGGGGAGGATTCCCGGATCCGTCTTCGTCCTTCTTATTTTCCCTTTACCGAACCAAGCGCTGAAGTAGACGTAAGCTGCTATCTCTGCGGAGGTAAGGGCTGCAGGGTTTGTAAACAAAGCGGGTGGCTGGAGATTCTCGGCTCGGGGATGGTGCATCCGAATGTGCTGAAAGCCTGCGACATCGATCCGGAAGTGTATTCTGGCTATGCATTTGGTATGGGCATCGACCGTACGGCACTTATGCGTTACGGCATTGATGATATTAGAATGTTTACCGATAACGATTACCGCTTTTTACGGCAATTTTAAGGGTGACCGAAACAAATCGGCGGGTTGTCTGTCAATATTCAGGGTGGAATGGGCCATCTAAAAATGATGTAACTTCCGCGCTGATTTCCGGTTTACCAAGCAGTAACGTTTCTTCTTATGGCACAACGAACTTCGCGTATCCTATTGGGCATAGCAGCTCTCTTGCTGCTTTGTGTTTCCCTCATTTCAACCGGCTGTAGCGATTCTTCCGGCTCATCGAATAACAGCACTACCGGCGGAGGAAATGATTACGGCGGTAATTACTTCCCGAAAATGGGCACCACCTATACCTACCATGCTTATCAGACCGATTCCATGGGAGTGAAGGTCCCTAATACCGATACTACGTGGACGGCTTTTGTTGTTTCCGATAATGCCAATTATATGGGCAAATCAAAAGTGTTCCAGGTTAGTGATAATGGTACGAATAATTATTATACCTACGAACACAATGGCGATGTTGATCTTTATCTCGATCAATCCGCCTTGGGTATTTTTGCCCTTTTCCTCGGTAACACTCTTAACCAATGGTTTACCTTTCCTACGGCGTCCCATTATAAATCGCTGGGAGTATTCGATACCACAATAAATCTCCAAGGATTAGGGAATATTCGAATTGACGGACATATCGACTATTTGGGCGATGAACAATTAACTGTGGGCTCGGAGATACTTACTGCGAGTAAATGTATTTTAAAAGTAAACTCACTATTAGTAAATTATCAGCAGACATTCTGGTTTGTGCCAAAGCTTGGTTATTTTGCTAAAATGACCACCAGTACTTCTGCCCTTTCTATTCCGGGTTTTGGAGGTGGATTCACCTCTGGATCGGTTCAAGAGCTTACTTCCTATACCCTGAAATGAACTAAGTGTTATTAATAAACCGTTACTCCCCCATTCATAACTTATTCTTACCCACTCATGAATCGTTTTAAAGGATATTTTGCGGCATCGGCTATACTCGTAGCAATTGCCAGTGGAGCAATATTTAACGGCTGTAGCGATAGCAGCACTACCCCGCCGAAATCTGAACAGGTTATTCCTAAAACCGGAAGCACCTATACCTATAACCAGCACCTTCACGACTCAACGGCTACAGGGGTGACCGATAATGATTCAGTCAAGATGGCTATGATTGTTAGCAGCGGGCAAAGTTTTATGGGAAGAACCAATGTCATGACGGCTGTAGAAAATGGAGATACGACCATTTATTCTATTGAATCGAATGGCGACGTGTATCTCTATGTAGATCACATTTCTCAAACCGTAGCCGGTCAGACGCTCACTTTTAATCCGCCGGTTCAATGGCTTCCATTAACATTTGGCAGCAAGGCAACAACGGAAACGACAATTTATACTAAGGACACCAGTATTACGATCTCCAATGTTCCCGTCACAGTATCTATTACAGCAAAGGCAAAATATCTTGGGACCGAGACGCTCGCTATTGCAGGCCAAAGCAATGCTACCGGCGGCCAGTCGCAATTATCCTATGTAATAACTGTTACGGTACCTTTTGTTGGTTCGATCGATGTTAAGACCAGCCAGCAATATTCGTTCGATTCAAATCTCGGATACTTCTTCCATACTATTTCGACTTTCGATAATCCGGGATTGGCTGCGGTAAGTTTTGCTGGCCAGAGTCGTACAACCGAACAGAAGCTGACGGCTTATTCTATTGTAAAATAATAGATTCTGCGATTTTTTTAAAGCCCCGTCGCAACCAGTTGCGGCGGGGTTTTGTATATATGGTACATCTTTTTTCTGTATGAATATTTCCGGTAACTGGCTTTCTGAGTATATAGACTATTCCTATTCGCCCGAAGAACTCGATGCGAAACTGACCTCGCTTGGCATTGAGGTAGAATCGATCGAGGATCCTTCAAAGCGATTTAATAAGATCGTAGTCGGTAAAGTACTCGAAGCCATTCCGCACCCCAATGCCGATAAACTTCGTCTTACCCAGGTAACTATTGGGGGTGCGGAGCCACTGAAGATCGTCTGTGGAGCCCCGAACGTCCGTGAAGGCATGATGGTGGCTGTTGCCCAGATCGGGGCCGATCTGGGAGAGGGGTTTGTCATTAAAAAAAGTAAAATTCGTGGGGAAACCAGCGAAGGAATGCTCTGCTCGGCAAAAGAGCTCGGCTTATCGGATGACCATAGCGGGTTAATAGAATTGCCGGCTTCTTCGGTGATCGGCCAGCCATTAGCAGAAGCGCTCGGCGGCACGGACATCATCTATGAAATAGGAATTACTCCCAATCGTGCCGATTGCTTAAGTCATATTGGCATCGCCCGCGAAGTAGCCATTGCCAATGGTAATCCGGTAAGACGGCCAGCGATCAACACCCAATTTCTAAATACTGCTGCCGATAAGACATCTTCGGCAGTTAAGGTGACTATCGAAGCCCCCGATCTCTGCCCGCGTTATGCTGCGAGAGTAGTTCGTGGTATAAAAGTAGCTGAATCACCGGAATGGCTTAAAAAGAGACTTGAAGCGGTAGGATTGCGTCCGCGCAATACGATCGTCGATATTACCAATTTTGTGCTCATGGAATGCGGCCATCCGCTCCATGCTTTCGATTTGGGGACTGTTGCGAATAACCATATTATTGTCCGCCGGGCAGAGGGCTTTGCTTCGAGCTTTGTAACGCTCGATAGCAAAGAACGCAAGCTCGATCCCGACACCCTGCTCATTAGCGATAAAGATAAACCGCTCGCTATCGCTGGTATTATGGGCGGAGAGAATTCTGAGATCACGGATCAGACGACAACAGTCTTAATAGAATCGGCCTATTTCAATCCATCTTCTATCCGAAGGTCAGCTAAACGCCTCGGACTTTCAACCGATGCTTCCTATCGCTTCGAGCGTGGTGTTGATATGGAAAATGTGATATTCGCCGTCGATAGAGCAGCTGCCCTGATGGCCGAACTTGCCGGCGGAGAAGTCCTGACTGATATTGTCGATGAATATACAAAAGCCGTGGCTCCGGCCACATTCTCTTTCCGGCCGTCCAGAGCGAATGCATTACTTGGTACTTCTCTCGATACGGCTACTATTAGCACGACGCTTAAGCGAGTTGGCTTTTCCATTCATAGCGATACGCCGGAACGTTTATCATTAACAGCTCCGAGCTGGCGCGTCGATCTTTTACAGGAAGTAGATGCTATTGAAGAGATCGCCCGCGTAATCGGTTACGATGCACTACCGACAAGTATCGAAGACCGGATCCCGATCAATCGGGAACGTGATGTTCTTTCCAAAGGCGAATTTGATCAACTATTACGATTGGAGCTTATTGCTCTTGGTTTCTACGAGTGTGTTTCTACTCCGATGCTTCCGGCTAAAGCAGCAGCCCGCTTTCAGCAGCATCCGGTAGAAGTAATGAATCCGCTTACAATCGAGCTTGAAAGAATGCGTACGAGTATCGTACCCAATCTACTCGATATCTGCCGGCGTAACGAGCGTTTCGGTGCTAACGGACAGCGGCTCTTCGAATCCGGCTCTGTCTTTAAGTATGAACAAAACCCGCGGCTGGTAGCTAACATTGAAGAGCATGGCGAACTCGCCGTGCTGATCAAGGATAACCTTGACGAGAAGAACGCTTATAATACGAAGGAACAACGTGCCGATCTCTTCTTTCTGCGGGCAGTGATGGAACAGCTTTGCACGCGCCTTGGAATTCCAGGGCTTACGGTTACACCCCTTTCCGAGAGTAAGTCACTTGGCGAATGGTCGCTTGCTCCAACGTATTTAGACCCCAACGAAGCCATTTCTTTTTATCATAAACGAGAGCTGCTTGGTGTGGCAGGAAAAATAACCGATGGCCTTGCTAAGGAGTATGAACTGCGCTCGGCCCCGTATATTGTTTCCTGTTCGTATGATCAGCTGCATCAACTTGCTGCAGCATCGAGAATGAGCGATCGGGCAACGAAGGCCCTGCCAAAATATCCGGCCGTCGAACGCGATATTGCTTTTATTGTCGATCGTCCGATCACGGCGCGCACGCTTATGGATACAGCAAAGAATAGTATTCCTGCCGAATTACTCGAAGAGGTGCGTATTTTTGACTCATTCGAATCGAAAGAATTGAAAGCGGCGGGAAAGAAAAGCCTCGGAATTCGGTTTTCCCTTCGTTCACAGGAACGCACACTGGAGGATGCAGAAGTCGATTCCGTTATGGCATCGGTGATTGCAACCGTCACTTCTACAACCGGCGCAACGCTTCGAACTTAAGAATCATGACCGATTCCAAACAACGAGAAGCCGATCTGATCCAGGCGCGCGAGCGGCTCGCAACGGCGCTTACCCGTTTATCTACGCTTGTCGGAGGCATACCGGAGCAATTCCAATTGCTCGACCGCTCGCGAACCGATGCGATCCAGCGGTTAAAGGAGATAGAAAATCTCCTCGAAAACGAGCGCACTATTGCCGCACAGCGCGATTCCCTTTCCGATACCACTCGTGAGCAACTGCAAGCCACAACCGAAGAACTCTCGGCTGCCAGAGAAACCATTACGGAGCGCGATACCCGGATCGCAGCGATCGAGACCGAGGTACTTACCCTGCAGGAACATTCCGGAGCAAAAGATACCGAACTCCTTGGCCTGCATACCGAGCTTGAAGCCAAACAAGCTACCATCGATACTCTTGATGAGCGGAACCGGCAGCTCGAAGAACAGTTACAACACCTTCAGGAGCAGATTCAACAACTGCACCATGATCGCGATGCGCTGCAACAGCAATTCGAGCAGCGCCAACCCGAGAAGGAAGTTGCCATGCAGTTTTCTGAAGATGAGCGCCAAGAGTTATTAAAAACCGTCGATACACTTATCGAACGGATCGACCGTATCGTACCCCTCAATGGGCAGCACTAAGCTATGGCAGAATCCGTAAAAATTACCATTCTCGGCTCCGATTACTCGCTTCGAACCAATGACGAAGCGCTCTTGCAGGATATTGCTGGTGAACTCGATAGCGAGCTCAAAGACCTGCAGCAAAAACTACCCGGCAAGCCGCCAACCACCCTTGCCGTGCTAAGCGCCCTTAATGCCGCCGAACGCCTCGTTCATTCCGAAAGTAATGAACTTCGCGAAATAGAACGAGTCGCCGATGAACTCGAAGCCCTTTGTGATGAAATAGAAAAAATGCTGGTAACTAAATAGAATTACCTGTTCGTTTTTGAATCAATAGCTTCTTTGCCAAAAGCCCGGAGTATAACATACTCCGGGCTTTTAGATTTTGCTTCGAAAAATTGCTTTATCGCTCTTTATCGAAGTATCTGGAATACAGTATTTACAGGTTCGCTATCTGTAGATAACTGCACTATGTAGGTGCCTGAAAGTAACATCGGTATATTTAAATCGAGGCCTGAATTGGAGACTGTTGCTTCGCTTGCCTTCCATTCTCCAAGCTTCTTACCCAAAATATCGAATAATACTATAGAACGTACCGAAAGCGGATCGACCGGTTCGATATGCAATAGATTACCGGTTACAAAGGCATGGATTGACGATGGAGCAGTGTGTGTCGGAGCAACTTCTGCTACCGTAGTATCAGGTAAGATACCAGTGATCGGAAGTGCAGCCGAATCTACTTCCGATGTTCCGTTATCGTAAGTGGCTATCAACGAGACCAAGCGAGGTGCGGTACCACGAGGGCCGTTCACATTCGGCTTCCATTGATAATCTATCCATATCTGATCACCGCTATTGAGTGGGAAATCTGATAATGGATTATAATTCATTTGGTTGCCATGGATCGAATATTCGGCTGTATCCTTGCCAGCAAAGAATACCTCGCGAATATGCCGCGTCGAGTGAGAATTATTAGTTAATATCACTCGATACACAATAGAAGATTGGCTGGTTGCACTATCCGAAGCAGTCGGAGCGCTCCAATGCACACCAGCTTTTACTCCTACTCCAGAAAGTCTGGACACCAGCTTACCCTTAGCAAGAAACGGTGTGCTAATATTTGTAAGCCAAGTACAAACAGCGGAATCTGGACCAAGCGATGCAGGAGTATAGCAGACACTTACTTGCATAGTATCCTTATGAGGATGCGATGGGTCGTTAGCAGGATATAATACCTTGGGAAACTTCTGAAGATTTCCCATAGCAATGCTAAAGGCGCTGGATCCTGAAAGGTTGGCACCTTCTATCGTGAAGGGGAAATTTCCAATATTTTGAACGATAATTTTCCCGGCACAAGTGGTAGAGTCCACAACCTGCATACCAAAATCTACATCACCGGCATGGATAATACCACTTCCACTCTGACCTAGTACTGCTATTTCAACCGGTGAACAATCAGTCTTCAATACTAAGATATCAGATGCAATTGATGTATCGGTCGGCGTAAAGCAGACAGTAATACTTAATGAATCTCCCTGGCTTAGGGTAACTGGTAATGCTGGTATGGTTGAGGTGACGGCAAAAGCAGTACTCGAAGATTTCAATGAAGCTGCTGTAATAGTTGTGGATTGGCCCGCAGTAGCATTAATGCAGGTGAAGGTTGCGCATTTCTGATCTCCGATAGCAGTAGGCGGAAAGACAATGCTATCTTTACCAGCCGATCCGAAAGTAGTTGGGGTTATTCGCGTGGTTAAATTTTTGCCGCTAAAGTGCAGTGGGACTAATTGTCCGTTGCCTTCATTATCGACAATATAGACGGAAGCTGCCGCAGAATCGAAGTTATTGATGACCTGGATGCTGACACAGACTTGAGTATCGATTCCCGGATAGACCACTTCATTCATGCCATTGGGGTCATTAGCTGAATCGAGTTTAACATTATACGATACTGCTCTACCAGGTATATAATCGCCATTGGGGTCGTTTACTATTTCAATAGAGCGAATGCCTGAGCCATTGCTATTGGTGCAGACATTCCATTTTCCACATTCTGTATCAACTCTGACAGTAAGATGACTTGTATGACCCGTATGAGCGGAAAACCCAATTGGTAACGCATAAGAAAAGAAATAATCATCCCCATCGAAATCTCCGAGATCACGATCGGGATCGACACCCCGGAATCCATAATTATAGATCATAAACGGCTGGTTACCTTTATTATCCGACCCTTTTGCAATGGAAGTCGCATAGAACGAGCCAGAAGTCATTTTTAATATTACGCCCGTGTAATCCGGAAAATCAGGTAAAGAGTAGGTCCGTTGTATAGAAAAATTCTTTTTAATGGAAGCAGGCTTACCTCCATTGAATCCGACCAAAATAGAATCATGATCGAAATCAGTTTTTCTACAGATCAGTGTAATGTAATAGCCCTGTAGGACCTCAAAGGTATTAGCCGGGACAAACCACGCATAGGAGGTTTTCCATAATGACTTTGGAATAATAGTCATTTGGCTCGGACAAGGAAAAGGCGAACTCCCCTGAGCACGCTGATCATATTGAGCCAGATGGAATTTCTTCCCGTTCGTAGAAAAATAATGCCTTGGGGTGGTAATTGTATCGTGAGGATACATCGGCGGACCAAAGAGCGTATTGGACGGACTTTCCGATACCAGAGCATTCGTGCCATGCAAGGAGGAATAGCTTCCGCTATCGAAAAACACCCGAACCTCATCGCCGTTTCCTCCGGGCGCACCTTTAGAATCAATAAAGGGGACGACGACGTATCCGGCCGTATCCCAGTATTCTACCGGCAGCATTTGCTCGATCATAAAATCCCGCTGTTCTACATTGATCGTCCCGACATCGCTGCCATCGGTAAGTGCATTTTCATGGCCGGCAATAACGGCAAGAGGTTTATCACCCGTAATTGTCGTGCCCGATAAATCGCAGGCAGCATCCTTTCCTTCCGATTTGAGCATATAACATTGACCCCGGCTCAGTTGTATGGTAAAAGGATGGGGTATTAATTCCGAGGCCGTGCCGCAGTAGGTACCGATATGTGGGTTTCCCCCGATCGGTGCCTGGGTAGTTGAGGCAGGTGTGATCGTTACCGAAGTATTATCGAATGGAGCGATCACCATACAATATCCGGCCGAGTTATCATTACTGAGAATTCCCCCTTTACCATTTGGATTATCGTGATACGATTCCACGACATAATTCTTTCCCAGGGTGTTAGTGGGTAGTGACAGATAGCTACCTCCCGAGCAAGCTCCGGTGCTAAAATATTGGACGTTCACCGGAAATGCCGCTTTGATATGCATTGCCTTATATTCAGGCGTTCCACCGGGATCCGTCATTCGCATCAGAGCACGATCGATAGGGAGCTGCAATGTTTTATGCGCCTGAATGGAATACTGCTGCTTATTGAGCTCCTTTCCATTGTTATCAAAATTGGAAATCGTTACCGTGTTATCCGAGTAACTGGAGATCAGGACATAGACACCAAAAAAACTGGTGACATTTACAGTACCGGAATAGGAGTTAAACGATGGATAAAGATACCCAACATAGAAGTCCCGCCCATCAGAATTTAATCCCTGTGCATTCAGACGAAGAGCGCTAAGGAGAACCAGTAGTAAAATAGTGATCTTTTTCATAGTAGTAGTAGAGACTTATGATATTTTTAATAATATGACATAGGCAGATTAAAAAGTCTCATCGGTAGGCTACAAAAGGCCCAAATGACAATATCTCGCTAAATAGTATAAAAAAAGACTATAGTAAAACTATAGTCTTTTAATACTGACGATTATTATTGAATAATTACCGTATCTGTATCGGGACGTTGGAATTTACTTTATCTCCCTCTATATGGATAAAGTAAGCACCTGAGGAGACGGTAGGCAACGTAAGATCGATGCCTTCCTTATTAGCAATAAACCCAGATAGCGGCCATTGTGTGATGGCTCTGCCCAAGAGATCATAGAGCACTATGGAGCGAACGGATGAGAGTTCCATCGGTTCGAGATGAATAAGATTTCCTCTAATCGATGCTTGGATCTCTCCTTCCGATATCTGCTCGATCATCACGGTGCTTGTAGTATCGGCAAAAATGCCGGTAATGTTTATGACAGCAGAATCGAGCTCCCCGGTAATACTATTCGTGGTAGCTATAAGTGAAACCGATCGTGGGTTTCTTCCAATTAGCCGTGTCACATCGGGCTGCCATTTGTATTCTACCCAAAGAGTATCCCCGGGATTCATAGGAAAATCATCGAGCGGTTGGTAATTAAACTGATTTGCATATATCTGGTATTCTACCTCATCCGGGCCAGCAAAAAATACATTCTTTACTGTAATCGGTTTAAGGGCAGCATTGATCAAATATACCCGTCCTATTATCGATGTCTGTTTTGTGATGGTATCGCTTTTCTGCTCTTTATCCCACTGCAATGCCGGCTTAATACCACGCCCTCGTAACGTTGAATAGGATTTGATCTGACTTGTAAATGGCTGCTTTATATCGGTTATCCAATGTATTAATACTGAATCCTCACCAAGTAAAGCAGGTGTAAAACAACAGACTATCTGGATAGTATCGCGATGACGATGGGCAGGATCATTCGGCGGATATAAAACAACCGGCAATCGGGCAAGGCTTCCGGCGGAAGGCTTAAATGCACTGGTAGCAGGCCAATCTGCATAATTCAAGACGAAAGGATAATTGCCAATATTAGAGATTGTCACTCGTTGATCGCAGTTTACCGATCCAAGAACTGACGCCCCAAAATCGAAATCGGTGGCAGTTATAATTCCTGTTCCCGCTTGAGCAACAAGGTTGACCGGTGCATCGGAGCAAGGGGTTTCTACTATCAGTTTGTTGGTATGGATATCGGTATCCTGCGCTATGAAGCAAAGAGTCAGAACCATCGAATCTCCGGCAGCCAAAGAAACAGGCGTCTGTGGTGTTTGTCCGGTTATTGTAAAATACGTACTGGCAGAATCCAACCGTACATTCGATATTTGTATAGAGGGATCCCCATTAACCGCACTTCCGGCATTACGAATTACATAAGTAACACATTCTTGTTCGCCAAGAGCCGTCAGGGGAAAATGAATTGTATCACCCGTAATATTTCCATATCCTGCAGGAGTAATGGTACGAACCACCTGCGGAGCATTATACCGAAGCTCTACTAAGTATCCGTTTCCGTGATTATCGAGAATATATAATGGTGCATAAGCATCAGTAAAAATATCTTTTACATTTACTATGATACACCTATGAGAGTCCAGGTCATTTAATAGTACTTCTCCCAATCCCTCCGGATCATCTTTCGAATCAAAGGCTACGTTCACAGCCTGATGTCCGGGCTTAACAAAATCACCAGCAGAATCTTGTAATAAGATCATAGATTTTATCCCCGCATGATGCTTACTGCTAAGATCGATGCAGACATTCCATCGGCCACAGAGGGTATCTGCGGTAACGGTAAACTGGGTTGGCTCACCAGTCTTTGCCGCAAACCCTACGGGATTGGCATAAGAGAAAAAGCAATCATCTTCATCGTTATCACCGATATCGCGATCCGGGTCGATACCTCTGAATCCATAATTATACATTATAAAAGGCACGCCGCCTTTATTCTGCGGGCCTTTTGCGATATTAGTAGCATAATATGAAGCAGAGTTTAATTTCAGAATAATACCGCTATAGCCCGGATAGTCTGGAATGGTAAAAGTTTTCTGAACTGCAAGTGCAGTGCGGATAGAAGCAGGTTTTCCTCCATCTACACTTAGGAGAATCGAATCATTAGTAAAATCGGCAGTCCGGCAGATCATCGTAATATAATACACCTGAAGGGTCTGGAATAAATTGGAAGGCACATACCATAAATAAGACGATTTCCAGCAGGACTTAGGAATAATCGTCATCTGGCTCGGGGCTGTAAAAGGAGCGCTTGTCCCCTCGCTTCTTCTATCATATTGGGCAACGTGAAATTTCTTTCCATTGGTCGAAAAATAGTGAGTGGGCACTACAATAGTATCACCCGGAATATGCGAAGAAGGAAGAATACTACCCGGTGGATCTTTAGCAATAGTAGCACCAGTGTTATTAATCATTGAATACACTCCCTGATCGTAAAACATGCGGATTTCATCTCCTAAGCCGCCCGGACTTCCTTTCGAATCGATCATGGGAATAGTGAGGTAACCGGTTGTATCCCAATATTCAACCGGAAGCATTTGTTCGATCATAAAATCGCGCGCATCGAGTAACGGATGATCCCCTACCGTACTTCCATCAATGAGGGCGTCTTCATGAGAAGCGATAACAGCAATTGGTCTATCGCTGACGATCGATGTTCCGGAAAGATCGCAGGTGGCGCTTGTAGCATTCGATTTCAGCATATAGCATTGCCCCCGGCGCAGTGATACCATGATAGGTACTGCTATTCCATCCGTTGAATTGGGTCCGCAGAATGCTCCCGGATATCCGCTCTGGCCGGGCGGAGGCAGAGTCGTTGAGGTAGGAGTGATTACTACATTCGTCCCATCAAATGGCGCTATAATAAGTACACCACCGGCTGAACTTTCATGGCTCAATATGCCACCTGCACCCCCAGGATTGTCATGATACGTTTCTACAACATACTGTTGGCCTAAGGCACTCGTTGGAATAGCAAGATAGCTTCCTCCGGAATTAGCGCCGGTACTATAATATTGTACATTAATAGGGACTGTTGACGTTATATGCATCGCCTTAAACTCTGCAATGCCTCCGGGATCGGTCATGCGCATTATTGCGCGATTTACAGGGATCTGGATTGTGCGATGAGCAAAGATCTTATAAGATTGTACATTCGTTTCATTACCTTTAGCATCAAAGTAAGAAATTGTTGCTACCCCATCATTATAACTGGAGACCAAAACATAGCATCCGAAAAAGCCAAGCACATCCGACCTAGAAGCATTTGAATTATAGCTCGGATATATAAATCCGACATAAAAATCTTTGCCATCGGAATTCAGCCCCTGTGCATCAGTACGAATTGCCGCGACCAAGACAATAAGCACCAACGCCAACTTTTTTACGGCTTCCA
The DNA here is from genome assembly GCA_964404255.1 of uncultured Alphaproteobacteria bacterium. Lineage (GTDB taxonomy): Bacteria > Bacteroidota > Ignavibacteria > Palsa-1295 > Palsa-1295 > JAFDZW01. The sequence continues at coordinate 88,495 of CAYOJJ010000007.1, read as the reverse complement.
TAAATTATTTTATTATAATAAGTTACGTTTAGACCACGGTGTAAAATCCTCCGTAGCGCTTTGCTGCTATATTAGTAAAACTCTCCTCGCTACTGAAGGTTACATATTGCTATAGCCCAACGTTAGTAAATCTGAACCGGAATACTATTATGGAGATGGTCACCTTCCAAAAGAATAATATAGGTGCCTGCAGAAAGAGAGCCGAGAGGTAGTACAATATTCCCATCTTCAATCGTGACCGCAGATACTGACCATTCTCTGATTTCTCTACCAAGAAGATCATAAAGCCTAAGTGCTGAGGGAAGTGGCATCGGGAATGGAGAGATAAGAAGCTCATTCTTACTAAATATTACTCGAATCTGTGGTTTTCCCTGTTCGTTGGAGAGAAACACATCATACATTCCTTTAAAATAATCCGATAGCACGATAATTGCCGAATCTAACTTCCCTATACCATTATCAAAAGTAGCAATTAAAGAATCAATTCTTGGCTGCTTACCAATAGGTGTTGTAATATCCGGCTGCCATTTATAATCTGCCCAGATAGTATCACCTGCATTCATAGGAAATCCTTCAAGGGGATAATAACCATACTGGTTAGCAATAAGATGATACTCGGCACTATCGGGACCGGAGAAAAAAACCTTCGATATTGTTGTCTGTTTATTTAAATTATTAATAAGGTATACCCGTCCTATTTTAAACAGTTCAGTGCTAATGGTATCTGATCTGGTATGTTTAGACCAGCTAATACCAGGTGCTTCACCAAATCCTGATAGTTTACTCCAGGACTTATTCGTATCGCTTAGAGGCGAAGGGATATCGGTTCTCCAATGTATAATTAAGGAGTCGGGACCTAATTTATTTGGAGTAAAACAACAAAGCAATTCAATAGTATCTCCGCCTTTATGCCCAGAATCACCTGCGGGATAAAGAACAACCGGCAGTCTCGCCAGACTTGCCTCGGATATTTTAAATGGGCTGGTAAGCGAAGTATCTGCTCCCAGTAGGGTAAAGGGAACATCTCCAACATTACGTACAACTATTTTGGGATCACAGGAGGTTGAGCCAACTACCTGATATTCGAAATCAACATCGGAAGCAATAATCTTACCTTCACCGCTATGACCCTGCCCGCACAGACGACCAGCAAGAAGCAGGAGTATTAATAGTACTCTTTTCATTATCCGATTAATTACATAATAATAAGAACGATTAAAATGGGTTTTGTCCAAACTATTATTAGTTATTAAGAACCCACATTACCGGATTTGAATGGGAATACTCGTATTTATTCCACTACCATCTATATGGACAATATAAGTCCCGGCACTGAACGGAGGGAGTGCCAGACTAGCCCCATCACCACTGTTTATCAGCATTCTTGACGGCCATTGCTGAATCTTCCGTCCTAATATATCATAGAGAGTGACAGAATGTATATCTGCTATCTTAATTGGCGTCAGATGAATAGTATTCTCTGAAACGCTGGCCTGGATTTCTTGTCCTGAAATACTATTTTCGGATACTTCATCATAGAAACCTCTGAAATAATCGGTAATATAGATCACTGTTGAATCATTTTTCCCGGTTCCATCATCAAAGGTGGCAATTAATTGTGCCGAACGAGGATTTCGACCAATCGGGCGGGTTATATCCGGCTTCCATTTATATTCTACCCATAGCGTATTGCCCGAATTCATCGGGAAGCCTTCCAATGGCGAGTAATTAAACTGGTTGGCAAATAAGGAGTATTCAATCTGATCTCTGCCACCAAAATAAACCTTTGTAACAGTTGTTTGCTTATTACTGATATTCAGGAGATTTACCCGGACGATAAAGGAGTCCTGTTGATCCATTGTATCAAGCTGTTGTTTTCTGTCCCAGGCAACTCCCGGCTTCACTCCAAAGCCACGTAATTGGGACCACGATTTTACTTGTCCATTATAGGGCGCTTTAAGATCCGTTTCCCAATTAACTATCACAGAATCCGTGCCGAGCATCTTTGGTGTAAAGCAACAGAGTAATTGAATAGTATCTTTGTTTCTATGAAGCGGATCCCCTAAAGGATAAAGAGTAACCGGTAGCCTTGCTAAGCTCGCCGGTTCGACCCTAAAGGTACTTGTGGCCGGAAGATCATCCCCTATGAGAGTAAATGGTAATGTCCCAACATTACGAATGATAACGCGCTGATTACAAGTAGTAGTACCAACAACCTGAGCACCAAAATCTATATTTGTAGCTTCGATTAGCCCAGTACCTCCCTGGCCTATTATTGTTATGGGAATACTTGAGCAGGCTGCATCGATTCTAAGCGTATCCATATAAGATAACGTATCTACGGCTTTAAAGCATACAGTTATAGTAACAGAGTCACCATTGCCTGTGCCATTTTTTGGTTTTAAAGTTAGAGGTAGTTTCGGGGATATATCACCAATCGTAATATTATTTTTTCCGGATAATAGTGTGGCGGTATTAATCTGTATATTTCCATCGTTCTTCGCGGCGTCCCCTGCATTACGAATTGTAATAGTTGCACATTGCGTTTCTCCGATTCCAGTCACTGGAAATGTTATACTATCCTTATAGATATTCATGACATTCGAGGGTGAAATAGAGAATGCGACGGAAGGAGCTTTATATCGAAGCTCTAACAGATAATCGTTGCCTTTTGAATCGACAATATATAGAGGTACATACGAGCTATCGAAGATATTAGGTACTATGACTGTTACACATTTATGAGTATCTAATCCACTCAAATCAATTTCCCGAAGATTGTCCGGATCATCTTTCGGATCAAATCCTGCATTATAGAATTTTCTGCCGGGACGGACATAATCGCCATTGGGGTCGTCAAGAATAGTAAGTGTTTTTATACCGGGGTGGTCTTTACCGGAAACATCCACACAGACATTCCATTGTCCGCATAGCGTATCGACATGCACTTCAAAATGGGTGGAGTCACCAGTACTTCCGGCAAGGCCTATTGGAAGTGCATAGGAAAAGAAATGATCGTCTTCATCAAAATCACCTAAATCCCGATCGGGGTCTATGGCCCGAAAGCCATAATTATAGATCATGAAGGGCTCATTATTTTTATTATCGGGCCCCTTGGCAATATTGGTAGCATAAAACGACGCGGAAGTTAGTTTTAATACCACTCCAACATAATCAGGGAAATCGGGGATGTTATACTGAAGTTGTTGTGAAAGTCCGCTCTTCCTGACCGGACTAGGTTTGCCCCCATCAACACTAATTAAAATCGAGTCATTGTTAAAATCTACGGCCCTGCAAAGTAGCGATATATAATATCCCTGTAGAATTTCAAATGTATTATTAGGTACATACCATAAATAAGATGTCTTCCATCTTGATTTTGGTATAATCGTCATCTGACTTGGGCAAGGAAAGGGAGCCGTCCCCTGCATTCGCTGATCATACTGCGCGATATGGAATTTTTTGCCATTAGTAGAATAATAATGCTTTGCTATGGTGGTACTATCATGAGGATAGGCATCACCCAAAAACGTGGCTAAAGAAGGACTATTTTTAATAGCAGCGATTTGCCCGTTATAAAGAGAATAGACTCCGCTATCAAAAAACATTCGTACTTCGTCACCTCTGCCATTCGTGGTTCCTTTAGAATCAAGCATGGGGATGACAATATAGCCGGCAGTATCCCAATATTCCACCGGAAGCATTTGCTCGATCATGAAATCCCGCTGTTCTACGTGAATAGTGCCGACATCGCTGCCATCGGTCAGGGCATTTTCATGACCGGCTATTACTGCAACCGGTTTATCCGAAATAACCGTCGTGGCCGATATATCACAAGCAGAGCTTGCAGCGTTCGATTTAAGCATGTAGCATTGGCCTCGCTTTAATTGCACCGTAAATGGATAAGGAGATAACTCAGCTCCGGCGCCGCACAGGTATCCTATATGCGGAGATTGGCCCTGGGGTGCCTGAGTAGTTGAGGAAGGAGTAATAGTTACCGTGGTACTATCAAACGGTGCAATGACCATAAAATAACCGGCCGAATTCTCGTGGCTTAAAATGCCCCCCTCCCCTCCAAAATTATCATGATATGATTCGACAACATATTGCTTACCAAGGGCATTAGTAGGAATAGCAAGATAACTACCGCCGGAATTTGCTCCGGTACTAAAATACTGCACGTTAATAGGGCTTTTCGCCGTGATATGCATTGACCTGAACTCAGGCACATCACCTGGCTCCGTCATTCGCATTAATGCCCGGTTAATCGGCACCTGTACCGTCCGCCGGGCAAAGACTTTATAGGATTGCTTATTAGTCTCGTTTCCTTTATCGTCAAAATACGAAACCGTCACCACATTATCATAATAGCTGGAGATAAGAACGTATACCCCGAAAAATCCCAAGATATCGGTGCGGCTGCAACTCGAATTATAGGATGGATACAGATAGCCGACATAAAAATCTTTTCCATCGGAATTCAGACCCTGAGCAAATGCAGGGAGTGCCATTAATAAAATAATAAGGGTAGCAGTTGCCTTTTTCATTGCTTTTTTCAGGGTAAAGAACAATCCAGAAATATTCCGATACATCAGAACACACTCAATCAGTCGTAAGAACTTCGGAATATTCCCTTAGTTACAGCAACGATTGAAATTAACTTCTTTATTAATAGACACCCTACAATAAAAAAAGGTACATTTTTTATGCACTATATTAAGGTATGACCAGAGGAAGCGTATAAACCGTCTGATACAGTAAGAAATGGATAAAATAAACGCCTGAAGAGAGACCAAATGTAGGGAGGATAATCTTTCTATTTAAACCTTTTAACCTTTATCTGCAAATAAAACTATCTCTACCCCCAAAGGTTACAAACCCCCTTACCATTTTTCTAAGACTAAACTGTTGCCCGGCTTGTTCTTTCCGGCTGTTAAATAGAGATTTTTTGGCTATGTACACCGATTTTTACGATCTTAATTCCCTGCTGAGCGAAGACCAGCGCATGGTGCGCGATACCGTGCGGGATTTCGTTGTTGCCGAAGTGCTTCCCATTATCGAGGAGCATAACCAGGCGATGACCTTTCCGCTCGATCTGATCCCAAAGATCGGTGAATTAGGAATTCTCGGGCCTACGCTACCTGAAAAATATGGTTGTGCCGGGCTCGATAATATCGTCTATGGTCTTATAAATCTCGAGCTCGAGCGCGGCGATTCCTCCATCCGCTCCTTTACAAGTGTTCAGAGTTCGCTTGTTATGTACCCCATCTATGCGTATGGCTCCGAGGAGCAGCGCATGAAATGGCTGCCAAAGTTAGCGAGCGCTCAGGCCATCGGCTGCTTTGGTCTTACTGAGCCCGATCATGGCTCGAACCCGGCTGGCATGATCACCCGTGCCAATAAAGTCGATGGCGGTTATATCCTCAACGGCGCAAAAATGTGGATCACCAACGGCACTATCTCCGATGTGGCCGTTGTCTGGGCGAAAGTAGATTCCGATGATCCGAAGTCGATCCGCGGCTTTCTTGTCGAAAAAGGTATGAAGGGCTTTACTGCCCCTGAGATGAAAGGTAAATATTCGCTTCGTGCCAGCATCACGAGCGAACTGGTATTTCAGGATGTCTTTGTACCCGATGAAAATATGCTTCCGAATGTTCAGGGTCTCAAAGGCCCGCTCGGCTGTCTTACTCAAGCCCGGTATGGTATTTCCTGGGGTGCGATCGGCGCTGCGATCGCTTGCTATGAAAGTTCGGTAGACTATGCAAAAAGCCGAATTCAATTCGGCCGTCCTCTTGGCGGATTCCAATTAGTCCAGGCAAAACTTGCCGATATGCTTACCGAGATCACGAAAGCGCAATTACTTTCTTTCCGTCTTGGCCAGTTAAAGAACGAAGGAAAACTGAAACCACAGCACGTCTCGATGGCAAAACGTAATAATGTTGCAATGGCCCTCGATATAGCTCGTGTAGCCCGCGATATTCATGGCGCGAATGGCATTCTCGGCGAATACCCTATTATGCGTCACATGGCAAATCTTGAATCGGTAAAGACCTATGAAGGTACCCATGATATTCATACCCTGGTGTTGGGAATGGAGATCACCGGTCTCAATGCCTTCGAATAATACCCTTATTCCATAGCAATCAATCCTTTTACATTGTCCTTGGAATAAGGACCTTGGGAAGCAATAAGCGTTCGCGCGCGGTCTATCTTTTCCCAGACATTCCATAGTAATACTCCGCGAATGCGATCACTGCCGAGGTAATAGATCACCCCTTCTTTATTCTCTTCCTTCCAGTCGCAAACCATCTCATGGCGGGAATCGAGCTCACCTATGCCTTCATAACCGAGATCGAATAGATCGGAATAAAAATATGGCAGGTACTGATATGCTTCCTGGTGACCGGCCATATTCTTCCCTGCACATTCGCCCATTTTATTGGCATTATCTTCATGTTCGATGCGGATACGCTTGCCCAGTTCAGGATCGAAAAAATTTGCAACATCGCCGGCAGCGAAGATCGAGTCATCCGAAGTACGGCAATATTCATCGACAATAATGCCATTCTCGACGGGAAGCCCGGCCTTCTCCGCAAGAGCGGTATTAACCGTGATACCTATACCTGCGACTACCCCATCGACATTCAATTTTTTCCCGCTTTTCGTTTTTAGAATAAACTCTTCACCGTTTTTTGTAATATCCTCAACGCCATCGCCGGCAAAAACAGATACCCCTTTGCTCTTATAATAATCCGTAATATAGTTACTCAGATCTTTCGGGTAATTTCGTTCACCGATACTTCCTTCGGGGAAGATCATTGTTACGGTATTCTTATTTATGGTTAACCCCGCTGCTATCTCCGTACCAATAAAGCCACCTCCTATTATAGCAAATGTTTTCTTCGTATCTGCTGCCTCACGAAGATTACGGTAATCTTCAAGGGTGCGGTAATAAATGACACCTTCAACGCTGAAGGGTAACGTTCGTACCGAGCCACCGTTGGCAAAAAGCAGCTTCTTATAATGATAGGTATTTCCGGCGGCATCGGTTACAGTCTTCGCCAGCGTATCGATAGATTCAATAGTAGTATTCAAATAAAAATGGAGATGTTCTTCCGGTGTTTTTCTCCAAACGTCTTCGAACGAGCCACCTTTCCAGAGCGCTTTTGAAAGTGGAGGGCGATTATACGGCTTATCCGGTTCTTTGGAAAAGATAGCAATGCTTCCATCACTATCAACTGAGCGAATTCCTTTCACAGCGCTATCGCCGGTCATACCGGCTCCGATGATGATATACGTATAGGATTTCATGACAAGATGTTTAACAGTGATACAGATAAGTATAGTATAACGGCTTTAAAACAACAAAGGCAGTTAAATAACTGCCTTTGCTGAAAATATTTTCCTGGGTATTACCGCCAACCACCGTGGATTCGGCCACGGTCACCGTGCTCATGATCCCAGTCATGGTCGTGATCTCGGTCCCAATGAGAACGGCCATGGTATTCATGATAAACATAGGCCGGACGGCGCCAGTAACCTGGTGCCCAATAATAATGCCTACGCGGCCTATCAAACCGCCAGTATCCTGGTACCCATACTGCCCCGGGATATGGACGCTCGATTATCACTTCATGACGTAACGGAGGCGGAGGTGGAGGTGGAGGCGTGCCGAGATGAATATCTACACCCCAACGAACCTGGGCAGGAGCCTCTGCTGCTAAACCCATCGCCAGTGAAAGAATGATGGCTGCAAGTACTGTTTTCATGGCGTTTTCCTTTCTATACATTTATTTGCTACTGTAATACAGACGCAAGAACAATGCAGAAGTTTAAGAATGTTGATGAATTGTTAGTTAATAGTTCTTCATCGTTTTATTGCAAATCTATCTATTTGTTTTTTCTCAATGTTAATTGCTGTACCTACTAAACTATCCTGAAAGGACTCGATCTTTAATGAACCATAATTCTCATTATATCGAAAGATACTCTGTACAATAGGATTCTTAAATTTATATAAACTCTTGCCGCCAATACCATTTACTATATAAGTAAGTCCTTTGGCATTAAGACGCTCATACACATGCTCATGGCCAGTGAGAATAAGATCGGCTCCCCATTCCTTAAATGGCCATTGCATCGTCGGGTCCGAACCATGTTCAGCACCGGAGCAATAAGGAGGATGATGAAAATAGACTATCTTCCATCGCGTCTTTTCTTCCTGTAATTGCTCTTTAAGCCAGAGGGCCTGTGTAGATGACATATCCATGCCATCCGGTTCGTGAGGATCACTATCGAGAGCATAGAGATGAACATTGCCAATTACCACATCATAATATCGTTCATTCCCCGGCAGCGTAAAATAATTAAAGTAGGGCTTGGCGCCGGAGGCTACCCAGTCATGATTACCGAGACTGGGGAAAAACTTATTTACAGAAGCTCCCTTTCCATACTTTCCGTGATAAGGATAAATATAATCGGCATAGTATTGCCCAATATTTTTATCTATCGTCTCCTCGGCTCCAAACTCATAGTTATTATCACCGACTGTAATAACAGCATCGGGATGAAAAGAATGAGTAAGCTCCGAGACTGCTTGTTCATGCTCGCCGGCTTTCCCAAAATCGCCGATCACGGCAATCGTAGTGACAGGCTGTTGGGCATCTGCCCGCGCGATAGATAGAAGCAGTATCGCGCAAAGAAAGACGATCTTATTTGCAAAAGTCATCGGGCTTCAGATCGTGATCGAGTGCAATACGCTCGTCAAAAATAAAGCAGCTCCCGAGAAAGAGGCTTTCTTCCTTCGGTACCTCTTCAAAATACTTTAAAATTCCTCCCTGCAAATGATACACTTCTTCGAATCCTTTTTCAAGCAATAGGCTGGTAGCTTTTTCACAACGAATTCCTCCCGTGCAAAACATTGCTACTTTTTTATTCTTTGCAGGATCAAGCTCTTTTTCTACATACGCCGGGAATTCGCGAAAGCTTGTTGTCTTCGGGTTGACCGCATGCTTGAAAGTACCCGTTTGGAATTCAAAGCTATTTCGGGTATCGACTACAATGACATCGGGATCCGAGATAAGTGCATTCCAATCTTTCGGTGCAACATAGGTACCTACTTTTTTCAACGGGCTGATCTCGGGGACACCCATTGCAACGATCTCTTTCTTTAAGCGGACCTTCAGCTTAAGGAATGGGATCTCAGCGGTAACGGATTCTTTATGCTCGATATCCAAGAACCTGCTATCGGAACGGAGGCTCGTCAAAAAAACATCGATGGCTTCCCTCGAACCGGCAAGCATCCCATTAATACCTTCGGATGCAAGAAGGATCGTACCACGAAGGCCCAGCCCTGCACATAGGGATTTTAGCTGTGGCCGCAACGCTTCGTAATCGCTAAGAGCGACGAATTTATAAAAGGCTATTACTGTAATCGCTTGCACGAAAGCAGAACACCAAATTTCGGATTTCCTCTCCTGTTCTCTCTGCGCCGCTTAACTCGTATTTTTGCGGAATGCAAACACCACTTTCCCAACGATTAGGTATTACCTATCCCATCATACAGGCAGGGATGGTCTGGACAAGCGGCTGGAAACTTGCCGTCGCTGCTGCCCGGTCCGGAGCCCTCGGGCTCATTGGCGCTGGCTCGATGAAGCCAGAACTGCTTGTCGAGCATATACGCAAAGCGAAAGCAACGGAAGTGGCCGATAAGATCGGAGTAAATATCCCGCTCATCCGGGGCGATGTGGAAGCGCTTATTCAAACAACGATCGACGAGGGAGTAACGATCGTTTTTACCAGTGCCGGTAACCCAAAACTCCATGCAGACAAATTAAAAAAAGCCGGCTGCTTCCTCGCTCATGTGGTAGCGAGTGTTAAACATGCAAAGAAGGCCGTTGAAGCCGGCTGCGATGCGGTCATAGCCGAGGGATTCGAGGCAGGAGGACATAACGGCATCGATGAGATCACTACCCTCTGCCTTGTGCCGCAGGTTGTAGATGCCGTTGATGTCCCGGTGATCGCGGCCGGGGGCATTGCCGATGGCAGGCAATTACTGGCGGTACTGGCTTTAGGGGCCCAGGCGGCCCAGATCGGCACCCGTTATGCCGCGACGATCGAAGCAAGCTCCCATGCCAATTTTAAACAGGCAATCGTTCAGACCGAAGATAATGGTACTGTTCTTGCCCTGAAAAAAGTGGCACCTGTCAGATTAAAGAAGAATACCTTTGCATTGGCGGCATACGAGGCCCAGCTATCCGGTGCGACCAAAGAGCAGGAGCTTGAACTGCTCGGGAAAAAACGGGAGATGAGAGGCATTTTTGAAGGCGATCTGGAGCAGGGAGAGCTGGAAATGGGGCAATCGTCCGGCCTTATCAAAGAAATTCTATCTGCCGCAGAGGTTACCGAGCGGCTCGTCGCCGAATACCGACAAACAAAAAGGGAGCTAATTGATTTATAATCAAATAATTAATAAATTCTTAATCTTTGGGTAAAAACAGATGCCCTTATGTAAAACTGCGACCTTTTTAAACCCAAGGGGTTCTATATAATGTAGGAATTATAGTGCTATCAAATGGAGTTATTTCACGCAATGAAGAAGATCATCTTCGCAGCAGTTATGGTATTTTTTATTGGCAACACCGCCTTTGGGTTTGCCGAGTTGTTAAATTACCTCAGAGGTCATGCCGAATCGGATGCTATTTCGCTCGATTGGCAGTCAGGCAACGAAGCAAACGTTAAGAGTTATGCTATCGAACGCTCCGATGTAAAAGCCGAGGATTTCAAAGAACTGTCTGTAATCTCTGCTACCGGAAGCAACTCCACCTATCACTACCGCGACGCAAATTTTTCTCTGCAACAGAGCGCTAATCATCAGACACCTCTTTCCGATCTCTATAAGTATCGTTTGAAAATTAACTATACCAATGCGATAAGTTATTCTCAGACGATCACCGTGACCCGCCCTGCCGCCGGAGTAAGGCGCACCTGGGGTATGATTAAGGAGATGTTCCACTAAGTCTGCAGTGCTGACCGCCGGACACTCCTCTATTCTCTATCTTGCTTCTTCTTCTCCCCGTCGGGCTTCGCTCGTTTCATTACTTGGGGTAAAGCACGTCGTCATTAAGCCTTCCCATATCGACGAATCATTAACGGGTATCGATAGACCTCAGGATATTGCTTCCACTCTTGCTTTTCAAAAGGCATCAGCCACTCTTTCTCTTCTCGATGAGAATGATCCTCCTGGTATAGCCCTTGGCGCAGATACCATTGTGGTGATAGATAACATAGTTCTCGGCAAACCTGTCGATGGCGACGATGCGAAGCGGATGCTGCGAATGCTCAGTGGTGCTACCCATACTGTTTTTACCGGGGTCAGTTTAGTCGATTCCCGCGATAGGCGCTCACTTACATTCTTTGAAGCAACGGATGTCACCTTTCGAGAACTTTCCGAGCAAGAGATCGAGACCTATGTTACCGGCGGCTCGCCGATGGATAAAGCCGGCTCGTACGGAATCCAGGATGATCACGGGGCCGTGTTTGTTAGTAAAATTGTCGGAGATTACTATAATGTGGTCGGGCTTCCTCTGTGCTCGACGTATGTTAAGCTTAGGGAATTCGCCCCTGAGCTATTTCAGTAATGAGCACCGCCGCTTCTAAAAAGACTGCTTATCTGCTTATTAGTCCGTGGTTACTGACCCTGGTCGTGTTTTGGCTCTATCCTCTTGTCTATGCTTTGTATCTATCTTTTACAAAGTATAAAACCTTAACCACCCAAACAATCTGGATCGGCTTTGATAACTATCGTCATTTATTTACCGACGATGTATTTAAGCAATCGCTTCTGAACACCGGGCTTTTTGTTATCGGGACGATACCGATCACCATGATCCTTGCCTTATTGGCCGCAGGATTACTTTCTGCTATCAAAAAAGGCCGGCATATTTTCCAATCCGCTCTGTTCCTGCCGAGTGTTACCTCGCTCGTTGTAATAGCGCTGATCTTTACAAACTTATATTCTTCCGGCGGCTATATCAATACCCTCTTGAGTATGGCGGGGCTGCCACATTCCGAAAAAGGATGGCTGCTCGATCCTTCAACGGCATTGCCCTCAGTAATGGCGATGGATGTATGGATATCGGTCGGGTATTATGCCGTGTTATTTCTTGCGGCCATTCAAAACATCCCGAAAGATTACTATGAGGTTGCCGATCTGGAAGGCGCCTCGGTCTGGCAGCAATTTACCAGGATCACGTTACCTTCAATTCGCCCAACCATCCTTTTTGCCGTTGTTCTGAATACCATTAAGAGCTTTCAAATTTTTACCGAGATCTATGTGCTTACCAAGGGTGGGCCGCTTGGCAGAACCTCTACCTTAGTTTATTCTGTCTATCAGAATGCTTTCGAAAAGGCCGACGGCATGGGCTATGCCTGTGCTATCGCTTATATTCTCTTCTTTATCATCGCTCTCTTTTCGGCAATAGAATTTAAGTTGCTCGATCGGAAATAAGTTTACCCGCGCTCTTCGCCGGTATCGAGATATACGACTTCTTCTTTCGGGCTGTAACCAATAAGCTCGGCATAACGGCCCCAATCGATGATCGTATCGAGCATTGCTTCCGAATCTTCATAGGGCATTCTCGTTGCAAAATCTTCTACGAGAATTTCGCGCGATACTTCTCCGGTATTTCTCGAAAGCGTATCGAGCAGTACCTGGAAAATTTTAAGCTTACGAAGCTGCGCGTTGAATAATTTTTTCTGGTCATTGACTTCCGCTTCGACAAACGTTCGCCCGAGAGGAGAGATCACTACATTCTGGCCCGGCGTCTGTGCAAATTCCAATAATTCGCAGGCCTTAACGATCTGCAGCGTTTCATGGAAAGGATGACCGACATTCTCGGAAAGATCACCAATATCGATCGTCTGGTATTCCGATAAGATATGCAATAACCCGGAAAGCTCGCCGATATTAACGATGGGGATAATTTCAATACGCTGCTGCGTCTTCGGCTCTTCAACGAATGGAAGAACGGTATTCGTAATAAGCGCGTAAATGCGATCTGAAAGCTCCTGAAATTCGCGCGAATGAGGATTGCGAGGATACGGAAGCGGATTCGCGAACTCGGCTTTGATACGGCCGGGATGAGCATCTAAAATAATAATTCGGCTGGCCATCTGCACTGCTTCATCGATAAGATGGGTTACCATTACCACACTCTTGAGCGTCGTATCATGAGAATGAAACAGATGCAGCACTTCATCGCGCAAGTTCTCAGCCGTGAGAGCATCAAGAGCGCTGAAGGGCTCATCCATACATAAGATCTGCGGTTCTACAACCAATCCTCTTGCTATGCCCACACGCTGCTTCATTCCACCGGAGAGCTCCTTTGGATAGGCTTCTTCAAATCCTTCAAGGCCGACACTATCGATAGCGCGGCGCACTTTCTCTTTAATCTCGGCGCGCGGCATTTTCAGGGCTTCCAACCCTAAGGCAACATTTTGTTCTACCGTAAGCCATGGTAAAAGCGCGAACGACTGAAAGACCATCGACGTCAGTGGATTAAATCCTTTCAACGGTTCGCCTTCCACCGTCGCCGTGCCGATCGATGGCTTAAGCAAGCCGGTCATGATCCGCAGAATAGTCGATTTGCCGCAACCCGAGGGACCAAGCAGGCATAAAAATTCATTCTCCGCAACGGTTACATTAATATGTTCGAGCACAGGTAAGGATTTACCGCCCGGCTGAACGAAGGTCATCGAAATATCGCGAAGTTCGATCAGTTCTTTCCCCGCTGTCTTCGGCGTCACCACCGGCTCTGTTTTTGTCATTTCGGAGACGTTCATCTTTTCTCCTTACTTATTAAGGGTGTACCGATCCTGGGCGATAGCAAAGAGCCGCCGCCAAATGAATTTATTTATACTTACAACAACCAGACATAAGGCCAGCGTGCTTGCAATAAGCATCGGGATATTTTCATTCTCGCTGGCAAAACCGATCATCGCTCCGATACCGGTAGCCATCATACGCTCTTTCCCCGGCACGACATAATTTTCGGCAACGATGCTTGCATTCCACGCGCCGCCGGCTGCTGTGATCATTCCAGTGATGATCGAAGGAAACAATGCCGGCAGAATGATCTTTTTCCACTTCAAATTTCTCGGCAGCGAATAGCTATCGGAAAGTTCTTTCAGATCGTTCGGTATGGTACTCGCTCCTGCTATTACATTAAAAAGCATATACCACTGGGTACCAAGAAGCATCATCAGCACAGCACCGATCTCAATGGAGATATGAAACCGGTTCAATCCCAAAAGTATAAGCGGGAAGATCATCGGAGCCGGAAAAGAAGCCATGAATTGAATAAGCGGCTGTAAGCGCTTGGAAAGCGTTTTATTCATTCCAATAATGGCTCCGATCGGAATGGTCCATATTGCTGCAAAACCGATCGATGCAAGCACCCGCAGGAAGGTCGCCCCGGTGCCCACCGCTATATCTGCCCACTCACTAACGGTAAGATTCTTTGCAAAACTGATCACCGCCCCGACAACACCATAAACAAGAAGCGCTGTAAGCCCCAGTGCAAATATCCAGCCGAGCGATTTTCTGACAATAGGTTCTTTGACCGTCACTATCGAAAGTAAACCGGCTGTCGATAGTTTTCTTTTCTGCAATTCTTCCTTTATACCTGCCGCCTGGCCTTCTTCTTTAGCACGAAGCTTTTCGAATATCCATTCTACAAGCCTGGAGCCTTGCAAAATATCGAGAACAACCGAACGCTCTTCGAATTCCTCGGCGGTATCTTCCATTCGGAATTTCCTGCTCCAGATCACAAGCGGTCGCCATAGTATTCGATCCAGCAGTATGATCATTACTCCCATAGCAACAACGGCGGCGATCATCGCACTGGTATTGCCTTCGGTAATAGCAACGCTCATATAGCTTCCTATGCCCGGGAGCCGGAAATCACGATCACCGAGCGTAAAAGATTCGCAGACAGTGATAAAGAACCATCCGCCGGCAAAGGACATCATAGAATTCCAGATCAGCGGGATGGCACTCGCCGGAAGCTCCAACTTCAGGAGAATTTCTTTTTTACTGAGATAAAAACTTTCTGCCGCGTCGCGCATATCGCTCGGAATGCCGCGAAGCGAGCGGTAAAACGCATAGGTCATATTCCATACCTGTCCGGTAAAGATCGCCATAATAGCAACCAGCTCAAGACCGATATTCGAACCGGGAAACAAGCCGATCAAGGCGATCGAAAATGCCGGAAGAAAACTCAACACCGGAATGCTCTGTAAGATATCGAGCAGTGGAAGTAACACTCTTTCGGCTCGTTTGGAATGAGCCATGGTGTAGCCATAGAGAATGGTAAAGGATAAGGAGATGAGATATGCTACAAGTCCGCGGGTAAGAGTATAAATAGTGTAGAGCGGAAGATACCCTAATTCGGTGTGGATCTTTACGACGGCTTGTGCTTTGCCGCTCCATTCACGTGAAATGATCGCCAGCCAATAGATAAGTCCGCTAAGAGCCGCAATGACGATAATATCGGCGATGCGGACTTTACGGGGAAAATCTATGAGTGAACGAACAATACTCACGGCTTACAATCCGATAGGAATAAGGAAATACCGGCTTTATAAAAGCAGGATTCGATAGTAAGTAACCGTCTGGGAAAAGCCTCACAGGCTATAGAGGCTTAAGGAAATATAAGCGATCTCTGGAGATAGCTCTCGTTCCGGCCCCTTGTAGAGTTTTAGCACTGAACAACGTATTCCGTCTTCCGACGAGATAGCTGCATTAAGTGAAGCCTTAATCCGGCAACCCTTGTTCTACCCATTGGCGTCTCTCGACATTTCCGGGCAGCAGCCTTTGTTCGTTCAGTAGCCTCACCTAACAGGCGGTACTACATAACTTTACAATTGATAACGACTCAGAGTTCCGATTGGAACATCCTTAAGATAAAATTAATACTCAGGAAATACCGCTTACCAATCAAAGACCCAGATAGGCTTTCTTTACATCTTCATTGGCAGCCAACGAATCGGCCGGACCTTCGAGCACGATCTTTCCGGTTTCAAGAACATAGCCGCGCTTAGCAATACCAAGAGCCATGTGCGCATTTTGCTCGACAAGCAGTACGGTCATTCCGAGGTTTTGATTAATCTCGACGATCTTTTCAAAAATAGTGCGCACAAGAATCGGAGCAATACCAAGCGAAGGCTCATCCAGTAATAAAATGGTAGGTTTGGAAAGTAATGCGCGCCCGATGGCAAGCATCTGCTGTTCACCGCCCGATAATGTACCACCGGCCTGGGAAGAACGCTCTTTTAAACGAGGGAATATGCTAAACACATAATCAAGATCGCTGTGTATGCCTTCGTGATCTTTTCTGAGATAGGCGCCCATCTTCAGATTTTCCATCACCGTCAGATTGGCAAAGATCATGCGGCCTTCCGGAGATTGCGCGATGCCCATACCGACGATCTCGTGCGGCGGTAATTTGGTGAGCTCTTTCCCCTCGATGGAAATACTTCCGGATTTAGGTTTGAGCAACCCAGAAATAGTACGGAGTAATGTAGTTTTTCCGGCGCCGTTAGCACCGATCAGAGTAACGATCTCTCCTTTTGCAACACTGATAGAAACTCCCTTGAGCGCGGCGATCTGTCCGTAAGAAACATACAGGTCTTTTACCTCAAGCATGCTCGGCCTCCTGCTCTACTTCGCCGAGATATGCCTCGATCACTTTTTTATCGCTGCGAATTTCTTTAGGGGAGCCTTCCGCTATTTTCACTCCGTAATCGAGTACCATAATACGTTCGCATACACCCATTACCAATCCCATATCATGCTCGATCAATAACACCGCGATCTTGAACTCATCGCGTATCTGACGAATGAGTTTCATAAGATTTACTTTCTCCGTCGGGTTCATACCGGCGGCCGGCTCATCGAGCAGCAATAATTTTGGCTCAGTGGCCAGTGCCCTAATAATTTCGATGCGGCGCTGATCGCCGTATGGAAGGCTGGTTGCCAGTTCGTCTCGTACCTGTCGTAACTGGAAAAACTCCAGCAATTCATCTATCTTTTTGGAGATCTGTTTTTCTTCAGAGTAAAAACTTCCCAACCGCAGTTGTGATCCAAGAGTACGGTGACTTACTTTCGGTGCGAACGAAACCCTGATATTATCGAAGACCGACATACCTCTAAAGAGGCGGATATTCTGGAATGTTCTCGATATTCCGCACTGCGTGATCTCGCTTGGCTTTTTTCCTTTAATGCTTTTACCTAAAAATTGCACTTCACCTTCGGTAGGAGTATATACTCCGGTGATCACATTAAAGACGGTGGTCTTACCCGCCCCATTCGGACCGATGAGCCCAACCAACCCGGTCGGTTCGACCGCTGCGCTCAGATCACCGACAGCCGTCAGCCCGCCGAAGCGCATCGTAACATTTTTTAATTCAAGCCCCATCATCCCTTGGTATGCGGTGGTACAAACGGTGGTTTAGTTATGATAGCGGTTGCCCGTTTGCCTGCGCGAACCTCTATTAGAATCTCCGTTCCTTCTTTTGAAAGCTCACTCGGAACATATCCCAACCCGATCGCTTTGCCAGTCATCGGGGAAATATTTCCGCTCGTTACTACGCCGATCTGCGTACCATCGGCCGAAACGATCGGATGGCCGTGACGCCCGATAGCACCTTTATCGTTTAGTACAAATCCAACCAGTTTCCGTTTCACTCCGGCTTCTTTTTGAGCCTTGAGCACTTCGCTGGCAAGGCAAGGAATCGCTTTATTGAGTTTGGTTATCCAACCGAGCCCGGCTTCGAGCGGCGAAGTCGTCTCATCGATATCATTACCGTATAAACAATATCCTTGTTCCAGGCGCAAGGTATCGCGGGCTCCGAGGCCGATTGGGGCTATAGCAAATTCCTTCCCCGCTTCGAAAATAGCATCCCATACTTTCGAAGCAGTAGGAGCATCAGCCGGGAAATAAATTTCAATTCCAAGTTCACCGGTGTAGCCGGTACGCGAAATGATCATCTCTACCCCGGCGAGCGTACCACGGACATAATTATAGTAAGGAATGGCGAGCAGATCGACTTCTGTTAATTTCTGCAAGGTATCGATAGAATGTGCTCCCTGGATCGCCAGAAGCGCTGTCTTATCGGAATCGTTACGGAGTGTAACATTAAACGATTTAGCCTGCTCAGAAAAATGAGCCCAGTCTTTTTCGGTAGTTGAAGCATTGACCACGGCCATATAATGATCCGGCTCAAGCATATAGATAATCAGGTCGTCTATGATACCGCCATTAGGTAGGGGCAATGCACTATATTGGGCCTTTCCTGGAGCAAGGGTACTCACATCGTTTACCGTAATATGCTGCAGGAAAGCCAGGGAATCCGGGCCGCTAATATCGAACTCGCCCATGTGAGAGACGTCGAATACTCCGACACCGCCTTCACGGACAACTTTATGTTCGGTAATAATGCCGGTAGGATATTGAACCGGCATTTCAAATCCGCCGAATTCAACCATTTTTCCCCCAAGTGCAACGTGCTTATCGTAAAACGGTGTACGCTTCAATGCTTTAAAAATTAGTAAAGTGCAAAAATACGTCGAAATAACCATCCGAAGCCGTATTTAGTACCCCGAGACAAATTATAGAAACAATAGATTCATAATCTTAACTAAATGGAAACCTTCCGCCTCGTCTGGAATGTTATTAGCGCGCTCCAATGAATGCGGGAGTAACTCAGTTGGTAGAGTGCAACCTTGCCAAGGTTGATGTCGCGGGTTCGAATCCCGTCTCCCGCTCAAGTGACTTACTGCCGCCCCAAGACGAGGGCGGCTTTTTTGTTTTTGTTCATCCCATGACCGCCCAGAACAAAGAACAACTGCTCGAACGCGACCTTCGTCGCGAGCGCTTTGCCATGCGGTCGCTGCTTGAATTTGCACGGACACTCACCCCCGATCTTGGCCCTATTGGCATCTTAAAAAGTATTCAACGAACGATCATGGGTAAAGCGCTCATTACCGATGGCTTTGCCTACCTTGGCAATGAGCCGTTGCCCAACGGTGAACGCCAGTACCAGTTAGTCTCTCATTCGGGTCTTCGCCATTTCCCGTTTCCTGAAACGATCAGCTTTGAAGAATTGGAAACGTGGTTATTTTCTCCTCCGGAAGGAGTACGGACGACCCTGCCCGTTTTCGACTCCGAGCAAAATGAGATCATTGCGTTTCTTGGATTCGGAAGATCGATCGTCAGCGAAACCGATCTAACCCAGGAAAATAATTATCTTGAATCGTTATCGCTGCTTGCCGGAATGGCAATTACCAATGCCCGCCTCTTCGAAGCCGAACGGGAAAAGGAACGGTATGAAGCAGAACTGAGATTGGCCCGCGAGATCCAGCTATCGCTCTTACCCCAGCAGCTTCCGATTATCGCCGGTCTTCGGTTCGATGCCTTCAGCCATCAAAGCGAACTTGTCGGTGGAGATTATTACGATCTCATTGCTCTTTCCGATACCAAGGTATTGGCTGTCATTGCCGATGTTGTCGGAAAAGGAGTAAGCGCTGCAATTCTGATGTCGAACGTTCAGGCTTCCTTACATGCGTTATTACCGCAGGTTCGATCAGGCCAGCTATCGCTGGTTCAATTAGCTGAACGGTTGAATATGCTGGTTACCGAGAGTACTTCTGCAGAGCGATTTGTCACTGCGGTATTCTTAATAATCGATACGAGTTCTAATACTGTTGAATCGGTTATTTGTGGTCATCCTCGTCCGGTCTTAGTCAAAGCCGATACCGGTATTGTAGAAATTACTACCAGCGGCATGCCCCTCGGAATTTTACCTTCTGCCATATTTATACCGCACGTGCTTCCTTTTTTTTCCGGAGATACTATCGTCTTATACACTGATGGACTTTCGGAAGCGTACCATGAACACAATAGAAAAATGGTCGGTCCTTCGGGTGTACTTTCTATCGTACCCACAATTATCAAAGAAGGCAGTGAAGGGTTAAAAGATCGGTTATTGCAGTCCGGACTCGTCGTCACCGACGATTTAACAATAGTTATTATTTCTCGGAAATAAATATAATAATATAAATATAAGGTATAAATAATAAATAACTAAGACCTGCAAAAATAAAAGTCTTCCATCTTTCCCCCTCGCTTGCAATTTAAAAAATATTTAAGTATATTCGTGTGTCTGTGTTTCGTCATCTTTTCCCCCCACCCCCCTATAGATGACCACGGGATCTTTTACTCATAGAGCAGCTTATGAAAAATTTAGTATTGGGTGCAGCGCTGTTGATTACAGCCTCTTCAGCTTTTGCACAAGGTCATTTTTTACAAGTCGATGATGGCGCCGGCCACTACTCGGTCCTTAAAGGCCAAACTACTAATGCAGTCGATAATTTTCAACTACCTGCTGGTGGCGGAGTACTTTTAACTTCCGGTGCAATACCTACTTTTGCCTGGGCATTAGGTGGCAATACTGGCATCGGGGGCTCCAATCAACTGGGCACTCTCGATAACACCCCTATTAATTTCGTTACCGGTTCCGGTGGTCCTAATACCAGAATGAGTATCAGCCAAACCGGCGTTGTTACGATTGGCTCCGGCGGTCAATTTTCCGTCAATAATAGCGGCAATATTACAAAGATTAATAACGTCGCTTATTCCTTTCCTTCGTCACAGGGAACATCTAACCAGGTGCTTGTAAATGATGGCTCCGGCAATCTTAGTTGGTCTAATAGTACCGCAACGCTCAATACTTCCGTCGATAATACCTACACCGGCGCCGGCTCATTATTAGGAAACACAAACAATCTTTTGCTTTCCCCCTCTGCTTCATATTTCCGCTTGAATAATGGCACGGGAGGGCCTATAGATCTTACAGGAATTAATAATGCCGGTATTCCCGACGGACATTTGGTTATTATAACCAATATCGGTACCCAGCCTATTGTACTCAAAAATGATAATAGCGGTTCTTCAGCCGGCAATCGTTTCGATCTTAATCCCGGAGGAGATATCATCCTCGGGCATAATAGCGCAGCAACATTAGTATATGATGCGGCGTCTACCTTCTGGAAAGTAGTTTCGACCTACTGATAGAATTTTCCACGGATACAACCACACACACGACAACTATGAAAAAAACATTATCTGCCATTGCGCTTGCTGTCCTGGCGCTTGGTAATATAGCATCTGCCCAAACATATAAGACCGATTATGCCACTAAATTGGTCTTAGCCGGCGGAGGTACTTCTACCACGAATACCACCACTATTCAGACCGATGCGCTGGGAAGCGCAGTCTATACCTTCCCGAGCACCGGTATTACCAATGGATATGTACTGACGACCAATGGCTCAGGGCTACTAAGCTGGACAAGCCCTACTACTCTTTCCATTGTCTTAGCCGGCGATGTAACGGGAGCCCCGGGATCGAATACTGTCGCCAGAATTAATGGCGTTGCCCTTGGAACAACTACTGCAACTGCCGGCAACCTGCTTATCGCTAATAGTGGTACCTGGAACAGCACCCCTATGGGTGGAGATGCAACCATCGACGGCACCGGCACTCTTACGATCGCAAACGGTGCGGTAAATAGTGCGAAGATCCTCGATGGCGCCATCGTTGATGCTGACGTTTCACCGACAGCCGCTATCCAGTACAGCAAGATCACCGGAGGACCGACCTCGCTTCCACCAAGTGGTGCGGCAGGCGGCGATCTCACGGGTACGTACCCGAACCCGGTTATTGCCGCTAATGCTGTAACCAGCGCTAAGATCGCTGATGGAACGATCGTCAATGCCGATGTCAGCCCGACAGCAGCTATTGCCTATAGTAAATTAAATCTTGCCGGTAGCATTGTTGATGCCGATGTATCGCCGACGGCTGCTATTCAGTATAGTAAAATTACCGGCGGCCCGACCTCCTTACCGCCAAGTGGTGCTGCAGGTGGTGATCTCACCGGTACCTACCCAAATCCTACGGTAGCAGCAAATGCTATCACCAGTGCGAAGATCGCCGATGGGACGATCGTTGATGCCGATGTATCACCGACTGCCGCTATTGCATACAGTAAGATCAGCGGCGGCCCAACTTCCTTACCGCCAAGCGGTGCGGCGGGTGGAGATCTTACCGGTACCTACCCAAATCCTACGGTAGCGGCAAATGCTATCACCAGCGCTAAAATTGCTGACGGTACTATCGTTGATGCCGATGTATCGCCGACCGCTGCAATTGCATATAGCAAGATCAGTGGCGGACCGACTTCTTTACCGCCAAGCGGTGCGGCGGGTGGAGATCTCACCGGTACCTACCCAAATCCTACGGTAGCGGCAAATGCTATCACCAGCGCTAAAATTGCTGACGGTACTATCGTTGATGCCGATGTATCGCCGACCGCTGCAATTGCATACAGCAAGATCACCGGAGGACCTACCTCTTTACCGCCGAACGGTGCTGCCGGTGGCGATCTTAGCGGTACGTATCCGAACCCCACGTTTAATCTTTCGAATGCCCATACCTGGACCGGTACCCAAACCTTCGGTGCAACACAATATACTGCTGCAAGCACGATCTCTATTACTACTTCCAGTGATTATACGATCGGTACTACGAATACTTATTTTAAGGCATCGGCAACCAGCACCGGCTTTGCCGTCCGTGGCTTAAGCGATGGTGTTGACGGAAGAATTGTAATCCTCGTGAATACGGGTACAAATAACTTCACTCTTCTAAATAACAATGCGAATACACCGAGTAATGGTTTTCGCATTAAAGGCGGCGATATTATCGTCGATGCCGATGGTACAGTTACACTGATGTATGATGGCAGTATCAGTCGCTGGAGAGTTATCGCTATCAACTAATTTCCCATCATTGATAGAGAATATTCTTTGTAACGAAATAACTAAGTTTAAATCAATTGGACGGTAGCAGTTATATGAACAGACTCCTAATCTTGGTCGCTTTGCTTACAGCTTCGGCAGCTTCAGCGCAGACTTATGGCTTTGAGTATGCGAGAAAAGTTATTCTTGGCGGTGGTACAGCCGGTACCGTCCAATTGACCTTACAGGCCGATCAAACAGGCAGTTTCACAACCCCGTTTACCCTGACGCTTCCCACCGGGAATGCAGCAGGGGTACTTACGAACAATGGTTCGGGTACATTAAGCTGGGGTGCTGCAGGATTATCATCGACACTTACGAGCGCCCATATTTTTGTGGGCAATGGTACGAATGTCGCTTCCGATGTTGCATTAACCGGCGATGCCAGTATTACAAATGCTGGTGTTATTACTGTCAATAAAATTCTCGGTAATACGATCCCCGCCAATGCGGCTGGTGTACTTACAAACAATGGCTCAGGTACACTTACCTGGTCCCCTGTTTCCGTCACCGGCGTTACTTACGGAGCAACGACAACCCAGAATACTACTAATATCGCAGCAAATAATTATTTGTTCGATATTTCGTATTCAGCCACGAACGTAAATGCAGCAGCATTAGGAGCAAGGATAAATTCAACAGCAACCAATGCGACAAATAATAGCGCAACCGGCCTGACTATTACAACGACAGCAACCGGTTCGGGTATTTCCAAAGGGATAGTACTCAATACAACCGGCAGTGGTACTAATCTTGATATTTCGACCCCGGATGGTGCTTCGGCTGGCACAGCCGGTAAATCATTTATTATGCAGACCGGAACTGGTAATACCACCGGCAATGGTGGAGATATTAGTATTTCGGCAGGTACGGGCGGTGCCAGCGGTGGCACCGGAGGTGCTATTAATATTAATGGTGGTACCGGCACAGGTACCGGCGGAGCCAGTCATAATGGTGGAAACCTCACTTTCAATGGCGGAGCTGGCAGTGGGCTTGGTTCCGGCGGTAACTCCATTTTAAGCGGCGGTACCCCGGGTACAACCGGCGGTGGCGGAACAGTATTAGTATCCGGTGGCCAGGGTGGAGCAACCAGTGGTAATGGTGGATCGGCTACTATCCGCGGCGGTAATGCTGGCGGCGGAGGCCAGGGCGGTTCGTTAAACCTGACCGGTGGCACTTCGACCGGTACGGCAGCCGGTGCTGCAGTAACTATTACTGGTACCGATGCTTCTACTACCGGGGCTGGTGGTAACGTAACCGTAACAGCCGGAAATGCAGCAGGTACCAATCAAAATGGCGGTAATATTACCCTCGTAGCCGGAAACAATACCGGCACCGGTACCAACGGTGCTGTTATTGTCAATAGCGGTAAAGCGCTCAAATTAAATAATGCTGCCAATACCTTCTCTACCGCTTTGGTATCGGGGGCCACTGCAAATGCAACCTATACACTTCCGGCAACTTCCGCCGGCACCGCTAACGGAGATGTACTTACTATTGCCAGTGGTGGCGGTACTGCTACTCCCACACTTGGTTGGACAACCCCGACTACAAATAATATTGTCTGGAGCGGGCACATGGTCTCAGGTACCGTCAGTTCAACTAATACAGAATTTGCCTGCCCAAGCGGAATAAGTTCTCCCGGTACAACCGAAGCTGATTTTCAGGTTATAGTACCTGTTGATTGTACTATTAGATCCTTATATGTGCAGTGCGAAAATGCTCCTGGTACCGGAAATTCCTTTACCTATACTGTAAGGCAGAATGGCTCTAACAGTGGGCCGAGTATAACCCTTTCAGGGAATGCACAAACCAGTGGTAATAATGCCACTAATCTTTCAGTAACTGCCGGCGACTTACTATCGATCAGAATCATACCAAATAGCAACCCAACTGGCCCAGGTAATGTGTTCTTTGGTATTAATGCCACGATCCCCTAATATAAGTTGCGATCCCTGCCACGGGATCACAGGAACGATCTTAGTTTTACTAATGATCGAAAAAACCGGCCTTTACGCCGGTTTTTTTATTTTATAACGTAATAGTATATCGATATACCCTTCTCCCTTAACTTTGCTCTTTTTCCCGTATATTTGCGCCGTTACGTTCTGAGCAGTATTTTTTATTTTACCAGTCATTCCCCAATGAAATACCTATTTGGTAGCTTATTCGCTATTTCCGTAATAGCCACCCCTTTGTTTGCCCAGCATAAAATGCAGGTAGATGATGGAGCAGGTCACTACACAATTCTTACAGGACAAACCACCAATGTCCTGGATAACTTCATTTTCCCGCCGGGTGGAGGCACCATTCTGACAACCACAAGCCTTGGCACTACGGCCTGGCTTACACAAGGAAATGCTCTTTCCGGCATCGATGGTACCAATAATCTTCTTGGCACAACGGCCGGTACTACCCTTGCGCCGATTAGTATTATCACAAATGGTGTTCGCGCTATCCGTATCGAACCGGGCGGCGGCGGAGGGGCAGCAAATATCTATGGCGGCTCTACAAGCTTGATCGGCACGGGACTAATCGGCAATTTTATAGGTAATGGCATTAGCAGTAGTATTAACGGTGGTAACTGTAATTTTATTGGCTCTGCGGTAAATTCTACGATCACCGGTATAAACGCGAATTTTGCCGATGTGAACTTTATCGGTGGTGGCGCCAGCAATACTATTAACAGTGCTGCCGATCCTTCCGGGGCTCCACAGTCGGGTCTGAATGTGATCGTTGGTGGTTACTTCAATACCGCTAATGGTAATACCGGCGGCTCCTCGGGAATGAACTTTGTGGGTGGCGGTTCTGGCAATCATGCCAACGGCAACACCGGAAATGGCTCGGGCTTCAATGTCGTAGTCGGAGGTAGTAATAATAATGCGAATGGAAATACCGGCTCCCCTTCTGGCTGGAATGTTGTCGGAGGCGGCTCGAATAACAATGCCAGCGCTGGCACCGGAAATTCAACCAATGGTAATACGATCGCCGGCGGTACGAATAACAATGCGACCGGCAATGCTTTTTCGGGATCAGGTGCTAATACCGTCGGTGGTGGAACCGGTAATAATGCGGCCGGTGGTACCGGAAGCAACGTATCTGGTGCGAATACTATTTCCGGTGGTTATAATAATAATGCCAGTGGAGGCAGCCTAACCACATCTACCGGAATTATTGGCGCCAATGTTATCGCTGGTGGGTATGTTAATAACGCCCATTCTGGTTCTGGCGATTGGTCTGGCAATAACTCGATCAGCGGCGGTTCGTTCAATAATGCTAATGGTGGAGATGGCTACAATTCAGGGGGAAATCATGTAAGCGCCGGTTGGCTATCTAATGCCAACGGAGGGGCAGGCAATCTCTCCGGATACAATAGCATTTCCGGAGGCTATGCAAATAATGCCAATGGTAACGCCGGCAGCGGCTCGGGATTAAATCATATCGGTGGCGGTCAAGGTAATAATGCCAACGGTTCAGCCAATAATAGCACCGGATTTAATACGGTCGGCGGTGGCCAAAGTAATAATAGCAATGGCGGTAGCGCAGATAATACCGGTTATAATACGGTAGCAGGCGGCAGCAATAATACGGCTCTTGGCGGCAGTACTAATAATTTAGGCGGACAAAATACGATAGGTGGTGGCCAGGGTAACCATGCTAATGGTAATTCAGGTGCACTCAGCGGCGTCAATGTAGTTTCCGGTGGATATAGCAATAATGCTAATGGCGGTACTTCTGCGTCATCTCCAAGTGGTATCAATACCATTGCTGGCGGGTATGGAAACACTGCTAATGGCGGCGCTGGCGATTGGTCCGGTATGAATAGTGTCGGCGGTGGTATGTTCAATAATGCCAATGGTAGTGCTGGTATTAATTCCGGCGGCAACCATATCAGTGGAGGTTGGCAGCATACTGCTAATGGTGGTAATGGGAATCTTTCCGGATACAATAGCATAAGCGGTGGTTATAATAATATTGCTTCCGGCTCCGATGGAAATAGCTCAGGTGCGAATACTATTGCCGGTGGTCAAGCCAACCGTGCCTCCGGTAGTGCCAATAATAATACAGGTTATAATACTGTTGCCGGTGGCGGTGGAAATCAGGCCAATGGCGGTTCTGCAGATGCAACTGGATATAATACTGTTGCCGGTGGTAGCGGTAACCAGGCCAATGGCGGTACGGCCACGAGTGCCGGCTATAATACTGTTGGCGGCGGCAACTCCAATACTGCATTAGGAGGAAGTACCACCTCCTTAGGTGGTGCAAATACGGTAGCAGGTGGTCAAGGCAATCATGCTAATGGTGGTTCGGGAATCGTTGGTGGTCTCAATGTAATCTCCGGCGGTGCAAGTAATACTGCCAATGGTGGTTCTTCTACTTCTACTCCAAGCGGAGCCAATGTAATTGGTGGTGGCTATATAAATTCTGCAAGTGGAAATAGCGGCGATTGGTCCGGATTGAATGTCATTGGAGGAGGATATCTTAATTCTGCCAATGGAAATACCGGTAGCATGTCGGGCTTTAATCATATTGGTCTTGGCTATATCAGCCAGGCAAATGGTGGAATAGGATCCTTCTCGGGCTTAAATACTATCGGTGGCGGATTTAATCAGATTGCCAATGGCTCCGATGGCAACAATTCAGGTGGGAATACGATTAGTGGCGGCCAGAGCAACCGTGCCTCGGGGACGGCCAATAATAATACCGGCTATAATAGTATTGGTGGAGGAAATAATAATCAGGCTAACGGCGGAGCGGCCGATGGTACGGGATTCAATACTGTTGCCGGTGGTACTGGTAATACCGCTCTCGGGGGCAGTAATGCTTCAACCGGAGGAGGCAATACCATTAGTGGAGGACAAAACAACCATGCCAACGGCGGTTCCGGAATAGTGGCTGGTGTAAATACTATTAGCGGCGGCGGTAATAACACTGCCAACGGTGGTTCTTCTACTGTTACTCCGAGTGGAGGCAATGTGATCGCCGGTGGGTTTAATAATAATGCAAATGCCAATAGCGGCGATTGGTCTGGCTTCAACACGATAAGCGGTGGCTATTCCGGTACTGCTACCGGTAATACCGGGTCCTTTTCGGGGTTTAATCATATCGGAACCGGATACTTTAATCATGCCGATGGTGGAACGGGCTCTCTTTCCGGTCTTAATATGATCGGCGGAGGCTTCAATAATATTGCCACCGGAAGTGATGGAAATAATTCCGGGCTTAATACTGTTTCGGGCGGAGAGAATAATCATGCCGCAGGTTCTGCAAATAATAATAGCGGTGGGAATAGTATTGGAGGAGGTATAAATAACCTGGCTAACGGCGGTACTGCCGATGGTACCGGTTATAATTCTGTTGCCGGTGGTCTTGGTAATACTGCTCTGGGTGGAAGTT
Organism: uncultured Alphaproteobacteria bacterium; assembly: GCA_964404255.1. Taxonomy (GTDB): domain Bacteria; phylum Bacteroidota; class Ignavibacteria; order Palsa-1295; family Palsa-1295; genus JAFDZW01. The sequence continues at coordinate 60,180 of CAYOJJ010000007.1, read as the reverse complement.
CGTCTTCAAACAGCGGTTCAAACACTGTTTCCGGTGGTCAAAATAATCATGCCAATGGTGGTTCGGGTATTGTGAGCGGCGCCAATACCATTGCCGGTGGCTTGAATAATAGTGCTAATGGTGGTTCTTCTACTACTACCCCAAGTGGTGCTAATGTCGTCAGCGGCGGTTATGGTAATACTGCTAATGGTGGTAGTGCCGATTGGTCCGGTATGAATGCCGTAGTCGGAGGATATAGTAACCATGCCAACGGCGGAGCTGGCACCTTCTCCGGCTTCAATCAAATTGGCTCTGCCTATACCAGTCAGGCGAATGGCGGCAATGGTATAAACTCTGGCCTTAATACCATCGGAGGAGGTTTTAATAATATTGCCAACGGCTCCGATGGAAATAATTCAGGAGCAAATACTATCTCCGGCGGACAGAACAACCATGCATCAGGCTCGGCAAATAATAATACCGGCTATAATAGTATTGGCGGTGGTGTAAGTAACCAGGCCAACGGTGGTACTGCCGATGGCACCGGCTTTAATACTGTAGCCGGCGGTAGTGGTAATACTGCTTTAGGTGGAAGTTCATCTTCCAATAGTGGCTACAATACCGTTACCGGCGGCCTGAGTAATCATGCCAATGGAAGTTCGGGTAATTTTTCCGGCGCTAATTTTATCGGTGGTGGTATCGCCAATACTGCAAGTGGTAATACGACATCCTCCGGTGCTCCTTCCGGATATAATATCGTGGTAGGCGGACAAAACAATAATGCATCCGGCGGCGCAGCCGATTGGGGTGGCTTCAATGTGATCGTCGGTGGTTATACGAATAGCGCCCAGGGCGGTAGCGGCACGACTTCTGGTGCGAATGTCATTGCCGGCGGTGTAAGTAATCAAGCCAATGGTACTTCCACTAATGGCTCGGGGTACAACGTCGTTGGCGGCGGTAATTCCAATCTCGCTACTCCTAATGCATCAGCCCCAGGTTATAATGTTGTTGCCGGTGGAGGTACCAATAAAGCACAAGGAGGCTATAGTGTTGTTAGTGGTGGATTCAATAATACTGCTTCCGGTTCTTATGCAATGATCCCCGGTGGAAGAAATGCAACGGCCTCGAATTACGGACAGATGGCTCAGGCCAGTGGTTCATTTGCTTCCAATGGCGATGCTCAGACTTCGGTACTGACCGTTCGCAATTCCGTTAACGATAACTCCGGTACCTGGTCTTCGATGTTTCTCGATGGCGGATCTGCCAAGATCACCATGCCGGCTAATGCTGCTCACAGTTTCCATATCACCGTTGTTGCCAAGGCAACAGGCGGAGGAAACTTCGGTGGCTGGGAGATCACCGGCGTTGCTATCAATAATGGCGGTACGGTAACTATCGCCGCCGGAGCAACTGTCATCAATTTGACCAGTGCAGAACCGACGGGATGGAATGTCCGGGTCGTTGGTACAGCCAGCAATGAATTAGACGTGCAATTCCAGAATAACGGCGGCACAAGCGAGACCGTCAGGTGGGTAGCCAGAGTGGAAAGCGCCGAAGTTACTTTCTAAGCTGAGAATTTATAGCAAAAAAATGGACTCTCGTACGGGAGTCCATTTTTTTTGTATTTTTGTATTAGAATTTAAAAGTAGGTATTAGTTCAATTTTACTATAGGGGGTTGAGATCCGTCGTAGTAGTTTTGTGATGAGTACGGTAACCGTTTGTCGTGTGTGTGGTTGCCGGATGAATCTCAGGGGGCGGATACGCTATTGATATGCGTATCCGCTTTTCTTTTTTAGTATTATAGTAGCAAATTACCTTAGATAACGACAATTCCAGGACTAAGCGGTAGCGGGAAGTGTAATAATAAAATTGGCTCCTTTATCAAGAGCACTTTCAACGGTGATCGTTCCCCCATGGGCTTCCACGATCGATTTTACAATGGCGAGCCCAAGCCCAAGCGATCTGGCAACATACTCTGCCCCACGGTGCGAGCGGGCCTCTTCGGTACGAAAGAACCGTTGGAAAATCTTTTCCTGATCTTCCGGCGCTATTCCCTTACCCGTATCCTTTACTCCGAAGACGACGGCATTGTGCTTCCGATACAAATACATCGTTATCGTCCCCGGGGCCGGAGTATATTTCAAGGCATTATCGACAAGATTCATCAGTACCTGATAGAACTTGGTTTTATCGGCTCGAACGAGAACCGGCCCGGCCAAAATATCGGAAACAAACTCCAGTCCTTTATCGGCAGCGAGGATTTCTGTATCCTCGGCAATCGAAGAAAGAAACTCACTAAGATCGAATTCTTCAAGCTCCAGTGAAAGCCGCTGATCGTCAGCCTTGGCAAGCAACAGCAGACCTTCGACAATACGCTGCATTCTATTGACCTCTTCGGTCATGCTGGAAAGCAACTGCTCAGCCTCTGCGCGATCGAGCGTTTTGGTTAATTCTATCTTGCGCTGCATTTGCTCGATCTCCCCTCGCATGATCGCCAACGGTGTCTTGAGTTCATGCGAAGCATCGCTTGAAAATTGGGCGATACGCTGAAAGGAATTCTCCAATCGCTCGAACATCGTATTGAGCGTTGTTACCAGCAGCGCCAGTTCTTTATCCTGGCGATCGGGCATGAGAATACGATTCGAAAGATTTCTTGCATTTATATCCCGGGCCGTCTCGGCTATTTCTTCTATCGGGCGAAGAGCTTTTTTCGAAAGTAGAAGTCCGCCAAGCGAGGCGATTATCAGCGCTACCGGTAATAAGAAGAGATAGGTTTGCAGTAAACTCGAAACTGAGGCATCGATGTCATTGGTCGAATAGGCTACCATCACACCAAAATGTTTCGAGCCGCAGAAGGCTGCCCGGACCTCATCCTTGCCCATTGTTTTGCTTCCGCATTTAACTGCAGAATCGCGCAAAGGAATAAAAGTACCACTAAAGGTTTTTTGCAGCGATTGCTGCCCCAGGTTCTTTGTCCGAAATAATACAGAAGTCGAATCGGAGACGAATGGCAAAGAAAAGATCTCGACCATATTGTTGCGACGGCTTGTCAGAGTCCGTTCGACGATAAGATCGAGCGGATCCGATGCCGAACTATCTTTACCGGATAGTTCGATCAGCATCTCGTTCATAAGGTAGGTTAATACCCTATCGGTCAGTTCATCTCCCTTTAAAGTATCCGGAGCCTGGGAAAGCGCTTCATCGACAAGTTCTTTAAGCGAATTATGACCGAAGTTACTGTGAGGTTCGACAGAGGTTCTCGCCAGTTGCTTTGCACTCCGGCTTTGGACCAGCCTCAAGGTAGCGCGGGCATCCTCAAGCAAAGAGGTATCGAGTTCTTCGGTAAGCGAGCGGTACAGTAACACATACTGGATAGCCCCCACTGTTGCGACAGTAAGTACTACCAATAGCGAATACCATAATACCAGCCGAACTCTAAGCATTACTCGTCCGAAGCATCGAAGTGATACGATAACGATACCCAGGGCGCAACCGTTTGGAATTGCAGGGAATGTTCTCTGGTAATGGCAATGATCCCAAAATCTCCGGAAAGCACTTTTCCCCAGATCCTGACTCCTAAAGACACTGCTTCAGTACCGCTTTCGGGTATGATCCAATTCTCGGTTACCACCGCATTATGACTGCTTACCGGCAAAACAGCGCCAAGCATTACTATAGCAGAATTAGACTCCCTGCTTGCTGAATATCCTCCGCCAAAGCCGCCATAGATACCGATCCCTGGACTTGTATATCCGAGCACTCCGAAGCCATAGAGCGAACTTTCCCACGAGCGGCCGCTACCCGTCATACTCGTTATGGCAAGCCCTCCGAGACCTGAAAACCCGCTATAATTAAAGACTTCAAGACCGGCCATGGTAAAATATAATAAGTGTCCGTCGATCGTAAACGGAGCTATGCCGCCACGGACGATAAGCTCGTCAATAATACCATAATTGATACAGGGTACCGATAATTCAGCTAACTGAATAGAGCCATGATTAGCCGGTAAACCGACGGACGTTGGCGCGAGTAATAGCCGGAAAGCATTCGGATCGCCGGAGGAAGTAGAATCCCGCTGTTGGGCAAGCCCGATAGTAGCTTCAGAGCATACTATGATAAGGACCAAAACCCAAAAAAAGACGCGCAAAAAAAACAATGAGCCTACAAGTTATTCTTTTATACCATACCCAACGCCTCGTTCGCTGATAAGCAGACGCTCTTCTTCAGGACGAGTGCCATCGAGCTTTTCACGAAGACGTTTTACATAGACATCGATCACATTAGACCCCATCGTAAAGGAATATCCCCATACATTTTGGGTGATCACCGATCGTGAAATAACTTTGCCTTTATGGCGGAGCAGGAATTCAAGTAACTCATACTCTTTTACCGTTAAGGGGATCTTTATTTCTTCGGAAGTAGAGCCCGATTTCAACCGTTTCGCCGTATGGGTAACCGTATCGAGAACAAGATCGTGGGTAGCAAGCTGGGTTTTCTTTTCGATATCGGAGCGGCGAAGTAACGACCGTACTCGCGCGGCCAGTTCTTCAAATAAAAAGGGTTTGGTCAGATAATCGTCGGCGCCTGCATCGAGGCCCTCTACTTTATCGCCAATAGCAGTCTTTGCTGTCAGGCAGAGGATCGGTACTGCCCTGCCGGCAGCTCGAATACCCTGTATTACCTCGATCCCGGATTTTTTTGGCATCATAAGATCGGTAATAACAAGATCGTAACTATCGGCTAATGCGCGTTGAAGCCCTTCTTCTCCATCGAATGCAACATCAACGTCGTACTTTTCTTCGCGCAGTCCCTGCTCGACAAACCGAGCTACTTTCTTTTCATCTTCGATAACCAAAATTCTCATTCGCCGGCGAGATAGTAGTAAAAAATACCCACACCAAAACTACGACAAAATCGGCCAGGGGTTGCAAGAAAAGGGGTTTTAATATTTTAAACTATTTCTTAAAATTATATAAATCTTTGGTACAAAGATTGTATGTATATACTACCAGAGAGCATAGTTGAGAAAAGCACATTGACAACCAATTAGCTACGATCTTCACTCGTGCCGGGACATGACTCCCGGGTTGTGATCTATCTTATGTGTTACACGGGTGTCCGTCCCGCATGAGTGAGATTATTGAATGTGATGAGGATTGTATTGATACGGTAATTGGGGTATTGCCCATTGTTTGTTGGCAGAGCAAATGGTGGATCTCTATTCCCAATAAAACAGAAACGCCCGGGAAACCGGGCGTTTTCTTTTTATTAAGATCCTTCGATCATTCTTTTTTATGGGCATCGCTACGCTGGTGCTGGTCACCGGCAGCCCTGTCTTTATGCTGACATTGATGTAATTCCTGTTTTCTGAATTCTAATTTTTTTGTCAGCTCTTCTCGTTTAACATCATTATTCAGTATTCTGCTTTTTGTTGGAGAAGGAGCAGTAGCCGAATTCACCGAAGGTATCGGTTTCTCCGGGGGTTTTTCCACCGATTGAGCCAACGCCCCTGTGGCGCTCAGGCTCAATCCTAAAAGTACTAATACTACCCTACTCATCATCAACTCCTTTTTGGTCACAAAATATAACAGCTGGAATTCCTGTTTTAGTCCGAAAAATGCGGTTAATATTTTTTCATTGGATGCCGTCATTTTGCTACTGATTCCCCTATTTCCGGGCCAAAAGGAGCTTTTAGAAGCTCTTCAAGCTGATCGAGCGTCGCATTCCAACCGGCAATCGCTTCTGCTTGCCAAAGCGATTGTTCTACCGAAGTCCCAAGCATCCTGCTCAAGGTATAAGCAGCCCCGAAGACATCACCGGAACCGGTGGTATTTCGAATATCTTTCTGATACGGAGCTTTATTCCAGATCTGCTCCGTAGTAAAATCGAATACTGTGGCGCCGCGTTCGGCTCGGGTGATGACAAATTGTTTTGGATAGCCATTTTTATTATAGAGCGAACGTGCAGCTCTGAGTAATTCCATTTCCGTAGTCGTATCGGGTACTCCCAGCCAATCAGCCTCCATCTCATTACATTGCAGGGAATCTACATTTGAAAGCCATTGCCTCCATTCCTTTACGCCGGATACTTTGCGCGGTTTTTCACTGTCACTCGAGAGTTCTCCGAGGATCAGCGCATGGGTATCGAGATGGATGTAAGCATCGGTATTCGATCGGATGTGCTGAAGTGTGGGCAGAGTAATATCAAATCCCGAAATCATATTTATAAAGATCCCATCCAGGCTTTGCAGTAATGCTGCCGGTAAGTGCTCGGCCGTAAGCTCCGGCAAAATACTCGCACAATATTCCGTGCGGCTCGAATCGGTTTTGTATAATAGCTTTACTCTGTTCGACAGATGATCGTACGTGCGGGGAGCGAAACTAAAATTAAAATGATGGAGTGAAGAAAAGAACGGTTGTAATAAGTCTGCATCCGCTATTGAAATAAAGGACAACGGTATTACCTCTACATTCAGACCTAACGAAGCGATCAGACGCTCGGCAACCGCATAAGAATATAATATACCACCCAACTGGCGGGATGTGATCTCTCCCGAGGGGCTTATTACTTCATCGATACAGGGCGCACCGATAATCGCAAATCGTTTCATTGAAAAGGTAACAATTTGGCAATTGATAAATGTTGCCTTATCGAGAACCTTTTATCGTTTTTTTACGATAAATAAGTCCAACGGTGACTATGCCAAAAAAGCTACGGCGGACGCGATTAACCCGCTATGGCTATTACTGAATTGATAGCACTGCTGTTGAGAGTTCAAATCCCTGATCTTCGAATCATTATTTTTCTATCGTTAACGACCGATATATGGACCGTAAAAAAAGCATACTCTTTTTGTGTACCGGCAATTCCTGCCGCAGCCAGATGGCCGAAGGATTTATGAAAGCATTCGGTGGCGATCGTTTTGAGGTCTTCAGTGCCGGTTCAAGGCCGGAAGGGTATGTTCACCCACTTGCGATCGAAACGATGAAGCAGTTGGGAATCGATATTTCTTCCAATCGCTCGAAATCGGTTGAGGAATTCTTACAACGCCCGATCGATATTCTCATTACTGTTTGCGATAATGCAAAAGAAGCCTGCCCGGTATTACCAGGGCATCCTGCCACAGCACATTGGGGTTTTGAAGACCCGGCAAAATATGAGGGCAGCCGTGAAGAGCAACTGGCTTTTTACCGGAAGATCGCCGGCGAAATAGAGCAAAGTATCCGCCGGTTTTTAAGCATTCCAACCGGGCTCACCGAAGCCGATTATCACAAAGCGGTTCAAGAGATCGGTTTATAGTAAGATATATGCGCCGTCTTGCTCTGGCCGAGTTTCTCGGTACTTTTATCATTGTGCTTCTCGGTACAGGAGCTATGATTGTTAACGATAGTACATCCGGGGCGCTGGGTCATCTCGGAGTATGCCTTATATGGGGCCTCGCTGTGAGCATTGCTATCCTTGTTTGTGAGCGTATCGATAGCGGGCATTTCAACCCTTCGGTAAGTCTTATTTTCCTGCTTAGGAAAGAAGTCTCTGCTCCGAAGTATTTCTTTCGCTTTGTATGGCAATGTGCAGGCGCTCTTAGTGCCAGCCTGGTATTACATGCGTTATTCCCTGCTAATATAACATTAGGAGCAACTATACCAAAGCTTGGCGAATGGTATGTGTTTGGCATCGAAGTGCTCATCTCCTGCTTTCTTATGAGTACCATTTTATGGACGGGACGCCGGAATAAGTCAGCTTTTGTTTCCGCCGTAATAATAGGCATTGCCGTGTTTTTAGCGGCATTGGCAGCAGGTCCTTATACGGGTGCCTCGATGAATCCGGCGCGCACTTTGGGGCCCGCACTTATCTCCGGCACGATGACGGGGCTATGGATCTATCTTACCGCCCCATTTCTTGGAATGCTCATTGCCATTCCCATCGACCGCTTTCTGGCACGTACTTTCCGTTGACAAAATGAGCCTTCGGGATGTTGTACTGCCCAAGTATGAAGCAGACCATTCGTATCGCATCCGGCCAGGGATTTTGGGGTGATCTTCCAAGCGCCCCTATCGATCAGATCCGCCGTGCCTCTTCCAGCTCTCCACTCGATTACATGATGATGGATTACCTTGCCGAGGTAACCATGTCTATTATGCAGAAGCAAAAGCTTCGCGATCCGAACGCCGGCTATGCCCGCGATCTCGTTGAAGTGATCGAGGAAGTCCTTCCCGATATTGTCGATAAGAATATCAAGATCATTACCAATGGCGGCGGTGTCAATCCTGAAGCCTGCCGCGATGCGATCTTCGCTGCTGCACGAAAAAAAGGCATCAAGATAAAAGTAGGCGTTGTCCTCGGCGATAATATTCTTGATTCGCTCAATGCTGTTCTTGGTGAAGGACACCCTCTGAAGAACATGGAGACGGGCGAGCCATTAAGTGATGTCCGTTCGAGAGTCTTAAGTGCGAATGTCTATTTCGGTGCCTGGCCGGTTGTCGAAGCTCTTCGTCAGGGCGCACAGATCGTTATTACCGGTCGAACCACCGATACCGGTCTTACTCTTGCCCCAATGATCCATGAATTCGGCTGGCAGGAACATGATTGGGATAAGATCGCTGCCGGTACCGTTGCCGGCCATATTTTAGAGTGTGGCGCTCAAAGCTCGGGTGGTAATTTTTCTGCCGATTGGAAGAAAGTAAAAGATTTTGCAAATATAGGCTTCCCCATTGCCGAAGCCTATCCGAACGGAGAATTTATTATTACAAAGCACCCCGGTACCGGTGGCTTGGTAAATCGTCAATCGGTAGCCGAGCAATTGCTATATGAAATTGGCGACCCGAGAGAATATATTACTCCGGATTGTATCGCCGATTTCACTTCTATTCAACTACAGGATCTCGGCAAGAATCGGGTGAAAGTGTTCGGTATCAAAGGCCGGCCTGCGACGGAGTTCTACAAAGTTTCTATGTCCTATAACGATGGCTATTCGGCGGCGGGTACATTAACCTACACCTGGCCGGACGCTATGGAGAAAGCCAAGCTCGCCGATAAAATTCTTCGAGCTCGTTTGAAAAAAGCCGGATGCAATTTTGAAGAAATGCGCACCGAATTCCTCGGCTACAATTCCTGCCATGGGCCGCTCACTCCAACCCAAGAAAGCGACGTGCAGGAAGTAGTTGTAAAATTTGGGGTGCGCGGGCAGGATAAGCGATCCATTGTTGAATTCGGCAAGAACATCGCTCCCCTTATTCTTACCGGACCGCCAAGCGTTACCGGTTTTGCCGGCGGGCGCCCGAAGCCAAGCGAAGTAGTCGCCTATTGGCCGGCATTACTAAAGAAAACAGCCGTTACACCACGAGTCGTTGTAGAGGAAGCCTAAGAAATGAAAATACAGTTATTGGATATCTGCCATGCCCGCAGCGGCGATAAAGGCGATGCAGCGAATGTTGGCCTGATCGCGCGTGAAGAGAGATTTTATCCGTTGATCAAAAAAGAGATAACGGCCGCAAAAGTGAAAAAACACTTTAAGGGAATTTGCCAGGGGAAGGTCGAGCGCTACGAATTGCCGAATCTCTGGGCATTAAATTTTCTCCTGCACGAGACGCTCGGCGGCGGCGGCACAGTAAGCCTGAAACAGGATGCCCAGGGCAAAACTCTTGCGGCAGCATTGCTCCGCATGGAGATCAATGTTCCTCCTTCGGTATTAAAACCGGCCAAGAAAAAGCGCTAAATTATTGCCAGAAACAAAAGTTGGTCGGGGGTGTTACATCCTGTGATGAGATACTCTATCCTTTGGCTCGTACTTCTTGCATTTCTTGGCATTGTTGAATTTGGGTGCTCTTCCTCAGGTACGAACCCGAATAATCCGACGGGTTCAAACGATAGCCTGTTATCCGATGTAACCATTTCGGCATATCGCCTGAAACCGCTTCGTATCGGAGAGAATTACTTTCTATGGTTCAAATATGCTCATGATTCTGCCTGGAGAAAGATATCCGTCTTATCTGTAAAATCTGTCAATACCGATGATTCGGTCATCGTCCTTATCCACCCAAAATTATCGCGTCAGGTCGATAGCCTTCAGGAAATATTAATCAGTTTAGAGCAGACTTCCACTCCCGAGCAACCCGGGCTGACCTTGTGGCAAGAGACCGTTTCGATCGTTGCGGCAAAAACCGCTTCAGCCGTGCTCGATCCGAGCCCGCTTGGTAATTTTTCTCCGCTTAGTAGTTCGCTCGTCTTTACTTCTGCCTCCAGCGATTCTACCAGATATAAGAAAGAGTTTTATCTTACTACCTTTGATGCGGGGAAATATAACTCTTCCCTATCGGCCCTGCCGGTACCACCGACAGGATGGAAGTATGGCTTATGGTCTGTTGACTCAAACTTCACACCGATACAAAGCAGCTTTTACGGTCTTTTTACCTCCGCAGCGGGCAACGACAGCTATACCTATAACGATACACTGAAAGATAATTTGCCCTATCCCGGTGGCGCAGCTTTAGCGCCGATGGATCGGCCATCCGGCAGCATTATTGTAACACTCGAGCCCGATTGGTATGGAAACGATGTGAGAAAGCACGGACCATCTCCTTTTTCTCTTTTACACTTCGACCGCTTCCAGTTTATCCAACCGAATGTAAACTACCCGATGACGAACGTCTCGAAATACGGCATTCCTTCCGGACGCATTACTATTAGGCAAGCTTCCTAAGATCAGGATGCAAAAAACTCCTGGTGAATTCGTTTCACTGTTTGCTCGACGTCTGTATCGGCAATAACGATCGATATAGCATTTCCCGCGCCGCCGAAGGAGATCATTTCACAGTTAACCTTCTTTAAGGCCTTAAATAATCGGGCGGCAATTCCCGCTGTATCTTCCAGACCATGGCCTACTAATGAGATCAGTGCTTTATTTTGATCGATCTCGAATGGTACCATACCTGCAAGGGCTGTCTGTAATTGACGGGTCTCGGCAATGGTATCGATGACAAACATCGTATCGTCGAACGATAAACTTGTGGCAAGCGGGACAATCTTCTTTTCTGCCATAGCCTCGAGAGTAATGGCTACGGCATTTACATTCGGCAGTAATTCTTCTGACCGCAACTGCATAAGAGCGACCGAACGCTTAATGGCAATACCGGTGATCGGCGCCCCTTCCTCTGAAGAAAGAACTATCGTAGTACCGGGAAGATCGGGCTCCTTAGAAGATAAGACCCGCACCGGAATACCAGCTTCGACAGCAGGCCCGATGGTCTCAGGATGCAGCACTTTGGCTCCATAGAACGCCATTGTAGAAGCATCGGAAAAATTAACCACCGGCTGGGCAAAGGCCGAAGGCACGAGGCGCGGATCGCAGGTAAAAATACCAGCAACATCAGTCCAGATCTGTATTTCAGCGGCTTGAATAGCAACACCCATCATCGTTGCTGAAAAATCCGACCCTCCACGACCTATCGTTGTCGTCTCCCCACGTTTCGTTGCTCCGACAAATCCCTGAGTCACGCAAACCGTACCAGCCTGCATTTTCTTTGCCAAGGGCTTCATGCGTTTACTGATCTCTCCTACCTGCGGGCGCGCCAATGTAAAAGCAGAATCGGTAATAAAAAACTCTCGGGCATCGCAAAAAAGAACCGGGATATTTCTGGCGGCCAGATGCTCGCGAAAAGCCTGGGCAAAGATCGTCGTCGAAGCGCGTTCACCGGCCGAGACCAGCTTATCTTTCATCTTCGGCGTCAGTTCACCAAGCAACTCTATGCCACGAACCAACGTCCGCAGCTCTCGCCAGATAAAGCGTAATGAAAGCGCTGCTTCCTGCTCGCTTCGAAGCGGCAATGCCAGATCATGAAGAATGGTGAAATGGCGCTCATCGAGTTCGGAAATGATTTTATGGGCCTCATCGAACTTACCGAGCAGGGAAAGCTCACCAATGCGAATAAGCGCATTCGTAACACCGGCGCAGGCCGATAACACCACCAATGGACGAATACCTCGCTTAATACCGAAGCGCTTTACGATCTCCATGACACGGCGCATAGCGGCCGCATCCTGTACTGAAGTACCTCCGAATTTTTGAACAACGATCGACGACAACGGCAGCCTCTCCTATTATTTATCAAGCCAGACCCATTTGAGGTCTATACGATTCATCGGGTCAAGCGGGTTATCGCGCACCCAGGGCTGCAACAGGCGGTAATGCTCCTGATAAAAAAGCGGGATGCTCGGAGCCTCGTACGCCGCAACCTGTTCGGCCTGAGCATACAGCTTTACACGCTCGGTTTCATCGGTCGTTTGCAAGGCCTGGCTAAAGGGCCTATTGAAGGCTTCGGAATTCCATCTGGTACTGTTCGGGTAACTCTTCATCGTATTATCCGGCGGGACCAGTTTGCCATAGAGCAGATTAAGGAAGTTTTCAATTTCCGGATAATCGGCATACCAACGCGTGATCCAGACATCGAGCTTACCATCTTCCGATTGATCGAGTAACTGCCCCGATTGCATGACCTCCAAGTCAACTTGAGCGCCAAGATTAACCTTCCACATTTCCTGCACAGCCTGAGCGATCTGTAACTGGCTTGGCTCATTATATACCGATAATTTGATGCTTAGCGGCTTGCCCGGCCCATAGCCGGCCTTCTGCAGCCAGGAATGAGCGCTATCGGCATTGAACGCAATTCCTTTTACCTGATCGATCGGATATTTCGAAAATGCCGGCGGTACTATACCGTTGTGTGCCGGGCTATGCGGCATATTCTTTAAGACATACTTCACGATACGCTCACGATCGACGGCAAAGCTCATCGCTCTGCGAAGCGCCATATTGGAATATTGCGGTGTGGTGCAAAGAATATCGATAAAGTACGAGCACATTGCTGTAACGTGCTGCAACTGATATTTCTTGCTTTGATAAGCCGGGGTAAGATTTTTATCGGCCGTTACGATCTGATCGAACGACTCGGTCGGGATAGTAAAATCTTCATCAAGAACACCGCGTTCAAAATTAGCAAAGAGCGTTTTATCGTCTTTGATCATTGTGAAGCGTACTTCATCGAGCAACGGCAACTGGTTACCCGAACCATCATGCTGCCAGTAATGAGGGTTGCGTTTCATAACGATCTCCTCGTCCGGCTTCCAATGATCGAAAACGAACGGCCCGGTTCCTACCGGATGCTGGAAGAAATCTTTGCCGTATTTCTCTACTGCTTCCTTGGCAGTAACGAAGCCGAAGCTTGTCGTCAGGTGCTCAAGGAATGGTGCAAAGGGCTGGACAAGTTTGACGACGAAGGTAGAATCATTGACGACTTGAAACCCTGCAACTTCAGTGATATTCTTTCCCAGTTTATTGAGTGAATCCCGAAGGAAATAGTCATCTGCCCCTTCGACAATTCCTTGAAAGACCCAATATCCACTGGTCAGAGTCTTCGGATCGCAGACTCGTTCGAGCGAATACTTTACATCGGAAGCAACCATCTTTCTTCCTTTGCCTGCTGGGAAACAGGCATCGTCATGAAAGAATACATCGGTCCGCAAGTGAAAGGTATAGGTCTTTCCATCGGGTGAGATCTCCCAGCGTGAAGCAAGCTCCGGTTCTATTTCCAACTTTGCACTATTATCAACCAAATGCTCGTATATGTTGGTAGCAATATCATCTTCTACCTTGCTATTCATTCGCACCGGATCGAGACTGGAAGGATTGCCGCGAATCTCATTGATGGTATAGCGACCGCCATATTTTTTGCCGCCTTGTGCCTGGCGCATAGAAACCGCTGTTTCTTTTTTACAGGACGAAAGAAGCGAGCAAACACCGAGCAAGCAGACGAAGCAAGCAGAAAGTCTCATGAGTTGTCTGTGAAAGTAAAACAAGAAATGAATTCGGTACGAACGCGAATATCGTGATCGGTTCTGTAACGATAAAGAGAAAAAACTTGTCGCAGGAAAGTGCGGGGGAAGGGAGACCGCTTGAAGAGATTGTTGTGGTCAGGGAGGGAATCGAACCCCCGACACAAGGATTTTCAGTCCTTTGCTCTACCGACTGAGCTACCTGACCATACCAAATGGAGCACACCTAACACCAACCATAGGCACCGTAGTTTCAGAAAAGAAACAACCTTTTCGAGCAGCCGTACTACCTGATTTTACCAACGCACCAGAGCGTAACTATAGCTGTTACATTCACTTCGTGACTAATCCGATCAGCTTCATCGGCCGAAAGACTCTTGCATTCCTGCGCGAATTCGGTGCTATGTCTCGCCTATTGGGCCGGACATTTTCTTTTGTATCCGTTTTAGGCCGCGATCGGCAGCTTCTGCTTAAGCAGATGGATCATATTGGCACCGGCTCCCTACCCCTGGTGCTCGTAATCGGTTTTTTCACCGGCATGGTAAGCTCCTGGCAGGCCGCTTATCAATTCAAAGGGATGATCAGCTATAGCCTGATCGGCTCTGCTGTCAGCCGGGCAATTTTTATCGAATTAGGTCCTGTCCTTTCTGCTATTGTGATTGCCGGGCGTGTAGGAGCCTCGATCGCTGCAGAACTTGGTACCATGAAAGTCACCGAACAGATCGATGCCTTGGAAAGCCTCGGAATAAGCCCGGTTCGTTATCTCTCCACCCCCCGGGTTCTTGCGGCAACGATTATGATGCCCATCCTTACGATCTTCGCTAATGCGATCGCGTTGATAGGAGCATTTGTGGTCGCCAATTTCTTTCTCGACATTAGTAATAAAACGTTTTTCGATAGTGTCCAGCGATTTTTTCATTTGAAAGATGTTTTTGGCGGCATTTTCAAATCGATCTTTTTTGGAGCCGTTACTTCGCTCATCGGCGTGCATGTTGGTCTAAATACCACCGGGGGCGCCGAAGGTGTTGGCCTATCGAGCATTCGGGCATTCGTTATTTCTGCGGCAATGATCCTGATCCTGGATTATGCCTTATGGCTGATAATCTTTTAAGGCAATGATCGAGATCAAAGACCTCCATAAATCTTTCGGCTCACGGGTGGTTCTTCGAGGGCTAACGATGTCTGTTGCCGATGGAGAAACGGTAGCGGTTATCGGTAAATCCGGCTGCGGCAAGAGCGTTCTCTTAAAGCATATTATCGGGTTGCTTCAACCCGATTCCGGGTCGGTAATAGTCGATGGTAAAGATATTGCAACGCTATCTGAAAACGAATTATATGCACTGCGCCGGCGTATCGGTTTTCTCTTTCAGAACGCCGCCCTTTTCGATTCGATGACCGTCTATGAAAATATAACTCTTGGGCTATGGGAACAGGGACAACGCGATAGCACGAAGTTATTACAGATCGCGGAAGAATGCCTTCGAAAAGTGGGTCTGCAAAATATTCTCGATCAAAAACCCTCCGAACTATCGGGCGGTATGAAAAAGCGCGTAGGCTTGGCACGGGCGCTCGCTATGGAGCCTAAATATCTCTTTTACGATGAACCGACAACGGGTCTCGATCCGGTAACAAGCGATCAGATCGATGAGCTTATCCTGCACTTATGCGACGTCTATAACTCCACCAATCTTATTATTACGCACGATCTTTTTACAGTAAAAGAAATAGCAAAACGGGTCATATTCCTTCATGAAGGTAAGGCGTATTTCGATGGTACTCCGAAAGAACTAATGGAATCCCACGATCCGATCATCAAGCAATTTATCGAACGCTTCGCCTGAGGCTCAGTATTTTTTTACTTCCGGATCGATCTTATCATGCCAGGCATAAATACCACCGGCAAGGTTCTGGGCATTGGGAAAGCCGTTCTGGCGTAAGAACTGGGTCACCATCGCACTGCGGCTGCCAGTACGGCAGACAATGATCAAGGGGATATCGTCACGAAAATCTGCCAGATGCTGCGGGATAGTCTGCATTGGCATAAGCTCACCGCCGATATTCGAGACTTGAAACTCGTTCGGCTGGCGGCAATCGATCAATTGGTGTTCGATCCCCTTTTTACGCAAGGCATCGAACTCTTCTACAGAAATCTCAAATGGTATCACTTATTGTACGATAAAGAACCGAATGGCATTACTCGTGAAATCGACCAGCCAGGTAAAATAAATACCGAAGAAGACCGTCGGAATGAGGAATGCAAAAATGAACACTTTGGAGATAATGCTGTAACGCAGTGTTCCATCGGGCTGTAATTCGATCGTTCCTGCCGCTGCTGTCTGATCGTCAGCCTGCTTGATGAACATTGCCTGCATCACGCGTACATAATAATAGAGTGAGACGACAGAATTCAATGCCATAATGACCGTAAGCCACAACCATTGTGGCTGTTTGACGATCGCAGTAAAGATATAGAACTTACCGATGAAGCCCACAGTCAATGGGATACCGGTAAGCGATACAAGGAAAAGCGTGAGGCACGATGCCAACAAGGGTGATTTCTTTGCAAAGCCTTTATAATCTTCGATCTCCTCGGAATTGATCTTATTGGCGATCAGCATGACAACATAGAACCCGCCAAGATTCGTAAAGAGATATGAGATCAAATAGATTAGGATCGAGGTGACACCGGCATCGGAGCTCATTCCTGCTTCGAAATTCCCTGGTTGTACGCCAATCAGTTTCTGTCCCGCCCCGATACTCACTAAGCCGACCATCATATAACCGGCATGAGCGATCGTCGAATAGGCAAGCATACGTTTAACATTCGATTGCCGCAGAGCCGCAAAGTTACCGAGCGTCATCGTCAGGGCCGCCATAATAGCGACAAGCATTGGCCAGTTGAGATACGGCAATAACGTTGAACCGTTCGAAGGAATGGCGAAGAGTAAAAATCTCATTAATAAGCCAAAGCCAGCAGCTTTCGAAGCAACTGAAAGCAATGCCGTTACCGGTATCGGAGCACCTTCATAAACATCGGGCGTCCAGAAGTGAAATGGTGCGGCACTGATCTTATAGCCCATACCTGCGATCGAAAGAATAACAGCCGTCCAGAGCGCAACGGTATTGACCGTACCATTGGCGAATTGCCCTTCGAGAATCTGCCGAATGGCATTGATATTCGTCGTACCCGTAAGACCGTAAATGATCGAGAAGCCATAGATCATCAGGCCGGAGCTGAATGCTCCGAAGAGCACATACTTCATTGAAGCTTCGGTACTTCTCGAATTATCCTTCATGAAGCCTGCCATAATGTAACTCGTGATCGAAACGAGTTCGAGCGAGATATACATCATTACCAAATCCATTGAAGACGGCATGAGGAACATACCAAGGGTGAGGGCCAGTAACAACGAATAGAATTCGCCGTTATTGCGGCCGCGCGCCTCGACTTCTTTGGAAAGCATCGACATACCGATAACCATCATCCCGGAAAGCGAGATGATCATCTTAAAGATCACACCGAAGTTATCCACGACTGCCATACCATACCCGCTCCAGGAGCCATCGGGTTGGTGCTGCGGAGCAAACAGGGTCTGTGTATACGGGAAAATAATGTTGCCACCTTTCCAGCCATGCTCAGCAGCATTATACCACGTCATCTGCATACAGGAAAGGGCGAAGGCTGTACCCAGAACGATCAGGGCAAATACCCCGGTCGCTTTTTTCATGGAAGATTTCTTGATCAGCAGATCGAAAACAATGGCAAGCAGAAACCCTACCGTGAGAGTCGTTTCCGGCTGAAAATTCTGCATACTCACCGAAATGAATTTTGTCAATCCATTTCCGGCAGCTGCCATATCAAGCAAGAATGAGTGCATAGCTACAAGAAAAAGCTTCTGAAATCGGTTAGCCTTTTTACAACTATTATTTTATGATCGCAGCGGCCTGGGCTACCTGCGGAACGGACTTATGAATAAAATCCGCTAATTGATTCACGCTTGTCATCATAAGATTCAGGATCGGCGAAGGATAAATGCCGAGGAAGATCACGATGATAGCAAGCGGAACGAGCGATACCATTTCACGTCCGTTAATATCGACGAGGCCGCTCCAGCGCTCCGGTAAGGTACCGAGGAACATACGCTGTAATGCCCAGAGCATGTACGCGGCTGTAAGAATGATACCAAGCGTTGAAAGGATCGTCCAGAACTGGAAGCTTTGGAACGCACCGAGGAAGACGAACGCTTCCGAGATAAAGCCCGAGAAGCCGGGTAAGCCAAGCGAAGCGAAATAGCAGATCACCACGAAGGCGAAGTACTTCGGCATCTTATTCGCGAGACCTCCGAATTCATTAAGACCACGCGTATGAGCCTGATCGTAAAGCACACCGACACTCAGGAAGAGCATGGCAGTGATTGTACCGTGGTTGAACATCTGAAAGATAGCTCCGGCCAGCCCCTGCGAATTCAACGCCGCCATACCGAGTAAGACATACCCCATGTGGCTGACCGAGGAATAAGCGATAAGCTTCTTAAGATCTTTCTGAGCCATTGCGCAGAACGCACCATAGACGATATTGATGAAGCCGAAGATCACCATGTATTTGCTCGTCTCGATGGCAATTTCCGGAAAGATACCAAAGCAGATGCGCAGAATACCATACGTACCCATTTTCAGAAGCACACCGGCAAGAATAACCGAGATAGCCGTCGGCGCTTCTACGTGGGCATCGGGCAGCCACGTATGGAATGGGAACATCGGTATCTTGATAGCAAAGCCAAGGAAGAGGCCGAGATAGCCGATATATCTCCACGTTGTCATAGAACCGGCGAAGATCGAACCGGCCTGATGATTTGCCGGATTCATCATATCGAGCAGGTTAAACGTATGCCAGGAAATATCGCCGCTCTTTACAACCGTCGTCATATTCAAACCGATCATCACGAGTAACATGAAGATCGAGCCAAAGAGTGTATAGATAAAGAACTTGATCGCAGCATACTCACGACGCGGACCTCCCCAAATACCGATAAGGAAGTACATCGGCAGCAGCATCAATTCCCAGAAGATATAGAATAGGAAGAAATCCAGCGATACGAATACTCCCATCATACCCGTCACAAGCAGGAGATACATCATGAAGTATCCTTTTTCCTGTTTGTGGATCGAGAAACTCGCGATCGCACCAACAAAGGAGATCAATGAGGTCAGCAAGACCATCGTAACGGAAAGCCCATCGATACCCATTGAATAGTCGATGGCAATGTTACCAAAGACCGGCAGCCCCGAAAGCCTGATCCAGGATACGCGCTCCACAAATTGGAAGCTTTTCGGATCGTTGATGCCGCCAAGCGAAGAATTAAAATTCATCCAAAGGACGACTGAGAAAATGATCATAAGGATGGTTGTCCCTACGGTCACACCCCGAAGCGCCTTGATATTTGTTTTCGGCAGCAATGCCGTGATGATCATCCCCGCCACCGGCAGGAAGGTCAGGATGGTCAGGATCGGAAAGCTAAAGGTCATAGTCCGTTAATCAAATAGTCTGTGTACAATCGTTATTGCAATACCAAACGGGTAACGTAGTGTTCGCCAGCCGAACTTTCAAGATGAAGAATATAGACTCCACCGGAAAGTCCTTCCAAGGGGAGTTCATATTCACTTTGCCCCTCGGCAAAAGCGCCGGGAGTAAGCGTCTTGATGGTTCGTCCCATAAGATCGGTGATCCGCAGGGTTACATCTGTCTCACGCAGCAAGCTCAGCATTAGTTTTGCTGAATTAATAGCCGGGTTCGGTATTACATACATTCTTGGGGAAATAGCCGGGGTAGTGGCGACCGCATCGGTCAGTACTTTATTACCCGTGATCGCAATATTTAAATGGATAGTATCCTTATAAGTGTTATTATCGGATATTGCAATATCCATCGGGAGCGAATGACCGTCGTCACTGCTATCGCGGGTGAATTGGAACATTGCCGTCTTCGAAGCTTCGGTTGCTATGTTGCCGAGAGCCGATATTCCCTGCTGAATGCTATATCCCGTTCGGGGGATAAGAATAGCTGTTATAGAAGCCGGGCCGCCGCTATTTTTTAAGGAAAGATCTAATTGGTATTTTTTATTGATATATTCCAGGGAGCCATTGGGTACACCATCGATGCTATAGCTCTGCGGGGCAACAACCGGTGGCTTTGTGTAAATATTATCGCCGGTAATAGGTATAGTCACATATTCGGTATCGCTATACGTATTTCCATCGCTTAATACTATTTTCAACGGTAAATTTTCATCATCGTCATTACCATTACGCTGGAAGCTGAACGAAACCGTTTTAAGAGCACCGGCCGAAAGACTGCCGAGCGAAGAAGTACCCTGTGTTACATCATAAAGATCGTCTGAAGCAAGTTTGGCCGTGGTGAAAGTCCAGTTGGCAGCTACATTCTTCAGAGTTACGGTGACTGTAAATTCCTTATTAAGATATTCGATAGTACCATTCGGAACACCATCCAACGAATACCCTTTTACCACTAAGCCCGGGACGACCGGAGCAGCGAGTGCTTTATAGGCATTCACTCTTCCCCAATATAAATTTTTATCGGCTGGGAAAGAGATCGGATCGCAGGTTTTTACGATCTGTGCAGTAACGATAGAGCCGGACCATTCCGGATATTTTGCCCATACCAGCCCGGCAATACCGGCCGTGAGCGGACAGGCAAAGGATGTCCCGCCGGAAAATCCATAATTATTCGTACCCGGAAATTGGGTAGAGTAAATATCACCACCGGGCGCATATACTTTGATGCGTCGGCCATAATTGGAAAAGCCGATAACTGTATCTCCCTGAGTTGGAGTATTTTTCTGGGTCGCACCGACCGAAAGAAGATTATTCAGGCAAGCCGGAATAAAGCCTTCATTATCGGTATTCTTTCCATCGTTTCCTGCAGCGGCGACAACCAATGCTCCATGAGCATTGGCCGAATCAATAAAGCTTTGAAGATAAATAATATCGTTGGTCGTTGCGCCTTGGGCAGACCCACCCCAGGAACAGTTAATCAGCCGAGCTCCATGAGTGGCTGCATAATAAATACCGGAATACCCATAATTGATACTACCGGCGTTCTTTCCGGTATCGGCAGTACATTTAACCGGCATATAATGGCAATTATATCCTGTACCGGCTACTCCGAGAGTATTATTGGGTGTTGCAGCAGCACAACCGGCTACAAACGTACCATGGCCTTCACCGGGCCCGGGCATTGGATCATTATCTCCGAGAGTTGTCGGGCTCCCATTGCCTCCAGCGAGATCCCAGCCGCGCCAGTTATCGACCTTACCATCCTTATCGTCATCGATCCCGTTGGTAGCTTTATCTTTGCCGTCCTTATCCTTGCCCATTTCCCCATAATTGATCGCCAGATTTTTCTGGAGGTCTTCATGGAGGTAATTTACTCCTTCATCGAGTACTGCAATAATAACGTTGCTATCACCTTTGCTCAGATCCCAGGCTTGGGGTAATTGCATTTTTGGTAATGCCCATTGGGAGGAGTAACCCTGATCGTTAGGAATAACAACGCAGGGTTGGAAGATCATTTTTCTCGCAGCGATCTCGACGACACCAAGAGCCTGTAATTTGGCCTCAGCCTCTTCAAGCGAAATGGGATTTTCAGTTGTTCTGATCTCGATCTCGGCAGTTCTATCAGCAGCAAAAGCCCAGGCATTAACATTATCGCGCGTTACATGATCGAACGCATGAATTTCCGTTACGCCGATCTCCGACAACACGTTATCTAATTCCTTATTCCCGGTCGGTTTTCCAACAGCGAGATTGTAAGATTTAATATGGCTCTTTGCCGTAAATTTCACATATAAAAAGCCAGGTTCAAAAACAGCTTTCTTCCCCGGAGAAACACTTTGAACCGTCTGTGCAGGAGCAACCGCCGCCATAATAATGGCGAGAATGCTTGCAACAGCTATCGTTACGGTTTTCATTGATCTTATTCCTTCTTTGGTTCTTCGGGGGTACAGATATTACATTAATTTCATGCCCCAGGCGAGCGCAGCAAAAACGATCATCATTCCGGCCAGTGCCCAGGCCAGGTAGGTTTGTACCTTACCGGTCTGGAACGAGCGGAAGAATAATCCGATGATCTGCGATACACCGGCAACAAGATTTACAAGGCCATCGACGATATAGCGATCGATCCAACCGCCAACTTTCGAGATCATAATAGTCGTCGTACCGACTCCATTGACGATACCATCGACAATATTGGAATCGAACCACACACAGCCCCTCGATATGAGCATGAACGAACCGACAAATACAAATTCATAGAGTTCGTCGATATACCATTTATTCAAGCTAAACTTATAGAGCGGCTTGAAGGCCGTCGCGATCTTACCGGCCAGAGCAGTATTCTTAATATATAAGAACCATGCTAAAGCAATGCCGGTCAGAGCAACAATGATCGAGATAAGCATACCGGTAGAAGCAACCTCGTGCGTTTTATGCTCGAGTACTTCCTGATGCTCCATCATTTCATAATGAGTAGCAGTAGTAGCTTCAGTATGCATCGCTTCAGCAGCATGCCCTTCAGCCGCTTCATGATGCTCGGCTGCTGCTTCAGGGTGTTCGCCACCGGTTGCAGCATGAGCAAAATGCGGAGCGGTAGCTGCCGGGACGATCTGCGCCGGGGTCGGAGCCCATTTCTTCATGAACCAGCCATTGGCCGGATCGATCGGGTTACCACCGTACCAAATCCAGAAAGAAAGCGATGCCAAAATAATAAGCGGTATCGTCATTGCTTTCGGTGACTCATGGATATGAGCATACACTTCCGGCATTTTCGGCTCACCGAAGAAGGTCATGAAGACCTGACGCCACATATAGAAGGCCGTCATCATTGCCACACCGAAACCAACCCATGGAAGAACGGATGCAATACCTCCCTGTAATGAGCTATAAGCAGTAGCTCCGGCAAGGATCTCATCCTTCGACATAAAACCTGACATGAGCGGAATACCGCTGATAGCAAGTGTAGCGATAATAAAGGTCGCGGCCGTAATGGGCATCTTCTTCCGCAACCCACCCATGTTACGCATATCCTGAGGATCGGTATGATGGTCATGCAAATGATGCAGGGAATGATGCATCGCATGAATAACCGAGCCCGAGCCGAGGAAGAGGCAGGCTTTGAACATAGCATGCGTTACCAAATGGAAGAAGCCGGCACTGAACGCACCGACACCGAGTGCCATGATCATATATCCCAACTGCGAGACAGTGGAATACGCCAGTACTTTTTTCAGATCGTTCTGCGTCAGAGCGATCGAAGCAGCAAGGAAACTCGTGAACCCACCGACAAGCGCAACGACGAGCATGGCATCGCCGGTAAGGATCGGGAAAATGCGACAGGTAAGATAGACACCAGCGGCGACCATCGTTGCTGCATGGATAAGTGCAGATACCGGAGTCGGGCCTTCCATTGCGTCCGGTAACCAGACGTGCAATGGGAATTGAGCGCTTTTACCAACAGCACCACAGAAAATTAAAATACCTGCTGCCGTCAACGTTGCTTCCGGACTCATACCAAGGAAGCTGAACGTTGGAGGTAAACCATTGTGAATAGCCGCGAAGATCTTTCCAAAGTCAAACGTATGGAAGGACGTGAACATGATCATCAGACCGGTCCACATACCAACGTCACCGACACGGTTTGCAATAAATGCTTTTTTGGAAGCATACTGCGGGCCCGGTTTCTCATACCAATGTGAAATAAGCGCGTAGCTCGAAAAACCTACCAATTCCCAGAAAATATAGATGGAAAAGAGGTTATTACCAAGCACGATACCGAGCATCGAGAAGGTGAAGATACCGAGATAGGCAAAATAGCGGCTATATCTGATATCATCGTGCATGTACACGCTCGAGAATAAATGCACTAAGAATGAAATAAGAGTAACCACCACCAGCATGATAGCAGTGAGGTTATCGATCATTACACCGGAGGTAATAATCCACTCCCCTACTCCAGGGACATTGCCAAAGCTGATCCAATTAAAGGTAAAATTAATAGGATCGGCAATGGACGACAATTTGGTAAAACAGATGTAGAGTGCCAATACCAGCGCTGTGCCCATGATCGGTAAGCCGATCAGATGCGCTTTGTGATTGAGTCGTTTCTGATTAAAAATAATGATCAGGAACGACAGCAGCGGCAGTCCTAAAATTACCAGCGATAGTGCTATCAGTTGGTGCATAGTCTGTTATTCGTTCGGTTAATCCCTGAGTGAATCGGCCTCCGAAGGATTGACCGTTTTGAAATTCTTATAGATATTCAGTACGATCGCCAGCGCAACGGCTGCTTCGGCTGCTGCAATAACAATCACAAAGATCGATGCCAGTTGACCGCCGATATTGATACCACCGTAACGGCTAAAAGCGATAAAATTGATATTAGCCGCATTGAGAATCAGCTCGACACCCATCAGGATGGCGATAACATTACGGCGTGAAAGCATCGAGTACACGCCCAGCACGAACAGCACGGCGCTAATAAAAAGGAAATGGTTGAGTCCGATCGACATAGATTTCGATTAACTGTTCGTGGTTAAAGCTTCGGAGATCGCTTCTTCTTCCGGCGTAGGCTCCTTACGGGCGATCATGGTTGCGCCGATAAGGGCAACAAGCAGCACCACCGAGACTACTTCAAACGGAAGGAGGTAATCGGTAAGAAATAAGGTACCGATCTCATTGGAAGTACCGCTCGATCCTTCGTTATGCTTCATTTCCGAAGGTGTACCGTACTTCTGCGATAAAATTCGTTCGTTCGCATCTTTATTCCAAAGCGGAGTGCGATTCCAGGGATTGCTCTTATAGGTGACAAAGGAAGATTCTGTTTTCGTTTTGCCGTCCGGAGTCTTTACTTTTACTTCTGAACCGGAACCGAAGTAAGCGGCAAATAGAATAGCCAGTAAACCAAGTGAAAGAATACCGGCAACTGCTTTTGGCCCCGAATTGACAACAATGTTCGCCGAGGCGATGCGGTTAGTAAGCATAACACCGAAGATCAGCAGAATTAAGATACCGCCGACATACACCATTAACTGAGTAACGGCAAGAAAATCGGCATTCGCCATGACATACAGGCCAGCCACTCCAAAAAAGGTGAAGAGCAGGCCAAAGGCGGCGTAGACAATATTCTTATTCATTGCGGTGACAATGGCACCGGCAAGAGTAATAATACCGAAGATGTAGAAGATCAAATCGAACATAACAACAACTCTTAAGAATTACCGATCACTGTTTTGCCTGAAACGGCGGTGGTTTTAGCCCACCCGGTTTTGCCATGAATGGCGGCGGTTTTACACCACCGGCAGCAGGAGCAGCCGGGGCGCTTGGTGCAGCAGGCGGCGGAGCTGCGGCTGCAGCTTTCGCTTTTTCTTCCGCTTGTTTCGCACGCTCGATTGCTAAACGCTCCTCATCTTTTTTTGCATTTGCCGCATGAACAGCCGCTTCTTCAGCCGTCATCGAAGCATAATTATAGATGAGATTCACCCGGTCGAATTCACTGAATTCGAAAACGTCCGTCATTCTGATACACTCGGTCGGGCATGGGAAGGTACAAAGGCCACAGTAACAACACTTGGCAATATCAATATCGAAGCGTGTAACCCAAAGCGATTTTTTCTTGCCGCTGGAAGTCGTCCCAAGATTCTCACCCGGAATGGCCTTGGCCGTATCGATCGTAATACAATTGACCGGACAGGCGCGAGCACATTGGTCGCAGCCGATGCAATCGTCCATATTGACATACAGACGGTTACGAGCCCTTTCAGGCAAAGCGAACCGATCTTCCGGGTTCGGATATTGGCGCGTCACTTTTGGTTTGAGCAAGTGCTTCATCACGATGCTCATTCCTTTGAGTGCCGTACCTAATCCTTCTTGTATATCTTTAAAGTATCCGCTCATAGGATCGCTCGATGCGACTTATTGTACATGTAAACTTTTTATGGCGTCTTTATAAATAGTCTCATACTTCGACCATTCCGTTTCCGGAGCTTCGAAGACAATATCGATGAGATTATCGTTAGCGCTCAATATCACTTCCAGTTTATGGATAGCCGGCACTTCCGGCTTCGGCTGAAAGACTACTTCGCGCAGGAATCCGCCATAGATTCCATTTCTGAATCCAACGATCTGCTTTTCTTCGGCTTTGGTCAGATTCTTTTCTGCATCGCGAGATGCATTGACCCACAGGATGGCGATCTGGCTATCGGCTTTGATCTTATCGACAACCTTTGACATATTTCTGACCTTCGTCGCCGTCATTCCGACCTGAAACATATCGGTTGGCTTCTCTATCTTTTCGCGCGAAACGAAAAGCTGCAGCGTTTTGCTGGTATCGCCTTCGGTTTTACCGAACCAGGACGATGGCAAGGATACCGATATTTCCTTATAACTATCGGAAAACACGGTTGTCCCACCCGCCTGAGCTTCTGCACAAACGAGCAGTACTGCTACTATAAAAAAGATCGATCTTATTGTCTTCATTTACAATATATCATCTCTCATTTCGTCAATTTCTTCTGGCGTCAGTTCGACTATTTTATCGGGCACCAGCATGGCGCCGAAAATTCCGATCACCTGCAACGTATGTCCGACGATCGTTAAGAAGCCGAGCCGGATTCCGACGATCGTAAGATCAGTCCACCCGAGAGCTGCAGCTGCAGTCCCGAGCAAAAACAACAACCCGAAGGACAAGCGCCGGCCTATCATCCATTATTAATGAACCAGGAAGGTTACCAGTGTACCAACGACGAGTACCGTTGCCATTCCGAACGGTATCATCACCTTCCAGCAGATATTCATTAATTGATCGACGCGAAGGCGTGGGAGTGTCCAACGAATCCAGATCTGAACAATAACGAAAAAGATGGCTTTCGCCAAAAACCACACAACTCCGAGAATGGGGCCGCCAAGGAATTCACCAAAGGGAGAATTCCAACCGCCAAGGAAGATCACCGAAGCAATAGCGCTTACAACCAGCATATTGGCATACTCGGCAAGGAAGAAGAGCGCAAATTTCATAGCCGAATATTCCGTGTGATAGCCGGCAACAAGTTCGGATTCCGCTTCAGGAATATCGAACGGTACACGGTTCGTTTCGGCCAGCGAAGCAACAATGTAAATAATAAAAGCGACGAGCATTAAGGGCGTCAGGAGCCAGGAATACTGACCGCCAAAACCGGCAATGCTTTTTGGGCCGCCAAAGATGAACCAGTTCTGAATGCCACCTTCCTGCAATTTGGAGATCGTTTGAAGATCCATTGAACCCGCGACCATTACTACCGAAAGGATAGCAAGGCCTGCCGGAATTTCGTAGCTAACAATCTGAGCAACCGAACGCATGGAGCCAAGTAAGGAGTATTTATTATTCGATCCCCAACCAGCCATCAAAATACCGACTACTACCAAGCCGCTAACAGCGACGAGATAAAAAATACCGACATTTAAGCGGGCGCCGATATACATTGCCGAGAACGGAAGAACGGCAAAACCAAGATAACTTCCGATAAAGACGATGAACGGCGAAAGATTGAAGAGCTTTTTATCGGCTTCGACCGGCGTAATATCTTCCTTCTGCAGAAGCTTCAAGATATCGGCGATCGGCTGAAGAATGCCGTAAGGGCCTGTGCGCATCGGACCAAGACGATCCTGCAACCAAGCCGAAAGCTTCATTTCAGCAAGGATGGCAAAGAGTGCATACAGCAGGATCACCACCAACGGCAATGCACAGTAGATAACGATAGAGACAATATCGGCAAGATTTCCCTTCCCGACAAGACTCTCCAACAACTCTTTTAATCCGTCAAACATCAGTTCGTCTGAAAAATAAGACCACCCGAACCGATACGGGTGGCCGGATCAACACTTATTATCTATCTACTTCCCCGAGCACGATATCGATCGAGCCAAGGATAATGATCATATCCGCCATTAAGTATCCACGGGATATGATCGGCAACAACCCAAGATTGGTGAAGGCTGGCGAGCGTACTTTTACACGCCACGGCTTGATCTCATCCTTCGAAACAATATAGTAGCCAAGCTCACCACGCGGGTTTTCCGTACGAGAATAGATTTCTCCGACGGCTGGCTTAATGCGTTTCGGAATCGCCTTCTGTACATCCGTTTTGTCGTTCTGCGGGAATTGCTCGAGGATCTGCTCGATGATATTGAGCGATTGCTCCCACTCGCGCATTCTGACCCAATGACGATCGAAGCAATCTCCGACCTGGCCCATCATTCCTTCGCCGACCGGGATTTCAAATTCGAAACGGTCGTAGATAGAATAGGGATCATTGCGACGCAAGTCCCACTTAATACCCGAGCCGCGAAGCATCGGGCCCGAAGCGCCACAGTTAATAGCGACATCCGGCTTGAGCACACCGACGTTGGCCGTGCGCTCGACAAAAATCTTATTGAAAGTAAGAAGTTCGTTTACTTCTTTGTGCGTAGCGCGATTCTTCTTTACGAAGTCGCGGCACATTTGCAATACATCAGGATGTAAGTCATGCGAAAGACCGCCAACCCAGATATAATTGTAGAGCAAGCGTGCACCGCAGGTCTTCTCGAACATTTCGAGAATATCTTCGCGATCACGGAAGCAATAGAGGAAGGGCGTAAAAGCTCCAACGTCAAGGCCGAACGTACCGACAGCGATAAGATGCGAGGCAATACGCTGTAACTCGGCGAAGAGTACGCGAATATACTCGACCTTTTCCGGTACTTCAATACCCATCAATCGCTCGGCGGCCAGAGCATAACCGTGCTCGGAGTTCATCGCGGCCAGGTAATCCATACGATCGACGTATGGCACTACCTGTGGATAGGTCATTGCTTCGCAATGCTTTTCAAAACAGCGATGTAGATACCCAAGATACGGAATAACATCAATGACGAGCTCGCCATCGAGAACGGCTTCGAGGCGGAGCACGCCGTGCGTTGACGGATGCTGGGGGCCTACATTGAGCACCATCTCTTCGGTCTTCAGGCGATTCTTGCCTTCGACCTTTTCGGCGGGGACAACTTTTACCGGAAGCGGTGCGGTCGTCAGATTTCGTTGAAGAACTTCAGCCATTAATACGGTACTTTCATTCCTCGATAAAACTCAGGATGCTTATAATCTTTGCGAAGCGGGTGCCCTACCCAATCTTCTTCAAGCAGGATGCGGCGCAGATCGGGATGTTCGCTGAACTTAATGCCGATCATATCCCAGCCTTCGCGCTCATGCCAGTTGGCACTGGCCCAAATATCGGTGACGCTCGGAACGACGGCATGATCGACCGGTACTTTCACCTTTAAGGCAAAGTAATGGCCGAGAATCGTCGATTCCATATGATAGACGGCCGAGAGTGTCTTATCGCCATTGTCATCGCAGGAGACGCAGTTCAGATTGTTAAACTGAAGATCACTTTCGTCGCGCAAATACAGGCAGATGCTATGCAATGCACCAGGATCGGTAACATCGGCATAAGAGCTCGTCTTTTTGGCGTACTCACTGCCGGTTTGCTCATTCCAATCGCCGATGGCGCTTGGATAGGCTTTTTTCAGCTTATCGTATATATCTTTATTCGTCATGGTTTAGCTCAGGGCGGATTGGGCTACTGATTGACGACGCACTTTTTCCTGAAGCTTCATGAGTCCTTCAAGCAGTGCTTCCGGACGCGGCGGACAGCCGGGAATATAGACATCGACCGGAATCACCCGATCGACCCCTTTAAGAACATGATAACCATGCTCCCAGTACGGACCGCCACAATTCGAGCACGAACCCATCGAAAGAATGTACTTCGGATCGGGCATCTGCTCATATAAGATCTTGGTGCGGGTTGCCATTTTTAGCGTAACGGTACCCGAGATGATCATGATATCCGATTGGCGCGGGCTCGGACGCGGGATAACCCCGAAACGGCCGATGTCATAGTGCGAGGCCGATGCTGCCATCATTTCGATAGCACAACAGGCCAAGCCAAAGCCCATCATCCAAAGGCTCGATAGGCGCGCCCAATTTAAAAGAGTATCAACACCGGTAATAACGATATTACCGCTATCGAACGGATTATCATATTTATTTAAAAGTCCCATATTTCGATTTTGAACGAATACGGAATGCGTTCTTAATTCACCAACTCCTCGATCGGTACCGGAGCTACCTGCTGAGGTACCGGGGTCGGGGCCAGACGCGGTTTGCTGCGCGTTACCAGATCGTCAAGATCGGCAACATAGGGTTTTGGACGAACCCAATCGAGATCGCCTTTGACCCAAGCATACGCAAAACCGACAATAAGAATGGCAAGGAACACCAGCATTTCGGTATAAGCCAGCCATCCCATTTGTTTATAGACTAATGCCCACGGAAACAAAAAGACTATTTCAACATCAAAGAGAATAAAGATGAGCGCAACGACATAAAAGCGGATATTAAATTTGATCCAACCGGACCCGATAGGATCTTCGCCGCACTCATAGACGGACTGCTTAAGGTTATTCGGTTTTTTGGGACGAAGGATCATGTTCGTTACCAGCCCACCGGCGGTAAAGATGATCGCTAAGATAAAGAACGCAAAAACGTGACTAAATTCACCGAGCATTCGTGCACCTTTCTCGTGAGAATAGAGAAAACATCTATTAACGACAGAAAATGCCTGTCCTGATAGAATATGCAAATATACGTGATGAAGCGAGACCCTCTTGGCGGAATGCTAATTTGTGGGTATCTTTTTGATTCTATTGTAATAAATGAAAATCCTCCGCACGGGCTGTGCCATGCGGAGGATAACGATCTTTTTTGAACTCTCTCCGATCGGTATGAATAGTTATTGCTTGATCACGAGCACATTGAACTGTGCGTTCGTGGGAATAGCATTGTTATTTTCGTTAAAGATCTCCCATTTGCTGCGGGTCGTATTATAGTAAACGCCGATCGGGCTGTTATTATAGACGATACCGCTCGGGTTAAGTTTCTGCGTAACGATAAGAATACAATTGGCATCGCCATTGCACATAGCGTTATCTACGTCGGTACCATTAGCAGAAAGCTTATTAGCCGCCGTTGCCGTATGAACAAACGCTGCTTTATTGGTGCCAGCCACTTTAATGGCTCCATTGGTAACTACCAAGGCATTTCCAAGACCGGAGCCCGAATAATGAGCATCGACGCCGATACCATTAGTCGAGAAGGTCTCACCGCGAACACCGATGCTGGAAGCCGAACTATTTGTGGTTAATCCATAGACACCGAAGCCGCTCGGAGTTTCACCATACACGCCCCAGCCACTGCCGGCCTGATAGCCGATAACACCAATACCAGTAAGACCGGTACCATTATTAAGGCCGCGAACACCGGCCGAATAGCCGCCCGGAGAGGTCGGTGTGACCCTTCCAACGACGCCGCTCACGCCTCCATTAGCACCCGTTCCATTGCTGGTGCTGGCTGCTTCGCCAAGGACACCGGCATAGGAGCCACTGGTGATAGTCGAAGAACCATGAATAGCAGCGGCGCCGGTGCCGGCCGTTGTTGCTTCTACTGCATAGTTCGTATTAGCATTATTTGTTATTTCAAAGAGGGCTGCTTTACCGGTCGTGCTGGTACCACGAACACCCGTGCCATTGCCGGTAGCAGAACCATAGACGCCGGCGGAGCTGGCACTATAGGTAACGCCACCAACACCATGACCAACATCGCTAAATCCGCTGACGCCAGTACCGGCATAAAAAGCACCGGCCGTCGGAGTGGTGATCGTTGCACCATAGATCGAAGTACTGCTGGCGCCACCATGACCGATAATACCGAATCCATTAGCGCTCTTACCTTCTACACCGGCAATGGTAGTCGAAGGAGAAGTAACATTCGTCTCACCATAAAGAGCGCTTGCCGTTGCCGAGCCATTATTACTTTTGAATATGCCTGCGCTGGCAACGCCTGTATTAGTCAATGAGAAAAGATCGCTACCGCTATTCTGGGATGCAGAATATGGAAGAGTAAGACCCACAGCCTGCCAAACGGCTGAAGTACCGTTTGAAGTAAGCACGAGGCCATTGCCTGCTCCGCCAATATCGATCTTCGCAGCAGTAACGGAAGCATTTCCGAGGTCAGCATTGGCAATAGAACCATCTTCTATATTGGAGCTATTTACCGAACCGGCTGCCAATTTTGCATGAGTAACACCGCCATCGGCAACTGAAATAGAGGCGACCGGACCATTGGGATTCGTGACGCTGATAGAAGGATCAGCATTTTGAACGCCCTGAATGCCGGTTCCACCGCCGCCGCCGGATGAGCTAATGGTGAAGGTATTACCCACATTGGTAATGGTCGTTGCACCGCCGCCTTGTAGTATGATCGGCCCACTGCGTTCGTTCAGACTGGTGACGACGCCGGTTGCCGTTGCCGAAAGTCCATCGGCAATCTCAGCCGTGGCAGCACGCAAAGCGTAAGGTACAGCTGTTAATGGAGTGCGCGGAGACATTTCAGCGCCGCCATCAACCGAAACTCCAAGGAAGTAGGCACGATCAAATCCCAGGCTGTTGGGAAGCGGCGTTATCGATCCGATAATTACATTAAATCCACCTTTGACAGTACTTACGGTATGAAGTTCGGTATATATTGCCGAACCGCCGGAAAGATTTTCATATAAGCTTAACGTAAGGGTGTGATTGCCATCGCTCACGAGCGTGCCATCGGTATTAGCCAGAATCCCCTGATAACTGATTGTTCTTGGAATCTGTGCGTCACCAATTCGCGGTGCAAGCAATAGCAAACCGCTCAGTACAAATAAGTAAAAAAGAGTTTTCATAGTTTGTATAGATAATGGATTGTTAGTTCTGGGTGTCTAAGCACTATACAAGGTTTTAGAGGCGTTCGTATTTCTTTTTTACAAAAAAAATCTGTTTTTTTTATAACTTTTTTCTTTCAGCCCACAACTAATTATTATCTATATAATTAAGGAAAGTACATTAAAGAAACAACCCTCTTTCCTTTTTGGCTGTTAGAATTGCCCATGAATCAGACAGCAAGGCAAGTATTCTTTATTATTGCGATAGCATTTTGTTGCAGCCCATGGGGTTCACCTCCGCTCGCGCTTGCGCTGGGGCTGGTTCTTGCGTTGACAGTAGGCCATCCCTATGCAAAGTATAACTCGAAAGCTACAAAACTCTTACTACAGATTTGTGTAGTTGGCCTTGGTTTTGGAATGGATCTGGGAAGTGTTATTACCGCCGGTAAAACAGGTTTTCTATTTACGGTCGTTACCATTTTTGGCACGTTACTCCTCGGATATATTGTCGGGAAATGGCTTGGCCTTACGAAGAAGCTTTCTCATTTAATATCCAGTGGCACCGCCATCTGT
The DNA here is from genome assembly GCA_964404255.1 of uncultured Alphaproteobacteria bacterium. Taxonomy (GTDB): domain Bacteria; phylum Bacteroidota; class Ignavibacteria; order Palsa-1295; family Palsa-1295; genus JAFDZW01. Next base: position 26,961 of record CAYOJJ010000007.1, on the reverse strand, counting down.
GGAGGAAGCGCCATCGCGGCTGTCGGCCCGGTAGTTGGCGCCGATTCGAATGAAATGTCTGTCTCGCTCGGAACAGTCTTTATCTTGAATTCTATTGCCTTATTGTTATTTCCGGTGATCGGTCATCTCTTGCACATGAGCGAACAACAGTTCGGCATCTGGGCGGCTATTGCTATTCATGATACCAGTTCGGTTGTCGGAGCTGCTGCAAAATATGGTGCTACGGCTCTTGAGATCGCGACGACGGTAAAGCTTGCCCGTGCGCTCTGGATCATTCCCGTAGCTCTTGGGACAGCCTTTTTATTCAAGACACAATCGAAAAAGATCACCATCCCCTACTTTATCTTCCTGTTCGTTATTGCTTCGGTGATCCGAACCTATGTTCCTTCGGTTGCCGATATTTCCTCAGCCATCGTTACTATTGCCAAGATAGGATTAACCATTACGCTGTTCCTTATTGGTGCCGGCCTTTCGAAAGCTACCCTGAAATCGGTGGGGTTCAAACCGTTGCTTTTTGGTGTGATCCTTTGGATAGTCATCTCCGTAGTTTCACTCGTTGTTGTTACTTCTACCGTGTGACCTATCATATTAGCAACTATAAATAACTCACCTTTCGCTATTTACTCCCATTTATTGTAACTCCCTTTGGGAATAGGCGTATTTTCTCATTTATGAGCAACTTTTAATGCTCCAAATTGCTTCGTATGGCTGGCTTTCAGGCCATCCTACTAATTTTTGATTTAATGTATATGAATACTCGCAATTTGCTCGTTGCTTTAGCGTTTATCGTTGGTTTTTCTACTGTTGCTAAAGCAGCAACTGTGGATGAGATAATCGATAAGTACCTTGTAGCTCTTGGTGGAAAAGATAATCTCAAAAAAATTACCGCTCTTCGAATGGAAGGTTCGATCACTTCCGGAGGTAATGAGGTCGGAGTAGTAGCAACCGTTTTGGCTAATAAAGGGGCCAGACAGGATATCACCGTAGCAGGAATGACCGGCTACAATATCATTACTCCTACCGAAGGGTGGGTGTATATGCCTTTTTCAGGGCAGCAAAAGCCTGAAGCGCTTACTCCGGATATCATTAAGCAATCGCAGGACGGACTTGATATTCAAGGCGAGCTTGTCGATTACAAATCCAAGGGGCATACCGTCGAGCTTATGGGTACCGAGGATATTGAAGGTACCGAATGCTATAAACTAAAGGTGACACTTAAAAATGGGAAGGTAAAAACCGATTATATCGATGGCACCAGTTACTTCCTCATACGTGAGGTTGAAAAAGTAGTAGCAAACGGCCAGGAGCAGGAAGGAACAAAAAATTTCAGCGACTTTCAGAAGCTTCCCGAGGGAGTTGTAATGCCAATGGCTATTGGTACTGATTTCGGTACTGTAAAGATCAAGAAGATAGTGATAAATCCAAAACTGGATGACTCCATCTTTAAGCCGGATACCAAATAATCTTCAAAGGCCTTGCCATGTGCAAGGCCTTCGTGTTTTTATCGAATGTCATCTCTACTGTTATGAAAAGATCGGTACTACTTTTTTCGGTATTATTTATCGCTCCTGCGCTTTATGCCCAAACAAAGATCAATTCTTCGACCTTTGGAATGATGGAGGCCCGCCATCTTGGCCCCGGAACAATGAGCGGACGAATTACTTCCATTGCCGGAGTCGAAGAAGACGGGAAAACGATCTATGTTGGCTGTGCCGGTGGAGGCGTCTGGAAATCAACTAATGCCGGCGCAAATTTCAAGTCGATGTTCGATAAATATTGCCAGAGCATCGGCGCTATTGCGATCGATCAGGCCCATCCGAAGACCGTCTATGTCGGTACCGGGGAAAGCAATATGCGTAACTCCGTTTCTATCGGCGATGGCCTTTATAAATCGACCGATGCCGGCGATAACTGGGAAAAGATCGGTCTCGATAGCACCGAGCATATTGCAAAGATCGCCATCGATCCGAAAAACTCTAATACTATTTTTGTGGCAGCTCCCGGTCCGCTCTGGAGCAATAGCCCTCATCGCGGCCTCTACCGTTCGCTCGATGCGGGTAAGACCTGGGAGAAAGTACTTTTTATAAACGATTCGACGGGTTGCGCCGATATCGCTATCGATCCCATCAATACCAATATCATCTATGCCTCTACCTGGGAATTCCGCCGTTACCCGTATGCATTCAATTCCGGCGGTTCCGGCAGCGGCATGTATAAATCTACCGATGGTGGAAAGAACTGGAAAGAATTAACTACTGGCCTTCCGCCAAAACCATTCGGACGTATCGCTTTTGCTCTTTCCCCGGTTGCACCGAATAAATTAGTAGCAATCGTTGAATCGAATCAAACCGGGTTATATATTTCAAGCGATGGCGGCGCTTCCTGGAAATCACAAAGCGCTACCTTTAATATCACCGCTCGTCCGTTTTATTTCAGCGTCATTCAATTCGACCCGAAAGATTCGAACCGCGTCTATCGCCCGGCTTTTAATTTTTCCTACTCGAACGATGGCGGTTATTCCTTCGCCGATGCAAGCAATGACGGTGGCTGGGTACATAGCGATCAGCACGCTCTTTGGGTAAACCCGAAGAATACCAATCAAATGTATCTCGGCACCGATGGCGGAGTCTATTACAGTCTCGATAAGGGCGCCACCTGGATGTTCGTTCATAATCTTCCGGTCGGTCAGTTCTATCATGTTGCCCTTGATAACCAGGACCCCTACCGTATGTATGGCGGCTTGCAGGATAATGGAAGCTGGATGGCTCCATCGGCTGCTCCGGGCGGCGTCGGTAATTCGAACTGGAATGCGATCTATGGCGGCGATGGGTTCTGGGTTCAGCCCGATCCGAATGATAAAGACATTGCTTATGCCGAATCCCAGGGCGGAGAGATCGGACGCATCAATACAGTAACGAATAAGACGATCGATATTCAACCTCAGGCCGGTGCTTCGGAAGAAAAGCTGCGCTGGAATTGGAATACACCCATCGTTACCGGCTTAAAAAATAAAAAGAATTTATATATCGGTGCGCAATATCTTTATCGCTCGACCGATCAGGGAAGGCAATGGACGAAGATCTCCCCCGACCTGACAACGAACGATAAAAAGAAGCAGCAACAGGATAGTAGCGGCGGCCTAAGCTCAGATAATACCTCTGCCGAAAATCATTGTACGATCTTTACGATCACCGAATCCCCCATCGATGCGAATGCGATCTGGGTAGGCACCGACGATGGTAACCTGCAGCTCTCTACAAATTCCGGTACTTCCTGGACAAATCTTTCAAAGAATGTTGCGGCTTGTGGTGTCCCCGCTCAAACATGGGTATCGAGCATCGAGCCTTCACACTTCGATAAAAATGTTGTCTATGCAACATTCGATAACCACATGTATGGCGATCATAAAACCTATCTTGCCCGCTCGAACGACATGGGCAAAACCTGGTCGTTAATCTCCAGTTCTGAATTCACCGGGTTTGCTCATAAGATCAGAGAAGACCTTGTCAATAAAGATCTGCTCTTCCTCGGCACCGAGATGGGGCTATTCGCAACGATCGATGGCGGAGCCAACTGGTTCAGGATGAAGAATAATGTGCCCTGGTATGTACCGGTGCGCGATATGCAGATTCAGCCGGTAACGAACGATCTTGTACTGGCTACTCACGGACGCGGCATCATCGTGATCGATAATATCACGCCAATGCGTTCGATGACCAAAGAGATCAGCGAAAATCCCGTGTATCTTTTCCCGCTTTCAAAAATTGCACTTACCGAAGGCAAATTCGGCGGTGGTGGCTTTCCGAGTATTGGCGGATGGAATGGCGGTAACTCGCCGGCATCTTATATACCACCGATCGAATACTATCTCAAGGATCGCGTAAATACCGGGGATGTATCGCTTGAAGTCTATGACTCCAAAGGTGCACTGATGCAGACCATTCCGGCCGGTAAGCGCAAAGGTATCAATATGGTCTATTGGAATCTCCGTATGAAACCGCCCAAAACGGCAGTCGGTGGTACAAAGATCGATTACTCCAGCTTCCTTGCTCCGATGGTCTTGCCGGGTACATACACCTTAAAATTGAAAGTTGCCGATAAGGAATATACGAGTTCGGTAGTACTGGTGCACGATTCTTCGAATAAAGATTTCTCTTATGATGATAGAGTGCTGCAATATAAAACTTCAATGCAATTATATGCTCTTCATGAACACCTTGCGTCAACGGTCGATGTTATTAACGATGAACAAAAGAGGATCAAGGATAACCTCAGCAAGATCGTCGATACAAAAGATAAACAGTTACTTGAAGAATATAACGGCAAATTGGAAGACTTACGCACGACCCTGCTTGCATCCAAGCAAAAATCTGTTTTTGCCGATGAGAAAAAACTTCGTGAAGAAATTACCGAAGTCTATGGTGCAGTAGCCGGTCAGGAAGCACGGCCATCGAACCTGCAGATCGAGCGCGCGAATGTGCTGGCCGATAAAGTAAAGAAGGCCGATCAGGATTGCAAAGCGCTTACCGCGAAATATGGCTCGCAGGCGAAAGCTATCTTAAGCAAATTCGGCGATGCTTCGAAATGATACAATAGCTGTAGCAAATAAAAAAGGCGGCTCAAAGCCGCCTTTTTTATTAATAGGTAGAAACCACTTATTGTACGACGAGACGACGAGTAGTAATTCCACCCGGCCGCACCCACTCGACGACATAGACGCCGGTCGTGAGTGTTTTAATATTAAGCCGTTGTCCGTTCGCTACCGGGCCAAAAGAAATCTCTTTCAGCTTGACACCAAGCAGATCGTAGATCCGTACCGTACTTGGTCCATCGCAGCTCCCTTCCAGCGTTACGATACCGGTGGCCGGATTAGGATATAACTCCCACTGTACCGCATCCTCCGGTTGTCCTTTCTTTACTCCCGATCCCGGCGGATAGATAACCGCGAACTGATGCATCATGCCGTGATCTTCATGAGCGAGAATATGGCAATGATACATATAGCTGCTATCGGGCGAGATCTGGGTAGCAAAATCGGTAAAGGTAGTGATAAACTGCACCGTATCATTTATACCCGTGACAGGATCTTGTCCCTGTACCAGCACGACATCTTTGGGTCCTTGTAAATACGCCGGAATGCTCGAGCTATGATTAAATTGAGTCACATAGAACTCGACGTCGTGAATATGGAATGGATGCGCGACGCCTGTCTCATTGACGATATTCCAAACTTCGGTATCGCCGAGGATCACCGTATCGTTGAGAACATCCATATCGAACGGAAGGCTATCGATCTGGAATGGCGGGCCATTGCCGATCGCCTGGAATACAAAGTGTTTCGTACGAACGCGCTGGGCCAGATTGACAGAAGGAATATCCCATTTTTTGAAGGTACTCGGAATCTGATGGATTGGCGGGTCGATCGTAGCATCGTGATTCACGATAAGCTTCAGCAAGGGATGAGGAACAGAATCCAATCCTCCATTATTGCTTCCACTCCAGGTCGGGGCAGCATAATTATCGACATAGCAACCGGGGTTATCATACGTTGGCCCACCGGCTCCGGTAGCCGGAAGCAGGTTCGGATAATTGAAGAGGTAGATCGAATCCCCGAGATGATTTGTCAGATCGACAATAATCTCATAGCGTTCACCCGGAGCGATAAGCGTATAGAGCTCTGTCGAATCCGGCGCCGGTAAATACCCGCCGTCGCTGGCTATGATCTTAAATGGCAGCGTGGCGGTATCACTCGGGTTCAGAGAAGTTCTGAATCTCAGCGCATACGAGCGTTCGCTCGAACCATTCAATACCCTGAAGCGCACGCTCTGATCCGGCACCATCAAATACGGCTGGTACTCGCCATTAACCAGTACCAACGGCCCCATCGAGCAGGCAACATCGAGAGCAGCAGGCTGGCCGAGTGCACCGCGATCGAATTCCCTATCCTGAATGATGATCGGAAACTCGTCTTTGCCATACGTATGGGGAAGAAGCGCAGCGAACGGATCGCTCGGATCGCGAACGATGATCATACCTGCCAATCCTTTCTGCACCTGATCCTGCGTCATCATGTGAAGATGCGGATGATACCATAAGGTTGTTGCATCTTCCAATTGCTTGAAGTAGGGCTTCCAGGTTGTTCCCGGCGGAATCGGCTGATGCGGACCGCCATCGGTCCAGGTAGGGATATGCTCGCCATGCCAATGCACGGTTGCCGTATCCATTAGATTATTCGTTACCTCCAACCGAACGGAATCGCCCGTATAGGTAATAAGCGTCGGCCCGAGAATTCCGATCGTATCGATACCGGGGCTATTAAAGCTATACGTCGGCACCGGCAGTGTATCCTGGGGAATGAAATTCCCGCTATTCGGCCAACCGATTACATTAGTGACGGCCGGTGAATCGAGTGCACCAATGACAGGCGTATCGGTTACCGAAAGTGCAGTTTCGGTTACCTGGTAAAAGAATTTCTTGTGAGTATTATCGAGACTGAGCTTCATCGGTCCCGGCGTCCGGCTCGAAAGCGTATCCGGCACCGGCATCTCATGGCTCCAGGGCTGTGCCTTAAGCTGAACCGACATCGCGAACATAACGACAACAGCCGCTATGATCTTACATAGGTGTTTTCGCATTGTGAGTTAAGATAGAATGATGGAAAAAGAAAAAAAGAAAACGATCTGTTTAGTATGACAATACTAAGCCTGTTGCATCGTACGCCGCAAACATACGAAATATTTTTATAAAGACCAAATAATAGAGTTAATACTACCAGTAACAGCAATACTATCTTGTCATTGTGAGGAGACCGCTTTAGCGGCCGACGTGGCAATTTAAGACCTTTCGGTTGTACACTCACCGCCTTGGATTGCCACGCTACGCTCGCAATGACATAAAAGGAAAGAGGCCTTTACTTAGCCTGTCATTCCGAACCGCAGGGAGGAATGACAGGTTTGTTCAAGACTATGGACCTCCTCATTTCTGCAATTAGACCAACCTATTCATGGTTTTATATCGAGACATCTCTGCCAATGCACACCACGGAATTCCGGGTATTTTTATCATCGACGTTCCGGGATCTTATGCCGGAGCGCGAGCAGCTTGTAAAGAAAGTCTTTCCCCGCATCAGAGCGGCGGCGCGAGAGCGCGGCGTGGAGTTTACCGAGATCGATCTGCGCTGGGGCATTACTGACGATGAAACAAAAGCCGGAAAGACCATTAGTATCTGCCTCGAAGAGATCGATAAATGTTCTCCCTATTTTATTGGTATCATGGGCAGCCGTTATGGCTACGTACCGGGCCTCGAAGCACTCGACCTCGACCCCGAGCTGATAAAAAAATATCCCTGGATTCGCGAACAAGCCGCTGCCGGCAATAGCATCACCGAAATGGAGTTTTACGAAGGAGCCATTCTTCGTTCGGCAAAAGCAAGCGCGTTCATTTACGATCAATCTGAAAAGCTCTATAGCGATGGCCCGGCCGATCTTGAAAAACTTTCTGCATTAAAAGAAAAGATCGTCGCGGCGAATGTCCTCCTTCGGGATTTTTCCACACCCGAAGAACTGGGAGAGCAGGTGCTTGCCGATCTACTTGCTATCCTTGAGCGCGATTGGCCCGTCGAAACTAATACCGACGAACTAAGCGCTACACGCCAAACTCATGAAGCTTTTGCGCTCAACCGTCAGCGCAGTTACGTTGCCGATCCTTATTATGAAGAGCTATTCGAAAATTTCATAAATGCAGAAAGCGAGCCATTTGTAATTTGTGCTCGTTCTGGTCTTGGCAAGAGTTCGCTGCTGGCACATTTACTTAGAGATTATAAACGCAAGCACCCTGAAGCATTTGTAGTCGGCCATTTTATTGGTGCGGGCTCATCGGCGAGCACGGCGTTCGATTTCATGCGTCATGTGATGCTTGAAATAAAACATCGCTATGCACTTTCCGATGAAGTGCCGATCGATAGCACGAAGATACTCGAAGAATTTCCGAACTGGCTGGCGCGGCTGCAAAACGAAAAGCTGATCTTGGGAGTCGATGCCGTAAACCAATTAACCGGCATCGATAAAGAATTGAACTGGCTGCCGCAGTTTATTCCGGCGGCGGTCCGGCTTATTATTACGACAACACCGGAAGAGACGGCAGAGCGTCTTCGCTCGCGTAGCTGGCAACTGCTTGAATTGCAGCCTATCACAGCAGGTACCAGAGCAAATATTACCCGTACCTATCTTGAGCGCTACCGCAAAGTGTTGCCAGTGGCCCTGTTCGAGCGAGTTACTTCCGATGAGAAAACTTCAAGCCCCCTGTTCCTTCGTACCTTTCTCGAAGAGATAAGGATATTCGGCGAGCATTCTAACTTAAAGAATGAGATAGAGCGCTATTTATCGAGCGCCGGTGAAGGTGAGCTATTCCAGAACGTTCTGCTTCGTATGGAGCGCGATCACGGCGAAGAAACGGTACGCCGGATCATGACCGGCATCTGGGCTTCGCGTTATGGCTTATCGGAAACAGAACTGCTCGGCTTTACTGGTCTCACCCGCGTAGAACTTTCAACCCTGCTCATCTCGCTCGAATACCACCTCATGCAGCGAGGCGGCTTGCATACGTTCTTTCATGCCTTCCTACGCGAAGCAGTAGAGATTCGCTACCTACAAACCGAAGAAGCAAAGACTGCCGCCCACAACACCCTGGGAGATTACTTCTCCCATCAGGAGCCAAGCAAACGCCGCGCCGACGAAGAACCCCACCAATGGCTCGAAGCAAAAAACACCGAGCGCATCATGCAAATGTTCGCCGATCCAGATTTATTCCTGTATTTAACATCGCTTGGCCGACCGTATGAATTGCTTGGGTACTGGACTAAAGCCAATGCTAATGAAAAAATGGTAGATACCTATAAGATGGTATTTCAGTATGCCAATGAACAGAAGAGCATACCAAATCAAATAAAATTATTTACTACACTTGGCAGCTTTTTGATCGCTGCATCCAAATTTGATCTTGCAGAAGTAATTCTTGAAAAATCCGTTGGGCTGTGCATTAAGGAATACGGCGATACAAGCAGAGAAACCGCCAATGCCTTACGTGAATTAGCAACAGTTTATCTTTTTACTTCAAGAAGTAATGATGCCATACGTACGTATGAAAAGAACATTAGTATTCTTGAAAATCTCGGCGATGACAAAGAGCTTTCAGAAACACAAAGCAATTTGGCTGCTGTCTACTTGAATACTGGAGAGTATGATCTAGCTATAAGTCTTCAACGAAGTGCATTATCTACTGCTATTAATGCCTTTGGGAGAAATAATCCTATTATCGCTGAGCACATGAACAATCTTGCATCCTTTCTTTACAGAAAGAAAGAGTTGCAAGAAGCACAAATTTTATGGACAGAAGCGATAAAGATTGATTTTATTACAAGAGGAGAATTCCATTCTCAAACATTAAAGCATCAAATGAATCTTGCTGTATTATTTGGGGACATTAACGAGACAGAAAAAGCCCTGGAAATATATAATGTTGCTTTAGCTATTCTTATAAAGTCTTTGGGGGAGCAGCATACACAAATTGCATTTATTTACTCAAAACAAAGCAGGGCTTTACTCGAGTTGGGAAGATTTGAAGAGGCCCGCAAAGCTTGTTATTCTTCCATTAAGCTCACCTCTCTCTTATTGGGAGAAAATAATATTAAAAATATCAACAATTATCTTCTCCTTGGGCTAATAGAATTCAAAGCTCAAAATTACAGTAGTGCCGAATACTACTACAGCACTTATATACCTATTAAAATTTCTTTATTAGGAGAACAACATCCTGGAATTCTTACCAGTATAAATAATTATTTACAGATATTAAAAAAGGCAGGGAGGATAGAAGAATACAACGTCATTAAACAACAATACTCTTCTACCCTGCTGCCTTAAATACTACTCATCAATTACGGCACCTCCGCATCAATTTCCACTGTGACAATTACATTACCTGTTCCGCCGTTGTTATCGATGACAACATTACTTAACGTAACCTGAACTGTAGTAGGTAACATGCCGCCATAAGGAACAGATGTTATCGGGCTAACCTCCATGCTTGTGCTGTTGGGAGTCGAACTACCTACAGCCCCATATTGTGGTAGGATCGACCAGGCAGTGCTATTATTGAGGGGAAAGGAAGTCATATTAAAGCCTGTATTCGGATCAGGCACTGGCCAAATCTTAGTTTTGGGCCCCACTTTCCAACCACCTTGATTGACAATTTCGTCTACACCATCCCAGCCGGAAGTCTGATAATGGCCTCCCACCCCATTTACTACTTGTCTTGCATAGAGCTGGATATTGCCCCCTTTCGGAGCACTGCCATTCCAGTCTAAAATATTTAAAGTGGCGGCGTCACCGCTTACACTAATTAATAATGCGGGCACATTGCTGCCCGTATCGATCCACTTCGAGATAGTAAGAGTATTAGCCATTGTGGGTATTGATTTAGAGTGAATGAATAGATGAATCCCGTGTATCTTGGTAATGATACACCAGATGGTAAAAAAATTAAGCTGCTCAGTTGCTATACAAACATACAACAAACGAGCCTTAAATGCAAGACCGGTTGAGGGTTAAATATGGGGCATTATATCTTACTCGGCAGAGGCATAAGCCGGTCTGTTAGGACATTAAAGGGATTGCTCATCCGCCGTGGCGGAGTTCGCAGTGACAGGCTTATTCCAGATTGTCATTGCGAGGAGTCGAAGACGACGTGGCAATCCGAGACCTTTCGGCAATATACTCACCGTCTTGGATTGCCGCGCTTCGCTCGCAATGACATTGATAAAAAGATGCTGATTAAACCCGTTACTGCGAACCGCAGAGAGAGAAATCCTCTAACCTCTTCACCAACCTTTCACTTAGGCAGACTGCCCTACTCCTCATTCTTGCAATTAGAGCTTGCTATTCATGGTTTTATAGTCCACAGATCTGCTAATGCACACCACCGAATTCCGGGTATTTTTATCATCGACGTTCCGGGACCTTATGCCGGAACGCGAGCAGCTCGTAAAAAAAGTCTTTCCCCGCATCAGAGCGGCGGCGCGCGAGCGTGGTGTGGAGTTTACCGAGATCGATTTGCGCTGGGGTATCACTGACGACGAAACAAAAGCCGGAAAAACCATCCGAATCTGCCTCGAAGAGATTGATAGGTGCGCCCCATACTTCCTCGGCATCATGGGAAGCCGCTATGGCTATGTACCGGGCCTCGAAGCGCTCGATCTCGACCCCGAGCTGATAAAAAAGTATCCCTGGATCCGCGAGCAAGCCGCCGCCGGTAATAGCATTACCGAAATGGAATTTTATGAAGGAGCGATCCTTCATTCGGCCAAAGCCAGCGCCTTTATCTACGATCAATCCGAAAAGCTATATTGCGATGGCCCGGCCGATCTTGAAAAGCTCTCGGCCTTAAAAGGTAAGATCGCTGGGGCAAACGTCCCGCTTCGGGATTTCTCTACACCTGAAGAACTTGGTGAGCAGGTACTTTCTGATTTGCTGGCAATTCTCGAACGCGATTGGCCGGTCGAAGTGCATACCGATGAACTAAGCTCGACACGGCAGGTTCACGAGGCCTTCGCCCTTAACCGTCAGCGCAGCTACGTTGCCGATCCACACTATGAAGAGCTATTCGATGCCTTTGTAAATGCGGAAAACGAGCCACTGGTTATTTGCGCCCGCTCCGGTCTTGGCAAGAGTTCGCTGTTGGCGCACTTACTAAGGGATTATAAACACAAGCACCCGGAAGCATTTGTCGTCAGTCATTTTATCGGCGCAGGATCATCGGCAAGTACAGCGTTCGATTTCATGCGCCATGTGATGCTTGAGATTAAGCATCGCTATTCGCTTTCCGATGAAGTGCCTATCGATAGCACGAAGATACTCGAAGAATTTCCAAACTGGCTGGCGCGTCTGCAAAATGAGAAGCTGATCCTTGGCGTCGATGCCGTCAATCAATTAACAGGCGTCGATAAAGAGTTAAACTGGCTGCCGCAGTTCATTCCAGCGGCCGTCAGACTCATTATCACTACCACACCGGAAGATACGGAAGAGCGGCTTCGCTCGCGGGGCTGGCAGATGCTTGAGTTGCAGCCGATCACAGCAGGCACCAGAGCTAATATTACCCGCACCTATCTCGAACGTTATCGCAAAGTACTGCCGGTTGCATTATTCGAACGGGTTACTTCCGATGAGAAAACGTCGAGCCCCCTATTCCTGCGCACCTTCCTCGAAGAGATCAGGATATTCGGCGAACATTCTAACTTAAAGAACGAGATAGAGCGCTATTTATCGAGCGCCGATGAAGGCGAGCTATTCCAGAACGTCCTGCTTCGCATGGAGCGCGATCACGGCGAAGAAACTGTGCGCCGGATCATGACCGGCATCTGGGCTTCGCGCTTTGGCCTCTCGGAAACCGAACTGCTTGGCTTTACTGGTCTCACCCGCGTAGAACTTTCAACCCTGCTCATCTCGCTCGAATACCATCTCATGCAGCGAGGCGGCTTGCATACCTTCTTCCATGCCTTCTTACGCGAAGCGGTCGAGATCCGTTACCTGCCTACTGAGGAGATAAAGCTCAAGCTTCATTACGATCTCGGAGAATACTTCTCGAAGCAATCCGCAAGTATCCGTCGAAGCGATGAAGAACCTTACCAGTGGCAGAAGGCCAGGAACCAAGATAACTTTGTGCGTGCCCTTTGCGACCCAAACCAGTTCGCATTCTTATCGAAGAAACAGTATGAATTGACAGCCTATTGGAATACTATCCGTGAGCAGGTTAATCCTGTTGCTGCTTACCGCTCAATGCTGGATGAGGTATCAAAAACTGAAAGTGAAGTTGAGCTGCTCAGGATAAAGAATCTGGTTGCCGAATTATTTATTACATTATCGCTACTATCGGAAGCCAAGGAGTTTCTTTTAGAATCTCTTGGTCCAGAGGATGCAAAATTCTCCTCCAGTAGCTATATTGATATGTTACGTCAATTAGCTACCATTGAAATGTTTTCGGGCAACTATCAACTTTCAAGCAACTATTTAAAGGAGGCTTTAAATATATTTGATACAACTCCCGATTATTACTTTCAACACTATATCGATACCTTGATCTCTTTGACAACTTCGCTGATTTACGAAGGCGATCTGACTGAAGGTGAACGATTATGCCGATACGGGATCGGCCTCCTTGACTCTTCGCACCCTAAAGAAATTATTTCTTTTGAGAATAATTTAGGAATGATATTAAATGCAATGAGTCGTCATCATGAAGCATTACAGTTGCTTACCAAAGTCGAAAAACAAATAGAGACCCTGTATGGAAGTAGTTGCGCTGAAAGCATACTTCAAAAAATCAATATTGCCTACACCTTAGAACGATTAAAATCATTTTCCGAGGCCAAACAATTATATATAGATGCTAATAACCTGAGTCAGACTCATTTCGGACCAAGCCATCACCTCCAAGTAATAATCTGTATGAATTTATCTATGACGTGTTTCGAATTAGGTGACATCACATCTGCATATTTATGGATAAATAATTCATTGTCCATCTCATCTACACTTTACTCTGAAAATTCGTCTATCATTTTGATAGGGAAACTTGCACGGGCCCATTATTTAGCAGCCGATAAAAAAATTGACGAAGCACTGGTAGAATATTCTACATATCTACCAATGCTTCGCCAAAGCGTAGGCCCTGAAAACCCACAATATAAGAAAGCTGAAAGAAGATACCTTGATCTTACCCAACTTATCAATACTACGAGTAGCGTTGGGCAATAGTACTAAGGGCAAATACCAACAACTGTCGCCACAACCGAAGGATTAGTGTGATCATTTACAAACGTAAGAGTATAAAATTTTCCCATCATTGGTCCATGCATATCGTGCGTTATCATAGGCACTGAGGTTGTAGGGAATGCCGTTGTAACATCTCTCTGCACAGACGCTCCATAAATGAACCAGCCATAATTGGCCGGATCATTTGGGCCCGTTGGGCTTGGTAAACTCGATGGAGGTGGGATAGAATTGAGTATTCCATTGAACGCTGGGATATATGAAGCGCCCCCTTGTACGAATTGGTTATCGTTATTGAGATAGCCCGATACAAAAAATAAAGCCGGGCCAACCGCCGCCTTAGGATTTGCGGGTGCCTTAGCATTCATCATAATAAAGCTGGACAAGGTAGGCATTGCTTGCGTAGGATCAGAATTAGTGATCAGGACGCCCTGGGTCGATGCGCCACTTGGCAGCCCCATTCCATTAACACAGCCCGGCCCGGTGCCGGCTGTAACAGTGATCGGAGTTAGTGTTACCATTGTGATACTTTGTTCTAAAAATGAATAGGTGATATCGAGCATCTACAACAGCGATGCCCGGGATGGTTTGAAAAGTACTATCGTAATAAGTCCTTCACTATAACTGAAGTACTATTGACAGCAGTACCGTTAAGCGCTTGTTCCCGCGATGGTAAACACTATCGTAGGATTGGTGTGGTCATTTACTAAGATGATCGTATAAAATTTTCCATTTGTCCCCTGCGTATCATAGGTAATCGCCGGCTCCGAAGATGAGGGGAACGCATAGGTATTATGTCCCTGAATGTAGGTACCAAAGAAAAACCATCCATAGTTACTCGGGTCCAGGGACTGACTGGAAGGCGGCGGAATTTGTCCGAATGGGACAACGGAGGTTGGATCAAAGATGGCAGCACCTTGCACAAAATTGCTGTCCTGTGTAGTGCCCGAGACCACGTAGAGCGACGGAACTATTTGTAAATTAGGGTCAGAGGGTTGTGCGACTGCCTGCAAAATATCACAACTAATAGCCGGCATTGGCTGGGTAGGGTCTTGATTAGTGATCAATACTCCCTGGGTAGATCCGGATGGAAACCCGGGGTAACTGAGAGGATTAGGCCCAGTACCATTGATCGTTACCATAAAAGGTGTGAGTTGTATCATTGTAGGTATTGGTTTAGTGAATGAAAAAGATATCCCGTGTATCCATAGTGAAGATGCACAAGATGGTAAAAAAGAAAAAAGGTATTATGCTTCGAGCGCGTTCTTAAAGACGTCGAGCTTTTTCTGATCCTGCAGATAGATGGTGATCTGCTTTACGCTTTTAAGCGTCGGGGCCATGGTGCGGATGGTGCCGATGATGATGGCCGCGCAATCGGTAATCGGGAAATGGAAGAAGCCGGAGCTTAGGGCCGGCATAGCGATAGATTTTAGCTCCCGTGCTTCGGCAATGGTAAGTGCCGAGCGGACTGCCGAAGCCAGCTTTTCATTCTCATTGCCTTCTCCATACATGGGACCAACCGCATGGATGACAAAGCGCGCCGAAAGATTTCCACCGGTGGTTATCACCGCCGAACCGACCGGGCAGAAGCCGATCTCATGACATTCGCGCTGGATTATTTCTCCGCCGAGTTCGCGGATCGCACCGGCTACACCGGAGCCAAGATTGAGGTATTCGTTCGCCGCATTGACAACGGCATCGACATCGGCGAGAGCAATATTCCCGAGCCTGAGCCCGAGAGTAATCCCTGTTTCTAACGTAGTGGCAGCTACAGTGTTCATGTATCCGGAGAGATGTATAAGCAGTGTACAAATATAAGTGATTATTATACCGGCTGTTATACTTTCACAACTTTCAAGAATATAAAAAGGCCTCCGCCATGTGGCGGAAGCCTTATCATGTCTCAAACCTTTTCGAACTCCCTCTCTTCCGAGATAAAATTAACGGCCAGAGATTTTAAAGCAGAATGGAAGCGGCGCTGCATTAATTGTGCAGGCAGGAACACCACCGCCACCGGTAAGTGTCGTCGTATAGGTTTTGACGACAAAGGTATTGGAAGGCGCACCACAATTACCAAGATGCGATACCGTACAGAACCCAAAAGGCGTGCCGACGACACAATTATCGTCGATCACTGTTGCCGTGATCGATGCATTGGTCAGCGCACCTGCGCCCGGGGCTGCCGGATAGTTCAAGGTAATCGTATAGATGTTTGGGAAGGCAAATACTACGGCTGCAACACCGAAGTCATTGGCCACTACCGGGAACGGGCCGGCCGTTACATCGCCCCAAGCATTGATAGCATTGTCATTATACGATGCTCCCTTTACCGGATTATTAGTCGGGGGGCCGGCAATAAAATTACCGAGCACCTGAGAAGGAGTTGCATGGCCATTCACCGATACTTCAAAGGCATTGCTCTTAGTAGCAGCCGTACGACCATTGCCAACGATAAACAGTGGATCGTTCGTCGTAAAACTAATAGCATTGGATTTGAGGTAACCGCCGCGCGGGACATTATTAAAGCCGATGACGGTTTGGCCGTACATCTGGGCATTGAGGCTATCGCCGCCGGGGATAGCGGCATTCGCACCGGTAATGACATTAAACCGGCCGCCACCGATAGCGCCCATATCACCGGTACTCTGATTAAAGCGTCCGCCGCCAACAACGGCGACAGAAGCACCGGCTGCACCGGAAATATTCAGCTCACCGCCGCCAATCACCGATGCCGGCCCATTGGCCGTGTTACCGATACCACCGCCGATGAAGGAATGGATAAGGTTCGCCGTATTATGCTCACCACCGGCGATCGTTGTCCCATCATCGAACGCAACGTTACTTTCACCGCCGCCAACCGTCATGGTAATACCGCCGCCGCCGCCGGCAACATTGTTCAAGCCACCGGCCACTACCGATTGATCGTTAAGCGTCTGGTTACCCATACCACCACCGATCATCGAAGCATTGCCCGAAGCTCTGTTGCCGAATCCACCACCGATAAACGAGTGAATAATGAGGGCCTGGTTATTTTCACCACCGGCGACCGTTGTTCCGTCGTCAAACGCAACGTTATTTTCACCGCCGCCGACAGTCATAGTAATGCCACCGCCACCACCGGCAGTATTATTACGTCCGCCACCGACAAAGGAAAGATCGGATATAGCCCGGTTGCCCGAACCGCCGCCAACCGTTGTTTGAAGGGCAGATGCTGCATTATTATAACCACCGCCAATAAAAGCCTCCTGTGCCGAAGCAGCGTTGTAATCACCGGCTGCGATGCCAGCCATGGTGGCACTGGTGACGTTATTGTTACCACCGCCTACCATTGCATGAGTACCTGCCGTGATCCAGTTATCACTGCCGCCGCCGATAAACCCTTTAATGGCATTGACAAGAATATGGTTGGTCGAGCCACCGGCAATAACTGAGCCATAGCCATTGATCGTATTATTATTACCACCGCCGATCGTCGAAGTCGTAGCCGTAGTACTAATAGTATTATCTACACCTCCGCCAATGGTGGAATAACTCTGGGAAATATAATTATTTTTACCACCACCAATGGTTGAGTAAGCAGAGTCAATAATATTATAATATCCCCCACCGATCGTTGAGAAAAAGGAATCGATTTTATTACCATATCCACCGCCGATGAACGAATAATTTCCAATCGCAGTGTTGCTATCGCCGCCGACAACGGTAGAAGCTACTCCGGCCGCAATATTTCCAAGCATGGTGCTATCGCAATCGGTACCACCACCACCAACGAAGGAGGCACAACCGCTGGCAAGATTAAATCCACCGCCGGTTACCGTGGCAAAGACACCGCTGGCAACGTTCGAATCGCCGCCGACAGCGGTAGAATAATTGGCATACGCATGATTCTTAAAGCCGCCAAGAATAGAAGCATACCACGGTACTGTACCAAGTAAATTGGTAGTATTATCGCAGCCGCCGCCGATAGTATTCAATGTCGATGTTCCATCGTCATTCGTGCCGCACGGGTTGTTACCGATCCATTGGATCTTGCCATCGCTGCCCTTAAAGAGTGACGATTTGAATTGCAGGCTTTGCGTGGCTTCATCGAATGAAAGTTCGATTCCTGCGCCGCTATGCAAATTCAATATTCCACCTTTTGAAGTTACCGGCTTACCATCGACCGTGATCGCACCGACATACTCGGTACCCATCTTTTTCGCGGTAATGGCATTATCGGCAACGTTCACGGCGCTGGGGACAGAGGTCAACGGTGAGAGCGGGCGAAGCTCCGGGCCGCCGTTTACAGAGATGCCTACCCACAACGGGCGGTCCATTGTCGAAGCTTTTGGAAGTGCCGTCGTTCCAGCACCGAGCAAGACATTGAACAACCCATTATGAATAGTGGTCTTGTAATCGTCGCGCCAAATGTAGGAGGTACCTGATGCATCGCTATAGAGTGATACGGTGATCGTGTACGTCCCATCGGGAATATGACTTCCCTCCGATTGCGTGAGTATTCCCTGATACGATACTACCGGGCTTGAAGTACTCGGAGTGACGGTCTGTGCCAGTGCACTGGTACCGATCAACAGAGAGACGAGCGCGGATAGTATAACTGCAGTAATCCTGTTTTTCATATAGGCTCCTGATAAGTTGATGAACATGTGTGTTAACTGTTATCGCGGCAACGGTTCGCAAACATACTGCTACTGCACACGGGTTATCCTACCTATTACTACTCAAAAAGTACTCACGGCTTGTCACCTGCCTACTACTAAAGGAGATAGAAGAAATACTATTGGCGGTATAACATAAAAAAGCTCCTCCCGAATGGGAGGAGCCTTATAGAACGAACTTCTTTCAGTCGAACTCTCTCTCTTCTGATATAAATTAACGTCCGGAGACTTTAAAGAAGAACGACTTTGCGGTTGCGATAGCGCCACCGGCACCAACCGCATAGGTGCGAATGATGAATGTATTGCTCCCCGCACCACAAGGTCCTAAAATAGACGAGGTAGCAAAACCGGGAGCCACCGGAGTCGGCGGGCAAGCGTCGTCGCGAACCGTTACCGTAATCGATGCCGTGGCAAGCGATCCTGCAGCCGGAGCAGCCGGATAATTAAGAGTAACAGTATAGACATTGGGCGGAGCAAAAGCAACTCCTGCTACACCGAAGTCACTGAGAACGGCACCACCAGCCGCTACAACACCCCAGGCATTGAGAGCATTGTCATTATAGGATGCTCCTTTTACCGGATTATTTCCACCGGTGGAGTTACCGAGCACCTGCATCGGTGTTGCATGGCCATTGACTGATACTTCAAAGGCATTGCTTTGAGCAGCAGCCGTTCTGCCATTACCAACAATAAAGAGTGCATCGTTTGTCGTTGGTGTGATAGCACTCGATTTGGTATAAGTACCGGTCGGCACATTGTTAAAGCCGACAACGGCCTGGCCATACATTTGAGCCGTTAAACTATCGCCACCGGGAATAGCAGCATTAGCTCCGGTAGCACGGTTAAACCGTCCACCGCCGACGGCGGACATTGCAGCAGCCGCATTATTAAAAATACCACCACCCGTAGCGGCATCATTACCACCGGAGACATTAAATTCTCCGCCACTTACGACCGAGGCAGGGCCATTCGTAGTATTCATAAAACCACCTCCGATAAAGGAGTGAATAAGATTGGCAGAATTATGCTCACCACCGGCAATAGTTGCACCGTCGTCGATCGCAGCATTAGCTTCACCACCGCCGACCGTCATGGTAATACCGGCAATACCACCTGCCGTGTTATTCAATCCACCGGCAACGACCGATTGCGGGCTGGTAGCACGGTTTCCGGTACCACCACCAACGGTTGCCTGAATAGCAGAAGCAACGTTTGCAGCACCGCCGCCGATCGATGTTTCCTGAGCGATCGACTGGTTACCGGTGCCACCTGCTACTACCGCTTTTCCTCCACTTGCAACGTTATTATCGCCACCACCAATAAACGTTGAAATATTTGTACTCATATTACTATTGCCACCGCCTACCGCTGCTGTGGTAGTCAGCGCCTGATTATTTATACCGCCTCCGATAAAAGAGTGGTCACCACCGGCAGTATTTTGTTCACCACCGGCTACGACAGCAGCAATACCATTAGTGGTATTCATAAAACCGCCGCCGATAAACGAGTGAGTGGTATTTGCAGAATTATGCTCACCACCGGCAACCGTAGAACCGTCGTCGCGGGCAAGGTTTGCTTCACCACCGCCGACCGTCATCGTAATACCAGCGCCACCGCCAGCCTGATTATTCAATCCGCCGGCAACGACCGATTGGTCATTGAATGTTCTATTGCCGCTGCCACCACCGATAAACGATTCTTTTGTTATTGTCTGGTTACTGATACCACCGCCAATGGTAGAATGGTCGCCATTGGCAACATTCGTTTCACCACCACCGACAACTGCCGCAATTCCATTAGCCGTATTAGTAAATCCACCGCCAATGAAGGAGTGCGTCAAAAGAGCAGAATTATGTTCACCGCCGGCAACCGTAGAACCATCGTCACGGGCAAGGTTCGATTCTCCACCGCCGACTGTCATGGTAATTCCACCGCCGCCACCAGCCTGGTTGTTCAATCCACCGGCAACGACTGATTGATCGTTGAGAGCCTGATTACCCGAACCACCACCGATAGCAGTTTGCTGAGCAGAAGCAACGTTTGTCGATCCACCGGCAACTACTGCCAATGTACCTGAGGCATTATTATTATTGCCACCGCCAACAAAAGCACCCCCACCCGTAGCACTATTGCTACTTCCACCGGCGACAGTGGTAGTCTGGTTGGTTGCACTGTTATTTACTCCGCCACCAATAACGGAATAGGTACTACTAGCCGTGTTCGTAGATCCACCACCGATAAAGGAATAGGAGCCACCGGCAATATTATCATTACCTCCCACAAGAGTTGAAGCAACACCGGAAGCAGTATTTCCATGCGCACTGCTATCGCAAATGGTACCGCCGCCGCCGACAAAAGAGCCGCAGCCACTGGCACTATTATAAGCACCTCCACTGACGGTAGAAAAGAGGGCACTCGATTTATTAAAATACCCACCGCCTACGGTAGCAAAATTGGCGCTCGCAACGTTGGTATCACCTCCGCCAACACTGGTGTAATCGGCATAGCCATGGTTCTTAAATCCGCCAAGTACCGAGGCATACGTGGCTACGAATGGTACGCCGGTTAACACGGTTGTATTATCACAACCGCCACCGATAGTACTTTTCGCAGCATTGACCGGATTTATCGCAGCGCCATCACCATTGGTGCCACAAAAGTTATTTCCGATCCATTGTAGCTTTCCATCACTATTATACAAAGAGGAAGCGATCGATAATGAATTCGACGATTCATCGAAGTTCAGCGTGATGCCGTTACCACTGTGCAAATTCAATGCTCCTCCCTTGCCGGTAACCGACTTACCATCAACAGTGATAGCTCCGACATAATCGGTGCCCATCTTCTTAGCCGTGATAGCATTATCGGCAACGTTCACAGCACTGGGGACTGAGGTGAGTGGTGAGAGCGGCCTCAGCTCCGGCCCGCCATTGACCGATAGGCCAACCCATAACGGACGATCCATAGTCGATGCTTTTGGAAGAGGCATCGTTCCTGCACCAAGCAGGACATTAAATAATCCATTATGAACAGCCGTTTTATACTCGTCGCGCCAGATATAGTTCGTACCTGAAGCATCGCTATAAAGAGTTACCATGATCGTATAGGAGCCGTCGGGGATCCGGCTTCCTTCGGATTGGGTGAGTATTCCCTGATAAGAAACGACAGGGCTTGACGTGCTTGGAGCAACTGATTGTGCCAATGCCAAAGTGGTGCACAAGGTTATCGAAGCAAGCGCCAGTAGAATAAGTACAAATACATGTTTTTTCATATAGGCTCCTGTTAAGTTGATTCGTTAATATGTATGATTGTTATCGCGGCAAGAATACAAAGATACTTTCAATGAAAAATAATTTTACTTCTGAAAACTACTCATTTAATACTCATACTTTGTCAATTCATTGAATACCAATACAATAAAAAACCGAAGCCTTTGCAAGCAAAGGGCTTCGGCGATCTAAAGATTTTTTAGAGTGAACTCTCTCTCTTCTGATTTATTAACGACCGGCTACATGGAAATGGAATGGCAAATTCGTAGCGACCGCTCCACCGAAGCCAACTGTATAAGTACGTACGACGAATTGGGTTGGTAATAATCCACATGATCCAATATGCTGAACCGTTGCAAAGCCCGGTACACCACCTGCGCATGGGTCTTCGTTAACGGTTACAACTATTGCAGCATTTGGAAGAGTACCAGCCGGGTAATTAAGGGTTACTGTGTAAGTACCAACTGGTCCATTTGCCACTCCTATTACTCCAAAATCATTAAGAACTAGCCCAGCCACATTTACATCACCCCAGGCATTGATAGCATTGTCATTATAGGATGCTCCCTTCACCGGCGGATTCGGCGGTGCAGCGCTGAAATTACCAAGTACCTGATACGGTAATGCATGTCCATTAAGCGAAACCTGGAAGGCATTACTGGTACCGGCTCCACTTCCATTACCTACAAGGAAAATAGGATCGTCAGTCAATGGTCCGCCGGTCCATGTGCCAAGTGGTGTATTATACATACCGACCACGGTTTGATCGTTCATCTGGGCAGTCAGATGATCGCCACCGGGAATCGTGCTCAGTGACCCGATAGCTCTATTGAATTGACCACCGCCAATAGCTGCGGCTAATGCTGCAGTACCGGTAGTATTCATATATCCACCAAGGATAGCAGAGTGTTTCAGCCACGAAGTGTTATGCTCGCCGCCAGCAATTGTGGTACCGTCACCAAAAGCCAGGTTAGCTTCACCACCACCGACCGATTGTGTAATACCAGAACCTCCGGCCACATTATTCAATCCACCGGCGACGACCGATTGATCTCCTGTTGCCTGGTTAGTATTTCCACCGCCAACCGTTGCTTCCGGAGCAGTGGCCTGATTCATAAGACCACCGGAAACTACCGATTGTGGTCCGGTAGTCGTATTACCAAAACCACCTCCGATAAATGAATGGATAATCATAGCATGGTTATTTTCACCACCGGCAACTGTCGACCCATCGTCTGCAGCAATATTATTTTCACCGCCACCTATAGTCATTGTTACACCACCGGCACCCCCAGCAGTATTGTTATGACCACCACCTATGAAGGAATAATCATTCAGGGTTCGGTTGCCCTGGCCACCAACAATAGCTGAATAATCTCTCGTTGCTTGGTTACCCTGACCACCACCAACAAATGTATTATTGTTGAATGCCTGATTACCCTGACCGCCGACAACAATGTCGAAATCATTGTTTGCAGTATTGCTTTCACCACCTCCGACTACCGAAGCATGACCGAGAGCACTATTCCCACGACCACCACCGATAAACGAATGGATAAGCATTGCGTGATTTCCTTCACCACCGGCAACAGTCGTTCCATCGTCAAAGGCAATGTTAGCTTCACCACCGCCAACAGTCATGGTAAGACCGGCGCCGCCGCCTGCCTGGTTATTTAAACCACCACCGATGACCGAATGATCGTTTAAGACCAGGTTGCCCTGACCACCACTGATAACCGAGTAATTTGCACCACCATTGATACTATTGTTATCACCACTGCCGATAAATCCGTAATCGGAGCTGATATTATTTACTGCTCCATTCTGACCGCCGCCGGCAATGGTAGATCCATCATTAGCGGTAATCGTATTACCGAGATACCCTCCGATGATGATCGGGCTGTTTCCACCGACAATGTCGTACCACATTACGCGACCACTGGCAGGATTTCCACCGCCATTATCGACGCGAATATCGACACCCGTTTGTGCAAACCCGGTAACCGAGCCGAGGAATTCACCACCGGCGAGTTGGTTTCCTCCCTCACCCCAATAATCAAAACCGGGGACGTGGGTTTGTTTTTTGCCATTGGAAATATCACTCGAAGTAGTAATATTCAGGCTATTGGAAAATTCATCGTACTTCAGATCGATGCCGCCGCCACTATGAAGATTAAGCGTATTTCCTTTGCCCGTAATATTTTTACCGTCGAGCGTAATAGCACCGACAAAATCGGTACCCATTTTCTTGGCCGTGATCGCATTATCGGCTACGTTCAATGCCATCGGAACAGCACTCAGGGCAACAAGCGGCCGAAGTTCTGCTCCGCCATTGACCGAAACGCCGACCCATAATGGTTTATCCATAATAGCCGCTTTCGGTAACGGCATCGTTCCGCTGCCAAGCGATACATTGAATAACCCATTGGTGATCGTTGTGCTATAATCGTCACGCCACACATAATTGTGTCCTTCCGGATCACTATACAACGTAACGGTGAGATCATAGGTACCGTCGCTAAGCTTCCCGCCATTATCGGCAAGAATACCCTGATACGATACGGTGGAAGAAGATGATGTTGGCACCGATGTTTCCTGGGCTCTGGTAATCCCTGAATACAATAGCATACCCGCAATCATCAATGTCTTTGCTGTTAGCAATCTAGTTTTCATACAAGGCTCCCTAGAATATGTGATAAATATTGTTATGCTTCATTGCAGAAGCAGTTAGGCAAACATACTTCCACTTTCATTAAAAAAATGTCATGAAAACTACTCATTTACTACTCATGGCCTGTCATTACATTGAATTTCCAATAGGTTAAGTATTTTAAAAGATTATCGCAGCCGAAATAACAACCGCCAAGGTACCTACAAACGTATAGTTAGGCAGATAGACTAATTTTATAACCGTATGAAAACAAATATTGGAATCTCCGATAAAAATCTTAAAGGGGTTATCACTATTCTAACCGGTATTCTATCGGACGCCATGATCCTCTATACAAAAACCAGAAAATTCCATTGGAATGTGTCTGGGGAAAGCTTTATGGAATATCATAAGCTTTTCGAAGCCCAGTATCAGGAACTCGAACAATCGGTCGATGAAATTGCCGAACGTATCGGAAAGCTTGGGGGTAACACCATCGGTACCATGCAGGAGTTTCTCGAACATGGTAGCTTAAAAGAAGTCCCGGGAAAATATCCCTCTTCAAAAGAAATGGTTGCTCAGCTTTTAAAGGACCACGAAGCAGTGGTCATTGCCTTGCGGGAAGCGATCGAGCGCTGCGAAAAAGAGTTTGAAGATATTGGAACAACCGATTTTCTTACTACCTTATTAGAGCACCATGAATCGACAGCCTGGATGCTCAGGAGATATATAAGTTAAATCGTGATCATCCTTGCAGGTACTTCGTGATCGCCACCGGAGGTTCGATCTTTTTCGTACCTGTTTTCACTCCTAATTTTTGTCGAATATGATAGCGATGATTTTCGACCGTCCGAATAGAAAGCGATAGCTTTTCAGCAATCTGTTTATTGGAATATTGTTCGAAGATCATCGAACACACTTTTGCTTCCGAAGCAGTTAGCATTGGATAATGATTCATGATCGAACGAATCAACTGAATATTTTCGGGGACGCTAAGCTCCCGTTCGGCCTCGAATCTGCTAAGCTGCGGAGAATGCTCTGTAGAAGCTACTTCCTCGGGCACTATTGTCAATGGATGATAGATAGTTGAGATAGAGATATATTTCCGATATAAACCATTCGCCTGTTCCGGTTGGCCCACTTTTTCATATAAGGTGGCTAATTCCCGCAAAATGAGTTGTGCATAATCCACGGTCTGTAATTGCTCGGCCAGTTCTAAGGCCTGCCGGTATCGTGATTCAGCCTCCCGCTCGCGCCCAAGTATAAGATAAATGCTTCCGAGAAGATGGAGTGTTTTCATCGAATGATATTGATCATTCATTGAAACCGAACTCGCATAAGCTTTTAATGCCGATGATACGGCATCTTCATAACATAGCGCGGCACGGGCAACTATAGCTTCTGCAAGATAATATTCAGTCGTCAGGCTCTGGTAGCTAAGCATAGTTGCTAAGAAGCTTGCTTTCGAAAGCTCACTCCTTGCTTCCGGCAGCCTATTATGTACTGCATGGTATTGTGCTACCGCGAGCAGGCTTCTGCATTCGCCTATAATATCGCCCATCGCATGGCTATGATCGTAGGCCTTGATCCACTGTGCATACCCTGCTTCCGCTTTTCCGCTTGCTGTCAGGGCCATACCTAAGAGCCAAAGCATTGTAGCGGACGACCAGTGCCGTCCCAGTTGTTTTGCCAACTGCAGGGCCGAACTACTATACTCGATACATGCCGCATATTCTCCCCGATAATAGTAGGCAACAGCGACTATTTCCGCGATTTTTAATTCTTTTTCAATCAGGTTTTCATTGAGAAACTTATCTAAGATGGGCTGATAGGAGGATAAAAGTTGTAATGAACCGGTAGCCACTTCAATAGACCATCGGAAGATCTGCACATCGTCATACCCCGGTTGATAATCTATTTTCGTAAATTGTTCCAGTGCCTCGGTTGCTTTTCTATCGGCTTCCTCTACCCGCCCCCGAATAAGCATGCACTCCCCTTCGACAAGCACACTGGCTCCGATCGTCCTCGGATCGCCGGTATCTTCGGCAAATCTCCGCGATAACTGTGCCGATTTTAGAGCTTCTCCCGGGTTACAATACCGTTGTAATTCACTGAGTTTATTCAATACTTTTGAACGCCGGCGGTGATGGCGAACAAAGGATAACTCACTCTTATAGTATTGAATCGCCTGAACAATATTATCGACTTCATTTTTTTTCATTGCATCTTTTTTAATGTGGGCACAAGAATGACACTCCCTGATAAGCAAGGCCATTCATAATTTTAATGTCATAAGCAATTCCTGTCGACATCGATGCAACATATACTGTCTTTAAAAGCAATCCCAAAAATCTTAGTGTTTTTTTCTTTAAAACACCACCGCCCTACAGGAATTCTGCAGGGCGGCTTTTATGCGAAATGAATAACTACAAAGTATGTAGGTTATTTATTCAAAGACATCTTCATTCTCTCGACGGAGGTTTCTCCGTTGGCGTTGGTGAAGGATACCTCATAGAGGTAGGTGCCACTGGATAAGCCGTTGGCATCGAGTTTGAACTCGT
>CAYOJJ010000006.1:0-147183 GCA_964404255.1 uncultured Alphaproteobacteria bacterium | reverse complement strand
GCCAACGGAGAAACCTCTGTCGAGAGAATGAAGATGAGCCTCAGCAAGTAAGCTATCTAGCTTACCAAGCTTAAGACACCGCCCCGTGGTTTATACTGCGGGGCGGTGTTTTATAATAGGTACTCTGAGTAACGATAGAGCGCAACTTGAAACTAAAGTGCTGTTTTTTGGTATCATATAGATGATGCAGCGGCGCATTATTTATACTGTTCTTGCCCTTCTGGTATTTTTCTCCAGTGCTTTTTCAGTAGCACCAATGGCATTTTGTGCCATAAAGGCTCCGGTGAAATCCTGCTGTATCCCACCCTCTGGTATTCAATACAGCATTGCACATTCTTCCGAAGCCTGCCCTATTTGCTCAAAGGGATTATGTAAGCTCGATCCCGCGCCGACGATTACAGTTAAAGCAAGTTCTATTACTACCGTCCCGCAGTATATTACTACTGCTATTGCCAATACGATAGGTTCTCCTTCTATTGCAAACCAAATAAGCACTACCGTTTTAGTAAAGAGTAGCAGTCCGCCTTTATACTTACTATTTTCTGTTCTGAGGATATAGAATATCCTTCCTATTACAAATATCGCTTGCGGTTGGAAATACCAATACGCTATTTTATCATGTGTATAGAAAGGATAATATGATGAAATCGAAATTTTTTATTGCAGCCACTATGCTGGCTTTGTGTCTGAGTACGGCAACAATCACTACCGGCTCAACTGTAAAGGATGGAATCATTTACAGGTCTACTGAGTGTTCATTATGTATGAATTGCTGTGCGGATGAGTGCGGCAATTGTCCTATGCAGTGTTGCCCGGCGAAATAACCGGGTGATGATTCCCGTTTGGAATGTCGGACACTCTTCCCCGATCCCGGCATTCCAGCGGGTCTTATTACCAACATTATTACCAGACAAAAATGAAAACGATCATAGTTACACTACTGCTATTTATTGCAGGCGTTCCGGCGGCAGTTGCTCAGTTCTTACAGGCCGATGTTGGGGTGAATGGCCTTACCTGCTCGATGTGTGCTAAAGGCACCGAAGCAAGCCTGCGCCAGTTGCCGTTCATCGATTCCATCAATATCGATCTCAACAATCTGGTTGCTCATATTACCTTCAAGAAGGATGCGAGCGTCTCGATCGATGAGATCAAGAAGATGGTCGAAGATGCGGGCTTTTCCGTTCGCTCGATCAGCGCCATCTTTCAATTCGATAATGTTTCCGTCAGCAAGGATACGCACTTTGCCTTTGGCGGAGACACCTATCATTTTGTCGGAGTCGGCGAGAAAAAACTTTCGGGCCCGGTGACGCTGAAGTTCGTCGATAAACCGTATGTCTCGAAGCGGGAATTTACCGAACTCTCGAAGAAGACGGACCTTCAATGCTATAAGAAAGGCGCTTCGGCTTCCTGCTGCGAAGGTGAGCACGCTGCTCATGGGCATTTGTACCATGTAACGCTATGAGATATGTTGCGGCGCTACTACTGCTGCTCGCTTCCTCTTTAAAAGCTCAGGAGCTCTTTATCCAGACCGAACCTGCCAGCAATATGCCGGTAGGGCGGTTTGGGCTCCGGATTGCTTCCGATTCCTGGAATACATCACGTGGAGTAGCTACCCGTATTGGCGCCGAAGTAATGTATGGCATCTCGAAGGAACTGATGGTTCACGGACAAATCTATGGTTCTCATGCCATATCGGCTGTCGAACTGGAAACCTACGGCGCCTATCTGAAATATCGGTTCTATGCCGACGATGATTTTAAATACCACTTCCGTATGGCGGCATTCGGGCAACTGTTGCTCGGAAGCCAGCATAGTTCGATGCCGGAATTTACCTTCAAAGGCAGCGGACCGACTGCTGCCACCGGGGTGATTGCAACATTGTTAGAAAACCATACCGCTCTTTCGACAACCATCGGATTCGACCACGCGCTCAGCGACATCGAACGTTCCGATATGAGTTATAAAAATATCTCAGGTGTATCGGCTTCACTTTCGGCCGGATATTTACTGTTCCCATCCCACTATACCAATTATTCGGATATTAATGTTAATATCTATGCCGAAGTACTTTCTTCCCATTCCTGGTATGACCATCTTATGAACGGTTCTATGACAGCCGAGAAAGGGACAGCCGTATTATTTGCACCGGGAGTACAACTGATCGTTAATTCTGTATTGAGGATCGATCTTTCCTATAGCACCCTGCTCTCGACCACCTATTCGGAGCGCCGGCCTAATTCACTTCTTGGAAGATTGGAGTATAATTTTTATTAGGCATGAAGAATAATACCAGCACGGATGCGTACCTTGCGTTACAAGAGAAAATAGTTGAAGTGCAGCGGTCTATTCGCAGAACAGCAGAAGGTCAGACCCGTTCTTTCATTTCCCGCGTTTTGCCTTTATTCGAATAGAACGCATCCATGAACTCCCCTTCTTCCGTGTCTTCGGTGTAAACGGCGATTAGCCATTTACCCTCGGGAAGATGGCGGACAGCAAAGATCTCTCCCTTTGCACCGCGGTACAGATCGTCGGGCGAAGAGATCGCATCTAAAACGTCCTCAAGTTCAAGCTCTGGGTGGACAGTGATCGAGCGCTGCCACGCTTCTTCGGATACGTGAATCTGAACCCAGTTGACAGAAAGGGCTCGTGCAATCATGGTCGATGGATACTCAAACTGAAATACTTACAGCATCGGCGCACGCGGCCTTCATTGCCGCAATAGTTGTTGCCCGATCCTTGGAGGCAAATATACCACTTCCGCTGACAATCGCTTCTACACCCGCTTCATAGACGGATTTGATGTTTTCCAGTTTTATCCCGCCATCGGCCTCGATAATCGTCGAAAGACCCTGCGAATCGACCCACTGGCGGAGCGTTGTTGCCCGGCGATACAACGAAGGAATAAATGCCTGCCCGCCAAAACCCGGATTTACGCTCATTAACAGCACGAGATCAACATCCGGGAGGATCTCACGGATGGTCGAAAGTGAAGTCGCAGGATTAAGGCTGACACCGGCCTTCTTACCAAAGGATTTAATTAGCTGAATCGTCCGGTGCAAATGCACACACGCTTCGACATGGACGGTGATAATATCCGCGCCCGCTTTTGCAAAATCGGCAATATAGCGGTCCGGTTCGGTGATCATCAGATGGCAATCGAGCGGCAGGCTGGTGACCCCGCGAACAGCACTAATGACCGGCGGGCCGAATGTAAGATTGGGGACGAAATGACCGTCCATCACATCGAGATGAAGCCAATCGGCGCCGGCCGCTTCGAGCGAATGAATATCTTCTTCGAGACGGACAAAATTGGCCGAAAGCAATGAAGGGGCGATTATAGCAGGTCGCTGCATTAAACCAATAACGCATTTTCCCCTCTAAAAATCCGAATTTCTCTTGCTATAGAAGACTGGAAATTCTTTTTATAGCTGAGGTGTCATTATTTTAAGCGTATAAATAAGTTTTTTTGCAAACGTTATGAAAGCATCCCTACTTTCCCTGATCGTTGCTTTTTGTAGTTCTTCGGTAGCCTTTGCCCAGACTACTGCTCCTGCTATCGACTGGCAGCATTCGTTCGGCGGCACCTACGCTGATCAGGCCTATGCCATTCAACAAACATCCGATGGCGGCTATGTTGCAACGGGGATTTCCTATTCTACCGATGGCACCTTTATCCCTCATAACGGTGATGAAACTAGTGCCGATGCCTGGGTAATGAAATTCAATTCCTCGGGCCAGCAGCTATGGAAAGTGGTCTTTGGCGGTAGTGGCGACGATCAGGCACTCGATATCAAACAAACAGCCGATGGCGGCTATATCGTGGTGGGTACTTCGGCATCGTCCGATGGCTCGATCAGTAATAATCACGGGTCCTACGATCTTTGGTTAGTGAAATTAACCAGCAGCGGCCAAATTAGCTGGAGCAAAACGTATGGTGGTACCGATGACGATGGAGGATATTCCGTGCAGCAAACATCCGATGGCGGCTACATCGCCGCCGGGTATAGCTCATCGGCAAATCTCGATGTTTCGAATCCGAAGGGCGAGTATGATGTCTGGGTTATAAAAGTATCGGCAACCGGTACGCTTCAATGGCAGAAGAGCTATGGCGGCACCAAATCGGACAATGGCTATTCTATCCAGCCAACAACTGACGGAGGATACATTATCGGTGCAACCAGCGCATCGACCGACGGTGATGTTTCGGCCCATCATGGCACTAATGCAACGACGGATATTTGGGTAGTAAAGATCAATTCGGAAGGTATACTACAATGGCAGAAATCTCTCGGTGGTTCGCTCGATGAAACGGTCTCGACCGTTCACCAAACTTCCGATAACGGGTTTATTGTTTGTGGTTCTGCACTTTCTCACGATGGAGATGTCGATCATCATTACGGCGGAGCCAACATAATGGATGCCTGGATAGCAAAGCTTACTGCGACAGGCGACCTGCAATGGGAAACCGACCGCGGAGGAACCGGCGACGATCTGATAAACGATATTATTCAAACCGATAACGGCGCCTACGTTGCTATCGGCTCTACCTCTTCCGCCGATAATGATGTTAGCTCGAATCATGGCCTTAACGATCTGTGGCTCGTAGAATTTAATAATCAGGGAGCCATCGACTGGGAGCATTGCTATGGCGGTGTCGATGACGACCAGGGACTGTATATAATTAAAACGACCGATGGCGGTTTTGCTGCTGCCGGTATTTCAGGGCTGGCCAGCGGAGACGTGACTTCGAATGCCGACGATCAGGATGCCTGGATCGTAAAGTTCAAGAATCCTGCTCAAAATAGCGTCGGTAGTTCAGAAAATCCGTCCTCTGTTTCCGTCTATCCGAACCCCGCTTCTACATTGGTCACCGTTGTACTTCCGGAAACCCAGTGGCAGCGCTATCGATCGGTAACTATTTATAATCCTCTCGGTCAGCCGGTGCTTTCCCAATCGATCGGTGCATCGCATTGCGAACTGGGGGTATCGGGTCTGGCAAAGGGATATTATTACTATATCATTCGCGGCAGCGCAGAGGATGATCTCAGCGGGTCGTTCATCCTGAAATAACCGGTATAGCGGGGCCGTTACGGGAACAAAATTCAGGGAGTTTTTTAGGGCTCAGGTTGTTCTACCGCCTTACTTTTAGGCGAATTGTTCGCCCGCTCATACCCTATGGTATGGGCACTACACGCAGGAGGACGGTATGGCAAAAACTCTTAAGAAGTCTGCAGTAAAAAAAGCTTCAGCCACGAAGAAAGCTCAGAAAAAAGCGGTGTCAAAACCCAAAGCTGCCGCTTCTGCTAAAACCAAGAGAGTGTCCAGACCTTCTGCAACATCACAGGCAACGAAGACATCTGTTAAGGGATCGACTACGGTGAAAAATACTGAATCATCAAAGAAAACGACAGCTAAAAAGACCGAGCTTCCTCCGATGAAGCTTACTGCGAATGATAACGACGTGATCGCCAATGCGAAGGTCCGTTATAGCGCTAAAGACCTCGAGTTTTTCAAAAAGGAGCTGCTCAGCCAGCGCGAAGAAGCAAAAGAAGAGTTCGATATTATCAGCCATCAGTTACTCGATACTTCCGGCGAATACGATGCAGAGAATCAGTCGTTCGCTTTGCATACGGCCGAACAGGGCTCCGATGCAATGGAGCGTGAGAAGCAGTATCTGCAGGCTCAGCGGACGAGCGATTTTATTAAGAAACTTGATGAGGCCCTCGAACGTATCGACCGTGGAGTGTACGGCATTTGCGTCGTCTGCGGCGAGTTGATCGAAAAACCGAGACTCATGGCCGTTCCGATCACACAAAAGCATGTAACTTGCAAGAATAAGACTCAGGCCAAGAAATTTGCTGTATCGGAAACCTATAATCCGATGGCAGAGGAAAATATCGAGTGAGCGAACTTCACGAATCGGAACAACAACAAGCTGCCTTTCCTGCCTCCTACTTCTGGATAACAGCAGCGGTTGTTCTCATCGATCAATTTACTAAACTGCTTGTCAAAGGCTCTGCGGCACTCGGTTTTTCCGGGATGCCCATCCATACCTCGAAGCCGCTCATCGGTGATATTCTACGGATCACTTACGTCGAAAACCCTGGCATTGCCTTCGGGATCAATATCCCGACCATGAAAATCGTTTTTTCAGTCTTTTCCATTGTTGCTTCTGTTTTGATCTTTCTATATCTAAAACGAAGCGGCTGGAAAATGACGGTCTGGGAGCGAGTCGCCTGGGTACTTATTATGGGCGGAGCGATGGGTAATCTCATCGATCGGTGCTTCTATGGTGTTTTCTATGGAGAGTCTTCGTTATTTTATGGCCGTGTAGTTGATTTCCTTGATTTCGGATATAAAGAAAATTGGTGGCCGGTATTCAACATTGCCGATTCTGCGGTAACCGTAGGTGTCTCTATTCTTGTAGCAATCATGCTCTTTAAAAAAGAAGCTCCGAAACATCCTCCAGTGGCCAACACGGCTGCCTGACTTCCCTGCTTTGCTCTTGAAACAACCCTTCGGTGCTTTTGGCTGTTTTAATACAAAGATATGAAACGGATTGTCAACACCGAAGAGGCTATCCATCAACCCCCAAAGCTCTCGGATTACAGGATCTTTACAGTCGAAGTTGCGGCAGGAGAAACACCTCAGCGTCTCGACCATTACCTCGCGCGGGTGATCGCTAATACGTCGCGCTCAAAAGTGCGTGAGGCAATCGATTCCTGCGCTGTCTTTGTCAATAATAAGATCGAAGTCAAAGCGGCCTACAAGATAAAAGGCGGCGATCTCATTGAAGTCTTCATCCCAAAACCGAAACGCCCCGAAGCAAAAGCCGAACAAATACCGCTCGATATTATTTTTGAAGATGACGATATAATTATTATCAATAAGCCGGCCGGTATGGTGGTGCACCCATCGCCGACAACGACCAGCGGTACGCTGCTGAACGCGTTAATGTACCATGTCGAAGGGATTGCCGAGCATCTCGACGATCATGAACGCGCCGGTATCGTTCACCGCCTCGATAAAGATACTTCCGGCTTACTGGTGGTCGCCAAGAACACCTACTCGCACAGAAAGTTATCGAAACAGTTCTTCGATCATACTGCCCACCGTGTTTATCAGGCGATCGTCTGGGGGGTACCGAAAAAACGCTTCGGAAGGATCGAAACAGAACTCGGCCGTCATCCAAAGGATAGAAAACGTTTTGCCGTCGTGCCCGAAGGCGGCAAGTTCGCTATTACCGAATTTATCGTACTCGAAGAACTGCCAGGCTTCTCATTCATTGAATTAAAACTTGAAACCGGACGCACGCACCAGATACGAGTGCACATGGAGCATATCGGCCATCCAATCTTTGGTGACCCAACCTATAGCGGACGACAAATGAAATATAAACGGACCGATGTCCCGCATTTTAAACAATGGGTCGAGAATATGCTCGTCGATTTCAGACGCCAGGCGCTCCATGCCAAAACATTACGCCTCTTTCATCCACGCACCGGTGAGTTGATGGAATGGACGACCGAACTGCCGGACGATATGCAAACCGTCCTCAAAGAAATGCGCCGAATGAGTATAGCCCTCGAAGCTTAATCCGCTTTACTCGTAATGATCTTCCATTCTTCCTCGGTTACCGGTTGAACCGATAAGCGGGAGCCACGCTGCAGGAGCACCATCTTTTCTAATCCTTTGACCGATCGTAGCGACGTCAGCGAAACAGGCTTATCATATTTTTTTTGAAATTTTATCATCCGGCAAAACCAGATGGGATTGGCCGGCGAGGATTTCGGATCAAAGTGAGAATCGTTCTTATCCCAGGCAGTAGGATCGGGCAGGGCTTCACTATCGATGACACAGGTACCGACGATCGCTGGCTCTTCAGTACTCGAATGATAAAAAAAGGCTTCATCTCCTTTATTCATCTGATCGCGGAGGGTATTGCGCGCTCCGTAATTTCTTACGCCGGTCCATTCGGTTTTTTTATCTTTTTTAAGATCGTCGATCGAATAAGAATTCGGTTCGGTTTTTAAGAGCCAGTATTGCTTCATAACGATAGTGCTTGATCACACAAAAATACAATGAAAATTATTGTCTAAAGATCAGTATCGATAATGGAAGATGAAGCAAACCAAAAGTTATGATCCCATAATCAATTTTTCTATCGCCGAAACATTGAAGTGACATTTTTAAATGCTTTAGCCATCACTTTAAGCATAAACTTGAACAGCAGTTTGAACTGCGTTTTTCCAAAAGCGCCATCAAACTCTAATAAGAAATGAAGATCGCGTATATCTTCATCGGTAAGAGGCAACGAGATATGATGATTGGCCGTATCAGGACGCAGGCCCTGGGTCAGCAGATCGTCTTCGCTGACTGCTTCTTCTAATAATTTTATAAGCCGCTCGTCAAGCTCCTGCAGCTTTTGGCGCAACGCCATATCTTTTTCATATTTGAGTAAGAAGGCAATATGATCGTGAAGGACGGCCATCTTCTTCGTCATTTCCGGCGTAAAGAACTGCTCGGCATCCTGCTCAAGTTCTTCTACAAGGCGCTCTATATCTTCAATGCTATCGGAGGCGGCACTGAAGAGCGCCAGATCGTCGATGTCATCGATCTCAAGAAATAGTGAGGAAAGCCGTTCCAGTTCATGACCATACAATTTCGCAAATTCAGCTCCAAATTCTGCTTTCTTTGCCTTGATCGAAGATTTGACCCCGCCAAGTGTCCGCTCAAGCTGCACGCGCTTATCATGAACGGTTGTGTTAGCCAGTAGCCGCTCGACTTCATGCTGCTGTGCGATGAGATCGTTTAGAACTTTAGTATTACCGAACTTTCCTCCGGCGATCACATCGTCGATATGTTTTTCAGAAGCGAATATTTTCGCATGACCTATCTTGACCGTATGAATTTTTGTGGTCTCATCGATCCGCTGTTTCAGCAGGACCTCGTCAAGAGCGACAGCGCCATCGGTTATTATTAATATTTCGGCTCCGGCGAGATGCTCGGTACGATGAATATCGTCAAGTGCGGTCAGCAATGCTTTTTGGAGTACCGTCCCGTTGCCAAGCCGATTGATGCGCAGCAAATGCCGGATAAGCGCATTATAACTTTCACCATCTATTGCGGTATGTAATTCGCCGACCGTATCGTCGAACGTACGAAGACTGATGAAGCCGAGATCTTCTTTATTGCGCTCGAGGAAATAGACAAGCAGTGCTTTGGCTAAATGAATACGGTGGTGTGCCCGCATGGAAGCAGAAGTATCGAATAAGACGAAGACTTTCTGCTTTTTGCTATCGAAGGAAAAATTTTCGCCGATCTCCTGTACCGGAAGGATCTTTGGCGCCTTTGCAACCGGCATCCAGAGTGTTCGCTCGGCCAGACGCTCATCGAATATATCATCGGGTAAAGCAAACTGCCAGGCATAAATTCTGGCGACATCTCTGCGATTACGAATAAAATCCGCTTCGTACTCTTCGCCGGTAACGACTTCCGGCTGGAAGAGATCGATCATATCTGTCTCCGAAGCTTCGCTGAGGCTTGGAAGACTCATGATCGATTCGAGCTTTTTTCTCAGCTCCGAGGTCTCATCCTCAAGTACCCTCGCTATTTCAAAAATGGCAGTAAAATCTTCAGGCAAATGATCGTAAATATGGGTTAGAAACCCATATTCCTCCATTTTCTTAAGAAAAAAGCGTTCGCCTGCCATGTATCTGCCTTGTTTGCTATCTTCAAAAATAAGATAACTTTTTATCAAAATTTAAATTTTGAAATTCCGGGGAATCATTTTATGATGTAAATCATATTATGATATACGTCAGTATTTATTTCCCCCGAATTAAGTATTGGGACTGCGCAGTAATAGGGATGAATGTACAATCAATGTTGACTGAAGAGCTCTTGTCTAAATACAAGGCCAAGCTCTTACAATTAAAAAAAGGAGAAATAATTTATGCTGTTGGCGAACGACCTAAATTCGTGTACGTCGTAAAAAGCGGAGCGGCAAAATTTTCTTACTTCAACCGCGAAGGAAAGGAATTCGTCTATGCTATCATGGGCGCAAATGAAATCTTCGGCTATAGTTTTGCTTTGCATAAAGACCCAACGGTTGCTACCTGTACGACTATAGAACCCACCCAGTTATGGGCGATCCCCCATGAAGAATTTACAAAGCTCCTGCAAGAAAATCCTACGATCATGTTTTCATTACTGCAGGAAGTGGTCAGCCGCCTGATGCAAATGACGGCACAGTTAGGTGAAATGGCCGTTGAAGATGCCGAATTCCGCCTCTCTAACCTGATGAATTATTACAAGGAGAAACGTGGTATTGCAAAAGACCGCGAATATGTAGTCCCTCTCACCCGCCAGCAACTTGCCGATATGACCGGGCTGCGGGTTGAAACCGTCATCCGCACGATAAAAGCAATGGAGCAAAAAGGATTATTAGAGATTATCGAGGGAAAAATATTCTGGACACCCCGGCGCTCCCCGGCTCCGACAGAAGAAAGTTTTAGCTAAGTCTATTATTTCGAGCAATCGACATTCTGTTTCCCGGCATTCTTAGCCAGAATACTGACAAAGGTCATCTGATATAAATCATCTGAGAATTATCATAAACATTTCTTAATCTACTGTACTATTTTTGTAGTACAGAAAGCGAATATCGCTTTTTGTGTGACTTCGATAACCGATGCACACCGGCTAAGAGTGAATAGATGAAGAAATGGTGTGAATGGATACTGCCGGTGTACTTCCCCGATCGTGTTATCTGTAAGGCGCAATAGATGAGCAGACGGACAACCGTCTTTTCCCACTGAAGTGCGGGAGAGCCCCGATTCTTCCGCACTTAATTATTAACGATTCGGATTCCTTCGGATTTGTAAATAGATGATACAAGACGAAGCGGTGCCGGCAGATATACCGTACCTATTTTGGATGAGCTCTCATATAGGAATGATACCTTCGATGTTCCCTCATTAGCATCGGAGTATTTTCAGTGGAGCTTCAAAGCGTTGATTGAGCATATCCTCCTCCGGCACCATCGATCTGCTGCAACTGCCATTGCGCAAATATCGGGACAGCTCATTGAAATACCAAAGCCCCCCGGCATCGGCGGACAACTATATCAGTATCCGATCGTATCGGCTGGCAGCGAATGGATCGAGTGCATGGAGTATATGGAGCAGGAAGTATTTGCTTATATTGTAGCGCTCTCTCAGATCAATGACGCCGTGGGAGAGCGGCCAAGGTTGAATAGCGGATCCCTGAGCGACGCTATTTCAAGCATCAGTCAATCGAGGGATCGGTTTAAGGCGGCAGCTACGATCACTGAGCAACAGATACGGGAGAATATCTACCATTCTTCCACCGATTTTTCATTACTCGAGATAGACGACCTTTTAGTGAGGCTGCTCAAAGATATGCCGGTGCAATCGTTTTTGGAAGAATCGGTGCTTTTCCCCAGAGCACTACGGCTGGAGCGGGAAATGGAGGAACAGGTAGGAAACGATTTTTTGTAGGATGAACGATGATGAATATACTGCACAGAGAGGTCTAAAACACACAGTAAAACTGACGCAATCTCTCGCAACTCACAGCTATGTCAGTTCCTATAGTAACAAAACCCCTGGTCAAAGACCAGGGGTTTTTTATAACGATCTGCTGGAGCTGGGCCTATGAGACTGTCTTTAATTCTTTTCGAACTTTTGCGGGCAAATTCTGCAGTACCGAATCGTACGATTCTTTGATAAGGGTTCGAAGCTCGGTTTCATTTAGCGCCGATTTCTTCCGGACACATACCCAGCCAAATCTCCCGGTGTACGGAGCGGAAATGATCCCATCGCGTTCGATGAGCTTTGCATACATTTCAGGCGAGCATTTAAAAGAGCAGGAAAAACCGCTGGCCGGATTCAGGCTTGCCGTTGCAAACATTTTATCCCCGATGCAAAAACACAGATCGTTACCCCATTTTATATCTTCATGCGCATTCGGCAACGATAAGCAGTATTCGCGCAATTGCTCGACGTTCATTATATCATATTCTCCAGTTCAAAACCGAACAAAAATAGGCAAAAAAAAGAGCGATAAAGAAAAAATCGCTCTATGAATGTTTGTTCATAAAGCGATTTTAAAAAAGAACGCCTGAATTATTTTTTTAGCGAACCCGTAAAGAGTATCGGTCCCTGAGGTCGGGCGCCAAGGCTGCCACGCGGCTCGAGCGAAACGGAAAAGCTCTCCGGTCTTCCGCTGGTGGCAAAAGCATACATCGGATACGGAGCAGCTGCAGAAATGGTAAAGGCGCCGAGTGGCTGAGGTGTCGCTCCGACATATTGCCATACGGCATACTGATGCTTTGCATCGCTAGCACCGAGATTCTCCTTCATCAAGACCACCACATTCTGCTTGGCACTGTAGAACAAGCGGTGATTACTCGGAGCGGTGAGCGTCGAAAGATTTATTTTACGCGCCGAGCCTTCCTGGAACATAGTAACTACCGGTGCAACGAGCGCATCGGCAATACCTAATCCATTTCCGGTACTCGCTACCTTCGGGCTACCATCGGTCGTCGGCGGGAGAGCAAGTGCACTGAGCGAATCGCGCTGCTTCACCATTTTATCGATCGTATCGGCAGCCCAATCGAGCTTAGCAGCCTTTTGTACGTTGAGCGCTATCAGGGTGCACAACAGCAAGCCGCTAATAAGCGATACACCGATGAGCATTCTATTCTTCTTACGAATAGTACGCTGCAAGTCTTCAGTGATGGCTGATTTATCTTTCTGGTACTTATCGAGGCGTTCACTCAGCGGATCGGCTTTACGCGAAGCAACCTTAGTAAGTAACTGATCCTTCAATGCTGCAGGCGGTTCGACCTGCGGAGGTAAGTGTGATAAAAGTGTAGCGGTTCCGATATGAGCTTCCAAGGCTTCGGCGAGAATAGGATCTCCAGCTTCGAGCAACTGTTCGAATTTGGAGAAATCCGGATCCTGTTCGTCCAGGACTCCAAGCGCATACGCCGCCGCGAGGGATTCTATCTCCTCGCGTTCGGAGGTATTATAAGTCTGCGAGTTGTCTTCCATCGAGTAATTCCCTTAATTTAATCATCCCTTGCCGCATTCTGGTTTTAATAGTCCCGAGCGGAACGCCGAGTGCTTCGGCGATCTCACTCTGAGAGTAGCCGCTATAATATGCCATAATGAGTGTCGTGCGCTGCTCGGAAGGTATCCGATTTAATACTTCCATGATCTGAGAGCGCTCGTCATCTTCGATCTGTTCGTCCAAAGCGGTTCGGTGTTCAACAGTGTGCTCCGAGCCAAGCTCTGAAAGGTCGTTCAGATCCTGTGTTACCTCCTGCGCCGACTTTTTGAATCGGCGAGAACGCATCACATTTATCGCCTTGTTGTGGGCTAAAGTGGATAACCAAGCGGAAAAGGTACCACGACCATCATCAAACAGTGTAGCCTTATCCCATACCTGCAGGAATACATCCTGCACTATTTCACTCGCATCTTCTTCCCGCTTAACGATTTGCAGGACTAACGAATAGATTTTTCGCTTGTATTTATCGTAGATTCGGCTAAGTGCGGCCGAATCACCCGTGGAAATCCGGGCTAATAGCTCCAGATCCTCCAGTGCCGAGTCTTTTCTAAGTATACGTAAATGCTCAACGTTACGGATTGCTCCGTCTGCTGCCATTTTCTTCTGATTATTTGAATCGCTTTCTATAGACAATGTAAAACGGGGAAATTACCCTTAGATCGCACCACAACAATCATACCATACAAAAACTTCCGTTTAGATAGATTTAATTGTGCCATTGCCGCCAAAATTAGTGTTCATCACGTCCGATGAATAGACTGGGGTGGGCTGCACAAATTATTTTCCTGTATAATCTCTTTCTTGCCGGTGCTTCAGGGCAGCCGGCGACTTCAGTATCGCAATTACTTAATGTTGCCCTGCTGCCGAATGTGCTTGTCGATAAGCGGTATCATTCGGGGAATAATTTTTGCCATCATGTGGTCGATACAACTTCCGAGTGCCTCTTACAGCCGGTTGCCTTCGCAAAGTTTAAGAAGGCTTCCCTGCTCTTAGAGACCGAGCATCCCGGATGGAAATTCATTGTGTATGATGCTTATCGCCCGACTGCCGTTCAGCAGCGGCTATGGAATGCGGTAAAAGGAACGCCGCAATCCCGCTACGTCGCTTATCCTAAGTGCATATCGCTTCATACATTGGGGCTGGCTTTAGATGTCTCTCTGCTCGACGAACACGGAGCACCACTTGATATGGGGACATCCTTCGATGCTTTTATTCCATTAGCACAGCCCAGATTCGAGAAGGAAATGTTGGCTAACCATAAGCTTACAGTCGAGCAATATGCCAACAGGCTTATTCTGCGACGGATCATGCAGCGAGCCGGATTTATCCAATTACAAAGCGAGTGGTGGCACTATGAAGCGCTGCATCAAAAAGATGCCCATGCCCACTATAAACCGCTACAATGAATTCCCATTCATATCCTGTATCAAATGAAACTCATCTTCACAAGGACAAGTATATCTGCATAGAATGCGATACTATGCTATCATAGCGATAGGTATTGCCGGTATAGTTATCGGTTGTACCTCTGTGCCCTTAAAAAGTACCTCTGCCCCGGCTCCAACAATAGAGAGTACCTCAACCCCCAATACTTCCGATATTAGCCAGCTAAACGATACACTCTGCTATTTGGCCGGCCTCTGTCATTCGCTCTATGCGGAAGGGACTATTACACTTAAAGACGGTTCTTCTTCCCAAAGCGGGCATTTTGAATTGCGGTCGAAGCGAGATGCCATGGGGCATGACTCGCTAAGTATGGTCGTTACCGGCCCGTTTGGCATATCTGCGGCCAAATTC
This sequence comes from uncultured Alphaproteobacteria bacterium, assembly GCA_964404255.1. Lineage (GTDB taxonomy): Bacteria > Bacteroidota > Ignavibacteria > Palsa-1295 > Palsa-1295 > JAFDZW01. The sequence continues at coordinate 132,288 of CAYOJJ010000006.1, read as the reverse complement.
CTCGGTACCCCTACTGAATTTCATTTCTATAATGCTATCGAGAACGAAAAATATAACGGGGTCCCCGATGAAAAAACATTGGAAAAGCTTACCGGTATAAAAGGATTTTCCTTCAGACTGCTTCATGATCTGGTGTATGGCCTCTCCCCATTACGCTTTAGGACAGAAGAACTTACCATGGTAAAGAAAGAGCAATTATCGACCGATCGGTACCGCCTTGTAGCTAATTCTTCCTCAGGGGCCATCGAAGCGGTAAATTTTCGGAATTCCAAGAATGTATTTAAAGTGACAGGATATGATAGATGGAGTTCGATCACCAGCCAGACGAACGATCTTTCGGTCTCATTTTCGGGTATTTTCGAACATTCACCGTTCGCCATCCCTTCAACCATTACAGCTACCTCCGGCTCCCAATCGTTAGAACTCGAATACTCAAAAGTGGAAGAAAACCCAAAAAATTTGACAGTTAAGGTTAAAATCCCTCAATAATTTTGAGATTACGGGAAAAACATTCATATTTTAAATTATTGATAAATAATAATTTATAAAACATAATTTAGTTTGGCACGCTTTTTGTCTTAAGTTTAGTTATAAATATTTGAATTGTATATTTAATAATACAATTTACTGTAACCCATACAATATGAAAAACGTAATAGCAGTCATTATCGGGATCGTATTATTCGGTTTTGCCTCGATCTCAAACGCACAATTTAATAAGGCAGTGATCGTCTTAAAAGGCACCGTAACAGCCGAACAGACTCATAAGCCGTTTTCAGTACGCGTGAGTGTCCGCGAAGCCGGAAACCAGGCACTGGAAATCACTGGCAGCCGCTCTAATAGCGAAACCGGCTATTATTTAGTAGTGCTCAAGCCGGCCAAAAAATATTGGGTTCATTTCGAGGGCGAAGGTATCGTAACAAAAGACGAACTTCTCGAAACCCCGGCTGCTGACAAAACTCTGCAGATCGAAAAGGATTATAGCGTCACCTTAACACAGGCGACGGCAAAAGCTACAATCCAGGACGATAAAAAAGGTGTAGAGTAAGCAACGATTGTTTCTCAAAATTCTATTGGTCTTTCCTTTAGAGATGATGTATGATGAAAGCGCGCTTCTCCGGAAGCGCGTTTTTTTTGAACGTAACCCAAGAATATCAGTTTATTCTACTACCCTTTTGACCCCCAAAATGCTTTTGTTTCCCTCGACAAAAGTCTTCCCCTACAACTGGGTAGTCGAAAAACGCATGACTCTTCCCCGATAAGAGCACAATCGTTGATAGTTACCCTATTATGAAAATTCGGAATCTAGTAGTACTCTTGCTTTCCGTTGCGACTATTGCATCGGCCGGTACAAGAAATTCTGTCGTCTCTACATATCCACTCGATAAAGCTGTTCATGTCAATACTGCTATGACTATTGGCATACGGTTCAGCTTGCCGATCACACTTCCCGCCGATTATAGCGAACAAATCGTGGTTACCGGCAGTAAAAGCGGCAGTCATCGTGGAACGGTCAGCTTATCCGATGATAGAAAAACGGTGATCTTCAAGCCTTACGTGCCTTTTAGCAATGCGGAAGTAGTAATGGCTACCTTCCCCGCACCACAAGAGTCCTGCTCTGCTACTACTCTTACTTTTACAATCTCAGAGCCGTTACGATATTCTCTTTCGAATCTCCATAGCTCCGACCCGGTAACAGAACTGATGCTGCATGGGAAGAACCCCTCGCCAAAAGAGCAGCAGGTAGAAAATTTCCCCGTTTTAAGTATTGTCTACAATCAGGATCCTGCACCCGGAAATCTGTATATGTCTAATTTCAGGTTTGATCCTATTCAGTTAAATGTCTACCGAATGATACTCGATAACGGCGGGCAAGTGCTTAGTGCCGAAGCTGCAGGTCCGCGGTATTCTCTGGATTTCAGGCCAAGGATGGACGGCGGATATACCTATTTCGATGCCGCTACGACACAGATGTATATGCTCAATTCGAAGCTCGTGAAGATCGATAGCCTCAAGGCCGCTAATGGCTACGAGACCGACGGGCATGAATTTGTCTATACCAATACCGGCGGCTATATTATTATGGCTATCGATCCGGTTACGATGGATATTCGTCCTTATTATGAAGGCGGCTACCCTAATGCTTCGGTGCTCGATATCGTCATTCAGGAATTTGATCATAGTAAGAATCTTCTTTGGGAATGGCGCTCGCTCGATCATTTCAAAGTCTCCGATGGCATCGGTATCAGCCTTGCCGATTCTATTATCGATTATTGTCATGCCAATGCCATCGACACCGATGCAGATGGCAACCTGATCTTATCTTCCCGTCACATGGAAGAGATCACGAAAATCGACCGCAAGACCGGTATTATCCGCTGGAGATGGGGTGGACTCAATAATGAATTTACCACTATCGGCGATACGATCCCATTCTCCTACCAGCACGATATTCGCCGTACTCCATCGGGTACGTTCACCCTCTTTGATAATGGAGATTATCATGAACGCGGCGGTATCTTCAGCCGCGCTGTGGAGTATAAGCTTAACGAAGAAGCCCACACTGCGACGAAGATATGGGAATACCGCCATTCCCCCGACGTCTATGGCATGGCGCTCGGAAGTGTGCAGCGTTTACCGAATGGCAATACACTCATAGGCTGGGGTGCTTGTGACGATGTAGCGATAACTGAAGTAGATACGAATAATAACCGAACATTCGAGCTTACCATGGATAATCAAAATTATTCGTATCGGGTATATAAATATACTCCGGAAGAATTGGGAGTGCCGTCATCGCATACGATAAGTTCTGCCGGCACCGAATTAGTCTGTTTCCCAAATCCTGCGTCCGAAAACACAACCGTCTGCTTCCCGGCAACACAGGCTTCAGCGTATACTCTTACCCTTTGGGATCAATTAGGCCGTTGTGTCCGCACCAGCAATGGCACTACGATACCAGGAAAAAATACGGCTGCACTCGATCTTAAAAACCTTGTTGCAGGCACTTATTATGTACGCGCTGCCATAGGGGCCGAAGCTCCTCGGGTAGAAAAGATCGTTATTCAATAAGAAGGGGAGCGAACTTGCGCGGTAGGCCGTCAGATATGACAGCTTGCGAGGCCACGCTTTTCCAGATACTGCTGATGATATTCTTCAGCTCTCCAGAATGAGCCGGCCGGTGTGATCTCCGTAACAATCGGGCGGCTGAATGTTCCGCTCGAATCCCACTTCTTTTTTGATGCTTCGGCAAGCTGCTGCTGTTCGGGATTGTGATAAAAAATAGCCGAGCGGTATTGGGTACCAATATCAGGTCCCTGACGGTTCAAAGTGGTTGGATTATGGTTTTGCCAAAAAATATCGAGTAATGTATTATAACTGACAATGGCAGGATCGTAGGTTACTTCTACAACCTCTGCATGGCCCGTCTCGTCACTGCATACATCTTCATAGGTAGGATGATCAGTCTTGCCGCCCATATATCCTACCTGGGTTGAAAGTACACCTGGGGTTTGTCTGAACGTTGCTTCGACCCCCCAAAAACATCCGGCTCCAAATGTTGCTTTTTCCATTGTCGTCATACTATTGTTAAACATTCGTATACCTATACGGTTCGGCCATACTCATAGTTACGGGTACGCGTTAGTGCGGAATCTGACGGCGAGGGGTCTCGTTGAGACGAGCAGTGTACCGGTACATTCTACCACTGCTATTGCCACTTTTTCTTTTGCGCCCTGCCTGGGGCCAGCATCATGGTATATCGGCAGAAATCCATATACAGGGAGTGAAGCATCTTAGCGCTGAAGTGTTAGCTGCTTTTTTACCACCTACGATCGATTCTGCCTACAGCGAAGCGGCCTTGGAACAATCGCTGAAAGCGCTTTCTCAGTTCTATGCCTCGATGGGCTACCCATTCGCCGATATTACGATCAGCTCCATAACCTCGGTCGATTCTTCCCGTCTGAAGATTGCTATCATTATCACCGAAGGGAAAGCAGCCCGCTTGGATTCCATTATCATTGCCGGAACGACGCAGACCGATGCCACAATTATCGAGCGGGAATTTTATCTCCCGGATCATCCGATCGCGACAAAAGCCTTTCTTTCGGAGAGTGTCGAGCGTCTGCGTCATCTGGGCATTTTCAGTACGGTTTCCGATGCTTCTTTATTTCCTATTTCCGATTCTTCCGTCGGAGTATTACTAAGCATTGATGAGCTTCATTCTACTGAGATCGATGGAGTCTTAGGATATAATCCTCCCCCCATTCCAGGCTCACAGGGATATTTAAATGGCTTTCTCGATCTCGGTTTCTTAAACATCGGTGGATCGGCCCGGCAGGCCATCTTTCATTACAGCAAACTTACTCAGACGAGTTCTGAATTACGTGCATCCTATAAAGAACCCTGGCTTTTTTCGGTCCCGCTCGATGGGATGCTTGCCATAGCACGATACAGCGACGACAGCCTTTATACTTCTACTAATCTCTCCGTTGCGTTTTCGCTCCATACGAGTAGTCCTCTTATCATTGGGGCGGGCACCGAACTATTATTTGTTACTCCCGGGGCTCAGAGAATTGTTGAATCATCATCGGCATTGAGTGTCGGGATATTTTGCAGCTACGATAAACGCGACGATCCAATCGTACTGCGCAACGGATTTACTATTTCATTAAAAGCACTCTATGGTAGTAAATCGATCACCGATAGTCTTGGCTTTTCTCGCTCAGTACCGATCCGGCATTTAGATGCTTCTATAGAGGCGGCTACGTCTATTCTTCTACCTTCGTTAATCGGTGACGCCATTATTACAACCCAACAAGTTTCTTCATCGCTTCTCGAACTTTCGGATCTCTTTCGGCTCGGCGGCATCCATTCACTGCGTGGCTATAGCGAAAATTCTTTTTACAGCGATGAATATATAACCGCCCGAATGGAATTGCGCTATCTGGTAGAACGTCATTCTTACATCGGGCTCTTCTGCGACATTGGATATGTACATCAACCGCTATCACTGCTCGGTTCAACAGTTGTATCTACCACTTATCCGATCGGTTTTGGGTTAGCATTTCTTTTCGATTCTCCGATAGGCTTTATCCAGATCGCCGTTGCAGCACCGAAGCAAGGCAGTTTAGACCGGTCATTATTACATTTCGGACTTAAAACGGCGATATAGTGTTCTAAGGCGCATACATCGCGAATGGCAAGCAAAGGGATCAGTTGGAAGTACGAGCGGTCGTTCCTAAAACAGGGGCTTCAGTCTCTCGTTGGCATCGATGAAGCCGGTCGCGGCCCGCTTGCAGGCCCGGTGGTTGCTGCGGCCGTCCTACTTCCACTTGGGGCGCGCCTTCCTAAAAATTGTTATGGGTTTAACGACTCTAAACAGCTTACCGCCGAGCGGCGCGAAGAACTCTTCGAAGAAATTCAAACGGTCACTCCTATGATCGGTATTGGTATTATCGATCACGAAGAGATCGATAAGATCAATATTCTGCAGGCGACAATGAAAGCAATGACAATCGCTGTCCGCCGCATCGAAGAGCAACGACAGCCCGATCATTTACTTATCGATGGCAATTATTTTCGGACCGATCTTCCTTACCCTTTCACTACGATCATCGATGGCGATGCCTTATGCCCCAGTATTGCTGCCGCTTCGATTGTTGCCAAAGTCACGCGAGATCGCATTATGTGCTCGCTCCACGAACTATATCCCGAGTATAATTTCATACAGAATAAAGGTTATGCTACCGTCGAACACCGGGAGGCAATAAAATCGGTAGGATATTCCCCGGTACATCGGTTAAGCTTCAAGATAAAAGAACATCTGCAGGAAGAATTGTTCGAAGAGTAAAAAGGCCGGGAATACCCGGCCTTTTTATTACAGTATTTAGCGATGGTGTCTATTCCAAAAGCGATGTTCGTGACGCTCCTCGCGGCGGTGCATCCGTCTCATGTGCTGCATCCGATGTTTATGCATTTCTTCCACTGTAATGCGCTGATCGACGGTTAGATTGGAAAGTACTTTCTCCTTTAAATTCAGCCGGTCCTGCTGAAGCTGGATCCGTGCCGCGCCTTTACTTTCCGGCGGGGCGTCCATGAGTTTTTGGTGGTCCGCCATCAGCGTTTGATGTTCCTGTTTGAGAATGCCCGCGATCTGCGTTGCCTGCTCATTGGTAATGTTGAGGCGTTTTTTCATCCCTTCGATCTGGCGATCGACCCGTTGTTCGGGGGATACCTTTCTGAAATTATGATTATAATCACCCGAATCGGCATACGTAAAACCAGTAGCCAGCGCGAGAAGAGCAAGGCTTATTACGGAGTTTTTGATCTTGTTAATTGCTACCATTGTAGTCCCTTTCTATGCCTGTTTGACGGCAGAGAGCGGGAAAATGTTTAATAACAAGATGCTGAAAAATAATTAACCGGGCAGAGCGTCAATAATTAGTCTTTCGCCATTCGGTAACCATTTCGCTATAACGATCGGCAAGCTGTTCGGCATCGGTAGCCGTGCCGGCATCGACAAAAATTTCACAATAGGGTCGGTCTTTTTCCGGAATGACCAGTACGAAAGCATCGGCCGTGGAAACCGGCTGGAAGCGAATGCCATCGATAAGGATGCGGGGCATCGACTTTGTATGCTCAACCGCATGACGCATTACCGTCCCGAGCTGGTCCTGCGGACAGAAGGCAGAACGGGAAGCCTGATGACGTTTCGGTAATTCGGCGGCAATGGTGGCAAGGTCTTTCCCAATAACAGCGCGCATTTCAAGGATCTTCGCGGCGGTAAACATCCCATCGACCGCAAAAAAATAATCGGGGAAAATAAATCCGCCCATGGTACCGCCAACGAACGATACCCCTTCTTTCCCGCTCTCGACCATCATGGCCGCATGGGTATTACGCGTATATACTATTTCAACGCCATACTCCTTAGCCAGCATTTCTATTTCAAACGATGCCGAAACCGGAACAGCGATTTTCTGAATCTTCTTGCCCTGTAACTTCGAACTTTCAAGAAATAATTTTGTGACGAGCGTCAGTAATTTCAGATTGTGATGCATGACGCCGGTATTATCGAGCAGCGATATGCGCTCGCCGCCGGCATCGAGGATAAAGCCGACATCGAATTTCAGCGAAGCAACAATGCTTCGCAGTTGTTCGGCCGATTGCTCGAATTCCTGCGGTTCTCTTGTCAGGCGCGTAGGATCGAGATAGCCATTGATCGAAACCACTTCCACTCCGAGGGAGCCAAGGATATTCGGGAAGATCGAAGAGGCAATACCATAGGCATAATCGATGCCGATCCTGAATTTCGATCGGGAAATACGCTCGGTATCGAGCGATCCGGTAAATAATTTTTTATAGGCTTCTCCGGAGTGCGTCGGGAAATCGATCGTCCCGACTTTATCGAATGGAGCGCGGGGAAAATCCTCACCGAAGAAATACCGCTCGATGGTTTTGCCTTTACTGGTAGTAAGATCTTTCCCATCGGAATCGAAAAAGATGAGATCGGAGCGCCGCTTATCATATGGGTTCTTGCGGATATGCACTCCCGCAGCCTGGCGGCCACCCAGCAGAAAATGCCTTGTTAAGGGTATCGGAGTTTGTTCGAGATCCGCAACATTAACGCCTGCCCCCATAAGCCCGCTCGATAGCGAGCGGCTGATAATACGCGAGGCCGGATCGCTATCGCGGGAAATAACCACACGCTTTCCTTCTCCAACCATCGCACCGAGCGATGCGCCTACCTTAGCCGTAAACTCCGGGGTTATCTCGATATTCGATGTACCGGTAATACGGGAATTGGTAAAAAGAGATTTCGACCACTTGCCCTCCCATACCAAACTGGTATTGAGCACCGCCCCTGCTTCGACCTTCTTTTCCGGCCAAAGCTTGATGTTCGGCATGATCTCGACCCCATCTTCGATCTCACATTTTTCACCCATGTAGATGAATTCATGCAAGTGCGCCCCGACTCCGATAGTGGAATCATTACAGATCACATCATAACTGAGCTGGGTGCGTTCGCCGATCTCGACATTCTTCCAGAGCACCGTATGATCGATCCGCGAACCGCCGTGAATGACACAGCCCTCGCCGATCACACAGTTCAATAATTTTACGCCCGGAGCGATCTTTGCGTTTTTGCCGATCACATTAAAACCAAAAAATTCTACTCCTTCGGTCAGCGCGCCTTCTTCAATGATAGCATTACGCACCGGCAGACCCGCCGATTCGATCCGTACGCGCGAAGCAAGCGCATCGAGATGCGCTTCATGGTATTCGCCGAGATTACCAATGTCGCGCCAATAGCCCGAAGCAATATATCCGTAAAGACCGGCATGCTCTTCGAGCAGCATCGGAAAAAGATCTTTGGAAAAATCGAATTCGCGTTTGTACGGAATACGTTCGAAGGCTTCGGGTTCGAGAATATAAATGCCGGTATTGATCGTATCGCTGAAGACCTCACCCCACGATGGCTTTTCAAGAAACCGTTCGATCTTGCCATCGTCGCCGGTAATGACAACTCCGTATTGCAACGGATTTTTTACTCTCGTAAGAACGATCGTCGCGATCGACTGACGCTCTTCATGAAAGGCGATCGCTTCGGATAAATTAAAATCGGTCAGGACATCGCCACTGATAATAAGAATGCGTTCTTTGACGTCCATCGATTCGGTAGCATTCCGCACGCTACCGGCCGTGCCGTAATCGGCTTCAGCGCGGATATAATCCATGGAAACACCGAAGCTGCTGCCATCGCCGAAATACGAGCTGATGGCATCAGGATGAAAATAGAGCAGCGAGGTAATATCATTGAACCCGTGATTTTTTACGAGCTTGACGATATGCTCCATCATCGGGCGATTGAGCAGCGGCACCATCGGTTTCGGTAAGGTCATTGTCAGCGGGCGCAACCGGGTTCCGAATCCACCTGCCATGATGATCGCTTTCATTGTCCTGCTTTCTTTGCTAACTGGTAGCGTTATGGATCAATACGATTCTTCTTTGCTCGGGAAAGCTCCGCTTCTAACGTCATCGCCATATTGCTTGAAGGCCGTTCTTACCTGATCGGCTAATGTTAGGTATTTACGAACGAAGCGGGGGTGGAATTCTTCATTAAGACCAAGCATGTCATGTAAAACCAATACCTGGCCATCACAGCCATTTCCAGCACCGATGCCGATCGTGGCTATCTTCAACTCTTTGGTAATCTCAGCCGCTAATTCTGCCGGAATTTTTTCAAGTACAATTGCAAAAGCGCCGGCATCCTGCAGGGCAAGAGCATCCTGCCTGATGCGATCGGCTTCTTCCTGATTTGTACCCCGGGTACGATAGGTGCCGAATTGGTTGATCGATTGCGGGGTAAGACCGAGGTGGCCGCAGACCGGGATACCGTTATCGGTCATTAATTTTACCGCCGGGCAGGCTCGTTCGCCGCCTTCGAGTTTTACGGCTCCCGCACCGGTCTCTTTCATCACCCGGCCCGCATTGCGAAAGCCTTCGACCGGATCGGCCTGATAGCTCATGAACGGAAGATCGCAGATAACCATCGAATAATCGCGGGCTCCTTTGATAACAGCTTTCGTATGATAGATCATTTCGTCGAGCGTAACCGGGAGGGTCGTCTCATTTCCCTGAATCACATTGGAAACGGAATCGCCGACGAGCAGCAGATCGATCTGGGCCTCATCGAGCAGCCGGGCAAACGTATAGTCATAGACCGTAAGCATGGTGATCTTTTCGCCACGGCGCTTTTTTTCCGCTATCGTTCGTGTAGTTACCCGCATAGTTTTTGTTTAAAGTTACGACGAATGAAGTAGTTTTGCAACAACGAATAGATCACTCTTACTTCCTAATTCATGAATATTACTGTATTACTCGGCGGCACGAGTGCCGAGCGCGAAATTTCCTTGCTTACCGGCTCCGCAATGGCAAAAGCCTATGAATCGCTTGGCCATGCCGTTACCCTGCTCGACCCGGCAACCGGGCGCACGATGAAGATCACCGAATACCAAACCACTCCGCCTCATGCAACGCCTCCAACGCCGCAAGAACTGGGCTCGCTCTCTCAGGGAAGTGTCTTTGTCGATAGTCTGACGAGCGAAACGGTGCGTAATTGCGATGTAGTAGTGATCGGTCTTCATGGTGTCCCCGGAGAAGACGGGACGGTGCAATCGGTTCTCGAACTGCTCGGCAAAAAATTTACCGGCAGCGGCTCCCGATCCAGCGCTATCAGTATCGATAAGGCCTATTCGAAGATCTTATTTGAACGGGCAGGCATTCCAACCCCAAAATGGGAGTTCATTTCAAGACGCAATCAGGAATTGCTAAATGACATCGTAAGCCGGTGCGCCGAAAAATTCAAAGGTGGCATTGTAATAAAACCCAACGATCAGGGCTCGACCGTCGGGTTAACCATTTCCACGCAGGCCGATTTCGATGCCGAAGCCGGTATCCGGTATGCCTGGCAATATTCCGATGGTGCGTTGATCGAAGAATTTATCGATGGCCGCGAGTTAACCGTTGCGATTCTCGATGGCAAACCTTTGCCGATCGTAGAGATCGCACCCGAAGGCGGATTTTATGACTACCATCATAAGTACACTAAGGGCATGACCAACTATTACTGCCCGGCCGATCTGCCTGCCGACTTGGCTTCAAAGATCCAGCAAAGTGCCTTACAGGTATTCAATTGCTGCGATGCCCGCGGTTATGCCCGTATCGACTATCGATTAAAACCGGATGGCTCTTTCTATTGCCTCGAAATAAATACACTGCCCGGCATGACAGAAACAAGTTTGGTGCCGAAAGCCGCCAAAGCTGCCGGTATGAGTTTTGAAGAGTTATGTAAAATTATTTTAGAAGCGGCTCTATCCTGAGATCGGGGTTGAGGGTTCAGGGTTCGAAAGACGTCTTAACAAATCGTCTTAAGCGTCCACTATAGAAATTTCTCTATCGCCTGCGGCAGCATTTCTCTCCACGTCGGCCAATCATGTCGCCAGGTATGGTCCCAGCATTCCACCCAATTCGGGATCTGTTTTGAACCAAGTATCTCTGCGATCTTCCAGGAATACGAAGGATCTTCATATTCCCCGCTTCCGGTATAGATCGTTATGCTTTTCTTTCTCAATTCCGAAAGAACGGCATCATCGTTCAGGTTCGGAAGGTAATCGGCCGGAGAATTAAAATAGGCGTCTTCATCGAAGTAGCCTTTGGTATAAGATTTCAGGTCATAAACGCCGCTCATAGCGATCGTACCCGCAAAAAGATCGGGGCGGCGCAGCAGCGTATTCATAGCATGCAGTGCTCCGAACGATACGCCAAAGGTCAGGATCTCGCAATCGTCGCCGCTATGCTTTTTAATATAAGGGACTACCTCATTCTCCACATAGGTATTAAATTGCTGATGGCGAATTGATTTTTGCCGGGGCTCGATCTGATCGTTGAGCCAGCTTTCGCTGTTGATAGAGTTGATGGAATAGCATTGCACCTTACCCGATTCGATAAGAGTTTTTATCGAATCGATCAGATAAAAGCGCTCATATTCCAGGTAATCGGCAGCAGCCGATGGGAACATTAGTAATACCTTACCGGAATTACCATAATGAGCGATCGGCATATCGGCCGAAAGTGCTTCGCTATACCAGCTATCTAATACCCTATCCATACCTATGATGTCTTTTTCTAAACTTCTTTACAAATTTAATGGTATTATAGGCTTATCATTTCAAAAGCAATGGATTTTCTGCACCAACTTTTTTCGAGCGAAGGGTTGCATACGCTTATCACGAGCGGTGGTATCCCTGTGCTTTGCCTTATTATCTTTGCCGAAACGGGTCTGCTTATCGGGTTCTTTCTCCCCGGCGATACCTTGCTTATTACTGCCGGCCTGCTTTCCGCAACCGGTGTGATCACGATCGATATTGTACTAATGAATGTGCTTTTAATGGTCTCGGCTATTATCGGCAATACCGTCGGATATTATATAGGTGCAAAAGCAGGGAAAAGGTTATACGAGCGCCCGAACAGTAAATTTTTCAAACACGAGCACCTGATAAAGACGAAAAATTTTTACGACAAACATGGCGGTAAAACGATGGTCCTCGCGCGCTTCATACCGATCGTGCGAACCTTTGCACCGGTCGTAGCCGGTACGGCCGAGATGCCAATTTCCCGCTTTACGGTTTATAATGTCATCGGTGCAGTGCTATGGATAGGCTTGATGACCTTCGGAGGATTTTATCTTACCAAGATTTTCCCTCAGGATATCGTCGAACGCTATCTCCATCTCGCTATTATTGCCGTTGTAGGATTATCCTTATGCCTGCCGATCATCCATTGGCTACGCGAGCGAGGTAAGAAAGCCTAACGCTTTCTTGCACTTAATATGACCGCTTCATAGTGCTCGGTCACTTGGCCATCGGGGAAATACTGAGTGAGAATGCCCTGTACCTGTTCGATAAATTGCGGAAGCTTATCTTGGGCGATCCCAACACCAATATAGGACTTCGAGAGTAAGAGCCCGATATATGATTCAATGTTATGGGTAAGATCGAAAGCAAAGCTAAAGCGTTCAATTGAATCGAATAATCCGCTTTGTTCGATGCTCGATTGAAAATCGCTGCTGATAATATCCGCCCCACCCCGGTAATTACTGTTATATTCCTTCACTGTTGCAACAACTGCTTTATAATAGGCATCCTCGACATTCACGACCTGATTCCACATAACAATTAGCGGTTTCCCCGGACCGAGGATTCGATGCATCTCCTGCAGGCTTTTCGGTTTATCGACCCAATGAAACGATTGAGCCATGATCGCCATCGAAAGCGATTCGTCATGCAAGGTTGTTTCTTCGGCAGAAGCTTCGATGGTGCGGATATTCGTCAGCCCCAGTTCTTCGGCATGTTCGTTAAGGCGATCGAGCATTACCGAAGCCGTATCGATTGCATAAACCAGCCGGACATATTTAGCAAGTTCGAGAGCAATTCTGCCAGTCCCGGTACCGATATCGGCAATATCGCTGGTGCGGTCAAGTTCACCGAGCGTAACAAGAAAGATCAGCGCCTCCGAGGGATAATGAGGACGGAAAGCATCGTACTGCTCGGCCAGTGCATTGAAGATCGTTTTGGAGTCGGAAAACATAGTAGCCCTATTTAGCGCTATTGGTATTAATGAAGAATAGTAAATGCGGTTTCTGCGGGTACGATATCCATCGGGGTACTTTCGATACGATCGACCGCAGCTCTTGGCACACCGTTATAGCTCCACTCTATAAACCGCTTTATAGCGTCTTCGTTTCCCTGTACCTGGATCAGAACGCTGCCATCGGATACGTTTTTACACCAACCGGTTAACCCCAGTTCGGCGGCTTTTTTTTCGGTATGCCACCGAAACCCAACCCCCTGCACTATCCCGTAGACGTATATCTCCACCCGTTTATTTTGCATTTTGACTATTTTAGTAAAAAAAACAATACTATGGCAGGCTAAATCCACTAAAACCGTCTTTTTATTGTAACCAAATAGTAATCAAATAGTTTTTAAAAGGCAGTATACACTGCGTTCGGTAAGTAACCTCTGTTGCACAAACTCTTTCTGCTGTCATTATGAGACTCTTATCCTATCTCCTGTTCTGCAGCCTTTTTTGGGGTATAGCTACATCCTCCAATGCCCAACGGACGATCTGGAAAACTCAAAACCCTCCATCGATTGCCGGCAATCTCAATGCCGTCCAGATGATCAGCGCTTCGACTACCTACATTGTGGGTGATAAAACGACCTTTATGCGTCTGACCGATAGCGGCCGCGCCTGGGTAGTACATATAAACGCAACGCCAGTCAAAAATAAAGCGAGCTACCCATTCACCGCTCTCTCGTTTATCGATTCTCTCAGAGGGATGGTCGTCGGTACCGGCCAGGCACTAAAAACAACCGATGCCGGGGAAACCTGGACAGCTATGACTATACCAGGAGCAAGTTCGCAGTACGGAGGGGTACTTATGGTCGATTCCAGTATCGCTTTCATTGTTGCCAACTCCAGTTCTATTTTCAAAACGACCGATGGTGGTAGCACCTGGAAAGAATATACCTTCGAATTAGGAGCCGGGAAATTTACCGGTATAAAAAAAGTAACGAACAAATTTTTAGTAATCACTGCCGATCCTGGCGTAAACTCCGGCAGCGGCGGAAGTCTGGTCTTAAGCACCGATAGCGGCGCTGTCTGGTTCAAGGCAAAAACGAATTTCGGTAATGGTGTGAATGCGGTCGCTTTCGAAAATGAGGATACTGCTATTGCTGTCGAAAGCGGAGGGCAGATCATTCGAACTTCGGATCAGGGCTCCAGTTGGTCTCAGCCATATCTTTGGGATTCGAGCTTCGGCGTTACTGCAAATTTAAATGCCGTCGATTCCAAAGCGCCGGGGCACTATGTTGTTGTCGGCGGATATAATACGTTACTCTATACCTTCGACGATGGAAAAACCTGGAATCAGGGGGCGTTATCCGACTGGCCTTCCACCGGGATCAACTTTGGCGGTGTTGCTATGTGGGACGATAAATTCGGCGTCGCCGTCGGCTCCAGCGGCGTCATTATCCGCACAAACGACGGGGGGCAGAGCTGGCAATATCTTCCGGACTTTCCGCTTTTCAACGATCTCTATAGCATCGCCTTTCCTAAGAACGATACCTCTCATGGTATAGCAGTGGGAGCAGGCGGCGCCATCGTGCTTACGAGCGATGGCGGCAAGCATTGGACAAATGGCAAAACCGGCATTCTTGAAAAGAATACTCATAGCTTTAATGCTATCGCATTCCGTGATGCAACCCATGCTATCACTATTGGAGATAATGGAATTGCTTTTTCCACTTCCGATTTTGGCACCACATGGTCCCCCATAACATTACCGGTTACCCAATCGATGAGAAGCATTTACTTTTCTTCGGCTATGACCGGTTGGATAGTTGGCGATTCGGCCTATGCGTTAAAAACTACCGATGGTGGAACTACGTGGCAAAAGAAAACGGTCGTAGCTGACAATCCTTATGCTCAGGGATATCTTGGTGTTACCTTTTGCGACGATAAGAATGGTATTATCATTGGCAATACCCTCCCTTCGATGATCACCACCGATGGCGGCGATCATTGGGCAGAGATGAACCCGAATGGCATCGGCCAGATCTATGGGTATGCAGGTGTCATGTTAAGCCCGACCCATTGGACGATCTCTGCCCCCGGCGTATTTTATACTCATATCGGTGCCGTACTTGATTCTATCCCGAGTGGAGATGTGCATAAGGATGGCTATCATTTTCTCTCGGTTGCGTATGCCGATTCCCTTAATGGCATAGTTGTAGGAAATACGGGCCTCATCTATCATACGTTCACGGGCGGCAGGGATTGGGTGCAGGATGTCAGTAATACCTCTAATACTTTCCTTTCGGTCTGTATGCCGACACCTCAATATGCCTGGGCGAGCGGTTCGCGAGGTGTGATTGATTTCGGATTTACTAAATTCCCGGCCGATGGAGTCGATAACCCTAATCCGGCAACCGTTTCGGCCGTTAACATTACCGGTATATATCCAAATCCCGTGGCTACCGAGACGACGATCCGCTTCACGGCTGAGAAGGAATCCTCCGTGATTCTTTCGATTCATACGGTAGAAGGTATAGAACTGTATTCGGAAAAAATGCTCCTGATACCAGGCGAGCCGCATGAAAAACATTTACAGTTATCCTCCCTTTCTTCCGGAGAATATATCGTACATATCGCTTCAGCGGCGGGGTCCTGCAGCGCCCATCTGATGGTTTCTCATTAGAGGGCTCGGCATTGTAACTTTCGCCTGCGACGATAGTTTTACTATCATCGTATCCCTGCATCGGTACTATGAAACATTGGTTCATCCTGTTGGTCGCCCTGTTGTACGGCTTTCTTGCCGAGGCTTCCGCTCAAACCACCACCTGGGAATTACAGAACCCCAATAATTTTTCCAAAGATCTCTATGATATTCAAATGATCAATGCCACGACGGCCTATGCCGTTGGTGATGGAAATTCCTTTATTCGTATGACGGATTCCGGTACGGTGTGGAATATTGCCTCCCCCGTCATTCCATTAGTACCTAAAGTAAAAAATTCTTTTTTCTCGCTTTCTTTTATTTCAGCAGATACCGGCATGATAGCCGGGAGCACCACTATTTTAAAAACTACTAATGGCGGTTATAGCTGGAATACCCTTTCGCTGCCACTCCCTCCAATACCGTGGAAATATAGTAAAGTACTTATGGTCAGCTCATTGGTGAGCTATGTTATTATAGATTCGCAATATCTTTTTATTACGACCGATGGAGGGGGTAGCTGGAAACGACTGTATAATGAGGCAGTCAATCATATTGTCACGATAAAAGCGTTATCGGATGGCTCGGTAGCATTGGCTTATAATACGCCCTTTGATTCGTATGGCGGAGCCTCTCTCGCTATTATAAGTAATACCGGCAAACAATGGTCGTTCCGAAGAATCTCTACACCCTACCCTATTATTGACATTGCTTTTCAAACCGATACTATTGCGACCGTACTCTTAAATAAAGCTCGACGCTTATTACTACAAACGACCGATCAGGGAAGAAGCTGGTTTTCCACTTTCTCCTGGGATACAACGAAAGTATATGGCCCAAAATCCATAAACGAAGTTGGAGTATTTCCGAACGGCCAGCAAACAATGGTCGGCGATACCAGCAGCTTTTTTTATTGTGAAAATGGCAGCAGTTGGGATCGTGCCCGTATAATTCGGGTGCAATCTCCTTATCCGGATTTCGTTGCGCTATCGACCTATGCAGATCGTTTTGTAATGGCCGTCGGCACCAAAGGCACGGTTACCAGAAGTGACGATGGCGGAAAGGTATGGCGCTATGTTTCTGAAATTCCACTTGACCATAAGTTCTTTGGCATCTCTTTTCCAAAAGGAGATACCCTCCATGGGGTCGCTATTGGCGATTGGGGTGGAATGATCGCTGTTACTGACGATGGTGGCATCCATTGGAAAGACGCTACTCCGTTCGCACTGAGCGATCATCCGCTTCATGCCGTTGCATTCCGTGATAGCGTAACCGTTTTTGCTGTCGGAGATTATTCCGCCATATTAAAAAGTACCGACCGCGGGCATAGCTGGACGAGAATACCCGATTCTTCGAATATCACGTTTAATGATATTTGCTTTGCTTCAAGCAAGATCGGCTGGGCCGTAGGCACTGAAGCAGGAGTAGTAAAAACTACTGATGGCGGGCAAACCTGGAAACGCCAGCATTTCTTAAATACCGATACCGTGGTCTTTCCATTATGTGGCGTATCGTTTTGTAATGAATCATTTGGAATAATCGTAGGAATGAGCGATTTTCTTCAGGCGCATGTAACCACCGATGGCGGGGCTCATTGGGATACGTTGGACTCCGGACCGAACAAGCCGCCGCTTTTTGGATTTCACTCAAGGGTATTATCGCCTTATCATTGGTCGATTTCAAAAGATCATGCTATTTTTACTTTTAACAATGATAGTTTATCTGTCTATCCTGCCGGATATGTCTATAATCCCTATGCCAGGGTCGGATCTGCCACCAATATCGATTATGCAGACTCTCTTAATGGCATTGTAACCTTTGATAGTATTAAACATACCTTTTCCGGCGGAGTATTTTGGAAAGGAGATACTTCATTAACGGCATTATCGGTAACTGCTCCGACTTCTTATTGGGGATGGATGTGTGGTGAAGGCGGGCGTATTTATCGAGGTCATACTATTAACCCGGTTTTACAGGTAGAGAATCATTTACCAGCAACGCATCCCGGCCTTTCTATAGTAAGTATCTATCCAAATCCGGCTTCAACGGAACTGCATATTCTATATAGAACCGAAAAGTCAGGACAATCGATAGTGCACGTATACTCCATACTTGGTGAGCCTCTCTTGGAGCAGCAAGCTACATCCATCGGGCAGGAAACGTCCCCGTTGACACTCAATATCAGCTCCCTTGCTTCCGGTACCTATTTTCTTGAATTGACAAATGGTGAGGCATCCGATATAGTACGGTTTATCGTAAAGCATTAGGAATAGCCGGGCTCCCTGCAACCGAATGCCTTATTATTCGTAGATTGCAGGTATAGTTATGGGCACCACATCTCAAAAACGATATTCGGATCTTTCGCAGCCGATGCTTGGCGGCGATCTTTCTGCTCCGGTCGATCGCTTTGCCCCGCTTGCCGAACGCCTGCGCCCGAAATCCATAGACGATATTGCCGGCCAGGAACAGTTACTTGGTCCCGGTAAGCCGTTGCGGCTAATGGCAGAATCCGGCTCTATCCATTCGATGATCCTGTGGGGGCCGCCTGGTACTGGCAAGACTACGATTGCACGTGCACTTGCCAATTATCATGGCGGTACATTCTTTTCTTTATCGGCTATCGCATCAGGGGTAAAAGAACTTCGTGAAACCATCGATGAAGCTCGTAAAGCGAATGCTCGTACCAAAAAGCGCAGCATCCTTTTTATCGATGAAATTCATCGCTTCTCGAAATCGCAGCAGGATGCACTGCTCGGCGCTGTAGAAGATGGCACGATAACGCTTATTGGTGCTACAACGGAAAATCCTTCCTTCGAAGTAATCTCGCCTTTGCTTTCTCGTGCCCGCGTCTATGTGCTTGAATCACTTCGTGCCGATCAATTAGAGAATCTGCTTACTAAAGCTATTGCTACAGATACGGAGCTTAAAGCTCTCGATATTTCTTTAGAGGAAAACGGGAAAAAATCACTGTTTGCTCTTTCCGGCGGCGATGTGCGCAAGATGCTTTCAGCCCTTGAGCTGGCTGTTTCGCTCGCACCGAAAGAAGGCAAGAAGGCAGTAATTACTCAGGAGATCGTTGAAAATGCTTATGGCCGCAAAGCTTCCCGCTACGATAAAGGCGGTGAAATGCACTACGATATTATCAGCGCTTTTATCAAGTCGATGCGCAACTCCGATCCGAATGCAGCGATCTATTGGCTTGCCCGTATGATCGAAGCGGGAGAAGATCCTGAATTTATTGCCCGGAGAATGGTAATTCTTGCTTCGGAAGACATCGGTAACGCCGACCCTATGGCACTGGTTATGGCGACTAATTGCTGGACGGCAGTTACGGCCGTCGGCTGGCCGGAATCACGGATCATTTTTTCTCAGGTCGTTGCCTATCTTGCTTCAGCTCCGAAATCGAATGCGTCTTATATGGCGATCGATGCGGCTATAGAAGATGCCCGTTCGCAGCCCAATCTGGAAGTGCCCCTGCATTTGCGCAATGCCCCAACCAAATTAATGAAAGACCTGGGCTACCATAAAGGCTACAAATACGCTCATTCCGAAGAAAATGCCCATTCCGAAATGAACTGTCTTCCCCCGGAGCTCGAGCAAAAAGTATATTACGATCCTACCGAATATGGCACCGAGAAAGCCATTCGCGAGCGCCTTGGGCAACTTATGCCTGAAAAATATCGTACTACAGATACCAGTAATAACAAATAAACCAGTTCTTCGTACATTTTTTTGTGAAATATTTTTTTGCAGTTCTCATAGCATTTTCTGCGGCGCTTGTCCAGGCCCAACCGGCCAACGATGCCGAAATGTATCAGAAAATGCAACTCGCGAGGGTCTATGAAAGCTCGCGAGATTTCCAGAATGCCCTGCGGCTCTATGAAGAATTATTTAAGGTAAAACCCGGGGATCGCAATATCGCCGATGGATATATCCGATCACTATATGCGCTGAAAAAATTTTCCGAAGTAGAAACCGTTATCACCGGTCTGCTCCAAAATAAACCGGTTAATAGTTTCGAATTATATATCTTGCTTGGCCGCACCCAGGCTCAATTAAATCACCGCTCAGATGCCTTAGCTTCTTTTAAAAAAGCAGAAGAAGCAGCGGGCCAGGCCGACCCCTATTCCTCATCGCTTACGATTGCCAATACGATGGTCGATGCCGGTTTTGAAAGCGATGCGTTAGAACTGCTCATTCGTCAGCGCGATGCAACTTCCCAGCGCGAATTCTTTACTCCGGAAATTGCTCAATTATATTTCCGAAGCGGAGAGTATAAAAAAGGAGTGAAAGAATTTTTGAGTTACCTGCAAATGAATGAAAGCAATCTTGCCATCATTCAGGGACGCCTTGCTCAGTTTACAACCGATAGTTCACTTCGTAAGACCATCATGAAATTGGTGATCTCGGAAGTCGATACCGCTTCCGCTTCATTTGCCGAGTTGCGGTTAGTAGGGTGGTGCTACGGTGAACTGCGTGATTATCAGGGAGCATTAGCGATCTATCTCGCAATTGAAAGCCATAATAGCCAGCCGGCCAATCCTTCGGCGGGTATCGAGCTCTACCAATTTGCCGAACGGGCACTTGCTGAAAAAGCATATCCGACGGCCGCGATAGCTTACGATGAAGCCGTTAAGCGAATGGAGCGCGCAGCAAAAGGCGGGATGTCAACTCCTGCAACGTCATCGATGATCTTCATGGCCGAACTTGGCTCTTTAAAAGCGCGGCAAGCCATGATCGCTTCCGGTAACGCAGCAGAACCCGAGCTTCGCGATCTGGTAAACCGGTACGAAACCTTTGCTTCCGGATCTATTCCTAACGACGTAGCGATCGGTGCGCTATTGCAAGCCGGCGATCTCTCCTTTCATCAGTTGCATGATCTCAATAAGGCAAAATCTATTTACGAGCAAATAGTGAAGCGTTCGTCCTCTCTCAATGATGTGACAAAATCTGCTTATTTCGCACTCGAAGAGATTGGTCTCACCAGAGCGAATACTCAGGAAGCACGCGCGCCACTTATTCAATTACAGATGCTTCTCGCGCGTCGTGCACGCCAGGATGATATTGAAATCAAGCGGCATGTCATTCTCGAATTCGCCCGTTGTGCTTATTTCGATGGATTGTTCGATAGTGTCCTCGTGATGCTCACCGATATTATCAATGTTCCGGCAAGCGATTATGCGAACGATGCTATTGCCTTGCAAACGCTTATCACGGAAAACCGCGAAGGCTCCGGCGATGCTGCCATGAAAGTATTTGCAAAGTCGGAGTTGCTTGGGCTTGGCTCCGATCTAAATGGTGCGATCTCAGGATATTTATCGATCCGCCAGAATTACACGAAATCGCTTATTGCCGATGAAGCAACGCTTCGTGCCGCTGACCTGGAAGTAACCATTGGCAAATGGACCGATGCCATTACGCTTCTGCAACAGATGCAGGAGCAAATGACGGGCAGTCCGCTCGTCGATAAAGCAGCACTTCGTGAAGCGGAGATCACCGAGCGACAGCTTGGTGCAAAAGGCAGAGCATTGAAATTATATGAGGAGTTTTTAGCGCGGTATCCTAAATCGCCGTATTGCACGGAAGTTCGCCAGCGGGCGCGTAAACTTCGGGGTGATACTTTTTAGATCAGAGCCGTATTATAACACTCACTTTTGGCTCGATAATCGTTTGTCGTGAAACCCGCAAGGTCTCAGGGTCGCGGGTCCAGGTCCAACGGGCTACCAATGTCAGCGTGATCATTTTTATAGGCTGTACACTTAATCGTGCCGAGGCCTGCGTATTTTCATCGAAGCCAAAATAATCTGCCGGACCGTCGATATTTCTTCTGGCATAATCGATCGCTCCGAAAAATCTCCACCAGATATTCGGGAAGGTCAGCCCGATCGTCAACAGATCGCTATGGCGCAGATTATCAAGGTGAGCATACGTAACCCCTGCCTGTATCTTCCCATAAAGATCCCAAAACGTACCGGCCTTAAAGCCATTGCCGTTGCCGCCGCTGGTATCGGCAAGTTTCGTCGTCTTGGTTAAAAAGTCGGTTGGGGGAATATCGTCGTTAAAGCGTTCGCGTTCGTAAAAACTATTATAGTAGTTCGGGATAAATTTATTGCGGTAGAAATCACGCTCGAGACGGAAGTCAATAAACAACCCTGAATCGAACAGGAAACTTGTTCTAAATCCCGCAACAAGCCCGTCATTAAAATTAGCGATCTTTACATAATCGCCATACAATCTTCCTTCGACATTATCGCTCTTCCAAAACATAAAAGCCGCGTCCGCCCCAAAGATAGCGAGTGGCGCAGCGATATGCGCCGAATCCCGAAGGATCACAAGCGAATCGGAAGCTTTGTCACCGTTATAGACCGTGTAGTGGCGTACGTAGGGTTCATGATTCGGGATGATGCGCGTAGCATTCGAATCGAAATCTAACGAAGCCGTTGCACCGAATTCAATACTTCTGAAGAACCATACATTAGCAAGCCCGGGTACTAAATGGAATGGCCGCGTAAATCCTCTGGCAGCGATCAGGCTCTTATTGAGCAGAATATCGCTTGAAACTCCTTCGACACCAACAAAGCCTACATCAGCGCGCCCTACTAAACCTATCTTGCGGTCGTCGTATGAACTGTTATTGGAATAATTATCGACGATCGTACCATGACCGAGGGAAACATTCGTCAGCCCGCCAAGCCGGATATACATATCTTCACCCGGGTGTCCGTAGCGGATGTAATTGATCCACCGCAGATATGAATAGAAGGTACTAAAATCTTCCTTGCGGAATTTTCCATCGGCATTTAAGCGCAGATTCCCGTCGATACCGATACCGAGCATCCCCCAGAATTCATATTGGGGACGAACGGCAACCAGCAGATACGGCTTGCCATTAAAAATACTGGCGCCAAGACCGCCGCCAACGCCATTATATTTTTGGCTTGGGTCGGAAGCAGGCTGAGCACGATCTCCTAAATTCTGCGCAAGAACCGGAGAACCGAGGCCGCCTAATAATAAAAGAAAAAGGATTCGCAGGGCTGTGGCTTTCATAGCATTTACTGGAATAATGCTCTCACCAAAAGTACACTAACCACGACACTCACAA
This sequence comes from uncultured Alphaproteobacteria bacterium, assembly GCA_964404255.1. Lineage (GTDB taxonomy): Bacteria > Bacteroidota > Ignavibacteria > Palsa-1295 > Palsa-1295 > JAFDZW01. The sequence continues at coordinate 109,345 of CAYOJJ010000006.1, read as the reverse complement.
TATCTGCAAAGATTCCCGATAGCGGCGCATGACGCGCTTTCTTCACACCGACCGAACCGAAATACACGGCCAGCACATAAAACGTCGTTTCATGCGAACCCATCATTACACCAGCAAGACGGCCGATAAACGAATCGACTCCATGCGTCTTCATCAGATCGGTCATAAGCCCAAGCGAGCCCGAACCGGAAAGATTACGAATAACCGCCAGCGGAAATACTTCAGCCGGCAAGCCAATGGCAGAAGTAACCGGCGAGATAAACGAAGTCAAAAAATCCATCGCCCCGCTTGCTCTGAACATACCGATAGCAACGAGCATAGCAACCAGATACGGAATGATCTTTACCGCCGTCGTAAATCCATCCTTCGCCCCTTCGACAAATTCTTCATAGACCTTCACCTTCTTTATCGCGCCCATGATCACGACCAGTGCGATCACGATCGGCACAGCCAGCGTCGAAAGTATCTTTAAGAATTCGATCATTTCGGCTGGACGGGGAAAAAGCGCTGAATGAATCTATTGAAGATCACTCCGCAGGTTAAAGCTATTACAGTTGCAACGACCGTTGGTAAAATAATATCGGAAGGGTTGTGCGAACCGAGCGATACCCTGATGGCAATAACCGTCGCCGGGATAAGCGTAATGGCGCTGGTATTGATGGTCAGGAACATACACATCGCATTGGTCGCAATACCAGGGTAGGGGTTGAGCTTATTCAGCTCTTCCATTGCTTTAAGACCGAGCGGTGTAGCCGCATTCGACAGGCCGAGCATATTCGCTGCCATATTCGAAAGCATCGCTCCCATTGCCGGATGCTCCGGTGGTACTTCCGGGAAGAGTCGCACCATTAATGGTTTGGCAAGTTTTGCAAGGAAAGTAACGAGCCCCGCTGCTTCGGCGATCTTCATAATGCCGAGCCAGAGTGCCATGACACCGATAAGCCCAAGCGCGATCGTCACGGCAGTATCGGCCATCTTTAATAGGCCTTCGTTTACGACTTTGCTTAAAATTCTGAATTGTACAGGGTCCGGAGTAAAAGCGATCGTGCCGCTTTGCTGATTAACGGTAATGCGACCGGTGATCTTTTTATCGTCGCCCTGCCCTGCGGCAATGTCCTGCCAGAGCTTGATAGCATTTGCCGGAAGCGTGATCGTAGCAGCCGAGGCGGTATTTTCTATTGTGACGCGGAGGCTATCGGTTTTAAGGTCTTTAATTTCCGAAGAATCGTAGTGGCTCGCCAGTGCGGAGCGCAGCACTACCACATCGCTGCTGTATTTATCAGGAGCAATCGCTTTGGAAGCAACGACGGTGAAGGTGACCGGCGATCCGTTGCGGAAGCGGTCGGAAGATAACTCACTGATGTCACGGCCTGTCGCAACGGCAAGGGCGATAACGACGAGGCTCAACCATATCCAATTGAGCATAGGCGAATTTACGAACGATCGCCGCTACCGTTTTGACTATTAGATTTTCGTGGTTTTTACCGGTTTTGTTTTTTTATCATAGACCGGCTCTACCGTGTATCCCTGCTGCTTTAAAAGTGCAAGTACGCCTTCAGTACCCGGTAAATGCAACGCCCCGACGGCAACGAAGATCGTCTTTAATTGCATGATCGAATCGATCCGATGCGCCATACGATGATTACGATCGAGCACAACGGCTTTATTAAAGGTATTGGAGAGATCGCCTTTCTTATAATACGCATAGAGCGAATCGAGATTACCGGTCGCATAGATAGTAAGCAAGTCGTCGAGTTGCTCTCCTGTTGAAGCAGCCGTATCGAGCAATCCTTCCGTCAGCATCTTTGCCTGTTCTTTCAGCGGTATCATATCGACTGCACCCAACTGCTCATCGACCGTCTCGATACCGATACATTCTTTCTTCCATTTCTCGGCCTGCTCCATCAGGTACATATCGAGAAACGCTGCCCCATCTTCATCGCCACCGCCAAGATCACCGAGGCTTCCACCACCTTCCAAAATACCGGCAAGGAAGATCGGCTTCACCGTTGCAAACATCGCGAGTTCTATGCCGAACGAATCGCGCATTACCTGATCGAGCTTTGCATATTCTTTCTCCGTCAGGAGCATTTTTAATGTCGTATCACCCGGCATCTGCAATTTGCCAAGCATAGTGAATGGGTTTATCTCATCGAGTTTTAACTCGGCCGCGAACATGGAGCATTCTTTTAAATAAGGAAGGATGAGTTTTTTAAAAGTAAAAGCTTGCGCTTCACCGGAATGAACCGTACCATAAACATACGAGGGCTTTTTTAAGCCGTGGCCGCTGATCTTCCAGAGCAGAGAATTCTGCGGCTGTGCCGAGAGGGTGCCTGTTAATAGGAGGAGCACCAGGACGAGCAGGCGGCTAAGATTCTTCTTTACAATCATTTATAATGGCGTTTTGTTTTATAACAGTATCGTATGGAAAATATCCGTTATATTCATAGCCGCGAATCGATTGGCCTGGCCGATGTGAGCAACCTGTACGGCCGAGTCCTGGCCAGTGGCGCCGATGCGCTGGACCTGCTCCATCGCATGAGCACCAACGACCTGCGCCCGCTCTATAATGAGGCCGGCAAGGGCATCCAGACCGTCCTAACCACCGAGAAAGGCCGCATCGTCGATTTATTGACAGTAATCTCGAATGGCACGGGCGCCCTGCTCATCTGCGGCAAGGGCAACGAGAACGCCGTGATCGGCTGGCTCGATAAATTCGTCATCATGGAAGATGCGCGCTTTTCGGTCGCCTCGGATTCGCTCTCGCAGTTTGCACTGTTTGGACCACGCGCCTTGCAGTATCTTTCCGGGATGACAGGCCTCGATTTGATCGGCATGGAAAATTTCTCGGCTGCTGAGATCACCCTGCACGATACACAGGTGCGATTAATTAAGAGCTTGCGTATCGTCGAGACCGGCTTCACGATCATTTGTGAAAAAGCACTCGCTACCGATCTTTTTACCAAACTCAGCGCCGACATCGAAGCGCTCGGCGGTGCAACGATCGACGAAGCAACCTACGAGACGCTGCGCATCGAAGCCGGCATTCCGCTCTTCCCGAGCGAATTGAACGATAAGCATAATCCATTAGAAACGTCACTCGTACAGGCAATAAGTTTTACCAAAGGCTGCTACATCGGGCAGGAAGTGATCGCTCGCCTCGATACCTACGATAAAGTACAGCGCCATTTGATGGGTGTGCTTACCGATTCGCCGGATGCACTCACTGCACCTACTGCCATCGCAACAAGCGACGGCACCCAGATCGGCGAGATCACCTCGACGGCGTTTAGCCCCGCACTCGGCAAGACCATCGGCCTCGGCTTTATCAAGACAGCGTTTGCAAATCCCGGTAATACCGTAACGCTTGATTCGAGAAGCGGTACGCTTGTCTCGCTGCCGTTTGATGTAGAAGTCTGAGCGTCAAGGCTGTAGAATCATAATTTCTCTTCACACGTATACTCGTTCATGTCAATAACCGAGCTCCCCATTGTTACTGAAACGGTAGAAGAATTTCTTTCTTCGGAAACAACGTCGCCGGATGTGGTGGCGAAGATTCACGCTTTAAAGACGAAGCTTCGCGATAACGTCGTTATTCTCGGGCATCACTACCAGCGCGACGATATTATTCAGTTCGCCGATAAGACCGGCGACTCCTTCGAGCTGGCGCGCTATGCCGCAACGCTCAGCGACCGCAAGTTTATTATTTTTTGCGGTGTGCACTTCATGGCGGAAACTGCCGATGTACTTTCCGCGAAGCATCAGCAGGTTATCCTTCCCGATTTAAAAGCCGGCTGCTCCATGAGCGATATGGCTCGCAGCGAACAGGTGCTCGATTCCTGGGCAGCACTGAGCGAGATTACCGATACAAAAAAGATCTGCCCCATCACCTACATGAATTCTTCGGCGGCGATCAAAGCATTCTGCGGCGAGAATGGAGGTGCTGTCTCGACCAGCTCCAATAATAAAGCGATCTTCGAATGGGCGTTTGCTCAGGGCTTTGAAAAAATAATCTTCTTCCCGGACCAGCATCTTGGCCGCAACACTGCCTATTTCCAGATGGGCATACCATTAAATGAAATTGTACTCTTCGATCAGACGCAGGGCGATCTCGGTGGCCTGACCCGCGAAGAGATCGAGCGCGCGAAGATCATCCTCTGGCGCGGACATTGCTCCGTGCATCAGCATTTCCAGCCAAGTCATCCGGATATCATGCGTTCGTTGTATCCAGGTATACAAGTTATCGTGCATCCGGAATGCATGTTTGATGTCGTGCAAAAAGCCGATCTCGTCGGCTCCACGGCGTTTATCTGTAAGACGATCGAAGCCGCAGCTCCCGGTACGTCCTGGGCTGTTGGCACCGAACACCATCTGGTAAACCGCCTGAAGAAAGAGCATCCGGATAAATTTATCACGACGCTTGCACCCTACGCCTGCGAATGCGCAACGATGTATCGCATTTCGCCGGAAGCATTGCTCGGCATTCTCGAAGGCATCGATGCAGGTGAAGTAAAGAACCGCATCAGCGTCGATGAGAGCGAAGCCGAGTGGGCGCGGGTTGCATTGCAGCGAATGCTCGATATTACACAGAAGGCAACGAAATGAGTAAGGCCACTAAAAAGATCGCTACCAGAGAGATCGTTACCCAGACGGAGTATGCACATAAGAAAGTATTTATAAGCGGCGGCGTCAAGCGCATGGGTTTGCATATTGCCTATGCGTTTAGCGAACGCGGTGCAACGCTCGGCCTCAATTACAATAACTCGCCGCTTAAAGATGCGAAGAAGGCTGTTGAAGAATGCCTGAACCGCGGCGCAAAAGAAGTCTTCTTATTAAAAGGCGATATTACCAAAAATGCCCCGGCGATCTTTAAGCAGTTTATTAAAGCTACAGGCGGCATCGATGTACTGGTAAATAACTCCGGCGTTCTGCCGCCGATCACGCCGCTCGAAAAGCTGACGCTCAAGCAACTGCAATCCACGCTCGATCTCAACCTGCTTGCTCCGTTTATGCTTGCCAAGGAAGCGGCACCGAAATTGCCGAATGGTGGAAGCATTATTAATATTGCATCGCTTGGGGCGTTCGAGATCTGGAAATCGCGCATCGATTATCATGTTTCTAAATCGGCGCTTGTTACGCTGACTCGGGCGCTGGCTCGCGAACTCGGGCCGCGCGGCATCACCGTCAACGCTATTGCCCCCGGCGCTATTGCGGCCGATAAAGCGCAGGCCGCGCTTATCGATACCGGCGAAGAAAAGATACCGATGGGCTATTACGGCACCCCGGACGATATTGCCGCTGCCGTGATCTTCCTCGCCTATAATGCCCGCTACGTTACCGGGCAGACGCTTATTGTCGATGGCGGGCGATCTGTGTTTAGGTAAGGATTTCCGCTAATTATTTGCTTGCAACGACTTAACAAACCGGTAACATTCCACCGGAACAAGCCGTATATATTTTTAGTTGAATTTTGTAGAACAGGAGACCTCAGATCACTTTGAGAGAATCATTCGAGTATTTCGAAACCCATAAGGAACGCGAACGAGCTGCCTTGGTCGGCCTCATCCGCTCCCCCCAACTACGTCAGGAAACCGAAGATCACTTAGACGAGCTGCAACGATTGGCCGATACGGCCGGTGCGGATATTTTGCTGCGTCTTACCCAGGAGCGGCCGCTACCCGATGGAGCGCTCTATCTCGGTAAAGGAAAAGTAGAAGCGCTGAAGAATCATATTCAGATGCTCGACTTACAGCTTGTTATCTTCGACGACGATCTTTCGCCCGTGCAGGTGCGTAACCTCGAAAAAGAGTTAGCCGTGAAAGTGCTCGATCGCGCCGGCCTCATCCTCGATATCTTTGCCTCGCGTGCTCGTACTCGCGAAGCAAAAACGCAGATCGAACTGGCCCAGCTCGAATACTTTTTGCCGCGCCTTACGCGCCAATGGACGCACTTATCGAAGCAGTACGGCGGTATCGGCACCAAAGGACCCGGTGAAACGCAGATCGAAACCGATAGACGCTTAATCAAAACCAGAATTTCCAAGCTCAAAGAAAAGCTCGGCATCATCGAGCGCCAGCACGAGACCCGCCGCGAGGGCCGCAACGACGAACTCACGCGCATTGCGCTCGTCGGCTATACCAATGCCGGAAAATCTTCGCTGCTCAATACGCTGGCCGAATCGGAAGTCTTTGTCGAAGATCGGCTCTTTGCAACGCTCGATGCAACGACGCGTTCGGTCGATGTACCGGTTAATCGTAAGATTCTCTTAACCGATACGGTAGGCTTTATCAGGAAATTGCCGCCGAAGCTGGTTGCTTCGTTCAGAACGACGCTCGTCGAAGTAAGCGATGCCGATATTTTGCTGATCGTTGTCGATGCCAACTCGGCCGACCTCGAAGAGCATATTGCCGTCGTGAACGAGACGCTCAAAGAACTCGATGCCAGCGAGAAGCCGGTGATCCTCGTCTTTAATAAAACGGATCTGGTGCCGAAAGAAGAGCGCGGACGCTTAGATGTTATCGCTAATAAATATGCGCACACGGCATTCGTAAGCGCAGAAAAAGGCTACGGCATTGCTTCGCTCAAGGAAGAGATTGCCGCGCTGATCACCGAAGCGTCGCGCGAACTCGAAGTCGAGGTACCGATGAACCACTACGAGATCGCCAGCCGCCTGCACGAACTAGCCGAAGTAAAAGAACGCAAATACACCGAACACTCGGTATTGCTAACGTTACTAGTCCACCACCGCAACCTGGCACGAGTAGAGAGATTGCTGGCCCTGGCAGCGTAAAACTTTCCTAAATATTCAAAGAGCACTTTTCTGAGATCAGAAAGGTGCTCTTTTTATTTTACAAAATCTCCTTCGCCCTTTAAGGGAGAAGGATTGAGGATGAGGGTAAAATACCGAAGAAGAATGATGCCAGATCAGTTGGCATTTTTAAGTTTTTTTATTTTACTTCTCAACGCCTCAAATTTTATTATCTCTTCATTTAGATTGGTTATTGTAGGCTTTGTCGCAGCATATTTATCACTATGCAAGTGTCCTTCCATATATTTACAACAATTTTCAAAGCCATCTATAACTTCATTTCGGAGCTCTAAATCAAATACAGCATTTTTCAAACAATCAAATCGAACTCTTTCATCAAAACGCCGAACGACCCCATTCAACAAATCAAAAATTAGTAGAGCCTCATAACTTGATCTCAATGCAGAGAATCCATCCTTTATTAACTGCTCGCGCTGTGAAGGGTCGGCCGTTTGAGAAAGCTGATAACATTTTCTTGCTTGTTCTGCATTCTTATATTTCGACTCTAAGGATGGACTTGCATTTTCCCACACCCTACCTGGCCGATCGTCCAAGACTTCAATCCAGTGAGTTATGGGCCTTTTGTCTTTACCCATCTCCTCCTCGAAGGCATTATATAAAGCGTGAACGAATACAAGATCATGTGTAAATATAATGACTTGTCGTTTTATACTTTCATCGACCAAGCGTTTTGCTATAATAGATTTCCTTTCTTCATCTAGAGAAGTTACTGGATCATCAAAAATGATCCCTCGATTCATCTCTGACATTCTAGTTTCAGATAGAAAATCTGCGAGTGCAATTATTTTTTGTTCTCCGTTACTTAAAATATCAGAGGGAGTCCGGTCCTTTATTCTAATCTCGCGAGTGGAAGAACCCTTACTTCCACGAATAGAAAGTGAAGCCCCAAAACTACCTCCCAATTTTAGACACTCGTCATGAAACATCTGTGTATATTCCTCACCGAAATATTTCTCAGATATATTTTTCTGTGCTCTCGTAATAGAACCTGTTGCTAATTCTTTTTTTGCTTCATTCTCGCGATCCCTTAAAATTAAGTTTACCAACATATTGTTGAATTTGGGGATAGAGACTTGCAAATGCTTGTTTATGAAAAATCAAAGTTATTTGCTCTTCTATCTTTTTCAGTTCCTTATTGGGATCAAGCTGTTTCAATAATTCAAGTTCCGCCTTAAGCTTAATCTCTATCTCATCAATAGCTTGAATAATAGAACTGCGAATACCACCTGAGAGTGCAGTAGCATTATCTAATAATGACGGCAAATTTCTGCGCGGCAGTCTCATGGTAACGCGCTTTGACAGTTTGCCAATCAGGTCTTCTCTATCAACTAATTCTGTTTGTATAGCAACAACTTGTTCGGGAGCAAGACTTTTTATTGCAACAGAGAAAGTATCATTTTCAGGAAAAATATCAAAATCTAACTCTGATAACTTACTTTTTATTTCATTTATTGAAGCATTGAGCTTGTCTACAGACTGGGCTGCTTCACCTTTAAGGTATTGCCAGTAGGCACTAATTAAGGCGCTAGCCTCAGCGGATAATGGTTGATGACAGAACAAGCAAGAATCAGAATCTTTCGGGTATTCTACATCTCCGTCTAATTTCCCTTCTTGTTGCAAGACTGCGACCTTATGTCCTGCTTCAATAAAAGATTTCCAATCATTAGTACCAATACCCCTTACAACTTTTGATTGAAACCTATCAATGCTTTGACTTTGTGCTAAAAGTGCTTGAGCATCATAATCTTCAAGCATCGAATCAATCAATTTAGAGTAATTATCTGTACAAAGTGATTCAATTTCTTCTAGTGCAGCTCTTTTTTCAGAAAGCGTCGCAATATTTGAAGTTAATTCTGCAATTGCTGTTTCCTTCTTCATCAATAAAAGTTTTGCTTTTTCACTCTGTAGTGAAGCAAGATTTTCTGAATCGGTTGGCTCTTTAATTGAATATCGCCTCAGTAAATCTGCGGTATTCGTAGAACTACTTATTTGCTTTATTTCTTCTTTTAGTTCTGAATCATTAACAAACGTTTGCGAATAATCTTTTGTCTTTCTGGAGCTTAAATCCTCGTGGAGCTTCGAAGACATTTTGTCATAAGCACGTGCTAATTCAGAAAACAGGTTTAATGCGGCAGGCTTAAAACTAAATTCATTCTTCTCATCCAAATGAATTTTTGCAGTGTGTGAGTCAAAAAAACTAAAACAATCAAATTCAGAATGATTACAATCAGTTGGATAATTCAGAGAATATTCAGAAGTTAGATTTTTGAAAGTAAATTTTGCAACCGGGGACTTTGGTGTGAGATTATTAATATCTTGGATTATATTTTCAGCCGATTTTGAAAGAAAAGAGTTCTTTAATATCCTACAAAACCCAGATTTGCCTGACCCGTTGCTTCCATAAATTATAGTAAGCGTATCACTAAAAGGTATAGTTTGCTTCTCATGAAGTGCATTCACACCTTCTATATGTTCTAATGATACTAATGTAAGAGTATCTAGGCTTTGTTTTTGCCCGCTATTTGAAGAGTCTTGATTCGATCCGATTACTGTGCTAGAGACCCCGATACCAGAAAGGCCAAGATTTATTCTAAATTGTTTGTAGGCTTCGTCAATTATATCGTCAGAGAGAGGTATTTCTTCGAGAATTTTTTGTGCAAGAAATTGTCCCCACACTGGTAAAGTTGACACAAATTCTTTAATTTCACGATCAAGCGAATTACTTGCTGTTTTAGTCTTCTCCTCATCTGAATTTGTCATTTTACTTCTATAATAATATTGAGATGATGGTTAATTTATACCAAAAATACGTAAGAATCATCACACTAATATTTGAGTAAAAACTTCAAACTTTATCCTGGAGGTATTATTATTGAGAGGCAACTACCATATTTTCAGGAGCAACTCCTAAATTAATGAATCTCAGTTCTTCCTATTGTCTGCCTGAGATTGGTAAAAATCTGCTATCAAAAGGTCTGAAGCACTAACCTTAAATGCCTCCGCCAGCTTTACTAACATATCAATAGTAACCGCCCGCTTCCCTGCCTCGATCTGAGCTATATAGGTTCTGCTAACCTTAGAAATAACCGCCAAGTCCTCTTGTACCCATCCTTTTTGCTCCCGAATATGCTTAACATTGGCGCCCACGATTTGCCTTATATCCATGGGCACAAAAGTAGAAAATACCCCAAATTTCTTTGTGTACCTTAGTTAACAAAATGAAACTATAGTTAACAAAAACCCTTTATACATCCTGTTAACTATGGTTTACATTTTACAAGGGCAATCTAACACTGTTTTTACATGGCATAACTAACTATTTTTCAACTAAATAGCAAATTTTCTATCATCGGTTGTCCGTCGAACGACCTAACGGAAGGATAGGTAAGACAAAAATCAGGTCCTCCCTGATCTGTGCTGCGAAAGCCCCGGCTGCTCACCGGGGCTTTCGAATTTCTGTTATTTCCTCCCACGAATCTACTGTTTTCCCTTGCTGTAGTGCCCTGCTATGGCATAATAACATCCTTTTCCTGCTGAAGTTTATAGGCTACCCCACCATCTCCTACACTGCGATATATAAAAAGTGAATCGCCTCGTTGAATGGCACTAACAGTCCATCCGTCGATCTCTTTTGATTTCCACTGACCACGATCCCGGAAGAATCTTACGGGTTCGCCTTTGGGAAGATCGAAGTGGGTGCGAGGTTCCGATCCGATGATCACCTCAGCATACGAAGAATCTTCCTGTACAGCCCAGTCTGCTTCTGCCGGCAGTGGGTCGGGTTTGGTGGGATAGTCGGCCGAAGTGGTTGATATTCCTTTGAAATGGATCGGTTCGATAGACGAGCACCCTACCGCATTCAGCAGTAGAAAAGCAATAAGAAGTATAACTATTCTGTGCATAGTAGACTGTGATGAATTTTATCAATCCAATAACTGATCGAACACTACACTAACCGGCTTGGGTTCGGTGCCTACTACTATATATTAATCCCGCGAATCTATTGTTTCCCCTTGCTGTAGTGTTCTACTACCAACGTAGCAACAATAGGCACCTATGACGTTTGTTTTTCTTTTGGCCGGGCTGGCGCTTGGCTTTTGTGTAGCGTGGTTTTATATGAAAAGCCGTGCGGCGGCGGCACCTTCCGATGCTTCGGAAGCGCTTCGGCTTGAGCTTGGTATTGTTAAGACGCAGCATCAGGCCCTCGAAAAAGAAGGCGCCGCGCTTCGCGCGGAGCTTGGCGAAGAGCGACGTCTCGCGCAAACGAGCGCCCAGGAGCTTGCCTCGGCCGAGGCAACGCTCAATGCCGAGCGCAAGAGCTTTCAGGAATTGCGCCATCAGTTACAGGTACAGATCGGGGAGCTAACCAGCGCCTTAAACGAAGCCGAGACCAGCGCCCAGAATTTCCGCTCCGAGCTTGCCGATACCGCCGCTACGCTTCGCGCCGAGCAGGAGAAATACAGATCGCTCTCGCAGGATACCGAAAGCGTGCACCAACAAATACAGACCGTTTTTGAGAATGCCGCCAATAAGATCCTCGAAGAAAAGACGGAAAAATTTACGAGCGTCAACCGCGAACATCTCGATGCCGTGCTTAAGCCATTGCACGAGAAGATAAAAGATTTTCACGAGCGCATCGATACCGTTTATACTGCCGAGGCCCGCGAACGCAATACCCTTCGCGGCGAGATATTGCAGCTTGTCGAACTCAACAAGCAGATCTCGCAGGAAGCGCACAACCTCACGCGTGCACTCAAAGGCGATACCAAGCAGCAGGGCAACTGGGGCGAACTGATCCTCGAAAAAGTACTGGAATACTCCGGCCTGCGCAAAGACCTCGAGTATAAATTGCAGGAAAGCTTTTCGAGCGAGGACGGCCGCCAATTCCCCGACGTCGTGGTGTACCTGCCAGATGAGCGGCACCTGATCATCGATTCCAAAGTCTCGCTCATCGCCTTCGATCGCTACATCGCCGCTGAATCAGAGGCCGAGCGCAGCGAGGCGCTCAAGCAGCACATCGCCTCCGTTCGCAATCACATCAAAGGCCTTTCCGAAAAGAACTACCAGAGTATTTCGGCATTGCGCCAGCCGGATTTTATCCTGCTCTTCATGCCGATAGAATCCTCGTTCGGCCTGGCAGTACAAGCCGATGCCGAATTGTTTGCGTATGCGTGGGATCGCAAGATCGTGATCGTCAGTCCTTCGACGTTACTCGCGACGCTACGTACGATCTCTTCGATCTGGAAGCAGGAGCGGCAGACGAAGAACGCGCTCGAGATCGCCAAGAAGGCCGGCAGTATGTATGAGAAGTTCGTCGGCTTCGTGGAAGATATCGAGACGATCGGTAAGAAGATCGACGATGCGAAGAAAGGCTACGAAGGCGCGGTCAATAAATTATCGACGGGCAAAGGCAATCTTATCCGCCAGGCAGAGCAGCTTCGCGATCTCGGCATCAAGACCGATAAAACGCTGCAAAAGTCCTCAGCCGGGCCGTTGCTGGATAGAGCGGATCTGGGGTTGGAATAATGGTATAGGGTCCCCTGAACTCAACACCTCCCGAAAGCGTATAGAATAGCTTACGTTATGAGTACCGAAGAGCGCGAACTGACCGTGACGCATATCGTCCGGGAGCGATTTACGTCCTTTTTCAAGGGCGTCGCTACCCGCACGGCCTTTTATGCGCTTATGGGTCTGCTCATCTATATATCGATCTTCGTGATCGATCTTATAGCGCACTCGCTCAAGACGCTTCAGGGTACGACGCTCGATATTATCCGGGCCTTATTGCAGATCCTGACGATCTATTTCTGGTCCCGCGCACTGAACCCCTTCATTCTTCGCTATCGCGATCTATCGCGGCGAGCCGGAAAAGAAGAAGCGAGCCAGGTCCCGGTAAAAGCATTACGGTGGTTCGTGATTACGCTTGCCTTCGGAGAGCTCTTCGCGTTTCTACCGGAGCTCTTTACGCTAAAGCTCGATAAATATTTTATACCGCTCACACCGAATACCGTCATCAGTATCGATACGCTTGGTATTGTATGGCTGACTGGGTTCGCTGCTATTCTTGTCGGCTTTTCGAAATTCCTCTTCATCTGGCAAAAGACGCGCGAGCTTCGCCGCCGGTTTTATTTATGGTTCGTGCCAATCGGTCTCTTCGGCCTCGCCGATTATTTAACCGATCATGCACACGTCTTCCCGAACGATACCGGCGTCGAGATCACGATGTATGGGTTACGTTTTCTTGTAATCTTCTCCACGCTCTTCCTCTGGTTCAAGATCGATTGGATACCACACGTTTCGCGCAAAGATAAAAACCGGGTTCTCGTTTATAGTGCGCTCAGTACCCTGCTGAGTATCGTCGTCGTTATTAATTATTCCGATGGCTATACCGGCGGCATCCTCGAACATTATGCGAATATCCTGCATGGCATTATCCATGTAGCGATGCTCGGTGTATCATCCTACTTCGGGCTGGTCTTTTTCCATGCACTGTTTTCACTTTCATCTACCGAGCTTGTCGAGCGGCGCGCGGCGGAAGTAAAATCATTGGCGAAGCTTACTCGCTTTAGCTCGGATGTTCTTACCAGCGAGCTGCTGCTCGATATTCCGCAGTTAGCAGATCAGATCGCCGCGCTTGCAAAAGAAGCGACAAAGTCCGATTGCGCCTGGCTCGAGATGAATTTCAAACCTGCCTTCGGCGCCGCTTCGGGTGAAGCGCGATTATATAAATCCTACAATGCGATCGAAGTCGAAGCGACGGAATTCATATTGCAGGCTCCGCATAGCCAGTTGAATGCTACCGGTACTTACCGCTCGCTCGAGCAGGAATTGCAGGCGACAACGAAGCCCGTGCTTATTACCGCAGGTAATTTCCAAGCCACGCCGCCCTATGCCTATCCTTCCCTTTCCTCTATTATTGCCGTACCGCTGCTGCATAAAGATGAAGTGCGCGGAGTGATCTATGTTGCAAAAGAACAGGAATATGGATACGACGATGAAGATGTAACCGTGCTCACGGCCTTCAGCGATATTGCAACGCTTGCGCTCGATACCGCACGCTTACTTGCCGATTCGATCGATAAGCAAAAGTTCGATGGCGAGCTTCGCGCCGCGCGCTCGATGCAGCAGAGTTTATTGCCGAATAAAGTCCCGGATATCGAAGGATATGAGGTGAGTGCGGTGAGCATTCCGGCGTATGAAGTAGGCGGCGATTACTATGATTTTACTACGCTTTCAACCGGTGCACCGATAGCACTCATCGGCGATGTATCCGGCAAAGGTATTTCGGCTTCGATCTTCATGGCCGAGATCAAAGGTATCGTGCAAGCGCTGGCGCCGACTTCCGCTTCAATAAAGCAACTCTTCATCGGAACCAACGACGCATTAATGCGTAATATAGCAGACCAGGGATTCCGACGGGCGTTCGTAACGCTTGCTGCCATCGGCTTTGAAGGTGATGCGCTGTATTATTCGAGAGCCGGACATACCCCGTTACTAATTTTTGCTTCCAACGGCGAGTACCAGTATCTGCAACCGAAAGGAATGGGGCTCGGCTTCGTTGGAAAAAACATTTTCGATGTGGTTCTCGAACAGAAACAAATTCTGCTCGATCCGGGCGAGACGCTCATTCTCTTTAGCGATGGCATTACGGAAGTCCGCGATGCTGCTGGCGAAGAGCTTGGCTATGTGCGCTTCGCCGAGATCGTGCGCGCGGCGCGCTTCGAAGAATCTATTCAGAAAATGACCGATAGAATATTGCGCGATGTCCTGCTGTTTTCGGGCGATGCTTCGTTCTCCGACGATGCCACGTTCGTGATCGTCAGAAAGCTCGACTCCGCTCATTCGAATACTTCATCTATAGAACGATAAACGTACTATGGCAATCACCCCCTCACAATTCTCTGCCGTTGAGGCCGCATCCCCGGATGCCGGCATTACGGTCATCGCATTATCCGGCCAGCTCGATGCGCATACTGCGCCGGAATTCGAAAATTTTCTCGAACAATGCGTTCGCACCCGGCATAAGCATAAGCTGATCCTCGATTTTTCCGCGCTCGAATATATTTCCAGCGCCGGGCTTGGCGTGCTGATGGGCTTTATCGAAGAAGTCCGTTCCGATGGCGGCGATATGAAATTCGCGAAAGTGCCGGAGAAGATCTATCATGTGCTCGATCTGCTCGGCTTTCCCGTCGTCTTTACCATCACCCCAAGCATCGAAGAAGCGGCAGCAGCATTCATACACTAATGGCACCAGAAGAGATCATAGAGCAACAGCAATTCGAACCCGATACCTCGGTGCTGGCAGAGCTGCGCAGTTTTGTACTGCGGACCGGCCAGCTGTTCGGCCTTGCCGACGATGTATTGCGCAAGATCGCGCTCGCCGTCGATGAAGCGGCGACGAATGTTATTCGTCACGTCGCGAGCCACCATCCGTGTACGATCGGCTGTGCCTGCGAAACGGACCAGCGGCACTCGGAGATCATTTACGAGATCACCTGGGAGGACGATAAACCGTTCAACCCGACGCTGCCGAATCAGGAAATGATCGCCGAGCGTGTGAAATCAAAAACGCCGGGTGGGCTGGGTATTTTCTTAATGCATCATTTGGTCGATCACATTAACTTCGATTACCGCGATGGCAAGTGTGTGGTACAGTTGATAAAGAAAGTAGCAGAGGCATAGATCAGGCTTTCGTTTTTTTTGCTTTATACTCGCGCAGATTTTCGATCCATTTACAGGCAGCCATAATAGCCTCCCATCGCTGCATCATTTCCGCTCCCTGAGGCGTACCTTCCCACGCAAAGGGATCGCCGCCAAGCATTTCCACCGGACCTTTATCTTCGGCAAAAGCCACCAATTCCAATAATCCCGAAAGCGTCTTTTGAGTAAGCGGCGGGCGTCGTATCTTCGTTGCCATAATATAATAGTCAGTAATCAGTAGTTAGTAGTCAGAGAACATCGCCTGCAGCGAGGATATTCGCAATTACCAAGAAAAACAAATGCCTGCATTTTGGATTATTTATAGATGACTTTTATACAAGGCCTGCAAAAGGCATTACCAATAGTAGCAGTATTACTGCTATCCTGTGTCACTGCAAGGGGCCAAGTTCTATATACTGACGTCGATCCCGATAGCACTGTATCGGCAACTACTACTGAGCAAGAGAAGGGCTATTATATCGATCTCGATCATGATGGCCATTACGAATTTGAAGTACGACACTTTAACCCGGACCCGCAGTTAATAAGCGTAGAATTGCAAAATGCTCCCGATCCCTCTATTGTCGGGCAAGTATTGATCGGAAGCGATGGACACGCAAGAGTATTGTCCTTCGCCGATACCGTTGGGAAGAATTCGAGTACATGGGGCCATGATTGTTGCGGC
Organism: uncultured Alphaproteobacteria bacterium; assembly: GCA_964404255.1. Taxonomy (GTDB): domain Bacteria; phylum Bacteroidota; class Ignavibacteria; order Palsa-1295; family Palsa-1295; genus JAFDZW01. The sequence goes on along the minus strand of CAYOJJ010000006.1, from coordinate 93,131 downwards.
ATATTGAACGATCCCTGGTACAGCGGAGAGGATAGCTACTTCGGATTTAGAGTTAAAAAAAGCGGGAAATGGCATTATGCCTGGGCCAGAATCACTATCCCAGTCGATCGCTCAAGTTTTACCATAAAGGATTTTGCCTATAACCAAACGCCCGATTCTCCTATTGTTGCCGGACAAACAACAACGGCTGCAGTGCAAAACTATACAGTAGCGCAGAAAGATGACATCCAAGTGTTTCCTAATCCTCTGAGTAGTAGTGCGACCATCCATTTCAATTCTCAACTGCTCAACGCGCATTTAGTACTCTGTAACATGCTCGGTGAACAAGTAAAGGAAATATCGGGTATTTCAGGGAATGAAATAGTACTTGATAGAGCAGGAATCGCCAATGGAGTCTATGTCTTACGACTGCTAGCAGGCAACACAGTTATTTCCAGCACTATGATACTTATTCAGGACTGACCTGAGCGCCGCGCCAGTTTTATTTCTGACGAAACAATCTTACTTCTCGATCAGTAGAGGGGATGGTAACTATTTGATATATAATGCCATCTCGTACCCTATTGCGTTCTTACTGCCTGATAGTAGCAGCGGCAACGCTTATTACTTCCTGCACCACAAAAGACAAAGCCGCTTCTAAAGAAAGCAAAAGTACTGCTCCGGCCGGCACAATCTCCGACACCTTGCCGAGCAAAGAGATACGAGCCGTCTATCAGGATAAAGCCGGGAATATCTGGATCGGTACCGATGGCCAGGGTATCTCGCGATTCGATGGTAAGGCTTTTACTACTTATACAGTAAAAGATGGGATCTCCAATAATAATATTCGCCATATTTCCGAAGATGCAGCCGGCAATGTATGGTTTGAAACAGCCGATGGCCTCACCAAATACGATGGCAATTCATTTTCTGCTCTAACGGAAAAGAACGGGCTCTCGCCTAAAACTATTTATGGCCGTTCTGCCGAGGCAAAAGCAGGGACGACCTGGAAATCAGTCCCTGTTGTAAATCAGCAGACACCGCTCAAGTGGTTTCCCGCATATGGCGGAGTCAATCGCTATGATGGTACTTCTTTTACTTATTTCCCGTTGCCCGAAGCGCCGAATGAGAAAGCATTCGACCCCATCCCCCCTTCGAGCATTCTTAATGCTTACACCGGGTATTGTACCTTGGTCGATCGTGAAGGAAATTTGTGGGTAGGGACCGAACTTCGTGGCGTCTTTAAGTACGACGGAAAAACCTTTACCTGGTTCAACGATCATCATCTTGGCGGAGCTGCTGTTCGCGCGCTCTTCCAGGATAAGCATGGAAATATCTGGGCAGGTAATAATGGCGGCGGGTTATTTCGCTATGATGGCAACACGTTCATCAATATTGCCGAAGAACGTGGGCTCACGAATAAAGCATTTTTAAGTGGAGAGATCGTAAAAGATGAGCCTGGCACGATCGGTCGTATTTTTAGTTTGAACGAAGATAACGATGGTAATCTTTGGATCGGGACGGTCGATGCCGGAGCCTGGAAATTCGATGGGAAAACGCTGACCAACTATACTACTAAGGACGGGCTGCCGAGCAATCGAATCTGTAATATCTATAAAGATAATACAGGACCGCTTTGGTTTTCTACCGTAGCCGATGGTATTTGCACTTATAACGGGGGTACATTTACGGCATTTTCAGGTAATCACCGTCCTGAATAAACTCAAGACGATTGCCGAAGGGATCGCTCACATAAAATCTGTGTACATTTGGCAAAGAAGTATCTTCTGTTATTATAATAGATCGTTCAGTAAAGTGTGCTGCTGTGGCTGCAAGATCGGCAACTCGAAATGCCGGGTGAGCTTTCTTTGCAGGACGGAAATCCTCTTCGACACCAAGATGAATTGAAATGGCTTCATTCGTGAACCAACAACCTCCGCGCGAACGAAGCGGCTCCGGCTTTTCTAACTCTTTCAAGCCAAGGATTTCAGAGTAAAAACCGCGGGCCTGCTCTTCTTTACCCCTTGGCATGGCCAGTTGTATATGGTCGATAGCAAGTATATTCATAGTAATAGTAGTATATTATACCAACATATACCGAAAAACAAAACACTCCTTCGATCATATAACCATAGGCAGCACCTTGCCCCCGCTAATATCGATGACGGCAACTGTTCCAGAGTAACTTTTTGCTAGTCGTTGATATTCACCGGCTGGCCCGGAACTTGGCCATTGGTTTTTGCCTTATTTTTTCGGTGCTGGCGTAGAAACGTTCGGGGTTATAAAGAGTATCTACAACATCCCACCCATAATTAGTAGATAGCCATTCAAAGTGGCGCACGGAATTTCATTTGTTTGAACGATCGATCCATGAATCTATTAGTAGAATCGATAGAAGAAAAACTTCACCGTGTAAAGCAACCGGTAAAGAGATTGTCCCTCTTACTAGAGGCTGCACATGCTTATCACCGGATCGATGGGCAGAAAACTATTGCGTATGCGGAAGAAGCATTAGTACTAGCGAGGAAGCAACAGAACCGTGAGCAGATCATTGCCAGTCTCCAATATATTGCCGATGGCTACTTTTTTCTTGGTGAATATGAAATATCTATTCTCAAATACCAAGTAATTATAGAAGAATTTACTCTTTTGGATTCTGATCCCGTAAAAGGAACAATTTTATCCTGGCTGGCAATGCCTTTAATTGCCAGCGGCCAAAATGATCGGGCTCTTGAAGTATTAAAAGAGGTTTGTAGAGTTTTCGAACTGAATCATTCGCCAAAAAATCTTGCCTATGCGATGTATAAGATCGGCACGTTGTATCTCAGGCGTTCGGAATATAAACAGGCATTGGAATATTGCCAGCGAAGCCTGGAGTTACTAAAAGAAGAACCCGATAAACAGGCGGAAGCCTATACCCTCGGGATTATTGCCCGAATCTTCGATGCCATGGAGGAGTATAGTTCTGCAATCTCCTATTATAATAACCAGCGTACGTTATTTACAGAGCTGTCCGATCGTTACGGAGAATCTATCGCCTTAGGCAATATGGGATGGTCGTATGCAAAACAAGAGCAATACGATGAGGCGCTGCGATATATGCGTCAGGCGCTGGAAATTCAGGTCGAACAGCAAAACACCGTACATCAGGCGCTCAGCCATTCCAATATCTCCCATGTTCATCTTTCCAGGAAAGAATTCGAACAGGCATTTCAAGAGTCCGAACAAGCCTTAGCATTATACCAAACGAAAAAGAATCTTTACATTACGCTGTTCATCTATCATCAGCATGGGAAAGTATTGAACGCTCTTGGCAGATACGATGAGGCTCTTAGCTTTCTTCTTGAAGCCGCACGCTGCATTACCTCCGAGACCAGCACTGCCGTTAAGCGGGACATCTACAAAGAAATAGTTTATTCGTATGAACAACTCGGCATCTCTGCGAAGGCATTAGAATTTCATAAACTACTTCATGAGGCCGAAATAGAAGAGATCAAGCATCAAACCGATAAAGATTTGCGGGCGCTGGAATACCGCTTTGAGATGCAGCGCAAAGAAACAGAGAAAGAACTCTACCGCCTGCAAGCCGACCAGTTAAAAAAAGATATCGAAATCCAGACAAAGGAAGTAACGGCGCTCGCCTCCCAGCTTTCACAAAAGAATGAGTTATTGAGAATACTACGCAAAGAAGCGGCAGAGCTATCCGGAGCCTCTAATGAGCGGTTGAAATCGATCAGAAAATTTGTCCAGCGGATCGAGCAATGCATTGAGCCCGATGCCGATCCAAGGGCGTTCGATAAGGCTCTGCATGAATTAGATGCGGAATTTTTGGCACTACTAAAATATCAGTGCCCCGGACTTTCCAAAACCGAGTTAAAGATCTGCTCGTTGATTAAGATCAATATGACCTCTCAGCAGATTGCCGATCTACTCTTTACCTCGATCCGGACTGTCGAAAAACATCGAAATAATATCAGAAAGAAACTTGAAATTTCAAAAAGCGAATCCATGCAGTACGCCTTGATCCATCGGACTGATATCGATGATCGCCGTACTACCGTTACGATAAACTAAACTTAAGATGCAGGATAAATAATACATATACGTCAGCTTAAAAAAGATGTCAACATTATTTCAGCCCAAAGTATAATTACCAGGATTGACAATATACTAGCTTCTCATTCGTATTATAGAGCATAACTAGTTCATTTTTCTAACCATGTAGTCGGTTTATCAATAATTTAAGTTATTGATTTTATTTGACTAAACAAAATGTTACAACATCTGGAAACTATTAGTACGATTTTAGTTTTCTACGTTTCCTATGTTCGAACTTTCCCCAACTCAGGAGCGAATACTTAATGCCGCCGAGGAGCAATTCCGGATGCAAGGCTATTCACAAACGACCATGGATCACCTGGCCGAACAGCTTGGGATGAGCAAAAAAACGCTCTACGAGAATTTTCGCTCGAAAGAGCAGATCGCTGCCGCAATGATTAGCCGCATTGGCGAAACAGTTCACAAAACGCATCAGGAAATTATTGCCAGCAATGCCAATACCATTGAAAAGCTCTTGATGCTGAGCCAGAAGCTTCGGCAGTGCCTAATCACCATTACGAGCCCGGCGCTGCTTAACGATCTAAAACGCAATGCCCCTGAGCTTTGGCAACAGATCAAAGCCGTTCGAAATGAAAGAATTCGTACAATCTGGGGCTATCTATTACGCGAAGGAATGGAAAAAGGGTATTTCCGACAGGAAATCAACTCTGAGCTTTTTATAATGCTGCTTATGATCTCGAGTGAACGTCTGCTCGACGGCGGAATGGAGTCACTCGGCAGTGAATCTTATATAAAGCTTAAGACCGATCTAATGGATATTTTTTTGAATGGCATCCTAAGCGTCGAAGGCCGGGATGCTCTGGCAACAAGTCATTGACCACCATTATAACTTACTCATGAAAAAGAACCTGCTTCTATTTCTACTCATCATTGCAGCAGGATGCTCAGGCAAGGATGATAATACCATCACCGCTTCCGGCACGATCGAAACGACGGAAGTCAATATCGTTGCCAAGTCCCCGGCCCAGATCATCACGCTCCGCGTGGACGAAGGCTCGGTAGTGCATCAGGGCGATACCCTCGCCTTCCTCGATACAACCAACTATGCGCTGAACTACCATCAGGCCCAGGCCGCCGCTTCGCAAGCAGAGGCACAGCTCTTATTGCTCGAACATGGTTCGCGCCATGAAGATATCGAGCAGGCCGCCAATCAGGTGCAACAGGCGCAGGCAAACTTTAACAATGCAAAAGTTGACGAAGACCGGCTCAAAGATCTGCTTGCCGCAAATGCCGCTACAAAAAAACAATATGACGATGCCGTCTCAAGGCGCGAAGCGCTGGAAGCAGGTCTCGGTGCTGCTAAAGAAGCATACAACAAACTTCACAATGGTTCACGCGCCGAAGATATAGCTGCCGCGAAAGCGCATCTCGATCAAGTAAATACCGCAGCCGCCACAGCGCTGCAATCGCTCCATGATTGTATCGTGATCTCTCCGGTTTCCGGCACCGTAACTCACAAAGTGCTTAATCAGGGAGAAATGGCAAGCCCGAATGCGACGATCGTTACCATTAGCGTACTCGACCCGGTAAAGCTGACGATCTATGTCAGTGATAAAAACCTCGGGAAAGTGAAAATGGGACAGAAAGCAGAATTGAAAATAGATACCTATAAGGATAAGACGTTTACTGGTACGGTGATCTATATTTCACCTCAGGCAGAGTTCACTCCGAAAAACGTTCAGACGACCGAAGACCGCGAGAAGCTTGTCTTTGCAGTGAAGATACAAGCCCCGAATCCGGATGGCAGTCTAAAGCCCGGAATGCCGGCCGATGCAACGCTGAAGTAAGATGCCTGTCATCGAAACAAAAGATCTGGAAAAATCTTACGGCAAGATCAAAGCCGTTGACGGGGTATCTATGACTGTTGAGAAAGGCGAGCTCTTTTGTCTCGTCGGCCCCGACGGCGTCGGTAAATCCTCGATCATCCGGATGCTCTGCGGTATCATTCCGCCATCGGGCGGCAGCGCTACGGTGCTTGGCTTCGATACGGTTACGCAAAAAACCGAGATCGTAAAGAAGATCGGTTATCTCTCACAAAAGTTTACGCTCTATGGCGATCTGACCGTCGATGAGAACATCGAGTTCTTTGCCCGGATCCATCACGTCGAAGAGTTTACGAAGCGGCGCGAAGAATTGCTCGATTTCACGAGAATGCAGCATGCCCGTTCCCGCCTTGCCGATAAGCTCTCCGGAGGTATGAAGCAAAAGCTGGCGCTGGCCTGCACGCTTATTCATTCACCGGAAGTTATTTTTCTCGACGAGCCGACGACTGGTGTCGATCCGGTTTCGCGTCGAGACTTCTGGACCATTCTTTCGAACCTGCTTCATCAGGGAATAACGATCTTCATGACGACGCCCTATCTCGATGAAGCCGAGCGCTGCACCCGCGTAGCCATGATGAACCACGGCAAACTGCTCGATCTCGATACACCAAAAAACATCCGCGAAAAAATGAATGGCACCGTGTACGAGATCATCTGTGAACCGGTACGAGAAGCCTATCTTATTGCGCAGGATTGGAAAAACATCCAGGAAGTGCAGCTCTATGGCGATAGGCTCGATGTGATCCTCAAGCGCGATGGAAAAACTATCGAATCGGTCTTGGACGATCTGAAATCGAAGGGAATAATTATTACCAACTGGAGACAAATCCACACCCGCTTGGAAAACGTGTTCGTTTCCATTATGGGCCACGAACAAGAATTATTAACAGATGAAAAACCGTAATACTTCGTTCGCACTCGCTGTAGTATTTAGTCTGCTTGGCCTGGTGAATGCCACTGCTCAACAACGGCAGCTATCGCTTTCCGATGCCATCAGGATCGGCCTCGAACAGAATCATGATGTGAAGATCGCGATCTTCAAAGCGAAAGCCGTTGGCAATGCGCATGTCGATGAAATCCAGGCTAACCGATTGCCCTCATTAAAGCTCTATGGCTCTTATACCCGCTTAAGCGATATTACGGCAACTCCTATTGCCATTCCGATTCCAGGAATACCGCCCTTTGCTTTTAAAACGTATTTGCCGGATAACTATTCGCTGAAGCTTTCGCTCTTTCAGCCGATCTTCACCGGCTTCCGCTTATCGAATCTCCAACAGGCTGCAGAGCATACCAGAGATGCGGCTTTAGAAGATATAAAGACGGTAAAGAACGGGCTCGTCTTTCAGATCAAGCAGCAATACTGGACGCTCTATAAATTACAGAAGACGCTCGAAGCAGTGAACAAGAGCCTCGTCGAAGCTAATGCTCATTTAACCGATGTCAAAAGCAATCTTTCCAAGGGAACGGCCCTGCCAAACGATACCCTGAAAACCCAGGTGCAGGTATCTACTACCGAACTACGGAAGATGCAGATAGAAAAAGATATTCATGTGGCAATGGCAGCGTTGCTTAATACGCTCGGCCTTCCTATTGGAGATGCGGTCGATCTCACTACACAGCCGGACAATGCTACTGCCGATTCCCGCTCGCTCGACGCATTGATTCACCAGGCGCAATCGAAACGCACCGAACTCTCGGCGCTCGACGAGCGCGTGGAAGCAGCAAAGGCAACGATCGGAGTAGCGAAATCAGCGGCCTACCCGCAGATTTCTGCCAGTGGCGATGTGATCTACGCCGATCCGAATTCGCGGTATTTCCCGGTCGAGAATTCTTTCAAGGCAACGTGGGATGTGAGTCTTAATCTCACCTGGGATCTTTGGACATGGAATGTCGCCGGCCTGCAGGCCGAACAAGCCGAGTATAATATGCAGCAGTTGCAGGAATCGCGCAAAGCAACTGAGGACGCCATTCAATTTGAAGTTACACAAAACTATCTCGCCCAGCAAACCTCGTTCGCACAGATACAGGTAGCAAAGCTTTCGGTGACTCAGGCTCAGGAAAATTTGCGTATTGTAAATCTACAATATCAAAAGGGTGTCGCTAACACAACCGATGTGATCGATGCTGAAACAGCCGCTCTTCAGGCTGATATCAATGTAGCTACGGCCATCAGCGATGCTAACATTGCTACGGCGCAATTGCAAAAGTCGATCGGAGAATAAGAATGCCGGCTATTGAGGTAAGAAATCTTACTAAGAAATTCGGCGGCTTTACGGCTGTCGATTCGATCTCCTTCGACGTACAGCAAGGCCAGATCTTTGGCTTTTTGGGCGCCAACGGAGCCGGGAAATCGACAACGATCCGTATGCTCTGCGGCTTATTGGCGCCGACATCGGGAGATGGTATCGTTGCCGGATATAATGTGCTCACTGAAACAGAAAAAGTGAAGCGCAGCATTGGCTACATGTCGCAGAAGTTTTCTTTATATAATGATCTAACAATTGAAGAAAACCTCAACTTCTTCGGCGGAGTATATGGACTTAGTAAAGCAAAACTCGAAGAACGCAAAGAGTTTGCACTAAAAATGTCGCATCTTACCGAAGAGCGCAGCCGTCTCACCGGTACGCTCTCTGCGGGATTTAAGCAGCGGCTGGCTCTTTCCTGCTCGATCATCCACGAACCGAAGGTTGTTTTTCTCGATGAGCCGACGGGCGGTGTCGATCCTGTGATGAGAAAAAGCTTTTGGGAATTGATCAATACACTTTCCGATCAAGGCACCACGATTCTCGTAACGACGCACTATCTCGATGAAGCTGAGTTCTGTAACGAGATCATCATGATCGATGCCGGTAAGCTCGTTGCTAAAGGCTCGCCGCATGAACTGAAGACGAAGTATATCCAGACTCCTATCCTGGAAGTAGAGTGCAGCGATGCGAACCAGGCGATGATCATACTTCGTAAACAACCGTGGGCGCTTGAGATGTCGCTCTTCGGGACGGTACTGCATATTCAGGTGCGCGATGCAGAGCAGGCAAAGACGGCAGTACATCAGGTACTCGAACAGCATGGCATTTCCGTGTTGCGAATCGATACTATTTTGCCCTCGCTCGAAGATGTCTTTATTCACTTGATCGAAAAGAAAACAGAATGAGCACATTCTTCAAAAGCATCTACCCGATCATGTGGAAGGAGTTCAAGCAGATTCGCCGCGACTCCCGAACGCTTGCCGTGCTCTTTGTCGTACCGACGCTGCTAATGCTCTTCGTAGGCTTAGCGGTGAATTTCGATGTAACGCACATTAAGCTGGCCATTCTCGATGAGGATGCTTCTACCCGTTCACGCGATCTTATCCATACGTTCGTCAACTCGGATTATTTCGATTATTCCTATTCGGTTCGTAATCAAGAAGAAGCAAGCGAGCTGCTGGACGACGATAAAGTTGCTGCCGCAATCATTATCCCCCCGGGATTTTCCGAGCGCCTCGCTCGAAACGAAGCCGCCAGTGTTCAGATCATTGTCGATGGTTCGAATTCGAGCACGGCTTCTTCGGTCGTTGGCTATGTCACCGGAGCCGTTTCTTCGTATTCATCCGAACTTCGCACCGAAACGCTGCGCCGGATGAATAAGTCGTTTAATGTCCCTATCGACTTCCGTCCGCGTGCCTGGTACAATCCCGAGCTTTCAACCATCAAATTCCAGATCCCCGGCCTGATCGGCTATATGCTGATCCTCACCTGCGTCGTGGCAACAACAATGTCGATCGTCCGCGAAAAAGAACGCGGCACGATGGAGCAGCTCGTCGTATCTCAGATCACGCCGCTCGAACTTATAATCGGCAAACTGACGCCGTTCCTCATCATCGCGATGATCTTAACTGGGATATTGCTCTCGATCTCCTATTTTGTATTCGGCGTATTGATTAAAGGCAGCGTTATCTATCTGCTGGCGACGATCTTATTATACCTCATCTGCGCGCTATCGCTTGGCCTTTGGGTTTCTACGATCTCGAACTCTCAGCAGGTTGCTTTTCAGATTGCTACGCTTGTTTCGACACTCCCCTCGAATATTTTATCCGGCTTTATTTTCCCGATCCGCTCTATGCCTGTCGCGGTGCAGGTCGTTACCTATATGACCCCAGCACGCTTTTTCATTCATGCCATTAGAGCGATCATGCTTAAAGGCGTCGGCATTGGGGCATTCTGGGACGATTGGCTGGCAATGTCGATCTTTGCCTCGTTCATGATCTGGGTTTCGAGCCGACGCTTGAAAAAACAAAAGCTGTAAGATGAAAACGATCTTTTTTATCATCATAAAGGAGTTTAACCAGCTCAAGCGCGACCCCCGCTTGCGGGCAACTATTATCATTGCACCCATCCTGCAACTGCTCCTGATGGGCTATGCAGCTACTACGGATGTCAATAATATTTCGCTGGCGGTCTGCGATCTCGATAAATCGGCAACCAGCCGTGAGTTTGTCAGGAGTTTTGTTTCTTCGGGGTATTTCACGATCGAGCGTGACGTCAATGAATATAAGAGCATCGATAAGCTGATCGATAATGGGACCATACAGGTAGCGCTGGTCATTCCTCCGAAATTCGGCGGCGATGTCGAAGCCGGCCGAAGTGCGCCGGTTCAAATGCTCGTCGATGGCTCCGATGGATATACCGCCGGTATTGCATTGGGATATGCAGGGCAAATTGCCGGCGCCTATAATCAGCAGGTAATGCAGCGGACGATCAGTAAGTCAGGAATAAAGCCGGAATTTCCATCGGTCAAAAGCGATACCCGCGTCTGGTATAATCCTGAACTTAAAAGTAAGAACTTCATGATACCGGGTATCGTAGCAATGCTGCTGCTGCTGGTAACGGGGATGCTCACGGCTATGGCTATCGTGAAAGAACGGGAGGTCGGGACGCTGGAGCAGTTAATCGTTACTCCCATAAAATCCTGGCAATTGATCCTCGGGAAGCTGGTGCCCTTTGTACTCATTGGTATCTTCGATGTTATTCTTGTACTGACCGTCGGAAGATTCTGGTTCAATGTACCGATGCGCGGGAATATTTTCTTCTTGTTCTTTAGCGGAGGTATCTTTCTTCTCTCATCGCTCGGTATCGGGCTCTTTGTTTCGACCGTCTCGCACTCTCAGCAGCAAGCCGCGATGACTATGCAGTTCTTTATTTTTATCCCCTTCCTCTATTTAAGCGGCTTCACTTTTCCCATTGAAAATATGCCGCAGTGGGTTCAATATCTTACCTATGCCATTCCGCTGCGGTATTTTCTTGAGATCGTCCGCGGCATATTCTTAAAAGGCGATGGCTTCATGAACCTATGGCCCGAACTTGCAGCAATGTTCGGTATCGGAGTGCTGCTGCTAACGGCCAGTACGCTGCGCTTCCATAAGAAGCTGGAGTAACATCAACGATAAAAGTATTTTTTAAGCTACAACTTTGTAAAAAGCAGATCCGCTATTTCAATACCATTGGTTTCGTGCACAATAGTATTGCAGGTAATAACTCTTTGTGCTCCAGCTGTCAAAAGATCAGCATAAGCCGTACCGGCGAATATGCCATGAACTCCAATACAAACAGGCTTTGCCATATTAGCGCGCTTAAGGTGGCCTATCGTTTCGATCATTGTTCTTGCCGTAGAAATAATATCATCGGCTAACACCGGTGTATAATTACTATAAGCCGCCACCTGAGGCACCGATACTTCAACTTCCGTATCACCTCGCCGCGTCTTTTCAAGAATAATATACGGAGCGCCTGCTTTTGCGGCAATAGCAGATACCCATTGCTCACTTTCACTATCCGGTCCTATCAGAACCGGTTTCTCGATAGTCTCTTTTATCCAGTGTGAAATGGTATCCGCCGCGTGTACGACGATAGTCGGTATGGAATATATTTCCGAAAGGGAGCTTCGGCGGTGCAGATGAGGGTCGATAGTGATTAATTCATCGACAAATTGTGAAAGAAGCGAAGCAAAATAAGTAGAAGTAACTCCTTCTCCCGGTTGAAAGCGTTTATCCTGACGCATATAAGCAAGATAAGGAGCGACCAAACACACCGAAGCAGCGCCAAGCTCTTTTACTGTTCTTGATAGAAAAAAGAGTGGCAGCAATTTTTCGTCAGGATGATCCAGAGTGCAAACTATGACTACCTTCTTTTCCCGGACATCCGTTTGTACCTTCACATAGGTTTCCCCGTCCGGGAATCGTCGAATAACAGCCTCTCCCATTTCGGCATTGGCTTTTGCTGCTAATGACCTGGTCAGAGCTTCATTATGAGGCAGGGAGAAAAATATTTTTTTCATATCGATCATTGGATGGTCACAATATGATTCGCCGTTTCCAGATACTCCAACGCATATTGCAGTTCTCCCTTTGCTTCAGCGTATATGGTAAAGAGTGTCTGTCCCTTTTCTACGCTGCTTTTAAGAGGCGCCTGATATAGAATCCCTGCCGATGGATTTAGCGGTGCACCGGCGAGCTTGCCAAGCCTCGCCAGTTTGCGATTATCGACTGCCGTTACTACCCCGCTACGATCGGCAAGGATGTCTTGTTTATAGATTGCAAATTCCGGCTCACGAAACCCTCCTTGCCCAATACAGATATCGTGGAATTTCTTCCAGGCGCTCCCGCTATCTAAGAGTTCTTGTGCTTTTGCATATCCCTCTCCAATGGAGACCGCTTCTGAAAGCTCTAATAATGCGCCCGATATTAGGAGCGCTTTCTCGCGTAAATCCTGCGGGGCGCCCACTTCATTTCGCAATACTGCTAATACATCCATTGCTTCGAGCGAAGGACCGATGCCCCGGCCGACAGGCTGCGAACCATCCGTAATTAACACTTCTACTTTTAGGGCGATAGCATTTCCTACGGCTGTAAGATAGTACTGTAATTTCAATGCTTCATCGGTCGTTCTGACTTTTGCCGTTGAACCGACAGGGATTTCAATAATAACATGCGTCGAACCCATTGCCTTCTTTTTGGAAAGCACGGAGGCAATCATTTGACCTGCACTATCAATATCAAGCGACCGTTCGACCGTGATCAGAATATCATCCGCCGGGCTTAGATTAACCCTTCCTCCCCAGGTGACACACCCTCCATGCGTATTGACAACGTTGCGTATCGTTTCTATGGAGAGATCTACGGGGGTGATCGTTTCCATGGTATCGGCAGTCCCGGCCGGAGACGTGATCGCTCGGGAAGAAGTTTTCGGAATAGTAAGACCCGCAGAAGCGATAATCGCTACGACAATAGGTGTCGTCCGATTTCCGGGTAATCCTCCGACACAATGTTTATCGACGACGATGTCATTATCCCAACTCATTCGCTGCCCGCTATCGACCATCGCTTTTGTTAGCGATATGATCTCCTCAAGATCAAGGTTATCTCCCGAACATGCCGAAATAAAAGCAGCCAACTCGATATTAGAATACAACCCATGAGTAATATCGGTAATGATCCCCCGATAAGCGGCTTCATCAAGTCTGTTACGATACATTTTAGATCGTACATCGCTTAAGGACTCAAGCGGCCGCAGATGCCTGACGGTAATTACATCACCATCGGAAATGCCCAAGCGTTCGAAAGCCACTTCGGAAAGACCTGCTTCATGTTCCGGCAGAAAATCGGAGTGAACTACATCTAATGTGGCAATGATACTTTTTTGGCCATGCTCCACTATAATACGAGTCAGGGCCTTAAATCCTTCAGACTTACAGACATGGCAATCAGCTCGTATAAAAATAATATTTTCGCGGTAGGTATCGATGCCAAGCGATTTCGCTTTTAACGAATTGGTATTGTAATTATGCGGCGCTGCCATTGAGTATAGTTTATCAACTGATCGAGAATCTCATGATTCGCTTTTCACAAGCTTTTGAAACTGGTAATCTATTGCAGTAGTGATTCTAAAGGAATATAATCGCTGCTACATTATCCATAGAACAGAATCGGTTACCGGTGAATGCGCTAAATACTAAAATAAGTCATAAAAATCAAATACCCCTTCGGTAGTACTACAGAAGGGGTAGTAATTAACTGCTGCCTCGCCAGGATTCGAACCTGATCTTGGATTGCAAAATTAGTAAAATTCAATGCTTCATCGGTGTAGAAACAATGACCGTAACTGTTCTTGAATAGAATCTTCCCTCAGGGAGAGAATTGTCATACAAGAGATAGCGCCTGCCAAGGCCTTTTACTTCTGCCTGAGTGAGACCGATATAGCGCTCGGTGGCCTGGGCGCGTTGTTCCGATAACTGCCGGTTATAATCATCGGTGCCGATACGATCGGTATAGCCCAGGATGCTTACTTTTGCTTCATCCGAAATTCGCTGCTTGACAAATTCTGCTATTCTGCGATTAGATTCGCTGAGTTCGCTACGGTCAAAATCAAATAAGATCAAGCTGTAGCGTGAAATGATCGTATCGATCGAGCCTTCACGATGCTTATCGGCGAGTGTATAATGGCGAACCGGGATAGTTACCGGAGCCGATTCGGCCGTTTGCCCGATTCGATCGGCCAGGATTAATGAAGCGGTCACCGTATCGAGCTTTGCCAGCGTTGCTTCCCGTTCTTTTTCCAATTCCCAATCGAGCCTTGATGGTAGTGAGTCTTTACCGGAAAAATCTTTCAATTTTCTTAGCGGTTCGAACGAAGATACCTGCCAACGATCAACGCCGGCCTCTGTAATTCCTGTCGGAATAAATCTCACTATCGGCGGCTTAGGAATGTGCGCCGTATCGGTAGTAAAGACTGGCTCGAGTACCTGCCAAACATTAGAGGTCAACTCGACTCTACGGTTTTCCTGTGCACCATCGCTATCGGAAGAGCTTGATGGTTTTTCAGGTAGATTTCTAAGTTCGAGTTTTATCCTCGAAGCCGAAAGGCCCCAGGCATTGCTTAAATAGGCAGCTACCGTTTTGGCACGAGTTTTAGAGAGTGATCTATTATTTTTCTCGGTGCCCTGATCGTCATTGCAACCGGTGATCGTTAGATGAGCTTTGGGATACTGTTGCATTCTCTTACCAATGATATTGAGAAGCTCATAATATAACGGTAAGGTCTCATACTCATTTAATTTTCCAACATTAAACTCTTTGACCTGATCCGGATCAAGCCTATGGTACCGGGAGGATAGTTCTGCAGAACCCTGATCGAAAAAGATATAATTGAGCAGAGGTCGGTACTGCGTGCGTATATAATCTTCTATCACCAGCTCATTCACCGGAATTTCAGCACCTGTTGTATCCATAACTGCGGTTGCAAGCGTCG
This sequence comes from uncultured Alphaproteobacteria bacterium, assembly GCA_964404255.1. GTDB lineage: Bacteria > Bacteroidota > Ignavibacteria > Palsa-1295 > Palsa-1295 > JAFDZW01. The sequence continues at coordinate 77,929 of CAYOJJ010000006.1, read as the reverse complement.
CTGTAATTATCGGTGCTTTTGGTTTCGTTACGATAGGAGGAGGTGGTGGCGGTGGAGCAATCACCGGCGTGTCTATCTTTCGAGGAATATCTTTATAGGTATCAAATTGCAATGCCACCCCTGCCTTAAAGGAAGAAGCACGCCAGTTCAGTCCGGAGGCGATCTGCGTAAGGCCATAGGTATAAGCTACTTCGGGAACAAGGTACAATGACTGCCCTGCATTAAGAGGCAACCTGTATTGAAGACCGGCAGAAAGCCCGGCATAGAATGAAGAGGCATTCGGTGTTGCGCCTGAATACTGATTTCTAATTCGCTTGCCGTTTTCAAAGGTGCCATTACTGGTCGGTTCAATAATTTCTTCCTGTTCGGAATACTGGTTTGATAGTATATATCCTATCGTCGGACCAACAAGCATTCTACCTCTTTCCAAAAAAGAATATGCTCCCATTGGAGAAAGGCTTATCATTGCGATAGTACCTTTAACCGAATGTTCAAAGATGCCGGATGCATCTTGATCGTTAACGGTTACTGTCGTTGCTTCATCTTTTTTTAGAGTGGCTCCTATAGCAGAATATCCTAATCGAAGTTGTAGAGGAATAGGGAGTAAAGTCAATAGGTCGTAGAATATTCCCGCATCAAGGCCAAGCCCGGTACCACTTTCAAACCGCGGGCAGCAACTCGGGACACCCGGCAACGTTTGAAAATTTGCCGAGTGAATATTGAACGAGCCGTGAATATAGCCGCCATAATTTGAAATATGCTCTGCTCGTTCCTGAGCCGACGCTGACGAATATGAGTAACTTAAAGCACACAGTAGAAGTATCAATCGCCAATACATACATCGGGAAGTCATCGGTTAATGATATACCTCCAACCTTGACATTCTCACTTGAGAAGGTGTTTGCAGGATAATCGTATATGCACCGTTTGAGAGCACTGAAGCATCAAACGCTATATGATAATTACCTGGCACTTGAGATGATTGTAGTAGAATAGCTGTCGTTCGGCCAAGCATATCGACTATCAGTAATCGGGTCTCTCCCTCCTCAAGCAATTGATATTGAATATCGATCGGACCTGCTGCCGGATTAGGGATGGCCGCACTTAAGAACAAGATGCCACTTGGATCGTAAAACCTATTACCCCCTTGAGGACAAATACCAAGAAGCTTAAATGTCCCATTCGATACTGTCGTAGCAATTGGTACGCCGCTTGTCCATTCTACAGAGTCTATAACCAGTGGCGTTTCGCTCGTATCGCCGAGCGCTGCAATGAATTCAAATGCTCCAAGTGTCCCAGCCGTCTGCGTGTTACCTCGAGTCGCCTGCAATGTAACCGTTCGTTCGCGTCCGTTAAACTGAGAAGGTGCGCTTTTATCTAGCGGCACTAAGAGCGACCTGTTAAATCGAAGGCGATACGTTATATCGGTAGCACTTTGAGGCGTTACGTTGGTTGAGGATACAATAGAAACCGGAATAACAATATGATCTCCGGGATATCCTTCGATCGTGGGGATTGATAGTCCGATCTCCGGCTTGACAAGCGATTGAATATCGATCGATGCCGTATCCTTACAACCGTAGGTATTGGTAACGATCACCGAATAAGTACCGGGCGATGAAATAATAATAGAATCCGTCGTTTCATTTGTTGACCAGTTGTATTGTAAAAATCCCGGGGTAGCATGAAGGGTAATATAATCGGTTGGAGAAAGCAGTATTGTTGACAGCGCCGATATATCAACAGAAGGTTTTGGATTGACCGTAATTTCTACGCTATCAAAAAAACTACATCCTGCTCTTGTTATTGTAACATAATAGGTAACGCTCGATTGTGGCGTTAGAAGTTGTGTTGCTTGCGCGGGATCGGAGAAAGAAGATGCCGGGCTCCAATTGTAAGAATCTCCTCCAATTGCCGAAAGACTTACTGGTTCGCCGGAGCAAATGGTCATGCTATGAGTTGTAGCCATCGGCTCATTAAACGGCGCGGTGCTTTCTTGTACAATATATGATTGCGGGACTATTGCTCCGGCTAACCCATCGGCAGCTCCATAGGTTGATCCGGTACATGCCGAAGAAGTACTGACAATTTTTCCGGATGTACCGGCACTGCACATAGAAATAGAGGGTAGAAACGTTGTCGATGCAGTAGTGAGGATTATTCCACCACCACCACCTCCGCCCGGGCCATAGCAATACGGCAGCAAATTTTTATCATCTACATCCCCGCCATTTCCACCTTTGGCTTCAAGATTCAAGGTGCCTAAAAGTTCTGGGATATCGAGAATAATGGTGCCGCCGGCGCCACCGCCGCCAGCACCATCCTCATATGTCACGGCTGCACTTGCCCCATTGGCATGAATTGCAGCGCCTCCCATCAGTACGTTTGCTTTGATATAAATTATTCCACCGCCGGCACCGCCCGAACTTCCGGCAAAATCATTTTGCTGTCCTCCTCCTCCTCCTCCGCCCATAATAATTTGCGATGGAGAAGCATGAACTTCATACCCGCCTTCGCCACCGATAGGAATTCGCGTAAATTGATCGATCTGATCGCCACCTCTGCCTCCATTACCGGCGCAAGCGCCACCTCCACCGCCACTGTTGCGGGCATTCCCACCACCACCGCCATTGGCAATGGCACCACGACCTGCTTCGTATGCAGTAGTGGCAATTGAAATGCCTTCTCCTTTAAACGCCCCCTCGCCGGAAACGCCATCGTAGAAATAATCTTGTTTGGAAGTTGCTCCGGAGTTATTTGAAACGAAGCCTCCGCGAAACCCAAGACCGGAGGCTTCTATATCGCCTCGAAGGGTGAGTGTATCGGCCATCAGTACCAGCACGCCACCCTTTTCGCCATCCCAGGCTCCGGCAAGCAGTGTGCTTACAACCGTTGCCGAAGAGTACTGCGGCACAGCGACTGCCTGCACTTGCGAAAGCGCATCATAGTGATGCAAGAGTTTATTCCTGATCGTTATAGTGGTAGCAGTAACCGATTCGATCGTTACAAATTCATGAGTGCCTGCACCTTCCAATGAAGTTATCGATCCAAAAGAAGCAGTATTGCTACGATCAACGACGGCTCCTTGCATTTGAATAAGCAGTAGCTTCATTCCGGCGGTAAGCCCTGTTGTTGAAGAAACGATCAATTGGTTATGACAACTATCGACATCAATAACTTTATAATAAGTATTGATCACTCCGGAGATCGTCTGTGCCCGAATCGGTTCTACTAACAATATCAGTATTGCTACCAGAGCACAAATGGTACGAATCATAGTTGCTTCTTATCTGGAAGGATTTACAATGACGTACCCTATTCTTATTTTATCGTTCGAGCTATAGTTGGTAGCATTGGTGGCCGAAGGTATCATCTTGATACGAACTGAAAATGACCCTGCGGCGATATTATCTACATTTACTATGAATGCTGCATCCCGCACATCCGGTGCTGTGCCATCTTCGGTCATACCCGATACATTGACCAGTACGATACTTGCTGCCTGACAATATCGATTATTAATAGTGATTGCTCCAAAACTCTGCATCGTGTTGGCGGTGGGAGCAGCAGTTGCAAGATTTCCATTGCCCAGTGTCAATTCAACCATCCCACTCGGTCCTTCTGCAGAGTAATCGGTACCACCGGTAGCAGCATTAACGGTGGTACCCGTCGTTGGCGTTTCTGTTGTTCTTCCTATAGTAAATTCTCCATCGTTTACCTGGAGGGCAATGTTGGTTTGTCCGGCCGTTGTATTCCCATTACCCGTAGCAAGCATAGCAATAGTACCGGTATTTGAAGTGGCAGTATTACTTGCATCTGCCCACATACCAATAGACTGGCTGGAAGTCGAGCTGGTGGTAGTACCATAGATAGCAGCAACTTCATCGGTAGTGGTGCTATTAACACTATGTAATTTATGAGAAGGAGTAGTGGTGCCAAGACCAATATTCCCGGAGGCTTTTACCCGAAGAGCCTCACTATTATTGGTTTTAATGACGAGATCCTGATTATCCGTCGTGCCAATAAAATTGGACGAAGAACTTGTTCCACTATTTCCGGACAGACTCCAAACCGACGCAGTACTATTAGCCCAACTAAGAGCAACCGAATAGGGACCAGAGCCACTTACCGAACTTGCCGTCAGCACTTGGTTAGCACTTGGCTGCGAGGTCGGCAATGTATAATTTATCGTGGTTGTACTTTGGGCTCCGGCAGCAAATGAAGATATTCCGGTGCCCGTACCCTGGAATTGTATTGAATCCGGACTATTGCCTGTCGTTCTCGAAAGAAGAACATTACCGTTCTCAATATTTAATTGTTGTTGCGGAGCAATGGTACCAATTCCGACTTTTGTTACCGGGGAAATACTACCGAGAATGATACTATTACTTGCGCCGACCTGTGCCGAAGCTCCAATAGCTGTCGCATTACTGAAATGACCTGCCGTTGGGCTTGCTCCATATCCTATCATTGTATTATTGATACCTGCCGTATCGATACTTCCCGAGCCTCTTCCGATGTAGGTATTATTATCTCCGGCCTTATGGTAAAGGCCCGAACTGACCCCGATCATAACGTTACTTCCTCCCGAAGTATCGTAGTAACCGCTTGATACTCCTATAAAGGTATTGTTTGATCCTGTTTTAAGGTTAAATCCAGAACCTTGTCCGAACAGCGAATTACTGTTTGCCGTATTTTGCCAGCCGGCATTCATTCCCACAAATGTATTGCTTGTCCCACTGACATTTGAAAAACCGGTATTTTCACCAATAAAAATATTATAATTTCCTGTAGTATTGAAATAGCCGGAATAACTGCCGATAAAAGTATTCTGTGTTCCATCAGTATTCGAATAGCCCGATTCAGCGCCAACGAATGTGTTATCCGAGCCAGAAGCGCCGTTTGTATTCTTACCGCTTTCTGCACCCAGAAACGTATTACCATCCCCATAATCATTGCTGTATCCGGCATTGTATCCTACAAACGTATTAAGGTTTGCAGCATTTACTGTATTCCCGGTATTACCGACCAGAGTATTCTGATTTGAAGAATTTGCGCCCGTCCATAAAAATCTTGTCCCGCCAATATCATAACTCGACGGCGCATTAATATTTACTCTTCCGGTTGCATCGATAGCTCTTGCAAGCCCGGTGCCGGTAGCAGTAGCAATAACAGTTAGACCGGTAGCATTAAAATTACCCGCGGTTCCTGCACTGGATGTAATAGTAGCGCCTGCGGCATTAGCATTAGCGGCAGAAGATATATAGGCTATATTAAATAGCGGTGTTGTTCTCGGAGTCAGTGTAGCTTGAGCAGTCGTTGGACCGTAATTGACAAACCCACTGCCAGTACCGGCATCTGCCCAACCAAGAGTTACGGAATAAGGCCCCGTTCCACTGACGGTCGTTGCCGAAAGCACTTGATTAGCGCTCGGCTGGGTTGTTGGAAGCGTATAAGTAATATCGGCTGTTTGTGCACCGGCTTTGAATGCCGAATAATTTGTAGCAGCTCCCGGCATGGTTATGCCGCCATTTTGCGCTTCATAAAATCTCAACTGGCTTGCGGTGTTATTGGTATTACCAAGCCACAGATCGACATTGCCAAAATAGGCCGTAGCGTTCGCACTTACATAAGCACTATCCGAGGCGCTGCTTCCATTATTAAAACCAAAAGATCCGTTGCCTGCTAAGCGCAAATATCCTCCTCCGGCAATGGCAGAACTTGTACCTGTTACCCCATTACTTTCTCCTCCGGCCACTGATGAATAGAACCCCGCAGTATAATTGGCCCATCCTCCGACAATCGCCGAAGCAGTACCGGCAGCAACATTAGGTTTCGTCGCTCCCTGATAACCACCGCCACCGATAAATGACCCATCTCCCGAGGCAACGTTATACCGCCCACCACTAATAGTTGCATGGCTGCCCGTTGCGCTGTTTGCATCTCCACCGCCAATAGCAGAATAGTCTCCGGATGCGATATTATCATATCCTGCGGTGCTAACAGAATAGGCCCCGCTTGCCTGGTTACTTACTCCACCCAAAATGGCAGATTGATTACCGCTGGCTACATGAAGTGCTGAGGCACCGGTCGGAAGAGATTGCAGATCGATGGCATACGCTCCGCGGGCATTCCCCTGATTGTCCCGATGAATAGAGCCATTAGATTCAAAGATCAAGGAATTACTAATAGAGCTTCCATTCTTTACAAGTATTTCAAAGGGTTGATTATCGGTCGTGCCCAGGAAATTTGTGCCGATCGTAGTACCACTATTCCCGGTAAGATTCCAGGCCGGCCCGGTGCTCGTTGCCCAGCCAAGGGCTACTTCGTATGGAGAGGACCCGCTTACTGAAGTGACGGAAAGTATCTGATTGACGGTTGGCTGCGAAGTCGGCAGTGTATAAATAATATCATCCGTTTGTGTCCCGGCTTTGAAGGATGAAAAGTTAGTATTGGTATAGGTGCGCGATGAATTGGGTTCGTAAAAGCGCAGCCCTCTTGCGGTGTTATCAACATTACCGAGCCATAGGTCCACATTTCCGAAATAAGCGGTATTTGAATGCGAAGAGATGTCTGTTATAGTAGTACTTGGATTGATGCTATATTGCTCACCATTGAATCCGAAACTAAGATTTCCAACTTTTAAACTCGAACCTCCGGCAATACTAGATAATGAACCGCTTGCAGTATTATAAAAACCACCGCTAACCGTAGAACCAACCGAACCACCTGCGGCATTCACCTGACCACCGGCAACCACTCCTCCATTGGCCGTAACAGTATTCTGGGCGCCACCAGATATTGTAGCAAAATAATTTGAAATAGTATTTGGACTAAAGGTTGATCCTCCTCCGGAAATTGTAGCTCCAGAAAATCCACTTCCGACACTATTAGTATTTATTCCCGCAATAATGTTTACTGCACCTGCAAACGGCTCTATCCGAAATGCCCGTATATTATTTGCACGAATAGTGAATGGGACGTTATCAGTAGTGCCGAGAAAATTTGTGCCATCCGTCGTCCCACTATTACCTGTAAGATTCCAGGCTGCATTAGCACTGTTCGTCCAACCAAGCCCAATAGTATACGGCCCTGATCCTGTTATAGAAGTTGCCGAAAGAACCTGATTAGCCGTTGGTTGTGAAGTTGGAAGTATATAAATAATATCGCTTGCCTGTGTGCCGGCTTTGAAGGAGCTGAAGTTTGTAGCAGTATACGTGAAGGACGTATTAGGTTCGTAGAAGCGAAGCTCACGCGCAGTATTATCGGTATTACCGATCATCATATCGACATTACCAAAATATGCCAGATTGCTCAGAGCACTGATATTGGTTATAGTAGTCCCGGATTCATAATTATAGCCGACACTATTGGCACCTAACTTTAAATAGCCGCCTCCAAGAACTGACGAACGAGCACCAAATGACTCGTTAGCTATTCCACCGATCACCGATGAGAGTGCACCACTGGCACTGTTTAAATTTCCTCCGCTTACAACGGAATAACTTCCCCCGGCAACCGAAGAAGCTCCACCGCCGACAACGGAATAATTTGAAACGGTAGAATTACCTTCGCCACCTGCAACGACAGAGCCATCCCCTCCCGCTACATTATTTCTGCCACCGGATAGTACCGAATACTGACCGCTGGCCACATGAGTGCCCACCGCACCATTGAGCTGAAGATCGACTGCACTAGCCCCTCTCGCATTGCGAGTTGGGCTATGCTGGATCGAACCATTAGGATTGAGAATAAGACTATTGGAAACCGTCGCGCCATTTTTAACTTGCACATACAGTGGCTGATCATCGGTGGTACCAAGAAAATTTGTTCCGGCAGTAGTGCTGCTATTGCCGATGAGATTCCAGGCCGTAGCACTTGCCGCATTAACCCAACCAAGCGTAGCGGTAGTACCGGAAACCGAAGCAATGGCGAGCGCCTGATTAGCAGTGCCAATGCTTGGAGGTAATTTATATGTTATATCGGCCGTTTGAGATGAGGTTGTAAAAGCAGTGGACAAGCTGTTTCCCGGTGCGGCTATCTGTAAACTCCCTGCTGTACCGGAATTCGAAATAAGGATATTTCCATTTCTAACTTCGAGCAATTGAGATGGCACCGTAGTACCGATACCGAGTTTTCCCGATGCATCAAGGCGCATGTGCTCGATATTATTGGTACGAAATGGGATCGGATTCAGATCGGTAGTGCCTAAAAATTGTGTAGCAGGATTGATAGTAGTATTACCCAGCAGTTTCCATTGGAGTGTATCTATATTAGTAATAGTTAGCGCGCTGCCATTCGAGCTAATAGCAATTCCTGCACCGGCATTTAAGCTCATGGTACTAATTGGGTTTACTCCGTTGCCGACAAGCAGTTGACCTACAGGAAGAGTCGAGACGCCCGTACCACCTTTTGAGACTGATAGTATACCGGTCACATCGTTCGCTAAATCAAGAGCAGTGCTTGAAAGAACTCCCACCGCCGTGCTCTTTACAACTCCTTTTCCAAAACCTGCTATCTTTACTACGCCGGAGCCGGGTTGAATAGTGAGGTCATCATTACCGGTCCCATCACCGAGTGTAGTACTGCCATTTACGCTCGTATTGCCAGTTGCGTCACTGCGGAGATTGGTATTTTCCACCCATTGCGTACCATTCCATCTAAGGGTGCTATTCGGTGTTGTGCCCGGAATAAGATTCGAAGCAGAAGGAATAGTCGTATCTGCTGCAACCCAGGAGCTGCCATTCCATTTAATGATCTGCCCAATTTTAGCGCCACTCTGATTTATCTTTGAAAGAGTAACCGCACCGTTAGCGAGCTTTGAGGTAGTAATAGCGTTATCGGCAACACCGATTGTGGTGCTTGGCCCGGCAGTACCGGTTATTGCAATTGTTTTATCCGGGCTCGTAATCGATTGAATTCCGGCAGTAGCTGTGCTGCCACTTCCGAAAGAATGAATAGAAATTATATTACCGGTTTGCGTAATAGCAGTTGTACTATCACCCGTTATACGAATAGCTCCGCTTAATTCATTAATACTGGTGACAACTCCATTCGCATCAGGAGTAAGGCCTTTTGCTAACTCCGCGTAATGACTATTAAGCGAGTAAGGAACACTCGTCATAGGAGTTCTCGGCAGTAGTTCATCCGCACCATCGATACTTATAGCCAGAAAGTATGGTTTATCGAATGGCAAAGAAGCAGGGAAAGGAGTGACCGTCCCGATCACGATCGAGAATAATCCATCGGAGATTTCCTGCTGTTGAGATTCTTCGTAGAGCTTTGTTCCACCGGTCTCGGCATCATAAAAAGCAATGTGCAGCAAATGTTTGCCGCTCACAAGCGAAGTCCCCTGCTGAATTCTTCCCTGATAAGAGATAGTCTTCGGGACCTGAGCCGAAGCAATATTTATTGCTCCGCATAATAATAATCCCAGCACTAACCATTGAGCTCGTCTGTGAGTAGCCATAGCAATATCTTTCATGACGATCGTGATTATTATTGTGGTTTCACATGCCAGGTAGTACCGGCATTATCGGTTTCAAGCGTCAGATTGTGTTCGCCGCCGACAATACCAGTCGAACCGTTTTCAAATCTGATCTTAAATAAATTTGCCGTTGTACCACTTTCAAGCTGCTGCCATTGTATCCCGCTGGAAGTGCTCCGAATAATAGTCCCCTGTGCACCACAGGCATAAACGGTATCGCGATTAGCATAGCGAACCGTTGCCAGCGTCGCTTCGGTACCGCTGGACATTTTTTGCCATTCCCTTCCGGCAGTACTGGTATGTAAGACGGTACCCTTCGCACCGACAGCAATACCATGAGTGGTATCGATAAAATGTACTCCATAGAGATCGCTGGAAGTCCCGCTCGTTTGCATTTCCCACGATTTGCCTCCATCTTCCGAACAATAGATTTTTCCTTCGTCGGCAACACCGATGATTTTTTTCTGTGTGAGATAATCCACAGAGGAAAATCTTCCGATATCAAAATAGAACCTCATTGGTTCGTTGGGGATAGTCTTGATAAAAGGAGTTTTCAATGCCGTCATTTCTTTTGTGGCGGCAGGCGACGAAGTTGCAGCCTTAACTACCTGATTGGGCTCTGAGGTAGAACTGTGAGTTTGTACACTATCATGTACCGATGAATAAACGTTAGGGGCGCTTGCAGAATGTACGATCGGTGTAGTTTCCGAGGAGCGGTACAGCATAAATACTAAGCATCCAACTGCTATGATAGCCGACACCGTTGATACCATAGCAAAGAGTCCAAAGCGAGAGAGAATAGTTGTTCCGGTAACTCCAGTCATCGTCTTTACCGGTGAAGCAATAGATTGATCGGGAGCCGCAAAATCCAGGGAGGAAAAAATAGCCGCCGTCACAGCAGTCGGGACAACAACCGTCCCTAAATCTTTTTGGGCTGCCTGCTCGATCTTTAATTGAGCAGTAAGTTCGTGCCGCCATTCAGGATGGGCCGAAAGATCGTCAAAGAGCCGCCGCTCTTCTTCCGGGCTGAGTTCGCCCGCCAAATAATCGTGAATCCGTTTTTCGTAGGACATAACTATAGGTAGTACTATTTATTTTGCTCTTCTATTATATAGGGTTTCAATGCCCGGCGTATTTGTTCTTTGGCCCGCCATACTCTATTCTTGAGTGCCGGTATCGTATCGCCGGTTAGCTGAGACATCTCCTCATACGAATACCCCTGGTAATACTTGAGCACAAACGCTTCTCGAAATTCGATCTCGAGTAACTCCAGCGATAAGGTAACCAACTGCAGTAACTCATTCTGCTCGATCGCTCCTGAAAATTCGTGAACCACGAATTCCATGTGCTCGATCGATTCGGTTTGCGGCACATCCCGCTTGTAATTAAGACACTGGTTACGCGCGATCATAAAAATGAATGCCCGAAGGTTAGTAAAGACTAATTGCTGCCGGGTGGCATTGAAGAATTTAAGAAAGACCTCTTGCAGAATATCTTCACTGGCGGCACCATCGCCCATCATTCGTAAGATGAACGCATAGGTTCGCTGTGCATATCGGCTGTAGATTTCGGTAAATGCGATTTCAGCTTCGCGGTGAGTCCCACGCAGCCCTGCTATTAATTCCTCATCGGTTAACTGACGGCGTTTCACAACCAGAAATACTGCTGCACAATATACACGTATAGTAAGACACCATTTTAAAAATTAGGTCTCAAACTAATAGGCAACTCGGCCCAGATGCATTTGAAAAACCGCAATCCTCCACCGAGCTATAGGCACTTGGCTCGGGCCATGTTGTCTTAGCAACCGCTGGATCCGATGGCTACTGCATTCCCAACATATTCTTATTCAAATAAAAGAACACGGTGCCCCCGATGTGCTGCTCGGACTGCCTTTGCTGCGTTCAAAGGACACGAGCACTTTGGGCATTGCTTTTCCTGTGACAGTACCATCTTTCCACCAATAACCGATACGGCGAATGCCCATCGAGAACAGGGCAAGAAGACAAGGCCACAGCAATTGCAGCAATTCATCAATCGGCAACAGGTGGCCAAAACCATTGTAGGGTTCGCTAGCGAAGATCAGAATACCGAATGCGACTCATTTGAAGAAAGGGCAGCTATTATGGAGTTTGATGGTGGCTTAACGACCGCAGAAGCAAACGAGCGTTCAGGGCTTACAAGCCAACGCCTGCACTCGGAGCTTAAAAGGCTTCGCGCAGTACATCCGTTTGCTGAGACAATAATCCGCTTGACCAGAGAAAGCATTTTATCGGACTGGAATATCGGCTTCGCTTCGGATGGAGCCGTGCTCTATTGGTACCAGAATTACCGGCAACAATATGTCAACGCCAAGAAAATAAAGTATTTACCGGATGGCTTCCACCGCGATAAGCACTCCCCCGCTTCCTTCCTGTATTCAAAATCGGAGGGATTTCACACCTGCCTTTTTGGCGAACATCAGTTATGTGCGGGATTTAAGAATCGGTACGGGGTGCCGTATAATCGGAACACGCAAATTATTCTTGTTGAGTCGGAAAAAACGGCTATCATTTTAAGTCATCATAAACCGGAATTTATATGGATTGCAAGCGGCGGTGCGAACGGACTTACTAAAGAGAAAGCGCTCATCCTTCGTGGAAGAACCGTTAAAGTATTATACGATTGCGATACTGCCGGTGAAACCGGTGCACAGAAGGCGTGCAAGATTCTCACTGATATCAATTGCCAGGCCGAGAAACTTGACCAATGGAAACTGACAACCGATCCTTCGGACGGGCTTGACGCTGCCGATCTCATTTACAAAGAATACATAGAGAAAGAACTCACCCAATGAACCCCAGTACGGAAGAAGCCGTGAATTCCATCTTTCAACCCGAATCTTCTATCGCCGACTTAGACTCGTTCTTCAAGCAAGCGGAGAATGAATCGGAATCCGAGCAATACATCTTTTCGCTCGGCCAGTTACTCGAGCGCCAGAGCACCCCGCACCGCTACCTCTGGGGCGCTATCATGCCGGTGATGGGATTAGCAGCGATTGCCGGTGCTCCCGATAGCGGGAAGTCGATGTTTTGCCGAGAACTGGCCTTAAGTATTTCCCTTGGCCGCAGCGAATTTCTTGGCTTTCCCTTATCGCTTCGCCACTCGAGAGCCATCTATGTTTCCACCGAGGATAGCATCGATACCACCCAATTTGCCTTTACAAAGCAATTGCAGGCTAGCGCAGATCATACGGCAAGCTGCAACCGCGACCACCTGCAAATAGTCTTTGCCGATCAGATACATACCAAGGCCCTCTTAGAGAACCTGTTCACGATGCTTTCAGCAAACCCCGTGGATCTGATCGTCTTAGATAGCTACGGCGATCTCTTTAACGGCAGGGATGGAAATTCGAACACCGATGTACGGGCATTTCTCAAACCCTTTGCGCTGCTGGCCAATAAATTCGAATGCCTTCTTTTGTTTATCCATCACTTAAATAAAGCGGCCTATTCCGTAGCTCCGAACCAACGGCATGTACAAGGCGCCGGTGCACTGGGACAAAAAACGAGATTGCTGCTCGAACTCAGAAAAGGAGAAGCAGAAGGCATACGATACCTTTCGGTGCTTAAAGGTAATGGAGTCTCCGGCAAACTAAAAGAAAAAGCGCTCGAATTGCAGTTTCATGAGCACTCCCTTACCTTTACCCGCACCGGCAACGAACGGCCCCACAGCGATTTTACCCTACCCGGAAGTTATAAACCGGAAAGAGATTGCTCCCTCCTCTTTGAGGATGACGAGGAAGAACTGCCGTATGGGGAATTACTTCAGCGCTACCAGGACCAGTTCGAGGTATCACACTCCACTGCCAAAAGAGGTATTAGAGAAGGATTAACCAAAGGACGCCCAGGGCACTACCGCAACCCCAGGGTCAAAGGGTCATAGGGTCAAACCTATAGGGGTTTGACCCTATGACCCTGATACTAATTAAAAAGCAGCACCCATTTCAAAATAAAAAGCCGCGTTTGAGCGGCTTCGTTATTATTTCAAATAAGAGTCTTTAATAAACAGTTTGTACATTTCTATTTCTAATGTTGCCGACAACTTCTCGATAGTCTCAATTTTGGCGTTCCCTGTGCCGTACTGAATTTTTGATACTAAGATAGGCCTGATAACTTTTAGAGCTCCTTAACATATAGCATTTTTCTGCAATTACAAATCCATCCAAATTGTGGTCTATTGTATATGTTGCGAGATCAGCAATATTGTTTATGAATCCTCTCCCCTTGAAATTCAAAGAAGTATTACACAAAACCCCATAGCCAGTGAGTGCCTTGAAGGCAATAAGCAATTTATATAAGTGGCTGTTGGTTTTATTAGATACCGTTTGTATACGTGCAGTACCATTGACGTGGGTCACCGCAGCGAGAGCATCTGTAGAAACAATCTTCGTGTAAAGCATATATGGGCTAGACTGATTGCAATTAAACCATCTTGGAGCATCTTCTTCTAAGCAAACAGGTGCAATTGGGCGAAACTGTTCGCGCTGCTTAATCTCGTTTAGCCGAATTCTAGTGCTTTCATGAAAGGGTGAAGCAAGAATTGAACGATTTCCCAAGGCACGAGGGCCAATTTCATATTTCCCATCTACCCATCCGACAATCAAATCATTTGCAAGCATTTCAGAAATCATTGTATAACTTGTTTCGTACTCGTCAAATAATGATGCATCAAATGGGCCCTCAGCATTAAATTCAAGACCAGAGTAGACACTCCAATTTATCTTAGGATTGCCAGTGAAATGGAATTGGGCATCAATCGCCGTGCCAATAGCTGACCCTGAATCATTGGCGACAGGTGGTACAAATATTTCCGAAAAGAGATTAGCCTCGCTCCATTTCGAATTCCAATCACAATTAAGACCACACCCACCAGTAATGAGCAGCGGCATGTTTCTCTTCATCTTCAATTTGGCATACTGATAAAAACGATCAAATATTCTATCGCTTACTATACCTGTGAAGTTACGAAACTCAACATCATCCAATCCTACATTATAGTGACAATAATGTCTTAAGGCTTCGCACTCGTATGCCTTTAGATGAAGAGTGTCTTGCATTAGAAACTCTATTATCTTTTCCTCCTCATCCGTAGGTTTGCTTCTCTTCGAAAATGAAGTTAATGCCATTAACTTCCCTGCGTCGGAAAATCGCGAGAATTCTGCATTTTTTTTATCAAAGGTTGGGTCAGCCAAGCCGTAAAGCAAGGCATATCGATGTCCTGGCTCAGGCATAACATCCGCGAGTTTTGTCAAATTTAACTCAGCATCAATTTCGTAAAACGAACCGATCACGCCTTCCCAAAGTAGAGCGTAGCAGGGGGTTCCCTTTGGTAAATCTGACATACCAAAGGCGCAAAGAAGATGGGATCGTTCGTGCGAAGAGGAGAAATAATCAACATTCTTTCCTAAAAGGCGTTTTTGACCGGTGATAATATCACTGTTGCTTAAACCATAGTATCCAGCAAGAGAGCGCTGCTCAGACGAAAGAGAATTGCCTGGCCACCACCCTCCTCTACAAAGCACATCCGGCACCTCTCTAAGTTCACCTAGAATGCTGAACGCATCTGGCACAGAAAGCGGCGAGTGACGATAACGAGAGTTTTTCTCAGCTTCAATCGAGGCAATCAACTGCCCGTCTTCGAGGTAAACAAAAGCGCCATCATGACCGGGATTAAATGATATAATTTTCATTGAATAAACTGACTTGGGTTAACATTAGTAAGGGTCTGCAACTGCGGTTCATTGTCCTCGGATTTTTGAATGACGACATTTGCCGTTAGTGTGACTTCACTAACTATGGAGGTAGCTGGGAGATGTCGTTTGTTAATTCGCCCAGCAAGCTGTGCAGAACGAGAGACCCAATTATTAACATGGAACGTCATAGGAAGGTCTGGAATAGGTGTCGGATTCCATACAGTTCGTTTATGAACGAGGTTGTCGTCAACCAACCATCTAATTTCGTACGGATCCCATTCAATTTGAAAGCGATGACTTTCCTTAGATGCATCAAACCCTAATTCAATATAAGTCGGAGCTCCTCTATAACCATAATCAAAGTTTGCTCCTTCAGTACCTGGGTTGTAAAATACATTAACCAAGAGCCGGTTTGGCCGATTACCCGTAATTTCGATATCTATTTCCTGTCGGGGGGAGTTGCGGTAGAGAAATAGTCCAGTGACTACTCCTGGAACATTGGATGCTTTGATGGTTGCTTCGAATTTTCCGAATAAGTATTGGTTTTGGCTGGATAACGATGCAGCAGTGTAATCTCGAACGCCGACGGATTCCTTTTTTACGTTAAGCACAGCTCCTATACCTGATTTAAACTCGACATTTGACGGGCGAAACAATGCCAAGTTATCGGTGAAAGTATCTCTCCTTAGGTGCCACAGTTTTGCATCATGAGATTCCAAAGAGTCGGTGATTTTGACTAATGTTCCAGTATCAACCTGCCAACTCCTTGTCTCGACAAGACTGATACCTCGCCATAACTTATGGGACTCAATGACCCATGGTGAGCTATCACGTTTAGGAATCTTTGTTTTTATAGCCGGTTTGTGTTCATTCTTTGTGTTGAGAATTGGTCTTTGACCAATATCCTTCACCATAGGGTAAGAGCATTTAGGTGGCGCACACCTTAAGTGTTCGCAAATGGTTTGCCACGTATTCAATTTTTCTGAATAAAGTATAGCCAGATCGGCATTTCTCAGACTATCTTCCATTTTCAAGAACATCTCGTCTGAAACGGCTTTTTTATCTGCCGTAATAATAAACTTTGCCTTTGGGTATAGAATCAGGAGCTCCGTAACTTTTGAATACAAAGAGCCAATATTCACGTATGCATTGAAAACTCTCTCCGCTCTTCCATTGAGAAGATTATCCATTTCAGCTAAAGGTATATCTTGGAAATCACTACAGCACCTGTATCCTAGCATAGACAAGGCCATTGCAAGCGATGACTGGCCAGTACCTTCAGGGCCAAAAGCAAATACGGGCTGCTCAGCTGGCCGGATATTAAATAATGCTGCCCCCTCACTAGTGATTGCCCCTATCTTAGTAAGTGTGGGAAGTATTGAATACGAATTGCTAGATTTAGTGTCCCTGCGTTGGCTAATAAGAGAATGTTTAGCTGCAAGCACATCCAATGTTTTGAACTGCTGATTTATCCAAAGATCAATCGGGCCACGACATGGGAGAAGACCTAGAAGTTTTTCAGCGCCATTTCTAGAAAGCACATACCCAGACAGGTGCCAAAGTCCACGCATTGGTCTAAATACATTCCTTGACAAAATAGTTTTTGGCGCACCATGCTTTACTTCAAGATAAGACAAATAAAGAATGTCAAATTTACCCTGCAAATCATTTTCTAGATCATTCCACACCTTATCTAAATCGCTTGCGAAGTTTAAATGAAACCATACATCATCCTCAAGTATGAGTACGTATTCGTTATTACTCTCAGCAACCTGTTTCCATACACTGATATGTGATTGCGCAACGGCACACTCAGCTCGACTCATTCGAATCGGTTCATTTAGTTCGAGGCGGGTTGGAAGAACCAGCGGTTGGGGTTCTACAAATAACTGATCTTCAAGGGTGTAAAAAGGATCGATCTGAGCATCTTTAGACGGATTTCGTGAAAACTCATTAGCATCAATAGCAACATGCCGCACAGATAAATTTAGGAGTTCAACTCCTGATGAGTCAAATATTCGTTTGAGCTCTTGCTTCATCCTGGCCCAACGTCCAGGTTCACGGTTAAGGTTGATAACATAGATCTTCTCAATTTGCAAGCGCTTTCCGTTACGTTTAATACCAAATGCTTGACACCTTCGTTTATGTAGAAGCCTGCGAAAAGAGAGCCACGTTCGAAAAGCATAACTGATAATGGCCAGTTGAGGGCGTAGTAAGTTCATGGCTTCTATTTTTGTTATGAAGTTTGATAGGCTTGCTGATTAGAAAGCCTCCAATTCCTTTTGTCATTTCGATAACTAAGCGGCCATTTACTAGTAGATATCTTCTCCCAATCATGTAAAATAAGCAATTCTTCCTCAGGACAGGCTTGATCAGCGAGCAGTTCAAAAATAGATCTGGTGAGGTTGCCTGGACCAGTGGAAGCCTGAACTTCTGGTAATTCTCCTTCTGATACTTGCTCAAGATATGTAGTAGCGTTAAGCAGTGCCCGTTCAACAATAGGGTGTTTGGGACTTGCGATTAATGGTGTTGTATTGAAATAAAAAATCCAACTCGTTTTGTTTGCTCCCTGATTCACAAAAGATGAAGGTGAAACCATTTGATTTGTTGCAATATCATAACAGAATGGTTGAAGTTTCAATCTCCCATCAGCAAATAGATGATCGATCACAGCTCCATGGTAGACATCATCTGCGTCAATATAGAAACCACCCTCTACGAAAATGTAGCTATACCGGAAATAGTCGGACTTCATTGAAGGATGATAACACTTATCAAATGCTTTTCCATATCTTGAGCCTAATTGAGCCTTGATAAACTCTCTTGCCGTCGTTTCGTCAAAAATCTGAAATTCAAATCCAGACCGTTCAAGTACCCTCCAAGAATCCATACATTCTTTAACATCCTGAGGTAATTGATCAAGATTATCCCAAAATTGTACTATGCGTTTTGGCGTTGCTTTATTATATGCTGTCCGCGTCCTGGATGGCGTGTTGTAGTGTTGTACGAATTGCCTGACGAAATTGGAACGAAGTCGTTCATGGTTTGCTAAGGGATCTTCGTCCCTAAATTGATCAAAATTCATATATAAATTTCTAGTAGTTCTTTATCTAACTAGGTTAAGTAGCATAAAGTAACGAGTATGGATGTTCATTATTGCTTAATGCTCGCGCAGAACTGTGGGGGCGGTATGTACAGATACTCATCTTTTTTAGATGAATATGGTGAATGCCGTAGGTGTGATCTGTTAGCCAAACATTCCCGAAAGAAAAACAATAGGTTGTCCGCCACGGCCGACCACCTTATTATCAGCTTCAATATTCCGGTCATATTGTGATGATGGAAAATAAACGCACCTCAATAACGGCAAAAGGATACCAATTAATTCGAAAGGTAGGATCAAGGGTCAAGGGTCATGGGGTCAAACCCCTAGGCTTTGACCCCATGACCCTTTGACCCTAACCAAACTAATACGCAATAAAAAAGGGACTCGATGAGTCCCTTTTTGCTGCCTCGCCAGGACTCGAACCTGGAACCTGCTGATCCAGAATCAGATGCCATACCATTAGGCCACGAGGCAATTCCTCCCTGAAAACAGGGTTAGCACAACGAGAAAAGGGCGGAAAGCGGTTCCATTATCCCTGAAATTCAAACGCCTTTGCATGCCAGCTCTCGGCCGCCGGTACTTCCCACTTGCCGCCTCGCAGATCGGCGAGCTTAGTCAGTGTATTATCGAAGACGGTCGTCGTGCGGCCAACTTCGCCGGTTTTTGCCAGATCGCCAAATTCAAACCTGCCAATCGTTTGGATGGCATCGCCCTTGCGGTAATAGACTTTCGGCATGCCGAGAAATTCTACCCCGTAGGTCTCGCCAAGCATCCTGACGCGGCGGGTCATTTCATCGGTGGAGCAGCCCGTCGGCAGGGTCGATTCATCGGCGGCGATAAAAAGAAACTGCCCGTAGTTCATTTGGCAGCTTCCGGTTACCGGCATTCCGTGGGCAAGCCAGGTCTGGACAAAGCCCTGCAACTCGTTAATTAACGCTGCGGCTTCCGCCTCGGATAGCGCTCTATCGGCGGCAAAAATCCACAAGCGGGAGTGATCTGGTAGTCTATCGAATGGAATATAACTCATAACTGTTCTTTACTATCCACAAAACAATTGTATTCGATCTTATGTCGCCACTTTCAAATTATATCGATCAGCTTAACTCGGAATTCTTACAGCTCTTTACCAAGAAAGAGAATTCATTCTGGGAATCGAAAATGGGCCTCTCCGACGATCCGGCCGCTTCGCAGCAGCGCACCGCCGATGCCGAGATCGCCGTCAATACGTTTTCGCAGGATGCTTCGAAGCTAAAATACCTCCGCGATCTCGTCGCCTCTACCTCCCCGACGCCCGATGATCTTACCGCAGCCAAAGGCTGGGAGCAATTCTTTACCGCGAATGCGATCGAAGAAGAAGCCGCACAAAAACTTTCCGCCGAGATCGTCGAACTCGAAGGCAAGCTGCTCGTTGCCCGTGGTGGTATGGAGCTTGGTTATAAAGATCCGGCAAGTGGTGAATTCAAACGCGCTACTACCAACGAGCTATCGAACCTCAAGCGCATCAGCGATGACGAAGCTACGCGCAAAGCAGCGTACGATGGCTTAAAAAGCATCGGGCCCTTTGCACTCGAGCATGGTTTTCTTGAGATCATCGCCAAGCGTAATGAACTCGGCAAGAGCTGCGGCTATGAAGATTACTACGATTGGAAAGTACAGCGCACCGAAGGTTTTTCTAAGCGCAAGCTGTTTGAATTACTCGACGATCTTGAAGTCCGCACCCGCGAGAGTGCACAGAAAGCGATTGCGAAGATCACGAAAGATCACGGACAGGCAGCAGCACGCGGTTGGAATTTCGAGCACTTCCGCTCCGGCTCCATCGCAAAAGAACTTGATCCGTATCTGCCGTTTGGTCTGGGCCTCGAGCGCTGGGTGCGTTCGTTCGCTGCACTCGGTATTAAATTCCGTGGTGCACAGCTAACGCTCGATCTTATCGATCGCATCGGTAAATACGAGAACGGCTTTATGCACGGTCCGCAACCGGCGTGGTACGATCATGGCAAATGGAATTCGGCGCGTATTAATTTTACGGCGAATGCTATTCCGAATAAAGTAGGCTCGGGCCACGATGCGCTCAATACGCTCTTCCATGAAGGCGGCCATGCCGCGCACTTCTCGAACATTCAGATGAATGCGCCGTGCTTCGCGCAGGAGTTTGCACCGACATCGGTTGCCTATGCCGAGACGCAGTCGATGTTCTGCGATGCGATTCTCTCCGATTCCGATTGGCTGACGCGTTATGCGAAAAATGCGAATGGTGATGCAATTCCATTCGATATTATCGAGCGACAGATCGAACTCATGCAGCCGTATGAAGTCGTGAATGTCCGTGCGATGCTTGGCGTCTGCTATTTTGAAAAAGCAATTTATGAATTACTGGCAAGCGAACTCACGGCCGAGCGAGTAACCGCCATTGCCGATGAAGTAGAACGCCGGATGTATTTCATGCCGGAAGCTCCGCGCCCTATCCTTGCGGTGCCGCATATTCTGGCCGGTGAATCGAGTGCGTATTATCATGGCTATGTACTGGCTGAGATGGCAGTGCATCAAACACGCAAATATATTCTTGAGAAGTACGGCTATATCAATGATAACCCGAACGTCGGCCCCGAGCTTGAACGTGGTTATTGGAAATCCGGCAACTCGGTTTCCTTTATGGAGCTGGTAAAGAACACGACGGGCAAAGCCTTCAGCGCCGATGCGTTAGTTGAAAAGGTCGCAACTTCGGTAGAGGATGAGATCGCAAAGGCGAAAGAGAAAGTCGCTACGCTTGCCGAGCATAAACCGTATAATGGCCCGCTCGATCTCGATGCAAAAGTGAAAGTTATGCATGGCAATGAACTCATCTGCGAGTTCAACAACGATGCAGAATTTCCTGCAGCCGATGCGAAGTTCAGAGCATGGGTGCATTCGCATTACCCGAGCAAATGACAACCAAAGAATATTTACTCGCTTCCTTCGACGATGCCTGGAGCCATGACTGGGAGTCGTACGAATCGAAATTTGCAGACCTGAGCGAAGAAGAAGCGTACTACCAATCGCCGGTCTATGCCGCCGATGAAAAAGATGAAACGATGCCGCCATCGGGGACGATCCTTTGGCATCTGGTGCATCTCGGCCAATGCTGGGATCATTACGGACAGGCAATCGCTCAACGTCCGAAGAGCGTACCGGAGCCCGAGCCACCACAAGTTACTTCTCTTGCCGATGCCCTTAAACAAGTGAAAGCTATACGAGCACGGTTTCGCACAGTGATCGAAGGCATTTCTGAAGAAAGGCTATCGGAGAAAATGGCGAATGGCCGGGCGGTGATAGATTTTTGCCGCGCTGCTATTCGTCATGAGACGTGGCATATCGGGCAAATGGCTGTTGCGAGGAGGTTATATAAAGCCAGCCGGTAACTTACTTTTTCTGATATTTCCAATTACGTCCTTTGCCCTCGCTTATCCATTCGATAGCTTGGGCAATTCTTTTTTCACGAGTCGCTTCGGTCTTTGCCTCTTCGATCCACTGGATATATTCCTTCTTATGCGAGTAGGCAAAGGCATCGAATACCGCCCATGCTTTTTTATTACGTTTTAAGGCGGCAGTAAGATAAGCCGGTGTCTTGAGCGCTTTCTTCTTTTCTTCGCTGACTTTTTTATTTGACGGAAGCTTAATGCCATCTTCATTGAGCTTCATCGCTTCTTTAATATCGGCCACCAACTCTTTATTTGGCGGCAGATCTTTCATGCTCATGATCTTCCCGAGGTGACCCATCGCCGCTTCCGATGAAGCATTCTCCATGAGCTTTTTATTACTCATTAATTTGGCCTTCCAGAAACCCAGCACACAATGCTCTTTGAAAGCGGCCATCATACAGAGGTTATCACCTTCATAAGTAAAGAAGGGCATTCCCCACTTTACGGTCTCTTCGACATCGGGGCAGGTCTTATGAATGAGCGCTCGGAAATGCGTTAAGATTGGCTGAGCAAATTCCTTTGACTTTGCAATATAAGCGTCGATGCGTTTATCGGCAGATGGCATAGTCATACTATTATTTAATTGAGGCGAGTGCTTCGTCAAGAAGTCGGTTAAACTCCGTTGGTTGTTCGATCATCGGATAATGGCCGCTATTATGAATTTGCCAGATCTTATAAGAAGCGCCACAGTATTTCTTTAACAAACTTTCATCGGTGGGATCTTTATCGCTATTAACCAGGAATAACGGCACTTTCAGTTGCTTTGCTTCGCTGCGTTCAAAAGCACTTTGCTTACCTATAGATTTTAATATAGATAGAAAGAGCGTCTTCCCGCCTTCAAGCACATCGTTATTCACCCGAGCCTTAACAGCAGTATCTGTAGTTGAAGAAAATAAAAATGAAGTGGCCATGGGGATACTGCCAGCAAAATCTTTATCGATTAGCTTCATAAATCCATCCATCTGCTTTTTTTGCTCTGGAGGCATCTCGGCACCGAGGCCCTTAAAATTATCTATGCCGATAATGCCAAGCACCTTGCCCTTTAAGGCATGATGAATGTGCAGGCTTATATCGCCGGACATCGAATGCCCCACGAGAATAATACTATCGAGTTTTAAGCTCTTAATAATGCCAACCGCATCGTTTGCAAAACGCTCAAGTGTGTATGGCCCGGACATATCCTTCGATTTGCCATGACCGGCATGATCGATCGTCAGGATCATGTACTTGTCTTTTAGGTGAGCCACTTGATTGCTCCAGTACGAACTATTGATGCAGGCTCCGTGAAGCAACACAATCGTGCGCGTACCTTTGCCCTCAAGCTGGTACCATACCTTCTGGCTTTTAGCCATGGTATTAGCACCTACCAGTGGCAGTAGGAGCGCAAGTAACAGTATCTTAATAGTATTTAAGTTCATTGTAGAGTAATGGTCTCTACAAATATAAGACACGAGATGTCTTTACGATTCGGCAAGCAGGGTTTTGATGTCAGCCGTCAGGCGTTCAGTCTCTAACGGCAACGTACCGTCGTAGAGGCCGCGGATATGGCCGTGCTTATCGACTAATACTAAATGCTCGGTGTGAAGAAAATCGGAAGAGTCTTTATTAAAACCGGCTTCTTCTTCAACAAAGAAGGATTGCCGCGCCAGATGATACAAGTCATTCTTATTGCCGGTGAGTAAATGCCATTGCTCTGCTGAGATGTTATTCGCCGCTGCATAGAACTTAAGAGCCGCAACACTATCGCTTTCCGGCATCACTGAGAACGAAGCGAAACGCACATCGGGATTTGCTTTGAAGGACTTCGCCACATCAGAAAGGTTATTTGTCATTCGCGGGCAAATCCCGGCGCAAGTGGTAAAAAAGAAATTAGCGACAAAGATCTTATTAGCATACGCAGCCTCGGTAACGGCAGCACCGCTCTGATCGCTAAAACTAAACTTGCCGATCTGATGGAGTGTATCAACAGAGACAGCAGAATCCCAGAGTGGTGTAAAATCTGGAGTGTTGTAATACGGCAACTTCGAGTACTTATGCTCCTGCTTGCAACCTAATACCAGCAACAAACTACCGAGCAGCGGCAGCAGCAAACTTCTTGCGCGGACTTTCACAGTTTCTATATCCCGTATTCCCATAATTTCTTCCATCCTTGGCTTCGTAGTTCGCCTGCAAGCGTCCATCGGCATAATAGACTGTTTGCAATCCATTCTCCTGGCCGTTGAGATAGTGCTTTACCAGATATGGCTTGCCATCGGCATACCACTCTTTCACTTCGCCGTTATACACATCCATTGCAAAGTGATACTCGAAGCGCTTTGTACCGTTGCTCCAGTAGCCGGTGTGTATGCCAATCTTCTTGCCATTGGAAAATGTACGAATCTCTTTTAGCTGATGATTGGGATACCATTCGCGGCTTGTGCCTTCCTCTTTGCCATTCATAAAAGAATGGATGGAAGCTGTATCGCCGCCTGTATAACGGCCCACTGCATAGCCGGAGAATGGCTTACCACTATAGAGAAGAAGACCTCTGCGAAGTTCTATGCTTGAATCTTCGCGATCGATAGTAGTATTCGGTATTGCAATAGGAGCTACTTCAGTAGTAGCAGTTACTTCATTAGTGGCAGTTACATCAATCGGTGACGGCTTCGGCTTTGGGTTGCATCCCGTGACAGACAGATAAACAAGGGCCGAGGCCGCACCGACGATGTATAGGCTTCTATTGCGTGACCGTTCCCGGCGTACCATAGAAGCCACTTCCGTTGATATATGGTGCAGCGAGCGTCGTATGATAATGGTAGATACCATTCGGATAGTCGGCCGTTGCACTGGTATGCCCGTGATAGGCATCAAGATCTGAGTTAGAGACTTCCTTACCGTTTTCCACCGGGCCATACACTGGGAAGCCATCGAGCAAGAAGCCCATAAGTGCATCGCTGCCTTTGGTCTTCATTAGATAAAAGGCTTCTCCATGATAATGGTAAGAGTTCATCGGCGTCGGGTGTCCATTCTGCTGATCGAACGTATTTAACTCCATCGAACCAAGCGGCTGATGGTTACCCGCATACTGATTGAAGAACGGCACACCATTAAGTGAAATACCAATAGGCCCAAGCGGGGTCGAGCTATGGGTTGTATTTACTGCCGGGTGAAGCGGGATACGGAACGTATAGTTTTGTTCGGCGATAATACCGGGTGCCAGCATGAAGGAAGTGTTCGTCCCATTATAGGCTTCATATAATGAGTCCTCCCATTTCGTCGTCTTGTAATAGGGGCTCTTATGATCGGGTAATCCTTTAGATTTAATTACCACATAATCGCCATCGGCATACATATCGGTTGCGCCGTAGATCTTTTTATAGATAGCGAGCGAATCGCCTGTACCGGTATTAGTATTGTTGTTATTAGAAGTATCGCTTGAGGTCGAATCTGAATTCCCGCAAGAAGCAAGGGTAAGACTAACGAGAGTCGAAAGTAGCAGTCCGCGAAAGGCGCGAAGGGTATACTGTCTTGTCATATTCTTTTAGACGGTAAAAGTAATTATTTCCTTCGGGGTGGCGGTGGGGGAAATCCATGATCCGGCGGCATCCGATTCGGAGGCATCAGGAGCATCCGAACAATCTCGGGGATAATGGTATCGAACTTTGCGGCTTGCTCCGCGCTGCACATCGCCTTGATCTCTTCGAGATGGCGGTACGTAATCGAAGCTTTTTCAGCCTGAATAGCACCGAGCTTTTTTACGAGCGAATCGCCGGTTGCAGCAGCAGTGCTGTTCTTCGTTTGCAATAACTTAAAATATTCTTCGGCAACGACGCGGTACTCACTATCGAGACGCACCATGCCGCTATGATGCACTTCAATAGAAGCGACATACTTTTTATCCTGCTCTTCGCTCAATTTCAATGTCTGCCGAATAAGCATATCCGGTCGCATCGGCGGTGGCATCATGGCTCCCGGTGGCGGAGGTGGTGGCATTGGCCCCGGAGGCGGTGGGCAACTCTGCCGCTCGAGAAACATATACGAGAGTACCCCTATATTCAGCAGCAGCAGAATTACAACCGAGATCGTTAACAGCGTTTCGCGTTTCATCTTAGTAGAGATCGAGGTTGTAACTATTGAGCCCGATATATCCGCCGCTCTCGCTCTGCGAAGTCTGCTGTGGCTGGATTGTAGCTGCTTGCTTTGAAGCGCCGCCACTGAATACGATACCGAGATTCATGGCTACCAGTAGCGCCGCCGCACCGAATACTAACCCAACTTTTATGCGTGGTACAACGGCGCCCAGTGGTTCGGCTTCAAGCCGTGCTTGTATCCTTGTCAAAAGAAAGGGCGGGGCCTCAGCCTGCTGGATGCTATCCGCGCTGGCGATGATCTGCTCTACCCGTTCTTTACTTAGCTTGTTCATGGCTTCTATTGGTTTTGACGTTGGTCTGTAAGATTTCCTTCGCTCACTCGGAAAGTTTTTTTCGCAAATTCGTTTTTGCCCGTTGCAAGAGCGATTCGAAGGCTTTTTCGGTGATATTCATGATCTCGGCGCCTTCTTTTTGGGAGAGACCTTCAAGATGCTTTAAGATGAAAGCGGTCTTTTGCTGATCGGGCAAGGTATCGAGCGCGCTGAATAATAGCTGTGAATCTTCGCGCTGTTCGAGTGCTACGCCGGGGTGGTTAAATTCTGTTGCTTGTGTATTCACTTCTTCGGAATCCAGGCGAAGCATCCGCTTAAAAAAGCCGCCGCGTCTGGTGCGCTCACGCTGACGGAGTTTATCAAGCGATCTATTGACCGTTATTCTATAGATCCAGGTACTAACTTCCGAACGCGCTTCAAACTTCGCCGCCGAGCGATAGACCTCTATAAAAACATCCTGTGTTACTTCCTCAGCATCCGAGCTATCGTGGAGGTAGCTGAGCGCAGTATTATAAACTTTATTCTTAAATAACTCATAGAGCAATCCCAAGGCTTCGCGATCGCCCTGCGCAAGTAATGCAAGTAATTCCCGTGGTGGCCTCACTCGTTATCGACGAGCTACTTAACGTTCGTCAGCAGTCGGGCCAAATAAGCCCGGCAATGGCACGTTATTTAGACGGAGGAAAACCGTTAACTGGCCGCGATGATGAATAATATGATCTAGTACCTGACGAATCGCTTCCCATTTCGGCATTTCGGAGATGACTTTATCGCCTAATTTTAATCGCCATGGTTTCTGAAGCTCTTCATCGTTCGTCGAGGAAAGCAATTCTACCGTTCGGTTATACTTCGCTTCGAACTCAGCAAATACCTGCGCAAGCGTCGTTGGGATGTTCGGCTTAAAGGGATGGTCGGCAAAATTATATTCGCCTTTGGTGATGATGTCATCGATCCACCAGGGCAATTCTGAAACGTGCATCGAAAGCCGGCCGAGTGCTGTGGATTTTTCATGCGGCTTCCACGTAAATTTATCCTCGGGCACGCGTTCGAGCAAGCGCTTAGTACCAGCAGCTTCGCGCTTGAAATCGATGAGTAAGGTATCGGTTACAGTTATCATGATCTTGATTTCTTTTTGGTTGGTTTCTTAGCGATCGGTTTCTTTTTGCTGGCGGTGGCTTTCGGGTTAAAATCGAGCGCATATTTTATCCAGCGCTTGAAGTCTTTTTCCGAATCCAGGTTTTTCAAACTTACGAAGAGAAGTCCTCTGGTCGGCTTGTCGTTAAAAATTGTATCGCGTACGCCCTTCTCTTTCATCAAGGCAGCCTTCATCTCGGGATCATAACGGATCATCAGTTCATCGCCAAGCACACCGAGACACATCTTGCCATCGACCATAAAGATGAGCCCGCCCATCATCTTCTTTTCTTCCACATCGCTACGCGAAGCAAGCGCATCGCGGACTCGTGAAGCAAGACTTTCATTATAGGCCATAGTGGTGCCGCTTAGTGAAGCCAATAATATACGAATACAATTGATGAGGGTACTGTTGCTCTTTCTACTTTCTATTATCATCCGAATGCGAGCAGTTGGAGCTATTATATCTCTTCCTCTACAATACTTTTTTATCTTTGGTATACTATATGCATTCGATGCTTTGGGGTTTTATAAGAATATAGATATTATAGTATCCTTAGTTTCGGCAGTTATTCTTACAGTCCCATTACTAATTTCAAAAACGACAACACTGCTCTCACGACAGTACTTTCTGACAATTAGTTGGATATTATTTGGTGTCAGTCTATTATTTATGGTTATTAACAACGACTCTGCCTACCATTATTACCTTGGACGTGCCTATGATGCGCAGGCCTTGTATACCGTGCACCCAGCTATCTTTGCAATTGCTTCATGCATTATGCTTCTCTCGACTTCTCAACTTATAGAATATTTCAAAATCCGTCCCCTTAGGTTTGTTAAGATGGTAGTAATAGCAAGTCCACTTATTTGTATTATTATTGAATTGGCTATAGCTATTCACTTCATTCCACAATTACCTTCGTTTCCAGAGGCTTATTAGCCTTTTCGCAATTGTGAGACCAGTATCCTCGCGGCAATCACATGCACCGTCATTCCCAATAAGTCGATACAATAATGCTCCCAGTAGTCACCAAGATATTCGCCATAGCCGAGCTGCCAATACGTTAAGCGAATAAGGCCAAGAACGGCAAAGGTTAGCACTACCTGTACTATTAGCTGAGCAGCTATCGAGGATGTGGTTACTCGTTGAGGTGCCAGACGCGGCAAGACTAATAACTCGTTTATATAGATAGCCGCCGCATAAAAGATAGTCAGTAGCGCCGTGACGATGAGATCGATCTCAAAGGTTGGGTGAAACCCCATCGACACCCATACCCAAAAGCAGTAGAGCAGCAGCCAGACAATAACCTGAGTACGAATTCGAATCATGGCAGTACCCTACGCGATGGAAAAATCGAACGTTTCGACAGGGGCAGATTTATGCCCTGCCGCTAGCCCTATCTCAAAATATTTTTTGTATCTTTGTAGATCATTCATCAATCACTATTACCATCATGCCGACCGCCGTTCGTTTTCCGAGCCTCGCTCTTTTTATTTTAAGTATTGCTACTTCTTCCATCGTTCTTTCCGGCTGCTCCGAGAAGAAAGAGCATTCGCGCTCCTATGCTATCGTTGCGGAATTTGCGCGAGATTCTAACAGGCACATGAAGGATAATCTCAATCGCAGAGTCTTCGATACCGTTATGTCAAGCGAAGGAAAGGACATCACACTTGAAAAAGACGGCTCTGTTACGCTCGAACCCGGTACCTACCACATCAATGGCTACTCGCTCGTCACCACGCAGGTTACCATGGCGCCGCCCGTCCCTAACGACAGCAACAACTACCCCGGCTATTGCCTGCTCTACCCAAAGCAATTCGAAAGCGATACTACCGCCTTATCGCATAATATTACAGTCGGCAGCCCGGCTACAGCGCTGAATACCACGCCAAGCCTCTTCGATATAGTCTATACGGTAAAAGAACGCACTACGATCTGCCTCGGCCATCAGGTAGGCAAAGACCTCAACGGCCAGGTCTATCTATCAGTCTATGAAGTAGGCGGCATCCCAAGCAACTACCACATCTTCGCCCAGATGTGTGTGGAGCGGATGTAAGTTTTTTAATTCCCAAAGTATTCATTCTTATTTGTCACCCTTTTTAATTTCGCATATGCCAATTCCTCTTTTATCTATCGTACAAAGCATTGCTATTACTGCCCTAAAAAGCGCGGTACCAAAAATCTCCAAAAAGGTTTGGGAGCGATTTTATATCGGCGAAGATCTTCATAGGTCGATCAAAGATCATGAAATAGGACTATCTTCGATTGTAACTAAAGTCACTAATTTAATTGAACTGAGAACAAAAGAGGGAGGGGACATAAGCATTGAAGAGATTGGAATATTTATCAACACCCCTGAAGTCAATTCGCTTTTTCAAGCAATAATTACTGTGGACCTTGCCAAACTTGAGCAGAGAGAAAATCTGGGGTCTATAAAAAAATTATTTTTAAAGTATTTCAGTGAAAAATTTGGCACTTCGAAAGGCAATCAAAAAGTTGCTAATGAGCTATGGTCTCTTATTTTAAAGACAATCGAAATAATCTTACAGGACGCCATCTTAGACGGCAATATACTAGCGATGGAATCCTCAAATAATATTAAATTTAAAATTCTGGCAGAAAAACTTGATAAAATTCTTGAGTGCACAAAACTTTCAAAAACCATCAATCCAACTGTTTTCAAAAAAATTGAAACCTATGCTATAAAATATGCCCAGGCTGTTGCAATTCGTTGTGATGAAATTGAGCCATTCCAAGCGAAAGTTAGCCGCAAATTACGCCTAGACGATTTGTATGTGACACCAAAAATAATTTTTCATGAATCAAGAATAAAAGACAATACAAAAATCAATTTTCATCGGTTTTTTGAAAACATTCATCGCACTGTGATTCTAGGTGACCCCGGGGGTGGAAAATCCACGCTTTCAAAAAAAATCTGCGCATTATATGCTGCTACTGATCCAACTCGTACCCTGAGAAATCACAGAATTCCTATTCTTGTTGTCCTCCGAGAATATAGCGCTGACAGGAAACAATATAGACGCTACTCTATTCTTGAACATATTAAGTCTCAAGCTGTAAGTCGTTATCAAATGACCGACACAGGCCCCGAAAATACTTTTGAATATTTGTTGAGCAGTGGCAAAGCTATAGTAATTTTTGATGGCCTAGATGAACTTTTAGCTACATCAGAGCGAAAAGAAATTAGAACCGATGTTGAATCATTTTGCAACAATTACCCCCACACTCCAGTACTCGTCACATCCAGAAGAATAGGATACAGCGAAGCACCGTTGGATAGCAAGGTTTTTTCAGAATTTTTACTTTCAGAGTTCGATTCTGAAGATATTAATTCATATGTAAAAAAGTGGTTCTCTATTCTGGACGATTTAACGGAGACAGAAAAAACTCTCAAGTCTGAATCATTTTTAAAAGAAAGCGAAACAGTAAATGATTTGTGCTCTAACCCTCTAATGTTAGGACTCATGTGCAATATTTATAGAGAAGTCAATTACATTCCTCGGAATCGTCCTGAAGTCTACAAGAAATGCACGGAGTTATTATTTGAAAACTGGGACAAATCAAGAAACATACCCGTCAATTTTAGATATGAAGATCAAGTACGCCCTATTATAGCAAATTTGGCGTATTGGATTTACTCTAATACAGACTTTCAGAAAAAAGGCGTTACCACTTCTCAGCTGATTCAACAAGCCGTCCGATACTATTACCCTGCTCATCAAAGCAGTCAAGATGCCGCAGAAAGAGTTGCCAATGAATTAATCCAATTTTGCACAGGAAGAGCTTGGATTTTCTGCGATCAAGGCACAACTGCTTCTGGTGAAGATTTATATTTATTTACGCATGCAACCTTTCTAGAGTATTTTACAGCGGTGTATCTCACTCGAAAGAACGATACTCCACAAAAACTTTTCGACGCCTTAAAACTTAAAATAGCTCATCAAGAATGGGACGTAGTAGCATCAATTGCTTTTCAAATCCGAAGCAAGGAAATAGAATTTGCCGCCAACAAGTTCTGTACTTTATTGATATCCTATTCTAAGACCTTGCATGAAGACAAAGCTTGGAATACAATTATATTTCTCTTTAGGTCTTTTCAATACATGCTCCCAGATTTAGCTCAGCAAAATGCTGCATATTATTTTTTGATTAGAAGCCTGCAAGTTATTCTTAATAAGCCAAAGAATTCTTCTGGCAAACTACCAATAAACCAAAGCGAACAACTAATAGCGGCCATTTTAAGAATGGATATAAGTTGTAGGGAAAACTTCTCTAATTTTATTGATGATTTATTAGAGAAAAGTGTACGAACTCATAAGAAAGACACAATAATTGTGATTATTGAATTATTAATTGTGCTTTCTCGTAGATTTCATCATCTGACATCGGATGAAGAAAGCTCTGAATTCTGGCAAGTAAAATTAGATATGTATTTTGCTAAATACCGTGATTATTTGATCACTACCAGTAAGGACTCGCCATTTATCACCTATAATCTATTGACAAAATACCATTTTATTGCTCTTCCTTTTGCAATAAACAATCATGGGATCTCATTCGTAACAGAATCAATAGGAAATAGCTTAGGGTTTGGGATGCAATACATAAACTTTATCTCTGTTATGACATCATATATTGTAGACCGGTTGAATGAGTTAGACAATGAGTATTTTCATCATTCAAAAATATTTAATGCTTTTTTACGTGATTTTGGCGTCATTATTCTTCAAACAAAAATTTCTCCCCACTCTGTAGATATATTCCCACCTCTTTTAGAAAAACGCGTTGAGCCTTTTACTTCATCAATAGATATTACTCGTTTAGAGGACGGGCTTTTTGGTGCGATATGCTGTTTTTTAATTTTATACGAGACCATTGCAGAGAATAAATCTACTAAGCGTCGACGTTACGATATTGAACAAATATTATCTGAAAACTCTATTGCTCGACCTTTTACAGCTATACTAAGAGCACGCGATTTAAAAGACACCTTATTCTACAATGATTTACTTCCCGAATATAGTTTAACTGATGTACAAAAAGAGTTTATTTTAAGTTGGATTTCTGGCAAACGTAGCATTTTAAGCAACCGAAAAAACTGATTCTTACCCTTATCCCCCGCAACCCCTCGGAACGCCGGGATGTTTATAGTTATAGGTATCTAAGGTACCTGTAATTACCGATATGGACGAGAAAAAGAACCGACCCCGCAGGGCGAAGCAG
Organism: uncultured Alphaproteobacteria bacterium; assembly: GCA_964404255.1. Classification (GTDB taxonomy): domain Bacteria; phylum Bacteroidota; class Ignavibacteria; order Palsa-1295; family Palsa-1295; genus JAFDZW01. The sequence goes on along the minus strand of CAYOJJ010000006.1, from coordinate 45,360 downwards.
AGTGCTTCCGGAGGCTCCGAGCCGCCGGTGCCGCATTGTTCGTTCTGTTTGCGGCCTGCTACCGAAGTCACGACGCTTATCAGCGCCCCTTATGGCGATGCGTATATCTGCGATATCTGCTCCGCTAATAATGTGGAGCTGCTTCGCGCGCATTTGCCGCAATTTACCCCCCGTGCCAATGTCCGAAAAGCCGGCATCAAGCACGTCACTCCGCGCACCATCAAGAAAGCGCTCGATGAATATGTCATCGGCCAGGACGAAGCCAAGAAGGTGCTTTCGGTTGCCGTCTATAACCATTTCAAGCGGATCGAATCCGAAACGCTCGTGGGCGTCGAGGGTTTCGAAGATACCGAGATCGAAAAGGCGAATATCCTGCTCATGGGCCCGACGGGTACTGGCAAAACGCTGTTAGCCCGCACCCTCGCACGCATCCTCGATGTGCCGTTCGCAGTGGCCGATGCCACTACGCTTACGGAAGCAGGTTATGTAGGCGACGATGTGGAATCCATTCTCTCGTCGTTACTACAAGCCGCCGATTACGACGTCTCCAAGGCCGAACGCGGCATCGTCTATCTCGATGAGGTCGATAAAATTTCCCGCAAGAGCGATAGCGCTTCTATTACAAGAGATGTCTCGGGCGAAGGCGTACAGCAGGGCTTGTTGAAACTGCTCGAAGGTACGGTAGCGGGCGTCCCCCCGAAAGGTGGCCGCAAGCATCCGGAGCAGCCGCTTATTTATATTAATACCAAGCACATCTTATTTATAGCTGGCGGTGCGTTCGATGGCTTAGAGAAGATCGTACTTAAACGATTGCACCAGAACCCTATCGGGTTCGGCGCCAACTTCCCGGACAAAGGCACGGAGGGCAACCTGAGCGTTTATCAGTTTGTCGAGCAGGAAGATCTATTAAAGTTTGGGTTTATCCCTGAGCTTATCGGACGCTTGCCGGTACTGGCTGCGTTGAATGGGTTATCCCGCGATGCGCTGATGCAGATTCTTACCGAGCCGAAGAATGCACTTGTTAAGCAATACCGCAAGCTCTTTGCGATGGAAGGCGTGGATCTGGAATTCCGCAAGGATGGCCTCGAAGCCGTGATCGATGAAGCTCAACGCCGCGGTACCGGTGCGAGAGCGCTGCGTTCGATCATGGAAAAAGTGTTGACCGAACTGATGTTCTCGATGCCGGACGATATGAAGCTCGAGAAAGTAACGGTTACGCGAGATAGCGTCGAAGGCCGGGCCACCCCGATCGTTGAGCATGCAGCCGATGAATCGCTCGCCGCATAACCGCTTATGAAGCATTATTCTAAAGACCTGCAAGCTACCCGGCTTGCAGGTCTTTTTCTTTTTAGAATATTCTACTCATGAACACTGACCTCAATTCCACCCAGCGTTTTTCCGATCGCGTAGAAAATTACATTAAGTACCGCCCGGGTTACCCGAGTGAATTACTGCCGCTGCTTTCACAAGAGATCGACTTTAATTCATCATGGGTGGTGGCCGATGTCGGCTCCGGCACCGGCATTTTTACCGAGCTATTAGTAAAGAATGGCAATGAAGTCTATGCCATCGAACCCAACGGCCCAATGCGTGAAGCGGCTGAGACTATGCTCGCTGCTTTCCCAAATCTTCACAGTGTCGATGCTTCAGCTGAAGCAACCACGCTTGCAGATGCGAGTATCGATCTTATCACCTGCGCACAGGCCTTCCATTGGTTCGATGCTGCAAATTGCCGCAAAGAATTCTCACGGATACTCAAGCCCGGCGGATGGGTAGCGCTTATCTGGAACGACCGAGAACTCGACACGACACCATTTCTTCGCGCTTATGAGAATGCTCTGAGAACCTATGGCACCGATTATTTAGAAGTAAGCCGGGTCGGTAATAATATTGCCGAACGTATCGATATACTTTTTGCCGGCAAGTATTCAAAAGCAACCCTTGCCAATCATCAGGATTTTACTCTGGAAGGGCTGCTCGGTCGGGCGTTCTCTTCCTCCTATGTCTCGCTTGAAGGCGACCGATATAAAACTATGAAGAACGAGCTTACCCGGATCTTTACCGAGCATCAGGTCAATGGCCTCGTCCGGTTCGATTATTGTACTAACATTTACTTCGGGAAACTTTGAGACGGGGTTTTATGTAGCAATAAGGCACTTTGGGAGCGGGTTAGCCATAGTGTGTTGGACGTTTATCTCTTCTTCTATTACCAGGTATGTTAAAATACAAGGCTGACATTCGCACGCTGTGTTATATGGTTGTTACGACTGCGACCTTAATTATCCAATGGTCGCTTCCGAGCTTTAATATTTTTCTGTTTCTGCTAAGCCTCTACCTTGCTGTTGCTACGGCCGTTATTGCTCATAATCATAATCACGTCTCGATCTGGAAAGCCAAGTGGCTCAATGTTCTTACCGATTACTGGCTGACACTGTTCTATGGCTTTCCGGCTTTCGGATGGATCCCGACCCATAACAAAAATCACCATAAGCTTAATAATAAAGACGGGGACTACACGATCACCTACCGCTACAGCGAAAAGAATAATCTTATTACCCTGCTCTCCTACCCTACGATCAGCAGCTATTTCCAGCAAACACCGATCTATGCCTATCTCGGCGAACTTCGCCGCACGAATAAGACCGATTTCTTTCTGTATCTGATGCAGTATGTCGTGCTTGCTGCGTATGTAATTGGCTTGCTGTTAATCGATTGGCAAAAGGCCTTGCTCTTTGTAGTGGTGCCGCAGCAATTTGCGCTCTACATGATTATGATTTTCAATTACGTCCAGCACGTCCATGCCGATGAGGAATCCGAGTACAGCCACTCCCGTAATTTCCTGGGCTGGACTAACCAAATGCTTTTTAATAACGGTTATCATACCATTCATCATATTCGCGCCAGCATTCATTGGAGCGAATTGCCGGAAGCCCATAAGAAGATCGAACACCTCATCGATCCCTCATTAAACGAGAGCGGCTTCTGGAGCTACATGTTCAGGAATTATATCCTCGGATTATTTGCAAAAAGCAAACGCACAAAATCGATGCGCCTTGCTCGGCTCGCCCAAGCAAAATAATACGGGTATTATTTTATAGTACTTCAACCAATTCAAATCTTACACAAACGACCGGCATATCGTCCGTCGGAAGGCGGTTTATTCCCTGACATTCTTTTCTAAAGAACTCCCAGTGGCTTTTGCGCCATTGTTCTAACGACCTATCGTTTTCCCCTTCGGCAAACGCATAGTCTGCCGTTACCTCGTTGAACGGAACAACGAATACGTCCATGTATCGCAGTATTGCAACAGGACGTTCATCCCAATCGAGAACGATCTCTATTGTACCGGCAGTAGCAAGCGGCTCACCTTCCACTTCATAAGACCACCATAAGCTTGTCGTAGCGCGCTTCTCTCCATTAATTATCAGGTCTATCAACCGCGCTGAAGATTCACGGCTATTTCCATACCTCCCAAGAGAAGGTGCATCGGCCTTAAGAGTAATCCCTTTTTGTCGTAATTGAGCAACAATCTCTGAAATCGATACCATTATAACAAAGACATAACGATCAAAATAAAGATTCTGCTATATACATCTGCAAGTACAAGTTATTTAATACACCTTGCGTCCATTGGCACAGGGAGAATCTTAATACCGTTATTTTTTTACCGTAATACTCGTCGTTACAACTCGTTCTGCTGCAGTTGCGGGGTTAGTTGCTGTTATAGTAACGTAATAGACTCCGCTTGAAGGAAATGAGGAAAGCGGTATGCTGATTATTCCCTGTCCTTTTTCAACGGAAAGCGTTTGAGCCTGCAGAACCGATGTTCCTTTCGAATCGCTCATCTTCCAACTGATCGTTATATCATCATTAGCAATATAGCCGATCGAAACAGCCTGGGAATATCCATAAGCAGGATTCGGGTATGGATCTGAAATAGCGATCGGGAGTTTCAGATCGAGCAATTGTTCCATCGTGCGTTTACCACAGTACTCGGTATCCTGAATGGCTGCCGGCAAGGTAAGATCGCTGAGACGAGAACCACCGGTATAAGCATAACTATCGACCGACCCTAACCCATAGACCGTAAGGCCGATCGGCGTAGCGCTGCGAATCGTATGAGCACCCGGGCCTACATTTGGCGTATTCGAGGAGTTATCAAGATCAAGTTGAGCATAATAATAATTTGAATTGGCGATGGGATGAAACGCACCTCTCGAAATACTCCGCCCGTCAAGCGTTGTCGTAGTGACACCGACCGAATCAGCAACGACGTTTATAAAATTATCGGTGAAGGCGCTATTCTGGATCGCGATAAAGGTATAAGAAGTATCGTACTGTTCGACCGGGAAACAGAGTGCCAACGCCGGATCGCCATTGCCATACATCCTTATACTGGTATGCATATATTGGCCAACCATAATCGGCTTAGTGGCATGGATAGCTGTTGCACTGGTTAATGCTGCAATATCGTAGAACTCGCCTTTCTTAAATACTTTTTGCAGCTTATTCGAACCGATCGTAATGATATTACTATCGGCTCCGGAAATGATACGTACTACATCCGGTTCGATAGTTTTTGACGAGGCGAATGGTACGACGAGCGCTGAATCCCCCCAGGCGGTGACCGGCGGCACCTGTTCTACCAAATGATCGCGGCTTGAGGCAAGCTGATCGTCCAGATAGAATTGCGGGACCGAAGCCCTGATATGTCCGGAAAAAACGGCGATCGGTTTTGTTGCAACGATGTGCGAACTGGTTAGATCGTTATTATAAGTAGTCGGGTCGCCTTCGACCAGATAACTATCACCAGCCTGAAGCGTGAGACTAAATCCTTTTGTAGCAGCATGATTGCCGAGTGTTTTTGCCGAAGGGGTGATCGTAACAACAGTCGAATCTTCTACCGCGGTGATCCAAAATTCAGAAGCGGTACCACTATTAAAACCACCAATAGGATCAGATGGAGAAGCCGAAGAAGTCGGAAAGCAGATCGATAAATATTCCTTCCCGAGCGCATCGACCGGAATACCCATAAAAGCATCGCTTGAATAGGTCTTATGGTTTATACCATACACGGTAACTTCATTGATTGAAGTTATATGAACACTACGACCTTTTATAATTTTTTCATTTTCGTTTTCACCGATCTCGACAGTGCTCCCATAGGAATTATTCGGTAGATCGACGACCGTTATTGCCCCTGGAGTAACAGTAAAATTCTTTGAATATTTTAATGACGGTACTTCCACATGGCAAGAAGTCGCAACACGAGAGGTGACATACACTTGGAATGAATTTTCAGATTCGCCCGTACCTTCGTTCGCTCCGAAGGAAAGGTAAAATTCCGTACCGGCATTATCGAGAGCCTGCGCCCGGAGCGGCTTTGCCATCAGCGGGATAAGCAATATTATAACATAGAGATATGAACGCCGAAAGTTCGACATCATGTAAGAGAAAACGATTAGTGATTTTTTTCTATATTTTCGGGGGGGTATCGGAATGACACGAAAGCAGCAAATTCGATTCACCTATCATATCATTTTTTTTAACGGATGAATAATAATCAAACCAGTGACGGGAACTTGCTTCTTGCAAATGAGAGTTATAAGCGCGTTACTCATCAAGAACAGCTGAGGGACAGGCCCGAAGAAGCTGTAGCAACCGTTAGAGTCGAAAGACTGTAAGTCCAGGTGCTAAATCCTGCCAAGAGAAGCAACCCTTCTTAAGGAAAGATGAGCCGGGGATCAAAATCCATTCGCTTTGTGCGAATCGAGATCGTTACCTATCGGCGCTTTCCGATAGGTTTTTTGTTTAAACCTATCGCAAGCGTCCTGCATAGTAAGCCGATCTGAAAACCGCCGCTTCGCTTATCGCCCTGTTCTGATGAGTCCTTTACTACAACGATCAGAACCAAAGGACGACCATGCATATCGAAACGGCTGCTATCCAGCATACCACTCATACCGACTCCGAATACGGCAGTATCGGTACACCACTTTACCAAACTTCTAACTTCCGCTTTCGCGCACCGGGCCTGAGCACCGGCTATGATTACACGCGCAGCGGCAATCCTACTCGCGCAACGCTCGAGACCGTGCTTGCTGAACTCGAAGGCGGCGCTCGTGCCGTTGCCGTCTCGACCGGCATGTCGGCCATTTCAACGGTGCTTGCTCACTTCCCCGCTGGCTCGCATATTATTTGTACGCACGATTGCTATGGCGGTACGGCACGCTTACTCAACCACTATCACTCGCAGGGCACACTGGAAGTATCGTTCGTCGATCTCGGTAATCCGGAGTCTCTGTACAATCATATCAAATCGAATACAAAATGCTTGTGGATCGAGACACCAAGCAACCCGTTGTTACGTGTCGTCGATCTGCCGAAGCTTGCCTACATTGCTCATCAATACGATCTGCTTGTTTGCGTCGATAATACTTTTTTATCGCCCTATAACTTTAAGCCATTCGAACATGGCGCCGATATCGTTGTCCATTCAACGACAAAGTGGCTCAATGGTCATTCGGATGTGATCGGTGGTGCCGTGATCGCAAAAACAGCAGAGCTTGGAGATCGATGTTACTGGCTGGCGAATTGCCTTGGCACAACGACAGGTTCGTTCGATAGCTGGCTGGTGCTGCGCGGAGTAAAAACGCTCAGCGTAAGAATGCGCCAGCATGAAGAAAATGCGAATCGCATTGCAGCATTTTTATCTGAGCATGAAGCAATTGAAGAAGTATTTTATCCGGGTCTTGAATCGCACCCGACACACAGCATTGCAAAAGAATTATTCACGGGCTTCGGGGGAGTCATTAGCTTTCGCATTAAAGGCGATATAGCAGAAGCACACACAGTATTAGGAGCAACAAAAGTATTTGCATTAGCTGAATCACTCGGTGGAGTGGAATCCCTTATCGAACATCCTGCAACCATGAGCCATGCATCGATGGGCGAAATACTTCGTGCAAAGGCCGGGATCACTAACGATATTATTCGTATCTCGGTCGGCATCGAACATATCGATGATCTTATTGCCGATCTCGATCAGGCGTTGCAATTACTGGCACCGAAGGAAATATTTACCGAAATAGGCGAAGAGGTTTTTGCATGAGCACTGGAAGTTGTAATATCGGCGATCTCACCCTTGATTCGGGAATAGTACTTCCCAATGTCGAGATCGCTTACACTGCCTATGGCACGCTCAATGCCGAGCGTTCGAATGTAGTACTCGTCTTTCATGCGCTCACCGGAGCAAGCAGTTGCGCCGAGTGGTGGCCCCAGGTGATCGGTAAAGAAAAATGTATCGATACCGATGAAGCCTATGTGATCTGTTTTAATTTCCTCGGAAGCTGTTATGGTTCAACGGGGCCACAATCTATCAATACTACAACCGGATTAGCCTACGGCAATAGCTTTCCGAAGATCACTATTCGCGATATAGCCCGCTCGCAATTACTCGCGCTTCGCTCGCTCGGCATCGAACATGCCGCCCTTGGTATCGGTGGTTCGATGGGAGCTATGATATTATTCGAGCTGACAGCACTTGAACCAGCCTTCTTCTCTTCGATCGTGGCACTTGCTGTTGCCGGGTCTCATTCAGCGTGGCGTATTGGCTTTAGCTCGGTTATCAGAAAAACGATTGAGCAGGTGGCTGCTGCTTCCGGCTACAGTGAAGAAGGGTTTATCAGTGGTATGAAGCTGGCGCGTCAGGTCGCAATGCTTTCGTATCGTTCGAGCGAAGAATTTGAATCGCGCTTTGCCCGCGAGCATACCGGCGAGATCTTTCAGGTTGAATCGTACCTCGAACATCTGGGAGAAAAGATTGCTGCACGGTTCTCTCCCTACAGCTATTTGCGACTGACAGAAGCAATGGAAAGTTATGATTTTACTGTGGCAAGCAAGATCACTTCTCCGGTGCTTTGTATCGGTACCAGTTCGGATATTCTTTATCCGAGCAGCGAGATCAAAGCATTCTCAGAATTTTTTTCACAAGGCAGCTACAAGGAGCTTATCGCTCCCTTTGGACATGACTCGTTTCTTGTAGCGCAGCAAGAAGTCGCCGGGTTAATTGCTCCCGCCGTTCAAAGTGCGCTCGCTTTTTCCTCTGCTTCATTCTCTACCATTTATTAATACTATAATTTTATGAGCACGACTACTATTTCTACAACAACAACTTCTTCTATTCGCACCAAACAATTAGAACCGCTTCGTATTGGCCTCTTCGGGCTTGGGGTAGTTGGCAGCGGAGTTTGGAGAGTGATCCGTGAAAAGCGTCGCGAGTTTGCCGAGCGCTTCGGTATCGATGTATCGGTCGAAGCCGTGTGCATCCGCGACGTTGCTAAAGACCGCGATAGCGACCTGCCACTTGATAAGTTAACAACTAATCCTTCGGATATTCTCGATAACGAGGTAATCGATGTAGTGATCGAACTCATCGGCGGGCGCTATGAAGCACAAGCCGTAATCGAGGCAGCGCTTTCAAAACGCAAGCATGTCATTACTGCAAACAAACTATTGCTCGCTCATGAATTGCCACGGCTTCGTAATCTGGCCGAGCGCAATGGTGTGAATTTGCACTATAGTGCTTCTGTCTGTGGCAGTATTCCGGTATTAAAAGCGCTGGACGATCATCGCGCCGGTGATGAGATCATCTCCATCAGGGGTATTGTCAATGGTTCGACAAATTTTATTCTTACCAGCATGGCTACTACCGGTATCAGCTATGAAGAGTCTCTCGTACTGGCACGTGAGAAAGGTTTTCTCGAGGCTGACCCAACACTCGATGTATCGGGACAGGATGCGGCACAGAAATTATCGGTGCTGATCTATCATGCGTTCGGCTCGCATATCAAGCCGGAAGATATTTCAACGACAGGCATCGAAGAAATCACTGCTCAAACGATTGCTACCGAACGTCAGCATGGCAACGTGGTGAAGCTGATCGCCGAGGCATCGGTAAAGAACGGAAAGGTTGTTGCAGCGGTCGCACCGGCCAATATATCGCGCGAACATTTATTTGCGGCAACGAGCGATGAATTTAATGCGCTTGAAATCACCGCCAAACATGCGGGCCCGCAAATCCTTTATGGTAAAGGCGCCGGTAGTTTTCCCACAGCTTCGGCGGTGATCAGCGATGTAGTAGAACTCTTACGAGAGCGTCTTTAATCTTCGATGACCTGCTCGAAGAAGCTTCGGTCGGCCCCGCAATTCGGGCAGGTATCGGGAAGGATCGTGTGATTAAGATGAAAGATTTCACCGCAATTAGTACACTTCCAGATGAGTACCATTCCTGCACCGCGGGTTTCCGGCGGTGGTATCTGAATATCAAGATGTTCTTTGTTCTCTTCCATGGTGGTCTAACGATCTTATTAATGCACTGAAGCCAGTGTGCTATCGGTTGCGAGCCAATGCTTAGCTGTCGTGGCCAGCAGGCTATCGCTTACAGTGATAGAAGCGGGATTGGCTATTACCTGTTTCCAGGGCTGTTTCTTACCATATCCATAGGTATTATACACAATAACAGGCGTGCCGGTTGCTACTACTTTACTGCGATCGGCAGAAAGCTTCCATTGCTCGGCCCAATTAAAGACCCATTCGGCATCTTCGGCTAAGAGGCGTACGCAGCTATGGCTTGCCGGATAACCAGGTAAATCATACTCATGCATCGAAATACCTTCGCGGCAATCGAGATTAAAGCACCACTTTAATATCCAGGCAGCGTTCACGGTACTATGGGTTTCCTTGGATTTCCAATTGGTGTGGTATAATCCTTCCGGAGTCGGGGTACTCTTTTTGCCGGTGCTCGTCGGGCCCCATTTTGCCAGATGGCCGCTATCGTATGCTGCAAAGGCCTGAATGCGACGATCGACAAAGATGATCTTTGCCGGCAGCCCCGCTATGCTCTTAGGGAAAGGAGCATAGTCGAGTTCGTTAGCGCTGCCATTGGGGGTAATGATCGTATCGCCTTCGCGCAAGTGAGCCAGATCGCGGCGATTTAGTTTGAAAACGATCTTCTTTTTTTCGGGTCCGATCTTCGCAAAAAAATCGGTGAGCGAGCGCGAGCCACTCAGTATATACGTAGCATAGAGGTTGCTATCACGTACCGGTTGCTTCGGGGCTTCGTTCTTTACTAAGGATTTCGGCGGGCTTTGCCGGGGTTCGTCCTCTTTCGAGCAGGAAAGAGTGGTGAGACTAATAACTAATAAGATGGCCGGGTAGGCCTGGATGATTCGTCGCGGAACGTCGTCGGTTTCCATATAAGTGTGAAGTTAAACACTGAAAATCTCTACGGTCGGTTTTTTTATTTGATACAGGCTCTATACATATTTTTAAATATTATTTCTCCTTTCATGACAGATTAGCATTACTTACCCGCAACGGCCATCATTTCTGAAACTCAGTCCTGCATATTGTGTCTTTTAAGGAAATTATTGAGTATTTTGCATCATCTTGAACCGACCATACCTATGAAAAAGCAATTGATACCGTTTCTTCTGATTCTTATATTGCCAGTATTAGCTACCGCCCAGACCGGTACTACCTTTTCTTACCCCGGCACCGAGTATGGGTACCGTGTAAAGCCTACTTTGGACGGTGGTTTTATTATTGGTGGTAATATCGATAGCAAGGGTGCCGGCGATTTCGATTACTGGGTACTGAGGTTCGATAAAGACGAGCGGCTATTATGGGATTCGGCCTATGGCACGGCTGACTTTGAAAATTTATGGACGGTCACCTCTACTTCCGATAATGGCGCGTTACTGGCTGGTTTTAGTGGCGTGCAATACTCCGGTACCGAGGAAGCATTGATGTATAAGATCGATTCGGTTGGGAAGGTTGTAAAGAAGATTGAAGTAAATTATCCGCTGGCCGACCATTCTCACTGGTTCATCGAAGCTCCGGATCACACCTATTACTGGGCAGGCCATACCGATTCGAAAGGCGACCCGAGCGGCGATATGATCGCTCAGCGATTGGATAAGAATTTTAATGTGATGTGGGAGAAGACCTATGATTTTGGATCGGCAGAGCATTGCCATGCTGGTGCTCTTGCCCATTCAAACGGCGTAATGCTTATCGGTCATACCAGTATTGGCAACCACGAACATTACTATGGGGTACGCGCCGATTCCAATGGCAACATACTCTGGCAGCGCTCCTATTCCACGGCAAGTTCAAATGATGATTCACCGTATGATGTCGTCGCAACAAGTGATGGTGGCTTCGCTTTCTTCGGCGGTACCACGACTGCTTCCAATTCCAGTACTGCCTGGTTACTGGTAGTCGATTCTGCAGGCAACATTCGTATCAATAAGCATTATAATATTGGAGATTGTTTCGGGTGGTCCGGTATGCAACTTTCCGATGGGGGCTTTGTCATTATTGGAAGCTCGAGCCCGGGTGTTAATCAATCGAATCTTTATATCGTGCGAACCGATAGCGCCGGAAATAAAGTATGGGAAAAAACCTATGGTGGCGGTATTGCCGAAGGGCTCGGAGTTTGCGAGCATAACGGCCATTTTGTTGCCGTTGGAGATATTGCTAACCTCCAGGATTCGACTGCCGATCTGTGGGTGCTCGAACTCGATCAAAATGGCGAGGCATTGCCGCCACTTTCGGTAGCGGAAGAACCAAGTTTTGCATCGGGTGTAACGCTCGACCAGAATTATCCTAATCCCGCAGGCGAAAGAACCATGATTGGTTTTTCATTACCAACCGACGATCATATCCGATTAACATTACTCAATGAGCTTGGAGAGAACATTCAAACTATCTGCGACAATGCTCTTCCGCTTGGCAGCCATTACTTTGCGGTAACAACTTCTTCCCTTGCCAATGGCACCTACTACTATCAGTTGCAGACCAGCACCACAACTATAACTAAAAAGCTCCAGGTCATTCATACCGCAAAGCAGTAATGAACAAAAAGCTCTATACCAAAGTAAAAAAAATACCGATTACCGTCAGACACGTAGCAGAAGTGGGGGTCTATTTACCGGAGACTTCCAACATCCTCGGCTTCATCGAAGAGAGATGCAAGAGCGATCTGGTCGAACCCGATCCTTTAGCGCTTGAAAAAATACATCTTCGCTTTGCCGGCTATGACAACGTGTCCATTCATCCTTATGCCGTTTATAATGAGCGGACTATACTTGGGTTATACCGGACGAATGCTTCTACCTTTGTAGAAACCTTGCCGGCAAGCCCTGCATTGGTGAATGATAATTATACTCCTATTGAAGAAGATCGTTTTGAAGTCGAGACGCGGCTATTTAGTGACCTTGACGATGGTACGATCGATGTACTCAGTATCGATACCGAAGGCTGCGAGTGGTATGTCTTAGAAACCATGAAAAGCCACCCGGCAGTCATTTCGCTCGAAACGCACGGCAAGCGATACACGAATCCCTTTATCGATAAGATCGATGAATGGATTCAACGCCATAGTTATAAAGTCTGGTATCGCGATAAATCGGATACGGTTTATATTCGCGGTGACATTCGCCTTGGCTTTTTTGACCGATGGTTTTAGAAATCCGAAAGTAGATCGCCATTCGTTTCCAATTCGTCGTAACTTTGTCGTACCGTAATTAATAATTATACCGCAGCGCAATGACATCGCAATTGGAACAGATCAGCCAGCAGCAGAAGGATTCATGGAATAAATCATCGGCCGGTTGGAAACGATGGGATAGCTTGATGATGGAATTCCTCGGACCCGTCGGCGATGAAATGATCCGCCTATTAGCTCCGCATGGAAACGATGTTGTCCTTGATATTGCTGCCGGAACCGGTGAGCCGGGTCTTACGATTGCCCCAATGCTAAGCGGAGGGAAAGTGGTCAGTGCCGATCTTGCAGAAGAGATGCTTGCGATAGCGAGCGAACGTGCCGCTGCCAAGGGAATTGCTAACTTTGAAACCTGCGTAGCGGATATTTCAGCATTGCCATTTGCAGATAACACCTTCGATGTCATTAGCTGCCGCTACGGCTTTATGTTCTTCCCCGATATGGATCTCGCGGTGCGGGAAATGATTCGGGTCCTGAAACCCGGAGGACGGCTTGCAGCGGCAGTGTGGCTTGGGCCAGAAAAGAATTTTTGGGTTAAGACAGTTTTGGATGCCGCTGCCAGGCAAGTCGAATTGCCAACACCGCCGCCGGGCGCCCCTTCGATGTTTCGATGCGCCGCCCCCGGCAAGTTTGCCGAACTATTTAGGCAGAACGGCTTAAAGGATATTTCGGAAATTGAAATTGCAGGTGCCTTGCAGTGCGACGCTGCCGAGACGTATTGGAATTTTACATCGCAGTGCGTAGGGCCATTTGTCTCAGCACTTGCAATGACCGATGAAGAAGGTCGTCAAAAGATCCATCGGGATGTGATCGAAACTATCGACCGAACCTATCCCGATGGAAATATTGCCCTGCCTTCAAGTACGCTTATACTGTACGGCAGAAAATAACGTACCGTAGCGATTAGTACGCTTTAGACCAGATCACCTCATACTTGGCGGGTTCGCCGGTTACAATGCATTTTGCAGGCATTGTGGGGCTTCTGAATTCTTCCGAAGGAATACACCGAATCGTTGCTTTTGTTGTGTCTTTGACAATGGTTTCCGTTGCAGGGTTACCATTCCAGCCGGCATAAACAAAGCCACCATCTTTAGAAAGAATCTCTTTCATTTCATCGAAGCTCGTTACTCCGCGAATCGAATTAGCTTCACGGCGTGCTTTGGCATTCTTGAAAAGCTGCGCCTGAAGTTCACCTGCAAGATCTTCAATAGTATCGCAAAGCGAATCCATATTGACAAATAACTTTTGTTTCTTACCGGGCTTCGGTTCTTCGCGGCTTTCGATCGTAACACGAGGCACCATCACGACGGTACGATTAGCTACATCTTTCGGCCCGATCTCAATTCTAAACGGTACGCCTTTCATTTCCCACTCATAATATTTCGCACCGGGCGAAAGCGTATCGCGCAGATCGATCTTCACGCGGAAGCCTTTTTGTTTAAGATCGGCATAGATCGTATCGGCTGCCTGCATGACGGTCGCCTTTTCTTCATCTGTTTTATAGATGGGGACGATCACTGCCACCGTCGGGGCAAGGCGGGGAGGCAGCACAAGTCCGGTATCGTCGGAGTGTGTCATGATAAGCCCGCCGATAAGCCGGGTCGAAACACCCCACGATGTATTCCAGGCATACTGCAACGAGCCGTCGCGTGCCTGGAATTGCAGATCGAATCCTTTTGCAAAATTCTGACCGAGGTTATGGCTCGTACCGGCTTGCAATGCTTTATTATCCTGCATCATCGCTTCGATAGAATAGGTGCGAAGCGCACCGGCAAATTTTTCGCTATCGGTCTTTTGACCGGTGATAACGGGCATTGCCATATATTCTTCGGCAAAAGTACGATAGACGCCAAGCATCTTCAGCGTTTCTTCTTCGGCATCGGCCTCGGTTTCATGCGCCGTATGCCCTTCCTGCCAAAGGAATTCTGCGGTACGCAAAAACAGGCGCGTGCGCATTTCCCAGCGCATAACGTTTGCCCACTGATTCATAAGAATCGGCAGGTCGCGATAGCTCTGTACCCACTTGGCGTACATCGAGTAAATGATCGTCTCTGAGGTCGGACGGATAACGAGCGGCTCGTCGAGCTCTTTACCGCCGCCATGAGTAACAACGGCCAATTCAGGCGCAAACCCTTCGACGTGCTCGGCTTCCTTGGTAATATAGGACTGCGGGATGAGCAGCGGGAAATAGGCATTCTCATGCCCGGTATCCTTGAACATTTGATCAAGGTTACGTTGGATCAACTCCCAAATGCCATATCCGTTCGGACGGATAACCATACAACCACGCACCGGAGCATGCTCGGCTAATTGAGCTTTTTCTACTAATTCATTGTACCAGGCACTGAAATCCTCGGCACGGGTGGTCAATTTCTTATCGTCAGCCATAACTGTATTAAAATAGTTAGGATATAAGGGTGAAAGGCGAATCGGAGTTCCGCGAACCATTAGAAGCAGCCGGGGCGTTATTTTGCTAAGGCAACTACCATCATGAAAATATCTCCTCTTCTATTATTAGTGATTTCGGTCTTGTTCGTGGCATGCTCGGATAGTAGTACTCAACCTACTTCCTCTACTCCGCTCGATCCCATCACTTTCACCCACAAAGATCAATTTGTACTCAATGGTAATGGCTTTGACAATACGTTATTCGATGGAGATAGCGTAGGCAAGGGTGGATCGGCCACTTTGCTATCGACCTATTCCGACAGGGTAATTTGTGAGAAACGTTATACCGACTCGCCCACAGATATCGATGGCCCGAACGTCATCTCTTTCACTTTGATCTTGAAAGGAATATCAAGCGGCACAACAACCTGGGGAGACCTTTGGACCGACTCGACCGCAATGGGTTGCAGGATCAAAGTGCCGGCAGCCGGAGATGGTCATTTGGTCGAATACCGATCCACGGGGGGACTTACTACCATACAGCGATTCTCAGATTCCCATTTTGATTCGCTCTTCGGGGTCTTTGGTGGCACTCTGAAGGATTCGGCCGGCAATACCATTACCCTCACGCATGGGAAATTTTATCTTGTGTTCTAATAACTTCTTGCACTTATGAATACTACCGTTACTTCTTTTGCAACACTGCTTGATAAACAGCAATTCACCGAGGCAGGGCAATTATTATCCGATGATTGTACTTATCAATATGACGAAGGGAAATACCAGGGCAATACCGTCATTGCCAATATTTTCCAGCGAAATCATTTAGGGTATCTGAGATACTTCGATGAAGTTAGTTATTCGTCGAAGGTTTCTCAAGAAAGCGACGATACCTATCGGATCGATCTCATCGATAAGCTTCGTAAAGGCCCTCGCTGGCATGAGACGAAAAGCTATTGTATCGTAACACTTGCTGACGATAAGATTATCGATATAAAACAATATGGCATTGCCGGCGAAGCCGAAGCGCTTCGGGCATTTCATCAGGAATCAATAGCCCGGGGATTTTAAACCGGTCTATTCTTTCGCCGTTGCAACGGCCTGGACAAATGATCCCAGCAATGTTGCCTGTTCGGCGGTAGCGGGCGTTTTATAACCGGCTATGAGCCATCCATTATTGATCTCGATATGAATGGGGCCGAGATCGCGTATTACTTCGAAAAAATAAGGAGTCAGAACTTCCTGAGCTATTTCCGGTTGGCCGATATCTACATGGTAGTGCTTGGTAAACTCGCCGAAGCCTTCGATATCCAGGGACGACCTATGAAACAGATTCGAAATAGAACCTTCGAGATCGAGGGGTTCGATATACAGCGGTCCCGGATCGTTTGTCATAGCCAGAACACAATAAAGGCGCGCATCGGAAATATCGGAATGTAACTCTGTCAAATCACTCACTTCGGAAGTAAAGAGCATATTAGGAGCCGTATAAGCCTTTATCGTAGGAAGAGATACATTCGCCGTGCAGATAGATAGCTCTGCCTTCTGGTAGTCAATAAAGCGAATAGTAAAGATCGGAATAAGCCGGTTATATTCCTGAAAGATGCTCCATTCCGATAATGGCATGGCCTCAAGTATGCCGGTATCTTCGAGCTTCACGCTGCAGCCATGCGCTTTTAATGAATGAAGGCATGTATCGGCAAGTTGCTGCCACTCATCGGGAGCATCGAATTCTTCTTCAGTCGGAGTTATCGTTGTCATACTACAAATATAAATGGTACTTTGTCTTTACTCCTTTGGCGCGGCTTTATATTGCAAACTTGCAATACCTCCGATAAAAAGCATTTCAATTGGAATAATAAACGGCAGAGCAAGAACGATCATAAAGCTGCCATAATTATGCAGGCGGGCAATCTGTATTTCACCTGCCTCCATCTCAATAAGAGCCTGAGCACCAGCCAGCATTATAAAAAGGTATGCGATAGTGGCAGTAGTTGAAAAAAGGAATATACTAAGCAGATTTCTTCCAAACGATCGCTTGGTTTCTCCATTTCGCCTACCAAGGCGAATTCCATACCATCCCAGTAAAATAGCAAAACCGATAAGCGACACCCAGCTTTCTAATACCTGAGCAATAAACATAAGTATTCCTGCAGGATGGTAGGTCTCTATAGTAATAAAATCGGCCGGAACCCCTTTGGACTCGGCGCTCACCGAATCTCCCTGAAGAGCAAATGCCGGTTCGATAGTCGTAGTACTTCCCCAGCCTTGGGGCAATAGTATAGTTGTATGTAGCGTACCAAAACTTGCCCATCGTTTTGCGGGGGCCAATATGTACCGACACTTCCAGGTTATTACCGGCCTTTGATGAATATTATGGGCTACTAACGAGCTATAAGTTACAACTACCCGATGTTTCCCGGTCGTGATGTGTAGTGTAAAACGCAGGGTATTTTTCCTATCTCTCGATCGGTTTTCGCTATCGTAGGAATCGATAGGGATATACCGGTTGTCCTCAACCAAAGAAGGATCCTTCCATTCATCGGGAAGATCGGCCTGGAATCCTGCTACAAAAGAAACCGGCTTATCGTCAAAAAGTACCTGATAGGTATTATGCTCCATGTTCACGCCGATAAAGACCAGTTCTACATCCCGCTCACTGCTATCGTTACGAATCTGATATTCTGCCCGAACCAAGGCAGGATCGCTCTGTTCGATCGGGCGAAGATCGATGCGCAGGTCTTCATGCTCGATATGCAACTGGCGCAGTGCTCCGGATACTTCCCCAAGACGATAGCCACGAATATCGGGATTTGCCATATTAGCAAAGCTATTGCTACGAATGAAAATAAGTATTAGCAACAATAGTAGTTTTTGAGAGAAGTTTCGAGGAAAAAAATAACCTAGTGCTTGCATATATCGCCGGGCGATGGATAGTATAAAGCCATTGATACAAAAATATGCAAAGCAGATGCCAGCTATAGTAAGCAGCGAATTCTCAGTGCCCTGCCTCTGTTGCTATTATTCTATATGAGCTCAAAAGGAAATATCTTGTGGGTCGATGATGAAATCGACCTTTTAAAACCGCATATTCTGCTGCTCGAACAGCGCGGTTACAGTGTCCGCACGGCTACCAATGGCCTCGATGCCATCGCCATGAATACCGAGTCCCCCGCCGATCTTATCTTTCTCGATGAGATGATGCCCGGTATGGGCGGCCTCGAAACGCTGATCGAGATCAAGAATCAATCGCCGGCGACCCCTATTGTAATGGTGACGAAATCGGAAGAGGAAGACCTCATGGAGCAGGCCATCGGCAAGAAGATCTCCGATTACCTTACCAAGCCGGTAAACCCGACACAGGTTCTATTAGCGGTCAAGAAATTTCTCGAAGGAAAGCAGATCGTCAGTGAGGCCGTCTCACGGGATTATACTCAGGAATTTGCAAAAATGGCCCGCGATCTGATGATGGCTTCTAATGCCAACGATTGGATCGAGCTGTATAATAAGCTTGTAGCGTGGGAAATGGAGCTCGATGCGCACCCCGATCTTGGCTTGTCGCAGACGCTCGCCGATCAAAAACGGGAAATGAATGCCGAGTTTTGTAAATTTTTCGAGCGCAATTATAAATCGTGGGTCAATACGATCTATTCTACCGATAATGCCGATAACCGCCCGGCACTTTCGCCCGATGTTGCCGATGAATGGCTGTTGCCTCATCTGCGCGAAGCAAAGAAGAATGTGGTCTTTTTGGTGATCGATTGTATGCGGCTCGATCAGTGGATGATCATGGAGCGTGAGATCGCTTCGCTCTTTAAGATCACCCGCAATTATCATTTCGGCATCATTCCTTCGGCCACCCCCTACGCCCGCAATGCAATTTTCAGCGGCCAATTCCCGAGCGAGTTCGGTAAGATGTTTCCCGATACCTGGACGAGCGGTGACGATGAACATTCTCAAAATAAAGACGAAGCGCAGATGCTGAAGCTTTTGCTTGAGCGCCGCCGCATCAAGCTCAATAACGATTTAAAATATATCAAGATCATCGACCGCGATTACGGCGCCGGCATTACACAGAATATTGCTACCTATGCCCGTAATCAACTCACGGCTATCGTAGTGAATTTTGTCGATATGCTGGCTCATCACCGGAGCGATTCTCCGATCTTAAAAGAGATCGCGCCCGATGAACGCGCCTATCGCTCGCTTACGCGCTCGTGGTTCTTGCATTCGAGCCTTTACGATATGTTCAAGGCACTGGCCCAGATACCGAATATCAGTATTGTCATTACTACCGATCATGGTTCTATCCGAAGTCTGCGTGGTGCGAAGGTTATGGGAGATCGCGAAACCTCAACCAGCCTCCGCTATAAATACGGCCGCAATGTAAAAGCAGAAGATAAGCAGGCCATGCTTATTAAGAAGCCCGAGGAATTCAAACTCCCTTCCCGCGCCGTAACGACCAACTATATCATTGCAAAAGAAGACTACTATTTCGTCTATCCGACGGATTACCACAAGTTTCTCAATCATTATAAGGATACCTTCCAGCATGGCGGTATCTCGATGGAAGAATCCATTCTGCCGGTAATAACGCTCGAACCGAAATGAGGATATGGGTAACGGCCGTGCTGCTTCTGTGCTGTCTTAGCAGCGCAGCATGGACACAGGAAGAAGAATGTATTCAAACGGCTAAGGAGTTTGTGCACTACTTTGAAGGAAAAAACTTCAGGGGCTGCACGTATTACATCGACTCTTCGGTACGCTCTGTGCTGAGCGAAGGAAACCTCCAGCAGGCATTCGATAAGATTCATGAAACAACCGGCCGCTTTAAGTCTCAACTGGATGCTTCATTCGAAAATAGTGTAGTGTATTATACTGTACTGCTCGGCTGCTCGTTCGAGAATATGGAGGCCGATTATAAATGTGTCTTTAGTCCGAAAACAAAAAAACTGATCGGCTTTTTTTTAACACAGCCGACGATCAAGCATAAGTATAAGATACCGTCCTACGCTTCCGAAAGCCAGGTGATCGAAAGACCCATCACCATCATCACCGATACCTTTAAGCTTCCCGGGATTTTGACTCTCCCAAAGAATGTCTCAAAACCGCCTGTCGTCGTCTTTGTTCATGGCAGCGGGCCAACAGATAAAGATGAGACTATAAAAGCAAATAAACCATTCAAAGATCTTGCCCTCGGCCTTGCTTCGATGGGTATTGCCTCGATCCGCTACGATAAGCGCACTTTTGTTTATGGGGTCTCACTGCCGGATCTCGGCCACATGACACCGAAAGAAGAAGTCACCGACGATGCCCTTAGCGCTATTCGATTGGCACGCTC
This sequence comes from uncultured Alphaproteobacteria bacterium, assembly GCA_964404255.1. Classification (GTDB taxonomy): domain Bacteria; phylum Bacteroidota; class Ignavibacteria; order Palsa-1295; family Palsa-1295; genus JAFDZW01. Next base: position 25,063 of record CAYOJJ010000006.1, on the reverse strand, counting down.
GCTCCATGAAGTAGATACGTCAAAAGTATTTCTGCTCGGCCATAGCTTGGGCGCATTCCTTGCTCCGCGTCTTGCCACGCTCGATGGCCATCTTAAGGGCATTATCCTAATGGCAGCGCCGGCCCGCCATTTTGAAGATGTAACGCTCGACCAGCAGGAATTTCTCCTGCCGCAGCAAACAACGAAGCATGACGCCGATTCTATTATCGAGACGATCAGGAAAGATGTTGCAACCATTAAAGCAAAATCTTATACCGATGATACACCGCCTTCACGCCTGCTCGGAGTCCCCGCTTCCTATTGGAATTATCTTAACAACTACGATCAGATAGCTACCGCCAAAAAATTAACACTGCCGATGCTCTTTTTACAAGGCGATCGCGATTACCAAGTGGGGCCGAAAGATTTCAGAACATGGAAAGAAGCATTGCTCGATAATAATAATGCTACGTTCCAATTATATGAAGGCCTCTACCACCTTTTTATGCCGGGCCACGGGACTTTTACCGATTATAATGAGGCCGGCAATGTCTCCGAGGAAGTAGTAGCAACGATAGCAGGCTGGGTGAAGAGTAAGTGAGCCAGTTGGCATCATATATCAGCCATAGCGTCGAAGAGACTATTTCGATCGGCAAAGAGATCGGCCTGCAATGGCTTAACGGCGGCATCATTGTAGTACTTCGCGGCGAACTCGGCACGGGCAAAACCCAGCTTACCAAAGGTATCGCCGAAGCCTTCGGCCTTCAGGGCGAAGATATTTCTTCACCGACCTTTGCACTTGCCAATGAATACGAAGCTCACCATCCTGATGGAACGCCCTTCCTGCTCTTTCATCTTGATTGCTATCGCTTCGAAAATGAAGAAGAATTATTACAGCTCGGAGTGGAAGAGTATTTATACCCGGCAGGAAATATTTCCGTTATCGAATGGCCGGAGAGAATAGAAAGCTTTTTGCCAGAGCACCGCTTGGAAATACTCTTGAAAGAAATATCGCCTACCGAACGAACGATCGTACTGAACCAGCTTCCATGATCCTGCTCTTCGATACATCCGGCAAGGACCTGCACTGCGGGCTATATGATCCTGCGCTTCGAACAATGAAGCAGGAATTTCATTATATCGCCAGTGCAAGCGAGCGTGGAGTCCATGATACGATGCTGGCGGTAACGGTCGATACCCTGCTGCATAAAGAAGGTATAACTGCTCGAGATATTTCACGCATCGGTTTTATTAATGGCCCGGGTTCATTCACCGGCTTACGTATCGGCCTTGCCTTTGCCAAAGGAATAGCCTACGGGGCTCATTGCGAGCTTGTCCCGATCCTTGCTCATCAGTGGCTTGCTGCCTGTGTGGCACTGCAGTTGCCGGAGCAACATTTCTCGGCATTGATCACTCCGGGATACGAACCCGGTTCGGTATATTATGCGGCCGTTGGTGCTGAAGAGAAGATCACCCTGCACAAGAAGGAAGAGTTACAATCCGTGAAAACGATTGCGGCATTCGAGCCTATTGCGAATCTTCCTATTGAGCTGGCTCTGGTGACGATAGACCTTGCAGTGCTCGGAGAGCTCACTCTATCGCATGAAGGACAAGGATATACGTTGCTCGATCCTTTTTATGGTACGGATTTCAAGCCGCATCCCGGCTCAAAGAAGGCAGGCTGATCACCACTTGCCGAGCCGCATAAAGACCCGCATATATTTATCGGTAAAGGAGACCTCCATCGTTCCGTCTTCATTTTCCCAACGGCGATAGACCACACTTTGATCTCTGGTAATTACTCCCCGGCCGAAATATTGCTCCAGATACTGCTGTACCATATCCCGGGTATTGAGGTAATGATCGCCGGAAAGCGGATGATAATTTATGACCAAGGTGCGTACTCTTCCATGAAGCAAGGCGATGCGCAGATAGGCCGGTTCGGAAAAAATCCTTACACTATCGGATTCAACATACTGGAAGGAATCCAGGCGAAACGTGTTTTTTCTTAGCGCCAACTTTTTCAGAACAATATCGACGGAATCCTGCGACATCCCGATATGCAGGCCGCCGATCACCGGACGCGGGACCTGATACCCCTTCTTTTTTTCCATTGAAAAAAGAATACTGCTCGTCAGGATAAGACTAAGCAGAACAACGATCGATATACTACGAGAGATAGTACTCACTCTGCAAAGTTACAACTGTTGGGTAACATGCAGTATTTTATCGTACTTAACGGCAAGATACTCGATCGCTTTTCCATCGGCCGTAAAACCGATCTTTCCGATCATATCGAATGAAGGCGAGCGTTTTCCGCCGGCCACGACATAGACTTTATCGTGATCGTCCGTCGTTGCATAGGCATACTGTTGTTCGTTCGGCGACCAAATGATCTTGAAAAATTCTCCAACCTGCTCGATCTTCTTTCCATCGAGATAAAAATAAACGCTCGAATCGGTAATGACCGTCCAGGCCGTATGCTCTCCGCTTTCGCTTAAAAACATTCGCCATGCATCGTCATACGGACCGGCAATCACTTTACCATCACGAACGACGAGAGCCCGGTTACCTTTTTTGTTTTTCTTCCATTGCTCAGCCGTATCGCAGGCAAAGTAGGTAATATGCTTGCCGGCCGAATCGATCTGTACATCTTTAATCCAGCGCGAGGAGAGCTGCCGCTTTCCGTTGAACACAATGTATTTCAATGCCGTATCTTCGGCGCCGCGTTGATACGAGGTTTGATACATCGTAGCAACATGACGGATATCCCAATCGTAATCGCGGCCATCGAGCGTATTAGGACCAAGCCGTGTATCGGGCGAAAAGCGGATGATCATCGGCTCTGTGGTACCATTATAGGGGTTATCGGAAAGTTTGGTATAGAGCAGATGGTTGCCCTTCGAAGTGATAAGATTTTCTTCTTTACCATTATCCGAACGATAGGCCCAGTCTTTACCATTGCTGCTGAAAGTAAATTTCCTGGGATTAGCATTACCCTTGGCAACGATCTTTCCATCGACGATTACAACATCGCGCAGCCCTTCCTGCAGTACATTTGCCGCCGGCAATGTAGCCGCCCAATGATCTCCGTTTGGTGTAAAATACAACTGAGCGAAATCGCTGGTAAAAGAACCGATGGAATCGCAGCTTTTCCCATCACAGCGATACAGTGTTGTCAGCGTGGTATTAAATCCTTCTTCATCGATCTTACGATCGAAGCCCGTCCAGATCACATACTTCCCATTTGGAGAAAGGCGGGTCGATAGCACGGGAATTTCATTGAACTGCCGCTCGATCGTTTTGCCATTGATCGTGATCGTTTTTAAGAGACCGAACTCATCGACGAAATACCATAGGCTGCCGGTAGGATTGGCGTCGAACAGCTCAATAGGCCTTGCAATATCGAGCGAATAGACCGGTTGCTGCTTAATGCCTGCCATTGGCATTTTATCCGGCACAACCGTGCGTTTCTTTTGAGCTGTAGCGGTCGCGGCTATAAGCAGCAGGCAAAGGATCGAACGAAACTTCATGCAATGCTCCTGCGCAGTTTTTTTATCTCGCCATCGAGGCTGCCCGACATAAACGTCAGGATCGTTGCGAGATCTTTTGTGATCGACATTCTATCGAACTTCTCAATAAAGGCTTCGTTCGTCGAAACCGGAAGCGAATCCTGTTTCCATAACTCGTAATAATTAAGCAGTGCTTTTGTGATCTCGGGGACGTTATCGGCCTCGGCGATCACGGCATTTCCATATTCGAGCAACTGGCGCTCGACATGGCTTTGCTTCGGCACAAAACCGAGGATCGGTTTGCCGGTACCAAAGTATTCATAGAGCTTTCCGGGGGCAGAGACATCGTCGGACATCGTCATCCATAATACATCGCTCGAAAGTAATTGAGCGACCGATTCGATATGAGGCATATACCCTTGTTCGTGCACAAGGTGCTCAAGTTTCATCTTGCGAATGAGCTTCTTATATTCCTTCTGTAGAATGCCAACGAAGTTCAACTGCAATACCTTTTCCAGCTCCGGCTTGATCTTAATAGCCTCCCGAACGGCCTGGAATAAGGCTTTGGGAGAACGATCGACATAAAAAGCGCCGGCATACGTAAGTTTAAAGACATTTGGCTCTTTAATGCTTCGTGCGATCGGTTCTGCACGCTCGATATCTTCCGGGTCATATCCCTGAGGAAGGATATTAACGTCGTTCCAATCGAGAAAGATGTAATGCTCGAGCAGGATCTCTTTCATGCGCCGGTTAGCCGTAGCGATGGAATCGCTGGCCCGAAGCACATCGTATTCCATCTCGCGGGCTTTCCTTTTATGCATGGGCGTCAGGTAATAATTCAATACCTGGTTATCCACCCATCCATCGCGGTAATCTACAAGGTACGGAATAGCGTAGCGCTCTTTAAGCTCTCTGGCGATAAGAAAATCGGTGTAAGGTGGCGCAGTGGAAAAGATCGCATCGATCTTATGGTCGCTTAGTATTTGCTCTGCCGTCTGCACGGCAAGTTCTTTCCAGCCGATACGCGAATCCGGCTGGCGAATGATCTGGGCGATCTTTGAGCGCAGGCGCTGCCAGCCTTGCGCTGGAAGTTTTAATAAGCGCCCTTTTTTAGAAACTCCTTTTAAAGAGGGGTCGGCGGCAGTACGATAAATCTCTATCCGGCCGGCCTCTATTTCTTCGCGGATCTCCTCAAGCAAAGAATCGTCGAACGCATAATAGGGTGTATCGACTGGGGTAGTAAGCACGATAGGTTTCCAGCCAAACTGCGGAAGATATTTTACGAATTTCAAGGTTCGCTGTACTCCCGATAACCCCATAGGAGGGAAATAGTAAGCGATCACCAGAACGGTATTTTCTCTGGCAGGAAATTGTGGATTATTGTCTTTCAACCGCGCGCTTGGATGATAGTAATCATGCAAAAATACGCGCGTAGGAACACCGGTCTTTAGCAATGGGTTACATTGAAACAAGGACGATCCGCAACCCGTAACGATCCTCGTATGCCCCAAGAACTATACCAAGAACTTATAAGTCGCCTTTCCGAGCTTCGCCGCCGCCGCGAACGCGTGGCTGTTGGCATTGGTATCTCGCGCTCGGTGACGATGATCCTGCTGATCGCTATAATAGCGATCGGTGTGGAATCGATCTTCCATCTTTCCATTATCGGCCGCACTATCCTTTTTTCAGTAAGTGCCCTGCTTGCAATAGCTTCTTTACTATTGCTTTCTTTTGCTCCGGTTGCCGAGTATATGGGCATCAGGCAGCGCGCTTCCAATGAAACGCTTGCTTCGCTGATCGGCAAACGCTTCGGTGAGGTGGAAGACCGCCTCGTGAATGTCCTGCAGCTTGCCCGCGAACTGAGCGAAGCGCCTGTCGCTTCCGCATCATTTGCTACAGCCGCCTTCACTTCTACCTATAGCTCCTTCCGCCATTTAGATTTTAATGCTATCGTTGACGAACGCCCCCTGCGCCGGTCGCTCATTCTGATGTCTTCAATGCTGGTGTTTTCGGCTGGAATGTTTCTGGTGCCGGGACTCGGGTTTTCCGATGCAGCCGGTCGCCTCCTGCATTTTCGCACCTTCTATCAAAAGCCCGCCCCCTTTGTTTTTGCTGTAAAACCGGGTACCATTAAATCGCTGCGAGGTGAAGCCGTTACGATCCGGGTACGCACCAGTGGCGAGCAATTAAAGACGCTTACGCTTCGCCTGCGCGAAGGCGAAGCCGGAGAATTCGAACGTATCGAGCTCAAAGCCCGCACTCTCGATTCCTCGATCAGCCGCGGTACGGCCATGACGGAATTCGTTTACGAGCTGCATCCCCAGCACGCAACCGAGTATTATGTCGAAGCGCGTGAAATAGAATCGGAGCATTTCACTATTACAACGCTCGAACGACCGGTTATTAAAACACTCTCGATAACGGTCACACCTCCTTCTTATACTCATCAGAAGGCTGTAACGCTGCAGGATAATTTCGGAGATATCAGCGCTCTCGATGGCTCGGTGGCAGCCGTTTCGGTTCTTTCTTCGAAACCGCTTCTGAGCGCCGATCTTATTTATCGCCCGTTGCCGGAAGCTGCCGATAGCCTTACTCCTAAAAAGAACGATTCGATTACTGTTTATCATCTCGCGGTCGAGGGAATGCAGGCCAAAGGCTTACTAAGCCTTCGCCGCTCCGGTACCTATCATATTATGCTGCTCGATAAGGATTCTATTCAAAGCGAGCATCCGATCGAATATACCATTACCCTTGCCGAAGATGAAGCTCCCGCTATCGTACTGCTCGAACCGGGTGAGCGCGCAGAACTACCGAGTTCGCAGCATGTGACGATGTTCATGAAAATCCATGACGATTTTGGCTTCAGCAGTCTGAAGCTCGGCTATCGGCTCCATGCTTCCAAATATGGGCCGGAGGAAAAAGAGTATAAATGGATCACGCTACCGTTGCCTTCCTATAGCGAGCAGGATCAGGAAGTACCGTACGTCTGGAATTTACTTCCGATGCGACTTTCCCCTGAAGATGAAGTAGCATACGTGCTTGAAGTGGCCGATAACGATAACGTCACCGGTCCGCACCGTGTACGCACGGATGAATATACCGTTCGTTTCCCCTCGGCCGATGAGATCTTTAAGCGCGCGGAAGAAGAATCGAATAATGCCGAGCGCTCTTTAAAAGATATCAAGCAGGATGCGGAAGAATTGCAAAAGAAGGTCGATGAAGTCGTTAACGAAATGAAACAGGCTCCGACTTCCGAGATCGCTAAGCGTCAGCAGGAATTCTCACGCCAGAAAGATGTCCAGGATGTTTTAAAGCGCCAGCAGGAGCTCAATAATCGTGTTGCCGACGTCAAGAAAGAGCTTCAGCAAATGACCGATCGTCTTTCCCAACAAAATGCGCTGACCCCGGAGACGATGGAAAAATATATGGAGCTGCAAAAGCTCTTCGAGCAGATCAACTCTCCGGAGCTTAAAGAAGCCATGCAGCGGCTGCAGGATGCGATGAAGAACATTGATCAGAAACAGCTCGAACAGGCAATGAAGAACTTCCAGTTCAACGACGAGCAATTCCGAAAATCTATCGAGCGCACGGCTAATATCCTGAAGAAGATCAAGATGGAGCAGAAGGTCGATGAGCTTATCAAACGCTCGAACGATCTCGCCAAAGGCCAGGAACAAGCCGCCGAGAAACAGAACGAACTCGCCCAGCAGAACAAGAACCTCTCGCCGGAAGAACAATCGGCTGAGCAGCGCAAACAGCAGGATGCGCAGAACGAACTCGAGCGCATGAAGGAGGAAGCTAAAGATCTTGCCAACGATATGAAAAAACTTCCGGAGCAAATGCAGGCACCGGAGGAAATGAAAGAAGCAATGGAAGCACTTAACGATCCTTCGATGGATAAATCGATGCAGGATGCTTCCGATGCTTCGAAACAGAACCAGCATCAGCGGGCTTCCAAGCGTCATCAGGACGCTGCCGATAAAGCAAAAAATGCGCGCAATAAACTGAGTAACCTCAAGCAAAAACTTTCGCAGAACGAAAAGCAGCGTACCATTGCCGAGCTAAAACAGCTCCGCGATGAAATGAACCGTCTTTCAAAAGCGGAAGAATCGCTCAAGAATAGTTCGCAATCAGCCCAGCCGCAATCGAATGTATTCCGCGATCTGGCGGACGAACAGGCCGATCGCAAGGAAGAACTCGGCAATGCGGCCAGCCAGATGTTCCAGCTTGCGCAACGTTCTCCGAGCGTTTCTCCTGAGATGGGTAAATCACTTGGTGAGGCATTCTCCAGTATGCAGAAAGCAATGGATGCTATGACCGAACGCGATCAGAACGGTTCGGTAAGCAATAGCCGCAATGCTATGGCAGCGCTTAATACTGTTGCCAAGCAGACGCAGGAAGCGATGAATTCCATGCAGAACCCCGGCAATGGCTCTTGCCCAAATCCCGGAGGTATGAACCCTGGCGGTTCCGATGGCAGTGGTGGCGAGGGCATGAGCATGGGTTCTGGCGGTGGCGGAGCAATGCAGCAATTTTTGAATCAGATCAATGCTGCGGCCGCCAAACAGCAGGCACTCAATGACCAAATGCAATCGATGATGCAGGGCCAGAATGGCAATCAATCGGCTGAGCGCCAGGCACAACAACAGCAAGCCCAGATGGCCCGCCTTGCCGCTGAGCAGGGAGCGGTTAAGAAATCTATTGAAGATCTTTCGCGAGAACAGAAAGAATCCGATGCCGGAAGAAAGAAAGCGGTCGATGATTTAAAGAAGATCGCCGATGAGATGCAGGATGTCATTTCCGATATGAAAACCAGTGGTGTTCGCCCGGAGACCGTCCAACGCCAAGAGCGCATCTTATCGAGATTGCTGCAAGCCCAGCGTTCGGTTCATGAGCGCGATAAGGATGAAACCCGTGAAGCTAAAGGCGCGAATGATATTGTGCGCCAATCCCCGCCCGATCTCGACCCCAACTCCGAAGACAGCCGCCGCGCCATTCGAGACGATATGCTGAATAAAAAGGAAAGCATTTATTCAAAAGATTATCAGGCTCTTATCAGGAAATATCTCGAGAAGCTGCAAAAATAATTTATCTTTGCAGCATGAAAGCATTTAGTATTATTCTTGCAGGACTATTGGTATCGGCCTCAGGATATTGCCAAATCTTACAGCCCGATTCGACAACGAGAGAAGAATTTATCGATATTTACAGAGAACCGCAGCCGTTACAAGATATTTACGATCTGGTAGTGTATCCCGAGGCGGCACTAAAAAAGAATCTTGAAGGAAGCGTAGTAACCGATATTCTTATAGATACTTCCGGCGGGATCACCAAGATGCAAATTGATCGTGCTACCGATTCTATTTTTATTCCTTCGGCAGTAAATGCCCTTAAAAAATTACGATTTACTCCTGCCATCGGGGTATTCGGTCAGCCGGTTAAAGTTTGGTGGACATTAGACATCCACTATGAATTAAATAATAAGCGAATACGAAGGCAATAGTTAACCACACTAGTTTGTTACTAATTATCATGATACTTTCAACACCACTTGGACAACTGCTTATTACTTCTTCAGAAAGAGGGATTACAGCTATTATTTTTACTGAAGAGACAACTTTCGATACTTCAACAGAGCTTGAGAAGCAAGCCGCAACACAACTAAACGAATATTTTACTGGCACAAGAAAAACCTTCGATTTCCCGCTGGATCTACAGGGGACCGATTTTCAGAAACGAGTCTGGCAGGAATTATTAACTGTGCCGTTCGGAGCTACCTCTTCTTATCTCAATCTATCACGTACTCTTGGTGATGAGAAAGCTATTCGCGCTGTTGCCGCTGCCAATGGGAAGAACCCTATTGCTATTGTCGTCCCTTGCCACCGCATTATCGGTTCGGATGGTTCATTAACAGGCTACGCCGGAGGCCTTTGGCGCAAGGAATGGCTCTTACGCCATGAAAGTAAAACAGAAGGAATGTTGTTATTTTAATACGTGAGTACTGCAGCACTTCCCTCGGTAAATGAACTTGAACTGATCGCTCAGGCAAAGGCCGGTGATGAAAAAGCTTTTCGCGATCTCATCCGTCGGTATCAGGACACGGTATACCGCTTTGCGTATAATGTCTGCCGCAATCCGGAAATGGCAGCCGATACGCTTCAGAATACCTTAATAAACGTGTATCGCAAGCTCGACAGCTTCGATGGACGCTCGAAATTTTCTACGTGGCTGTATTCGATCGTCACGAATAATTGCCTGATGAAGCGGCGTTCGCTTGCAAGCGAGCGCAAGGACCTCTCGCTTGAAGAAATACCGGCAGAACTTCCGGAAGTTTCTTCGCAGCAGACACCGATAACCTTTACCCTTAATAGCGAATTGAAAGAAGTCCTCGATAAAGCAATTCTGAAACTTCCTCTCGAATATCGCATCGTATTTGTCATGAGAGATCTGGAAGATCTTCCGGCATCGGAAGTAGCGGCAGCGTTAGATATTACTGTTGCTGCCGTTAAATCGCGCCTATTCAGAGCTCGTGAGTTTTTACGTCGTCAATTACAACCATATTTGGAGGGCAAGGTATGACGCCGATCGATTGCGCCATGGTACGCCGCTACCTCGGCGAGGGAATGGATATTACCCGCAATTCCGAACGCTGTATTGCTATCCGTGCTCATATCGAGGCCTGTGCAGACTGTAAAAAATATGTAGAATCGCTCGAGCATACGATCGATTGCTACCGATCCTATCCTATTGAAATACCTGCCGATACCGATTCTCTTATCGACGAAACAATGCAACTGATCCAAAAAAAAGAAGAATAATGCCCCTTCTTTAGAATCCTTTGCCTTTTCGCTGCATCCTATCCTCAGTTAACAATCTGAAAGGATGCTATGCTGATAAAACCAATTCATTCTACTGACGGTACCGGTACCCTTACCTACCTGCTTATTGACGAGCCGACAAAAGCGGCCGCTATTATCGATCCTAACCGCGAAGATGTCGAGCGGATCCTGGCCGAGATTTCTGCTTTGCAGGTGACGCTGAGCACGATCATCGATACTCATACCCATGCCGATCACGTCTCCGGCGCAAAGTTGCTCCATGAACACACCGGTGCACCGGTTATCATGCATGCTACTGCAAAAGAAAAATATAAAGTTGTCGATCTCGGCGATGCCTTCGGCATCGGCGATATTTTAAGAGAGAATGTAAAAGTAAGTGTCGATCGCTATGTAACCGATACCGATACTATTGCCTTCGGCAATTCGACGCTCGCTGTGATCTATTCCCCGGGTCACACCAACGATCATATCTGCTTATATGGCGATGGACACTTATTTACCGGTGATCTATTACTTATCGGCCAGGCTGGCCGCAGTGATCTTCCGAGCGGCAACACGGCAGAGCAATACGATACGCTCTTCAATGTCATTATGAAATTGCCGGCCGAGACGATCATTCATCCCGGTCACGATTACGAAGGACACGATTCGACAACGCTTGAAGCAGAAAAGCAGAACAACCCTTTTCTTGCACCACGTACCAAGGCCGAGTATATCGAGTTCGTGAAAGACTTCTTCCCGCCGATGGCCGATTCCGAAGGAGGAGCCGTCGTCCTGCAATGCGGCGCTCAGCGCGTGAGCACCGATCACGAAAGCTTCAGTAATATAACCGCCGCCGAGTTGAAGCGAATGATCCCGGCAACAAAAGACCTCGTGATCCTCGATGTTCGCCAGCCAATGGAGTTGCTCGCTTTCGGAGCGATCGAAGGAGTGGTAAATGTACCGGTCGGCGATCTGCTCTATGGAAAGCAATCCATCGAATCGTTAAAGCAGAAACCGGTGGTGGTTGTTTGTCAAACCGGGGGCCGATCGATCGAAGCTGCCCATTACCTCTCAACCCACGGCTGCAAAACCGTGTATAATCTTGTAGGAGGAACACTTGGATGGATGCGCGATGGGTACCCGGTCAAACGCTCGTTGAAACGGGAGAAAGCATTATGAAACGTATATCACTAAGACCGGTTGTTGCGGTACTGCTACTTGCCGCAACGACCGTCATGATGGCCTGCTCTAATGGGTCGGCACAGAAATTCAAAACCGTATCGGTACAGACGATAGATTCGCTGCGGCAGTACGACACTTCTATCGTCATTCTCGATGTCCGTACTGCAGAGGAATATACCGGTGAATCCGGCCACCTTCCTCATGCCAAACTGATCCCCGTGCAGGAGCTTGAATCGAGGATCAACGAACTCGCTTCCGATAAGGGAAAAACGATCGTGGCTTATTGCCATAGCGGCAGAAGAAGTGCCACCGCTTCCGGCATTCTTACCAGCAACGGTTATACGGTGCTAAATATGAGCGGCGGTATCATCGCCTGGAACAATGCCCATTTGCCGGTAGAACACTCACGTAAATAAAGGAGAACCAATGAAAAAGAATATGAGCACCATAGATCGCGTGATACGCGTCATTATTGCAGTCCTGTTTTTCTTTCTCTATTTCAGCGGACAAGTGACTGGCGCTTTGGGAGTCATACTCCTCGTCGTTGGGATAGTATTTCTTGCTACTTCTACGATGAGCTTCTGTCCGATCTACAGGATCTTCAATACCGGTACGCTTTCTCAGAAAAAAACACAATAATTATTTCTTCTATTTTTTACTACTCACATAATGACACGCAAAATATTACGGTGGGCAATGATACCGATAGGTGCCTTGGGAGGCTGGGCTTATTACCGATATGTAGGCTGTGCTTCCGGGGCCTGTGCGATGTCCTCTGACGCACCGTTCATGACGATCTACGGGGCAATACTCGGATATTTTATCGGTGGCATTTTTACACCGACAAAAAAGCAAGAAGCATAGATAGAAGCGTCTGATGGCGTTAGACGCTTTTCTTGCCGAAGGCATGATGGGGTGGATCATGCCTTCTTTTATTTTACAGCGGTTTCTGTCGTAATTTTGCGGTTTCTGACCACTACACCATGGACGAATTAGCCGCAAAGTATAGACCGCACTTCCCTATCCTTTCCACTTCCTGTTATATGATCTCCAACTCGCTCGGAGCGATGCCCAAACAGGTAGAAAGCGAGCTGATGAAGTACACCCACCAATGGCAGACCGAAGGCGTCGAAGCCTGGCATGAGTGGTTTCCCTTTGTCGATACCGTCAGCGGGCTCTTCGGAAAGATCATCGGCGCCGAAGCAAAAGATGTAACACTCATTCATAATCTTACTATCGGCCATGCGTTAATTGCCAGTTGCCTCGATTTTACCGGCAAACGAAATAAAGTAGTGTTTACCGATCTGCACTTTTCAACGATCTCCTATTTCTGGCACGGCTGGACTAAATACGGCGCAAAGATCGAGCTGGTAAAAAGCGACGATGGCATTACCGTCGATGCCCAAAAGATCTGCGATGCGATCGACGAAGAAACACTGATCGTCCCGCTCAGCCATGTCTATTTCCGCAGCGGCGCCTTGCAGGATATCAAAACTATTATCGATCATGCTCATTCGAAAGGAGCCCTCGTGATGGTCGATTCTTACCAGGCCGCCGGAGTGGTACCGATCGATGTAAAAGTGTTGAATGTCGATATTCTTGCCTCGGGAGTTTTAAAATGGTTATGCGGAGGCCCTGGCGCAGCCTTTATGTATGTTCGTCCCGACCATCAGGAGCGTTTTCAACCAGCTATTCGCGGCTGGCTTGGCGATAAAGATCCGTTTGAGTTTACTATGCCCGATGTGAATTTTGCTACTGGTATGCATCGCTTTCTTACCTCGAGCATTCAGGTACCCTGTCTTTCCACTGCTGTACCGGCGCTCACGATGATGGGCGAGATTGGCATTGAAGCGATCCGGAAAAAATCGCTTACGCTGACGCAGCGCATTTTCGATAAATGCGATGAATATGGTTTTAAGGCAAACACTCCGCGCGAAGCTCATCGCAGGGGCGGCCATGTAACCGTCGATCCTAATGGTATCACTCAGGGAAAACTTTCGACTAAAGAGATTAATGACGAACTGATCCGTCGCCGTTTTATCGTAGATTACCGTCCTCCGTTCGGCTCTCGCATTGCCCCGCATTTTTACAATACGTTAGAAGAAGTCGATGCGGTACTGGACGAAATGAATAAAATCAAGCTGGGGCTGTAACTTTCGGATATACAGCAAGTTCTATTGCTATCTCATCAGATCCACTTATGATAACTTAAAGAAACATCTGCTCTCCTACATCTGAGCAAAAAATCCTTATCAACTAATTAATTTTTTATAGTAGAATGAAGAACTGAATGCGGCCGCGTGGGGGTTGTATTTTCTCCCCTGAATTTTTATTTACAATTTAGGAAGTTACGCAGAAGGCAGTGATCTGAGCTGGTAGAATGTAGTGAGACAAGCGCAATACGTAGTTGTTTTGGTGCTGACTCTTTTATTATTGTCCTCGGGTGAAGGTCGGCCTCAATCGTTGCTTTCCAAAAAAATATCTATCGGTAATTCTTCTACTGTTCAGGCAAGCAGCAGAACTCAGGATGGCGGTATCATAATGATCGGCGCTACCTCGCTTCCTTCGTCTTCATCATTTGGTGGCTATACTACATTCTTGTGCAGACTGCGAGCCGATGGTACGATCGCTTGGACAAAACTACTGAATATCAGCCCGGCCTTCCCATGGTCAAAAATACTTTGCGATTCCGACGGAGGATATTTTTGCGTCGGAAGCAGCGGCAAGGGTATTGACTTTTCCTACTATATGATAGTAGTTAAATTCGATAGCACCGGAAATTTCATTTGGTCGAGAATTGCCGATCATTATTTATATTCCTGGGCTTCCGATGCAATAACCACCAGCGACGGCGGCTATCTTACTGTTGGCACCTACCAGCCCCAGATCGGCCATGTTGATCAACCGTTCATTGTCAAGTTCGATCGTTCCGGTACCCTGCAATGGGGAGAAACCCTTAAAGATGTATTAGCCTCCGATGCTTATGGAGTTGTAGAGTTGCGCAACGGCAATTATATAGTAGTCGGTGGTACTAATTACGGCTTTGGAAGATCCACGATCATTAAGTTATCCAATAGCGGTACTATCCTCTGGTATAAAAAAATACAACTTGAGCTCGGCAGTTACATTCGATCGGTAGCCGAAACAACGAACGGTGAACTAGCTATCGCTGGCAGCACTACTGATTCGGTTACCAAAATTAAAAAAGTCTTCGCTGCTACAATGGATTCCGACGGCAATGTGCTTTGGCAGACCAGTTATAACAGCCCGGACCCCCAGGATCCGAAAAAGATACTAGGTTTTACTAATGGAGACCTGGCGCTTATCTGTTCGGCAGAACATCCGGTCCCAAATCAAACGGGTGGGATCGACACGCTCACCGAGACTGGTATTATCCGCTTCGATCGAAATGGGGTCTTGCAGGATGCTGTTCTTACCAATGTGGATGGACTCGAAAATTATCCGCACGATGCTTCCATCGATACAGCAAATATCATCCTCGTATCGGGATCGTTAAAATCCAAGGACGATAATAATACCGATGGCTTCCTCTTGCAATATGATCCTAAACTGCGAAATTGTTATACTATCGGGTCGATCGGTGTTCCTGCGAGTGGTTATACTCTTTTTGAATTAAGCCTCAGCGCTTCCAGCGTTAGTCCTCTGACACTCAATGCTGCTATTTTCGATAGTACTGTTGAGACTCTATCCGGCGATCTCTGCCAATATAATTCTACGCGCCAGCCTGATGGTCATCCTGAAATTGCAGTCTCAAGCTCGTTCGACCCTTTGACCGGTGCTTATCGAATTTCTTGTCCCGAATCTATAACTGGAATCATCGAAATCTACGATGTTCTTGGCCGGAAGATAGGTTCTATACCAGGGACTAACCTTTGGCTCTGGACGCCTTCTTCAAAAGGCTTATATATTATTACTATTTCCGGGACTGATAACAACGGACATCATTATGCGCAACATCTTACCATTCTTGCGAAATAAGCAACATAAACCGGCAGCTCGAAAACTGTGTAGTTTTGTATATATGAAGATTGTATTTGCTCTTGCATCCCTTCTGTTTTTAGCCTCTTGCGCTAAGTACATGGATAATGGCCAACCGGGTATGGCCGATTCTGCTTTGCTTGCCGATAGCCTGCATTCGGCAATGGTAAGGGCAGCTATTCAGAAATTGCCTGGCGCCTGGGTCAGACGCGTCCAGACCGAGCAGGGTGACAAAGGATATAATTTTATTGCGGATGGGCGGCTGTTCCTTATTAATAGTTACGTCCTTAAAGGTGATAGCTGGAAGCTATCGAACGATACTATCAATCTGTTGATGCATACCGACAAAGATACTATTCCTGCCCCGCACTTAGTAAAGATCATTGAGCTCACCGATAGCATTCTCGCCCTTGCCCCGATCGGAGCACCTTCAGGATACACCGAAACCTATCATAAGCGAGTCGTTTCGTTACCTAAAAAATTCTCCGAGTTCTTTAAAAAAGAATTTACGGGCAAATTGCAGCCGAAACAGTTTGTCGAAGAGCAGTTTACCATTCCTGCCATGTTCGAAGGAGCTATTACCCTTTCGAGCGATAACCCCGAACTCTGTTTTTACCTAAGTAAGGACGGCACAAGAATAACTGAAAAACCGGTACGCGAATGGGCCGGCCAATTTCCGCCCGGCAATTATGGGTTGAAGATCATGTATCTTCACACGGCCCCGCGTAATGGCGATATAGGCGAGTATCAGGTCCTCATCGAAGAAAAATAGCGAGTAAAAAATCCGGGAAAATGTCCTGCACACCCCTGCTTTTCAGGGGGTTATTAGTTGCGTTATTACTTTTCAATACAAGGAGGAAAACCGTCATGAGGAAATTTTTTCGCACCAGTGTGTACCTTGCTCTTATGTTCGGCTGTGTATGCCCTGCCGCAGCACAGATCGATATCCTCGGTAAAGTCAACGACGAAGTTAACCGAAAAACCGACGAAGCAATCGACGATGCCTTACACCCAAAACCGAAAGAAGAGCAGAAAAAAGAAGGCCAAAAAAACACCGACCAAACAACCACTACCACCCCTGGTAATACCGTAAACACTGCTCAGACCATCAAGGCCTACCAAAACTATGATTTTAAACCCGGCGAAAATATCATCTTCGAAGATAATTTTTCCGCCGACCAGGATGGAGAATTCCCGGCACATTGGAATCTGGAATCCGGGCAGGCCGTCGTCAATAAAGTAAATGGCGAGCCTACCTTCCTCATTACCGATGGTAATTATGCGATCGTTACACCGAGAATAAAAACCGAGTCTTATCTTACCGATCCTTTTACGATCGAACTCGACTTTTATCAGGCATCCGGGAATATGTATGCACCGATGGTCCGATTTGTGGATGATGGCGGCACCGACCGCGACCTGCATTTCGGCCAAACCGTTTCAACGGCTTATTTCCCTCATGAACTCAATGGAAACCAGATCGGCGACGAGAGCCAGTATTTCGGGAAATGGCACCATGGAGCGATCATCTATAAGAACGATCAAATGAAGGTCTATGTCGATAATACCAGAGCATTAGTCGTCCCGCATTGCGACTTCAAACCGATCAGAGTACAATTCGCTGGGATCGGAGATGCGAATGACCCGATCACTTTTAGAAATGTCCGCATCGCTGCCGGAGGCGACCAAAAAATGATCGGCAATATTCTTACCGATGGAAAGTTCGTAACTCATGGAATTACCTTCGATGTCGGCAAAGCAACCATCAAGCCGGAAAGCATGGGCGTGCTCAATGAGATAGCAAAATTCTTGAAGGATAATAGCGCGGTCCGGATGGAAGTCGATGGCCATACTGATAGCGATGGCGATCCGGCAAAGAACCAAAAGCTTTCGGAAGATCGTGCGGCTTCCGTCAAAACCCAGCTTGTTTCGATGGGGGTAGATGCTCCAAGGCTCTCGACCAAAGGTTTTGGAGCTTCAAAGCCGCTCGGTTCGAACGATTCGCCGGAAGGAAAAGCCAATAACCGCCGGGTAGAATTCGTAAAACTGAAATAAATAGTGGTAAAAAGTGCCAGAAACCCTCTCCGCCGCCCCTATGTTTTGGGTATTCTGTAATATTTAAGTACTATTTACCGCCGAAAAATTATATGACTCAAGGTACCATTGCTCAAGTTATCGGACCCGTTCTTGATATTGACTTCCAGAACGGTAAATTACCTGCTATTTTAAATGCTATTAAAGTACCCAGGACTAACTCTGAAGGCAAGCAGGAAGAGCTCATTGTCGAAGTGCAGCAGCACTTGGGCGAAGACCGCGTCCGCGCTGTAGCAATGGATTCTACCGATGGTCTCGTCCGCGGTATGGCTGCTTACGATACCGGCGCTCCGATCTCGGTACCGGTAGGCCCGAACTCACTCGGCCGTTTGATCAATGTTGTCGGTCAGACGATCGATGGCGGCGCCCAGATCGAATCGAAGTTTAGCTGGCCGATTCACCGCGATGCTCCGGCATTCGAAGACCTCTCGACCAAGGCAGAAATTCTCGAAACCGGTATTAAGGTTATCGATCTTCTCGAACCCTATTCCAAAGGTGGTAAGACCGGTCTTTTCGGTGGTGCCGGAGTAGGTAAGACGGTCGTTATCATGGAGCTTATCCATAACATCGCTATGCACCACGGCGGTTACTCGGTGTTCGGCGGCGTCGGTGAGCGTACCCGTGAAGGAAACGACTTATACCTCGAAATGAGCGAGGGTGGCGTTCTCGATAAAACCGTACTCGTCTTCGGACAGATGAACGAGCCGCCGGGAGCCCGTCAGCGCGTAGGTCTTACGGCTCTCACGTTTGCTGAGTACTTCCGCGACGAAGAAGGCAAAGACGTATTGCTCTTTATCGATAACATCTTCCGCTTTACACAGGCAGGTTCTGAAGTATCGGCTCTTCTCGGGCGTATGCCTTCGGCTGTAGGTTATCAGCCGACGCTTGCAACGGAAATGGGAGGCTTGCAGGAGCGCATTACCTCGACGAAGAAAGGCTCTATCACTTCGGTACAGGCTATCTACGTACCGGCTGACGATCTTACCGATCCCGCACCGGCAACGGCCTTTGCACACTTGGATGCAACGACCGTTCTTTCGCGTGCTATCTCCGAGCTTGGTATTTATCCGGCCGTGGATCCGCTCGATTCTACCAGCCGTATCCTTTCACCGGATGTCGTCGGCGATGAGCATTACAACACTGCCCGCGGCGTACAGAACATTCTTCAGCAGTACAAAGACCTCCAGGATATCATCAACATCCTTGGTATGGACGAACTCTCTGAAGAAGATAAGACGATCGTTAAGCGCGCTCGTAAGGTACAGAAATTCCTTTCGCAGCCGTTCTTCGTGGCCGAGCAGTTTACCGGTTTACAAGGCAAATATGTAAAGCTCGAAGATACGATCCGCAGCTTCAAGATGATCCTCGAAGGCCAGTGTGACGAATTGCCGGAACAGGCATTCCACATGGTCGGCACTATCGAAGACGTCTACGAAAAAGCCAAGACGATTTCTGCATAATCAGGCAGTAGCTTGTAATAAAAAAAGGCTGTGAATATCACAGCCTTTTTTATTTTTATAAAGAAGTAACGTATATCAACCGAATTTCACTGAACGCATCGAGATAGAACCGATATCGGTCTTGGCATTATAAAAAGCGATCGGATCCTTTTTATCGCTTGCTCCCAACGTATAAAGTAATGGAAGGAAATGATCGTTTGTCGGCACCGAAAGCATAGCAATGGTACCGAGCTTTTCGTAATTGATAATATCCTGATCGTTGCGCGATTCGATAAAGGTTTTCATCTTCTCATCGAATTCGACCGCCCAATCGTAATTCTTACCGTCAAAACGCAGTAAACGAAGATTATGAACAATGTTACCGCTGCCGACGATCAGCACGCCACGTTCTCGTAACGAGCGAAGTAATGTACCTAATTCATAATGCTTTGCCGGTGCATCCTGAGTATCGAGACTAAGCTGATAGACCGGGATATTCGCCTTCGGATACATCCTCATCAGTATGGACCAGGTGCCATGATCGAAGCCCCAGTCGTTTGCCAGATCGACTGCCTTCGAAGCCCGCAACAGCGCTGCCGTTTCTTCAGCCAGCGCCGGCGCGCCCGGTGCGGCGTACGATAGCGCATACATACTTTCGGGGAAACCATAAAAATCGTGAATGGTAGGAGGAGTACTTAATCCGAGCACATGGGTGCCACGGGTAAGCCAATGGGCGGAGATGCAAAGGATAGCAGTGGGTACAGGGATCGTAGAAGCAAGCGTACGCCACCCTTGTACATATTCGTTTTCTTCAATGGCATTCATCGGGCTGCCGTGTCCGACGAAGATGACCGGCATTGTTTCCGTCTTCATAAGCGGCACTGCCGCATCGAGTTCTTTAGCAGTCATCATAGCCATCGTTCCTATCCCTACCGATTGTAAAAAATCACGCCGGTTCATAGTAGGAATATACGATGCTATGATCGTAAAGTTTTACTTTCGGCCGCTATCGATCAGGCCAGCACCGATTCGTCTATTTCAGTACGAATAAATTTTATTTCCGCAGGTTTAATATTATAGAGTTCGAAGACCAGCCGATCGATCTCTTTTCTGGTATGATCGATCTCTTCTTCGATCTCCGTGGTCATTTCCGGTGAGGTGGAATGGAGCAGATCGTTATGAAGTAACAGCATTTGTTCGCCGAACATCGTTATCGCCTGAATACCAAGGCGGTTATACATTCCGCGGCGCTGCCAGGCAATGATCGGAAATGCCTGCAGGGCTTCCATTTCCGGCTTATCGGCCATTTGGGCGAACCACCATTGGCCCAACGCTGAATTAAGCACGGCAGCAATGTACGGATAGCGTAACGTCGGAGCTTCAATGAGAACATTGAAGGTATTTTTGACGGTCACGTTTGCATAGCGATCGACATGGGCCTGTGGGCGATGGTCCACAAATTTTACGATCACCTTGGGGCGGACATCATACAAACTGGAAATGCGGCGGTTGGTAAGTTCGCCGTCACATAAAGCCCACCGTTCGGGATTATTGCGCCAGGTATAAGGGCCAAAATCCTGCAAGGCGACATACGGGCGGAGCATGCCATATTGACGGGCTTCGGCGACCTGCTTTGCAAATTCCGATCCCATTTTTGTAAGTTCGTCGGCATCGGAGACCCGAAGTCCTTGAAAAATATAGCAAAGCCTCCCGAGTTTTTCCTTACCCTCGGTAATCTTCGCCAGTAGCTCTTCTTTCATTTTAGTATTGACACTAAGCTGCTCAAAACAAGCACAACAGTGCAATAACTAACTATGTAAGGGACAGTCTCATTCCGCAAAAGATGCCGTTTTCAATTCAAAATGCGCAAAAAATGAAGAATAATTAAGTCCGTTCTTCGAACGATTTAGTCGTTCTTTAGCTTGAAGTCCCATCTACTTATGCGCACTTTCTTACCTATGCTCCTTGCCGCAGCGATCTGGCTGCTGGCTTCAACTACAACTGCTCAAGAGACCGTTACCTTGAGCGGAAAAGTTATTTCTAAATCCGGCGAATCCATTGCCCGGGCGACTATCGCTATCATCGGAACCAAGCAAGGCACTATTGCAAACGTTGAAGGCAACTACCTCTTAAAAGTACCTAAAAATGTACCGATAAGGCTTAGAGTGACTTCGCTCGGCTATATCCCCGATACCGTAATGATTACCATATCGGCCGATAGTAAACGAACGATCACCTTAGAACCTTCGCCGGCGATGCTTGAAGAAGTAGTCGTTACCTCCGATGCTTCGAGAGAACAGGCCCGCAAGATCATGCGTGAAGTGATCAAACGGAAGAAATTATGGCGCGATAGTTTATTTTCTTATCAATGCAATGCCTATTCGCGGTGGAACCTCAGGAGCATCTCCGGCGGCGACACGACTGTCCGTTCGGTCGTCGAATCCAACGCGAATGGGTACTGGAAAAAAGATAAGGGATTTTATGAGCGTATCACTTCCAGAAAACAAACGGCGAATTTCCCCTCGGAAGCAAATTTATTCAGTATTGGCGAAATAGCAAATTTTTATAATGACAGAGTAGATTTCGAAGAATATAGCCTCCCGACTCCCGTCGCCGACGATGCGTTTGATTATTATGACTTTGATCTCGTCGGTACCGGCTCGTTAAACGGAGCGCCCATCTGGAAGATCAAGATCGAAAGCGGAGCGGTTACTCCGGCCTTTGATGGTACGCTCTGGATCGACCAGTTGGATTATACGATGGATTATCTCGATCTTGCTCCGAACAAAGCCGTTCAGCTCGGGCCATTGAAATCCCTTCGTATGCAGCAAACCTTCGATCTTTTTCAGGGTAAATTCTGGATGCCGACCGACCTGAGAACTTCGGTATTCTTTCAGCTTGAAATCCCATTCATACCCGCATTCAAATTCGAATTGCTTTCTCTTATTCGTGGCTACGATATTAATAAAGATATTGCCGATTCTTTTTTCACGGGCAAGCGCCACCAGGCGTTGCCGACGGCGGATTCCGTTAGCACCGAACAATGGAATGCTTCGCGGCCAATACCGCTGGATTCCGATGAGACAAAAGCCTACACCCGGATCGACAGCATGGTTACTGCCGCAAAAAATGATTCATCGGGCAGCTTTAATTTCTTTACTATTCTCTCTTTCTTAGAAATACCCCGCTATAATCAGATCGAAGGATTCAGGTTCGGTATATCGAAGAGCGTAAAACCGTTCGAAAGTTTTCCGCTTACTCTTAATGGCTCCGTGGCTTATGGTCTTTGGGATAAAGCCTGGAAGTACCGTGTGGGGCTTACTCAGGGTCTTGCCTGGACGACCAGAAAACAATCGGTGTTTTCCGGCTCGATATCCGGTGATTTCAGAGGAGAGTATAAAGAAGTACAGGATGTCTGGTTAAGCCTCTCGGCAAACTATTTCGACGATCTGTCTGAGCGCGGCAATGCGTATGGCGATCTTTTTACTTCTATCACCTCGCTCATCTATGCCAAAGATTACCAGGAGTTTTACCATCAAAAAGGAGCCCGTATCGGCTTGAATGCCGACCCTCTATCCTGGCTTTCGCTTTCAGCAACATACCTGAATACTTCCATTTCAGATGCGGGTTCGTTGCATATCGTAAACGATACCCTTTCAAATGCAAAGCATCCCTATAACGCCCTTCAGATCGGAGCCGGTATTTCAGCCGAACTTGGTTCGCTGCATACCTCTGTTTCAGCCGGACTTCTTACTACTTCAAGCGCGCTTGCGAGCGATTATTCGTTTAGCATAGTTAATGCTTCGATAACACTTTCCAAGCGTCTCGGCGGATGGGGGACTTCCAATCTTACTGCCGCCATGGCAACGACAACAGCCGGCAGCCTGCCCCGTTGGGCGCTGAATTATTTCGAAACGAGAAACAAGTTCTTCTCTTCATCAGGCTATTTGCGCGGACTCGAACCTTTTGAATTTATGGGCGATCGGACGGCCTCTATTCTGCTCGAACATAATTTCTACGACCTACCTACCCGTTTGCTGGGGTTGCATTTCCTCGATCCACTGCATTTGCATTGGCGTTTTCATGCCGGCCTTGCTTTTGCAGAGACAGTTCGCTCTTCCGATTTTGGTATCTATGCTACCGGCTCGAAACCTTATGCGGAAACCGGCTTTGGTATCGGGAATATCTATAATATCCTAACCTTGGAATTAACCTGGAGACTTAACCATTTTCGGGAAACGAACCTCTACCCGACGGCAGCGATCGAATTCTCATTTTGATCGCTTGCTGTTACTACGGCAGCATCTTATCGTAGTTTTGTATTCTTAATCTTCACGACGTATTCGCAGCTTGCGCTATTTATTTGCTATTCTTCTCGCTGTTTGCAGTTGCTGCTCTATTGCTCACGCTCAACCTATTGAAGGTTCGTCGGTCTTTCACCCGGCCACCGATGGCCTCGTGCAGGAATATGAAGACGAATTTCGCGGTATTCCCGGGCCTGCTTTTTCGTTGATCGGCATTCCCACTGTTTTCGCCGCTCTTTCTGCCGAACACAAAAATGAAGCTGTTATTACATTTTCTAATGTCCTCTCGCTCGAAGCATTCAACCGCGATCATATCGATGCTTCGATGGAAGTATTGCGCCAGGCTGCGGCTAAGAATCCGCACCATCACTTTGAAGCAGAAAGCCTTCTCTTACTCGCTTTAGAACGCCTTTCTATTCCCATTCAAAATGCCACTACCTATCAAGCCGCCCTTACCGATCTTGAACGTATTGCTCCGGACGATCTGCGGGCTGAGCCGGTGATCCTTTCAGAATATTTTTTCTGGAAGGCAGAAGTACTGCGGGCTCTCGAACGTCCGCGTGAAGCTATTGCCATGTATGACAGTATACTTGCTCTTAATTATCCTACTCAAACGCATAATGAGAGCCGCTACCGCAAAGCAGAACTCGAAGAACGGATCCTCTATTTCGACGCAGCAAAAAAAGATTACGATTCCCTGACGACAAATCGTACCTTCAATCCGTACCTTTATCTTGCGGCCTTTAAGGAAGCATCGTTACTTCGCTCAAGCGGTAAGAACGCCGAATTAGCCATCTCGCTACATACTCTCGATCGATTGCTTTCTGATTCTATCGTGCTCAAATCAGCCGTCCCTGTATCGGAACGCCACAACCGCTCGTTTATTGCCGCAGCAACGGCCGATGCTTCGCTGCGCGAACACCGCATCATTTCCTCGGCGCCGAATACGTTCGATTCTTCGGAGTTCATCTATTTACCTGCTTATCCCCGGGTGTATTATTATGTATTAGTAGCTTCCTCGTATTCGAATACCGGTAAATTCGATTCTGCTCTCTCAGCGCTCGCTACGGCAGATGCTGTACTCGCGGATAATGATTCAACAGTCCCATTATCGACAAAACGATACCTTCACCATCTGATAGAATTCGAGCGCGGATGGTCTGCACTTTCTAAGAACGATAATACGCACGCGGCCGAGATATTCACCGCTCTCTCGCAAGACGATAGCCTTTCACAGATCACTTCCAAACTTTCGGATTCCAGACGCGGTATTACCGGATCATTCTATAGTGAGAGCACGAAGAGAACAGCCGTTACTTCCGAGACTCGCAGAGCCGATCTTATTTACGATGACATTCCTTCGCGCGCGCGCTTTTATGCAGGTATCGCCTTATTCCGCAGCGGCAAGTTCGATGAATCCCGCGATCTGTTAACGGAGCTTTCCCAGGATGAATCGGCCATTTATGCCGATAAGGCCCGCTATCATCTTGCCCTGGCCCAGTATGCTTCTAACCATACGATACAAGCGGAAGCATTACTCGAACCGATCGCCAACCATCGTACTCAGGCCGGCGTCTATGCTGCTATTCTTCTTGGAGATATAAATTTTCGAAATAATAAATTCGCCAAAGCGGCCGAATATTTTGGCTTCGCTCTTGCGAACCTGCCTCCTACCGATAGCGCTCTTATAGCTGCGGCTTCGCTCGAACGCGGCCTCGCCCTCGTGCCCCTTA
>CAYOJJ010000005.1:0-157635 GCA_964404255.1 uncultured Alphaproteobacteria bacterium | reverse complement strand
GCAATGCTTTGCGCGCCGGCTCCAGCAGGAAGTTTCCTGCCTGTGCAACCCCGCCGCTTACGATAAAAAGCCGAATATCGAGCAGCGAAGCAACCGTAGCCATCGCAATGCCGAGATATTTCCCCGCTTCGGCAAGCAGTTCGATCGCTATAACATCACCTTCTGCTGCTGCATCGGAAAGATCTTTTGGTTGTAGCTCGCCGCTTGCCGCCACCGGTCGAAGGATCGATTCCTTTTTGCTTTTAGTAAGCCGTTCGATAGCTCTTGCCGATAGGTACCGTTGTCCGATATATCCTTCAAGGACTCCCGGAATGCCGGAAAGCGACATTGGCCCGTTATGGTCGATGATCACATGGCCGAATTCACCGGCCCCGCCTGTAGCTCCGCGAAAAATCTTGCCATCGCAGACTATAGCCCCACCGACACCGGTACCGAGCGTTGCCAGTAAAAAGTATTTCTCACCGGCGGCTGCACCGAAATGCATTTCAGCAAGGGCAGCGGCTTTGGCATCGTTATCCATCACGACCCGGTCGATGATCGCGAGTTTGGAGGCAACCATCTCGGCAAATGGCTCGATGGTCCATTTAGTAAAATTGGGAGGATAATGAACAAGCGTTCGCTCTTCATTCATAGCCCCGGGCACACCAAGGCCTACCTCGGTAATATCCGGAAAGGAATGGAGTAATACATTGGTATGACGGGCAACGAGGGAAGCGATCTCATCGGCACTGCCATTCGGGGTATTGCAGGATGTTTCTTTTAGGACCTTTCCCTTTTCAAGATCGACAACTGCAAATTTTATAGAGGTACCACCGATATCAACCCCAATCGCCTGTGAATTCGGGGTATCGCTCATTTAGACGCTGCCTCCCGATAGACGGTTTCACCGGCACGTTTCAAATGGTAGCGCTCGCGGGCAATACGTTCGATCATCGTAGGTTCTTCCTTGCTAAGGAGATCGACACGGCTCGAAAGTTCACGTTCTTCACCCAGCAGCTTGTCGTTCTCAGCCTGTAGGGCCGATACCTCGTGGCGAAGCGCTATATGGCGCCAAATACCTTTATTAGCAAATAAAAGGGTAGCTGAGAGAATAAGAACGGTAGCTGCGATCAGGAGCAGCTTTGGAGAGCGCAGTATCTTTTTTAGCTTTTGCTTGAGCTTGAGTTTTTTCATTCGTTGCAAACCGAACACTGCAAAGATACGAAAAAAATTTGAAGAATCAAAATGCCGTGTTAATTCTGAAATACCAATCGGGATGGGATGAGGTTTGAATATCCCAACCGACACCATAAGCTATGGTAAGTGTCTCCTCGCTTCCGATCCGCAATTCTAAGCCGGAGGTATTCAGCCATTTAGTTTTATTCAGCGTTGCTATCTGAACCGGGAGAAAATTATTCGGGGTTTTATTGTACCAGACGGTCCCATAATCGAAGAAAACTACGAAAGAAGCTCCCCCAGCAAACTGTCTTGGGGCGAATACCAGCTCTTCATTTCCCAGATACATTCTATCCCCGTAATATGGCTTACGGATGCCCCGTAATCTGCTCGTCGGCGTAAGGGCCGCAAAGTTATACCCTTGATCGAATATCTCTTGACTGGTAAAACCAAGATATTCCTGCGGAATTTGCGAGCCGAGCTGTGCCGCTATCTTAACCTTAGAACCTATATAAACCGTGCGGTCTTCATCGAAAGGCAGCCGGTGCGCCAGAAAGAGATCATAGCGAGAATAGAAAAGCTTGGAGCCCACTGTTTTCGACACGAAGCGGACATTGAGATTAGCAATAAATAAAGGGCTTGTAAAGCCATAACCGATACCGAGTTCTACCCCATCGAATGCGATAGGCTGGTGGTTTGGCTCTACCTTTTCCGATATGATCGGAGGAAAGCCCAGGGGTAATACAATGGTATCGATGAAATCTTTCAGTACTGCCGGCCGAAGCGAACGCCATTTTGCTCCAAGAGTGACGGTATGAAACGTCGTTAATGAGTTCGGCGTCGTAAAGACTTGTGAGATAGTCAGGCCCAGTTCTTTATTGCGTTCAAAATAAGGTATATAGTCGATTGAGCGCTGGTAACCATACAGATCTTTCAAGAGCAGTGAAATACTCGGCGAGAGCTGATTATTGATATAAAAAAGCTGGCCGCCAAGATTCTCGCTTTCAAGCCCGTAATCGGCATACCAACTGAAAAAGTGCTTACCCATTGGGTCGAGCGCCGCCCCGATAAAACCAAGTCGTACTCCATCGGAGCCGCTGGGAGTGCGATCACTGGCAATAATCGGGAATAAAAGCAATGGGCTGATATGTGCTAACGAGTTATATGAACTCGGCAATAATCCGGAGAGCGAAGTAAGAGAATCCGCAGGACGCGTTAGCAGCGGGAAATGAATGGTACGCCAGGCGGTATACCGGTCCGAAAGCTCGGGAACAGCCTTGCTGGTTACCGTTTGACGAGCCGAAACCCAATACATAGCTATTCGATCTCTGCTATCGTAGGAAATGGTGAGCAAAGAATCTTTTTCTTTCGACCAATCCCAGCCATAGATCGCACCGGCAACATCCGTAACCTCGGTCACTTGTCCACCCGTACTGCTTATTTTATATAAGTTAGGTACTCCATTACGATGAGATATGAAGAGCAGTTCTTTATCATCGGGAGACCAGATCGGGGAGCGATTATTCAGCGAATCATTCGTAATATACCTGATCGTCCCCGTAGAAATTTCTATGGTAGCAATGTCACGCTTGCCATTGGCTCGAAAGATAGAGAATGCTACTTTTTTTCCGTCGTGTGAAAAGGCTGGAGAATAGACCTGGACGTTAGGATCGTTAAAAGCAGTAAGAGGTGCGATCCGCCCATCATGCAATATCCACTGGAGGTCGGAGTGATTCTCAACCGTGTGAACAGCCACGATCTCTCCGGTAGAAGGAGAAACAACCGGTTCTTCAAATCGCCCGTCAGAGGTAAGCCGTTCGGAAGAGCCGTCCTCAATATTGAGTCTGTAAATATCGTGTACCAGATCGCCATTGGTACCGAAGCGCAACTTTGAAATGGCAAGATGCCTGGAATCTCGATACCATGATAACGATGGCTCGATGCCGGCATCGTCGCAGATGAGGGTTGCCTCCGAGGGATTGGCAAGAGAAACGATATAGGCACGGTAGGGACTTTGAGTAGTCCGGGATCCAATAACTGCCAATTTACTTCCATCGGGTGATAGTTTTGCCGCCAGGATAATTTTGAGATCGGTCGGTATTTTGCTGGCGAATTCTTCTGTCTCTTTTTTTTGTCCGTAGCCGGAGGCATAATAAACGGTCATTCGCTTATGCCACTCGGCGATCAATTCCGGCAGCTTTTTTTTCACTGCTTGATTTACAGCCTCTTCAAAATCATAGGTAAGACCTTTGCGGTAGTGCAGGATCGTATCGATAGCAGCATTCCCATACGTAGCAGCGATATGGCGAATAAGCGATTGTCCACCTTCATAGATCATCGCCCCGGTAAAATAATTATTATCGAATCCGAGTGATAAGCCATCGGTCACTGCCGCTACCCTGAGCAGGGCATCGAGATCGGTTGTCCAGCCATCGGGCTCCATGTAACGCGCCAGCCCCTCGTTAAACCATCGCGGTACTTCCGGCGTAGGTACGAAGATGCTATACCAATTCTTCGTCGCATGAGCAACGACAATATGGGTAAATTCATGAGTCAGTACCGAGCGCAACCATTTCGAATTACCGCTCGAACGAAGACCGAATGGAAGATCGTCGAGAATACCTCGAAGCCAAATGAAGATATGATCGTCATCGAAGGCAAACGCATTCTTTACTTCTGCAAAATCTGAAAAGTAAATTTTAACCTTCGACGTAAGCGGCTCGTGAAGATTCGTCGTCACGACCCGATATACTTCCTCGGCGATCGGGGCCGCTTTTAAAGCGATCGTATCGAGCCCATTATGGTAAATAATAATAAAGTGCTCGGTTTCGATCTGAGACCAACTCAGTTCAGGATGATTTGCGCCAAGAACAGAAAGGAGCGGGCTTTGCGCCGAAGCCGATGCTCCGAGCAGTAGTATCGCAAGGAAAGCGATCGATAGATAGAGCGGCCTCAAGTACGAGCGAATTACAGTTCGACTCTCTTTGTCAGTTTGACCGGACCGACTTGTGTCCGGAAGTAATAGACATCGCTTGCAATGCCTTTTACATCTATCTCAGCTTTGTAACTACCGGTCGAAAGTTCTTCTTCGAGGAAGGATTCTGCTGTCGAACCCAGAATAGAGGTCAGGTCCAATTTTGAATAGGCCGATCCAACAACGTTGAATAACACCACTATCTTCTTTTTTGCCTTATCGAATTCAAAAGAAGTGATCTCGGTTTTTGCCGGAGCTACATCGGAAGTTTTTGTAACCGACCAAGGAGAGGTAGCAGAAAGTTTTACCAGATACATATCCTGGGCATTCGTCTGAGAGATAAGCCGTATCTTACCAAAATCTGCGGTATCGTTATAGGTACCCGTATAGTAACTATTTCCATTTTTATCAACGCCGATTCCGTGTGGAAGCAACGTCCCAACGCGGCCGGCCTGGCGGGCCCAACGGAGTTTGCCATCCGGAGCGAATGAAATTCCAAAATAGCCGAGCTTGCCGTTATTAGAGAGGGTTGTTCCTCCAAAGCGAAGGGTATCGGCAAAATTTCCGGTTACATAGACATTCCCTTTTTGATCGGCAGTAATGGCTTCGCCAGATTTTACACCGTGCCCGCTTCCCTGCTGTACCCATTGGAATTCTCCATTATCGGAATACTTTGCTACATACACATCGGAAAAACCAAGACGAGCGATGACATTCGTTTTTCCTCCGTCGAATGACCCCATATTGACGACATGGCCCGTCAGATAAAGAGAGGATTGAGACCATTTCAAACTCTTACAAACTAATACTCCGGTCGAAGCACCAGCGGTTTTTGCCCATTCGTATTTTCCCGAGGGTGAATATTTCAACACAAAGAGATCGGTCGTCCCTTTGCACATGATTTTAGCGGTATCAAGGCGGCCTTCACCATGCAATGAACCGGCAATATAGATATTCCCCTTCGGATCGATATCAAGCCCGATGCCTTCCATCTGGCTCTGGTAGTTAGAACCTCCGAGCGCCTTTGCCCACAGGCACGTACCATTCTTATCGTATTTCGCAAGAAACATAGTATAAAGCCCCGAGCTGAAGCCCGCCAGCTTTATCGAACCAAAGGTTGCGGAATCTCTGAAATAACCGGCAATAACGCAATTACCATCTTTATCGGCAGCGACAGCCGTTGCAAAATCGCTGGCGTGCCAACCGGCACTCCGGGCCCATTGTACTGTACCTTTGGAATCCAGCTTCGCAACAAAAATATCAAAATCACCGCCAAACTTCAGCGTGTCTTTATCCATCGGCATACTATACGTGTAAGCCCCAGTAATATAGATATTACCTTTCGGATCGACAGCAACGGCATTTCCAAAATCATCAGCGGTACTGCCAAAGCGGCGTACCCATTGCTGTTTTCCTGCCGCATTGTAATGGGTTACAAAAATATCCCGGGCCTGGGGAGTGAAATAAATAGTATCGAAGCGGGCGGCACTAAAAAAGCTGCCGATAACGGTACTATTTCCCGCAGCATCGGTAACCATTCCGGATGGCGAAACAGTAATACCCGCTTTGGATGTCACACCCCATTCAAAAGATTGAGCCATCGCCGAAGCGGTGATGATCAAGGAAGTCAGCAAGGCGAACACGATCGTTTTCATGCACATCAGGAAGATAAATGAAGGTAGGAGAACACTAAAACGAACGATCTTCACTCCCATTTCGACCAAGAAATTCAGGTCACTAAATTGCTCTTTCGGACTGTTTACCCCATCGTATGGATACCATGAAAAATCTGATCGTCACGGCGCTTATTGTTCTCCTTCCCGCCCTTTGCTTTTCCCAGCAAAAAGTACATGTTATTTCTATCACCGGCGAAGTCGATCCGGCAATGTCGGCCTATGTCGATCGTGAGGTAGAGGCTGCTACCGATGACCATGCCATTATTGTGCTCCATGTTAATACGTTTGGAGGACGGCTGGATGTTGCAACCCATATACGCGATGCCATCCTTAATTCCAAGAGTCCGAAAACGATCGCCTTCATCGATAAACGTGCTATTTCTGCCGGAGCGTTAATCGCGCTTTCTGCCCAAGAGATCATTATGGCGCCCGGCTCGACATTCGGCGCAGCAACCCCAATCTATGAGACAGGCGAAAAAGCATCGGAAAAGGTGATCAGTTATATGAGGGCTGAGATGCGATCGACGGCAGAACTCAATCATCGAAATCCCGATGTAGCGGCGGCAATGGTGGATGAACAGCTTGGTCTCGATAGCTCCTCCGGCCTGACACTCTCCCAGGGAAAGCTCTTAACCTTGACCAATGCCAGTGCCAAAAAAGTAGGCTATTGCGATAGTGAAGCAACATCGATAAAGGAAGCGCTGGCTATCGTGGGGATCAATAACCCCATTATTTCCGAAAGCACTCAGGTATTTTCCGATGAGATCATTCGGTTGCTGACCCTTCCGATGGTTAGCTCTATTCTGATCCTGATCGGCTTAGCCGGAATATTTTATACGATCAAAACCGGGCATTTCGGATGGATCACGATCGCTGCCGCAGGCTCACTCGTTCTATTTTTTTCCGCCCAATATATTACCCAGATAGCACCGGCAATAGCGATCATCTTATTTCTATTGGGTATCTTTCTATTTTTCATCGAGCTTACTCCTGTCCCGTCTTTCGGTATTGCCGCTATCCTTGGTGTCAGTGGTATCTTTCTGGGGCTATTTCTTGCTCTGGCCGGCGATCTTAAAACCCTCACCCCCGATCGCCTCAAAACGACCACTGAAACCCTTGCTATATCGCTCGGAGGATTAGTTGTCGCGATCATCCTTATTTTTAAATATGCTCCGGGCTGGCCCTGGATGAAGAAATTTGTTCATCATACCGTCTCAAGCGATAAAAGCGCCATCCCCGAATACCGGAAAGCATTACTCGGCAAATTCGGAACAGCACTTACCCCATTACGGCCAGCCGGCACGATATTGATCGATGACAATCGTATCGACGTAGTAACGAATGGAGAATTTATTTTACCAGGCACAGGTGTCGAGGTCGTCGGGGTGGTTTCCAGCAAAGTAATCGTAAAAGCACGATCATAATACTATTATAATGTAGCTCATAAAAAACTCGTACCCATCTTCGTATATTTGCGTACCACAGAATCACCACAAACATTATTCTCATAGAGCGTGTAAATGACAGACGATATACCAGATGATTTATGAGTTTGTTTTCTGAGTTTATATGTACTCTCAGCCATCAAGAACTTCAGCAACTGCAGCAACTGCCTCTTCGAGGTAAGCAGGCAGCAATTTTCGAGTGCATTCTTTCCGATCCTACTAATGAAAAAGCCGTAGAGCGTATTGCTTCCGAGCATGGGATGTCCAAAAGTCATCTGCATGCTACATTATCGGTATTATTACAGCGCAGTTACGATCATTTTATTCCGGACCGCGGATTCAACCTACTGCTTTTTCTTCAGATCCATGGCCTGGAATCTCATCTCAAACGCGAGTTTCAGGCGCAGGAAAAACAAATGCGCGATCTTGCTACCGTGCAGGAATTGAATATTTTTTATATCAGAACGCTCCACCTGTTAATCGGGGTAACCAGTTCTAAGTTCGATACGAAGTTTTTCAATGCCCTACTGGCAATGTGCACGAAAACTTCCCAATTTCCGGCCACCGAAACGAAGGTAACGAAAATCACCTGTGAAGTGCTGCGAGATGTGCTGATAGTAGCAGTAAATCCTTCCCGCGAACATCCCAAATACCATCGCGATGTATTATTAAAGCAACTTACCGAAA
The DNA here is from genome assembly GCA_964404255.1 of uncultured Alphaproteobacteria bacterium. GTDB lineage: Bacteria > Bacteroidota > Ignavibacteria > Palsa-1295 > Palsa-1295 > JAFDZW01. Next base: position 149,698 of record CAYOJJ010000005.1, on the reverse strand, counting down.
CAGAGAAATTAATACAACCGGAGTATCATCAGCTATCCTTCTATCATCTCGAATATGCGTATTCTCTTTTTTATGCGATCATTAATCCTTCACCGAGCGACTTCTCTACTCATCTAAATCTGCTTACTACTGCGCTGTTGGCCCTGCCCGATTATATTCGTGCGGATGAAGAGCCGAAGCTTGAGATGCGGCGGGCAAGCCTTGCCTTTTCCCAGGGCGATCTTTCCAAAGCTTTCCAATTATACCTAAATATTTATCTCAAAGAAGGGGCCAATTTCTTTCGAATGTACGCATTTCATCTCGATCGATTTACCAGGGTAGCCTTAGCGAAGAAAGAACTACCATTAGTGGAACAGTTACTCGACAATGGGTACGGGGCCTTTGCCAACCGGTTATCCCCGCTGGGTACAAGCGAAGCTATTTTTCGGACCAAAGTTGCTTTATTCAAGAATAATATACTGCAGGCGCGCAATGAGCTTAGCCGGGCATACAAACTCAATACCGGCTTCAATTATCTTCTTTCAATGGATTTGCAATTGCGGTTTTTGGAGATCATTATCGAACTCTATAATAATTCTTCGACCGAGTATATCGAAACTCTTATCCAGCGCTCCATTAAACATTTTCATCGGCGCGGTATGACGTTGCGCGATGGCGGTGCCATCACCAATTTCTACGCGCTTAAAGAACTGCTTGATGGCAAACCGACTTCCAAATTAATAGTACAAAGCCTCACCTCCGGTTTCAGGGAGTACCCCTCCCTCGCAGTATTGCTGCAGAATGTGTTACAGTACTATTCTCCAAAGAAATAACTTTATATCCTACGAATAATAAAAAAGGCGGCTCGTAGTGAGCCGCCTTTTTTATGTCTTCTTATCGAGACATTACTCTTTTATCAACTGCTTTGTCATTACTCCGTAAGGTGTTACGATACGGACATAATAAGAACCGGCAGGCTGGTTCTCCAGCGAGATCTGAACATGATTCTCACCCTGAGTTACGATCTTATTCGCCGGCCAGGAGATTGTCTTGCCAAGCGCATCGAATACCGATACGATAACGCGTTCGTTAGTAAGAGCGGTGAAGCCCAGATCGCTCACTCCGCGCATCGGATTCGGAACCAGCGAAACAGCCGTTAAACCGGAACCGGTGATTGTGGGATCAACAGCGTCGATCGAGGGGGTACAATTCATCGGTATCGAAGTGGTGCAACTGTTATTCTGCTGATTCTTCGTAGCAGCACTTACCGTAAAGTCGCTCGGTACAGCAATTCCCTTAAATTGTACGGAGAAGCCATTAAGTGTATGATCCGGAGCTACACCGGTCGTAGAAGTATAGGTAACCGAAGTATGGTTAGCATCGATCGTTGCCGTCCAATCGGTCGGTGCCGTTGCATTATCTACCGACCAACCGTTATCTGGCGTCAGTACGAGGCTTTGAACCGCACTTACGCCTTTGGCATCGATAGTAAAATCATATTTACAATCGTTGGCGCTTACCGGAGCAACCCATACCGAATCGCAATCCGGAGCATTGCAATTGATCGGGAAATGATCGGTAGAGATCGGTTGGTTAGTCGCAACCTTTGCAGGATCGTCAAACGTAGCCCAGGTCAACTGAACCGGGGTTCCGGGATTCTGCTGAATGAAAACGAACGGGAAATCCTGAGACTGGCCCGTCGTTTGGTTCGCACCGGAAATAGTAGTAAAGGTGATGGCCGTACCGGTCGGATTATCTACCGTCCAACCGCTCGAACTGCCGGACGAAGAGATCGTACCAGAGCCGGAAGGAATGCTCAGAGTAACAGCCTTAAGATCCGAGGCCGGATTATTGTGCTGGTTTACCACCGTTACTTTGAACGAGCAATCGCTATTGGCGGTGATCGTTGCTACATCTCCCTTCGGTGCTTCGATCTGGCAATGCGTAGTGATACTGCCAGAAGAAATAGGAGCCGTTAACCGATAGGTAGTCCAGTTGATCGTATAATCGGTCGAAGTTGCTCCGGAGGTGCTGAATTGGAAATTATTCCAGACTAAGGCACTCGGAATACCATATTTCAGCGAATCGGCAACATAGACGATACTATCGTTCGATACCGTCTTGGTCCAATGATCCGGTGCAAGCGGGGCTGCATCGAATTTAACACCCGATGTTCCCATTTTCAGAACAACCTTCGTCAATGTACTCGGTAATAAATTATTGGAAATATGATAATTCTTTACCGTAAGCGCATACAGGCAGCTACTGATCGTCGAAGCATAGACACTATCGCTTTCGCTCGCACCATTTCCTGACGTACAGGCAATAGCAAAAACAGTATCGCGATCGATAGTATAGTTCAAGGGATCACGGGCTTCCCATGAAAAGTTAAACTTTGTATTACTTGAATTAGAACGTAATCCGACTACGAATCCATTTAAGGTATTGTTTGGGTCGATAGGATTCTGCCCTGCAGAAAAATAGGCCGCTGTTGCCGTTACCGAATCCACAAACCAGCCGCTTGGAGGAGAAACTTTGGAAGGGCGTACCTGCCCGGAATTACTTTGTAATTGTAATTTCAATTTTCCGATCGGAGACGATTGTCCGAAACCGGCATCGTTCTTATTAAAAAATGTCATGTTAAAGACCGGATCCGTTCCTACCTGAGCACAGGTTGCTGAAACGCTATCGATCTTAACATAGGGCTGGAAGGTAGTACACACAGGCTTTATAGAACCGGTAGAGACCACTACTCCCTGAAAGAGCGTTGTCCAGGTAATATTGACCGGAACATCATAATTCGGACGTTGACCGTTATCGACCGAATATTCGAAACCAAAACCGCTTACCGATTCACCGGCATTAACAACATTTGCCGTTGCAATAAAAGTATCGACGAGGTTCGGATTGTTATCCGGACCGGTAATACCGGCATACCAGAATGTGTTCGGCGCTTTTGCATCAATGAATTGAGTAGCATCACCGGAAGCGATCTCTAAGCGAACTTCATCAAGTGCAGAATGAGCCGCATTCCTATTTTTCAAGGTAAATAGAAACCCGCACTGGGCGCTTGTACCACGAATAGGACCATCAATTTGAATAGTATCGGACTGCGCATAGGTCATTGTGGAGGAGCCCCCTATGATCGCTAATACGATGAATAAACTGTACCATAGAAACACAACTTGTTTTTTCATATCCTATAGAGTGAAAGATGAACCCACGATTACGGATACCTACGCGGGGACGTAAGGTATTGCCACTAAAGTAAAACTACGTGCTATGAACGGAAAATTCCGTATTTTTGCATAATTATGTGCATAATCTCGCGTAGAATACTCTAAGATACAAGATACGAATAGATAATGCCACCGCCAGCCAAAACCGCTTTTCCGCCACGGAGTGTGCTCTTTGTTTCCAGCGAAGTCTATCCGTATGCAAAGACCGGAGGGCTCGCCGATGTGAGTTCGGCTCTGCCGCAAGCACTTCGCGAGTTCAACCACGATGTACGGGTTATTATGCCGAAGTACGGGTTTATCGGTGAGAAAAAACAAAAAATCCATATCATCAACCGTACTCAGGGCATGGATTTCCAGATCGGGAATACCACGGCAACCTACAATATTAAATCGAGTGCGATCCTGACTCCCAAAACAAGAGTACAGATCTATCTTGCGGAAAATGATGAGTATTTTTCCCGCATGGGCCTCTATTCCGATCCGAATACCGGCGTGGATTATCCGGATAACGACGAACGGTTCTTATCTTTTAACCTCTCGGTTCTCGAACTTTGCCGCCGCCTGCTTTGGAAGCCGGATATTATTCATTGTAATGACTGGCAGTGCGGACTAATCCCCTTGCTCTTAAAAGATTCTCTTAAGACCGATCCATTTTTTGCCGGCACGAAAACCGTCTTTACCATCCATAATCTTGCCTACCAGGGTAATTTCCCTGCCACGAGCTTTGAAAAGACCGGTCTTTCGCCCGAATATTTCAATCCGAACGGAGTAGAATACTACGGGCAACTCTCGTTTATGAAAGCCGGCCTCAATTATGCCGATGCTATCACCACTGTGAGCGAGACGTATGCCGAAGAGATCCGAACAAAAGAATTTGGCTGCGGAATGGAAGGCATCCTGACCAAACGTAAAAAAGATCTGCACGGGATTCTCAATGGGATCGACCTCTCCATCTGGGACCCGATGAACGACGTTAATACCGTTCGCCGCTTTAATGCCGATACCCTCGAATATAAAGAAGAATGTAAAAAGGACCTTTGTTCCTCGTTCGACCTTCCGTATGAAGAAGGGAAGCCGGTTATTGGCATGGTAGCCCGCTTCGTCGATCAAAAAGGCCTTGATCTGCTTGTTGAAATAATGGATCAGATCTTCAAGAGCGGCGCCCAGCTTATCATTCTTGGCTCCGGAGATAAAAAGTACGAAGAGCTTTTCCTGAAACAGCAGAAAAAGCATCCGAATCAGCTTGGCGTCTTGATCGGTTTTCATGATGGGTTTGCTCATAAGATCGAAGCCGGTGCCGACATCTTCATTATGCCGAGCGCCTATGAGCCTTGCGGCCTGAATCAGATGTATTCTATGCGCTATGGTACGATACCGGTCGCCCGACGTACCGGCGGCCTTGCTGATACCGTTATCGATGTCTCTGAAGCATCAAAGAAGCATTCAGCTACAGGGTTTGTTTTCGATAAGTACGATGCCAAATCGTTCTGGAAAGCCCTGGAACGAGCGATGACCATGTATCGCAAGCATCCCGAAGAATGGCGGCAGATGCAGCATAATGGCATGACGACTGATTTTTCCTGGAATAACTCTGGCCTGAAATATGCCGAGCTCTACGAAAAATTACTTGCGAAAAAGTAAGCGGTAACTGCGGTCACCATTCGGAACCATCGTTTCTTAAAAGAACTTATTACAGCGCAACGCTACGGGCCTGTAGCTCATCTGGTAGAGCGCTACATTCGCATTGTAGAGGTAAGGGGTTCGAGTCCCCTCAGGTCCACTCGGAGCGCTTTTATACCGGACGCTTATAATTATACCCCGTGATACTTCCGATCTATACATTCGATCAACCCGTACTTCGAAAACAGACAAAGCTTATCGAGGGTGATAGTGCCGAACTTCAGGCGCTGATTACCAATATGATCGAAACCATGCATAATGCCAATGGCATCGGTCTTGCTGCTAATCAGATCGGCAAAAGCCTTGCACTGACGGTTATCGATGTATCCGAGGCAAAAGGCTATGAAGACGAGCCACCGTTGGTATTGATCAACCCTGTCATTACCGGCACTTATGGTGAATCGGTCTTTGAAGAAGGCTGCCTGAGCCTTCCCGATATTCGTGAAGATGTGGTTCGGCCATCGGAGATTGGGGTTACATTTCTTGACAGGAATTTCAAAGAAGTAGAATTAGAGGCTGATAAACTGCTTGCAAGGGTGGTCCAGCATGAGGTCGATCATCTTCATGGCAAGTATTTTATCGATTATTTGAGCAAATTCAAGCTTTCCCTTCTTAAAGGTAAACTTACTAAAATGAAAAAAGGGGAGATCGAGGCTGATTATCCCTTACAGGCACCCCCGCCTTTGAAGAAAAAAAGTCGAAAATAAGGGAATACAGGGTAGAATCAGCCTTAAGATCAATACTTTCAATATATTTTCGCCTTTTTGAAACAAAAGGGAGCATAATTTTGTATATTTGGGTGAACTCTCTCTCGACGAAACACTAATTCGAAGGGAAAATACTATGAAGATTCGAGGATTACTGATCGCAGGAGCGTGTATCGCGTTGAGCGCAGCAAGTGCGTTCGCGCAGTATACGATCCAGTCGAGCGTGATCGGATCAGGCGGTGGCCCGTCTTCCAATAGCAGCTATTCTATGAATGGCACTATCGGACAGCCGGTCATCGGATTGGTCGCCGGTTCTGGTGTAAGTGTTGGTCAGGGTTTCTGGCATAGCCTGAACTCTATCACCGACGATGTACATCAGCATCCGGGTGGCGCAGTCACTGGTTACGATCTCGAACAGAACTTCCCGAACCCATTCAATCCGTCAACGACCATTCGCTTCTCGATCCCTGAGCGTCAGAAAGTGACACTCAAGGTCATGAACCTCCTTGGTGAGGAAATTAAGCGAGAGATCGACGGCCAGTGGATGGAAGCGGGAACGTATGAAGTCGACTTCCAGGCTGACAATATTCCGTCGGGTACCTATATCTACCGTCTTGAAGCTGGAAACTTCGTCAAGACACGTAAGATGGTCCTGTCGAAATAATCAGCCCCACGAAGGTATTTCGGCGAGAGTTTAATAACTCTTCTGATATGCACCCTCTCAATTCGAGAGGGTGTACTTTTTTAAAGCAATTCTTCTGTACCACAGAAATTCAGAGGTGTTCGAAATCATAGCCTCCTTATAAAAAAGCCCCGCCAAATGGCAGGGCCTCGAACTCACTCTGACGGTGAAAAATTAGTTAGCGCCCAGTCACTTTGAACATGAAGGCTCTATCAGCTATCGTGCAATCACCGGGTGCAGATGGACCCGAGTTATTAAAGGTTCTCACCAAAAATTGGTTAGGTCCTAACCCGGCCCCACCGATTCGTGATACTACGATCGTACCACAAGCATTTGTGGGGTCGGTCATGAAATTAGTATTATCGACCAATGTAGCCGTAATAGAAGCATTTGCCAAATTAAATGCGGTAGGTGGTACACCCGGAGTCCTCAGATTAAGTGTTACGATGTAAACACCAACCCGGATGTGGGCCACAGTTGATACTCCAAAATCCGCATTTGTAGTACCATTACCATTAACATCTCCCCAAGCGTAAATAATATTATCTACATAGGTGGTGCCTTTTAATGCGGGTCTAAAAGGAGGGGTACCACCGCTTGCCCCACCGGTTAGATTTATATCCGTGACCGTTGAATGTCCATTATACGATACTTCAAAGGCGTTATGATTTGCGCCTGTTTTGCCATTTCCCAACATAAACAACGGAGTATTGTAGGCATCAGGAGTAGCTGGTGGAACATTAGAGCCCGGTGTCGTTGCATTTAATGCATCGGCAAATGTGGCCGGGAAAGAACCGCGGGTTGCATTAAAATAGCCGCCAACGACCTGTAACGGAAGAGACGTCGAATTATCACTTCCCCCAACGATCGTCCCCCAATCCGAAGCTACATGATTATTCCCACCGCCGGAAAGAACGGCATCGAAGCGATCAGTCGGATATAGAGTACCGCCTCCTATGAATGCACCACGATGGGCGAAATCACCTAACGTCTGATTAGACCAACCACCACAAATAACAGAAGAAGGGGTTTGAATAGTATTGTACCATCCACTGAAGATGCCAGATTGGGAATTATCCGTTACAGCCGTGAGACGAAGGTTGATCTGATTCCAGCGTCCACCACCTATTATAGAAAAAGAGGTTTTACCAGAAATGCAATTCGAATCACCACCAACGATTGCATTATGATTATTTAAATCGCCAGTAGGTACACCAACGATAGTATTTAACGAACCCCCTGTTACACTGGAAATATGGCTTAAGAGAATAAGGTTATTCTCACCGGCAAGGATACCGGCTTCTTCCGAAGAATTGATAGTCTGGGTAGATCCACCACCTATAATGGTGCTATTGGAAATGGAGCCCGTAATATGGTGATCATGCCCCCCAACTATTACGGCCATCTCGGCACCCGGATCGATGGTATTATTTTGACCCCCTTCTATACTGGATAAGGAAGATTGTATGGTATTATGATCGCCGCCTAAAATGCTGCTATGAGTGATCGAAGTTTCATTCGAGATCAGATTACTCTGGCCACCTCCAATAGTACCATAAAGAGTATTACTGATGTGATTAGCATCACCACCAAGAATAGAGGCGTTATCCGATGCATTTTGAATTTCGTTAGCAAGTCCGCCGCCAATGGTAGCATTAGTTGAACCATCGATATCGCTGCCATTACCACCGCCAATAAATCCAAAATTAGAATTTACACTGATACCGATATCGTGGCCAGACCCACCGCCAACGGTCGCGTCTGTTGCATTCCAGATGATATTATTATCACCTCCGCCGATACTCGAACGATCCGAGCCAATAATAATATCGTTAAATTCACCTCCGGCAATCGTTGAGGATTGCCCACCGGCCATATTTAAATTACCGCCTCCTACAAATGAAGTAATAGCTGATGCTACATTATCACTTCCGCCAACAATCGCAGCGGATTGTGCACTGGCCGTATTGGTAGAACCACCCGCAACCACTGAATTTTCACCGGTAGCTTGATTACTTATTCCACCCCCGACAGTACTATGATTATTTAAGGTAGCGTTACTTTCACCACCTGCTATTGTCGCACTATTAGAACCGGCTGGAATACTATTGTTTAGGCCTCCTCCGATCGTTGATGTAGAAGCATTTATCGTATTGTGGCTACCACCGAGAATGCTACTGCGTGAAATAGAGGTCGTATTGAATATCCTATTAGTTTCTCCTCCTCCAACTACACTTAGTACAGAATTATCGATAGAATTGCCGCTGCCACCTATGATTGCGGACTGATCAGATGTATTTAAAATATTATTAGCAATACCGGCACCTATTGTTGCATCTATTGAAGCATCAATAGCGTTCGTGCTGCCCCCGCCAATAAAGGCAAAATGCGAGGCTGCGGTATTTCCTATTGTGTGCGAAGCACCACCACCGATGGTAGCACTAATAGAGCCAGAGGTAATAGTATTACTATTTCCGGCTCCAATAAATGAAAAATCGGAACCTGTTGAAATAAGATTGACGTCTCCTCCTACAATTGCTGAAGAAGTCCCGATAGCTGTGTTACCGGTTCCATTGCTATCGCAATCGGCGGCGCCACCTCCTCCGACAAAAGAGCCACATCCAAAAGCATTATTAAGGTGCCCGCCAACAATTGCCGAAAATGGTGCTGTTGCAGTATTGGTATTACCACCGGCAACTACCGAGTAGTTATCGTTTGCAGTATTTCCAAAGCCCCCGGCAATCGTCGAGAACCATGACATTGGCGCTCCGGGCAAGATCGTAGTATTACCACAACCTCCTCCGATAGTATTAAATGGAGATCCATCGTCATTATTGGTCGAGCAAGGATTATTTGCAATAAATTGTGGTTTTGCTCCGGAGCCGATCCCTGTACTTGAATTAAAAGATAGGCTATGAGAGGTTTCATCATAAAGAAGATCAACGCCAGAACCACTCTTAATATTTAAGGTCGTACCATTTCCGGTGACTTTCTGCCCGTTAATTTCGATGCTTCCTACATAATCGGCTTTGATCTTTTCTTTTGTAATTGCTCCATCCATAACTGAAAGCGAATACGGAGACCCGGTTAACATGGTCAAGGGGCGCAATTCTTCTCCATTATCTACTCTGACACCGACCCATACTTGATGACTAAGATCCCGTTCTTCCGGCAGGGGGTATTCTCCACTTCCAAGCAGAGCCGTAAAAACACCTTTATCCAGTGATTGCATGTAATTCCCGCTCCAGAAGGGAGACCTGCCAAATTCATCGTCATATAAGGTAATTGTCAGCAGGTGGTTTCCGGTAAGTGGCTGCCCGGAGGAAGTTTGCAGTGTCCCCTGATAGGAAATCACTTTGGCTGAGTTCGAAAGAGACTGAGCCGACAAGGACGAATGCCATAAAAGCATGACACTAACGGCCATCATGCAAGTAATAAAAATCCTTACTCGCAACGATAGTGGAGTTTTTTTCATAGAGTTGTATAAATTGATGAATGATTAGTATTATAGACTTTTACCGATAGATACGACACTATGCTGAAGTAACCATCAATAGAAGAATTGTATGTTTTACGGAAATACTTACTTTCCTAAAGCATCACTAACACAAAAATAAAATATTATGAAGAAAACTATACTACGTAGTACCTGCGTATTTTTATTTATTAATCTTCTATGGTGCCGGCTTACAGAGACAATAATTTCCCTAACTTCTTTAAGAACCAATAAAAAAAGCCCCGCCAAAATGGCAGGGCCTCGAACTCGCTCTGACGGTGAAAAATTAATTAACGTCCGGTTACTTTGAACATAAATGGTCTATCGGCTATAGTGCAATCACCGGGAGCGGTGGGCGCCGAATTATTAAATGTTCTGACTAAGAATTGATTTGCCGCTAAACCAGCTCCTCCAATCTGTGACACAAGAATAGTACCACAAGCATTAGGGGGATCACTATTATAATTAGTATTATCTACTAATGTTGCAGTAATGGAAGCATTGGCAAGAGTAAAAGCACCGCCCGTAATGGTATTGAGATTCAGAGTGACTCTGTAAACTCCAGCACGCAAGCGAGTAACGTTCGCAACTCCGAAGTCGGAATTTACAAGACCACTGCCAGCTACATCTCCCCAGGCATAAATAATGTTATCAACGTAGGTGGCACCTTTGATTGCCGCCCGGGCCATACCTGGTGTAGCACCTCCCGTCATATTAATATCACTGACTACAGCATGTCCATTATAGGAAACTTCGAACGCATTGTGCGTAGTACCGGTTTTTCCATTTCCCAACATAAACAATGGCGTATTATAATCGTCTGCTATATGAGGAAATACCGGGCTGGTCGCATTTTGAGCATCCGCAAGGGTTGCCGGAAATACACCGCGGGTAGCATTAAAATATCCACCGGCTGTCTGCACAACGAGCGTAGTGTTATTATTGGTACCGCCGATGATTGTTCCCCAGTCTGAGGCAACATGGTTACTTCCGCCGCCGGAAATAACAGCATCAAATCCATCGGTCAGATTTTGTGTGCCACCACCAATGAAAGCGCCACGATGCGCAAAGTCACCAAGGGTTTGATTACTCCACCCGCCACAGATAGCTGACGAAGGGCTTTGAATAGTGTTATACCATCCACTGAAAATACCGGAGTGAGAATTATCGGTGACACCAGTAATTCTGACATTGATCTGATTCCATTCCCCGCCTCCGATAATGGAAAAAGAAGTATTACCGGAAATACTATTGGAATCACCACCACCAATTACATTATGATTGTCAATATCTGCTATCGGTGAGCCAATAATAGTATTTAACGTACCACCGCCGATAAACGAGAAATTACTTAAGGCAATGATATTATCTTCCCCGGCAACTATTCCGGCATTTTGAGATTGGGTAATATTGTTATTGTCACCGGCCCCGATAAATGCCTGGTCGGAAAGCGAACCTGTAATGACATTATCATGACCGGCTACTATTGCGGAAGAAGCGATATTGACAGCAATATTATTGGTTGAGCCGCTACCAATAAAGGAAGAGGTTCCATTTACCGTATTGTTATCACCAGCACCGATAAAGGAAAGATCCGAGCCACTAGTAATATTGTTGCCGGTGCCACCGACGATAGCGCCCCAATCCGAAGCAACGGAGTTACTTCCACCGCCGGTTACTACTGCATCAAAACCATCGGTAAGATTTTGTGTCCCGCCGCCAATAAAAGCACCGCGGTGTGCTACATTTCCAAGAGTCTGGTTATCCCAACCGCCACAAATAACCGAAGAAGGACTCTGAATAGTATTGTACCATCCACTGAAAATACCGGAATGATCGTTTGTCGTAGTACCGATGATCCGAACATTAATCTGATTCCATTCCCCACCACCAATGATGGAATGAGTCGTCGCACCGGAAATACAATTGGAATCACCACCTACGATAGCATTGTGATTATCGATATCTGCTGTCGGGGATCCGACGATAGTATTTAAGGTACCGCCCCCAATGTGCGAAAAGCTGCTTAAAGCGATCAGATTATTCTCTCCACCTACTATTCCCGCGGAGGTCGATTGAGGTATCATGTTAGCAGCGCCGCCACCAATAAATGATTGTAGTGACAGAGTACCGTTAATATTATTATCATGACCGCCGCCAATAAAAGATTTATTAGAACCTACGGCAACGGTGTTCACCGTTCCGCCAACAACGACCGAAGCAATACCGGAAGCTGTATTCCCCAGGGCAGCACTATCGCAATCTGTACCACCACCGCCGACAAATGCTCCGCAGCCATTTGCCGTATTAAATCCGCCTCCGACAATAGTAGAAAATCGTGAAGTGGCCAGGTTTAGTTGTCCCCCGCCAACGGTAGAATAATTATCATTCGCCGCATTATTTAAACCGCCACCGACTGTTGAAAACCAGGAAGTAGGCGGCCCCGGTATGATAGTAGTATTTCCGCATCCACCGCTTATAGTATTGAATGGAGATCCATCGTCATTATTTGTTCCACAAGGGTTGGTAGCGATAAATTGGGGATTTGCTCCCGAACCTATCCCGGTTACCGAATTGAACGATAAACTGTGTGAGGGCTCGTCGTAAAGCAGATCGACCCCACTTCCACTCTTGATATTGAGCGTCGTTCCGTTTCCAGTTACCTTTTGGCCGTTGATCTCAATACTTCCGACATAATCAGCTTTTATTTTTTCTTTTGTAATCGCACCGTCAACTACTGAGAGGGAATACGGTGAACCTGTCAGCAGATTCAGCGGTCGCATTTCTTCACCATTATCGACTTTTACCCCTACCCATATCTGATGACTTAAATCCCGGTCAGTTGGCAAAGGATATTCACCGCTACCCAATATCACGGTAAAAATGCCATTATCAAGGTTTTGGATATAATTACCACTCCAGAAGGGAGATCGGCCAAACTCGTCTTCATAGAGAGTGACCGTTAACTGATGAGTGCCGGTAAGGCGCTGGCCGGAAACACCTTGCAGCACCCCCTGATAGGAGATCGTTTTCGTGGAAATCGTACCAGATTGAGCATATGACGACGAATGGAGCACTAATACTGCACTGATGGCAAATAGACACGCCATCGACAGCATAATCTTCATGGAAATAGATATCGTTTTCATGATAGTAATAATGAATGAATGATAGATGCTAACTTTTATCGACAGTACAACTACATACTAAGGAGTTGCTATCAATAGAAGAGTTTATTATGTTTCGAAGGTGGTACGCCCTCCTAAAAGCATCACTGCAGGCAAAAATATAATGACTTCTTAAAAATTGTACTACTTGGTTACTACTTGTTTTTGAACGGTACCTAATACATTCATTCTATACTTCAACCTATTTCATTTAATCTGTTAAACAGTTCTACACCGTCGGCAAGATGCATTTTCTTACGAATGTTCAACCGGTGTCCCTCGATAGTCCGGACCGAAACATACAGTAGTTCGGATATCTCCTTAGAACTAAGCCCCAGTTTGATAAGTGAACATATTTTTTGCTCTGTTTTTGTTAACGTTGGGACAGCAATAAGCAACTGTAATTGAAAGGACTGGTGTACCTGCTTGATCGTTTCCTCGAATAATTGGCGAGCATGGCGAGCATCGAGTTCTTGCTCCAGATTTTTAATTATTGTTTTGATCAGCCCCGCATTTCCGGGGCTGCTATCTAAGGCTTGCCCTGCCAGAATATGAAGCGAGCGGAGTATTATTGTTTCCTTTAGTACTTCCTTACCTAAGCGGGCTACTTCATGATCCTTTTCACGTAAATTCTTTTTTAGACGGGCGATCTTTTTCCTATAGTTTCGTTTTTCGAGTTCATATCCTACAGACGGTTGCTTGTACTGTGAACGATTACGACGGCCTTTCTTTAGCGCCATTCTGAGGTATCGAACTGCTTCTTGCGGATCGGTTTTATACAGCGATAGAGCTGTCGAAAGCAGCGACTCGAATTCTTTATCGGCCGATATACCGAAACCAGAAGATGTGATTGCAGTTCGTTTGGCACCCATGTTCAATGTTGTAATAATGAGATGCCACTAATGCTATAGTCGACCTAACCTCGCCCTCTTAAAAAAGGTTTTATACTACCGGAAATAAAAGCCTCCTCTTTTATGTTAATCAGTTTCACTCGAATGGCAATGAAATCCCGAAGCCGGTTTATTCATTATTTCGCTGTAGTTACAGCTTGTTCTACGTTGTGGCTCATCTTTATGGGGGCCCTTGTAAAAAGTCATGAGGCGGGGCTTTCCGTACCCGATTGGCCAAATACCTATGGCCAGTTCATGTTCAGTTTCCCAATCGACCTGTGGCGTGCTAATATCTTTTACGAGCATTCCCATCGCCTTTTTGCTTCCTTCGTTGGCTTTTTAATCCTCGTGCTGGCCTTTCTGCTACAATTCAAAGAGGAGCGCAAATGGGTGAAAAAGATCGGATGGTTTGCTCTCGGCGCCGTAGTAGCGCAAGGTGTTCTCGGCGGCCTGACAGTTATCTTTTTACTACCAACCTGGATTTCCACTTCTCATGCCGCCTTAGCACAAACGACTTTATGTTTGGCAACGGCACTTGCCCTTGTTACTTCGCCGAAATGGGATGACACTATTGTTAAAAAGGTAGCAACCGATAGCCCATTACTTACATGGAGCAAATACACTATTGCCGCGATCTTTATTCAGCTTCTTCTTGGTGCTGTAATGCGTCATGAGGAAGCCGGGCTTGCTATCCCTACGTTCCCGCTTTCCAATGGTTCGTTGTTACCAAGCTTTACTTCGCTCGGGGTAACCCTTAACTTTTTACATCGAAGCTGGGCATTTGTGGTTGCAGCTATTATTTTTACGGTTAATATAAAAGCGTTACGTACTAAAGCAAAAATATTATGGACTCCGGCAATCGGGGGAATGCTTCTTGTGCTTTTACAGATCTGCCTTGGTGCGATCACGATCTGGTCGGCCAAAGAGCCGAACTGGACTTCGATCCATGTCGTCAATGGAGCTGCAGTACTTATGACTGAGTTTATTTTAGCAATTCGGTTGAATCATATTTTTAAACCTTCCGCTCTTGCAAGTAGAGAGCCCGTTATCATTCCTTCGACGAGCCAGGCAGGATAAAACCCATGGAGCAAATACTTCAACCACCCCAAAGCGCTCCTACTGACCTTCGTCAGCTTATCCGCGATTACTTCGATCTTTCGAAACCTGGCATCGGGTTTTATTCCCTCATTACAACGTTTACTGCTTTTTGGCTGGCCTCTCATCGCTCTATTGATTTTATACTGTTACTGCATACCATGATCGGCACTGCGCTCGTCACTGCTGGCGGCGGGGCTTTGAACCAGGTTATGGAGGTAAAACTGGATTCTCAGATGAAGCGTACCGAGCGACGTCCGCTTCCGGCAGGTAGAATATCGGTAACTTCCGGCTTGTTTTTTGGTATTCTGACTTCGGTTATCGGATCGGCTTACCTGCTGCTATTTGTCAATGGTCTTACCGCTCTGCTCGCGATTGCAACGCTTGTCGGATATTTATTTATTTACACTCCGATGAAGCGCTCGACTTCCTTTGCAACTGTCGTTGGTGCGTTTCCCGGAGCAGTACCGATCATTATTGGCTGGGCGGCAGTGACCGGAGGAATCGATATGCGAGGCTGGACGCTCTTCGGTATTCTATTCTTATGGCAGATACCACATTTTCTTGCCATTGCCTGGATGTACCGTAAGGATTACGAACGGGCAGGATTTCCTATGCTTACCGTTATAGAACCGGAAGGCATCTCGGCAGCGCATCAATCCATTATTTATTTGATCGCGCTTATTCCGATAAGTATTCTTCCGACGAAGCTGATGATGACCGGCAATTGGTATTTTATCGGGGCATTGCTCCTTAGCATTGCATATCTTGGAAGCGGATTTTATGTTGTGGTAAAAAGGACGAATGCTTCAGCCCGTACCCTGCTGATCGCCTCCATCCTCTATTTACCGGCATTATTGGGGCTAATGATTCTCGATACCTTGTAAGCTAATGAATACCGAACCGATCTCGACCAACGGAATAGGCGTAAAAACTTCTGTCAATACCCGAGGTAAAAATAAAAAGACACTCGCAGTATTGCTGTTTGTTGTTGCTCTGCTTCTGGTTATTTCCGTTGTTTACATTATTATCTATCCGTCATTGTAATATGTTGGGCTATCTCTTCGAACGTTCCGGCCTTTACGATACCACTCACGATGGCAAAGAATTAGTTAATTCCAAGCGCTTTGCCTTTTTATTATATATAGGACTTACTATAATGCTGTTCGCCGGGCTCTTCGGCGGGTATTTCGTTTTGCGAGGTAATAATGAAGTCTGGCCGCCGCTTGGTACTCCGCCAATGACCCCATTGAAGCTGCTTCCTTCTTGGATCCTTCTTTTAATGACAGTACTCCTGATGCGAACAGCAAGAAAACGAATGAAAGAGAATGATCTTCCCGCCTTTAGAAATTATACTTTTCTTTCCCTGCTTTCTTCGGTATTGTTTCTATTGGCTATCGGTTTGGAATGGTGGCGCCTTATTGCCGGTGGCGTAACGATGAGTACAGTTTTTGGTGGAATGTATTTTGTGATCATGGGCATTTATGTCCTGCACTTTATCGGTGGCTCTTATGGGCTTATCAGCTTCCTGCGCCGGGCAAAATCCGTCCCGTTTTCCATGCCGCTTTCTATTGGATTTAATAATACTCTTTCCTTCTATTTCTTAATGTTCGCGGTATGGTCTATCATCCTGCCGTTGGTATATATTAACTAAGTCTTTCATTACAAAGCTCTTTGAAGAACGGCCGCACTTTGGCCGTTCTTTTTTTGTTTTATAAATCTATTCCGATTTCTTATGTCTAAGAAAAGCAATTCCACCCGCCTGTTATGGGCTGCCTTTGCAGTAGCAATTATTGGTATCGGCATCTATGCCCTCAATTCCTGGATGCATTCTCAAGAAGTAAAAGGTCCGACGAGGACATTACCAACGTATGGCCAGGTACCTGATTTTACTTTAACGACGCAGGATAATCAGCCTCTTTCGTTAAGCAATCTTAAAGGAAAGATCTGGATCGCTGATCTGATCTTTACCAATTGCGCCGGCACCTGTCCCACTCTCTCTGCCCAGATGGCTTCGCTACAAGCGGCAACGAGCAAAGCAGCTTCCGATGTACATCTGGTAAGTTTTAGTGTCGATCCGAATAATGATAAGCCGGAAGTATTGAAAGAATATGGAAAGCGGTTCAGAGCTGATAACAGCCGCTGGTCGTTTCTTACCGGTAAAGTCTCGACGATCTACACCGTTGCAAAAGACGGGTTTCACCTCGCCCTCGATTCTGCCCATGAAGATGTTCATGAGCCCATCACCCATAGCGAGCGCTTGGTGCTGATCGATAGAAATGGGACGATCCGAGGATATTACAATGGCACAGAAGAAGATGCCCAATCGAAGCTGCTATCCGATCTTGGAGAATTGATGCGGGAGGAAAAAGCCCAATGACTGTGTATGACCTTCCTATAGTCAATGCCTCGCTCAATGCTACAGCTACTGTACTACTGCTTGTTGCTCGCAGTAAGATAAAGCATCGCCAGATCGGTACGCATAAGAAGATTATGATAGCCGCCTTTACCGTTTCAATCGTCTTTTTGATCTGCTATCTTATTTACCATTATACGGTATTGAGCGTACCGTTTCGCGACCCGGCCTGGTTTCGGCCGATCTATCTGACTTTGCTTATTACTCATGTTATATTGGCAGCAGCAGTGCCGGTGCTCGCTGTCATAACACTGCGCCGGGGTCTCAAACGCGAAGACCGGCTTCATAAACGCATTGCAAAATATACCTACCCTGTCTGGCTCTATGTTTCGATAACAGGAGTCGTAATATATCTTCTGTTATACCAGATCTTTCCGCAACAAATCGTGTAATACCATGAAGGCGAACGGACAAATAGCCGATACGAATGCTAATCAGGAATTCAAGCTGAAGTTCTTACTTACAACATTCGGTCGTGGCTGGCGCAAGGTCTGCCCTGCTTGCGGAGAAGCAAAAATGTTTCCAAAGTACTTTACGATGCGCGATAAATGTCCTCAATGCGGCGTCGTGTACGAACGGGAGAACGGTGAATACATGGCTTCGATGTACCTGAGCATTATCATCACCGAGTTTCTTTTTGTGATCTGCTATATTATCATGAACTACGTGCTGGAGACCTCGCTCTGGGTGACGCTTGGAGTACTTCTTCCGCTTAACGGCCTATTTCCGGTCTGGTTCTACCCAAAATCCAAGAGCTTATGGGCAGCAGCGCTTCATGTAATGGGCGGGCTGTATAAAGATTAAGCCCGAATCTGCCAATAAACGATGGTGTTATTATTACCACTATGAAAAAGCTATTCCCGATCCTGGTTGCCGTTATGGCAGTAGTTCTTATCGGTGTCGCCGGTTCTGCTTTTGCGCAGTCCTGCCCGATGTGCAAGGAATCCATGACGCAAGCCGGGAAAAAACTTTCGGAAGGGTTTTATTACAGCATTGTCAGCATGGCCTTTTTGCCAATGACGTTATTTGGCAGTGTAGGAGTTTTTGTTGTTCGCTCCTCCTATATCAAGAGACATCCTGATACCACGCTCTCCACATTCGGTATTCTCCGCCAGTCCTTTAAGAATCGGTTCAAAAAAGATTAAGTATTATAAGTGAAAGCGGGCTTGGATTGCCCGTGCCTCTTCTAATTTTTTTCCAAGTACCTGGCTTTTTTCAAGCAGACGATTAAGCTCATGTTCGTCTATATCTCCGGCTAATTCTCTTTTGACTTCGGCAAGCTGCTGCTCAAACGATTGGCGGGTAACAAGGGCAGTACTCTGATGTACTGAAAGCCGAATCCTTTCTTTTATCTCTTCGAATGTCGGCTCGGCATCTACCCATTCACTGCTTATATGGATCGATTCCGCCGCTATTTCGATAATGAAGCGATGCGCCAAATCGTCTTCCGTGAACTGCTGTAACAATTCCTGCACGCTCGGGGGCCGGCCTATGTGTTCGAGTAAGTCGATCACTTTCATAATGACCGATCGCACCATTTCATGCTCGATAAGACCAAGATCGAAATCCATCTCCACAACAGCCTGATAGGCGGTGATCGTATCCTCGATAAAAGACCTCACGAGCGTCCGCTCGGCAACCGTTGGTTCTTTAATAATCGTCCGTTGTAAAGAAACCGCTTCGGGTTGTGCCGGGGGGCCTTGAGCTTCCCTTCGCACAGGAATTGCCCGCCGCCGCTCTTCACCGGTTCGAATACGTTTAAGCTCGGTCAACAGTGTGGTTTCCAGAAGCTGGAATTTCTCGGCTATTCGCCTGATAAAAAACTCCCGTTTAATCGCATCGGGTATTCTGGCGATCGATTCAACGATCGAACGGACTGCGCGCGCCGAACCTTCCGGCGTCTTAAAGGCTCCCGAATCCCGAAGCAGCCGTGCTTTGGTTTCGATAAAGGAAGCCCGCCGTTCAAGCTGCTCGGCAAAAGCTTCGGGACCGTTTTCACGAATATAAGAATCGGGGTCTTCTTTTCCCGGTAAAACCACCACACTCACATCGAAATCGGCGGCCAGTGCCAGCTCGATACCGCGAAGCGCGGCATTTCTGCCGGCAAGATCGGCATCGAAGAGCAGGACTATCTGCTTTGCATAGCGTCGCAGCAGGGAAAGCTGTTCGGTGGTAAGCGAAGTACCGCTCGCTGCTACCACGTTCTGAAAACCTGCCTGTGAAAGCGCCAGCACATCCGCATACCCTTCGACCAGAATAGCATACTCCTGCTTGCGTATTGCATCTTTCGCCTGAAAGAGTCCATATAATACCTGCGATTTATGATAAAGCAGGGTTTCAGGGGAGTTCACATATTTTGCCAGCGAGGTGCCGGAAGTAGAAGGCAATATTCGGCCGCCAAAACCAATGATCCTGCCAGTCGCGGAATAGATCGGAAAGATCACACGACCATGAAATCGGTCGTACCAATCGCCGGATGTACCTCTTGTTAATACACCCGCTTGCTCGTAAAGGGAAAGATTTTTGGGAGATTGGGCAGCGGAAGCAAGAAAGGAATGCGTCCCTTCCGGGGAATACCCCACACCGAATTTTTTTAAGGTCTCCTCGGAAAATCTACGCTCTTCAAGGTATGCTAATGCCTGTATTCCTGCTTCTGCCCGAAGGGCACGGTAGCAGTATGCCGCATAATCCCGGCAGGCATTGGAGAGCGCTTCGGAAAGGTCCTGCTTCTGCTTCGACTGCCCCTGATCCTGGCGCACGTATTCAATACCGGCCTGTTTAGCCAGCCGCTCCAGCGTTTCGGGGAAGCTAAGCCCCTCCATTTTCATCAGGAAAGAAAAGACGTCCCCTCCTTCTCCACAGCCAAAGCACTTATAGATACCTTTATCTTCGAGGACATTAAACGATGGAGTCTTTTCGGAATGGAACGGGCAGAGGCCAAGGTAATTACGGCCTCGCTTTCTCAGACGTACATACGCACCGACCACATCCACGATGCTTGTCGCATCGCGAACCCGTTCTACAATATCATCGGAAGTACGCACGGCGGAATAGTTTACTAAGATCGATTAATAGGTAAACAACGATCTTAGCCGCCTAAATCCAAGGGCGATCAGGGCAGGTTATTTTTTACCGGTCGAATCGACACCCGGCTCAAGGACTCCGCCTTCCTGGGTAGCATCGGGAATAACGATCGTTACTTCACCGTCTTTAAACTTGGTCTGATAGGCACCCAGTCCTTTTTTGGAAGGCCCTTTGGTTACTTCGCCGGTCGTCTTAAATTCGGAACCATGGCACGGACAGACAAACTTTTCGCCGTTCTTATTCTCATAAGCAACGTCACAGCCTTTATGCGGGCATTTAATATCGACGGCAAGAAACGTCTCGTCACCGGTGCGAACCACAAGAATATTCTTATCGAGATCTTCGATGTCAAGATGATAGGCTCCGCCGACTTGCTGGAGGTCCGGGGTATCCTGCAGCATCAGCGGTATCTCTCTTGCTCCGCCGGCAACAATAACGGGAGATGCTTTGATCGTTGCAATATCGAGCGAGCTCAACACCGAAAGACCGGCTACCGTGGCTAAACCCGTAAGGCAGCTTTTTTCTAAAAATTCTCTTCTATTCATATAGACTGAACGCAGGTGGAATATAACAGTACAATTCGATAAGAAAAAACCTCGCTCATCGAACAAAGAGTTCAATAAAGCGAGGCTCTTACACTTCTATGGGTTATCAATTCATGAGGGAAAGTAACCGATAGTACGCATCTTTAGCTAACGTATAGTTTGCTTCGAGGTCGAGCGCCTGCTGATATTCACCAAGAGCTTCGAACCAATCACCCCGGCGTTCGAGAATACGACCGAGATTGTAATGAGGGAAATGCGGCGTCGCGTACCGTTTGGCTCTCATAGCTAATTCAAGATACGGAATGGCTTCGTCGGTATCGCCTTTTTGGATAAGATAGGCACCGATGTCGTTATACGGATTCCCGAAATCCGGATCGATATCGATGGCCATTTTGCATTCTTCGATGGCTTTTTCATAATCGCCAAGGAAGCTATGGGCCCATCCGAGGAATGTGTAGGCTTCGGCTGTCGGCAGAATAGAGATCGACGCCTCATAGTTCTCGATGGCTTCGTCGAGTTTCCCTGCCATCTGCAGCTTGTAGGCCCGTTGCAGGTACTCTTGCGCTTTCTCCTTTGGGGAGAGGTCTTCGATGTTAGTTATGCTTTTCATGACTGCTCACCTCCGTGGCACATGGTAATACGAATGTGAACGCTTGCTGTTACTCTTACCAGATCGTCCCGTTCGATCATCGTCCCACTGGTTTGTACAAGAAGAACGTCTCGGGCAGATTTGGCATGACATTCTCTATAATAATATATACTTCGCTCAGCGTCTGGCGTTACAACTTTTCTTGTGAATGAAGCATTATTCATCGTTTTTTGCCCTGGTTTGATGAACTTTTAGCCTGTTGCTATGACCTAACTCATAGCTTCGTGGCGCCTTCGCGAAACCTCTGAAAGTATGATCGCCGCGCTCATCGCAACATTGAGCGATTCGCCGACGCCGAAACGAGGGATCGTTATCTGCCGGTCGGCCAGAGCTGTTATTTCGGCAGAGACACCGTGGGCTTCGCTTCCAAAGACGATCACCAGTTTCTCTTCAAAGGTCTCTTTATAAATAGAACACGCCGAGGGCTCGAGTGTTGTGGTCAATATCTTGTACCCTGCAGCGTGTTTCTGTTTTAAAGACACGGGAAGAGCAGCAGTTGTGTCACACGTTACAGAAAATATTTCACCCTGTGTCGAGCGAATGGTCTTCGGAGAATAGGGATCAGCACTGCCGGCACCGATAAGTAATTCACTCACGCCGAACCATGCCGCTGCTCTGATGATCGTACCGACATTGCCGGGATCCTGCACTCCGTCAAGCGCAAGGATCGTTTTAGAATCTTGTGAAGAAGCAGCTATGGGTTTTGCGATCAACGCATACATCCCTTGAGGCGATCTGGTATCACTGATCTTTTCGGATTGCTTTTCGCTAAGAGCGTACATCGCAATACGGGCTTTTTTCAGGCGAGTAAGTAACGGTTGATTTTTTTCAGCAGCCGCATCCGTGTAGTAGATCGCTTTGATCTGCGAAGGCGATACTTCGAGAGCCCGTTCGAGCAAATGAGGGCCTTCAATGACAAAGGTATTCGATGCGGTTCGTTCGGATGCATCTCTGACCAGGGTCCGAAGCCGGTCCGATTCTGCTCGAGCAAGCGGAGGGGGCACACTCGCACTACTGCTCGTGGTGCTGATTGTTTTCAACGATGTTATCGCTTGGCTTTCAAAGCCGGCTTTTTCGCGTGCTGTTCGTGATAGACTAAACTTGCCTTGACAAATTCTCTGAACAAGGGATGGGCTTTCGTCGCACGGCTTTTGAGTTCGGGATGGAATTGCCCGCCGATAAAGAACGGATGCACCGATTGCGGCAATTCGATCATCTCTACTAACTTTCCATCCGGCGATAGCCCGCCAAACGCCAACCCGTTCTCTTCAAGGATCGGGCGGAATTCGTTATTGACTTCATAGCGGTGGCGATGACGCTCGACGATAAACTGATCTTTGTAGATCTTATTGGCCAGCGATCCCTTTTTCAAAATACAAGGGTAACTGCCAAGCCTCATCGTTCCGCCTTTGGTAGCAACTTTCTTTTGATCGAGCATAAGATCGATCACGTTCTCATCGCCTTCGATAAACTCCGTGGAGTTTGCATGGCGCAGGCCGCAAACGTTGCGGGCATATTCGATCACTGCACATTGTAAGCCAAGGCAGATACCAAAGAACGGGATCTTATGCTTACGTACATATTCGATCGCCTTGATCTTCCCTTCCACACCACGCGAACCAAAACCCGGCGCGACAAGGATACCATCGATATTCTTAAAATAGGAAGAAATATCTTTTTTCGATTCCAGCTCTTCGGCGCTGATCCAGGTCAGCTCGACTTTTGCATCGTTCTCAGCTCCGGCATGAATGAAGGCTTCGTTGATCGATTTATAGGCATCGGCAAGCTGGACGTATTTACCGACCAAGCCAATGCGAACATTCTTCTTCGGATGCTTTACTTTTTCGACAAAGCGGCGCCATTTAGTCAGATCCAGTTTACCGGTCGTCTTGAGACCAAGTTTCTCAAGCACGATCTGATCGACTTTCTCCTGAGCAAATGTCAGCGGGACTTCATAGATCGTCTCGGCATCACGGGCTTCGACGACAGCACGGGGATCGACATTACAGAATAAGCCGATCTTCTGGCGAATCGCTTTATCGATATGCACTTCGGTACGGCACACGAGTACATCGGGTTGGATACCGATCTCATTGAGCGTCTTTACCGAGTGCTGGGTCGGCTTGGTCTTGATCTCACCCGCACTCGAGATATAAGGAACGAGCGTCAGGTGAATGGAAAGACAATTCTGCTTGCCGACTTTTACAATATGCTGGCGCATCGCTTCGAGAAACGGAAGCGATTCGATATCGCCGACCGTACCACCGATCTCGGTGATCACGACATCGAACTTACCACTATCGGCAAGGCGCAGCATACGCTTACGAATTTCATCGGTGATATGCGGGATAACCTGGACGGTTGCCCCCAAATAATCGCCTCGGCGTTCGCGCTGGATAACTTCGTTATAGACCTGACCCGTCGTGGTATTATTATCACGGGTCATCGAGACATCGAGGAAGCGCTCGTAATGGCCAAGATCGAGATCCGTCTCAGCACCGTCATCGGTTACGTAAACTTCACCATGCTGATACGGGGACATCGTGCCCGGATCGACATTGATATACGGATCGAACTTTTGAATGGTCACACGCAGGCCGCGTGCTTTGAGGAGTAATCCGAGAGAAGAGGAGACAATCCCTTTACCGAGCGAACTGACAACGCCGCCGGTAATAAATATAAACTTAGTCTGCTTCCCGTACTCTTTCTTTATCTTAGCCAAAATTATTCTACTTTCCTTTACAATAAGTACGGACTCAAATATACGGAGATTTGCTACTTCGAAAATCACAAACGGCAACTTTGTGGGTAATTGCTGTTATTGACAAAATACGCGATTGGCTTATAATTCAATAAGTTATTAGGATTCGCACCTCCAGATTACTTCATAATAATTTCTTAATGTTTTTGGAGTTCGGCCAGCAACCGGCTCCGTTTTTTTCCGGAAAGATAGCTGCTTATCGGAAAATAAAAGGCGCAGGCCGGCGCGTAGATCACTCCGGATAATCCCACATAATTGATTGGCAATAAGACAATAATCGAAATTCCAGCAATACCCAGACAAATAAAAAATATTGCCTGATGCATGCTATCGCGCGTATCGAAGCACTCTACTTTATTCAACTGCAGTTCTTCCCTGAGTTTATAGGCATGTTGGAACAGCAGGAAATACACTCCATACAACGCCACTACCCCCACGTTATAAAGCATCATCAAATGGGCCAGATCCGGACCGTTAGCAAAAAAATCCGTTTGGGGTGAAGCAACGAAGGGAAACAGCAGATCTCCAACCCAGCCAAGAAGGCCATTGAATAGAAATTTCAAGGGATAGACATACACCAGAACGATCAATAGCAGCGTGAGCGTCAGGACGACTGTCTTCATATCCTGCAGCCCATAACGCCGGAAAAATTTATACTGCTCGAACCAGATCTGCATCAGCATGGCAAACGTCATCACAAATCCCGGTAAGCCGTGAAGAGCACGAAAAAGATCGTTATAAGTATGAGGGACTTCGAGCGAAACAACCAGCAGCGTCACAGCAAAAGCAAAGACAGCATCCGATAACCCTTCTATCCTGGTTATTTCATCCCCACGCCATTGAAAGCCCGGTTCGACACCAATATGTCTGGTTTTTGCAGCTTTTGAAATCATTAAATAGTTAATTATCTATCACGAAATTACTACTTTTTTCTTATCGCATATGTTAGTAAAGCATCCCGATGACTTCAAACCCGACTCATAACAGCGAACAAGCCCCTTCAATGGCTGAGCCTTATTCGCTTATCAAATTATCACTGTATTTCTTAAAGCTTGGCACCACCGGTTTTGGCGGCCCGATTCCGCTTGCAGGATACATGGAGCGCGATCTCGTCGAACACCGTGGATGGATTAGCCGCGAGGAATTTATTCGGGGCTTAGCCTTTAGTAAGATGGCTCCCGGCCCCTTTGCTACACAACTTGCATTATATATCGGGTATATCCGCTCCGGAATTACCGGAGCCTCGGCTGTTGCCTTAAGTTTTATCGCACCATCGTTTATAATGGTCGTCAGTTTGGCTATCATCTACCAACAGTATGGTGCCATGCATTGGATGCAGGCGGTCTTTGCCGGCGTAAGCGCTGCAGTGCTCGGAATTATTGCGCGCTCCGCTTATAAACTTAGCCGCTCGACCATGGGTAAAGATTCATTTCTTTGGATGATCTATTCCGCGGCGGCATTGATGGCTATTATTCTCGATAACGAACCGATCTGGCTATTACTCTTTGCGGGCTTGATCACCATGGCATTTAAGGCATGGCCGGCAACCAAGCAATTGTTTTCGAGAGCCAATGTCGTTATCCCCTTCTTATTCACTATTACCGAATCTCCCGCACTTGCCCCCGGCTTTGTAGAATTGTTCTGGTATTTTGTGCAGGCAGGAACGGTGGTGTTTGGCAGCGGCATGGCGATCGTGCCATTCTTGTATGGAGGGGTGGTACAAGATCATCATTGGCTTACCCAGCGGCAGTTTCTCGATGCGGTGGCGGTTTCCATGATCACCCCCGGGCCGCTTGTTATTACAACAGCTTTTATCGGCTATCTCATTGCTGCACTTCCCGGAGCCTTTGCCGCCGCGCTTGGTGTATTTCTTCCCGTCTATCTTTTTGTTATTATCCTTACCCCGCTCTATGAGCGCCTTGCAAAGAATGAGGCTTTCCAGGCTTTTATTAAAGGTGTTACTGCAGCAGCAACCGGTGCTATTGCCGCCGCTATTATTAATCTCTCCCGTCACTCAACGCTTGGGCCTATCGAAATAGCCTTTGCTGTTGGAGCATTGATACTTGCCGTTAAAACAAAAATACCCGAGCCGATTATTATTTTGGCAGCGGGTATTCTTGGAATAATCCTACTTTAAAACTTATCTCGATTCGAGCAGCTTTCTGTCGATCCCGGTCGTATCGCCGACAACGCACCAGTTAAAATTCCGATAGTAAGTGCGGGCAACTCTCAGGAGCGCTTCCGGCTTAACATTGGCGAGTTTATCGAAGGAGATAAATGCATTACGCCAGGAGCCGGTAAGAAGCTGGGCCTGGCCGATATTGCTTGCCTGCTCGATCGTCGTTTCCTGTTTTAAATAGTTACTCGTTGCCCATTTCGGCACACCGGCTTTAATAGCCGATTCCAGGATAAGATTATTCTGGAAGAAATCGACATCCTTAAAAAAGATTTTTACTGCGCTATCGACGTACTGGGTCTGGAACGTGATTGCTTCGACCGAATTGCGCCAATCGAGATCGTCGTTATTCGGTGCATAAGAAAGATTAGTTTGTACTCTCAAATGCTGAAAAAGGAAACCACCCATAAAATTGCGAACGCGAACATACGCATAATAATCGGAATCCCCTTTGCTCGGGATCTGGTGGTAACAGATAACATACTTCGTCGGCAAGTCACGATCGATATGTGGGAAATACGCTCCCGGAGAAAAAGCTTTCGGCGGA
Organism: uncultured Alphaproteobacteria bacterium; assembly: GCA_964404255.1. Taxonomy (GTDB): domain Bacteria; phylum Bacteroidota; class Ignavibacteria; order Palsa-1295; family Palsa-1295; genus JAFDZW01. Next base: position 122,585 of record CAYOJJ010000005.1, on the reverse strand, counting down.
TAAGTGACGACCGGACGGACAAAATTGCCCTGTGGCAAAGCCGTGATACCACTCGATCTCATTTTTGCTTCCAGTTCTGCACGGGTAATATCACCGACGACAACGAGCAGGAATCTCGATTTGATCATCAGCGATTTGAAGTACTGCAGTACGTGCTCCGGCGTCTGGGCAGAAATGTTCTCGCGGGTCAGACGCTTACCATACGGATGATGAAGGAAATAGACAGAATCTATGATGGTTCTTGAGAGAATATCCGGGTTATCGCGTCCCTGCTGAAAACTTACCAACGCATTACGCTGGAGATTTTGGAACTCCGTAAGATCGACCTTCGGATGCACCAACATCTCGGAAAAAAATTTCCAGGTCGTATCGAAATTTTCTCTCGTGCACCTGAGCGAAAGAGCAGAATAATCGCGTCCGTCGGAGCCGCCAATACCTGAACCCATCCGCTGCATTTTACGGCGGTAGTATGCCTTCGACGTAAGTTCGGTACCGCTTTCAGGAATGAGCTTTGTCGCAAAATATTCGCTCGACGCTAATTCGCCGTCCGGCAGCGCACTCGTACCTCCATCGATGTAGAGAATAGTCGAAATACTCGAAGCCTGGTGGCTTTCACGAAGCAGTACATTTATGCCATCGACGTTAAATTCCTGTACATCGGTAATGTAGGATTCGTCGTGCTCGTCGGCCGCCACAACGGTAGCCAGGAATACCGAAATGACCAGAAAAAGGGCGATACGCATCATAGTCATTAACTTATTTTGCTTGTAGTAACGCATCGTGGGTCAGTTGCTCCGGTTCGATATGATAAGCAGCGGCAGCGGCGGAATTGATCGCCAGCGACAGAACATAGGGCTTGCCGATCACATAGCGCTTTAAGTAATTATTAATATCCTTTCGGTTTACTTTCGCAAGGTTATCGAGATATCCTTCGTAGTAATCGAGGCCTGTCGAAGCCCACCAAAAGGCGATTGTCTTGCTGAATTCCGAAAGGCTTTCACTGTCGTAAAGGATACGGCTTCTGAGTGTTGCTTTCGAAGTCTCGAGTTCTTCGTCGCTATAATAATCCGGTTGGGTGAATTTATCTAATTCAGACCAGAAAAGCTTCATTGCATCCTTGATCCGCTCAGGGGTGGCATAGATATCACCCTGAATAGGACCGACAAGCCGTTGGGTATAATACCAGAAGTTCAGGCCGCTGGCAATACCCGATTCCATCAGATTCTTGGTAAAGCGATGTTCTTCCTGACGAATGATCTCGCTGAACACATCGGCGGCATAGGTACCCTTATCGTCAACGCCGATCGAAGGCCCATGCCAGCGAAGCAATACAGCGGCATTCGGCGATTGAACATTATCGGTAACAAACTTAATATCTTTCAACGGCTCGATCGTAGGCGGCGGATTATTCTTAAACGGATCCGGCCCGGGCTTCCAGACATCGAAGTATTTCGGTACTAATTTTCTGATCTCAGCAGTATTAACATCACCGGCAACGATCAACAGCGAATTATTCGGGATGTAATATTTATTCTTGATCGTCAGCATTTTTTCGCGCGTCGCAGCCTTGATCGCTTCGCGCTGCCCGAGCGGATCTTTACGGACCCAGTTATCGCCCCAAAGTGCTTTTGCTATCTTGCGGTTAAAATCGAAATAAGGGTTAGCCTCGTTACGATCGAACTCTCCGAGCACAACAGTGATCTGCTGATCGATCTCATGCTGCTTGAAAAGCGGATGCATAATAGCAGTCGCCATAAAATCCAGACCGGCCTCGGTATTCTGCTTTGGCAGGGTGAAGTAATACTGCACATTTTCCTCATGCGTTTCGCCATTGTAAATAATACCAAGCTTATCGACGCGATCGAGAAAATCGTCTTCGCTGGTATCTTTCTCATTAGCGGTAAAGAACATGTGCTCGTATAGGTGGGATAAGCCGTTATATTCCGGCGATTCGGTGAACGAGCCGTTCTTGACAGCCACTTCGATCGTGACGATAGGGGTAAGGTGATTTTCGACGACCAGCACTTCGAGCCCATTGGCTAATTTGAAGCGGGTCCACGGAGGAAGCTGTGCCCAGAGGCTTTGTGCTGCGAACAACAGGAAAACCAGGGCAATACTTAGACGTTTGAGCATAATGATTAGTGTACTGGCAGCGGCCGTAACTGTTACAACGTATTGATAAGCAATGGAATTAGAATTTCGTTTCTACAATCACCTCCCTTTCCTTGCCCATAACAGATTATATCTCCGGCCATAAATTACCACTTTTAGAGAATATTTTTACAATAACTTAAAAGACGTTTGTCCGAATTTAGGGTTGCTATTCGTCTCCAAGTAACTATTCACTATTACTTCAGCTACAATGGATAATAAATCGAATTCCTTAAACTGGTTTGAAATACCGGCTACCGATATTACGCGCGCAAAGAAGTTCTATGAGAACGTCTTTAGTGTAACAATGGAGGATATGCCGGAAATGATGGGTATTAAAATGTCCGCATTCCCCGGAGAAATGGGCAATGGTAAAGTAACCGGCGCCCTTGCCCAGAGCGATATGCATAAGCCTGCTGCCGGCGGCGGCCCGGTTATTTATCTCAATGCTAACCCGAACATTCAGGCCGTGATCGATCGCGTTGAAGGAGCCGGTGGCAAAATCACCATGCCGAAAACCGAGATCTCGCCCGAGATCGGCTATATGGCATTTTTTGTCGATAGCGAAGGCAACAATATCGGCCTTCATGCTCAGCAATAATTACTTTCTGCAATAGCCCCCGCCGCCTTAGTTGGTGGGGGCTTTTCTTTATTCGAAACCGCCTTATTTCTTTTTCGTAATAATTTCCACGTATGGTTCGGAATTTTCTTTCCGATCGATGTTGGTAATATATTATAAATGAAGTAGTTACCTGCTCTATCCTCTGCCAGAGAATCCTGCCCATTGAAAAAAGCCACAACTACCCATATTATAAGGTAGTTAAAGGTCGTTCAATTTCGAACTATCACCCATAAATACTTGTTTCACCGCTCCCCAAAATCGGGGACAAATACTTTGGTGGATTTTGTGATACCGGCATAAGGCTATCAGGGTTTTCATCACTATTTTCCGGTAAGAATCTAAATGTCAGAAATTAACGAAACCGTTTCGCCCGCGACAGCGGATGTCGCAACCACCGAGGCACCTGCCTCCACCGCGACCCAAAAGGCTCCTGCTAAAGCTGAAAAGCCGGCAGTTACCTCCCGCGGCAATCTCTCGATCATCGATCCGAAAAGCAAGTTAGGCTCCGGCTATAACGATGCTCAGCGCGATGCGATGATGAAGCTCTATGACCAAACCTTCAATGCCCTTAAGGCAGAGCAGGTCGTCAAAGGTAAAGTTGTTGCTATTACCCCGAGTGAAATTGCCGTAGATATCGGCTTCAAATCCGAAGGTATCATTCCGAGATCGGAATTCTCGATGCTTCCGGATGTCAAAGTCGGCGACGAAGTAGAAGTACTCGTTGAATCCGTCGAAGACAAAGAAGGTCGCTTACAGCTAAGTCACCGTCGTGCTAACTTCATCCGCGTCTGGGAACGTGTGAACGAAGCAGCTAAGACCGGTGAGATCCTCAAAGTTAAAGTTACCCGCCGTATCAAAGGCGGTCTTGTGGTCGATCTTCTTGGCATCGAAGCCTTCATGCCGGGTTCGCAGATCGATATCAAGCCGGTTCGTGATTTCGACGTTTATCTCAATCAGACGATGGACGTTCGCGTGGTGAAGATCAATCACCCCTCTGAGAACGTCGTCGTTTCGCACAAAGTACTGCTCGAGGATACCCTCAACGAACACCGTGCGAAAGTGGTCGAGAAGCTCGAGCGCGGTCAGGTGCTCGAAGGTACCGTCAAAGCTATTACCGATTTCGGTGCGTTTATCGATCTTGGTGGCGTCGATGGTCTCGTGCATATTACCGATCTTTCCTGGGGCCGCGTTTCGCATCCTTCGGAAGTCGTTAAGCTCGATCAGACGGTTACCGTCGTTGTGCTCGATTATGATGAGAACAAGAAGCGTATCTCCCTCGGTATGAAGCAGCTCCAGCCGCATCCGTGGGCAGAGATCGAACAGCGTTATGCTGTTGGTCAGCACGTTAAGGGTAAGATCGTTTCGATGACCGATTACGGCGCCTTCCTCGAACTCGAGAAAGGTATCGAAGGTCTTATTCACGTCAGCGAGATGAGCTGGACCCAGCACATCAAGCACCCGTCACAGTTGTTCGCTATCGGTCAGGAGATCGAAGCAAAGATTCTCTCGATCGATCAGGATTCGAAAAAGATCTCGCTTGGTGTCAAGCAGCTTGAGCCGGATCCGTGGACGAAGTTCCTTGAGAAGTACCCCATCGGATCGGTCCATAAAGGTATCGTTCGTAACCTTACGAACTTTGGTGCCTTTATCGAACTCGAACCGGGTGTCGATGGTCTCGTACACATCGGTGACCTCTCCTGGACGAAGAAGGTCCGTCACCCAGGCGAATTGCTCAAGAAGGGCGATACGCTTGATGTGATGATCATGGGCTTTGATAGCGATAACCGCCGCATCGCCCTTGGCCGCAAGCAGGTGCTCGAAAATCCGTGGGATAGCCTCGGAGAAGCCTTCAGCGAAGGTACGGATACGACCGGTAAGGTCATCCGCTTCCTCGAGAAGGGCGTCGTCGTCGAATTGCCGGGTGGCATCGATGGCTTCGTACCGGCTTCGCAGCTCTCCTTCTCGCAGGTGAAAAACGTTGCCGATAGCTTCAAGCTCGACGAAACACTCAATCTTCGTGTAATCGAATTCGATTCAGAGAACAAGAAGATCGTTCTTTCGGCTACCGAGTGGCTTAAGGCTCAGGATCGTGCTATTGTCGATGAGTACAATGCAAAGCATCCGATCCCGAAAGAGACGCTCGAAGAGACCAGCAAGAAGAGCAATGCTCGCCGCAGCGGTGGCAAGAAAGCAGCAGCTTCAACCGGTGACGATCATACCGGCTCTGGTGCAGCTTCTGAAGCCATCGGTACCTTCGAACTTCCGGGCGAAAAGACGGAAGCTCCTGAAGCAAGCGCCGAGTAATCTATAAAATTACTTGCATTAAAAAAGGGCGGTAATACCGCCCTTTTTCTTTTTCTAGCTTTTCCTATTCCAAGACTTGCTCGGTCATACTCACCTTTGTACCCTCGATCCGAAGCTTTGCTCCGTAAGGAATGGTCCAGATTCGTGATACATGCCCGAAAGGAAGATTCGAAAGAATCGGTACTTTTAATGCAGAAAAGTAGTCGCGAAAAACTTCCGATGGAGTAAGGGAGGGTTTATCTTTTGGGGCATCACAATCGGTAAATTGGCCGAGTAAAATTGCCTGTAGTGATTGCAGCTTTCCACTATGCTTCAACTGAGCTAAATGCCTATCAAGGCGATAAGCCTCCTCCCCTACATCTTCGATCATCAGTATTTTTTTATCAAAGGAAGGTATGTATGGCGTACCGATTACAGAAGCAAGCACCGTAAGATTACCGCCAATCATTCTTCCTTCGACAACCGATTTGCTTAAACGACCGACTGGCTGTATTTCCTGAGGTGCGGTTGTAAGCTCACCAATAACATGAGTAGAAGTTAGAGCCTTCCACATACATGCTTCGGCAAAGCTATCGAAGCCATTCCAAATATCGACTCCCGGCATAGGCCCATAGAACAGTGACTTTAATCCCGTCTTTTTATAGATCGCAGAAAAAAGCGAGGTGGCATCGCTATAACCGACAATGATTTTAGGATTGCGTTTGATAAGATCGTAATCAAGCATCGAAAGCAGGCGGATCGTACCGTAACCACCACGAAGAAAGAAAAGCGCTTTTACCTTTTTATTGGCAATAAGCGTGTGAAGATCGTTTACTCGTTCGGCATCCGTCCCGGCAAGATAGCCATAGCGCTTCTCGATATGTTTTCCGAGAACGACACGATACCCGAGCTTTTCGAAATATTCGACGCTCTTGGTAATCTTCTCTTTGAAGGGCGGAGTGCTTGCCGGAGCGATGAGTGCAATCGTATCTCCGGTTTGCAGTGCTTTTGCTAACGGCATTGGTTTAACTTTCTACAAAGCTACGTGTTTTCACCAGCGATGAGCAAAACTTCTTATATCGATCATCATGCCCACGTCTGGGGCACGGGCTACAAAGTAACGCACCCGAAGCTCGATGATGCAGCAAGCATTGATGAGATTCACGCTATACTAAAGCCATTGCTCGAAACTGCGAATGGCGGCTGGGTTAGCGCCCGAGGCTGGGATCAGAATAAGTGGGGTAAAAAAGTTTTCCCGACTAAAGAAGATCTCGATGTCCTCTCAGCCGATATTCCGATTGCCCTCACTCGCATCGATGGCCATGCAATGTGGTGTAATAGCAAAGCACTTGAGCTTGCCTGTATAACCAGCTCCACAGCAATTCCTCATGGCGGCGATATTCTTAAAACAGCGTCAGGCTCTCTCAGCGGCATCTTACTTGATGATGCCATGCAGCTTATTCATAGCGCTATACCACCTGAAAGCTTCGAGCAGACCAAGCAGATGCTTTGCAGCGGCCTTCTTGAATTTGCAAAGCAGCATATCGGAGTTCACGATATGGGAATACCTGCCGAATGGTGGGAGCCATATAAACAGCTTTATGTCGAATCCGGAAATGAACTTCCCACAAGCTGGGTCTTTCTCGATATGTCGAAGCCCAGCGGGCGTAATCTATTTCTACAAAAGATAGAGGAAAAAACCTTTGACGATTCGCCACATAATAATCTTAAGCTCGTCGGTATAAAATTATATCTTGATGGCGCACTTGGCTCTCGCGGCGCACAGCTCTTCGAGCCCTATAGTGATGCCCCGGAAACCCGCGGCCTTGCCCTTACACAAAATAGCGATGCACTATTTTTAATGGAGGCCGCTGCAAAACGCGGACTTCAGATAGCTATTCATGCCATTGGCGATGCTGCAAACGCGCGGGCTCTCGATTTAATCCAAGCCGTAAAGCCACTGGCAAGTTCAGATGCTATCTTTAGAATCGAACATGCTCAGATTGTCTGCGAGGAAGATCTTGAGCGTTATCATAATCTGAATGTGACGGCTGTTATCCAGCCACAATTCTTTGCCAGTGACCGGCATTGGGCTATAGATAGGCTTGGTACCGAGCGGATGAAGACAGCTTATCGATGGAAGTCTTTGCTCAATGCTGGAATTGTAATTGCCGGCTCCAGCGATTCCCCTATCGAAGCCGCTGAGGCATTGACCGGGATAGAGCTTTTTCAAACCCGCGATGGAGTAAACGATGGAGAGCAGCTTTCAAAAGAAGAGGCCGAGCGGGCATATTCCATTTGTCATTTAGACCGTTAAGCTTTAGCAGTTTCAGCAGTGCGTTTCCCCGTTGCAATCGCTTTTAATTCGGTGCCGATAGCAATAAAGGTCTTATGATTGAGTGGGTACTCCAGGACTACATGCAATAAGCTTACAACAAATAAATATCTAAGCCCTATCTCATAATCGATAGCATATAGGGCAAGCGAGGCGAACCACAACAGCAATACCATCGCTAAACTCTTTTTCGGGATCAGGTGCCACTTGATGATCGAGGTTTTTGAAAACCAATTCAGGAAATGGTAGGTATAGCTAAATGCTATCAGTCTCATGATAATAATACCGGGATCCGAGAGAAACAGAATACGCCCGAGAGCCGGGGTCTGCTGAGTCGTGTGCTGCATCCCGAGAATATTCATCAAGTCAAAATTCAGACCCGCAAAAAGTGCATAGCTCTTGCGAATATACTCGCTTAAATTACGATCGGAGGTAGGGCTTGGCTGGATAAGGAAAATGGCCAGCGTACAAAGAACGAATACTCCAAGTGAAGCAATACCGGTAGGGCTTTTATGCCGAAGGGCGCCATAAAGAATAAACGCTCCCGTAAAAATATAGACATGAACAATCGTCGGAACAAGCGAAGAAAAGATCATCCCAAAATCGCTTAATTGCGTAAGCCATAACGAAGCAATGCCGATAATGGCCAGTGCCAGAATCTTCTGAGTATTCGATTTTAAGGTAGCAAAAGCCAGAGCTCCCGTCAGTGCCGCAAAAGCAAACCCATCGATGAAAAGATTGAACGTTGTCTTATCCCCATAATTAAGCCGCACGATAAAGTGGATCACGCTGATAGCAACGGCAAAGACGATCAATACGATAAAATCATACTTACCGGTGGTAAAATATTTTTTTCCGTGCAGCCAGGGGATCTCCGTATAGTAATGCAGCGGGCCGAGTACGGCAAAGGAAAAAAGGAATAACTGAAATGGGAATGCAAAGGCCAGGATGCAGGAGATAAGCATCAGGCCGATATTCAACCGGTCGATCGATCTGGTGTTCAAGGGTAATTACTAAACTTGGTTATTCAACAGCTCCCTTTAAAATAAAATCCCACCGGCTCCATGAGAGAAACCGGCGGGTCGTTCGACAGCTAACACGGATTAGCTGTTACAGGGGAAACTTGCTTCCGATATTGAAGAGAATACTGAACGATTTCGAATCGCTATTCACACCGACCGGCAGATTATTCTGCTTAGCATAATCGGTCAACCCCAGTTCGAAATCAATATCGAAGGTCAGGAAAAAGACCTCGGCACCGGCACCGATGACCCCGGCAAGATTGAATGTATTATAATAATCGGTCACATCGGCGCCTTCTTCTTTTGCGCCAACGGTGAGCCTTGTGGAAAGACCGGCATGGACATTCGCATTGATAGGAGCGCTCTCCCCAAGTAACTGAATACCCGCTACTACCGGAATTCTGATAGTATTAAAATCCGTGGTATGACTGACGGAATTTACATTAATGCCGCCATTCGGATCTTTGTAATATCTGATACTCCTCTCACCCAAATATTCAATACCCGGCTGAAGAAAGAATAAGCCTCCAAGGCGCAAGTTGGCACCAATTGTATAACCGGCACCGGTTGTATGAGTTACCCCATCGGGGTCACCACTAAGTTGAAAGAGATTCAGACCAATGTGTGGCATGATCTGTGCCTGAGAAAATGCCGCGGCAGGGGCAAGTGCAAAAAGTAATGCGACTATGATCTTTTTCATAAGTATCTCCTTTTATAAATCCACATCCCTAAGTACATCAAAAATCATACCAGAGGTTTTTAGCCCCTAAAATATTGATTTTGAATATCATACACTATTTTAGACTTTGTGTTTCCATCGTGTATCTTACCAAACCATTATTAATAAATAATAAATAGCCGTATTTTTGCATAGATATGCCAAAACGGACTGATATAAAATCTATCCTGATCATCGGATCAGGACCTATTGTGATCGGCCAGGCCTGCGAGTTCGATTATTCGGGCGCCCAGGCATGTAAAGTACTCCGCGAAGAAGGTTACCGGGTCATTCTGGTGAATTCCAACCCCGCAACGATCATGACCGATCCGGAATTGGCAGATGCCACCTATATCGAGCCGATCACCCCGGAATACATTGAAGCAATCATCGCTAAAGAGCGTCCGGATGCCATTCTCCCAACCATGGGTGGGCAGACAGCCCTCAATGCCGCAATGGCGTTACACAGAAGAGGTACGCTCGAAAAATATAAAGTAGAACTCATCGGCGCAAAACCCGATGCCATCAAACGCGCCGAAGACCGTGAAGAATTTTTAGAAACCATGCGCTCGATCAATCTCGAGATGGCGCGTGGCGGTTTTGTGCACACGGTAGAAGAAGCATTAGAGCTGATCGATATGGTGGGCTTTCCCGCTATTATCCGCCCGAGCTTTACCCTTGGCGGCACCGGAGGCGGTATTGCTTATAATCTTGAAGAATTCAAAGAGGTCGTTCAGCGCGGCCTCGATGCTTCGCCGGTTACTCAGGTGCTGGTTGAAGAATCGGTGCTCGGCTGGAAGGAATACGAGCTTGAGGTCATGCGCGATCTGGCCGATAATGTCGTGATCATCTGCTCGATCGAAAACTTCGATCCGATGGGTGTCCATACCGGCGATTCCATCACGGTTGCTCCGGCGCAAACCCTGACCGATAAAGAGTATCAGCAGATGCGCGACGCGGCGATCAAGATCATTCGTGCTATCGGAGTGGAGACCGGTGGTTCGAATATCCAGTTTGCACTTAATCCCGCGAACGGCCGCCTGCTTATTATCGAGATGAACCCGCGCGTCTCCAGATCTTCGGCCCTTGCTTCCAAGGCGACGGGCTTCCCGATCGCAAAGATCGCCGCTAAACTTGCCGTGGGATATACCCTCGATGAGATCCCGAACGATATTACTAAAACGACACCTGCCTCCTTCGAGCCAACGATCGATTACATCGTCGTAAAGATCCCGCGCTGGGATTTCGAAAAATTTAAAGGCATTGGCGCAACTAGCTCCCAGCTTGGCGTACAGATGAAATCCGTTGGTGAAGTCATGGCTTTTGGCCGTACCTTCAAAGAAGCCTTCCAAAAAGCCATTCGCTCGCTCGAGCAAGGCCGCTATGGCTTTGGCGCGGATGGTAAAGATGAGTTCGATATCGATACCATGAGCGAAGATGAAAAGCAGCGCACCCTGCTCGTTGTTCGCGAGCGCCTTGGCCAGCGCCGCAGCGATATGATCTTCTCTATGCGGTACGCCATTAAACTTGGCATGACCAATGCCGAGATCCATTCCATTACCAAGATCGACCCCTGGTTCATCAATCAGTTAGAGCAGATCGTTCGACGCGAAGCTGAACTTCGTGTAGCCGCTTCTGCAGTAGCTGCATAAAAATAATTATTAGAATTTTCTAATAATTATACATTTCTATGACTTCGGTTGTATGTTTGCTTTACATCATACTGTCTCTCTATGCAAAATTCTCTCATTACGACGTATATTGATGGATTACGTCCGAAGCGTCTTTCCCCATCGCTCTATTCGGTTTATTCGGTAGTCGTGGGCAGTATTATTATTGCCGCTTGCGCCCAAATCGCACTTCCTTTACCATTTACCCCCGTACCGATTACCGGACAAAGTTTTGCGGTTATTTTAATCAGTATTCTTCTTGGCTCTAAGCGCGGTGCTGCTACTGCAGTATTATATCTAACTGAGGGAGCCGTTGGCCTGCCTTTCTTCGCCGGAGCTTCTTCCGGGGTCGGACTTTTTTTAGGGCCCACCGGTGGATATTTATTCGGTTTTATCTTTGCCGCTTATACAGCCGGATTGCTTGCTGAATATAAATGGGATCGCTCTGTTGGTAAGGCAGCAGCAGCAATGTTCTTTTCAAGCCTGATCGTTCTTTTGCATGGTACGCTCTGGCTCTCCTTCTTTACCGGCATGGGCAAAGCGTTTCAATTAGGCTTCCTCCCCTTTCTTCCAGGGGATGTCATTAAGACGAGCATTGGCGCCATCCTGCTTCCTTTCTGTTGGAAATACTTCGGTAAGCATTCTTCAGCAAAATAATCGCTTTCTACGAAGACATGTGCTTCATCGTATATTATTTATCATAACGATGAGCACCTATGTCAAATACCTTACAAAGCTATCTTTTCGATCTCGATAAATTTTTCTATGGCGGCAATCATTGGCAGGCCGGCCTTTATCCGCAGATCGAATCTCTGACGCTCGAACAAGTACTCTGGATTCCGGCGCCTGAGCGGCATTCGATCTGGGAAGTATTATTGCATGTAAACTTCTGGAAGCAGTATGTTATTGCCACTTTGAATAAAACCGATAAACCGGATGGTGATACCGGTAACTGGAGGCTTCCGGAAGCACCGGCTTCTGCCGAACAATGGCAGGCGGAGCTCCAACGTACAAAAACACTACACGAAGAGCTCAAGCAGGCTATTATCGCGGTAGGAGAAGAACTCTTCAACACCGAAGAGCGGCTTTCGAACTATTCGAGGCAACTGATCTGCCATGATGCCTATCACTGCGGACAAATAGGATTACTTCGGGCACTACAGGGAATAAAAGCAGTTGAATAAAAAAAGGGCGGTAGTACCGCCCTTTTTCTTTGTGTAATTCCCTATCCTTTAAGTTTCGCCCCGACTCGACTCGGCTCCTGTGAAGAAAAATGTATTTCTTTATGCCGCTTCAATTGCTTTTCTAACGACCGCACAGCAAGATCTATCGACTTTTCAATTTTATCCGATTTTTCTTTTGCTACCAGCACCGACCCTTTGATCTTTAAGTTGATCTCTGCACTTACTTGTGGGACGCTATGGCCCTCATGATCGAGAATAACATCGGCGCCAATGATTTCGTATCTGGTTGCCAGATCCCCAAGTTCTGTTTCGATAATACCTTTTACGTTGGGGTGTGCGGTTTCGTGTCGGTTAGAGATTTGGATCTTCATAATTCAGTCTCCTTACTATGATATAATCAATACACAATACACTTTTTTATTCCTCAGAGCTTCGGGGGTGGGCAGTATCATATGCTTGCTTCAGGCGATCCACGGTCAGGTGGGTGTAACGCTGGGTGGTCCGAAGGGAAGCATGACCCAGAATTTCCTGAACTGCTCTTATCTCTGCCCCGCGATCGAGAAGATGCGTTGCAGCCGAGTGGCGAAGCATATGTGGATGAGAACGTGCCAATTCGTCTCCCGTAAAATACTTCCTTACTATATGATACACCATTCCCGGGGTCATCCGTTTTCCGCTCGAAAGAAGAAAAAGCGCCTTAGGGTCACGGGTTTCTCCAACTTCATCTCTTACAGTAAGATAGCGTTGTACCGCTTCAATAGCCTTCGAGCCTACCGGCACTACCCTGATCTTATTTCCTTTTCCGAGTACCCGAACTGTCGCGCCTTTTAAGTCCAATGCTTCAAGAGTTATACCCGTAAGTTCAGCCCGGCGAAGCCCACAAGAATAAAGCAATTCAAGCATAGCCGCATCGCGCTTGCCTTCATTCGTAGTAAGATCGGGTAAGCTCAAAGCCTTATCGGCCGCGCGTTCGGAAACTACCGTCGGCAAGCGGCGGCTCGTCTTCGGTGTTTTTATCAGGCGGGCAGCATTGAATGAAAAGATACCCTGCTGAACAAGATAGCGAAGCATCGAACGAATCGTTGATAATTTCCTGGAAATAGAGGCTTTGGAGATCGATTCACCGTGCTTATTATGACGCTCGGAAAGGATCTGTAAATATAGCCGTAAAACGGCGAGGTCGTCATGAGTGCCATTGAGTGGCAATTGCTCATCGGCAAGAATAGCTGCAAACTCTCCAAGATCGGCACGATAGGTGCCTAAGGTAAGCTCAGAAGAACCGCGTTCGTGCTTGAGATAGTCGAGAAATTGATCTATTAGCCGTTCATCCATGCTATTAGCTTCTCATCCACATCATAAGGTATAACAGAAAAACAAAAAAATGTTTCTGCTATTTTAGGAAAAACTATTCCCTTTGAGGGGGAGAGCCGAACCGCCTAAACTCGAAGTATTGTTTTAGAATGCAATGGAGATCCATAACATAGCTCAAACCGCCATTGTCGTCGGTTCTGCTCTAGTGTTCGGCCTGCTTGTCGATCGGTTTCTCGTTCGAATTCTTATTAAAAAAGCCGAACAGGAACAGTGGAAGGTCTTGTACGCCGCATTCCGATCGTTGCGCGGGATGATCGTAATCTGGATCCTGCTCCCTTCGATCTATAGCGTTCTTGATAATTTCCCTCTAACTACCAGAGGAGAGCTTATTGCCGGGAAGGCTCTTGCTATTCTGACGATCATTACGATCATTATTTTTGCAAGCCGGTTGGCGATCGGTTTGCTGCGGCCATCTATCTTTTCGGGATCTACCGAAGGAGAAACTGGTGCAAGAACTATCCTCGTAAATCTTTCAAGAGTGGTAATTGCCACCCTCGGGATTTTTGGAATTCTCCGGGTACTCGGGGTAGCCATTACGCCGGTACTTACGGCTCTTGGTGTCGGAGGTCTTGCCGTTGCCCTTGCCATGCAGGATACACTTACGAATCTCTTTGCCGGAATTTACATTATTAGTTCGAAGCAGATGGAAGTAGGGCACGTTGTCAAACTTTCGAGCGGCGAAGAAGGTAAAATAAACGATATTACCTGGCGCACTACTACGCTTCGAACATCGGCCGGTAATTTGATCGTCATACCGAATTCAAAATTCGCTCAGGCTTCGCTGACCAATTACTCGCTGCCTTCGGATAGTAGTACCCTTATTATCTCCTTTGTTGTTACATCCGGAAGCGATCCGGAGAAGGTGGAAAAAACAACGTTTGAAACAGCAAGAGCTATCCTTGCAACAAAAGACGAGTGGAAAGAGGCAGCGGCCGACGTACATCTCGTCGAGCAGAATGATGCCGGGGTTCGGTATAATATATCTATTAAACCGGTTGCCCATAGCGACCATGGGCTTATCCGTCATCTTATCATGAAAAAACTGTTGCAAACTTTTCCTTCGGCAGGTATTCAACTGGCATTCCGTACTATTGTATGAATTCATTCGAACTTGAACTCCCGATCTATAAGGGAACCACAAGGTTTTCTATCGATGCCGATATTTCTGCGACCGAGTTTGCCTGCGATCTTTCTGTCTGCAAAGGCGCCTGCTGTACCTTGCCCGGCGGTCTCGGCGCACCGATCCTTGCCGAAGAGATAGATAGCATCGAAGGAGTATATCCGATCGTTGAAAAATATTTACCACCAGCCGCTCTCGAAACTATCAAAGAAAAAGGACTCTGGCAGCGTAACCCGGACGGCACTTTTACGATCACAACAATCGGTCACAATGAATGCGTGTTTGTTCATTGGAGTGGCGATATTGCTTATTGCGCTATCCAATCCGCTTATTTTGCAGGAGAAGTAAAGGACTATCCGAAACCGATCTCCTGCCATTTATTCCCCATCAGAGTTTACCCCGAGCCCGATGGCTCCTACTATATGTGCTATGTAGAAGAATCGGAATGTGAAGGTGGCAGGGTTCAGGGAAAAAAAACCGCTACCCCGTTGCTCGAATACCTAAAGGTCCCACTGACCCGGGCACTCGGCAACGAACGGTATCAGGATCTAAAAAAACGGTTGTTAAAGAAAAAGAAATAGTAGATTTCGTAAATTTGTAGTAATGCGCTCATTTAAGATCGACCCCAACCTTCTCTACCAGGCCAAACGTGACGGATTCAGCGATAAGCAGATCGCTGAAATATTCAAAGTTTCTGAGGATGCGGTAGCTGCCGAACGAAAAAAACTTGGCTTCAGACCCGTTTTTAAAACAGTCGATACGTGCGCTGCCGAATTTGCCGCCGAAACCCCTTATCATTACTCGACTTACGAAGAAGAGAACGAATCGAAATCTTCATCAAAAAAGAAGATTGCGATACTCGGCGGGGGCCCTAACCGTATCGGCCAGGGTATTGAATTTGACTACTGCTGCGTTCATGCGGCCCAGGCCCTCAAAGAAGATGGTTTTGAGACCATCATGATCAACTGTAACCCCGAAACCGTCTCGACTGATTACGATACCTGCGATAAGCTTTACTTCGAACCCCTGACGTTCGAAGATGTAATGAATATCCTTGACTTTGAAAAGCCGTACGGTGTCATTATTACCTTCGGTGGCCAGACCCCACTAAAACTGGCTAAGGAGCTCGAAGCTGCCGGTGTACCGATCCTTGGTACGGCCCCGGATAGCATCGATGTTGCCGAAGATAGAAAGCGCTTTGGCGAACTCATCGATAAGCTCGGTATTCCCTGCCCACCTTACGGCACGGCAACCACGGAGGATGAAGCCGTTGCAGTAGCTAATAAAATTGGCTATCCGGTACTCGTGCGCCCGTCATACGTACTTGGCGGCCGCTCGATGGAAATTTGCTACCGCGCCGAGGCCGTTGCAGAATATATGGCCAATGCTAAAGGCGTCAGCCATGATCGCCCCGTACTTATTGATCGCTTCCTTGAAGATGCCTATGAGTTCGATGTCGATGCCATACGCGACGGCGAAGGTACAGTTATCATTGGCGGCGTCATGCAACACATTGAAGAAGCTGGTATTCACTCCGGTGATTCTTCAAGCGTAATTCCCCCTTACGATGCCAGCGATGCCGTATTTAATACGATCGTTGATTATACCCGTAAGCTTGCAACGGCATTAAATGTAGTCGGGCTTATTAATGTCCAGTATGCCGTTAAAGGCGAGACGGTCTACGTACTCGAAGTAAATCCTCGCGCCAGCCGCACGGCGCCCTTTGTCTCGAAAGCTACTGGCCGTCCATTAGCTAAGATTGCTGCAAAAGTGATGACCGGCAAAACCCTTAAAGAGCTTGGCGTTAAGGATTTTGATAAAGCGATGCCGTATGTTTCGATTAAGGAATCCGTCTTCCCCTTCGATAAATTTCCGAAGGTAAAGATGTTCCTCGGTCCTGAGATGCGCTCGACGGGTGAGGTTATGGGTGCCGGAAAAGATTTTGGTGAAGCGATCTTAAAATCTCACCTTGCTGCCGGTATCAGGATCCCGACCGAAGGGACGATCTTCGTCTCGCTTCGCGATCTCGATAAAAAGCCGCGCACGGCCGAGATCATCCGCGATTTTGAATCGCTGGGTTTTAAGATCATTGCTACCAGCGGCACAACGAAGTATCTGCTCGAACAAGGTATTGCCGCCGAGAGCATCTTAAAGGTTTCCGAAGGCCGCCCGAACATCGTCGATGCCATTAAGAACGGCGACGTAAAGCTGGTGATCAATACCCCCACCGGTGAAATTTCCCGTATAGCCGAATATGAGATCGGCTGGGCTGCTGTAGCTTATAAAGTACCCTTCATAACGACACTTACGGCCGCAGCAAGCGTTGTCAGTGCCGTTAAGTACCTCAATACAAAAGAGATCGAAGTTCGCAGTGTCCAGCAGCTTCATGAGATATTAGGATAAAAGAACATCCTTCCTTTTTTACTTTTTGTATAATAGTATTATGAAAGCTATTATACTACTCCTAGTGATCTGCTCTTTTGCAGCTTGTACCACCAGACCGCTCCAAACAGTTACCTCGGTCGATCTGAATCGTTATGCCGGTACGTGGTATGAGATAGCCCGACTTCCAAACTCGTTTGAAAAGGGACTCGATTGTGTCACTGCCACCTATTCTCTCAGATCGGATGGTGATATCGATGTTTTGAATAAAGGCCGAACCAAGGAAAAAACCAAAGAAGCCAATGGAAAAGCCTGGGTAGTTTCTCCCGGAAAGTTGAAGGTACGGTTCTTCTGGCCATTTACCGGCGATTACTATATTATGGCCCTCGATGAGAATTACCATTATGCCCTTATCGGTGATCCGGGCAGGGAATATCTCTGGATCTTATGTCGTGAGCAGACCCTCGCCCCTGCGATATATTCCGAGCTTTTATCGTTGGCAGCCAGAGAAGGCTTTGATACTTCCCAAGTATATAGGACCCTTCAGCAGTGCCCCTAAACTGAGGCAATAATAATTACTTATAACCACCGGGGTCTTATTCCGTATTTTTGGAGTAATGACTTTTGCAGCCTACGTGCGCTTACTACGCCCCAAGCAATGGGTAAAGAACCTGTTCGTCTTCGCGGCCCTTGTCTTTAGCCACCATCTTTTCGATTGGGAGTTCGCCAAATATTCCCTGATCGCCTTTGCCCTTTTTAGCGCTACGGCCAGCACGATCTATATTGTCAATGATATTGTCGATCGCGACCGTGACCGTGCCCACCCCAAAAAGAAGCATCGTCCCATCGCCAGCGGCGCTATTTCCGTCCCGAGTGCTATCTCGATGGCCATTCTGGTATTGGGCATTATCATTCCTTCTACCTTCGGGCTGCCATTTAAATTTGGCATGTGCCTGGCCTTGTATTTTGTGATGAACTTGTCGTACAGCGTCTTCTTAAAAGAAGTGGTACTCATAGATGTCTTTGTTATCGCTATCGGCTTTATGCTTCGGGTAATCGGAGGCGCGTTCGTGATCGGGGTACCGATAAGCTCCTGGCTTATTCTTACAACGATGTTCCTCTCGTTATTCTTAGCGGTTGCAAAACGACGAGGCGAGCTTGTCACACTTGAATCAAAGGGCGAAACCGCAACAACGAGGAAAGTGCTCGAGCATTATAGCGTGGAGTTTACCGAGCAGCTTTGCACCATCTGCGCTTCCGGTTTCGTGATCAGCTATGCACTCTATACGGTGAGCGAGCGCACCGTAAGCATCTTCGGTACTGAAAATCTTATTCTTACGACGCCATTCGTACTCTTTGGGGTATTCAGATATCTCTATTTGCTGCATAAAAAGAATCTCGGTGAAAGCCCAACGGAGATTGTACTAACGGACGTTCCGATGATCCTAAATTTCATTGCTTATGCGGCAGCGATGTTCTTCATTATCTATATGCATTCGTTGTAACGTGTGGGTACTCGATTTAAAGGTGAACTACTATTAGGTGTTGGCGGGATAGTCATTCTGATCGTCCTTTATATTTCGCAGGTATTTGGTCTCGGTTCTTTTTATACTTCCCAACCCAAAAATTACGTTCAGACAATCGGTGTGCCGTTGGACGACGTCTATATTCATTGTCAATATGCTAAGAATCTCCTCGCCGGTCATGGATACTCCTTTAACGTACCTCAAGAGGTAACAGCCGATACTTCTCCGCTTTGGGTATTACTACTTGCGGCCGGTGGGTTCTTTAGCTCGCATATTGAAGTGGTCGCTGTTCTACTTTCGGCGCTGTGCTGGCTGTTGATCGCTCCGGGTACCTATCGCTTTGCTCGATATGCCTTAGGACTGAGCTACGGATGGTCGCTTACAGCAGGGTTATTAATGCTCGGTAATGCCCGTCTGCTCATGATGGCACTCAGCGGAATGGAAACAACACTTGCCGTTCTGCTTGGGCTCATGGCGATGGAGATGCATATCTATTCGAGGCAAAAGAATACTCTCCGGCTGCGCGAAGCGTTCATCATCGGACTTGCTATTGCTACCCGCCCTGAATTTTATTTATTTGCTTTGATCCTAATTATCGATTGGATCTATGCCAAAGCAAAACAGGCTATTACTACTGAATCTCTTATATCTTATCTTTCGATCATAGCAGGGTTCGTTCTTGCTGTCCTTGGTCTGCCCTTCTCTCTGGAAGGAAGGCTGACCTACCATTCAAGCATAGTGCAGGGAGCCGCACTGCGGCTAACCCCAGATGCCTTTTATTTTGCGAAAAGCTTTTATATCATTATTGAATGCTATATCCTATTCTTTCTCTATATCCTCATCAGAAAGTATTCGTTTAAGAAGTCCATCTTTTTGGCAAAATTATTTCCGGCAATACTATTTATTATACTGTTACCATTATTCCAAAGCTTTGTTGCTCCGCAATACCGTCATTTTGGGCGCTATGTATTTATTGCATTTCCTTTTGTTGTACTGTGGCTCGTTGGCGTACTATCCGACATTACAGAACGCGATAAGCAACAAGCAATAATTCAGCCGAAATGGCAGCGCATATTTTTTATTATAGCCTGGGTGCCGCTTCTTATACTTGATGGCCGGTGGATAGCCCTCTATGGACAGGCCGTGGATAACATCAACGATCAGCATCTTGCCGTTGCCGATTGGCTTACGCATCATGCCTCGGCTTCCGATGTTATAGCGGCCGACGATGTGGGCGCTATCGGCTACTTCACCGGCAGACCGGTGCTCGATCTTACCGGGCTTGTTTCGCCGGAATTCTACCCATTACAGCACGATCAGAAAGAAGTCTGGAAAGCAGCGCGAGCTCATGGAGCATCTCTCTTTATTATTTATACCCGGCTCAACCCAGAATTCTATTCGTATGCTAAAGATTCGTTGGAGTTGATAAAGGATTTTAGGGTCAGCGGCCCATTAATATCGAGCGCCGATACAACGATGGGCATTTATAAAGTTAAAGGAGCTACTGTTGCTACTTACTGAAAAGAAACGGCTTACTGCGACTGGTATTATTCTCGTTGTGCTCGTTATCCTGACGCGTCTGCCTTTTGCTACTTCGATGCTCTATGAATTCGATTCGGTCGATTTTGCCGTCGGGACGTTTCGCTATAGCCTGGAGCAGGTCACGCCGCATTTTCCCGGCTACATTCTGCATATTCTTTTTGCTAAGCTCATCTTATTATTTACTACGGATATTAACGCCGCTTTTGTAGCTATCAGTATCGTCCTTTCGATAGGTTCGGTCCTGTATCTCTGGCGCGCGGCGGCAGTATTACGCGGCGAGCGGGTCGGGATCATTGCTGCGGGTATATGGCTCTTTCTTCCTATCTTTTGGTTCTATGGATTGGTAGCGACCGTATACGAATACGAAGCGTTCTTTGCCTGTGCTTTTCTCTATCATGGAATAAAGGTATATCGGAAGGAACAGCCACACCTTCATTATATACTGCTCGGATTATTACTATCTATTGCTACGGGCGCACGCCAATCGAGCTTTGTTTTCTTCGCTCCTGCATTATTATTTTTAGCGCTCATTGCAAACATAAAAGCCAGGACCTTCTTTAGCTCAGTACTCCTCTTCATCCTTGCCTCGATCTGCTGGATACTACCACTCGTTTCGATGAGCGGCGGCTGGGATGCATACTGGCATGCCGCCCGGGCCGAGCATATTTACCAATCGCAATCCGTCTTTTTCGGTAATTCTTTTAAAGAGCACTTTAAGGTAATTGCGAAAGTACTGGGTTATCTTGCCGGCGCAATATTACCACTACTTCCGGCTCTTCTTTATTGCTTATTTACCAATTTCAAACCATTACTGAAATTCTTCAACGAGCAGCGCAAGAAACAGATCGTTCAGTATATCAGCCTTATCGGTTTGCCGGCATTAGTATTTTATCTGGCAATATTTTTTATGAAGGCAGGCTACTTGCTTAATGTGCTGCCCGCCATAATACTTTCTGCAGCGGTGGTTCTCGATCAGGAAGCGATCTGGACGGCTAAGAAATCCAAAGAGCGCTCCAGGGATAGATTGCTGTTAAGCCGCCCGCTCATTACCCGTTACAGTATCATTCTTACCTTGTGCGTTATTATTCCTGAGATAGTATGGTTTAGCTCCGGTTCGGCTCTTTCCCGTATGGATGCTACTAACGATCTCTTTACCAGTGATTCGTTCGGCACCGTGAGTGCAAGCTCAAGCTCGCAAGGAGCGCTCGGTAATTATTTTGAGCATATCTTTTCATTCTCTACCCTTTCCTCCGTCAGGGCAAGCGATGAAATTCATAGGTTGGTTTTTCGCTTATTCAAATCCAAAGAACAATATGACGGCCCGTTAGTATTGCTTTCGACCTGGTGGCACCGGTGGGGATATTATTATTTACCGGAGGCGACCATTTATGATATCCGCGATTATCCCGGTACTGAAGAAGCCCCGGTAGGGGTAAGTAAAGATTATTTTAGAAAAGCAATCCAGTATAGGGAGATCGAGTTACCAAAAAGCAAGAATGTCGTCTTAATGCTCAGGCGCGATCACCCCGCTTTTAAGGAGATTGCCAACCAGGTACATTTACAGCGAATTTCAATGCCTCAGTATTTGGATCTTTGGCAAATAACCGATAGCAGCTTTTCGCTTCGGTGGAAAGATAAGGTCTTCATAAAAAAATAATGGGTCAAGCGATCCACGGCACACCGGAAAATCGCTGAGAGCTGCTTCCTTCCGGACCTGACTCGGTTAGGCGCATCACGGTTGCGTGGGACTTGACCCAAAACTCTATTTTCGGGGGCGGTGATAACAGTATTACCTTGCCGAATGTTTCCGAGGAAATCAATGAATTAATCGGACGATATTTGCGTATCTAATCCGTCTGTTATTGCAGTATTGTATAACTCCAAATTGAATGTTTAAGAATAAGGCGCTTATACCGATCTTTGTTGTCGTTCTGGTCGATCTGCTCGGCTTTTCGATCATCCTGCCGCTTCTGCCTTTCTACGCCTTGCAATTTAATCTGAATGCGGAAATGATCGGCCTGCTTACCGCCGTGTATTCCGTCTGCCAGTTTACTGCCGCTCCGATTCTTGGTTCGCTTTCCGATCGCTATGGGCGCCGGCCATTGCTTATTTATTCCCAGCTCGGGTCGTTCATTGGGTTTATTCTTCTCGGTCTCGCTAATTCGATCTGGGTTATCGTTGCTTCACGCTTTATCGATGGTATCAGCGGCGGCAACCTGACTATTGCCTCAGCCTACGTAGCTGATGTAACCGAACCGAAGGATCGTGCCAGCGCTATGGGTATGATCGGTGTGGCTTTCGGTCTGGGTTTTCTTCTCGGGCCGCTTATCGGTGGTGAACTTTACACTATATTCGGTGCGCCCGGCCCCGCTTTTGCAGCGGCTACGCTATCGCTTGCCAGTGTTATTCTCTCCGCCTTCTATCTTAAAGAACCGTCCGTTCACCGCTCTTCGGAAACCAAGCGTGGGCTCGCTCTTTATAAAGAAGCCATTGGTTATTTCAAGATAAAAGATCTACGCACTATGCTCCTGATCTTTTTCTTTTTTGCCCTTCCCTTTTCGCTGTACGTCTCGATGTTCTCACTCTTTGCTCATATAGAGCTGAATTTTAACGAACGTCAGGTCGGCTATTTCCTTGCCTATATAGGCTTCCTTGGTATTATTTGGCAAGGTGGTGTTATCCGCCCGTTAGTAAAAAAATATGGCGAATCTGCCTTATTAAAAATGGGCTTAATTTCAATGATGGCCGGCTTCGTAGGTATAGCATTGGCCCGCAATACTATAGAGCTTGGCCTTGTAGCGATCTTCTTCTCTTTTGGGACAGGAGTAACCCGTGTGGTGCTTTCCAGCCTTGTCTCTCAGGTGGCGCCACGCGATAAAAAAGGCGGCGTTATCGGCGTCTCGACCAGCATAGAAAGTTTTACCCGTATCATCGGCCCTATTATCGGCGGCTGGATCATTGGTTCTATCCATCCGGATTTTATCGGCTATGCCGGAGCGGCAATGGCAGCGATCGGCCTGTGGTTAGCCTTTACCGTTCATAAAGACTTTAAGAAGCTGGAGCCTGAAATGATCATCGATTGATCGTTCAGAAAAGATAGAGCCGCACCTGAGCGGCTTTATCATCTTTGCGGCTAAAGATGAGTGTCATTTGCGGAGGACAACGCCCGGGGTACTCCGATGAATTAACTACATCAAACTCTACGACTCCGAGCGATCCGATATTCGATACAGCAGTCACATCGGATCTTGTACCGAACTGAATATCATTACTTACTTCGCGTTCGACAAGTGTACGTCCCTGCCGTGTATCGTTATTATTGAATGAGACCAGAATGGAAGGTAATAAATGATCGTAAAAGGACGAACGAATACCGTCGTCATCAAAAAGACCTGTGAAATGATAGCGGTAAAAGTCATTCCAGCGTTCGCTTTCCCCTCGAAGCTTTTCCGGAAGATCGATGCCGCCGCTCCAGAGAGTTTTTAATTGCTTTTTTGCCTGATTAAGTCGGCTTCGAACCGTTCCTACCGGAATACCAAGTATCGAAGCGATCTGCTCATATTCGTTTTGGCTGCTGAAATATCGAAGCATGACTGGCAGTCTCAGCGTCTCCGACAGTTTATCGATACTTTCATATAACCCCGAAATATGTAGTTGCTCTTCTATTTGTGATTCTAATGAGGTATCTTTGAGTGGATCGACAAACGATAGCGCTACTTCCCTTTTTGAGGCTGAAAGTTCTTTCCAGATCGCCCGCTTAACGATCGAAGCCATCCATGGGAAAAAAGCAGAGGGGTCTCGAAGTTTATGCAGATGGCTGAAGGCATAGATCGAGGCTTCCTGCAACGCGTCTTCCACAATTGCGATCTGCGGGCAAATATGCAGGCCGAACAGGTACAGCTCGGGACGCACGATAGCAAGCACCGTATTCATTGCCTGGCGATCGCCTGCGCGAGCGGCA
The DNA here is from genome assembly GCA_964404255.1 of uncultured Alphaproteobacteria bacterium. Classification (GTDB taxonomy): domain Bacteria; phylum Bacteroidota; class Ignavibacteria; order Palsa-1295; family Palsa-1295; genus JAFDZW01. The sequence continues at coordinate 98,698 of CAYOJJ010000005.1, read as the reverse complement.
ATGATGAGATGCGTGTATTCTGGTGTTGGCGCTGCCTTCATCGTCAGTATGCAAATTTACACTCTTTACGGCACCCGGGACGGTGAACCTGTGGATAGTTACCGCCCCGCTTGCGTATCAGTGGTGCGTTATTGCATCTTTTTAAATGTGCCGTCTATTCGTTGTGTTACTTTGCCATTGACCATGCCGGTCAGTTTAAGATGCATGTCATTTGCAGTAGAAAATTCCATATCGAGCTGCTCGGCAAAGACTTTCCCTTCAACTACTCCCTGATATTGAATAAATAAATGCGTCGGGCTTATCCAATATCCGAAATGATCGTGACAGGTGCCGGTATTATCAATGCTATACCAATGGATCTGGCTGGTATTAGGGTCATAGCCGACAATATTTTCACCGACATAATCGCCCAGCCCTTCGGCAGTGAACCATTCATGCATCGAAAGCCCGGTGCCATTAGCCGCGGCTTTGAACTCGGCATGGTAATCGGTATGCAGCGTCTGACCATCCATCTCAATAGTCGTGTTCTTGCCTTCCCATTTACCGATGAATTGTTTGAGATTCTTCTGAGCCGGAGCTTCGGTCTGGGCCCGGATGATACCAACGGTTGCCAAAAGCAGTACTACTGCTATAATACTATTCGTCTTCATAGGTATAAATAATTAGTGAATGATTTTTGCAATAGTGGGACCCAGAGAGATAAAAGTTCGATATGGACTTCAATTATTTTAAAATAAAAAAGAGCGGGTATTCATCTGTTGTTAAAAAAAGTAGGTCAATAAGTTATGAGACTGGGAGATTATTTGTCTATGGGGTCATTATCATTTTTATATTGCTCCAATTCCTTAATGACCTGTTCAATTTTCGGAAATAATTCCACTTCATGCTGCTTGATCGCTGCCGCCTTGGCGTGCTTAAAATAATATTCCGCCTCAAGTACTTTTTCTTCTTTGCTGTTATAGGCCTGAAAAGCATAGATGCCTGCATTAAATAATCCTTTAACATGCTCCGGATCGATCGCTAAGCCTTTCTTTACTTCTTCGATAGCTCGTTTATAATCATGGGTAAGCTGGGCCACTATAAAGGCATAATCGACTCTGGCATTAACATCCGCCGGGCGTACCGCAAGGTATAGTTCATACTCCTGTTTTGCCTCATCCCAGATCTGCATATCGTATAATATATTGGCTATGGCAAGACGCGCCTCGATATCGGAAGGATTTGCGTCGAGAACTTTCCGTAATGAATCGTGCAAGGGTGTATACTTTGATCGACGAACGGCACTCTCGGAAGAATCCGTCGGTTCGAGAGCAGGAGTTACCTGGCAATAGGATTCTCCCGCATAGTGAAACGTTGCGGCATGAAGTATCCCGATCGGCATCGAACTTAATACTAAGAAGAGAATGAAACGATGGGATTTCGTCATAGAAAGAATATTATTTGTTGAAAAAACGGCTTAACATATGCCAAGGTTCAATTCTCTTTTTTAAGTAAATTATTACTTTTCTTTAAAATAAAAAAGGCGGGTAAACACCCGCCTTTTTGTATGAGTGGAAAATCTTAATGATGTCCCATTCCACCGCCCATGCCGGTGGGCATCGGCTGAATCTTAATATCGGAAGGAACGGTAAACAGATCGTCCGATAACGATTTTTTCTCGAAGGAAAGCAGATCCATCTGGGCCTGCTGCTTGCCGGATTTATCCTTTACAATCGTCTCGCACGGAAATAATCCCTTCTCAGCCAAAGCCATAAAGGCTTCGCTGTTCACATTCTTTCCTTTATTCATACCACCCTGCATACCGCTCATGCTTTCATGAAGTGCCTGAGCAATATCTTTCGGGATATCGGAAGTCATCCACATTTCAATGGTGCCATCGCCATTATTATCCATGGTATAGAGTTCACAAGAATGACCGTTAATGGTCTTCTTCTGGCCGGTAGCTACCGGAGCCCCCATTTTATGATCTTTCACCATTTCTTTGGCGGCATCGATATCCATGGAAAAGCCCATTTTCATAGCGGTCATTACCATGGTTGCCTTGTGGGTTGACTGATCCGTAAAGATCATCATTTTACCAACCTGCGGAGCTTCCATCTCCACCAGCGATTTTTTATCCTTAATGCTAACCGTCATCGGGATCTTCTTATCGGCCGACATTGGGGTCGTCACTTCCATTTTAATGACACCTTCAAAGCCTGCGGCCAATACCGAGCCGGCCAGCGAACAGATCGCTACCAGCACTACTAAAAAACTAATACATTTCTTCATTCGGGTAATAGGTTATTATATCGCTCATTAAACGGCCTGCCGAGGTCTCCGGTTTCAAAACATCTTTTTGAAAATCAGTAGGACATACGGGGGTATTTTTGGGTTTTATACTTCACTGTTTTTTACGCTATTTTTTCTATGGCTCAGCAAAAACCCGTTTCCCAGGCAAAACAACGCTCTATCGACGACCTTCGAAACAGTCCTTCCGGCTCCGCCGGCATGATCCCGGAAAAGCTCCGGATGCCGCTGGCGATCGTTGCCATTCTGGTATCGCTGCTGGTCTTTTTTAATGGGGTCCTCTCGAAAGATAAAGCCTTTAATGCGGGCGATAATTTAGCAAGCGAAAGCATTGTGCCCTACCTCAAGGCAGCCCAGGCTGCCGGAACGAACGTCCCTCAATGGATACCGAATATTTTCTGCGGTATGCCCTCGTTTGCAGCCCTGGTTTCGACGGGCATCAGAACCTACGATCTTGCTCACGAGGTCTTCGATCTCGTCCGGGCAATTCCCGTCGGCATCTTTGGAGGCAACGATGCGATGATCCATATCTGGCATTACTTTATCTTCGGTCTTGGGATGTACCTGCTTTTACGCTTCGGGCGAAAGACCTCTCATATCGTCGCCTTCTTCGCAGCCTTTAGTGCGATGTTCTCAACGTGGGTACTGACCTATGTAATGATCGGTCATAATACCAAGATCTTTGCCGTCATGTGCTTCCCTTATATATTACTCGCTCTTGAAAAACTTCGGGAAGAGAAATTGTCCTGGAAGCAGATGGTCTTTTGGTATTCGGTCTTGGCGCTCTCGGCGCATTTCCTCCTTGAATCCTCGCACGTCCAGATGGCTTTTTATCAGTTACTGGCAATCCTGATCTACTTTATTGTCTGGCTGGTATCGGACGTTATTGCAAAACGGAATATCGTACGCGTCTTTCGTACCGGGGTATTATCGTTAGTAATGATCGGGCTGGCCTTTGCTATGTCGGCCGATCGTTATCTCTCCTCGCTCGGTTACGACCCCTATTCTATTCGTGGTGCTTCCCCGCTCGTCGATCGTTCGCAGCTTGGCTCCAATGCTCCTCAAAAAGCAACGGCCTCCAGCGGCGTCTCGAGTTCGGGCGGCCTGGATTGGAATTATGCTACGGAGTATTCCTTCTCTCCCGGTGAAATGATCACCTTCATCGTCCCAGGATGGTATGGCTTCGGTAAAGCCCCGTATGACGGACCCGAGGTTCAGCCCGGCACCCGCGTACCTACTTATTGGGGACAGATGACAATGACCGATGCGGCAAATTATAGTGGGACGATCGTCTTTTTCCTTGCCCTGATCGCCATTGCAGCATTATGGAAGCGGGACCGGTTAGTAGCGCCGCTCTTTTTTATAAGTCTGGTATCGCTGCTGCTCTCCTTCGGTAGTACCATGCCGATACTCTTCAAGCCCATGTTCAACTACTTCCCGTTCTTTAATAAGTTCAGGGCGCCGATGATGATCCTGGTATTGATGCAGATGTGCTTCCCGATCCTTGCAGCACTTTCCTTGCAGCGTATTATCGATGCGGTAAAGAAGAGCGACGATAAAGCATTGAAAGCCTCGCTTACCAAATATACCGGCTATGCAATGTATGCTGCCGCCGGGCTTCTGGTGATCTTCCTCGTCGGCCGCGGAGTCATAGATGGAACGCTGCGCTCGGGCATTAAAGCGAGCGGCAAGCCGCTTGCAAATTATCCTCAGGGTATCCAGGATTTGGCCGTAAGTATGGGTGTTAATGATGCTGCTATCTGTACGCTTTTCGCCGCCGTAGCGCTGGCCGCTTTGTGGCTGTATTTACGGGGGAAACTTACCAATGCTGCTATTCCGCTGGGATTGGTTGTCGCTCTTACGATGGTCGATCTCTGGAGGGTCGATTCCCGCCCGCTCGATATAACTACAAAGAGCGATTATGAGCAGAATTTCCAGGAACACGATTACGTGCAATTTATCAAGCAGGATAAATCGCTGTATCGAATACTCGACTTGAACGAGCCCACTTCAAATATCCCGGTATCGTGGGGTATGCAAACGATAGCAGGGTATCATGCCGCAAAAATGCGTACCTATCAGGATATCGTCGATGTAACCGGCAACCAGCAGGGATATTTTATTTTCAATCCGTTCATGTGGAGCCTGCTCAATACGAAGTACATCATTGCGCAGGGGGCTGTCGATACGATCGAAGGCCGCATGACCCCGGCCTTTGTCTCGAAAGAGCAGCAGCAGGGCCGCGATGGTAAGCCAGTCCAGACGATCGTCTGGAAGAACAATGCTGTCCTGCCGCGTGCCTTCTTTGTCCGTGGATTCGAAGTACAACCGCCGGTGACTGCTCTCGGTCTGATGCGTGATGCAAGCTTTAATCCGCGCGATGTACTCTTCTTCGATAAAAAACCCGAAGGTATCGCTCCTACTTCGGAAGAGCCCATCGATCCCAGCGAAACAGTGGATATTACCAAATACGAAAACGAGACTGTTGAGATGAAGTACAATGCAAAGTACCAGCGCTTGCTCTTCATGTCCGATACCTGGTATCCGAACTGGGAGGCAAAGCTCGATGGCTCGACCGTACTTCCGATCTACAAAGCCGATTGGTCGTTCCGTGCGCTTTCGGTTCCGGCCGGCAGCCATACCATCACCTTTACCTATCATGACGGCCGTTACGAAACCGGACGAACCCTTGCTTTGGCAACGAACGTCATTGCTATTCTGGGCTTAGTCATCGGCACAACAACGTTCTTCAAGAAGAAAAAAGAAGAAGAGCCGGCCTAATACTAAATCTTTAGTAATAAAAAAGGGCAGGTACTACCTGCCCTTTTTTATTTAGATGAGAAGGACATTATCCTCTATTCACAATCGATGCACTTCCCTGTGCTGTCGGAAAAATAATTACTTCTGCGATCTGCACATGAGGCGGCCTCGAGATACACCAGACCACCGTCTCTGCAACATCATCCGGGCTTAATGGAGTAAAACCTTTATAGACGGTCTTCGCCCGCTCTTCATCGCCATGAAAACGTACCATCGAGAATTCTGTCTCCACGAGGCCCGGATCGACGGTCATTACCCGTAAGGGCGTATCGAAGAGATCGAGGCGTAAGCCTTTGGTAATAGCATCGACCGCATGCTTCGAAGCGCAATAGACATTCCCTCTCGGATAAACTTCATGCCCGGCAATAGAACCGATATTCAAAATATCACCTTTGCCGCGGGCAACCATCCAGGGTACGACCTTGCGAGTGACATACAGTAAGCCTTTTACATTTGTATCGATCATCTCCTCCCAATCTTCAATAAGTCCTTCATGGAGCTTATCAAGTCCGCGAGATAATCCTGCATTATTGATAAGCGCATCGATCGCTTTCCATTCCTCTGGAAGCGAATCAAGCACTTTCTCTACTGCAGCTCGATTACGGACATCGAGCTCAAAGCAATGAATGCGAATACCGAGATATTGAGATACTAATTCCTGCTTGAGCGATGTGAGCCGATCAACACGGCGGGCACATAGTAATAGATTTGCTCCCGCTTTTGCAAACGCCCTTGCACAAGACATACCGATGCCGCTTGAGGCTCCGGTAATAAAAATTGTTTTGTTTTGTAACGACATAATTAATGTACGGATGAAGATACCTTCAATGCATACTCAGAGAGTTTCTGCTTTATAAAGGTACCTGCTTGTTGCTTATCGATAGTAAACAATTCTTTCAGGATTTTATATCGGCCATTTTCCGGGTCAGGGCCATAATTCATTACTTTCAACAGGAGATCTATTCCTCCCTTGTCATACACAAGTTTACAAAGCAGTCCTCCAAACAGGTAACTCGAACCTATTTCATAATCGAGCGTAGCATTCTCCCAGCCATTTGAACCAAAGTAGCTATCAATATTTAATGAGGGATCGGCTTTAAAGAGACTATCTCCATGGCAGATAAGCCAATCGAGCGAATGGCCCCGGCTTCCACCAAAGAATACGGCCAATCCTTCAAGCATAAACTCATCGGCTGTTGCAAATTTTGGGTTGGCGTATAAGTGGACAAACTCATGCAAATACCATTCACCACTCCCGGCTCCATAGAGTATTCTATTTTTAGTATCGGTATAGCCCGAAGGGATATGCTTATTTCCTTCTCCTAAGAAATAATCTAATCCCTGTGCATGGTATAATTCTTCTTTTGTATCGGCAAAGTAATACGTCGCTTTTTTGGGCTGCTCATGAAGAAGATGGGCAATACTATCAACGGCATTTGATAATTGCCCGGCCCGGTTGCGGTCAAACTGATGATACTTCGGGCAAATAAAGGTAATACTGCCAATGGTATGATGCTGCCATTCTGTAGTTACAATAGGCAATGAATTGTATAAATGATAGGTGCCCTTCTCTTTTTTTGCATAGACATTCGTGATAGCGACCGGATCACTAAAACCGGAATCGGTCTGCGCAAAGAGGGTACGAATCTTATAATACTCTCCTTCCGGAGTAATACTCAAGATAGTTGGTTTATATCCGACCATCAGGCTATAAATGTTACCAAGATGAGTCTGAGTTAATAGATCGGCTGTCGGGAATTCATGCTTTTCTCCTTCATTCCAAAAAGAATTATCATACAGACTATCCGACCTTGAATGCAGATAGGCTTGCCAGAAGTCACAAACCTCTTTTATCTTAGGATTGGAAATAAATACTCCATTACTAATGTATGCATCACCTGTTTTTGTTTGTGCGGATGCAGCTGAGATCACTATGCCCAGCAATAATACTGCACTGAAAAAAATAAGTCGGCGGTCAATCATGAAGCGGACGTTTTTTTACCATGCCACCGATAGTATCGTTAATGCTTGCCTGCACCACAAAGGCCTGTTCATCGATATTCATGATAAGCGATTTCAATTTTGTGATCTCCAGTCTTGTTACGACAGTAAATAATATCTCATGTTCTTCGGTGTACCCGTGAGTACCAAATCCATGTGTGCCTTTATAGGCAGTTACCCCTCGGCCAAGCTGGGTAATGATCGCTTCTCGGATAGCTTCGTTGTACTGGGATACAATGGTCACGCCGGTATATTCTTCTATACCCTGAACGACAAAATCTACCGTGCGCGTAGCCGCCAAAAAGGTGACGATAGAATACAGCGCCTGTTCGATGCCGAACACCAACGCCGAAGTAGTAAAGATGGCTATATTCAGGATCAGAATGACATCGCCGATCGTCAGGATCGTACGCTTACTGATAAAAAGTGCCAGGACTTCCGTGCCATCGAGTACTCCGCCGCCGCGAACAGAAAATCCTATTCCCAACCCAATAAAAAAGCCGCCGAATATTGCTGTTAGTACCTTATCGTGAGTAACTACCGGAAAGTCAACAATAGCAAGGACAATGGCCAGAGCAGTAATCGCAATAAAAGCCTTTACAGCAAATTCTTTCGAAACCTGTTTATAACCAAGAAAAATAAACGGGACATTCAGGAAAAAAACAAATAATGGCAGAGGAATGGCCGTGATCTGAGCAAATAATAACGATATACCCATTACCCCGCCATCGATGAAATGGTTTGGCAATAAAAATCCTTTGAGCCCAAGACCGGCTGAGAATACTCCTAAAACGAGAAAGAACGAACTCCACACAATGGTGGAAGTTCGTTCTTTCGTTGAAGATTCAGAATGGTGTGTTGCCGCCATCCTATTTTATACCGAAGCAGGCTCTTTCTTTTCTTTCCAGCTTGCCCAGTATTCTTTCCACTCCACCGATTCCACGGCCGGAGCGATCTTGAGCGGATTTCTCGCATCGAGCATCATCGCCGCTTCATTGGTGCGAGTGAGCTTATCCTGATTTTTAAGCGCCTTCGGGTGCGGGCCGTGATGGATCCCTTGCGGATGGAGCGTCAGCATACCGGCTTTGATATTATCGCGGCTGAAGAAATCGCCATCATGATAGAAGAGCACTTCATCGTAATCGGTATTACGATGGTAGAATGGTACCTTGAGCGTATCGGCATCTTCTTCAAGCGGACGCGGCAGGAAAGAGCAGATCACAAAATTATTGGCAAGGAAGGTCGTATGGACCGGTGGTGGCAAATGCACGCGCGGCGACATTACCGGGCGGATATCACGCATATTGACTTTGAAGACCGTCAGATCGCCTCTCCAGCCAACAATATCGATCGGATGGAACGGATAGAAAATAGAAGTCCATTCGCCAAGACGTTTGACGCGAACTTCATACTCTTTACCATTCTCTCCCGCCGGTTTAAATTCGGTAAATTCCGGTAATCCGACAGCGCCCATATCGTAAAGGGCGTGCATACCCATTAATCCTTTTTGCTCGGGGCTCGGCGGCATGATCTCGGAATGCGATTCTACCATGACGAAAAAATTATCCGCCGTTTCGGTAACCATGCGATAAGTTGTGGCACGCGGAATAACAATATAATCGCCCGGCTCGAAGCGCATGATCCCAAAATCAGTCTCGAAATACCCTTCGCCTTTGTGGACGAAATACAATAAATCGCCATCGGCATTTCTGAAATAAGCCGCATGGGGGAAGTTGCGCTTAGAAATAAGTACGACAAGATCGTCATTATATAAGATCGGAATGGGCATTCCATTCGGATCGGTCTTATCCGTTGGTTCGAGAGCCGTCAGGTCATACGCATGGGGGCGCATGGGGCCTTCGATCCGGGTCCAGCCGGTCGGAGGATAAGCATGGTAGAGGTGGGAAACACGCCCGAAAAATCCCTCGCGGCCGTGTTCTTCTTCAAACGTACCTTCAGGGATGGCAACGTGCGGCTGCTTCGTTACTTTGCCGCGCATTAATGGAAAATTCATCGTTTTAGCTCCTTTAATATATAGTAATTGGGCGCTCTGGAAGCAAGTAAAACGAAAGGTAGGAAGGTGAAAGTTCGAAAGGTTTGAATCTATTCTTACCCTTCGAATTCGCTCTCAACGATCGCTTCTCCGCTTAGCGGATCGATCGTAATGTTCAATACGTTGGGCCGGCAGCAGACCGCACAATCTTCTACCAGTTTCTGCCGCTTGCCGTTTTCTTCATCGACAAAGGTCTCGTTCGGTTCGCCGCAGACAGCACAATAATAGGTTGCGTATGGCATCAGGAATAAATAGCCGTTAACACTTGCTCGGTATCCGAGAGATCATCAAAGATCACTTCCGGATCATGCACGGCCACTTCCTCGCGGCTGGTGCGCCCGGTAAGGGTAATTACGCATTTGGCACCGATATGTTTTGCTACCAGTACATCGGGCACGGCATCGCCAACGATCACCACGCGCAGATCGTCGCTATCATTCATTTCTTTAAATATTTCCAGTGCCGCCGGACCAAGGTCATTTCTATTACGCGAGATCGTGCCATAGGAGCCGAATTTGAAATATTTCATCAGATCGACACTACCCAGTTTGAGCTCGGCACACTTCGGCAGGTTGCCGGTCAGAAGTGCAAGGGTGGTATCTTCTTGCTCCTGCAATCTATCTAATAATTCTACGACCTTCGGCAGGAGTATCAGTTGTTTTTTCCCAAGATACTCTTCCAATCGGCCCGGTATCCACTCGAGAATTCGCTCTTCATGATCTTGCAGATGGTCGTCGCTGATATCGGCTATAGAGGCAACTTCGGAAACGATCAGCCGATCGGTCTTTCCCGAGAATGAATACCCTTCGAGCGAAATCGTCTTATCGAAAAAATGCACGGCCATTTCTTCGAACATCCTCCGCCCGTAATTATCAGCAGAGATAACAAGGGTACCATCGATATCGAAGAGGATCAGAGTATGGGGTCGCTTCTCGGTCATGATAAGTAAACACTTCCCTGCAAGCGAATGTTTACAGGGCACTACTTTTACACCCTGTTTTACGATGACCATAGCTTCTTCGCGGCATTTTTCCAAGTTGGTTCAGGATTTTGTTACTTCGTTTGATTCGACACCGATCCGCGATTTTTTTGCCAGTTCGCCGTTTCCAAACCAAAGGACGTTCGATGCAATTGCCGCACAGCGCTTAATAGAGCAGTCCAAGCCTGAGTATGCGGGGATGCGCGAAGCGGTCTGCAAGCAGATACGGGCAACTCATGAAGCAGCGAACGGCCTCACCGAAGCCGTAGAAAAAAATCTCGAAGCACTCAAAGAGCCTTCAACTCTTGCTATCGTTACCGGCCAACAAGTGGGTATTCTTGGCGGGCCGCTTTATACTATTTATAAGGCATTACATACCGTAAAGCTCGCCCGGCAGTATGCCTCTGCATTCCCTGGCCATACATTTGTGCCGGTATTCTGGCAGGAAACCGAAGATCATGATTTTCCTGAGGTGAGTGGTATCACACTACCAACGAAGACGGGTGCTGCCGTGCATCTTTCTTATTCTCCGGCAGTAACTCCGGACCGACATCAGGTAGCAGCAATTCGATTCGAAGAAGATGCGCTTGCAAATTTCTTTAGCGAAATATCGTCGACGCTTATCGAGACCGAATTTTCTGCTTCAGTTCTTGACTTTTATAAAGAGTGTTATAAAGCCGGAGCAAGCTTTGCCGAAGCGCAGACAGCGATCTTTTGTAAACTCTTAGGGCACGATGGCCTCTTAATACTCAATGGAAATACCAGAAGCTTAAAAACATTCGTGGCTCCTCTCTTTGAGAAAGAGCTTCGCACTTCCGACGAACTCTCTAACCGGCTTCATAGCTATAGCGAAAAACTTGCCGAGCACTATTTTGCTCAGATAGATGCTGCCGGCACCAACCTCTTCCTGACCAAAGGGGATAAGCGGTTTAAGATCGTAAAAGATGAATCCCGTTTTACCGCAGATGGAGAGCATTTCGATCTCGATGGCATTCTTTCTATCGTAAAAAACGAGCCGGAGCGCTTTAGCATGAATGTCGTCATGCGACCATTGGTGCAGGACACGCTCTTACCAACAGTTGCCTATGTTGCAGGCCCGGGGGAAACCGCGTACTTTGCGCAACTAAGCGAAGCTTATCGGTGGGCAGAGATGCAGATGCCGGTTATTGTACCACGCATTACCCTCACTATTACCGACGAACGACAATCCTCTCTACTTGAAAAGTATCAGTCTTCTTTGGAAGCACTGCTTGAGTTCGGGCCGAATCTTATCAGAGAATTACTACGCACTGAGCGAGAGGAAGAATTGGCTGCGGCATTCGACCGCTCGGCTCAGGAAATGGAAGTCTCTATCGAAAATTTGCGCAATCTTGTTGAAAGTGGCGATGCAACACTTGGAGGTGCGCTAACTTCCTTAAAAGGAAAGCTGCTCTCTCAAGTAAAAGAATTTTCCGCCAAAACCCAGGCAGCCGAGCGTAAAAAGCAGCAAACGGCCAAACAGCAGCTTGAAAAAGTACTGGCGGTTCTGCTTCCTGAAAATAAATTACAGGAGCGCGAGCTGAACCTGATCTATTTCCTCAATAAATATGGCCTATCATTCTGGGAACAGCTAAAAACATATCTGATGGAGACCGATCTGCCGCTGACCGAGCACCATTTAATCCCCGTTTCCAGCTTCCAAATGGCAGCCGAGGAAGCCAAATAAAAGGGCGAACTTCCATAGGCAAGTTGTCGTTATTAGTCCGCGTTTTTGAAAACGGGCACCCGTAGCTCAATTGGATAGAGCATCTGACTACGGATCAGAAGGTTTGGGGTTCGAGTCCCTACGGGTGCGCTACTTTTTGTGATATAGATAGTCCTTACCCTTCTTTTTTTACTTGTATCCCCTTTTCATTATTCTACAAATTGCCAGCGAAAGCCATAACGGCGTATCGAAGATTTGTTTGTTTTTTAGTGCTTTCAATTTCCAAAGTCCGTCGGAGCTTTGGTGATCGACAAACCATTTCATTGCCTTAGCAATCTGAGGCTCTTCAGCGGAAAATCCAAGTAACGTCAGGCTATCGGTTGCCGAAATCAGATCAGTAAACCAAAATGGGAAGGTAAATTTAAGCCAGAAACTCTTGTCTTTACGATCGGGATAATTATCGTCCTTAAATAGATTTGAAAGCAATAACTCTGCGGCATTGAGAGCTATAGTCGAGTGCTTTAATTTCGGATGCACGGCATAGGCTCTAAGTACCACCCCGGTAATTAAATGAGAGAATGGCTGCGATCTATCGGGTTCAAGCGGATTAGTTCGTGCTTTAATGATACTAAGTTGTTTTTTCCTTGTCCTGAATGGAATCGCCCAACCACCATCATCTTGCCGAATAGAAGCCAACCATTCAAATGCTTTATCTATGCGATGGTCATGCACAAGACCGGCCTTGATGAATAACTCGATCATCGCAGCAGTATAATACGGGGCATATTGATTACCTAAAATGCCACGGATATCCCCTTCCTCCGTTTGAAATTGGAATAAAAATTCTATAGCAGATTCGATCTCAGGGTCTTTCTGGGTATATCCATAGAGTTCGATCAAGTACCCCAGATTACGGAATGTCTCTATTTGATCATAGCTTAATTGCGAGCGAATATTGGAATTACCACCAGGATATTTCCATGAGCCGTTCTGTTGCTGGCGGCGAATAATAGATCGTACCTCGGGTAACTCTTTGAGAATCTGAATACTACTATTCGTTTTGTGTAATAAGTCTCGTGCTGCAAAATAGGCAATGGCTTTGTTTTCAGACGAAAGCAGAGGGGGAAGTGGATCATATACTGTTATAGAACGCCACCCCCCCACCTTCTGTATTTTTCCTATCTTATCGAACGACGACATTTTTTGGATCTAAGCTATCCTTGTCAGTTTTGCTGTAAAGTGCCGTAAGAACTGCGGCTCTTCTATAGTTTTCAGTCCTGTAGCTTCATTCTTGGTCCGCAGAATTTCCTCAAATACTTCTACCACATAATCGATATGGGTTTGAGTATAAACGCGATGCGGAATCGCTATTTTTGTTTTTCTTCCGAGATGACACGGATCGGCTCGACCATTTTGATTTTAAATGGCTCGAATATCGTCTTATATTCCATAGGATCAGATCCTTTCGAAGCGTGCCTGAAAGAAGCGAAGATACTTCGGTTCGTAGATCATCTTCAACCCACGGATCTTCTTTCTTTCTTCATAGACTGCCTCGACCGATTCGGCAACAACATCGATATGTGCCTGCGTATAGACCCGTCGCGGAATAGTAAGACGTACCAGCTCAAGCTCAGGATGATGCTCTTCGCCGGTATCTTTTTTTCTGCCGGCAGAGACAATACCGCGTTCCATCGAACGCACTCCGGAATCGAGGTATAACTCTGCGGCAAGCGTTTGCGCCGGAAAAACCGATTGTTTCAGATGCGGCAGAAACCGTTTTGCATCGAGAAAAATACCGTGTCCCCCGATGGGCTTTACGATCGGGATGCCGGCATCGAGCAACTTATGGCCGAGATATTCCACCTGCCCTACTCGCGCTCTGATATGATCGTCCTGAACCGATTCGGTAATGCCAATGGCCATCGCTTCCATATCGCGGCCGGCAAGCCCGCCATAGGTATGTAAGCCTTCATACACAACCACCATGTTACTGGCTTCCTGATATACTTTTTTATCATTGAGAGCAAGAATGCCGCCGATATTTACCAATGCATCTTTTTTTGCGCTCATCGTTGCACCGTCGGTCAGTGCACAGATCTCTTTAATAATAGCCGCAACCGGTTTATCGCCATAGCCCTTTTCGCGCTGTTGTATAAAATAGGCATTCTCGGCAACACGCGTCATATCATGGATGATCGGGATCCGGTGTTTTTTCGTAAAGGCTCTGAGCTCCCGGAGATTCGCAAGGGAGATAGGTTGCCCACCAGCCATATTCACTGCTGTAGCGATACAGATATACGGTATCTTTTTTGCACCGACTTTTTTAATAAGTGCATCGAGCTTTTTCAGATCGACATTTCCTTTGAAAGGATGTTCATTCTCGGCGTCGTGGGCTTCGTCGATCACAATATCGACGAACGTACCACCGGCGAGCTCCTGATGCAGCCTTGTTGTTGTAAAATACATATTGCCAGGGATATAATCACCGGGCTTGATCAACAACTTCGATAAAATATGTTCGGCGCCTCGCCCCTGATGAGTCGGAATGACATATTTATATCCGTAATATTTCCTGACAGCCGCTTCCAGGTGGTAGAAATTTTCACTGCCCGCATAGGCTTCATCCCCAAGCATCATCCCCGCCCATTGCCGGTCGCTCATGGCAGAAGTACCGCTATCGGTCAATAGATCTATATAGACATCCCTGCTTTTTAATAGAAAGGTATTGTACCCCGCCGCTTGTATAGCGGCTTCCCGTTCGGCGCGAGTCGTCATGTGGACGAGCTCAACCATTTTTATCTTATAGGGTTCTGCCCAGGAACGGTGAGATTGTATTTTTTTCATCTAAGGATGTATTTTAAAGAGTCTTTGAAAAGATCGGTGTTATTTGGTTCATCTTCGGCAAATAGGCATCGAAACACATTGCAATATTGCGAAGGAAGAATCTTCCTGAGGTGGTGATCTGTATGGATTTCGGATTCACTCTTACCAGGTTATCGGCTTCGAACTGGCGCAGTTGGCTGAGCGAAGCATCGAAATATTCGGCAAAATCAATCTTATACTGATCTTCGATAGCAGAAATATCGAGCTTCAGATTACACATAAGCTGCATGATCACCTGTTCGCGTATCCGATCGTCCGTCGTCATCTCCAAACCGGTCATAACCGGAAATTCTTTCTTGCCGATCTTCTCATAGTATTGCGGCAAGTACTTTTCATTCTGAGAGAACCACGCGCCTATATGGCTGATAGCGCTCATACCGAGCCCTACAAGATCGCAGCCTCCACGGGTCGAATATCCCTGAAAATTGCGTTGAAGAGTACCGGTGCGCCGGGCAGAGGATAGCTCATCATCCGTCTTTGCAAAATGATCCATGCCGATATAATCATAGCCGGCCATAAGGAATTGTTCAGTTGCCAAGGTAAAGAGATTCAATTTTTCATCAGCTTTTGGGAGATCGTCGATCTGGATTAATTTTTGATGTGGTTTTATCCAGGGTACATACGCAAAATTATAAAGTGCTAATCTATCCGGGTCAAAGGTCAGTACCTTATTCAGGGTCGATTCGAATGTTGACGCTGTTTGCAACGGCAAGCCATAGATAAGATCGATATTGATCGATTCAAATCCGTACTTGCGGCACCAGTCGATAACCTGCCGTGTAATAAATCCGCTTTGAATACGATTGATTGCCTGCTGGACTTTATCGTCCATATCCTGGACGCCAATGCTGGCCCGGCGAAAACCAACTTCGGAAAGAGCCCGGATATGGTCCTCGGTCACTTTACGGGGATCGATCTCTACACTGATTTCCGCCGAGTTATCGATCGTAAAATGTTTATGAAGCTTCCAGCCGAGAGCGCGAATCTCGTCCGGGAATAACTGCGTCGGTGTGCCACCACCCCAATGTAGCTGGACGATACGCCGCTCGCCAAGGACGGCTGCTGTCTGCTCGATTTCTGCGTTCAGAAAGCGGATATATTCTGCAATGCGTTCACGGTTATTAGAGACAAGCATCGTACACCCACAGAAGTAACAAAGGGTATCGCAAAATGGCAAGTGTACATACAGAGAGATATTGCTGGAAGCTTGTTCGAGCATTGCTCGTCGATCCTCAGACTGAAACGAATCCTTAAATGCCGGGGCTGTTGGATAGCTGGTATACCGTGGCCCGGCCTGATTATACTTTTCTAATAGCGGATGCAATCCTTGAATGTTCACGATAATACTAATGTCAATATTTATGCCAAATACAATATTGGTGCTAAATCATTGTTTTATATTGTGTTCACCACGAAATTGTTAAAAAATTTTAACTGGCGTTAATATTTTTCTTACCTTGGCAGGCCTATCTCTTAGGGCAAGGGGTATTCAGGTCTGATAGGCAATACTTGCACGATATTTGTATTATTTATTTTTTACATTGTTAAAACAGAGGCAGCTCGCTTTTTACCAATCCGGACCTGTATTCGAAAATGAGTAAGTTCATCACATCAGTCTTTCCTAAGGAACATGGTGCCTATATCGTGCTTTTATGCGCCTGGCTTTTCGGCATTGTATATGCTCCCAGGGTCGATATACTTGCCTTTGGCTGTAGCCTCGCCTTAGCCGCTTCCTTCTTTTTATTGCAAGAGCCCCTGAAGCGTTTAGCCCGCCACGATGGGTACACTGTTAATGGGATGACAATTTTTCTGTGCGGTGTGGTACTTATAAACGGCGGTATATTGCTGGTTCACGCAATAAAAATAATAATTCTCCTTATCCCTTTTCTTCTTCTTGTCTTGCTCTATCGCTATCTCATTCGTAAGCGATATACGACGATACAACGTTCACTTATAGGATTTTCAGCAATAGCTCTCCTGACCCCGTTAACCGTATATGCTGCCGATAATTCGATCCGCATAGTATCAGTGTTTTCATTATGGATATTTTCTGCATTATTTTTCTGCACTTCTCCATACTGCGTGGCAATCCGGCTTTCTCATGGCAACCAAGTCAGACCAGCACTATTATACCATAGTGCCGCTCTTGCCCTTTGTTACCTGGCCGTTCGCAGTTCATTACTTACATATTCGGCTCTTATTGCCCTTATTATACCTATTGGGCGGCTGCTGGTTATCCTTTTCTTTCGATCATGGTATAGTAAATTGCCGATAAAATATATCGGTATTCAGGAATCGGTCGTTGCCCTTGCCGGAGTGTTACTGAGCGCTCTCTACCGTTTCTGACCGGGAGACCCGGTTTTTAAAGTGATGATAAAAAATGCAAGCACGACTGAACCGATAGCGAAGATCGTATCTCCGGGAATGCGGAGCCACCGCAGAATATTCATGGCCGGTGTTTGCATAAATTCGGCACTTCTGGCATACCAATAGCCGTATTCAACCGATGCCCAGGTTTGGCGCAACCCTACCGGCAACAATGAAAATACTACCATGGCAAATAAACCGATATTGATCGACCAAAACGAGAACTTGATCAAGCCTTCTCTCCATACCATGGCCGGATTAAGCGCCCGCAAACAGAAGAGCATTAACCCTATGCCGAGCATTCCATAGACGCCAAAGAGCGCCGCATGTCCGTGAACCGGAGTGGTATTCAGTCCCTGCATGTAATATAAGGCAATCGGTGGATTTATCATAAATCCGAATAATCCGGCCCCTACCATATTCCAAAAGGCAACGGCAACAAAGAAGTAGATGGGCCATTTATAATTCCTGATCCATTCAGAAGATTGGGAAAGCTTCAGATTCTCCCACGCTTCGAAAGCGACAAAGCTCAAGGGCACGACTTCAAAGGCACTAAAGACCGCCCCGAGAGCAAGCACGAACGTTGGGGTCCCACTGAAATAGAGATGGTGCAACGTTCCGATAATGCCGCCGGAGAGAAAGATAGTCGAGGAAAGTAAAGACGCCTTTCCCGCCGTACCAAGACTGATAAGACCAAGCCTGGCAAAAAGAAAGGCTATAACAACGGTTGCAAATACCTCGAAAAATCCTTCCACCCAAAGATGAACGATCCACCACCGCCAATACTCTGCAATAGCAAGATTGGTGTGCTCGCCATATCCAAAAGCGGCAGCATAAAATCCGGCGATGGCAAGAGTCGAAATAAGAAAGAGCCCGAGAATCGCACGTTGTTCATCATTCCGTTTATAAGCCGGCAAAATTGCCCTGGCAACTAAATAGAGCCATAACAGTAATCCGATAAACAATGCGATCTGAAAGAGTCTGCCAAGATCGATATATTCGTATCCGCTATGACCTAATAAAAACCATAAGTTAGCCGGAAGGAGCTGTTTAATACTGAGCCATTCCCCGACCATCGAGCCTAAAACAACAACAAGTAAAGCTCCGAATAATATATTTACTCCCAATCGCTGTCCTTTTGGCTCAAATCCCGCAACGGCAGGAGCAATATATAATCCCGCTGCAAGCCATGCCGTGGCTATCCAAAAAATTCCTAATTGCGTATGCCAGGTTCTTGTAACAGAATAGGGTAAAATATTGGCTAAGGGGATCCCGTAAAAGCCATTCCCTTCAACGCCGTAGTGGGCTGTGATCACTCCTAATACGATCTGAAGAAGGACTAATATCGAAACTATCCAAAAGTATTTCACTACTGCCCGCTGTGAAGAGGTGGGCTGTGCTGCGAGCAGAGGATCACGATCGGGAATAGCCTGGGGGTGTTCGCGTTTTTGCATCGCATAATACCAGGACATACCACCAATCCCTGCCAGCAATACTAAAATACTGACGCCGGTCCAGACAATAGAATCACTGGTTGGCTCATTGGCTATCAAACTTTCATGCGGCCAATTACTGGTATAGGTTACCTGATCGTTAGGCCGGTTGGTCGAAGCAGCCCAGGAACTCCAAAAGAAAAAGGAAGCAAGCTGCCGTAGCTTTCCTTCATCGGTTAGTGCACCTTTAGGAATAGCATAGGCGTCGTTGCCATCTTTAAATAAGGCTTTATAATAGTTAAGATTTGATGCAATAGCCCGGGCCCGCTCAGGAGATATGGTTATAGTATTAGTAGATTGAGAATAGGTATTGGTGCGGAATAAAAGCCGGAGTCGTTCTTTTAATTTGCTTTGCTCATCCGATGGAAGTTGCTCGAATGGACGAGCATACTCTTTTGTGCTCCACTCATTCAAAACTTCCATTGCTTCGCGATGCAGCCAATCGGCCGTCCAATCGGGAGCGACATAACTACCATGTCCCCATACCGAACCTACCTCCATTCCTCCTAATGACTGCCAAACGTTTTGCCCGGTAGCAATATCTCCTTCTGCAATGATGATAGCACCATCAGTTGAAACAACCCTATTAGGAATTGGCGGGGCACTCTGATATATTCTAGTCCCAACCCAGACAAGTACTGAAAAGGATAAAATAATGACTGCGGAAAATGCAATCCACAACTTTTTCATAAAATGGGTGGAAAAGATTATATACACATCTTAAAAATGTATAGTAAAGAAAAAGTTCGCATTGATATAGTTAATAATTTGTTTCCCATTCAATATGGAAGCCTATAACGATCTCAGGGAATTTATGGAAGCCGATCACCAGCGGCTGGACGCATTACTCGACGCAAGTGAACATACTGGGGCGATCGATCTTGAGGCTTATAATCAATTTAAGCAGGGCTTACTAAAGCATATCGCTATAGAGGAAAAAATTCTCTTCCCACTGGCCCAACGCCTACAAGGAGGCCTCCCCCTGGCACAGGCAAAAAAATTACGCCTCGATCATGGCGCGCTCGCTGCTATAGTAGTAGCAGCTCCAACCCCGGCTATTATTCGTGCAATTAAAATAATTTTAGCAACTCATAACCCATTAGAAGAAGGTCCTGATGGTATTTATGAGCAATGTAAACAGCTTACTTACGATGATCAAAAAACTATCTTAGCAGAATTACTGGCTATGAAAGATGTCCCTTTGGCAACAAGAATAGAGTCTGTAAAAGTACGGGAAGGAATCAAGCATGCCTTAGCCCGTGCCGGGTTTAATGAAGATCTTATTGATGAGTGATTACCTTCCCTGTTAATAGGTACTCGGATATTGATCCGTTGTATGCAGTGCCCACACATAATTTGCCAGATTCCAGCGGTCTTCGTCCGAGAGATTATCTTTATAGGATGGCATCGGAACGCCATTCATCCCGGTTGAAAAGATCCTATAAACATCGAGCACTGTCCTGCAGTACTTATATTCCGAATAATTGGTGAGATTTGGTGTCCGGAGGGAATGACCGAAATCATCTCTCTGCATCTGAGCCGCCTTGCCATCTCCCTGTCCTGAGAAACCATGACAGTCGTTACACTTCATTTGTAAATAGGCTTGCCGCCCTCGGGCAATACTTTTCGGACTCGAAATTACCGGCTTTCCGATCGCGAGGGTATCAAGTGGATATTCGGAAGAATCGTCGAATCGTTCGCTGAATGTTTTTATGAATTGCACCAAGTCCCACCGATCGCTCAATGAAAGTCCGCGAAAACCCGGCATCTGGGAATGAACCCCTGCCGAAATAGTCCGAAACAGATCGTAATCGGTCGGAAGCTGGCCACTCGCTGTAGAACGATTCTGATACACTCCTGTGGTAAAATCCCGGGGAGCAATAAGCAAACTGGAAGCAAGTGGGCCATCACCTCTTCCCGTGCTCCCATGACAAGGAGCACAAGAAAACGCATATAGTGATCTTCCACGCTGCAACAGTACCATTGGCTCGGAAGCAGAATGGCCGCTCGTCGAAAGAAACAACAGATACCCGTATCCAAGAACGCAGGACAAAATAGCAAAACGGGAAAGACGAGCCCTTTTCATTTTATACTTGGGAATTGATCGGCGCTGCGTAGAGACCACACATAATTCGCCAGATTCCATTGATCCTCACGGGTCAGGCCTCTTGTATCGATCGCCGTCATCGTGATCCTGAAAATATCGTTTGGGCCATCGCTGAATTTATAGACAGCAGGGTTGGTAAGATCGATCGCCATCCTCGGATTTCCTTCATCGTCAAACATTGCATACGTCAAGCCACCGGTTCCATCGATGCCATGACAGCGGTCACAGGCGGCCAGCACATAGATTCTCCTCCCTTCCAGAAGACTTTGGGGTGAAGGCGGGATCTGCCCTTCATATCCCATTGTATCCGGCGGTGAATACCAATTACTATCCGAGAATCGGGTTGAAAGCGATTTTATATAGTTGACAATAGCCGATCGATCTTCCATTGTCATTTGCCGGAAGACGGGCATTGCCGTATAATGAAGGCCATTGGTTATTGTGTGGTAGAGATCATAATCCGTCGGATATTTCCCGGCATACGTCGAGCGATTATGATAAATTCCACGAGTCATATTTGTTGGTTTCGTTTGGAGCGTACGAGAGATGGGACCATCTCCCTTGCCTTCGCTTCCATGACAAGGTACACAAGCGGCCTGAAATAACAATCTGCCACGAGTCAATATGTTATCACCATCTTCCTCATTACTTCCGTAAAGATCGGAAGCAATCAATACGGCAAACAGTGCTATACAGAGAATGGCGATCGGAAAAAAGGGTCGTACCGGCATTTAAAATCCAAATAATATTCCGCCTGAGACCGAGATCGTATTTCGATCGATCTTGCGGGGTATAAATTCGGTTGAGGCCGTACACCCCATTGTCAAGATAACGTTCGAAAGCAAGTTCCACCGCAGCCCGGCATCGAGTTGGCGCTCAATACTGGCTGTGAAGTCTGTCTCAACATAATCGAAGCGGGCAAAGGCAAAGAGTGTCTCGGCAATAAGAATCGAATTAATACCGATAAACCCTCCTTTCATTGTTTGCTTAGTCCCATGATTGTCAATGGAATGATCGACTGCATAGAGAGCCTGACCGAAAAGAATAACGCGCTTTATCCATGGGTCATATACTTCGATATCGACCCCTATCTTTGAAAGGTTATTAAACCAGGTTGTGCTATCCGGGCTTTGCACAATTCGCTCTTTACCGTAATAATAAAATGCCCCCATTCTCATCGGAGCATTCTTGAGATAGACTGTTTGGTTTAGTGCGAAAAAACCGGCATTGGCAGCGGCAATATCTACCGTGTTCTTTGTCCCTGCGGTTATGCCCGCTTCCCATCGCAGCCCATCTTCTACTTGAGGTAATATTCCGAAAGCAGAAAGTCCGAACGATGGCTGGAATATATTCAGATCATTAGCTGCTTTCCGTGTCCCGGAAATGGCTGTATAATTATAGGCAAGCGGATCTGCATTTGAAAATATTGTATTCGCTATAAAGGGAACGAACGCCCTCATTTTCCCAAACTTAATATTTAGCGAGCCTAAGCCATCGTTAAGTACATTAGTATATAAAAGATGGGCATCGACAACTTCTATACTCGTTTCTCCATTTTCATGGATGACCGGAGTTTCGGCAAAATAAGAGAAATGCGGGCCGAGCGAACCGGAAGAAAACAATGCTAATTCAAGACCGGAAAAAACAGTAGTGGTAGTTCGTTTTCCCGCTGCAAGATCGTCAGTTGAAATCGTGTGAGCTACCATTGGCTGTGATAATAACGCCAATGGAAATGTCGCCTGGTCATAC
The DNA here is from genome assembly GCA_964404255.1 of uncultured Alphaproteobacteria bacterium. Lineage (GTDB taxonomy): Bacteria > Bacteroidota > Ignavibacteria > Palsa-1295 > Palsa-1295 > JAFDZW01. The sequence continues at coordinate 76,273 of CAYOJJ010000005.1, read as the reverse complement.
TGTGCCTGCTGATCGCTGCCGGAGCCAGGGAGGTTATAACCATTTGCCTGAAAACGCCTGCCAAAATCATTGAGCAGTGGTGGTGAGATATGGCACGTAAAACAGGAAACGGAATATTTGCGGGCAAACAATGGAATTGCAAAAGCCGATGTCATACAAAGTTGCATGACACAACCTACACTGCATACGGTTAGTAATAACGGCCTGATCTTCACGACCGCAATTCGAAATTTGCTATAGCAGTCCCATTATCCGAGACAGTAATTTCCTGCTCTTGGCCGATCGGAGCTGAAAAGATCGGCCTGCCATCGTTTCCTACCGAGGTGATCTGCCAGCCTTCATGCCATAGAACAATCGTATATTTCCCGGGCGGTAGTCCTTCAAAACTGTATTCTCCATTCGCATCAGTAATAGTAGCAAAGGGGTTTCCCGTTACCCAAATCCAGGCGGACATCCAGGTATGTCCGGCATCGCATTCAACACTAATCATTCCCGGCTTGCGAAGCACCTGATCGTTTTGCTGACCGTTAGGCTGAGCAATATTGAATGCTGTCGTTCGTTCCGGGCCTGAAGCAGAATAAGTATAATAGTACCCGTGGCAATTATGTAATACATCGTCTTTATTTACAAAACGAACGGAAGAGCCTTTGGCCGCTATAACAATATGAGGAATAAAGCGGCAATTATCTTGTACAATGACTGCCGGTTTCATGTTTGCCGTATTCTGGAGCGGAGGATTCTTAATAAAAATAAGAGTATTTGCAATACCTCTATTTTTACCAAGTACCAATCTATCAAGTGATTGCTGCTTCCCGCATGTCCCTTGATCGAGTGTACATTTGAAGGGCTCTATTTTCGGTATCGGCCCCGTGAGCATAACCTTTCCCGAAATTCGACCGGTTGAAAATCCTTGCTGTGTACAGAAGAGTATAAGTAACAGCGAACAGAAGAGAAGCCAATTCTTTTTCATAGGACTAGTGGGACTATAGTAGCAGAAAAAAGGCGGAGGAAGAATATGATCCTCCCTCCACCCTTCTTTTTGCTGGGTTATGATTTAGCCAACGTTCTTACAAAGGCTATTAACGCATTGATCTCTTCGTCTTTCAACTGTGGCTGGGCCGGCATATTCGGGTATCCAAACATTGCCCCTCCTTTTTTGATAGTATTACCAATATGATCGTCGGTAAGCTTATTCATATAAGCACCATTGGAATGATCGCGTGGCTTTGGATTCAAATTTGCCGCTGCAGGGCCATCACCTTTGCCCTCCTTGCCATGGCAAGGAGCACAGGTAGTTAAATAGATCTGATGCCCTTTTTCGGTATCGGAAACATCGGCTTTATATACCGTAGCTGCAGGTTCGCTTTCTTTCTTTTCATCTGAATCCTCCGATTTATGATTTTCTCCACCACAACTTGAAAGCGAAAGTAGCAGCAGTAACGATGCCGTTGCAACCGAAGCTCGTTTGAACAATCGCAGCGGCTTAAAATAGCGCCGGGTCCGAAGTTCAAAACTTCTGATCGCAAATAGCAGCGGAACAACCGTCCAGAACAACAGCGATCCGAAAAGCAATAACGCAGAACCGGTTACACCGAAGGTATCTACAAGAAATGCTCCGGCAGGTCCAAGGATATACAGATCCGGTTCTAAGGTTAGGATTGCCAGTATCCGACTGGCATCCACGGGGTTAAGAAATAGAATCATGGCTAATATATTAGATGGTAATGAAATCACCGACAGGCTGCCCAGTAACAAGATATCGTATGCCAGGACGCAAACAAACCAGATCGCAATGCCAAGGGCCGTGGCCTGAGCACGGGATTTTGCTTTGACGGAAATATACATCCCGATTGCAAGCATGACAGAGATCAATAGTTGCGAGAGCATTGGATAGAGCAGGAAATGGACAGACTGCTCGAGTGTTGAATTAAACCCTATAATAATACCGGCAGGCGCAAACCCAAGAAGTGTTGCGGCAAATAGCGCCATCCATAAACCGAAATATTTTCCCAGTAGCAATTCCGTTCTGCTCAGTGGCTGAGCTAATAATTGTTCCAGGGTACCCTGATCGCGTTCGGAGCTGATAGCAGCCGTACCAAGGGTAACAGCCACGAGCGGAGCAAGAAAAAGACAAAGGTTCACGAGGGTTGCTGTAGTGCGGCCAAACACCTGAAGAGTAACCGCACCACCTGATCTGATACCCGTTTCAGCAATAACAATACCGAGAAGAGCGACAATACCGGCATAGAGATATAACCATCGGTTACCGCGCGCATCGTGCAATTCTTTGCGAAGGATGATCTTTACTGTGCGAAGCATATTCTTATTATATTGCTGGTACATCGATAATGATATTCTGCATTTCACCGAAAATATTTTCCGTGTGTCTAAGTACTTTACCTTGATCGAGAGTGATCGTTCGGTCGATAATACCTAAAATATCCTGCTCAATGTGTGTCGAAAAGATGATGGTCTTCCCTTCTGAACGCAGTTCATACAACCAACTTAATAAGGTTCGCTGGGAACGGTGATCCATACTGGCAGTCGGTTCATCGAGCAAAAGAAATTGTGGATCACCAAGCAGCCCGATGATAAAAGATAAGCGCTGGCGCATACCACCCGATAGTTCGGCGACCTTTACTTTCAGCGTATCCGATAAGCTGACTCGTTCCAGCATAGCCAAAGCATTCGACATCGACCCACTGCGCAGTTCACTATACCATTGTAAGGTCTGTCGGACGGTAAGATCGCCATGAAGTGATGCCTGCTGCGGCATATAGCCTATTTTTTTTCTTACGGAAGTACCTTCGGTAAGCGGATCCTTTCCCGCAACGCGAATGGTACCTTCATAGAGGTGAATACCAAGGATACACCGATAGAGAGTAGATTTCCCCGAACCATTGGGCCCAAGCAGCCCGATACACTCTCCGTCTTTTACATGGAACGTTACATCGTCAAGCGCTTTGAATGCGCCATATTGTTTGGTTACGCCATCGATAGTAATCATGACAGTTCTTTCTTATCGAAGGGTTTAAAGAACACGACAGATACACTGCCACCGAGAAGTACCATAGCTGAAAGAGCAGAAAAGACTACCGAGCGGTTTCCATCATTCACAGTGGGATGAATAACATGCTCAGGAGAAGTTAAGGGGGCAGTGTCTTCAAGAACCGGATCCCCTTTAAAGATCGGGAATAATCGTGTTGCCGATTCCAAGACTAAATACCCGGGTGTATATAGCAGCGCCTGAGACGGAGAATGTGGATCGATATCGAGTTCGGCAATTTGTTCTACCCGATATGGAAGATCGCCGATCCCATCGCGATCTTTATCATAGCCGCGATAGCTGCTCCAATAGTTACCCTTTTGCCCCGCCGTCCACTTCACATTCGCATTAATATGCTCACCTTGCTTTGTGACGTCTGTTAAATTTTCCAGCATATTATTTCCGACAAAACTGAAGGTGGCACTGCTTTGAACCGATACTCCACAGATATTCCCCACGATTGTATTACCGCGGATATGCGACGATGAGCCGAGCTCCATTGAAATACCATCAGCGAAGATGCCGATCTGATTGGCTTCGATCAGATTATTTTCGATCGTCACATTATCGATATCCTTGAGAAGAAATCCATAGGGAGAAGTGCCGCGACGATGTTCGAGAATGATATTATCCCTGGCGACAAGGACTTTTGAGTACATCAAGGCTAAACCAAGTAAATTATCACGGACCGTATTAGCAGTAAAAGTAATATTCAATCCATACATTGAATGCAACCCATAGCGGCAATGGGTAATAGTATTGCCGATAACGGTCGCATTACTGGCATAGGTCAGCAGAATCCCATCGCGCGCATCGTCGATCGTATTATGTTCGATCTCGATACGATGAACATTCCAGATATTGATCGCATGGCCGGGCCTTCCGGCGTACTGTGTACCCGGGTGAATATAATTCGATACGAGGCGGACATTATCCGATTGTAAAATATGGATCCCGAAATAGACTTCCGATATTTCATTATTAAGAATGTTTACATGATTTCCCTGTGATCTGATACCGGCCGCCTCTTGTGTGATCTCAATACCACTATAGATGATATGAAATCCGGAGATTGTTACACTATCGCTTGTTATTGACACAACGTCCGTTTGCTTATCACCCCGGATGACAGGCATTCCTTTTCCTATCAATGTTAACGGTTTTGCAATACGGATAGGCCCTTGATATTCTCCCGCCGCCACTACTATTGTTTCTCCCCGCTTTGCAGCATCGATACGTTCTTGTAACGTAGGGTCGGCAACGGCGGAAGTTGAGATACAACAAAAAAGAATAAACAAGCCGGTCGTTGCTGCTTTTACCGGATCGAAGGTCGGCGCCGATTGTGTATTAAGCACCGTATGTTTTTTTCTAAAAACCATCGGGCCGAATCCGGTAATAATTGCAGCTAAGATCATAGAGCCCATTCCCCAGCCTATCATCGATGTCGCTGTAAAATTGACGATCGTCGATTGGCCCAGCGCCGTTGGCATAAACTCCGGGATATGAAACGGGGCTTCAGGATTGAGGTGATGCCCGAATTGGTATAGATAATATTGGATAAAACCGAGGATGGTAACCGGGAATAAGAATATCCCGATAGCACACCACTTTCTGGCTTTTGGAATAACGATCGGCAGTACCGCAAGAAGAGCAATAATAGTAAGACCGACCGGGAAGAGCCACATGATCGTGAATTCATCAGCCGAAATGTGCTTCATGCCGACATAATGGTTCACAATATTTAGTTCATAGAGATCGCCGGTAACCGTATTGCCGTAAGCGATCATATTTAATCCATTGGGGTACATGGGGGCAACAAGTTTCATATGCCACAATGGGAGCTTCCAAGCTATGGCAATACAAACGATCGCGAGTCCGGCAAGGATACTTCGTTGTAATAAGGATAAAGTACGTTGGGTTTTCATATTCGTGTATCCTTTTATAAGGTTTTCATTCTGGACGCATGGTCAGTGCGAAGCTGCTCGATACCTCCGATCAGAACGACAGTAGTCAAACCGGTAGGAGGCTTCGTCGATGACATGGCTATATAGCCATATCCCATCGGGGTGACGTCGCCGTCAGCATGGAAGAATTGAGCGTGCTTCGCACCGATCCATTTGTCCGTAGTATAATCGCGTACCCAAATCTGCTCATCATCCACCCCATGATGGGCAGTGGCATACGCAAGCATACAACCTATATCATCGAAGACCAGGTATTCAGCGCCCGATTTAATTGCGGCGGCAAATCGTGTATCGCTGATCAGCATTGAGCATCGCATACAAGAGATTTTATCTACTGCGATCTCCGGAGGTACATCGGCAGTATCGGTGCATCCTATCATTAGGCTGCTCATCGATAATGCCGCTACGACTACCCCTCTCATTATTTTGCTATACCTGATCATCTTCGTTATTGCAATGAGCGGTGAGTGTTAGTTTACAAGGATCCAGCCTTGCATTTCAAGATGAAGTGCCGAGCAGAATTCGGTGCAATACATACTGAATGACCCCACCTTAGTAGCATCGAATTCGGCAACCGCCGTTTCCCCGGCATCGAGCGATAGGCTCACATTATATTCGGGGATGGCAAAGCCGTGCGTGGCATCGGGGGTCTGTTCGATATTGGTCAGATGAATACGAACCTTATCACCTTTCTTGACTTCGATAATATCGGGGGTGAAGGTACTGCGAATCACACTGACGTAAGCATCTACTGTCGTGCCGTGACGTTCAATGCGGGTATCTTCAGGTTTTCTGATCGCATCCGGGGCCGGCTGCATCGTCATTGGATCGGTGCCAAGCGGATAGACCTGTAATGATTTTTCGAATAGCTTCATGGGCGCCGTCTGGGCATAATGGGGCTCGCCAAAACCGATCGGCATATCGGCCAGTAGCTGCATTTTTGCACCGGTCACATCGATAAGCTGAAAGTTCTGCGGCAGCAATGTTCCAATGTGTGGAAACCGATCGATCGACCATTTATTCATGGCAATACAATACTTTCCTTGCGGATGGCGTGTGTCACCACAGGGAAGCGTCAGATGGCCAATATTATAATTGATCTGGATCTTATCGGCAACCTTCCATGCTTTGTCACCGGTGAAATACGGAGCGCCAAGCGACCATTTTACAACGGCATTCTCAAGAAAGAGTGAAGTATAAGCATATCCTTTATCGTCGAATTGAGTATGGAGCGGTCCGGCACCAAGTTCGACCTGGCCCGCTACGATCGCTTTATAACGAAGCACCGGGATACCGTATCTATCCGTTCCTTCAAAATTCTTTTCGGCGATTGCCTGCTTGATCAGATCCATCCCATAGATCGTACTATGCGGATCGAGCTTACCGCTAACAACGATGTAATTCCCATTGGGAGAAACATCTACACCATGGGGGCTCTTTGGCTCCGGTGCAAGATAGAGAATACCTTCCTCGATTGCTGTCTTCATCGAAATAACTCTCATGCCATTATGCATCTCGGTCTTACCGGCCTTTGCTACTTCTTCCGCTTTCTGCCAGTTAATGATATGCATATAGTCAAAGTCATTTTTTGAAGCACCGGTCTCGATAGATACTCCACCATCTTTATTGCCGCCGGTAGCCAGTTCAGTATTGTAACTATTGATGAAGCCCCACCCGAAACTTGCCTCTTTCCCGGCATCTGAAAGATCTTGATTATATGGCGGTAACTCGATTTGGAAGCTTTGGTCCTGAATAAAGTGGCCCGTTGATTGGTCGATCTTTAACCAGGTTGAGACTCCGCGATAAATATCACCATAATTTGTTAAATGGTCTTTCTTTGTTACGGGCGTCGGTGTTTCATTGAAGGCATAGGCTTTCGGTACTTTTGCCGAGATGTGAACGTATTCACTATTCGGCGTTACAAAACATCCCCCATGGGATGTCTGAATATTCGGAATAGCAAATATCTGCTTTGTTTTGAAATCGCGCAGATCAACCATCGCAATTCGGCCGTTGGCACGATCGTTTACGTACAAGAACCGGCCATCGTAATCGCCGTTGGTTTCGCTAAGCGCAGGATGATGGACATCTCCCCAGCGCAAATTTTTCTCGCGTCCCTTACTGCCTTCATTAAGCATATCTTCGATCGCCTTATTGCCGTATCCGTAGCCATTCCAGCTATCGCTAGTAAAGACAGGGATCGTTTTAAGCAGGCGCATCGAAGGCACGCCGATCAAATGCACCTGGCCGGAATGACCACCGGAAGCAAAGATAACGTAATCGTCCGATTTCCCGGGCGGGACAAATGTTTTAACTGCTCGCTCAATATCGGCCGGGCTTAGGCCGCGCGCTTTAGCGACGGAAAGATAATCGCCGGCTGCTTCTTCTTTTTTTCCACATCCGGTAAATAGCAATGCCACTGCAAATAGAGCGGCAATTCCTGAGACAAAAGAACGTCTTGTTGTTTTTTTCATAGTAGACATGACTTGCATGTTTTAGTAAAACTCTTTTCTTTCTGCGGTAGCCTGATTACAAAAAACGTTCCTATCTTTTCCACGGCGCATCTTTGATTAAATCCAGCGATTTTGGCAAAAATATAGAGGTAGCCTATATTATTCGTTAAAAAAATTGTCATTTGAAGGTAAATTTTCTTTACATATTTCATGGGATAAATCCCGTTTTTGTGGGCAGATGAGCAGTTTCATTTGCTGGTACTAATATTGTAATAATAGTATTTTATATGGGCACAAAACTATCAGATGATGATAAAAGCATTGCATGATTCAAGTCATAGTGGATCAGAATTACCCGGCAATATTTTTGCAGAAACAAGAGGCAAGAACGGAGTAATTGTTACCGAAGAAGTACTTGCTAATTATAGGCCAAGGCTTATCAGAGCGAGCAAAGGTACTCTTCTATGCGAGCAGGGAAAAGAAGCGAAATATTTTTTTGTGATTCGAAAAGGTAAAATAAAGATGTCGCGCTTCAATAATGAAGGCCGGGAGTTTGTCCAGGGGTATTTTTCCTCTGGACAAAGTTTTGGCGAACCTCCGTTATTTGCGAGAACGATCTACCCTGCCTCTGCAATAGCAGTCGAAGACTCTGAAGTCTGGTCGCTTGGGTATACCGATTTTTTAGATCTGCTCAGGGATCATTTTGAGGTGCAACTGGCACTGATCGAAGCCCTGAGCAAACGGCTGTTGTATAAGTCCATGATGCTTGGCGAAGTAGCACTTGAAGAAGCCGAGCATCGGCTGAAATCACTGATCCGACATTTCAAGCGTGCTCGTGGGCTTTCAAAAGATGATGAATTCATGGTGCCGTTTACCCGGCAGCAACTGGCTGAACTAACCGGCTTGCGTGTTGAGACCGTTATTCGAACGCTTCGGTCGATGCAGCAACGAGGCTTAGTCGAGATCATTCAGGGAAAAGTATTCTGGACTCCAAAAAAATGACTATAGAAGAATATGTTAGCACCGAATAAAACCTTAAGCGAAATGGTACTTGAAAATCACCATGCCGCTGTTATTTTTGAGAAATATGGTTTGGATTTCTGTTGCCGCGGCAATCAAACTCTTGACATAGCCTGTAAGGAGCGGTCCCTATCGGCTGAAAAAGTCGCGCAGGAGCTATTGGTATTGCCCGATTCACCAAGCGGAATGCGGGAACAGCAATGGGATATTCCTTTTTTGATCGATTATATTGTTAATGTACATCATTCATATATTCGAGAAATATTGCCTACACTGCGAGACCACCTGGGCAAGGTAATGCGTGTCCATGGTCACCGCCATCCCGAGCTTCTTCGCGTTGGTCAGTTATTTCAGAGTACAACAGAGGATCTTGAGGATCACCTCTTGAAAGAAGAAGCTGTATTATTTCCATACATAAAGGAATTATCTGCCGGCCGCAAACCAAAGATGCCCTTCGGATCTGTTCGTAACCCAATAGCAGCTATGGTGAACGAACATGAGCAGGCAGGGGACACCTTTGCAGAGATTAAAGTACTCTTACAAAATTACCAGCCACCCCAGGATGCCTGCACAACTATGCGGGTACTATATAAAGAATTACAAGAGTTCGAAGAGGATCTGCACCAACATGTTTTCCTTGAAAACTCTATCTTGTTTCCTAAAGCATCGGCGAAAGAAACCGAGGTCTTCGAGAAGTAACAGATACGGCTTTGTTCTACAGATGAAAGATAATTTCTTCTTACTGACCCGATACTGTTAGTTACTGTATTCTCGCAAATTTAGCTGTAAAATGCCTTAGGAAGGGCGGCTCTTCAGTTATAGTAAGCCCCGTGGCTTCGTTCTTTGTTCGCAGCAATTCTTCGAACACTTCTATTACATAATCAATATGACTTTGAGTATAAACCCGTCTTGGAATGGCCAGGCGGACTAACTCCTTTGCCGCAGGAACAAGCTTCCCTTTGGTATCATATTTCCCAAACATCACCGACCCCGTCTCGACAGCACGAACACCACCTTTTATATACAGCTCACAGACCAATGCCTGCCCCGGATAGTGCTCCACCGGTATCTGTGGATAAAACTGTGCGGCATCGATATAAACTGCATGACCACCAATAGGATAAATAACCGGTATCCCCATCTTATAGAGATGTTCGCCCAGATAGGCGGTGCTTCGAATGCGGTATTCAAGATAATCGGGATCGAATACTTCTCTCAATCCGACAGCAAAAGCATCCATATCTCTACCCGCAAGCCCCCCATATGTTTTGAATCCCTCGGTAATAATAAGCCGGTTTGTGCAGGCATCGGCTAAGGCCTTGTCTTTTAAGGCCAGAAATCCTCCGATATTTACCAGACCATCTTTTTTGCCGCTCATGATACATCCATCGGCAAGCGAAAACATTTCCTGTGCAATTTCCCTGTAGGACCGCTGCTCGAAGCCTTGCTCTTTATGACGGATAAAATAAGCATTCTCGGCAATGCGTGCACAGTCGATAAGAAACATTACGTTGTGCTCTTTACAGATCGCCGCTACTTCACGAGCATTTTGCATACTTACCGGCTGGCCGCCTCCACTATTATTAGTAACCGTAAGAATTACTGCCGCAATAGTACCGCCATACTGCCCGATAGCGGTCCGCAATTTGGGAATATCTATATTACCTTTAAAAGGAAAATCCAAATCGATCTGGCGAGACTCGGCTGACGGCAGATCGATAGCGCTGGCTCCGGTAACTTCGATGTTCGCACGGGTAGTATCGAAATGGGTATTACTTAAAAATACTTTCCCTTTTCCTCCGATATAGCCGTAGATAATATGTTCGGCTGCGCGTCCCTGGTGCGTTGGCAGAATATAGGGGGATCCGGTCAGATCCTTAATCTCGGCTTCCAGGCGCGCCCAACTTCTTGCGCCGGCATAGGATTCGTCACCCATCATCATCGCTGCCCACTGCGCTGCACTCATAGCTGAAGTGCCGCTATCGGTGAGCAGATCGATCAGGACATCGTCGCTATGGAGTAAAAATACATTATACGATGCTTCTGCGAGACGTTCTTTCCGTTCTTCTGCCGTAATGACGCGGATCGGCTCCACCATTTTAATTTTAAATGGTTCGAATATCGTTTTATAAGACATTTGTAATTTTTTTTAGCGATTATTTCACATCTCCCTGGTATCAAGAAGCGGCCGGTCTTCTCTAAGGATAGACCGGCCGCCGTTGCCTTCTCGGACTTCGTGTTTATTTTGCTACCACGACTTTTTTAGTTTGTACCAATCCACCCTGCGTCAGGCGTAAATAGTAGGTGCCACTTTGCAGCGACGAGCCATCGAAGCGGTAATGATAGATGCCTTCAGATTGAACTTCACCGACCACCGAAGCGATTACCCTGCCAAGTTCATCAATCATTTCTACAGCAGTAAAGCCATTCTTCGTCAGTGAATACTCAATATTCATCGTTCCGCTCACCGGGTTAGGATAGATATCCCGCAGCCAGAAATTGCGCAGATCGAGCGGAGCTACTCCGGAGGTCACCCGGATACTTACTGGGACCGGGCGCTCCATTTCAAGATTGCCGACGTTATCTTTTGACAGCACAAAGAAACTATAACTATGCTCAAGATCGACGGCTACCTGAACCGAATCGGTATTTTGCGTGCAGACGGCTGTATATTCTCCATCGTCTTTCGCCATAAATAATTCGGCACTTTCATAACCCGAGCCGCCTGCATCGGTAGATGTCCATTTGATAGTCACCACACTATCGCTGGTCTTCGAAGGTAAAGCTGCCATCATAGAAACCGGGGCTATATTGTCAAGAGTATTGACATACCTATTGGTAATGATAGGAGCATTCGCATCGAAATAGATAGCGGCACTATTTCCGAAAACGGTACCCGCCAGTGTTCCTGCTTTGGGTAATACCGAATAGGTTACCCAGCTTTCACCTTCGGTCGGTACTTTATTCGGCGGCAGATCGATACCCGTTATCTCCCAGCGTAAGATATTCCCAGTTCGCGAGGTGGTGTACTGATGGCTCATATCACCGAAGATGACCGTATTCTCATCGAATTCTGGAGCCAGCGTATCGATAATAACGATCTTATAAGCCGGTGCGGCTGCATCGGCAGCATTCTCGCATTCAATCAGATATTCCATTCGCTGAGCGGAAGCAATATACCCTTGCGTGCCGTATCCTTGCGGGCCAGATTTATGGTTCGGATCACGCGAAGTAATTACGCGCACCTGCTTTTGTGAGCCATTACATTCGACATGAGTAAAGACATCGCGGATCATGGTTTGCCCCTGATAGCACTGTAAGCCTTTAATAGTATTTTCGAAGCAGGATAAAATATTATATCCGAGCTTTGCCGGCCAGATCAATTTGCCAAGAATGTTATGCTCAAGGATCTTCTTTGCACCATCTTCGGCAAGCTGTTTGCCGGTAGAAAGAGAAACATCCTTTGCCAGCTTCTTTCCAGCGGAAGATACCTGCTCGGCAGCAAGCTGCTTTTGCTCAGCAGTAGCGCCTCCTTGTGGAGCCCAAGCATCGAAGCAACCCTGGACCATTTTATCGGTAACATAATCAGAGATATAAGCTCCGGCTACATACACAGCGGCCACACCGATAAACCAAAAGAACTGCGGCTGTTTATTCTTACTTACTATAGTGCTCGGTGTTTTCGAAGTAGCATAGACAGTAAAATCACGTTCTTCATGGGCAGCAAGACTGCTTACGATAAAGGTCGCATATTGATCGGTACTATCGCTAAGGAAATCATCGACGCCATAGGTCCGCTTAAAGCCATCTATGTTATCTTCCGTCTTTAAGAAGCGCAATCCCTCATTTACCTCCAAAGTGAGGATCACATCGCCGCTCGGAGCATCGCTGTTATTATAGACATTGATTACCTGACGATTCGGCGCTAGTACGCGCAAGTCAGGATTGCCCACTACCGTTACGCGTACATTCGGACGTGAGGGTATCGGTGTAGAGACCGAAGAAAGAACATAATCTCCACCAAGCGGAATATTCTTAAACTCTACGAAATTATATCCTTTATTACGCTGGTAGAAATTATTAGCATCGATAGCAGTCCAGTGTAAGCCATTATCGGTGCTGTGATAGAGCCAGAGTGAATCTTCGGTGTTTCCATTTAAAGCATCGTCGGCATAATAGAAGCGCAGATAGTTACAGGTTACCTCTGTTCCGGGCTTAATAGCAGCATGAAACCATCCCGATACTGCATTCCCAAACGATTTCGGAGTCTGTTGCCCGTAAGAAGTAATTATGATCGAGTCCGGTATGTTCGTCGCATCAGCTAATGTATAAGAGCCGGCATAAAAGGAATAATTGGCAGTACCACTTACCGGCTTTCTTGGAATAACAACCCTGCCAAGGTTGGAAACCCCGCTCCATCCATAGTCCGTTGTACCATCGAGAACCGTTAGCGTAGCTTCCGAGGCAACATAACATAGTGCGCCAGATGACATAGCAAGGGTCGGGACATAATTATCCCCTACAAAAATTACTTTCTTCCCCTCTACGCGCATCCCTGATATTGCATTACGCATATCGATCGTCCGGCGTCCTTCGCCATCGAGAATGACCGTACCGGCCTTCCAATAGCCATTGTTGACGATATTTTTACTTGCCCTTATGTCAAGCCCACCATTACCGATCGGATTATTCCTGACGACACCATTATTTACAAAATTTCCAAGGATAGTCGTTGTTACCCAACCAAGACCGCCATAATGCTGCATGGTATCGAGATTAATGACATCGCTTTTGAAGAGTACACCGGCATCCGCAAAACGAGAAATGCCATGAAGCATTACCGGGCTGGCTATAATAGTACTATAAAAGTAGCTGCTATCGCGAGAATAAATATCCGGCACATGAGTAATTGTCCCCCAGGATAAATGAGCATCGTTCACCATGGTTAGCGGGAAAGAATCCATATCGAAGACCAGCCACTTCATATTTACTTCCCCACTAAATGTTAGAGGGCTGGCAGCTTTCACACTTCCATTAGTATCGGTGTATCCGCTTGCATCGCTTAGTTGTACTCTATTTTCAAATACTTTGCCGGCCGCTTGTGAAATAAGCTGATGCTGTTTCATGGCGATATAGGTTGTACCTGGCTTCCAAATACCATTGTTGCGAATATCGCTGCGAAGATCGAGCGCTATCTGCCATCCACCAATCGGATTATTACGAATCGTCCCGTTATTGGTCAATGAACCATAAAATACCGGCGTTACCCAACTAAGGCCACCGGTATGCTGCATCACATCATTATTAATAATATTTGCAGTGAAATAGACAGCGGCATCGATTCTTGCAATACCATGCAGCTCGGTCGTTGTCCCGGCAATAGTTACATTATATAAGAAGCTGCTATCTTCAAAATAGATGTGAGAAGCATTTTGCACTGTGCCCCAGGAAGGGTTGGCATCGGAACGCAACGTAAGAGTATTACCGCCGAGATCGATAACCAGCCACTGCAGATCGAATTGAGCATTAAAGATCAGATTGGAAGTAGCAATGAGTTTACCGGTAGTATCGGTATATCCGCTGACATCCCTCATATAAAAGTGATTTGCAAATACAGAACCGGGTGCCGATGAAATATGCTGGAGCTGCTTTTTTGGAATGAAGGTGCCACCGGGAGCCCAGGTACCATCGTTATAAAGATCACCACGACATTCTACATTGAACGAATACCCCGCCGGATTATTCCGAATGGTACCGTGATTGGTAGTAGCTCCATAGATATGCAGATTCACCCAGCCCAACGAACCGCCGTTCTGGATTGTGGTGCCGGAATTGATCGTGAGATTTTTACAAGCAGAATTACTGGAAGTGACCGATACAGTACCGGCAATCACAACATCGTTATTCTGCGTAGGTACTACGCCGCCTACCCAGGTAGAAGCATCTTCCCAATTACCGCCGGATGTTTTTGAAGTAATTGTTTGCGAAACGGAAACCGATGCAAACAACGCAATAGCAAATAAACTAACAAGGTATTTCATAGCGCTTAGAGAATAGATTTCGAATAACTGGCTTTTACCTTAAAACTGAGCTTGATCGTAAAGGTGATCGGAGTCTGATTGGTCGTAGCAGTCAGATAGACAGTCGCCGCGCTCGCTGAGCTCAGTAATTGATCTTTGAAGAATTGCTTACCGGCATCGTCGAGTGTTAATGGCTGCGTTTGTCCTGCGACAGCCATCAGATTGACATTCGAGATCGTTGCTATGGTATGCTGTGCGCCGCCATTGACATCGCTGACACTGATCGTTCCGGATTCGATCGTCTGTGTTGCAGATCCCTGGAAATACGTAATGGTATAAGAGCCGGACTCAATATCCAGCGATTTCAGATCGGAACGATATTTATCGAAATCCGAACTCGATTGCTTTGCATCCATCGTGGCGGATGTAGAATAGGTAGCATTCTGGTAATTAGTAGCGGAAAATTCTTTTTCCAAGGTAAAGGAAAAATCCTTATCGACACTACAACCGACTATTGAGAAAATAGTGGTTACACTGAGAGCCCATATGAGAAGTTTATTCATAGCAGTATTGGTACATTAAGTTATCAGGCATAAAGGCAAGAATAATGCCAAAGCATTTTTTAGCAACAATTATAATGTTTTCAACAAATTACAGAAACCTGTCCGTAAAGATACTTGACGGTAGTTCAATATTTTTTAACCTGCCTTATGAAAAAAGGAATACGGTAAATATTCCCGATCCGCCATAAAGAAGAAAAGGGAAAAGCCATTCAATGGCTTTTCCCTTCCTGTGAGTAGAACGTAAAGGTCAGGACTGTTTCTTTTCTTTATCCATTCCTTTATTTACTCCCTGCGTATCAGTAGTTCTGGTGTTTGCGGCCGAAGAAGAGCTGCTCGTACTCTGAGAGCCCGAGCTCTTCGTGCCGGAATCACGAGAACTTCCCGGCGCTTGTGTGCCGAGATTTGATTTATTCTTATCGTTGAAGTTATCGTTTTCGTTGGTATTCATGATTGTCCCTTTCTTATGTAGAATGAAGAGAATACGATAGAACACTCTCTATTATTTTACCTCAGAAGACTCTGTGTGTATTGTATGATCCGCTATTTGGGGTAAGTTGAGTAGCTTGGCTATATCCCTGCGAACCACCTATTCCCTGTGCTACACCCGGAAATTGCTCGGCAGCATCAGTTATAAGATTGTTTTCGTTATCTGCAGTAGGAGAAAAAGACGATTCGGTATCCGAAGAATGGCCCGGTTGTTTTGATTCCTTCTTATTCATAGTAGTATGTAGTATTCTTATGATGGAAGCAATATTTAGCCGCTTTCTTCACCGGTAGAACCGATGAATATACTGCGCTATATGAGTCCGGGGACGGATGAATACATATACACAAAAAAAGAAAAAACGTATTTCAAAATTTAAAATTGATTCTTAAGCAAAGGGAAGTGACAGCACCCCCGAGAAATTCTCTTGGTAATAGTAAAATATTTACCTTGTTGTTTATCTTTTTTACCCGGCCTATAAAAAACTGAGATATAATAAATTAGTTAGTGCTGCCCGAAGAAATCAGCCTTGCAAGGGCTGTATTTAGTTCTGTCGCATACTCGCTATAGACCGGTGGCCGGTGTAGTACTTTATCTGTCCCTTGTAAGAGTAACTGCTGTTCTTTGAACGCATTGATACCATCGACAGCAATGATAGTACTCGACGGATGGGAAGAACGCAAGGAAGTTATGGCCCCGATGGGATCCTTCACCGTCTTCATATTTACATCAAAAATAATGATCTTAGGGTGATCTTTTTTTAGAGCTATCAGCGCTTCTTTGACATTTCCGGTAGAAATGATCGTGTAGTGATTTTCCAAACAAAGTTTTGAAAGAATACTTCTAATGACATCATAATCTTCCACGATCAATAGTGTGTTCGGAGTATACGCAGACATAATTTCTTATCCTTATCATAACAGTCATCCCATCGATAGATTAATAGCCAAAAACCGTGCCAATATTTTTAAATGAAGTGTAAGCCTTGGGATGACCTTTCTGCAGTCCTTTTTCAGGATCCGGATTTTACATCGCTCGGTAATCTTGAATAGAGAGTAGGCTTTGAAATTCCAAGAATTCGTGCCGCTTCTTTTTTATTACCTTGAACGGCTTTAAGAACTTCCCCGATATGCTCCTGCTCAACTTCCGCGAGCGTTCTATTCCAATTATATACCCCGGGAGTTGCCTGCTTCGTAGGGACCAGTTGGAGAGCAGATTCATCCATTACATCGGATTTGCTTAATACTACCGCTCTGGTGAGCACATTCTGCAATTCGCGTACGTTACCCGGCCAATCATGGTCCTTGATCATTTCCATAGCACTATCGGTAATCTTATGGACCTTCGTATGCATCTCGGTATTGATCTCGGTAAGCAGACGACGCACGAGCATCGGAATATCCTCTTTGCGCTCACGCAGCGGAGGTACCTTGATCGAGACTACGTTCAAGCGATAATAGAGATCTTCGCGGAATCTGCCGGCCCGTACCTCTTCCATCATATCGCGATTCGTAGCGGCAATAATGCGAGCATTCATTGGGATCGTTTTTTCTCCGCCGACGCGCTCGAACTCGCGCTCCTGAAGCACACGAAGTAATTTTACCTGAAGCGGAGCGGAAATCTCGGCAATTTCATCGAGGAAGATCGTACCTTCTCCCGCTAATTCAAATTTTCCTTTTTTATCGACGGTTGCGCCGGTAAACGAGCCTTTCACATGACCAAATAATTCCGATTCCAATAACGTCTCGGCGAGTGCGGTACAATTTACCGCAATGAATGGCTCAAGGCTCCAACTCGAATTGAAATGAATAGCCCGTGCTATTAATTCTTTACCAGTGCCGGATTCTCCTTCAATCAATACGGTTACTCGTGAGCGCGTTACATTACCAATGGTCTTAAAAATCTCGAGCATACGAGGATCATGACCGACCATAAGATCCTCAAGCCGATGCTCTTTTGCTTTTTCATCGACTATAACATTCAGCTTTTCCGACAACTCCATGTTATCGAGCAGACGGCTGAGTATTTTTGAAAGGCGGTTCAGATCAACAGGTTTCGGCAGATAATCGTAGGCACCCTGCTGCATCGCCTTAATTGTGGTCGGCATATCGTCATGGCCCGTCATAAAAATGATCGGCACCGAAATACCTATCGAGGTGAGCGATTCCTGTAACTCAAGGCCCGACTTGCCGGGCATATAAATATCGCTGAGAATAATATCGGGAGCATCGACGTGAACGGCAAGCAGGGCTTCGTTGGCATCGGCTGCAGTTGTAACCTGGTATCCTTCGGAAGTTAAAAAGCGCTCAAGCGTCCGCCGGGCGGTATTATCATCATCAGCAACGAGAATTTTTTTTGATGTATCGGTCATAGTATATTATGAGGGGATGGCCACCGTGAACCTGGTAGTAAACGGCGGGTCGTCAATCGTCGCATGATTGATAATACCATGGTGCTGACGCACGATCTTCGCAGAAGTGGCAAGCCCAAGTCCTAATCCCTGAGTTTTTGTAGTAAAAAAAGGTTTGAATAAATTTCGTTGAGTTTCTTCGGGAATGGGAGTACCAGAATTTTCTATAGTTAGCAGTAAAATTTTTCCGGAGGCACTGATCGATTGCCATAACGGACGCTCCTCGGTGGTCACTCTTATCCGCACTTTTCTTATATCGGCATGAGCGGAAGATTCGATAGCATTTTTTGTAAGATTGAGCAGTACCTGCTTCATCAGATTGGGATCGAAATAGCCGCTGAGTGTCTTTCCGGTAGGTTCAAAGAATAAATCAACTCTCATTGCTTCGGCATCGAAACCTACTAATGTCTCAATATCTTTTAAAAACTCGGACATCAGTACCCGATCGGGCTGTAATTCCATCTTCCGGGCATAGCTCATCGCGGTATTGATCATCCCCTCCAACCGCTTGACTTCTTTGCCGATCAATTGTACCGATTCTTTTTCATCCTCCGACCAATCCATGCTGTTGCGTTCGAGCATGAACAAATTCATTGCTATCCCGTTAAGAGGATTTCGAATCTCATGCATTAAAGTGGCAAGGCTTTCTCCGATACTGGCAAGTTTTTCGCCCTGAACGATTTGCTCTTCGAGATTCTTACGCTCGGTGAGATCGATCTCTACTCCAAGATATCCCAAACGTTCTCCTTCGGGAGATTTTACGGGCGTGATTGTAAGCAGGCAGGTCTTTTCTTCTCCCGTTTTTGTACGGTTAATGATCTCCCCTTTCCATTCGCCCTGTTCATTAAGGCAGCGCCACATCTCCTGATAAAATTCAGGCGTGGAATAGCGGCTTCGCAATAAATTCGTCCGGCGACCAAGAGTCTCCTCCTGGCTGTAGCCGAACATTAGCTCAAATGCTTTATTTACCTTGACAATGATACCGCTGGTATCGGTCACAAGCATCCCATCTGAAGAATGCTCAAATGCCCAGGTAAGTATCGTCGATTCATCGGTGGTCATGATGACGTTTCTCCGTGAGGCAGATTTTACAATCAAACCCACATCGCCATCAGACAAATCCTGTAAATTATTATCCTCTCTCATTAACACTCATCCCGATATACTGCAACTTTATTAATTATAATAAATTATTGTATTTAGTAGATTGACTTTCCCGATACTTTTTCCATTGCAAAGATCATTCCAAAGCAGAAATCATAGAAATATAGCCTCATTCGAGCCTCCGTAAAGGCCAAAAAGTAAATTAATTAAACTATCAATTAAAATTCTTTACTCTTTATATTCCTCCGGGAGCATTGAAGGAAGTTAAAACCCTTCTGTAAATAGAGAACGTCCCTTCCCGAGGTTCTGGCATGAAATTGCTAATAAAATGCCAGCAATCAGGTAAGAAATATGACTATTCGATTCTTTTTGCTGATCTATCTTCTCGCTGTTATAGTAATTATTATTAGCATCGGTGATATTCTTTTACCAACGCTCTATCTCCGCGAAACAGCCGGTTGGAAGGCTCAGGGGATCGCTCAGGATCTGTTCGATCTTTTCATCGCCGCTCCGATATTGATCGTTTCTGCCATGATATTCCAGAACGGATCGAAACGAGCCTTTTTTGTGCTTGCCGGAACACTGGTATTTTTGATCTACACTTTTATCATTTTTGCGTTCGCCGTTCATTTTAATAGTTTTTTTCTCTTATACTGTGCCGGATTAGGGCTTTCCTGTTATAGCTTGATCTATCTTTTATGGAAAACCGGTTCGGCTACCATAAAACAATGGTTCACGCTTGCAAGGCCGCTTAAGGCCGCACGTATATATTTATGGTTTTTTTCAGGGTTATTCCTGCTTCTGTGGCTGAGCGAGATAGTGCCGGCAACGATAAAAGGTACCATACCCGAGAATCTTCTGACGACGGGTTTACTGACAAATCCAGTCCACGTGATCGACCTATCCTTTTTGTTGCCGGGATTTGCTCTTATAGCGATATTATTAAAGAAAGACCATCCACTCGGGTACCTCTTTGCCCCTATTATTATGACTTTTTCTGCCCTGATGACCCTTTCCATTGCTACATTGATCGTTCATGAATATATGCAGGGTCTCTCGGGCCAATATTATATTGCTATTATTATGACCGGCTTTGCTTGCTTAAGCATACTACTATTCAGAAGTACTACGGCATCTCTTAAAAATAAGTGAATATCGGTAATTTTTTTAACTGGCCGGAAGCTTTTTTGACCTTATAATATCGGTGACACTCAAAATATCCCGGCACTCATGGTTTTTTGAGAGTGGCATAATTATTATTACATCTTTTTGCCAGGAAAAGGCAAATGATACTATCGATATTTCTTGTGCTGGCGACTATAGTGGTGTACCTGCTTTTTACGCCGTTAGTATTGGAGGTCGATAGCGAGCGAGACCTGTACCAACTGCGCTTACAAACGATCGCTTCAGCGGCAGTATACGGCAGTAATGGCCGCTTACTGCTTCGGGTGTGGGTGCTCGGATGGACAAAAACGATCGATCTATTACAAAAACGGCCAACCGATGAGAAAAGCCAAAAGCGGAAAACGCGTAAGAAAAGAGATCGAAAGGCGGTACTGCGGAAGATACGAGCGGTACTACGTACTTTTAAAGTCTCTTATTTCTTTGTAAACATCGATACCGATGATTATGCGATCAATGCATTGCTTTATCCTCTCGGCCACCTGCTATCGAAACCTCCGTATATCTGGCGGATCAATTTCGAAGGCAGAATACAGCTTAGGATTAAGATCACTAATAATCTTGCCCGTATCATGATAGCCGCCATTAAATAAGTTTTTTCACAATTCATTATTACAATTATGAATACGCAATTCGATGAGGTCATTTCTAAAGTGACCGATTTTCTCAGATCAGAAACAAAAACAGAAACTGTCATTGGCAATCAGTTTCAACTTGGCGAATACGCTTGTGTGCCGGTGATCCGGATCGGCTTAGGATTCGGTTTCGGAGGCGGCGAAGGAGAAGGCGATAACCAAAAGAATGGCAAAGGCAAGGGAGAAGGCTCCGGAGCCGGTGCCGGCACCGGCATCGAACCCGTAGGCTTTTTAGTAGCCCGCGGCGGGGAGATCAATTTTATCTCCACAAAGTCGAACAAGGGCCTCAGCTCGTTGCTGGAAAAAGCACCGGAAGTACTGACGGCATTCTTTAATAAAAAGGAAACGGCTGCTACTGCAGCATAAGCCACGTACCCAGGGGCGCCCGATAGCAGCACATACTATCGGGCGCTTTTTTTATTTATAGGTGCTTACTCGAATAATAGCATTATATGTACAATAGGATATTACTCGGAGCTTCATCGTTGTTGCTGCTCTTTAATGGAATCGGGGCGCTGTATGGCGGATGGCATCTTATGACTCATCCCGATGGAAGCAGTATTCTGTTGCGGCTTGATTACCTCAAAGATTCTTTCTTCCATAATTATTTTATTCCCGGCATAGTATTATTCTGTGTGAATGGCTTATTTAATATTGTCATTATCGGCGCTATTATTGCCCGCAATAAGCACTATCCCGAACTCATCATGGCGGCAGGATTCCTGCTATTGCTTTGGCTTATTACTCAGATCGTTACTATTCAGGTCCTTTATTTCCTGCAATTCATCCTTGGCGGAGTCGGGCTTGGCATGATCGCTTGCGGTTGGCTGCTTCGACCATTTCGCCAAGTACACTCCGCCCGATAATACTATTCTCTTTATTATTCTGATCTAAAAATAAAAGGCCGCAACTGCGGCCTTTGTTTTATAATGTAGAGTATAGGTCGGTCAATGAACGACCTGCATTGTTCTGCGCAGTATTTCATCTCCGGCAGTAAGAGTATAGATATATAATCCGCTTTGAGGCAGTACTGTAAGATCGAGCGGCAACGTATACAGTCCCGGATCAACGACTCCTTCCAGTACCGAGGCACAATGACGACCGAGCACATCATAAATAGCAAGTGAAATATGCTCATGACGCGGCACCATAAAACGAACGGTCGTCGAACTGTTGCAGGGATTCGGGAAATTCTGATCCATGGTACAGCGAGGTTCCATCCTCATACCAACACCCGAAGAAATATCGACCGAGAAATTCCAGGTATCGCTAAAGACACTCCACCCGGCATCGTTCATAGCCTTTATTCTCCAGTAATAGGTAGTGTTGTTCTTCAGGCTACTAGCCAAGGCAGTAGCCTGCAATAGCAACGAGGGACTTAAGGTATCGATAGTCGAATTGGTAAAATCCGGATTATCGGCTATCTCAAACCAATATTGGAGAATATTAGGGCAGTCCCAATTCCATTTACAATAGACACTATCGGCCGTTACTACCGATTGCATAGCCGGAAGCAATAGCGTTGGCTTATTAGGAAGAGGTTTGAATTCGGTAATACCACCCTTGGTCCCGAACCATACATGACCGGCACCATCAACTTCGATGGTATAGACAAAATTATTCTCTAATTGGCCGGTGCCGGCTATAAATTTATACCACGTCGTTCCGTCAAACATGGCAGCACCATTTTCTGTCGCAACCCAAACATTACCACAATGATCAACGGCAATACTATTGATCGTATCGTTCGGAATTCCGGAAGTAGTTTGCTTTGAGAATACAGTCGCGCCGCTGGCATTTATACGAACAATACCATTCCTTCCCGTACCGGCCCAAAGGTTACCACTTTCATCGACAGCGAGGCATTTTATATAGACAGCGCCTTTCGGAAAACCAGGGATAGAGTCCTGCTTAATATACTTTGCTTCAGCGGAATTTCCGGCAGGAAAGACTACCAGACCGGCCGTTGAAATGAATGACATCCAGACCGAATTAGAAGCATCGACGGCTAAAGACTGAATACCATTATAAGGAATGGCCGGTACCGTCTCATGCTTATAGCTGCTCCATACTTTATCATGGGTGAAACGACCCAGGCCCCGTTGAGTTGCTATCCATAGATCGGCATCCCCATCAGCTGCCAAATCCACGATCGGAGCATTAACAAGGCCAGAGTTTGCTACAGTGTAAGTAGTCCAGGTAGTACCATCGAAGGCAGAGATTCCTGTTCCATGTCCAAACCAAAGAATGTTATTGGTATAGACAATATCGGCAATATCATTGGAGGGAATATCAGTCTTCGTATTATACAGTCTCCAACCGGTCCCGCTTTGTTTTGCCGTTCCTTGCCAGGCGGCGAGCCACAGGGAATCGTTGCCATCGAAGCCGATAGCTACGATCGAATCACCTAAAAGACCCGAATTAGCTCTTGAGTATGTTTTCCAGAGACCTTCCTGAGCCTGTGCCCCGGTTGCCGATGCTACAAGTGCTATTGCACCAAGTATCAATAATATTTTTTTCATAAGCAGTGGTTAATTTCCCACTGCTTATGTCAATAATTATGCCGCAGGAAAAAAGGCGTAAAACAAGCTATTATTGATACTTTCTTCTCACTTTTTGGAAAAGAAATTAACTATAGATGGTAAAGTTTTTTTCAGATAAGATCGTAATCATCGTGAAGTATACCCGCCATCGATTACAAGCTCCGAACCGGTAACAAACTTCGATTCATCGCTGGCAAGATAGACGATACCCCAGGCAATATCATCGGCTTCGCCCATGTGTCCGAGCGGATGTAATGAGGCAAGACCTGCTTTGGCCGCATTGGGATCCGGCAAGGTCTTCAAATAATTTTCCACCATAGGGGTAGAAATAAATCCGGGATGAATGGAATTGACACGAATATTATATGGCGCATAGATATTCGCATCGGTTTTAGTCATTAATCGCAGAGCGCCTTTCGAAGCATGGTAAGCAGGGGCATCCGGCGCGCCGATAAGGCCATAGATCGAAGATAGATTTATAATACTCCCGTGCTTTTGTTTTATCATGTATGGCAATGAATGTTTCGTGCAAAATAGCGGTCCTTTGACATTTACTGCCATAAGGGCATCCCATTCCTTTTCACTAACTTCATGAGTCAGTTTAGCGCTGCCGCTGATACCGGCATTATTGACCATAATATCTATTGTGCCCCAGGTTGCGGCGATCTCATCGATACACTTTTTCACCGCTGTTTCATCCGAGACATCAAGATGCCAGTACTTAGCGGTACTGCCTTCCGCCTGAATGTCACTGGCAAGCTGCTTTCCTTCTGTATCCAAGACATCGAGAATAGCAACTTTTGCTCCTTCTTCGGCTAAGCGTATGCAGGCAGCGCGGCCAATACCAAGCGATCCACCGGTGACCACCGCTACTTTTCCTTTAACTCTGTTCATAGATTTATTTTTGGATTATTAAAAATTAGCAAGGTGCTTTTCTGCCTGAACCATATTTTGCATACCGCTCAGTAAGGCATCGGGGTTGAATGAGATGCTATCGATACCACAATTGACCAGAAAAGCGGCAAACGCAGGATAATCGCTCGGCGCTTGTCCGCAAAGACCTATTTTTCTATGGTTCGTTTTTGCTGCAGCTATAACCGAAGCGATCAGGTGCTTCACCGCAGCATTATTTTCATCGAAGAGGCCGCTGATGATAGAAGAATCTCTATCGAGCCCCAGCGTAAGCTGGGTAAGATCGTTCGAGCCGATCGAGAACCCATCGAAGACTTCGGAAAATTCTTTCGCAAGGATCACATTACTCGGGATCTCTGCCATTACATAGATCTCTAACCCATCGCGGCCCCGAACGAGCCCATAACTATGCATCAGTTGTACGACCTTCTTCCCTTCATCAACTGTACGACAGAATGGTATCATCAGTTTAACGTTCGTAAGCCCCATCTCTTCACGAACCCGCTTCATGGCAAGGCATTCGAGACGAAACCCTTCGCGATAGCGATCGTTGTAATATCTCGAAGCTCCCCGGAAACCAAGCATGGGGTTTTCTTCTTTCGGTTCGAATGGGCTGCCGCCGATAAGATTGGCATATTCGTTCGTCTTAAAATCGCTCATGCGAACGATCACATCTTTCGGGTAAAATGCCGCTGCAATCGTAGCTACGGCTTCGGAAAGCTTTGTAATAAAGTAGTCTTCCTTTGTTGCAAATCCGGCCGTAAGCGTATCGATCTGTGCTTTAACTTTTTCATCGGTGAGCTCATCGTATTTCACGAGTGCCATCGGATGAATGCGAATGGCAGTATTAATAATAAATTCCAGGCGCATAAGGCCGATACCATCGTTCGGATAGAACGATAAATCGAAGGCTTTATCCGGATCGCCAAGGATCATCATCGCTTTTGTCTTCGGCCGCTCGATCTCTTTGAGATCGATGCTTTTCTCTTTCCATTCTGCTTTTCCGCTATAGACATGACCGGTAGCTCCCTCACTGCAAGACACCGTTATAATATCTCCATCGTGGATCGTAGTCGTAGCATTCCCCGCCCCGACAACAGCCACAGCGCCGACTTCTCGTGCAACGATAGCGGCATGACTCGTCCGGCCGCCTTTATCGGTAACGATCGCCGAAGCTTTCTTCAGGATCGGATCCCAATCCGGATTTGTACTGGAAGTAACTAATACTTCGCCGGGCTGCAGCTTATCGGCCTGAGCCGGTGAAAGAATAATCCGTGCAACTCCGGAGGTAATGCCGGTGCCTACAGCATTGCCATTACATAAGACCTCTCCATGTTTAACAACGGAATATTCTTTTCTAAGATAGGGGTCTTTTTCCGAATGGACGGTCTCCGGCCGCGCCTGAACGATAAAGATCTCGCCGCTCAACCCGTCTTTCGCCCATTCGATATCCATTGGCATCTTATAATGCTCTTCGATCTTGAGCGACCATTGTGCGAGGCGTTCGATCTCCTCATCGGTGATAGCCCACTTAATTCGAAGTTCATCGGAGGTATCGGTATTTACAGTCGGCTGTTTATCTCCTGCCGATCCATAAATAAGGGTTTTCCCTTTCGTACCAAGCTGCTTGGAAATAATGGCCTGCTTACCTTGTTTAAGCGTCGTCTTAAAGACGAGGTATTCATCCGGATTAACCAACCCCTGGACAATATTCTCGCCCAGCCCATAGGATGCGGTGATGACAACGACATCGCGAAATCCCGACTCGGGATCGAGCGTAAAGGCAATACCCGAACTTGCTTTGTCCGAACGGACCATCCGCTGCACTCCCGCCGAAAGCGCCACTTTCAGGTGTTCGAAGCCATTGTCTAAGCGGTATTTTATAGCCCTGGCTCCAAAAAGCGAAGCATAACATTGCTGGACGGCATAGACAATATCTTCGGCGCCTTGCCGGTTCAGATACGATTCGTGTTGGCCCGCAAAACTTGCTGTCGGCAGGTCTTCGGCGGTCGCGCTGCTGCGTACGGCCACCTCTACTTCCCTGCCGGAGCGCGTGCACAGATCATTATAAGCCGCCACAATACTATCGGTTATTTCATCCGGCATTTCGCCGCTCATGATCAGCTCTTTTGCGTGGCGGGCTACCTCATCGAGATTCGAGAAGGTTGTAGTATCGAGTGCCGCAAGGCAGGCGGTAAGTTTTTTTTCAAGATCATTGCGACTAAGAAACAGACGGTAGGCATCCGAGGTAGTAGCGAAGCCGTCGGGGATGAGAATCCCATCCCCTGACAGCGTTCGCATCATTTCTCCGAGCGAGGCATTTTTTCCACCCACCAATGGGATGTCTGTTACTGTTATATTGGTGAACGGAATACTATAAGGTGATGCAGCCATAGTCAATCATCGATTAGTATGACAGTATGCCCCGCCCGGTTTCCCTTGCGGAAAAATATTAATATAAATTGGGGAAGAGGGTAATGCGCAGTTCGGTATTATCGGTCAGTACCGCAACGATCTGCACCAGACCGAACTTATGGTTTGTAATATACTTTATCTTCTTGACGGTCGGCAGATCGCTTACCGGTTCTTCCTCTGTCGTATTCGTCTTGATGAGAAGAAATCCATACGAAAAATCATCGGTCGTCGATTTCTGAGTTACCGTTCTGGTAACCGTTGCGCCACCTTTCGGGGTGAACTGATACGAGTCGCCTACTTTGCAATCGTATTTCACGATTGTAAACGGTTTTGAGAAATCCGAATCGGCAAGACGGTAGTCCTGAATTCCTTCCGAAGTTACCTTCAAATGGATCTCTGTGTTAAGATTTCCCGCGCTATCGAGCCTTGCCGGGGGGAGAATAGCTCTGAGGGCCGGATAGCCTGAAAGGTCAGCCCATACTTTATAAGTAACAAAGCCGCCTTCATTTTTCTCAACATACATCGTATCGTGGATATTCAGATACGTGCCTCCGAGCGTTATACTGGTACCGAAGTTGTTACCAATGGTATTGATCGGAATATTGGAATCTCCTCCTAATTCATTCGGTCCTTCCGTTGCACTTTCGCTGCAGGAATATAAGACGAATGCAAGAAAGAGACTGGTAATAATACTAAAGGTTTTCATCGTGGCTCCTTGATGGTATATAGTAGATAGTTATTAAACAGAAAAGATCGTGCGGATTTTCTCTATCGGTTCTTTGACAATATCACCGGCATGCTCCTTCGCAATGCGGGATACCGCCTGATGCTCCAGATGCCGGTTGACATCTTTTGCTATTACTTGCGGAAGAGCCAGGTAAATATGCTCATCCTCGGAATGGGCAACGATCGAATTAATATCATGGGCAATTTGCCGGATAACATCCTCTTTAATCTCCGTTTTCAAATGGTGATCCTCAGGGAATGAACGATTCGGCGCACTGGCAACTCCGGAGCCCCTGAAGCGTCCGGCCCGATCCGATACCATTTCGGAAAGTTTCTGATGGGCCGAATGATATTCGACATCTTTCACCAATTCAGCTTCCCGACGGTGGGCAACCGAAGATTCCAGGATACGATAAGCTTTTAAGGTGCCAAGATTGGCGGTTATGATCAGATGAGAATGTTTCATTATTCTTTTACTCCTTCACTTTCTTTATAAAGATATTCCCGCAATTGAGCATCGAGCTGTTTACCGCTCAAGAGCTTTGTTATTTCAAGCTGGACTCGCTTTTCAATCCTCTCTTCAATAGCGGAATGAAATTCTTTCCAGGCTTTGAACATAGTATGATGGTCGTCATCAAGCACCGAATCGACAAAGGATTCCAGTGCGAAGGCCATCGCTTTTGTATTTTCGTCCGAATCAGCGAGTAACTCGCGAAACGTTTCGGCAGAATGGTTTAAGGAAAAGGTCGGCATAATCGTATAGTGGTTATTTATTTCCGGATGATCTTTTTTGTCCGTCGCTCGAAGGGGTATTCTTCCTCGGCTCTGGCTGAGCCGGCTGTTGGCTATCCTTTGGCTTCGGTACGGCCTTTGGTTGCGGTGATCGTGGTACGGATGTCTTAGTATCGGGTGTAGAAGGTTTTTGTGGCCGCGCCGGTTCTACCTTAGGCTCCTGCCTCGGCGTTGGCTGCGGATGGATGTCGGGGTTCGGTCGGGTCTTGCTATCGCGCTGTGGTCCTTTCCAAGGCTCCGACTCCCGGGGAGTTGGAGGTACCGAGCGAAGATTTTTCGTATCCTCAACCCGCTGCGGCTTTGGCTGGCGATCCGGTACCTGTTGGATAACCGGCCGATAAAATCCTACCGATTTATCATCTTCCGATTGTCCGGGTGAGGTTCGCTCTGTAATGGGGAGCGGCCGTACGCTACGTCCACTCTGTTTTTCGACTTCCGTTCTATCCGGACCGGATAAATTGGTTATCCCCCGGCCGCGATCGTCATGAGTATTGGTGATAACTCGCGATTCCCCGATAATTCTGCCATAGCGCTCGCGGCGTTCATAGTAATCTCTGATATGGGGATGTCCCATGTGCCGGTGATGAACAAATACCCACCAGGGTGCCGGCGGCATCCATCGTCCGGCAATAACAATACTGATACCAACCCGCGGCCCCATCGGCGCCCAGCCATAGTAATCCCCACTCGTACACCAGACAACCCATGCCGGCCCCCAGACAACATCGGGAATCCAAAACCATCCATAGAGCGGATCGTAATCCCATCTTCCATAATGGAAGGGAGCCCAACCCCATCTATACTCGGAAACCCATGTCCAGCCATATTCTGTCCATACCCAATGACCATTGGTGCCATAAGGAAGAAAGGTATCGGGATCGTCCATAGGATACCAGACGTACCCATACGTAGGATGACTTACCCATTTACCATAGGGACTGAGTTCATCGTAAAATACCTGCATAGTAATGGGGACTTGCGGAGCAGGCATCTCTTTTTCCGTTGCCACGCAACCGAACAGTACGATTGAAGTAAGAAAAGACAGTAGTATAGATTTCATACCGGCATTAAAAAGCTTTAAGCATTGAAGCAGCGGAGCTGGATAATGTATCCAACGCCGATGAATGTATTATCTTTTTAAAATATTCCTGCTGCTGACGTTGAGCCGTTCTCTTATGATGTTTCGCCAACAACTGCTGGAGGGTCCGTTGAGGAATGGATTTGGATTTTACGATACAGTAGCTCATACTCACTCCTGGTTTGGTAAAGCGGCCCCTGCTATAATACAGGGGCCATCGGTTCGTTAGTTTATTAGCAGTATATTCTGTGAGTTCATAATATACCAGTTTCCGTTAGGCATAGCTAATAGCAACTTAGTAAACTACTACCAGATCGTTTTCGACCGATCTGACGCCGGGGGCAGCCCAGGCAACACGTTCGGCTTCACTCTTTTGAAACCATGTCTTGACGGTACCCTTGAGAATCACTTTATGGTCGTTCGTTTCTACCCGAATATGATCATTATCGACCAGTGAATTACGATCGAGAGCATTTTCAACTGCCACCTTATCCACGATCTTATTCACTTTAGGGTTGATCTTGATATGGTTATTAATTGAGCGGATACCACGAAGCGTTTCGATGCATTCTTTTGCAGCCTCTTGCTGATAGTGCCATTGCACTTCACCCTCAAGATTCACCCGCCCATGATCGACAACAGCCTTTACATGGCCCGGTGGAATGATGATATTCGTTTTTAATGCCGTTGCAATTTCCGCTGCAATTTCGGAATCGCTTGATGCATCGCCCGCGTGATCGAATTGAACCAGCAATTCATCGGCAATAGCTTTTACGCCCCCCACCCGTTGAACAGCATGTTCGGCGATCTTCTTCTTCGAATAGCTATCCACTGAACCACGGAGCGTTACTATTCCATTTTCAACAGTGACCCCGATCTGGCTTGCATTGAGCGTCGGTGTCCAATGCAATTCTTCAAGGACATCTTTTTGTATTTGGAAATTCGACTTCATTGTTCGTTCCTTTCCTCCCCTCGGTGCGTCTGTTCCTTTATTTTGCCTGGATCGGTATAACCGTCTCTTCTTTTGGCTTTGCTACTTCATTCTTGGGGATGACCACTTCCAAGATGCCATCCTTGAAATTAGCAATGATCTTCTTTTCATCATATTCTTTCGGTAATTCGAACTGTCGGGTGAATTCACCGAAGGAGCGTTCTACGCGATGGTAGTTCTTTTCTTTCTTTTCTTCCTTGCGTTCTTTCTTGCCGGAGATGGTGAGCAGGCCTTCGCTTAAGGTGATCTTCACATCGTCCTTCGTAAGGCCCGGAAGTTCGGCCGTGAAATAAATGCTCTTATCGTCTTCAGAAGTATCGACCTTCGGCATATAGCTATCAAGCTTGAAGCTCGTTTCCGGGAGCCATCCATTCTTGAAGCTGTCAAAGAATCGTTGCATTTGGGTTTCGACATTCTCCAATGAACGCCAGGGATCGTATTTTACGAGTGACATAGTAGTATCCTTTCTTAATTATGACTGAGTGGTATCCGGAGAGAAGCAGCGGCCATAGCTTTTGGAACCCGAATGGCCGGTTTATCTTCGGCGTGTGATAGTGTTCGTAAGATC
Source organism: uncultured Alphaproteobacteria bacterium (assembly GCA_964404255.1). Taxonomy (GTDB): domain Bacteria; phylum Bacteroidota; class Ignavibacteria; order Palsa-1295; family Palsa-1295; genus JAFDZW01. The sequence goes on along the minus strand of CAYOJJ010000005.1, from coordinate 45,367 downwards.
GACATTCCTTTGCGGGCCCAGGTCTTTACCGTACCGATAGGAATGTTATAATGATCTGAAATTTCATGCTGGGAATATCCCTTCAGGTAGCTCGCGATAATGACCAACCGTTGTACCGCGGGGAGTTTCTCGATCAATTGATGAACCTGGGCGGCCGTTTCGCCCTCGATCATTACATCAAGAGGAGTTCTGGAGCTGATGGTATCATCACCGTATAAGGTCTCGAACTCTTCATCGGAATAATAATCCTCCCGGTCTTTGGCCCTTGTAGCGAAGAAGCGGAGATGATTATAAGCTTTATTTCTGGCTACGACATAGATCCATTGTGCGAATGTACCTTTCGTATCGGAGAATTGAGCCGCCTTCTGCCATACCTGAATGAATACATCCTGAGTGATTTCCCTGGCATCTTCCTCGTTTCGGACAATGCTTAATACTGCAGCAAATATTTTATGGTTATATTTCCTGTACAGCGTTTCCAAAGCGGCACTGTTATGAGCAATGACCTGCTTCATAAGCATTGCATCGTTGCTTACAGATAGTGAGGAGTGAAGGCGGCTCATACGATCAATAGATTGGTAAATGGTTTAGAGTATCGATAGTAGTCCATGGCTCAGTCTCCATAGAAAGCATCCGGGTTTCCTCTGAAAGTGCTTCTTCTTTACTGGCGAGCTCCGGGAGTTCCGATACCGCAGTAACCATAGCAGTAGTAAAAAATACCAGCGGTATTTCTTCTCTGATGTCTTTCCGATGAAGTATGGTAGCCATGATAATTCTATGTATTGTTAGATGGTTTGGTCTTATAGAAAAAACTGTGCCAAAAATAATTTTTAGTAATTCTGCGGGGAAAAGAGGATAATAGGCAACTATAGCGGCAAAATTATTTACACGCGACAGAAAATAATTAACTTTCGGATACCGGTGCTGCACTTGCAGCAAGGATACGTTCCAATGCTGTCGGAATATCCTTATTTCCAACTATTTCATTGACTCCCATAGAGCGAAGTTTGCCTACCACTTCGTGCTGATCTCTATTAAGCACTACCAGTTTACTTTTCGGTAATAACTCATGAAGCACGCTTAAGGCCACATAGGGATCGTCCATTATTTTCAAATTAAAATCGAAAATAACAACTTCCGGGTGCTCCTCTTTGGCATGACTTATCGCACTATAGAGATTTCCCGTCGATACTACAGAAAAACCGGCATTAGAGCAGCACCGGCCTAATGTATTCCTCAGGACATCAAAATCTTCCAATAACAGCAAGGCATGTTTCTTTTTCATTGACGACATAATATATCTCCCTTTTTGCCTTTTAATTACTAAAAAGCGTGCCAAAGCCTATTATGCACATTATTAGTAATATTCCCGAGTCTATATATATTATGGGTATCTTGGGTGTAAGATTTTCTTACTTGTTGATGTTAAAAAATTTTACAAATAGGCTGTTTCATGCCGCTAAAAGCCTTATTATAATGGTATTTCAGAAAGAATAGAAGTATTTCTCATAATGGTATGATTATTTATATATATCTCCCTTATTATACTATTTACTGTGATTTTATCTTCCACCCAACCGATGCGTTTCTGTTATAAAAGAGTAGTTATACTCTATGCGGTACAAGGTCTAATAAGTGGTACCGTTTTTATCTTTTTGATGGCTTTTTTTAGCGCGGCTTCGGCTCAGCATACCGGTCCTGCGCCTTCATGGAATGTAAAAGAAGTGATGCTGCAGCTTAAGGTGCAAGGATATTGGATCGATACATCCGTCTCGCCCTTAACCTCTGCCAATCGGCAGGCAATCATATCTTTTCAGAAAGTACATAAACTAAAACGAACCGGTAAACTTTCCGAGCAGCTTGTCAAAGAGATAGTACATGCCAAACGGCCTCTGGCGACCGATTCCTTACACCGGTTTCATGTCGAAGTAGATCTTAACCGGCAGGTACTATTTGTTGTTGATTCGGTCGATTACGTTCAACGTATTGTACCAGTCTCTACCGGAAATGGAAAAAAGTTTTTATACCCCGATAAAGGGTGGGAGTATGCCCGAACGCCACGGGGATTCTTTAAAGTATATTATAAGATCAAAGGCTGGCGCAAAAGCGATCTCGGAATGCTTTTCGATCCGCTGTATATTTATGGCGGCTTTGCCATTCACGGATCGGAAAGTGTACCGGCCTATCCCGCTTCTCACGGCTGCATAAGAATTCCATTATATGCGTCCGATGCGTTATACCGATCTATACCTATCGGTACTCCGGTTATTGTCTTTGGAAATAATCCTATGGTACAATAAGATTCGTTTGTAGTACGATGACGGAGTTCGATACTATAACAGGATTAAGCGAATCCGAAGCGGCGAGGCTGTTATTGCGCGGCTATAATGAACTTCCCTCTTCCAAATCAAAAAGCGGTTTCGCTATAGCAGTACATATCCTCTCGGAGCCGATGCTGCTGTTATTATTAGCAGCAAGTATCGTCTATTTATTACTGGCCGATATACGCGAAGCGATCGTACTCTTGGTCTCGGCCTTATTTGTTATCGGCATTACCTTTTATCAAGAGCGGCGGGCGGAACGGGCATTAGAAGCATTACGCGATCTTTCCAGCCCGAGGGCATTCGTGATCAGGGATGGTATTCGTAAGCGAATTGCTGCCCGTGAAATAGTTAGTGGCGATCTTATTATCGTCCTCGAAGGAGAACGTGTTCCGGCCGATGCCGCTATTGTTTCCGATACGATAGTCGAAGTCGATGAATCGCTCTTAAGCGGAGAATCCATTCCGGTCACTAAAGCGCAATGGAATGGAACAACTGCTATACCCCGCCCTGGTACTGAAGGCAGTACCTCCTTTATTTACAGCGGTACATTAGTTGTCAAAGGGAGGGTAACGGCACGGGTAGTAGCAACCGGGGTCGAGACCGAGATCGGTAGAATAGGAAAACAGTTATTACATAAAGAAACAGAACCAACGCGGCTTCAAAAAGAAACCAGAACCATCGTCCGTTATGCCGCAGCAGGCGGAGCATTTCTTTGTGTCTTTATCGTCTTACTGCAATGGTTTACCCGCAATAATCTCTTCGGTGGTTTACTCAATGGCCTGAGCCTGGCGATGGCGATGGTGCCGGAAGAATTTCCGGTCGTGCTTACAGTATTTCTAGCGATCGGGGCCTGGCGCATTTCAAAGCGCCAGGTATTAACCAGAAGAATGCCTGCCATTGAAACGCTCGGCGAAGTAACGGTTCTCTGTGTCGATAAAACCGGTACGATCACTGAAAATAAAATGGCGGTCGGCGAGCTGAGAGATCGTAGTAATAATCGTTTTGTCTCCGGAGCATTCGATACTCATGATCCGGATTATAACCGTCTTGCCTTAACGGCACTACTGGCAAGCTCTCCGGATGCGTTCGACCCTATGGAGATCGCTATTCATACTCTTGCCGATGAAGATAATACTGTTATAGGACGTGCTGCTAATTGCAAGCTTATTAAAGAGTATCCGTTTCATAGTGCCTTCCCGGTCGTGGTAAATGTATGGCAATTGCCGGATAGACAAGAATATTACATTGCCGTAAAAGGGGCAATGGAAACAGTAGTACAGCTTTGTAATATAACGGAGAACGAACAACACTATATTCAGGGTCAGGCGTATGAAATGGCTGCCAATGGTCAACGCGTTCTGGGGCTTGCAAGTGGGATGTTCCCTCTCGCCCACCTGCCGGAGGATCCTCATGAGTATTCTTTCGAGTTCGAAGGACTGATCGGTTTTATAGACCCTCCAAAACCATTGATAGATCAGGCGATCGCCGAATGTCAATCGGCAGGAATACGGGTAACAATGATAACCGGCGATCACCCGGTAACGGCACAGACGATCGCAAAACAGGTTGGCTTAGATGGCAATACTGCCATTGCGACAGGGACTCAGATCGGTGAAATGAGTGATGAAGAACTTGCTGCAAAAGCGCGATCTACATCCATCTTTGCGCGGGTCCTGCCAGAACAAAAGCTGGCCATCGTCCGGGCCCTACAAAGCAATGGGGAGATTGTTGCAATGACCGGCGATGGAGTAAACGATGCTCCCGCATTACGAGCTGCCGATATCGGTATTTCTATGGGGCGTCGTGGTACCGATGTTGCCCGGGAAGCTTCATCGTTAGTCTTGCTTGACGATGATTTTCGTTCGATCGTGGCTGCCATTCGCAACGGCCGCCATATATTCGATAACCTTAAAAAAGCCATTTCCTATATTATAGCTGTCCATATTCCCACAGCAGGGATGACTATCCTACCACTTTTACTTGGCCTGCCTATAGGCTTACTGCCTGTTCATATCATCTTTCTCGAAATGATCATCGATCCAGCCTGCTCAATCGCTTTTGAAGCAGAACCGGAAGAAGAAAATATCATGACTCGCCCGCCGCGCAATCCCCGGGAGAGATTATTCAGCGGCACAATGGTAGGTTTAAGCTTATTGCAGGGTATCATCTCTCTGATGGTAGTGCTGGGAGTGTATATTACCTCAATGCAACGAGGGGATAGTGAAAGTGAAGCCCGCAGCCTGAGCTTTACGACCATCGTTCTGAGTAATATTTTTCTTATGCTAACCAATCGTTCGTGGAATACTACGTTCGTCGCTTCGATGAGAAAAAAGAATATAGCATTGCGCTGGCTTGTAGTAATAACATTATCGCTCTTAGCGGTAACACTCTATGTTCCTTTTTTCCAGAATATTTTCCATTTTCATACGCTGCATCTCGATGACCTCGCGATCTGTCTTGCATTAGGGCTATTGAGTATCAGTTGGTTTGAGATCTATAAAAAAATATCGAATGGGAAAAAACGATATAACTATAATGCTTAACATTGCGATATGTCACTGAAGATCACACGATATATACTCCTACTATTGCTGACGGGAGTCTCTATACCGAAAGGCACTTGCCAGCAGGTAACCTCTACGATGCCGGCCGAGGCCGCCACTGAGACCACTCAGAAAAATAACCAAACCACTCTAATCTGGGGCACCATAGGCGGTGGCTCCGTTCAGCCCGGTATCGGCGGGCTGCTCCGTTTAGCGTATGCGTGGAATAAAGAATCAAGCATCAGTCTGAAAGCGGAAGGTGGCGGTAAACTAAATATTTTCGGACCGGCTGACGACGTTTCTGAATTCAGTATCTACTATGGCCGGCAATACCTCGAAGAATTATTTCTTTTTCGGGCAGCCGCAGGCCCCGCCTATATCGTGCGTACCAAACCTGAACTTACTTACCGCCGGCTCGGCATAGGACTCGAAGTCGAAGCAATGTTCAAATATAAGTTTTTCGGATTGGGTTTTATGGTTACTTATATGTATGCTCGCGATATTTCGCAGCCAGGACTCATCGTTGGCCTTTCTGTCGGAAAATTGGAATAACTCTATTCACTATCTAACAATACGTCATGCACCTGACAACACCCGAAGATGCCGTCAGCCATATTACTAGCGGCAACAGGATTTTCATTCAATCTGCGGCTGCGGCACCTCAGCAATTGATCCGCGCGCTTACGGCCCGCGCCGGCGAGCTACGCCATGTAAAGATCTATCATCTTCATACTGAAGGCAAAGCTCCGTATACCGAGCCGGAGTATCATGAAAGCTTTCATACCTATTCCCTCTTTACCGGTCCCAATGTTCGCGAAGCGATCGCCCGGGGAGAAGCGGAATACATTCCGGTTTTTTTATCGGAGGTACCCTCTCTGTTTCGCAGAAAGGTGATTCCGCTCGATGTGGCACTAATACACGTTTCTGTGCCGGATAAACACGGCTTTTGCTCTCTCGGAACATCGGTCGATACTACCCGTGCCGCTATTGAAATGGCAACGACCGTCATAGCCCAGATCAACCCGAATATGCCGCGTACCCATGGTGACGGACTTATTCATATAAAAGATATTCAGTACGCGATAGAAGTAAATGATCATATCCTCGAACGAAAACCCTCAATATTGACACCTCAGCTTAATGCCATCGGAACTACTGTTGCAGGTCTCATAGAAGACGGAGCCACCCTTCAGGTAGGCATCGGCCATATACCCGATGCCGTGCTGGCCGCTTTGCATTCCCATAAAGATCTTGGCATTCATACCGAGATGTTTTCCGATGGTGTTATCGATCTGATTGAAGCAGGAGTGGTAACAGGAGAAAAAAAACGTGTCCATCCCGGCAAAGTAGTAAGTAGTTTCGTCCTGGGCACCAAACGATTATATGATTTCATCGACGATAACCCGTTAATTGCCATGCTTGATGTATCCTATGTTAACGATACCACTGTTATCCGGAGAAATCCGAAAGTAACCGCTATTAACAGTGCGATCGAGATCGATCTGACAGGCCAGGTCTGTTCCGATTCTATCGGGCCGACCATTTATTCCGGGGTCGGCGGACAAATGGATTTTATCAGGGGAGCCTCGTTATCCGAAGATGGCAAGCCTATTATTGCACTTCCTTCCATTACTACACGCGGGGAGAGCCGAATTGTTATTGAGTTAAAACAAGGAGCAGGAGTAGTTACTACCCGTGCTAATACTCATTATATTGTCACCGAATATGGCATTGCTAATTTATATGGGAAAAGTCTCCGGGAGCGAGCGAAAGAATTGATCGCCATTTCCCATCCCGATCATCGCGAAAGATTAGAGCGAGAGGCATATCAATTATTTAAAGTACTATCCTAATTTAAGATATCTTATCGGTATTGTTGTAAAAAGAGATAGGCCTCCTTTACCAGTGTTGGATAATCGATCTTAAGCAGATCGGCAAGAGAAAGATGGTTGCTTTTCACATATGATTCTATGAACTTCAGTGCAGCATAGTATCCTGCTCTGAACATATAAACGCTCGATGGATCGGCAGCCCAAAAGAGTTTGAGCTCAGACCCCGAAGCGTTGAAATTATTATATAATACCCTGTACAACTCAGCTATCTCTAAGTGGCATGTTTGCATCCATGCCGATAATGCCTGCTCGTCCAATGTATCTGCCCAGAGCGCCTGCCCATCATCAATACCAAGTATTTCCTTTGAGACGTAGGTTGCTATTCCTTCAGTAATAAAAAGCCGATGGATCGTCCGCTGTTCATCTTTGGTGGTAAAATAAGATAGGGGTTGGTATTGGTAATAAAGAGCATGGGCTAATTCATGAGCGATAAATACTCTCGCCGTTGCTTCACTTTCAAACGATTCGATAGCAAACCAGGCAATTGGAGTATGCTCATACATAAAGGCATGGCCATTCGCTACATTGTCTCCTATCATGATCAGTGCTTTTATCGGGCCAAGATCAAGTCCCGCAGCAGCAAAACGTTGGCTACTGTTATCGAGCAATTGTAAAAAAACCTTCTCTCGTTTAGTGAGCAATACGGGATCAACCGAAGTGAATCCTTCTTTACTTTGCCAATAGGTATTATAATAGCTAAAAAAATCTGGAAAAGCAGCTGTATATAGCGTATCATCTCCCAAACGCGTGGCTTCAAAAAATGCCGGTAATAATGAAACGATCTCCATGGTGAAATAACCGAAGCTTTTGTTAAGGATTATAATTATTAGTCTTACATCCAAATACAGGAGTTTTTCTATTCAAAATTCAAATAAAAAAATTAACTATTTGATTACTTATTAACACATACATTTGTTGTTTATTTATTGTATATTTCTGCATTAATCAACTGACTTATAGTATTTCCCCGATCGTAGTAGTTCTATGATCGAGAGAATAACCATAAGCCTATTTCCATCATAACTATTTTAGCAAACACAGCCATGGCAAAAAAAGAATCGAAAGAAAAGGAATCCACTTCATCAAAAAAAACAACAGATTCATCCGAGACCGATGAACCGCAGAATATCGATGCTACTGCCGAGAAACAGGAATTGTCAGCCAGCGACGATTCTTTCGAGCAAGGTAACGATGTGGCATCGTACGGCGACGAGCAAGATTCTCAAGAGCAGATGCCTTCCGATGGCACCAACTACGACCCCGAGCATCTGATAAATCAATTCTCAGCCGGCCAATACTATAATGGGAATGAGCCAGTTCATGGCCATTCTTATCGTAGTAACATTGACGATTTCGAACAGGGGCATTACTATCGTGGTAATCACGTGATTCCTGAAAGTGAATACCGTACCAAGGCTGATACCTTTGAGGAAGGTAAATACTATCGCGGTAATGAAATGCAGCATGAAAGCCAGTCCCGAACGCAGGAAGCACCGGCTCAGGCTTATAATCCTGCTGCAGCCGCTCAGCCAAATTATGGACAGGCTGCCTATTATCATGGCTATCCTTACCCACCGGTTACACTACTTTGCCCGGTAGGATATTATCCTACAACCTATTGGGCTGCAGGACAATATGCAAATCCGTATGCCGCTTACTTGCAGCAATGGAATCCCTACGCTGCTTACTATCAGGGCGTTTATCGCTAAGTAAAGAACGATCTCCGATTCTAAATAAAAAGGGGAAAAGCTTTATAAGAGCTTTTCCCCTTTTTAGTAGTATCAACTGCCGTTTACGATGTAATTGTATCAGGTACTTCCCGGGCAGGAGCTGTAGCACCAGCTTGCTTAGAAGACGAAGGTCTTAGAACCAGCATCGATGGCACCGACTGGAAATCGTAAAGACGCAGGAAAAAATAACCGATACCGGAAGTACCAAGCATGAATCCCGGTGTTTCTCCGGCTCCCGGAACACCACATTGCCAGGGCAATGAAGTTTGGTGGTAGAACTGAATACCGTTCTGGCCTACTTTTTCCGCAAAGCCCAAAAGATCGGGACGATCGAATTGATGCCCTGCTTCGAGCAAAAACTCTGCATGAGATGCAATTCCGTGACAATAAGAAAAATCTACTGTCGGTTGTAATGGCAGCGACATCAAGGTATTTATAGTAACCTGAATAGCTGCATTGATCTCGGGTAAAATCTTACTATCGTCAGGTAATAATTGCAAAGCGCGCAGGCGGCTTAAGCCGATACCGGTTGCTCCATTGCACCAGGTGTCGGTATATTTAGGCTCGGTACTCGGGTTCGTCGGGTCGGGCCTGTAGTCCGGCCAATTACCAATACTTGCATTGAAGGCTTTGCGCTCAAAATCGAATGCACCATCGGCCATTTTTTTCAATCGCGGATCGGGTGCTACCTTATTCAATTCCAATAATGCTAACCCTATTCCTGCTACTCCATGTGAGTATCCGGTTAAGCCTTGCTGCGAAATAGGCGACGGCCACCATATTCCTGATCCATCTTCATGAGCGGCATTCATCAATTGCGCGGCCTGGTGATTAGCTATCTCCAGTAACTCGGGGCGCGACAGTCGCTCGGCAATATCGATCAAAGCTACAATAGAACCGGCATAGCCGCTGAGGGTATCAGTGATTGGCGATTCGGAGCGAAGCGATGGCGATTCAAATAAAGATATTCCGCTAGCGATCAACGATTCATCGTCAGTAAGTTCACCGATACGAACGAGCGTATAGGCTGTACCCGAAAGACCGGTGTAAAAACCAAATGATTCAGGACGATCGAGCACCGCTTTAGTGGCGAGTATTTGCTTGATCGTCCCCTGAAGAATGGCTTTGTGATGACGGTCGTTCGTAAACTGCACTAACTGAGCAAGGAATAATCCGATGCCCGCAATGCCATTATACAATAGCGGCGGTGAAGCCATATAGACCGGCTGAAAATTATTTCCTACCGCATCCATTACCCATCCTAACCAGTTACAGCGATCGCCGGACCAAACAGCATCGCGGCATAAGTTGTAACCGATCCGATCGGCAGTTTCTAAATACTGCATCCGCAGTTCTTCGGTAGAAGTTGGTGCCGGTTGGGGCGCAAGATTATTCATAGTACTCATGCCGATTCTTTCTCAGAAGGATATGGGATAACGTTATATTGATCGACGTTGCCATCGTTGAGATAGGGTGTCTTGAGGGAAATGCCTGCCAATGCAAATTGATTCGCAACGGAGTCGAACCTCGACCGTACATCTGTCTTCCCATTATACCACGCTTCAACAATGCCTTTACAAACAAGATAGATCCGCGATTGACCGAAGCTCTTTCCGTCGCCGGGCTCATCGGCAAGGCCAATACCTTCGAAGAGCTGCTTCGAAAATAGCGGCGTCTCTTTTAACAGATAGGAGGAAAAAGTCTCATACCCTTCGGCAATAATTCGAAGCACTATTTCTAAAAATCGTTTTGAAATATAAAGCACGGCCGCATCGGTCCTGCCGATAGTATAAGCAGAACGACTATTGAGGCATTTGAATTGATACGGGATTTTGAAGTCGTTCAATTCCCGCGACAGGAAGGAAATGATCGGAGCTGCTGCTGCTGCCGTAGCGGCAAAATAGATGCGGCAGAGCTGTGCATCGTCGAACTCGCTCGATAGCCGTTCTCCGAAGGCATAATAGAATCCGGTTTGCGCGGTAGTGGATTCCGATTGAGCCAAAAGATCTACCCTGCTGCCAACCTGTGGCACCTGTCCGGGGTTACCCGTAAACGCATATTGACCCGGGAGACACAATCTATAAGCATCACCTTTCTTTACGTGAATGGCTCCGTTAACGCCAAGCCGATAGACTTCCCATGAACGATCCCAATGCGTATGCCCGGCATTTGCGTTCGAAAGCGTGGCTATAAATTCCTGATCGGGTGACGGTAGTTCTTTCGTTGAAGCGCTTGTGCTTTTTACCGAACCACCGAGATAGGTTTTAGTATAGCAATGTAAATACAAAACCGGCCATAATGCTTCGATAAGATACTGCTTGGTATAAGCCGGGTCGGTAGAAGCCGTTGCAGCAGTAGCATTCGTCTGAAACAACGGATTAACGGGAGCACCGGGAGAAAGAACTACCGGCTCTTCGTCGGCAAATTGAAAACTTAACGGGGAGAGTATCTTCACATTCTCAAAGATAGCCGTCAACCGTTTAACAATATCAGGGGAAAGGGTTGAAAGATCGGCCGGCTTCTGTTCTACAGCTTGCTGAGTCAGTGCAGCATGGGCAAGCTCGGATGTTACATCCTGCCCAAGTGACGCTTTACCGTTCGTCGGTATGACGATCGTATCAGATATTCCAAAAAGATCTTTTCCAGCCTGATAGGGATTATTAAAAATTTGTGCAGCGTAGCGAATGAGACCATGTAGCACCTGATAAACGTACGGTGCATTAATATGCATTTCAATTCCGGTAAGCAATAAGCGCCCGGCACAAAAATAGACGGCTCGTGCAAGTTCCATATTGGCCTGCTCACTCGTCCAATGCATTCCGGAAGCATACTCGGTCCAGAAGGCTCCTATCGCGGGCCAAAGATCTTGAAGGCGGCGGGAAGCGAGTTGGGCCGGACCTTGCGTCATTGCCGGAAATCCGGCTTCGGCAAGAATAAATGTTTGCAGATACGCGGCCAGTACACCGGCAATATCCCATGAGGGATCCCCAATATCAGCAAGCTCCCAATCGATAATTTTCAGCGTATCACCATGCTCGGTCGTAAGAAAATTATCCCATTTGATATCGCCATGAATCAGGCAGAGTTGCAACCAACCCGTTTTCATAGCCGCTAATCCGGAGACGAACTCCGGATGTTGGCGCATCAGGGCAACGGCTTGCTTCGTACCTTCGCTCATAGCCGGCATTGTTGTTTCGGCATTTTGCAAAAAGGTAAACATCCACGGTGTAGTCCGCGGAAATACTTTTGCTGCATCGAGCGACGGGACAATTTTCGACGACCACCGGTGACACTCTGAAAGCGCTTTACCGATCAAGCCGGCAAGGCGTTCCGGAAAAGAACCCACCCGCGTATAAAACTCATTTAAATTCTCTGCTCCGGGAAGAAACTCGGTGACGATCGTATGATTGGCCGCATTATAATCGATCAGATGCGGGACGAATGGTAGCAGCGGCGTAAAATCGGGATGTTCTTTTGCCAGGCGATAGCATTCGGCCTCGCGCTTAAGGCTGCTCATTGTTTCCTGAACCGCCATCGGGACCTGCTTGACAAAGAGCGGGCTTTGCTCGCCTCGCCTTACCCTGTAGTTTCTGTTACGCCTTCGCGATTCGATAACAACAAAGCCATCGGAGATCACATTTTCCGCGCTAACTAAACCGCGGCTACGTAAATAATAAAGAAGATTTGGAGCAGTTAGATACATACGATAAAAATAGAACAAAATTCAGGCGCCATAATTGCTCATGACGCCTGATTCGATAGTTGATCTCAGTAAAGTGCCGATACCATTATTTTAATGACACGGTATTAATAGAGTGCAAACGGTTACTCCCGTTCCCGGACAAAGCTGCGGGATCATCGTGCAGTTTTGCCATAAAGTGTAGGAGGTCGCTGCAACATTAGCACCATCGGCCAACCCACAGCCCTGGGTACCTGTCGGTCCGACACAATGCGGCGGCATAGTGTAACCCTGCGTGCCTGTAGGCCCGATGATACACTGTGGTGGCCTAGTGCAACCAAGCCAACCGGTATGTCCGATCGTGCCGGCGTTTGCAACTTCAGGAGCAGCAGCACCGTGAACAGCCATAGCTGTCGGATGGCAACCCGCACTACCCGTCGGCCCGATGATACACTGTGGTGGCAACGTGTGAGTCATGCATTGCACCGGCAATGTATAAGTCGGACATGACTGTGTCACTGTATAATTCGGACATTGCGGCGGTAACGTATGAATCGGACATTGCGGTGGCATTGTCACATTCAGACATTGCGTCGGCACAGTGTGAAAAGGAAATCCACAAATCGGATAAAGAGTGTTCCCCTGCGTACCTGCTTGACCAATAACGGTCGTCGTCGGCATGGCGGCAGCTTGAGGAGCGGCAGCGCCCTGCTGAACCGGGGTCGTTGGTTGCGGGCAACCCGTGACCGTATAACTCGGACATTGTGGCGGTGCGGTATGAATCGTTGCCGGGCAATGCGGCGGAAGGTGTGTACACATAAACGTACCTGTAACTCCAATATGGCAGTGCGGTGGGAGGTGCGTACACATATATGTGCCCGTCGGGCCAGTGATGGTCGTCATCGGCAAAGCAGCAGCTTCGGGAGCAGCAGCACCCTGCACCGGCGGCGGCGTCTGGACAGTGGTGGTTGCTGTGTTATAGCAGCCGAGCCAGCCAGTTTGGCCGACCGGGCAATGCGGCGGCACAGTACAGCCCTGTGTACCCGTCGGCCCGATAAGACATTGTGGCGGTACCGTACAGCCCAACCAGCCGGTATGGCCAATTGTCTGCGGGGGACAACCTGCGAAGGTTGATATTACTGTCATGTTGTTTCTCCTTAAGTGGATTAGATATGTATTTGATGATGGTTCTTGACGATGGATCTAAAGGAAAGTATTCTGATTGGTCGCGACTACTACCAGATGCAATATATTCAGCCATTAACAGTCACTAAAATTATTAATCAAATTCAGGCGCCATAGTATTTATGACGCCTGAATTCTACTTTATCTCAATAGAGATTTCTCGATAGTATTATCATCTCTCAGCAAACCGGCGGGAAACCAGTGCAAGCTGCGATATCCATAGTGCAAGCTCCGACACAAGATACTACCGGTACAGTCGGGAGTATCGCCGGAGCACCGGCATTGCCACCTCCTTGCGTACAGGTTGTAGCTGCAGTACCACAGGCAATCTGCGTGCAAACGGTTGCCATGGTATTACCCTGGCATCCCGGCGGCAGAATCGTGCAATGCTGCCAACCCGTTACACCAACTTTAGCAGCTTCGGGAGCAGCAGCACCCTGCTGAACCGGAGTCGTTGTCGGCTGCGGGCAGCCCGTTACCGTATAGATTGGGCAATGCGGTGGTGCACTGAGAATTGGACATTGCGGTGGTGCCGTATGCGGCGGGCAATGTGGTAAAAGATGTGTGCAGAAGCGCGTACCTGTCGGTCCGATAACCGGACAATGCGGAGGCATCGTGCAACCGAGTGTACCGGTGTGGCCGATCGTTGTCGTTGGTGCAGCAGCAAAAGCAGCATTACCATGGCAACCTTGGGTACCAGTCGGGCCGACACAATTCGGTGGAACAGTGCAACCCTGCGTACCGGTTGGGCCAACGATGCACTGTGGCGGCATCGTGCAACCTAACCAACCAGTATGACCGATAGTACCGACAGCAGCCTGAGGTGCAGCAGCTCCCTGCTGAACCGGCGTCGTTGTCGGTTGCGGGCAGCCCGTTACCGTATAGATTGGGCAATGCGGGGGTGCACTAAGAATCGGGCAGTGCGGCGGTGCCGTAAGAACCGGGCAATGCGGCGGCGCGCTAAGAATCGGACATTGCGGCGGTGCAGTATGCGGCGGGCAATGAGCGATAACCTGTGTGCAGACCGTTGCGACGGTGTGGGTCGGGCACATATTCGGAACGATCGTGCAATAACGGGTGCCAGTTATTCCGATCGTTGCAGCGTTAGCAGCATCGGCTGATCCGCAACCTTGCGTACCGGTCGGGCCTACACAGTTCGGAGGCATCGTGCAACCCTGCGTACCCGTGGGTCCGAGAATACACTGCGGCGGCATGGTGCAGCCGAGCCAACCAGTCTGACCGATCGTACCAATATTTGCGGCTTCAGGAGCAGCAGCACCCTGCTGAACCGGAGTCGTGGTCGGTTGCGGGCAACCCGTTACCGTATAGATTGGGCAATTCGGCGGTGCAGAAAGAATCGGACATTGCGGCGGCAGGTGTGTGCACATAAACGTACCGGTATGTCCAATCGGACATTGCGGCGGTAAGTGTGTACACATAAACGTACCGGTATGTCCAATCGGGCATTGCGGCGGCATCGTACAGCCGAGCCAGCCGGTATGGCCGATCGTGCCAACATTTGCAGCTTCAGGGGCGGCGGCGGCACCCTGAACCGGAGTCGTGGTCTGAACGGTGGTGGTTGCCGTGTTGTGGCAACCGAGCCAGCCAGTCTGACCGATCAGGCATTGTGGCGGCATCGTGCAGCCGAGCGTGCCGGTATGGCCGATGCAATGCGGAGGCATTGTGCAACCAAGTGTACCGGTCGGGCCAACGCCACAATACGGCGGCATCGTACAACCGAGCGTACCGGTATGGCCGATGATACAATGCGGGGGCACCGTACAGCCCTGTGTACCTGTCGGGCCGACACAATGCGGTGGAACCGTACAGCCGAGTGTACCGGTCGGTCCGACCGGACCACCAGCATTCGGAGCCGGACAACCTGCATAGGTTGAGATTACTGTCATGTTGTTTCTCCTTATGAAGTGATTATTTTTGATGATGGATCACTAAAAGCTACATATCGATCTATCCAAGCATTACAGACAACCACCGGAATACCTATTCCGTATAAGGATACCGTGTAGATGATGAACTATATGTGGTGCTTTCAGCTATGAGCACACTTATAATTGCGATAGTAAGTTGTACTACAGGAAATTGAGCATCGGCTCAATACTCCGAATGCGGAAGATGATACCTGACCGATTGCTTTCTATAATTACAAGTTATGATTTCTGCATCGGTTGTAATTAGAAGGTATGTCGTTCCGTATTCATACGTTGACAAGCCTTTAATAAAGGCTTACTGAAAAATGACTATAGCGGCCGATGGTAATGAAGTGCCAGTTATAATCAACTCGTTAGTATTTTTTGAAGACGATAAGAGTCTATAGTAAAATACTTTCGAGACTTCTTAGTTCGAGATGTGATTAATACTACCACACAAAAATACGGGCAACTACCGGCGTTTGATACTCATAAAAACCTCCTGATTTTGACACAGAATGCTATGAATAAACGACATAGTATCCCTATCTTTAGACGGTCTTTCGAGCTATTTTAGATAAATATTGCAGCGATCGCTGGCTGTTATTGCTCCAGAAGAGCAGTCTGCAGGCGCTGCTTTGAATGCAATTTCAATTTCGTACGAATACTACTTCGGTGATTTTCAATAGTATGCGCCGAAATATTCAAAATTTCAGCGATCTCTTTTGTCCGTTTATCGAAACGGATCATAGAACAGATCTGCAGTTCCGTCCGTGTAAGCTCAGGAAATTTCGATGCCAGACAGTGCATGAATGACCTGCTATGCTCACCGTGAGTTTTTTGAAAATCGTACCACCGCTTTGTCCGCTGCTTTAAGCGGGATTCTTTGTGATCGAATGTAGGAAGCAATGGGGCAAGAAATTCCGAAACGATCGGTCGTAAAGTCGACATACATTTTTAACTGCGTAATAAGCACATTCAAAAATAGATAAGAAATCCACTAAATCTACTACTCAAAAATTACTCATTTTTAACCGGAATATTATCTTATGAGGATATTATTAACCTCTATCAAGCAATACTATAGTAATTTGCTATTCGGGGGAATTTGCCCCAGTATCCTTTATCCTTTCGGTTGCGTCAAGACAAACGCACGAACCTTTGCAATATCCTCATGCCATAATTTATGAAACACTGTAAATGAAATTGTTCGATTTCCGGGAAAAGCTGAATTAGGGTCCATTAAAAAAATCTGCTTATGGAGAGTATCATAACCAACCATAACCATAGTATGCCCAATTGGAGGTAGGGAAGTACTAAGCAATATTGGGTGTCCATCATCTAATGCTGCCTTTATTTCAGCAAATCCCCTTTCGAACCCCAGACTATCCATCGAAAAGGTACGAACTTGCCAAAGATACCCTAATTTTTTAACACCCTTTACTAAATCACTTAAAAAGGTACCGGCAAACGTACTGGTATCCGGTGTTGATAATGCTTTTATCTTTTCCGGTGAGATTTTTTCACCGTAGTAGCTTAACACAATTGCTGTAGAAGTAGGGACGCACATATTATATCCCTGATGCTGATACCCCACCTTAATATTTTGGTATTCGCCGCGAATGATCTGCTGCTGCTGACAGGCACAAAATAAAAGAAAAAAACTTGAAAAATATTTAAAACGATGTGAAGACGAAATAAATAGCACCATGATAAAGAGAAAAAAAATCTACTATTATTATCTGATTACTTAATATATAATAGTGCTATATTGTTCCGAGCTTCAATATACAAAAGCCTGTCACTTATTACTGTAACAGGCTCAATCAGTACTACAGTATTTCTATTAATTCACCCGGATATCATCCAGCATTTTCCAGGTGCCATCGTCTTGTTGGACTTCGAATTTCGTAACCGGATGGATCTCCCAACGGGTCAGGCGGCCTTTCTTGCCTTTATCTTTCGTTTCGGAATCATAAAGCAGCCAGCCTGATACCCGTACCTTTTTATCTTTTCCGGCTACGGTTTGAAGTTTATCATAGGTCCAGCCAAGATGTGTCGTTAGTCTGGTACGGGGCGACATTTCTGCGGTAATCGATGCCTTCTCGGGCTGTTTCATGGATTTGCCGAGAATAAGTTCGAAATCATTATTGCGTTCGAGTGGTAAATTACAATTGCAGACATCCTTCCCTTTTGGGTAATGCTTTGCCTGCAGCAGGTAGCCTTCGAACTGCACCGGCAATCCTTCGCCTTCGGCTTTGAGAGCATCACGGTTTTGATTCGCGCGCCATCTTTTTGGCTCCTTGCCTGCCATCTCAACGAAAAAGTCATACCCTTTCGGCTGCAAGGCGCTTTCTATCGGCGCATCGGTTCTGTTCTTCAATTTATTCAGGAGCGAATCTCCTCCGCGGCCTTCAGGCGGACAATTTTCGATGGTGGAAATGGGAATAGGATCATTGCCCAGGGGTGTGAGTGGAGCAGCATTCGGCCGACCGACCGCTACGGTGCATAGTAATCCTAAGGTCCTGAGAGTCTTCATAGATTGATGGAGTTTGTAAGTACCTGATAGTACAACAAACTATCAAAATGTGGTTTTCTACCGGTGAGCTTCAGACTGCAAGATAGAAACCAAACGTACTTCCCTTCCCTACTTCGCTCTTAACCCAGATTTTGCCGCCATGCGCTTCGATGATCTCTTTTGAGATAGCAAGCCCCAACCCTACGCCGGAATGCTGTTCGCCGGAAGTACCATTAGCCTGAAAAAATTTATCAAAAATGCGCGAAAGGTATTGCGGCTCGATACCCCGGCCGGTATCATTGACAACAAACTCTACCGTATTATCTTTTTGAGCAACCGACAATGAGACCGATCCGCCGGACGGAGTAAAGCGGATAGCATTACTGAGAAGATTTATAAGCACCCAGGCGATCTTACTATTATCAGCTTTGATCGCGGGTAGATCATGAGGAAGATCGATCGTAAGATTCACCTGCTTCTGATCGGCCTGCAGCATCATCGGAGTAACCGCCGCATCGACGATCGATTCCGGTGTCACGATCTCGACATGCATTACCTCGGTACCGATCTCAGCACGGGAGAGTTCGAGCAATTCCGTTACAATGCGCAGCAAGCGCCTTACTTCCTGTTTCATCGCACCGAGAATCTTTGCCTGCTCGTCGTTCAGGCTGCCGATACGATTATCCTGCAATAAGCGCAGGCTCATGTTCAGCGCAGAGAGCGGTGTGCGAAGCTCGTGAGATACCGTCGTTACAAATGTCGATTTTGCTTCGTCGAGTTCTTTGAATTTCGAGACATTCTTTAACTCAATGATATAGCCGAGGGCGCTGGATGGATCGCCTTCGGTACGCTCGATACGAATGCTATCCTTGAAATAGTACTCTTCTTTACCGTCTTTGTAAATGCGGAGATAGGGGTCTGTTTTAGCGGATTCGCTTGGCGGTTGAAGAATGTCGCTAATAATATTCGCGACAAGATTATTGCGCTTGGCAATTTCGCGCACATCTTTATCCAGAAGATCGCTTTCTTCTTCGGCCAAAAGCTGGCAGGCGACGGCGTTGACCAGCACAATATTCAGATCGCGGCTAAGAACAAGTACTCCATCGTTCATTGTTTTAACAATGGCCTCGGAACGTTTTTTCTCGGCGATCAATGCTTCAATGTTCGAACGCTCGTACTCATCGAGCTTCACTGCCATTTGGTTGAAGCTCGTTGCGAGCGTTCCGATCTCGTCGTGAGAGTGGATCTCGATACGCTCGGAATATTTTTTATTGGCAACCGATATGATCTTTTGGGTAAGCTCTGTAATAGGTTTAATGACAAGCCGGGGCAGCCCAAGCAGCGTGAGCAGCGACACGAACAGAATTCCTGCCGAAAGAAGGATAATATAGATTGCCGCTTTGGAAGAAACCCGTTTCGCCCGGTCGTTACGAATTTCCATCCCTTTCTTATTTACATTTAACAATGAGATGCACCCTGCTTTTAGCGAATCGTACAATTTAGAATCAGAATTGAGATAATAGGCGACAGTTGTTACTTGTAGTGCTTTATATTGTATATAGAGATGTTGTACCGAAGTAAGAATCTCTTTCTCTCCGGGCTCGGTAATATTTTTCGAAGCATGATCCAAATTAGAATTGAAAATAGAATCATAATGCGCGAAGGACGCTCTATAATAGCTTTCGTTGGATGAATCGACGATCTCTTTATAGCGGGAATTATCCATTTCATCGAGAGCAAACGTCATAGCATTCGCATTTTCGATGCTCAGAAAATTATCTTTTAAGATCGTGCCGGAAGCATCACCGAGGCGGTGAATAAAATAGGCCGATGCTATTGCCAGCAGGGCAATAAGGACGGTAAGCAGGCCGACAGCAAGCAGTATGCGTTTCTTTAAGCTCATCCCCTATTTTGAAATGATCTGGATATCGATCTCATCCTTTTCTAATTCATCTATTAGTTTATCGAGGATCGAAGCGCTGAATAAGTGCGAAAGTTTTTTAGGCGCCGGCTTACCCACAATGAGCAATTGAATCTTTTTTGTTCTTGCAAAAGAAGAAAGCGCGGCCACAACATCCGAGCCTTTGAGTATCTCCACATGGCCGCCGAGTTCCGTTGCCCGTTTAAAATTATTTATGAGATGCCGCTGAACGGAAAGATTTATTTTATCGGATGCGAGGTCCGGCGTTTCGACAAAAACCGCATACCATTGCGAATCGAACCTATCGGCGAGCCGAGCCGTCTTTCTGATCAATATCTCTGCCATCTCGTTGTTTTCCGATAGGCAAACGGCGATCCTGCCGAATTGATTTTGCTGAGGCGTTGCCGTTTCATTGATGATTTTCCGCTCGACCTGGTTAGCCGCTTCGCGCAGAGCAAGTTCGCGGAGCTTCAAAAGATTATCGCGCTGAAAGAAATTTCTAAGAGCCAGTTCTATCTTCTCCGGCTTATAAATCTTTCCTTCGCGCAATCGCTCGATAAGTTCATCGGCCGTCAGATCGATATTAACGACTTCATCGGCACGCTGGATAACACTATCGGGAATGCGCTCGGCAACTTCGATGCCGGTAATATTTTCAATGATATGATTAAGGCTTTCGAGATGCTGGATGTTAACGGCACTAATAACATTAATGCCGGCATTTAGCAATACCTCTACATCGTCATACCGTTTCTCATTCTGGCTGCCGGGAGCATTGGTATGGGCCAGCTCATCGACAATTACTACTTCCGGGTGCCTCACCAACGCAGCATCAAGATCGAATTCTTCCAGTTCTTTTCCCCGGTAAAATATCCTGCGACGTTGTAAGAGTGGAAGACCTTTAAGTTTTTCTACGGTTTCTTTTCTATCATGGGTTTCGACATATCCGATGAGCACATCGACGCCCATCTTTTGCAGCGCCTGCGCTTCTTCAAGCATTCGGTAAGTCTTGCCTACTCCTGCGGCAAGGCCAAGATAGATCTTCAGCCGCCCACGCCGCGACTTTTGGATCAGTTCGAGAAACTTCTCTACCGAAGATTCTCTCGATATATTAGTAGGTTCTGGCAGTACCTATTACTCTACTCCTCATTACGAATACTTCCGCGGTCATCCTCCTCGTTCGATAGGAATCGTTTACTTCTGGAGAATGCAGGATGAACCGTCATTTCAAAAATCCGCTCTGAAAAGTGAACAATCCGAGGAGGAGTCTTATCCTCAATGCGGCGTAGCCACTTTCTAAAAGCTATGATCGCCCAGAGTCCTTCGAGAATACCGATAGGAGCTACACCGGCCATCCAACCATAGGCAGATGATCCGATACAGCCCAACGTAAAAATCAATATCCACGCGGACGATCGATGCTCCCGCGAATAGGCCAGGAGCATGACTGCCACCGAGCTATAACCGAATATATTGATGCCGCTCACCTTAGAACCGCACCAGCAACGCTCCGATAAAGCGTGTTTCCTGTTTTACCAGATCCGGCACAAAATTAGGATCGCGTGCTGCATTATTACCGCTCGGCGAAGTGACACCTCCGGGCCCCGCAAAATACGGAACATCGGTCTCACGGTGTACTACCTCTGCACGCCAGCAGACATAATCGTTTGGCATCCAATCGAGCGTTGTCGAGCAATCCCAGCCATGGAATTGATCTCCGGGATTGGCGCTAAACGGATGGCTGCCTACCTCTCCGGTATTGATCTGGGGGATAGGATTTGCCTCACCGGTCGGGTAAAGCACTAAATATCTTCCGGGATTATTAATGTAGCCGCCGCCGAACGTCCAACCGATATGATTATTAGCCATCCATAAGCGATGGTAGATCATCCCGCTGAGAAAGTATTGCATGGGGCCATCGGCGCCGCCGGAAAAACCTGAGACACCACCGCCGGTTTCAAACCCTACATCCTGGGTAATTGAAAAAGCACCGCGCGTGAAGAAGCCGCTCGGAGTATTGAAATATCTTACGCGAATACTGTTATCGGTATGAAAACGAACTCTATCCGGCAGACCTTCGGCATCGGTGCCATAATAATTATTCGATAGGACTGAAAGCCATTCTTCCGGATTCCATAAGAGCTGACATCCAACGCCCAACCCATTATTAAACTTTGCATACGCCTGCCAGCCATTAGTAAGCCATAATTCCACTTTGAACCTATCCGATGGAAACATCTGAATGCGCATTCCATTAAAGAACCAGGGAGTATTATCGGAGGTGAACGAAGGTTGGTACGACCAGTTCTCCGCATTGTAATAAGAGAAAAGGCCGACATACGACATGAATATTCCCATATCGACATTGATACCATGCCAGACATTAAAATGGTACCCGGCATTTGCTTCGCTTACGTAGCGATACGCATTTGCAAGATCGAATTGCCCGTGCAATACACTGTAATCGTTTCTTGGTACAACGGTCGCACGCGTACCAAGCTGCAGCAATAACGAGCCGCGCATATTATCGTAATGGAAATCTCCTCCGAGTGCGGCACAAGAGACCTGGAATTCATTATCGCGGGCCAGAGCCGTAGAGCCGACGACCGTATGATCGATCGGATGCTGGTTAGAAGCCGTAAAGTTTGCATCAAGCAAAAAACGGCCGGTTACATATTCATTGCCGAAGAGCGCCTGATGGCGGCGATCATTTCCCTGCATCCAGGTAAAATCTCCCCAGGCAAAAGGCTCGCTTGCCGGTTCTTCTTTAACGGTATCGGCGGCAACCGCGGGAACAGGCATAGCAAGGCTATCAGCTCCATGAGCGGTTACTGTCCGATTGAAGCCAATCAGTAATAATAGGATCGCTGCCTGAGAAAGCGATCTGGGGTATGAGGATAGTATTTTCATTTTAGTAAATAATAATATTATTTTAGTTCATCAAGAGCACGGTTAAGCGCAGCAACATTTACCGTCTGCATTCCCCAGAAACCGAAAGCCGGCTTTGAGATATGATCTTCAATAAGTTTGTGAACTTGTTCTTCTTTGAGATTGCGTACTGTAGCGATTCTTGCCACCTGGATGAATGCTGCTTTGGGTGAAATATCAGGATCGAGTCCGCTGCCGGAGGCTGTTACCAGATCGGCGGGAATATCCGAAGCTTTTACCGTCGGATTATGGACAAGAAAAGAATCGATTCGTGCTTTTACTGCACTAAGGTGATCGGGATTTGTGGGTCCCTGATTCGAACCACCGGTCGAAGCGGCATTATAATCGACTGCCGAAGGACGGCCCCAAAAATATTTATCGTCGGTAAATTTCATACCGACCAGTTCATAGCCAACGATCTTGCCATTCTTTACGACCGGTAATCCATCGGCCTGATTTGGGGCTAATCTTCCGATAGCCCAAATAAGTAATGGATAGCACCCTCCAAAGAAGACAATAAGGATGATCGTTAAGCGAAGTGATTTGCTAAATTCTTTCATGATATTCTCCTTAGCTTAAGCCGATAGCGGCGACGAGCAGATCGATCAGTTTAATGCCGATGAACGGCACCAGTACCCCACCAAAGCCATAGATCAATAAATTTCTTGCCAGCAGTTTGCTTGCGCCAATAGGTTTATACTGTACCCCACGCAATGCCAGCGGGATTAACATCGGGATAATAATGGCATTAAATATTACCGCCGATAAAATCGCCGACTGCGGACTCGCTAAATTCATAATATTGAGTTTCTGCAATGCCGGAATCGACGTAATAAATAAAGCCGGCACAATGGCAAAATATTTTGCCACATCGTTGGCGATCGAGAATGTCGTGAGTGTCCCGCGGGTAATAAGCAGCTGCTTACCTATCTCGACGATCTCGATGAGCTTCGTCGGGTCATTATCAAGATCGACCATATTGCCAGCTTCTTTGGCTGCCTGTGTACCCGAATTCATCGCAACGCCTACATCGGCTTGTGCTAATGCCGGAGCATCATTGGTACCATCACCCATCATCGCGACGAGCTTGCCGGAGGCCTGTTCTTTGCGGATATAAGCCAGTTTGTCTTCCGGTGTTGCTTCGGCAATAAAATCATCGACGCCGGCTTTGGAAGCGATGAACTTCGCCGTAAGCGGATTATCGCCGGTAACCATTACCGTCTTCACACCCATTTTACGCAGGCGTTCGAAACGCTCGGTAATGCCGGGTTTAATGATATCCTGCAGTTCTATCACACCGGCAAACTTTCCGTTCTCGGCCACAGCAAGCGGTGTACCACCGTTCGAAGCAATATGCGTTACTATATCGGCCATTGCTTTCGGTACTTCATGACCGTTCGATTCCACCAGTTTCTTTATGACATCGATCGACCCTTTCCTGATGGCTGAACCGTTCGGCAGATCGACGCCGCTCATTCTTGTCTGAGCCGTAAACTGGATAAAATGAGAATTCGGATAATCGGAACGATGAACACTTACGCCATTTGCTTCGGCAAGTTCGATAATGGATTTTCCTTCCGGTGTTTCATCGGCAAGCGAACTGATCGAGCATAGACGAATGAATTGCTCTTTGGAAGCATGGTCGGTGGCATGAAAAGTTGTTGCCTTGCGATTACCAATTGTAATCGTACCGGTTTTATCGAGCAATAAAGTATCGATATCTCCTGCTGTTTCGACAGCGCGACCGGATTTGCTGATCACATTTGCACGCAATGCACGATCCATACCGGCAATACCGATAGCTGAAAGTAATCCTCCGATCGTTGTCGGGATAAGACACACAAAGAGCGAAACGAGCGATGCAATAGCGAGTGGTGTATTGGCATACCGACCGAACGGCTCGAGCGTTACGGTGACGATAAGAAACATCATCGTAAATCCCGCCAAGAGGATCGAGAGGGCAATCTCATTGGGCGTTTTCTGACGTGATGCGCCTTCGACAAGCTGGATCATCTTATCGAGAAAGGACTCACCTGCTTCCGTAGTGACGCGCACTTTAATACTATCGGAAAGGACTTTCGTACCGCCGGTTACGCCGGAGCGATCGCCACCGGCTTCACGAATTACAGGAGCCGATTCACCGGTAATTGCCGATTCATCGATCGTTGCCAGGCCTTCGATGATTTCGCCATCCATGGCAATAAATTCACCCGCTATTACAAGAAATACATCGCCTTTTTTAAGCTCCGATGAACTGACAACTCTTCTCTGGCCATTTGGCAGAATTAGTGTTGCGGGTGTTTCTTCCCGTGCTTTGCGAAGCGATGCCGCTTGCGCTTTACCACGAGCTTCGGCAATTGCTTCAGCAAAATTGGCAAAGAGCAGGGTCAATAGTAAGATGATCGTAATAATAGCATTATAAAGAACACTGCCCTGGGTCTTATCGGGAGTAATAGCGAGCATGATGGTAACGATCACCATGATGGCCGTACCTACTTCGACCACGAACATGACTGGATTTTTTACCATCGTTTTCGGCGATAGTTTTCTCAGCGATTCGCCGAGTGCGCCCCGCATCAGATCTTTATCGAGTAATTTCGGATTTGAAACATGCTTTGACATTGAGAGTCTCCTGCAACAATTATAATGAGAGCGCTTCGGCTATCGGGCCAAGGGCCAGTGCCGGGAAGAAGAGTAATGCTCCGAGAATCACAATGACGCTGAAGAGCACAATACCGAAGGTCAGCGAATCGGTGCGAAGCGTGCCGGCCGATTCCGGGATCAGTTTTTTATTGGCGAAGACGCCGCCGATTGCAATGGGTCCAATGATCGGGATGAAACGCCCCATGATCATTACGATGCCGCACATGATATTCCAGAATGCGGTATTATCCCCAAGCCCTTCGAAGCCCGAACCGTTATTGGCGGAGCTCGAAGTAAATTCATAGAGCATCTCGGAAAATCCATGATAGCCGGGATTCGGGAGCCAGGCCAGTTCCTTCGAGGCATTAGCCGTGCTTGCCCAAATATGCGATGAGATGGCAGTCGAAGCAAGAATAAGCAGCGGATGCAGCAATGCAACGATCACCGCTATTTTCATTTCCTTCGCTTCAATCTTTTTGCCGAGGAATTCCGGCGTTCGACCAACCATTAGGCCGGAGATAAAGACGGCCATAATAATAAAGACGAACATATTGATAAAGCCTACGCCCACACCTCCGAAGAAAGCGTTAAGCTGCATACCAAGCATGAGGAAGGTGCCCGATATAGCCGTAAAACTATCGTGCATTGCATTAACAGAGCCATTGGAAGTACACGTTGTGGTAATGCCCCAGAGCGCAGAAGCTCCTGCACCAAAGCGCACTTCTTTCCCTTCCATACTACCTTGGGATTGATCGAGGCTGTATTGATTCAGAGCAGCATTACCCGCTTTTTCGGAAACTACCGTCGGAATAAGCAATGCAAGGTATCCCGTGAGCATAACAGCGAAGATCATCCAGGCCAATTTTTTCCTATTGAGAAAATATCCGAAAGCAAAGACCAAAGCTATCGGCAAGAGGAAGATGCAAATATTTTCAATCGCATTAGTAAAAAAAGTCGGATTTTCAAATGGGTGGCTTGAGTTCGGCCCGAAAAAGCCTCCGCCATTGGTACCAAGCTGTTTAATAGCAACCATAGCAGCAACCGGACCATGTGCTACATGGACCGTATCACCTTGGGGAGTGATGACCTGTTCTGCCCCCTGATAGGTCATCGGTGTACCGCTCAATAATAGTACTACAGCAACGACAACCGAAAGCGGAAGCAGGATACGGGTCGATGCTTTGACCATGTCGTTATAAAAATTGCCAAGCTTTCCGCCGCTTTTATGTGAAAGAGCTCTGAAGAGTGCTGCCATTGCAGCAATACCGGTAGCTGCCGAAACGAACTGCAAAAAGACGAAAACGAATAGCTGGGTAAAGTATGACGCACCGGTCTCGCCGCTATAGTGCTGCAGATTCGTATTGGTCATGAAGCTGATAGCAGTGTTGAATGCCTGCGTCGGCGTCATCGAAGCAATGCTATCGGGATTCAGGAATGGGATCGAGCCCTGAAAGAGCAATACAAGCATTGCCCAAACGAACCAGATCGCATTAATTGTCAGCAGGGCCTTGAGGCTCTGCTTCCAATTCATTTCCGTATTCGGATCAATGCCGCTCAGTCGGAAGAACCATCGTTCGAGCGGTGCAAAAAAATCAAAGAGGGTCTTTTCCCCTGCAAATACTTTTGCAGCATATTTGCCGAGCGGCACCGCCAGTATAATTGTAATGGCGATGATGAGAATAATACTAAGAATATCCATAGAAGGTTAGAATTTCTCGGGTTGTACGAGAACGTAGCCGAGATAAAAGAATAAGATCACACTGATAATAAAGAGAGCGATAAACATAGTCGTCAGAGTACTTCAAAAGCATCGATCGCTTTAAAGAAAACCCAGAAAAATCCGAGTCCTAAAGCTACCATTGCGAGTATTAATACGATATCCATACCTGCTCTGAAGTCAAATTCTATGCCAAAAAATAACTGGTGATTTGAGAGGGAAATCGACAATTTTAGGCGGGTAAATTCTCCTTTTGAGAATTTTTATCAAAATGAGAGACGAACCGGGAAGAGGAGTAAAAAAAATTCTTACTATTACTACTACTGTTATCCTATACCATATTCTTTCAGCTTTCGGTAGAGGGTTGCCATACCGATACCAAGCACCTTTGCTGCTTGTGCTTTTCCGGTAGTATGCTTTAAGACATGAAGGATATGAGTACGTTCAAGCTCATCGAGTGATTGCAGTTCGGGGTTAGTCTCATTACTTCGGGGTAGGCGGATATCTTCCGGAAGATGTTCGGTCGTAATAGTATCGGATGTGCAAAGGATCACTGCCCGTTCAATCACATTTTTTAATTCGCGGATATTCCCCATCCAACGCTGCCGACGCAATAAGAGCAGAGCTTCAGAACTGATACCAGTGATTGACTTTTGGAATTGCTCGCTGTAATAATGGAGAAAATTATAGGCCAATAGATCGATATCTTCAACCCGATCACGCAGCGGAGGCAAATAGATCGTAAAGCCGTTGAGTCGGTAATACAGATCTTCGCGAAACGTATGTTCGATAATGGCTTCCTTTAAATTAACATTTGTGGCCGCAATGATTCGAACATCGATAGGGCGCGGCTTTGTATCTCCTACTCTCGTGATCGTCTTGGTTTCGAGAACGCGTAGTAGTTTTGTTTGCGTCTCGGGTGTCATGTCACCGACTTCATCAAGAAAGATCGTGCCGGTATGCGCTTCTTCTAAGAGACCAATCTTATCGGCTACTGCACCAGTAAAGGCGCCTTTCTTATGCCCGAACAATTCCGATTCCTGGAGATCAGTAGCAATAGCGCTGCAATTGATCGCAATAAATGGCCGCTCGCGCCGTTTCGAAGAACGGTGAATAGCTTCGGCAAATAATTCTTTACCCGTGCCCGTCTCTCCAAGCAACAGCACGGTCGTATCCGTCTGCGCTACTTTCTTCGCCAGTTCTACCGCTTTTGAAAACGACTCCGATTTGCCGATCAGTTTTGAAAAACCCGTTCTCGATTCGATCCGGTATTGTAATTCGCGAATCTGTTTTTTCAGATCGGCTTTTTCAACGGCTTTCTCGACGGTGAGAATGATCCTATCGTCTTCGTCGCCTTTAGTAATATAATCGAAGGCGCCATTGCGCATGGCGGCAACCCCACCTTCGATCGTACCGAAGGCCGTTATTACAATAACTTCGATCTCAGGATATAGCGCTTTAATAGCCGAGACGAGCTCCACACCATTAGCATCGGGCAGCTTGACATCGGTAATAACCACCGATATTTTTTCCCCGGCAAGAATAGCCTGCCCCTGCGAAGCAGTTTCTGCTTCAAAAACCTCATAGCCTTCCAGGCGGAGTATCTTCGCCAGTAACGAGCGGATCGATTGCTCGTCGTCGATTATGAGTATCGGATGGGTCGTCATGAAGTAGCTCACTAAAGATGAAAACCACAAAAGCGGTTCCATCTCGTTACGAGCTTACTTCTTGCCTGCAAGAAAAGCATTGATGGCATTCTGAAGATCGGTCTGATCATTCATATTGGCATCGAAGAATTCTTTTAGCACTTTGGGAGGTGCAGTAACAGGCGTACCGGAGTTAAATGGCGGATCGGGAGCATATTGATTTAGTAACTGTGCCTGTTGTGCTGCATCATTGTTGAGCAGCATCGCTATGACCGCCAGTGCTTCATCGAGCCCGGAGGAAATACCACCGCCGGTAACGCGGTTTCTATCGACCCAATATCGTGGGAAGCCGGAAGTGAGCGTAATATTTGGAAAAGACAGCAATTGCTTTTGAAAAAGCCAATGGGTTGTAACTGTATATCCATCGAGCGCGCCGGCCGCGGCGGCGATATGTGCCCCGGTGCAGACTGTGCAGAATAACTCTGCACTGGTTGCTTGTGCACTGAGCCAATTAAGTAATGGATTACCCTTCTTGAATTGGTTAAAGTAGTTATCGCCGAATCCGCCTGGTACCCAGATCACTTCGGCGCCCGAGACTTTCTTCAGTGTCGATTGTGCATTGATCTCAATGCCTTGAATAGTAGTAACCGATTTACCGGTATCAGATGCGAGGATGGGTTCTAATCCGGCAGCACTTTGTGAAGAGAAGAAAGCGAATGGGCCGCAGATGTCAAGAATATCTACTCCATTATAGATCGGTACGACAATACGAATGGTACTCATGATGATCGTCTGATAAGTGAATGAGTACCAAAATACAACGGAAACTTCCGGGGCAATAAGAAAACCGGCAGTGCGAGTACTCCTCAGAGATACTCTTTTATCGATACACCGGAGGAAGTATCGATGGCAATATAGTGCGCCGGCTTATCGGTCCAACACCCAGAATTATAGTAGCGTACGCCATGCTCCTGATATTCCATTGCTTGATGAGTATGGCCGCAGAAGACATGCTGAGCGTTTTTCTTTTTGGCATAGGCGATGGCATCAAGAGCGATCTTCTCGGATACCCGCAGCCAGGTTTTGCTGCGGCGTTTCATCCAGCGGCTCATGCGCTGCTCTTGGGAATCGATCTTCTGAAAGAATTTATAAACGGCACAGGCGATTTCGCTGATAACAACATTCTGATTCAGGAAATCATCGAACTGATGGCCGTGAATAGCAAGATAGGTTTCTCCATCGAATTCCCACAGATATTCATCGTACACCGGAATACCAAGCAGGTGAGTAAGGATTTGAGCGATCCCATCATGGTTACCGGCAACCCAGACTACTTCGGTACCGCGCTTAGGATTTGAAAGCTTTCTGATATAGGAAAGAAATTTCCAATCGTCTTTATCGAGGCGTTTGAAGTTCAGATCTTCAAAGACATCCCCGTTAAGAATAAGGCGTTTGAAGTCGAAGGTTTTGAGCATCTTCAGGACGTCTTTACTTCTCGAGACATCCGAGCCCAGGTGAATATCGCTGATGACAATGGTATCGACAAACCGTAAACGGGATAGCCATTCATCGGCCGGATCGTGATCTAACGTGAGTTCAAAATCCGGTTCTTCAAGCGTAAGCGCTCCTACAGATGACCTGAACAATTTCATAATGCGGTGCTCCTCGCGATGGTTTCGTTGAACACAACTCCAATAACCACCGCAACCCACTTCATGTCCGATAAGCATCTGTTATGTTTCTGTTAGCTCAGTGTTACCAACGGCCAATAAAAAAGGCGCTCCGGATGGAGCGCCTTTAATAGTAAGAATAACAATAATTTAAGCAGGCATCGGAGCGATACCGCCAAGATCGCCAAGCGGTGGTACCTTTACATTATCGGCGATCGTAAATTTTTTCGGATCCTGACGTGAAGGCTCGGGCTTCTTTTCAAATGGCGGCAGATTGCCTCCATTCATAAGTATTTCGATCTCTTCACCGTTAAGCGTTTCGCGGATAAGCAGTTCTTTTGCCATGTGGTGCAATACTTCGATCTGCTCATGAAGTATATGCTCGGCGCGCTGCATTCCTTCTTCGACAATACGGCGGATCTCTTCATCGATAATTCTACCGGTTGTATCGGAATAGGTTTTTTCCGAAGACATATCGCGACCGAGGAATACCTCATGTTCGCCGCGCCCATATTTTAACGGCCCCAGTTTATCGGACATACCCCAATCGCAAACCATTTTGCGGGCAAGATCGGTAGCACGTTCGATATCATTACCGGCGCCGGTTGTAATGCGATTGAAAACGATCTTCTCAGCGGCACGGCCACCAAGAGCATAAGCGATCACCGATTCCAGATACTCACGCGAATACGTATGCTTCTCATCGATAGGCAGATAACTCGTCACACCAAGGGCACGGCCTCTTGGAATGATAGTCACTTTATGCACTGGGTCAGCTTCCGGCATCTTGCGAGCAACAATTACATGGCCGCTCTCATGATAAGCTGTTACTTTCTTTTCTTCATCGCTGATCACAGCCGATTTACGCTCAAGGCCCATCATGACCTTATCTTTCGCTTCTTCGAAGTCATCCATTGTTACACGATCCGCATTATGGCGGGCGGCGAGCAATGCGGCTTCATTGACAAGATTAGCGAGATCGGCACCCGAAAATCCGGGAGTACCTTTGGCAATGATATTAAGATCCACCGAAGTACCGAGCGGTACCTTACGGGTATGAACTTTCAAAATACCTTCACGGCCGCGAACATCGGGACGATCGACAACTACCTGGCGATCGAATCTGCCGGGGCGTAGTAAAGCAGGATCGAGCACATCCGGACGGTTCGTAGCAGCCATAATAATGACACCGCTATTTTGTTCGAAGCCATCCATCTCGACAAGCAACTGGTTGAGCGTCTGCTCGCGCTCATCGTGTCCGCCGCCAAGACCGGCACCGCGGTGACGACCGACAGCATCGATCTCATCGATAAAGACGATACACGGAGCGTTGCGCTTTGCCTGATCGAACAGATCGCGAACACGTGAAGCACCGACACCAACGAACATCTCGACGAAATCAGCGCCGGAGATCGACATGAACGGTACACCGGCTTCTCCGGCTACGGCGCGAGCGAGTAACGTCTTTCCTGTTCCTGGCGGGCCAAGGAGCAATACACCGCGCGGAATCTTACCGCCGAGACGCTGGAATTTCTGCGGTTCGCGCAAGAACTCAATGATCTCCTGTAACTCTACTTTTGCTTCATCGGCGCCGGCTACATCGACAAACGTAACTTTCGGCGCTTTTTCATCGGCAAGGCGTGCCCGCGATTTACCGAACGAAAAAATTCCTTTCGGCCCATTCATACCCTGATTCTGCATCCGGCGCAGGAAGAATATGATAAAGAAGAATGGGAGTATCCAGGGAAGGAAACTCAGTAGGTTCTCCCATAACGATCCATTGCTATCGATCTTCTTAATTTCGATACCTTTGGCATTCCAGATCTTATACTGATCGCCGAGGGTTTCGGGGACAAGATTGGTTACGATCTTCGGAACGTGGGTATATTTCTTTTCTTTGGTCACAATATCTTCCGGCTGGCGCAAGGTGCCATGGAACCGGTAAGAATTAAGTCCATATTGCTCTACTGTTCCGGATTCAAACTTTCCTTCGTCGAGCAAATGCTGATACGTGGTATTGGTTACTTCTACCTCATCGCCATCGCTCTTACCATTGACCATCCATAAAATAAGAAATACTCCGGACATCATTACTGCCCAAAGCATTACGGTACGTAAGATCTGCTGGCGATTCATATCGCCTCCGGGCCCGCCGCCGGGATTTGAATTTTGTGATGGTTTTTTTCCGCCAAAGCGATTGCCACCGCCACGGCTTGTGGGGCGTTCTTCGGGATTGGAAGCCATCGATAATGTTCTATCTTGCATAGTTGAACCGAACAAGGTCGGTTTATTCCTTTGATACATTAGTGTCTTTCTTCTACTGCGCGCCGCGGTAGGTATTGCCTGTTTTCCCATGTGAAAAGCCATTTCTCGAAAATCGGAAAAAGCCACTTACAGGCTAACTGTTCAAACACCCCTCACCGGAACTCAGTTCGGGAGGCCTGGCAGACGGATTCGCGGCATGTTATTTAACAATACGAGATAGCAGATAGGCAGTTTCGCCGCTTTTTATACGGCATTCCTCCGAAGCCCGGATTCCGGGAATCCAGACGATCGTTTTCGGATCCGAGGCAAAAACCACGACCGGTACATGTTCTTTCAGGCTTCTCGTCCTGATGCCGGCTTCGGCCAGAAGATCACTTACTTTTCTGCGGCCCTTCATCCCAAATGGTCGGATCGTATCCGAAGGCATCCAGTTTCGGACAAGCAGGCCCTTCTCTTTAACTACAGACGATCTAATAAGGGCAATATTGTCGGAATATTCGATAGTTTTTTTCGGAGCTCGCTTCAGAACAATCGTACCTGCTGTCGTGGCCACCGAATGCGTAAGGTCGAGTGGTGCACCCAGTTGCTCCGGTTCTCTAAGCAGGCGCAGTTCGATACTCGCATCGACCCGCTGCAATAATAACTCACCCGAAAGCTGGAGCGCATTCGGCCCTTTGCCGGCAATAAGCGCTGCCATCGCTTCATACTGCTGCCAGGAGAAAGAGATATAATGACCGCAAAGCTGCTGGGCTTCCAGTAGTAAAAATTCTTTAAGCACCACGGTAGGCGCAGCAAAAAGTACTTCCCGGCGAAAGACAACTAATTGCGGACGAACAAATAACGAGAATGCCTCGGCACTACAAGCTTCGTTACGAAGCGCCTGCACTTGTGAAGCGATAAATTGCTGCTGCTCCGATGCTGCGGCTGAAATCCTCGCAAAGCCCTCATAAATAGAACGGTTCGGAACACTATCGCGAAGAGCAGGTACAACTTTTGATCGCAGGCGGTTTCTGGTAAATACCTCGCTGCTGTTACTGCTATCTTCTTTCCAGGTGAGGCGGTTGGCTTTTGCGACATCCGTGATCTCGGCACGCGATAGTTCGAGTAACGGCCTGACGACCTGTACCCCATCGCCGAGCATTCGCGTAGCCGGAATACCTTGCAGGCCGCGGATACCAGAGCCACGAACGATATTCATCAGAATGGTCTCGACCTGATCGTCGGCGTTATGGCCGGTGGCGATAAAACGAAAATCATTTTCTTCGGCACAGGCTCTGAAGAAGGAATACCGTACTTCTCTCGCTGCTTCTTCAAGATTCATGCGATTCCTGGCAGCAAGAGCGGCAACATCTTCCAGGCGGAGAAAGAAAGGCACATCGAGCTTTTCGGCAAGCCTTTTTACAAACGCTGCATCCCGTGACGATTCTTTACCACGGATCATGTGATCGACATGAGCGATCGCCAGTCTCGTAAAGAACTGCTGCTTGCGAAGCGATTGCAGGATGAAAGCGAGCACAACTGAATCAACGCCACCGCTGACACCGCAAAGAATAGAATCTTCTTCTTTTATTCCGGCCTTTTGTAAGGCCGTGGCGACGGTAGAAAAGACATCAGAATGTACCATAGGTACTCTCCTGTCTGGTAAGCTTGATATCCTGAAGCTGTGGTGATTTGAGCCTGATCTCGAAATTAAAGCCGCGGATAATACCGGTGGGGCGGTAATCGAAATTCATTTCCCAGCAATCGGAAAGATCGCGATGTACCCGAAGATTAGGTACCAGGAATTGCTTGCTTGCCAGATCATACTGGGCGCTGGAAGTAAAGCTCCAGCGTTCGGTTGGCGAGAACGTAAAACCAAGTCCTGCAGAGAAATTTTTCTGGACCACTGCCCCGCTATAGCCGAGCGTATAAGAGAAATCGTAATTAAGATTCCATTTCGGACGAAATGGCACATAAACGAAAGCGCCGGGATAATTACCGCCAAGGAACATCTGCCGTTCTTCATCTGGAGTATTGAGTTTGAAAAGAGCTCGAAGAGAATCGACATTCTCTCCGGAAGACGTTTCACTCGAAGAGAAGGCGCCACCTACATGAAACGAAGCATTGGTGGCACGAACAATCCCCTGCCCGAGCGAAATAAGGGTATGCTGGATAGAATCTCCGCCCAGGTAATTCTGCGGATAAAATGAATAGGTAGCCGAAGCACCAAAATTAAAGAACGTACCGATCTGCGTATTCGCCGAAAGCGATAATGCACTGAACAGTTTTTGCTCAAGATCATAACCGGAGTTCAAAGAAAGATTTAGCAACTTGATCTTTTCTTCGGAGGTAGAATCGGAAGTTATCTGGCGTTCGATTTTTGCTTCAAAATCGTTACCGAGCGAATATCCAAGCACGGCCGATTTACCACCCATTGTAAAACCCGAGTTCAGGTCATCTTCAAAGCGGCTATAGGCGATCTGCTGGCCGGTTCGTGGATCGGTATAATATCGTTTCTCCTGATAGGAAAGATCGGGTTGATATCGTAAGCTGATCGAAGGCAGTACCGTGTGGCGGATAGCCTTGACTCCCAGCGCTCCTACATTTAAGATGCCGTATGCCGTCGTGGAAACAGCAACTCCAACATCATAGCGATAGAGCCGGTCAAATCCATAGGAATATGTATTGTCGAATACGATAGTAGAGTCCGTATGCCCCGCAAACTGATTCAGACTGTATCGTGCCGTTTTAGTCTTTGATTTGATGAACCAGGCCTCACCGTAATCGAAAGAAGGCACCACGGAAATATATCCTACTTTCGGCGAGAGCGAGATCGATGGCGAATGTAAAATACCTAATTGCTCGTGGAATTGATAGGAGGTATCTCCGATAATACCATGAACGGAATCACGAGGAATTCTGACGATCGACTTGCTATAATTTCGTGCCGCTGTAAAACTATAATTGAACGAGAACGATTGTAAAATGCCATAACTGCTACTCTCTCCCGTATTGTTACCAAAAATATAAAGGGGCGAGGTTCTCGAGATCGTAATACGCGGGCTGCTTTCGGTATAGGTATTATCCTGAAGATTCTGAGTTCTGGAATACGAGGCACCGAACGATAACCCTAACTTCTCGAACTGGGTACTGAAGGAAGCATTCGAGGTTACATTCTGATTAACGAGATCATTTATATTCTGGGCGTTATCGCGCTGGTAGGTCGTACTTTGAAACGTAATATTTGAATTGACACTCGTCACCGGATCGAGTTGCAGGTTCGGGATATTCAGGTATAACCTGAAGTTCTTATTAAAATCATCGCTGCTATTATACCGTGCTTCGCCGTACCCAAGATCGAGCGTTA
Organism: uncultured Alphaproteobacteria bacterium; assembly: GCA_964404255.1. Taxonomy (GTDB): domain Bacteria; phylum Bacteroidota; class Ignavibacteria; order Palsa-1295; family Palsa-1295; genus JAFDZW01. The sequence continues at coordinate 9,432 of CAYOJJ010000005.1, read as the reverse complement.
CCGGTGAAGTGAGCAAATAGCGCTTCATGAATGTCGTTGTCAGGTCGAGATTAAACCCGCCTTTGGTGTAAATATCCGAGCGAAACGCCGCATCGAGATAATCGGAGAACACTTCATAATACCCTAAATGCGTAAGCCCGAAGCCGCGGGAATTCTGCACGGTATAGTTTGGCACGATAAGCCCGCTATGACGCCCCGTTTCGTGCTGGGGAAACACTGCGAAGGGCAGGACAAAGATCGGCACATCGGCAATATAAAGATAGACAGGTTCGGCAAAGACCTGATCGCCGCTGACAACCTTCATTCGGGGCGATTCGAAATAATAATGCGGCGTGGGCGCAGTACAGGTCGTATAGCGCCCGTTCTTTACAAAGAGCACCCCCTGATCTACCTGCTTGATTTTTTCTCCATAATAAAACCCACCTTCCATGGTGGTACTCCCGAGATCGACCGTCCCCTGCTTGGTTTGCAAATTAAAGGAAAGGATCTCTCCTTCATAGGGTGTAGCGCCATCCATGAGTTTTGGGGCACCGCGGCTTTTTACGCGGGTAGTGTCGCGAATAATGCGCCGTTGATGAGTAACCGTATTTTCAATAACCGAATCGTAGGCGCTGCTCATGGCGGTAAGCAGATTCGTCGGGAAATCAAGAATGATCCGATGCGCCTGCATATTGCGTTGTTGGTAATCGAGCGTTGCATTACCGGTCAGCGTCACTCGTTTTTTTCCAACCTCGAAAACCGTCGAATCTTTTGCAGTATAATAAATGATCGTATCGATATCATGCTTTAGCGTATCGACGGCCACAAATAAAGAATCCGGAAGATCGAACCCCGGTCGCTTTACTTTTGCACCGGCGCTCTTTTTCTTTGCAAGGCTATCGGTTTGAGCATGAACAACTGTTGAAGAACCGATCAGCAATAACAGGCAAAGGCAGTACAGGATCGAATGAAACCGACCGCTAAAAAAAAACTTCGGGAAGGGTACCGGCCTTTGCTGTTCAGTCATATCGAGGGCGAACCCGATATTCGATTGGGTCTTCCGCACCGGCTTGCCGGAATCCCCGCAATCGCAATGCACAGGAATCGCATTCTCCGCAGGCTACGGTTTCCGATTGATAACAGGACCAGGTTAATTCCAGCGGCGCTTCAAGTTCGAGCGACCGCTGCACGATCTCCGATTTCTTCATTGAAATAAGCGGAGTAACGATCTTGATATGAGTGCCGGGTTTGGTACCAAGATCGATCGTGCGTTCGTAGGACTCAAAAAATACTTTGCGGCAATCGGGATACCCGGAAGAATCTTCTTCTACGGCTCCGATATAAATTCGTTCTGCTTCGAGCACTTCTGCCCAGCCGGTAGCGATCGCCAGGAAGGTACCATTACGAAAAGGTACATAGGAGCTTGGAATTTCTGTCGAATGCAGATCGGCTTTGGAAACAGCAATGGAATCATCGGTAAGGCTCGAGCCGCCGATCTGACGCAGTACTTCTACATCGACTACAAGCTTGCGCGTTATACCGAGTCGCTCGGCCACTTCATTAAAAGCCTGCAACTCGCGTTTTTCGGTACGATGGCGGTAATTAAAATGAATGGCCGCCACTTCATCGCTCTCGTGGCGTGCAATTGCCGCCGTAAGCGTCGAATCCATCCCACCCGATAGCAGTACGACCGATCTCATTCGAGCATATGTGACTGATGTTCGAGCAGTTTTGATTCAGGAGAACTCAAACGAAGTTCACCAGCGACTTCTGCCGTTGTGCGTTCGGTCTCGCTGACGACAATTCGCAGGGTACGCAAATTCTTATAGACCATTAGTTCATCCGATAGCCGTGCATACATCCAGGCCGCGATATTTTCTGCGGTAGTGGAAAAATCCACAAAGACAGCTTTAAGCTTCGTCTGTTCGAGAAATGTTTTAACCGGCGTATCGGAATTATCGCAAAGGAACGCATGATCGATCTCTTTTATCATCGGTTCGCAAATGGCGCCGAGATCGAAATAATCGAGCACCATACCCGTCTTTGCATCGGGTTCGCCGGCGATCTCTATGGTTGCGGCATAGCTATGGCCGTGAATATTTTTACAGCCGCCTTCATGAAATGGCAGCCGATGCGCCATTTCCCAGCGAAAAGTTTTGGAGATTTTCGTGAACATCAGGCGACCGGTTTTGCTACGGGCTTTGTATGCTTCGTAATGCGAACGCGCGGAGAGGGTTTTGGCGCCGGATCGAGACCTTGTATGTAGCCTGCTTCAACAGTAGAATGCAGCCCGCCGCGAGTAGAGAATTCCCCATGCACGGTAAGTGAGCGCGGCTTGAGCGCACCGATCATATCTTCGAGAATTTCATTTATCACCGCTTCATAAAAAATACCGCGGTTGCGGAACGAGAGAAAATAATACTTCAGCGATTTCAGCTCCACACAGAGTTCATCGGCGACGTATTCGATCGTGATCGTCCCGAAATCCGGCAGTCCCGTTACCGGGCAGACCGAGGTGAACTCCGGGTTCACATGAGTGATCGTGTAATCGCGCTCGGGATGCGGATTCTTGAAAATAATGAGTTCGGTTTTTTGTGATTTTGCCATACAATCTCTTATACACCTCGCTCGATATGCGGCCAGATGAGTTTATGTAATTGAACCTGCAACTTAACCGGCAGCGAATCTTCCAGGATCCAGGCCGATAGTTCTTCGAGTGACTGACTGCCATAGACCGGTGAAAGCAGGATCGTGCCTACGCGTTCGGATAGCTTGTAGGTTTCGACCATCTGCTTTGTCCACTCGTAGTCCTCGCGCCCGGCAATAACGAACTTCACCTCATCGTGTCTTGTGAGATACTCGATATTGGTGAGTAAGTTTCTTTTGCTCATGCCGGAGCTGGGCGTTTTCAAATCCAAGATACGTTTGACGCGAGTATCGACTCTATCAATCGCTACATGGCCGCCCGTCTCGATCATGATTTCATAGCCAAGTGTAAGCAGCTTTTCGATCAACCGATAGACCCCTTCCTGTTCAAGGGGCTCCCCGCCGGTGAGTTCTATGAGGCGGCAATCGTAACCCGAAATAGCAGCGAGCACTTCTTCAATACTGCGATCGGTGCCTTCGTAAAAAGCATACTCGGTATCGCAATAGCTACAGCGAAGCCCGCAGCCGGTGAGCCGGATAAAAATACAGCGTTCGCCGGCGCGCGAACCCTCGCCCTGAATGGAATAAAAGATCTCATTTATTCTCAGGGTATCGGGGCGGTTACGCTCGCTGGTCGTCAGGGCTTTTTCGGCCAGTTCATTCACGGCAGGTAAACAGCAGCAGGGGTTAAAATGTTAATATTTCGCAAGAAAGACCGCGTTATCACTGCTTAAACTTTGCCTGAATAGCGGTAAGTTCTTCATTGCTCATTCTTGGTCCGTCATGAGTAGAAAGAGAGCCGGTATAAATCTCGCTGAACGGATGCTCGGTACTAAGTACTGGCTGCCATAGCCCATCGGGAATGCCATGCATCGGGATGAGCTTGATATGCGCATGATTTATTCCCATCCCTTCGATAATGAGACCGACGCGCTTAACGCCGAGCGCTTGACGAATACTTGCCGCCGCCTGTTTCGCCGAAGATAAGAACTCGCTGTAGCGCGCTTCATTCATCAGCAGTACATCACTATCATGATGCTCTTTGGTTACGAGCACGGTAAAGCCCGGCGTATTCGGGAAGGGCGTGAGGAAGCCGAGATGCTTCTCGTCTTCATAGACGATCCACCGGTCATGTTTGCCTTCGATCAGTTGGCAGAAGAAGCATTCGCTCATGATAGTAGAAGTATAAATAAAAAAAGCCGTTGCTATTGCAACGGCTTACACTTGTTGTCGGGGCGAGAGGATTTGAACCTCCGACCCCCTGGTCCCGAACCAGGTGCTCTACCAGGCTGAGCCACGCCCCGATCAAAATAACGGGCATATAACCTCAGGCACTCACATAGGGTTTCAACAATCGTTAGCCGAGACTGACCGCCGAAAAAACGCTTTAAAAAAAACAGCGCTTCGGTTCTGCATGGGCGGTGAGAGAAATTGGTCCTCCCTTTGTGAAACGCATGCCAGTCTCCGAAGCGCCCCTAATTATCAAGTCTTGAACTAAGAAATATCCTTTGATATTTCAGGATATAGTATCATATCCTGCATTCACAACAAAAAAACGACTTCCGAGTTTCCGTGAATTTCAAAAAAAATTGCTTTTCCAAAGCGCAATTGCCTTTTTTCCCCACCGACATCTGATGTTGCAACAAGGAGCTTCTTCTACTTTTCATGAACGAGTACAAGCTCTGCAGCGCGCCCTGCACGGCTTACAAGGCGGGCATAGATATTACCGCGAGGCAGTAGAGCCGCATCGATCTTCCATTGATTATCACCTTTGCTACATAAGCGTTCAGGCTCACTATAGACCATTCGCCCAAGCTCATCGAAGCATTCGAGCCTATAATATTCTTCCGAGCCAAGCGAACAATGAAGCACCAGATCATCACTGAAAGGATTATTCGAAGCGCTGAGAACTGGAGCTGAAGTTTGTACTGGCGCAGTTACCGCTTCAAAGTCCGATAGCGGCCGACGCCAAAGGCCACCGGAACCTAATTTCCCTTGTGAATAGGCTCCGACAAAAAGAGTATTACCTTTGACGACCATGTCATAAAAATTGAGAGAGTCAGGCAAGTTATATGTAATAGGGCTCCAGGTATCGCCATTGTTTGTTGATAAGACCACATCAAATTTATCAAACACAAAGATGTTATTTCCCGCAGCTAATATTTTTCTACCTCCATTTAATCCTTTTCTTACTATTTGCCAATTACTTCCCTGATCGGTTGATCTATAGATAGTATTATCGACATAAGCAAATATAGTCGTATCATTTATTGAATAAAGATCGATATATTTCCCTTCAAGGTGATCATAGACCATTGACCAATAATCACCGTTATTAATCGAGCGGAATACTTGGCCTTCAGGATTAATTGTATATAGTGTCTTCGCCGATGAAGCGATAGCAACACAGACCGGATGACCACTTGCCAGTGTCTTTGAAGTTATTCCACTATCTATTATTTGCCATGTATATGCGCTGTCTAATGAGCGAACTATTAACACTTGGTTTAAACCAATTAAACATTCACCATTAGAAACAACTTTATACATATCGACTTGCTTTTTCGATGAAGTCCAATCTAAACCAAAATCTGTCGATTTAAAAAGTCCTCCATCCAGATAGAACACACGAGTCAATAGGTAGTTATCGAAAGAATAAAACGCTCTTATTGTTGGTGGCCATATATCACTTTTCAGGCCATTAGTAGTACTTTCCCAGGTTATTCCTAAATTAGATGATCTATGCAAGCCATTCTCCCCTCCTATAAAAAGGAAGTCTCCTTTTACACCTACTGCATAAGGATTGTCAGGACACGGTATATTTACCCATTGAGCCATTAGCTCAATGGGTAAATATATAACCAAAAATATTACTGGCAACAGTATTTTCATATTACTTAATAACTCGAAAAAGTTTAGAAACAGCACAATTATCACCCGATATTCTACATATATAGGCACCCGAACCAAGATTTAGAATTGGGTAAGTAAATGTATTCCATCCTGATTCAATTCGTCCAAGATTTAAGACGCCTACTTCTTTTCCAAGGATATCAAATATTTCTAACCGTGGCTTCAGAAATTCTACTTCAGAATATAGTTTACAGTTGATTTTGTCGCCGTCAGTACTCGTCGAAACGATCAATTCATTTTTTTGCGGATCAGTATATTTTCTTACCTCGCTGAATGAGGCATCCTTTCTCCCAAATACAGTAAAATTGACTCCTAGTAAGCTGTCGTCTGGAACATGGCCGATATATGTTTTATAATCGTTTGAATCCTTATTCCAAGCCCAAACGTCATATTGCGCCGTAATTATTTCGAACTTGCTGTTGTGCGGCTGAAATATACTTTCATTCAATGAATCTCCTCCGAAAGTACTGGTAACACGGCTCCAACCGGTTTGCCAGTTGGTCTGTGAAAAACTCCAGCCGCTCTTTTCTCCAATTCCTCCGCTTCTTCCCCAGGCATATAATGGTGCGGTTGTATCCCACATAGGAGGAAGAAGCACTCTCTTTGCCACTGTTCTTACTTTTGCTTTATAGGAGAAAGGAATACCGGTAATGCCGGTTGTATTATCATTTAATAAGTATTGCCATTGTTTATATTGTTTTTTTATAATCGATGGATTTACAATGGAAGGATCCCAATTAATAGGAAACCAGTAGTATTTTTCTTCACCCCATGTACCAAAATTCAAGCCATCTTCAAAATGAAAATGGGAAATAAAGTACTGATTCTCTGTTGATACTCCTGGAGTCTGATCCAACATTTCAAAAGCATGACCTATATCTAAATGTCCCCAGGCACTTTCTAATTGGTAATGATTAACCCCTGTTGGTCTAAAGGCAGAAGCTTTTAATATCCCAGCCACATCTTCCGGTTCTAATTTGATAGTATCTTCAAGAAAATGAGATAGTATTAAACCTGCAGAGCCGGTAACATGTGGTGCAGCGGCAGAATTACCCCCAAACCCACGATAAGTAAATTTTGGAGAATCAATTTCTAAATGACCAAGATTTTGTTGAATATTTGCGGTTGTGAACGTCATATTAAAATTACCTAATTTATTACTATCTGAGCAGATAATAGGCCCATATTGATCGCTCCATACACTATCACCAACCGTATTATCGCCTGCAGGAGCTAAAAGATCCATCGTATATCCAAAATCCGAGCCACCGATTCTTGTCTTATTTGGTTGACTGCCTCCAACAGCAATGATCCAAGGCTCTTCATAATTTGCTGGATAGCAGACAACATCTTGATGTTGAGATGTTTCATCAGTATTCTCATTTGCAATTGAAGCAGCATGAACTACTCCATTCATAAATGCATAATTTATCGCTGCATGAACTGCAGGAATATCAGAGACGAGTCTAATTGAAGAGTTAATAACATGAACACCATAACCAAACTCGGATGAATCACTTTGTGCTGAAGCCTGAAATATGGCAGCTATATAGTCACTTGCCGCGTCAAAACTGGTCCCAAAATGGGATGCTGCCAGTATAACTAAGCTACATCCCTGACCTTCGTCTGGATCACCACCTAAATCTCCCCACCCTCCTGCCACACCAGCTACAGAATGATGATTGCGATTTGTAAGAGCTCCTATAATACCTAGACAAGGAGTGCCATGTCCTTGATTCATTGCAATAGGATCAAATGAGCTATCAGTCGTATTGAATGAAAATTGCTCGCCGTATTTTACATGTGAATTCACGCCAATACTTCCCCCTAAATCAGGATGGCGATAATCGGCTCCGAGATCAAAATGTGCTAATAATATTTTCTTATTTCCCACTTCATAATCCCATGCCTTAGGAGCATTGATCATATCTATAAGGCTCCATTGGCAAAGGTCATATAAATTTTTATCATCTTTTGGGTGACTTGGTAGCGTATGTAACAATTTACCACCGTGCCTATCGGGTTCTGCAAATAAAATGTCATTTGGGAATAGGGTGTTCAGTTCATAAGTTAGTATCAATGGGTTCACCGTTGTATCATAAGCTAGAACCATCCAATTATAGAGATCGCAACCTATTGTATCGCCTCTTCTCGTTACTGAGAATTTATCTCTCGGGCTTGCAGTAGTAAGTCTTCTTAAGTAAAAGCAATGTTGAAATTGTAAAAACGTCCGTAGCAGGGTATCTTTGATAATATTAGTTTCAGAGTCGATATAAAATTTCTCCAGTTTAAGGTTATGCTGTAATAACTCAGGGAATCCACGGTTGGAATCACAAGGGAAAGCAGGGTCTTCGAGAGTATGGTTTTTCTTCGACCCGGTCTTTCTTGGGAAATAAAAACTGGAATAAGAATAGAGTAACCTATCGTAGTCAAGAGCACCTTCTCGAAAACGAATAATCATTTGCCCTTTATATAGAGTTGAATCCGGTCCTCTGGTAAATGGCACCTCGACTCCCGACTCATTGAGCCTCCAATAGGTTGTTGTATCGGGGGGTATGATCTGTGCTTTTACAAATGACGTACTGCTAATTATTAACAGCAAAACGAAAATGCTTAGATAGTTTTTCATAGCCGTCGATGTATTGATGGATTAAATTGACCTTTCATTCTTAAAGACAAATGAAAAGGTCATTTGTTACATTAAAGATGGATGACAGACTATATTATTATTTTAAAAGGCATAAATATAGTCTATAATACATATTTATCTATTATAATCTATTGACTTTCTTTTTTAATAATCGTAAGTTTCTCAATATGAACTTGCAAAAAATTATAGGGCAAAATATTCGTGATTTGCGATTAGCAAAGCGATGGTCTCAGGAGAAATTAGCATGGACCTCTCATTTGAGTTCTAATTATTTAAGTAGTCTTGAGCGCGGAATAGTAAATGTTAGTATCGACGTGCTCGAACGCTTAGCAAAGTCACTTGAAGTAGAAGTAAAGAATCTATTAGAGAAATAAAAAAGGGCAGCCCTCATGGGCCGCCCTTTCGTTGACTTCAAGTTGGATACTTATTTTTTATCCAGCCAGGTTAACACCGCCTGGCAACTCCCAAGATGGTTCTCGCCGCAATACACGTTCGCAATTTCACTTTCCGGCGCCAGCTCTTCATTGATCACCTTATAGAGCATTGCTTCCGAGTGATAGATAGAGGTAATGTTGCCATCTATCCTTGCATATCTTAAGCGCGGCTCGTTAAATCCTACGATCCAATCGGCTCCGACTCTGCGGGCGACTTTCTCCAGTTGTTCGATCACTTCTGAGGCGCTTTCTGCCTGGATCGTGATCTTGCCGATCTCGATGGCCGTCTTCGGCATTACCGAGTCCGGCATCGGCTCATGATACATCAGCGCGATCGTATCGTTAAGCGGTGAGATCGTGAAGAACGAATGATGAACCAGACGAACGGTATCTGCTCCCGACTGACGGATCGTTTCTGTCTTCCAGGCGCTTTCACGTTCCATGAAGATCTGAGCGGTTGCAATGTTGGCCGCCAGGAGTATCCCTGCCAGCGCCAATGCTATCCGGGTTATATGCTGTTTCATCTTCATTCCTTTCACTACTGTATTCATCGCTTCTCTGCCTTATCATACTGTACAATTACTGTACAGTAACTAATAAATGCAAAGACTGTACCAATCTATACGAAAAGTGCTCGGGCGTCAGATTGCCGAAGGGAGATGAAAAAAGACCCTGTCAATATTCCAATTTTATGGTGAAAATAATAAAAATAAGTGTAAATTTGCAAGTAAAGCTTAGTGCGGGAGTAATTCAGTGGTAGAATGTCAGCTTCCCAAGCTGAACGTCGCGGGTTCGATCCCCGTCTCCCGC